>NZ_BMLK01000010.1 GCF_014645195.1 Novosphingobium indicum | reverse complement strand
ACAACTCTACGCCATCCTGGAATCAGCAATGTCACCTCAAGGCAAGCTCCTTTTTCAGCAGCCTGTGAAGAGGTCTCCCCTTCGATAAGCAGCCTCGGCTTTGCCCGGAATGGTGTGCGCCAACGCCATCTCGCATACTTCATTCGGAAAGTTGGTGGTTTCGGATGCCCAGTCCCGAAAGGTAGAGCGAAAGCCGTGTACGGTTTCTTCGATGCCCATCCGGCGCAGCAGCATTGGCATCGCCATGATACTGAGCGCGTTGCCCTTCGCTGAATTCTTGAAGATCAAACCGGATCGCGACTTGGCAGGCGTGGCCTTGAGAATTTCAAGCGCCGCCTCGCACAATGGCACCCGATGCTCCCGCTCGGCCTTCATTCGCTCGGCTGGAACGATCCAGATCCGCTGGCGAAGATCGATCTCATCCCAATCCGCGTGGAGCACCTCAGCCGTTCGGGCAGCAGTCAGAATCAGAAATTCGAGAGCCCGTGCTGCGACAGCTGGACGTTCATGAAGTTTGGTCATGAACCGCTTGATACGATTGAATGGCAAGGCGGCATGATGGCCGCGCGAAGATTTCCGCCGTCGAGGCAAGATTTGGTCCAGATGACCTCGCCAACGCGCCGGATTTTCGCCTTCACGCAGACCGTTTGCCTTGGCAGCATCAAGTACGTTCTCGATGCGTCCTCTGAGCCGGTCGGCAGTCTCGGGAACCCGACTCCAATGTGGCCGCAGTACTTTGAGTACGTCATCGGTCTCAATTTCGTGCAACAGCAGCGACCGGATCGGCGCGGCATAGACGGTCAGCGTCATTTTCCATTGGTCGATGTGCTTCGCGTTTTTCCAAGAAGGCGACATCGTTTCCACGAAGCTGTCCGCATATTCGCCAAAGGTGACGTACCGATTTGCCTTTGCTCGCTCAGCCTTGGGATTTTTGCCCTCGCTGATCATGGCGCGATATTCGGCTGCCTTTTCCCGCGCCTTGGCCAGGGACAAGGACCGGGCACTACCGAGGCCCAGCTCCTTCTTGGCACCGCGCCAAGTGTAACGGAACAGCCAGCGGCGGCGAGTGGCATCGACAAACAGAAACAGGCCACCACCGTCGGCGTAGCGGCCTGGCTCCTTGATACCGGCAACTCGAGTGGCGGTGAGGCGATTCAGGGCATGACTGGTCACGATCTTGAACTCCTGTTCAAGACCCCTTCCCGCCATGGGTCAAAGGTTGCTGTGGTATGTCGGCCCCGGATCGGGACCCTCTTTGGGACCCTCTTTTGCGGCGCGCTCAAAGGATCCGGCTCGAGATTACCTGAGACGCCGAAATCCTGCAACCTACAGAAATTAAATGATTTTCTGGACGTCTTGAGACGTTGTGAGCCTGCTTGAAAAAGCGTGGCTGGCGGAGAGGGTGGGATTCGAACCCACGGTACGGTTGCCCGTACACCGCATTTCGAGTGCGGCGCATTCGACCTCTCTGCCACCTCTCCGCTAGAGATCGCGATGCGGCGCGGACGCCGCAGGTCGGAAGAAGCGCGCCGGTAGCCCAGATGATCGCGCTTGCCAAGCCCCGAGTTTGCAAAAAGCGGGGATCGCATCGGCCCTTCGCTTGTTTCGCATCCGCACAGGCCTATATTGAGGCTATGAACAGGGCCTCGTTCTTCTCCCCCCAGGCTGGCCGCGTCATCGACGCACCCCGCCAGACCCGTGCCCGCTTCGCCATCGGCGACGTTGTGCGGCACAAGCACCACGACTTTCGTGGCGTCATATTCGACATCGATCCCGTCTTCGCCAACAGCGAGGAATGGTACCAGTCGATCCCGGTTGACGTGCGCCCGGGACGCGAACAGCCTTATTACCATCTCCTCGCCGAGAACGAGGATTCGAGCTACGTTGCCTACGTGAGCCAGCAGAACCTGACGGGCGACCCCGATGGCGGCCCGGTGGACCACCCCTCACTCACTCAGATCTTCGAGGATTTCCGCAACGGTCGCTATCAGCTGCGCCGCGGACTGGCCCACTGATCGGCACACCGGGGCCGGTTCAGGCCTTCATGCTTCCTGTTGCGTGACTGACCGCGCGCAACCCTAGGCTGCGCGGCCATTGTCATAGCTCAGCCCTTGAGCTTCCACCCCGAACGCAGCACGAAATAGACGATCAGGGCCAGCACCACGTTGAGCAGCCCGATACCGAGCGCGCTGTGCAGCACGGCCATGTTGGTGTCACCGATGTCGCTGGCACCCAAGAAGCCGAAGCGGAACCCCGAAATCACGTAGAAGAACGGGTTCACCCGGCTGATCGCCTGGAATCCCGGAGCGAGGTTGTCGATCACGTAGAACGTGCCCGACAACAGCGAGAGCGGCGCGATTACGAAATTGGTGATCGCCGCGTTGTGATCGAACTTCTCAGCCCAGATCGAGGACAAAAAGCCCAGCAGCGCCAAGAAGATCGCTCCCATCAGGCCGAACCACACGATGGCCCACGGATGCGCGACCGACAGGTCGACACTGGGCCACAGCAGCATGGCGCCCGACAGCACCAGCCCTACCAGCACGGCGCGCGTGACCGCTGCTGCCACCATCGCCAGCATCAATTCGCCTTCGCTGAGAGGGGGCATCAGGAAATCGATGATGGTCCCCTGGATCTTGCCCGAGAGAAACGAGAAGCTGGCATTGGCGAAGGCATTCTGCATCATGCCCATGACGATCAGGCCCGGCGCCACGAACGTCGCAAAGTTCACGCCCAGCACTTCCTTGCCGCCGCGACCGAGCGCGAGCGTGAAGATGACGAGGAACAGCAGCGTGGTTATCGCGGGCGCCCAGATCGTCTGGGTCTGCACCTTGAAGAACCGGCGCACCTCCTTCATATAAAGGGTCTTGAGCCCCACCCAGTTGATCTGGTGGATCAGGGGCTCTCCCTTTGCCGGAAACCGGCGGGGCTGCGATTGCGCGGTGGACCCCAGCAGTTCGGTCGAATTCGATTGATCGGCCATGGACCGGCGACTATCGGCTGCAGCCCTGCAAGGCAAGCGGGTGGTAAGAATTTCGGGGTGATTCTGCGAATTGCTCCCATGCACGGAAACGGAATTGGAATGAGCTGGACGGACGAGCGGATCGAGAAGCTGACCAAGATGTGGGAAGGCGGGGCTACGGCCAGCCAGATCGCCGAGGAACTCGGCGGTGTGAGCCGCAATGCCGTGATCGGCAAGGCGCACCGCCTTGGCCTCAAGGCCCGCCCCTCCCCGGTCAAGGCGAATGAGAAGCCCGCGCGCGCCGCGGCGCCCAAGAAGGCAAAGACCGCTCCGGCCGAACCACCGGCAGCAAAGGCTGCCGAGGCGGCGCCTGCCCCGGCACCGGCTCCTGCCCGTCCCGCCGCACCGGCGCCTGCCCCGGCACCCGCTCGTGCTGCCGCGCCTGCGGCCCCGGCTGCCGCCGACGATCCCAAGCCGGCAAGCGACAAGCCGCGTATCGTTTCGGTCGGCCCCGGCGGTTTTCTTCGCCAAGGTCCGGGCGACCAGCAGGCCCCGATCCCACCGGCACCGCCGCGCCGCCTCGTGCCGGCAAAGCCCAGCCCTGAAATCGCCGACAAGACGAGCCTGCTCGACCTCAACGACCGGGTCTGCCGTTGGCCGATGGGACACCCGGGCGAACCGGATTTCCACTTTTGCGGTGAGAAGGTGAACCCTGGCTTCCCCTACTGCGTCGAGCATTGCGGACGGGCCTATCAGGCACAGCTTCCGCGCGGCGCGCGCCGTCCTCCTCCGCCGCTGCCGTTCGGCGGCCCCCGCGTTCGCTGATCCGATCATGCGCGCTCGTCCGGCATCCTTGCTTGCAGCATGCGTCGCATCGCTGTCGCTCGCATGCGGTGCCGGGCTAGCCATTGCCCAGGACGCGCCCGCAAGCGCGGCCCCGGCAGTCAAGGCAGCTGCCGCGCCTGCCCCGGCGCCAGAACCTGTCGAGCACGTCTATGTTGCGCTCAAGACCGCCTTGGGCGTGATTACACTCGATCTTGACAAGACGCATGCCCCGATGACCACGGCCAACTTCCTCAAATACGTCGACAGCAAGCGGATGGACGGGGCAGTTTTCTATCGCGCCATGCATCTGGGCTACAGCGACGAGCCGGCAGGTCTGCTGCAGGGCGGTGTTCGCGATGGCGCCAAGCTGTTCGATCCCGTGGCGCACGAGAGCACGAACCAGACTAGCATCCTGCACAAGGCCGGAACGATATCCATGGCCCGCTTTGCACCAGGTACGGCGACAGCGGATTTCATGATCATGCTGTCCGACATGCCGGCGCTTGATGCATCGGAGGGTAACACCGGGGAAGATCCCGGCGCAGGATTTGCCGCCTTCGGGCACGTCGCAGGCGGTATGGACGTCGTCGAGGCGATCTGGAACCAGCCGCGCTCTGCCACCAAAGGCGAAGGCGTGATGAAGGGCGATATCTTCGAAGACGAAGTCAAGATCATCAGCGCGCGTCGCGTCGCCGAACCTCCACAGCCGCTTGAAGAACAGATCGACACGGACGGCGAGCCCCCCGCGGCTCCGTGATTCGCGGCGGAAGCGAAGCAAGCGTTTACGATCTTCCGCAACAAACTGCCCATACTCACGCCAAGTAAAAAGTAACGTTTCCCGGTCATGCTGTGCGCAGTGTAAATATTTGCACTAGTGAACTTAAACGTAGCGAGAAATGGTCGTTAACCGTAATATGACGGCACATGATCCCAGCATGGCCCGGGGGGGCTGGATGCGATGGCTCGGCTTGGGCGGAGACCGGCGCGAAGCACTTGGCGCGGCTCTACCGGCAGATGTGCCGTCGGAGGGTGTAACTGACCGCCCGTCAGACATGCCCCGAGACACGCATGCGTTCGACGGGCGCGAACGCCTGGAAATGCTTGCCGAGATCTCGCAGTTCATTGTCGAGAACGATCTGCCGGTCACCCCGTTCACGCTGGAAGCCGCCCACGATATCATCACCGGAGCCAATCCCGCGCTGGCCGAGTTCACCGCTACGCGCCTGGCGGAAGGTGACCCGATTACGGTGGCGTGGCTCGAGAACGTGCGCTGCTCGGGCGTCCAGGACAGTGCCACTGCGCGGTTGCATTCGCTCATCGCCCGGCTGGAAGCAACGATCGACGCCTTCGCCATCACCGCCTGCGCGGCGAAGACTGCCACCAGCGATTACAACACCGCTCTCGAGGCCCACGTCGACGATCTTGCCGCCATCGACGGTAGCGACGACGTGGTCGCGCAGATCACCACGCTGGCGCGTGACATGCTCGATCGCACGCGTGAAGTTGCCCGCGAACTTTCCCGGTCCGAACGTGAAACGCACGCCCTGCAAAGGCAGCTTGCCGATGCCCGCGCCGAGGCCGAGGTCGATCACCTGACCGGGCTTCCCAATCGCCGGGCCTTCGAAGCCCGGTATGACCTGGAATACACCGCAACCCGCGAGGCCGGCGAATCGCTGTGCGTCGCCTTCTGCGACATCGACGAGTTCAAGCGGATCAACGACAAGCACGGCCATGAAGCCGGCGACCGCGTCCTGCGCACTGTGGCGCAGTCGCTCGCGACCATTTCCGACGACACCTGCCACGTCGCCCGTCACGGCGGGGAGGAATTCGTTGTCCTGCTGCGCAACAAGCTTCTGGCGGAAGCCTGTGCCGTCATCGACGAAGCCAGGGAAGCAATTGCCTCGCGCCGCCTCGTCAACCGTACGACCGATGTTCCCTTCGGACAGATCACGCTTTCTGCCGGCGTAGCGGACGTGCATGCCTATGACGATGCACGCGCTGCCCTTCGTGCCGCTGATGGAGCGCTTCTGCGCGCCAAGGAAGCCGGTCGCAACGTCGTATTGAAAGCTGAGCCTTCCGATTGATCGTCATCGAGACCCGCTTTACTCTCGGGCCAAAGACCCTGGGAGAATGCCATGACCATCTCGCTCGACACAGCCTTCGTCGCCACCTGCTTGCAAACCCTGGAAAGCATTTCCGGGCTCATCGCCACTGCCGAAGCACACTGCGCTGAAAAGGACCTCGCCGCCGAGGCCCTGACCGAAGCGCGCATCGCGCCGGACATGTGGCCTTTCGCGAAGCAGGTGTTCGAATGCGGCCATCACTCCGCCCGTGCCGTTGCCGGCGTGAAGGCAGGCGTTTTCCATCCCGAAATCGAACCGGTTCCTTCCGACTTCGCATCGCTGCGAAGTGAAATCGACGAATCCATTGCTGCTCTGAAAACGCTGAAATCCGGCGAACTGGATGCCATAGCCGGCCAGGACATGCGTTTTGAGTTCGGCACAATACGCATGGATTTTACTGTCGAGGACTTTCTTTTCAGCTTTTCCCTGCCCAATTTCTATTTTCACAGCACAATGGCCTACGCAATTCTAAGAAATCAGGGGCTCGAAATCGGCAAACGCAACTTTCTCGGTCAAGTGCGGGTTAAGGGGTGAACATTTTGAAATACCCTGCCCTTATTTGACCTTTACTCTGCCTAGAGGCCCAGAAAAGCTGGCCTTTCGCAAAAATCAGGCAAAACGCGTAATTCGTGATAATCCATTAACTTTTTTCGCATACCTTGCGCAGCCACAACAACTGGATGGGATGCGGTGCAAAAAGAGGGACTTCTGGCGCCGAACGATCGGCAGAACAAAGGCCTGCGCCACGCCATGCATGGCGTGATGGCCCTGAACGTCGCTGCCGCCGCTTCGACCATCTTTCTGGACGGGCACCGTGCGCTGATCGCCGGTGGCGTCGCTGTCACCTGCTCCGTCCTCGTTCTCCTTGTCGCGCTCGCAGCCACACGCCTGGTTGCGGCCGACATGAAGCAGCACCTCGAACTTTTCGATCAGGCGCAGGGCACCAGCCGTCAGATCGAAGAACTCTTCGCCATGACGGACATGCTGCAAGCTGCGGAGGATCATGACGACGCCGGCGCCGTCCTGATGGCCACCGCCCACCGTCTGCTGCCCGAATACGGCGGCGCTCTCTACGTCTTCAACAACTCGCGCGACCGGCTCGACCTGGCCAAAGCCTGGAACGTCAGCGAAAACTTCGATCCGGCCGCTACGCTGCTGCCCGGCAACTGCTGGGCCCTGAAACGCGGCAAGCCCCACATCAACGATGCCAGTTCAGACACGCTGTGCTGCATGCACCACATAGGTTCCGTCGCGACCGTCGAAGTCCCCATGATGGCACGCGGACAGGTTTTCGGCCTGCTGGTGCTTGCCTACGACGGCGCCGAAGCCTTCCAGAACCTCAAGGGCATTCGCCGCGTCACGCGGGCGCTTGCGGACTCGATGTCGCTGGCGCTGTCCAACATCGCCTTGCGTGAGAAACTGCGCACCCAGTCGCTGCGCGATCCGCTGACCGGCCTCTACAACCGCCGGTACATGGAGGACGCACTCGAGCGCTATCTCAGCCTTGCCGAGCGCACGGGTGCGGCGACGTCTGTGGTGATGATCGATCTCGACAACTTCAAGCGCCTCAACGACAATTACGGCCACGCCAAGGGCGACGCCGTGCTGCGCGATGTCGCCGGCCAGTTCGTCGGCGCCCTGCGGCCCTCCGACGTTGTAGCGCGGTATGGCGGCGAGGAATTGATGGTGATCCTGCCGAACTGCGGCGTCGAGGATGCCGCTGCGAAGGCAGAAATGCTGCGCATGCGCATCGAAAGCCTCTCGGAAGTACATGGTGCTCCGATCAGCGCATCGTTCGGTGTTGCAACGGTACCGGAAACCTCGATCAACGCAGCCGACGTCATCCCGATGGCAGACGCCGCGCTCTATGCCGCCAAGAATGCCGGCAAGAACTGCGTCATCGCGGCCGACAAGCGTAGCACCTCGCCCGACGACTTGGTCGGCCCGCGCCTTGCCGTTACCGGCTGAACACGCTGCTTACGAAGCGACGACCTGATCGGGCTCGGTGTCCACCCGCGTCAGCATCACGTCGACATCATTGAGCGCCTTGGCAAGCGTTACGCTGAGAACGCCGCCGTTGACCTGATGCCACTCGGCAATGTCCGCTTCCACCGACAGGTTCGCAAAGGCACCCTGCGCACGCACCTTGTGCGTCACGCTGGCGTCCAGCGTCTCCGCCGAAACCGGCAGATGCGGCAGTGTGCTGGCATTCTGCGAATTCGCAAAGTGCACGCCGATCACACTGACGTGATAGACCGGACGGCCATCCTCGATCTCGATCTTCTGGATCTTCACCAGCGAGCCCGTGTCCTGCACCCGCGTGGCATATTGCCACACCTGGCCTTCGGCGTAGTCCTGCGGAGCGGCCTGAGCGGAAACGGGGGCCGCGGCGAGAGCCAGCGACGAAGCGGCGAGGAGAATCCTTAACATGCGTCAACCATGGTTCGCGCGCGCCATGCGGTCAATCGCATCCGGCTCGCTGTATCGTTTTGAGAGGTCCGTTCACCCAATCCTTTCGGTCGGGCGATCAAAGCAGAAAGACGACATACCCCTTGAAGTTCGGATCGCTTTCCAGCCCCTCCGGCGCGCGCCACGCCCCGCCTTCGACCAGGGCGATGCGATAGGGCATGCCGAGCCGTTGCAGCGAAGCCAGATAGGTCTCGTAGCCGGGGATCGTATGGCGGCCCTGATAGGTCTGCACCACGATCTCGTCGACGATCCCGGCCAGCCGCGCCAGCGCCTGCGGATCGCCGCCGGCGCTCCAGTCCATGAGGCCGGTGATGGACAGCTTCCATTGCGAAGGCAGCCGGCCACGCAGATCCGCGAGAAATTCGGCATAGCCATCGAGCCCGCGCGTGGCTGCGTCGAAGTCTATCTGTAGACCCGCCAGCGCATTTCCCGCTGCCGCCCATCGGTCCACTTCGCGCAGCACGGCGCGGTAGAGACCCTCGTCCCAATCGAGCCGCTCCACCCGCACTGTCAGCCACAACCGCGTCCCCGATACGCGCGGCACCGCGCGCAGACCCACGAACCGGCTGCCCGGCTGGTGGCGCACCTCTCCGGCCAGCGCATAGACGGTGCGCGCCCGCTTCAGCCATGCCGGTGGCTTGACGCCCGCCCAAAGGAAAAAGGCGTCGTAGTCCTCGGCAAGGACTGTCTGCTCCGCCCCGCCGTTTTTACTCCGGCAAGCCGCCAGCATCGCACTTGCGAGTACCGCGCCGAGAAAGGCGCGGCGCCCTACCAGTAGTACTTGAGCTTGATCGCCCATTTGCTCTTCGGATAGTCGCGCTTCAGACGCTTGAACCAGGCTTCGCGCTGCGAGACCGGGACATCGGTGGGATTGCAGGAGTTGTTGCCCGCCGGTGCGTAGCACATCACCGACCTGTACAGGGCATAGGCTGTCTGCTCGGCCGATGCCGAAGGGCTGGCCAGAACACCGGCGTAGAGATCGGCGCGCGTGCGGGCATCGCCCAGGAACAGCGAAGGCGTGCCGCCCAGTTGCGCGGCCTCGCGCTTGCCCTCATCGGACAGATAGGCGTCGAACCCGTTGAGCCGGTAGAACTCTGCCAGACACAGCTGTGCCCCCGGATCATCGGAGCGCTTCGCAAGCGTGCGGGCCGTCTGCGACAGGGCAGGACAAGGATAGCTCTGCCCCCGGTCGCCGGAGGTGAAGAGGCCCAGCGGAACTTCGTGATTGACGTCGCCGAGCCAGCCGCCGATCCAACCATTCTTGTGGGCGCCGCTCTCGACCTTGGCGAGATCCTTGACGAAATCGGCATAGCGCCCCCGGCTCAGCTCCTTGTAGAGCAGGATGAAAAGGGCCGCCTCGCGCTCGAGACGCGTGGCGCCCGCTGCACTCGCCTGCCGGCGCAGCAGATCGGGGCCGGCAATCTGCTGGAGCAGCATGACGCGGATGTCCGGTTCGGTGATCGGGCTTTCCTTGGCGAAGACCCTGGCGATGTCGCCGCTGCGCTCCCAGTTCATCGCGAGGGCCAGTTCAACGGCCGGGCGCTGGTAGAGCCCCTTGGCGCCG
The DNA here is from genome assembly GCF_014645195.1 of Novosphingobium indicum. Taxonomy (GTDB): domain Bacteria; phylum Pseudomonadota; class Alphaproteobacteria; order Sphingomonadales; family Sphingomonadaceae; genus Novosphingobium; species Novosphingobium indicum. The sequence goes on along the minus strand of NZ_BMLK01000010.1, from coordinate 161,824 downwards.
CCTGCCAGTTGCTGCCAGAAACCGGCCGCATTGGGATCGTTCAGCTGCTCCAAGGCAAGGCCGCGTAGAAGCTGCCGACTGAATGCCAGCGGCGTATAGCTGCCCCGGCGCGCATCGTCGGGAAGCAGTTCCAGAACGCGGCGATAGTCTTTTTCGACATGAAAGGCCTGGCTTGCCTTCAAGTACCCATAGAGTTCGGGCATGTCCGCGAAGACCGGTGCCTGGGCCTCCAGCTCCTCTGCCGAGAGGGGCTGCGGCACGTATTCGGACATCATCGGTTCCGTCTGGCGCATGCGGGCGAAATCCCATGTCGCCAAAGTCAGCGGGGCATCAAGCCCTCCGGACATGCCGCGCGTGAAGAACAGCTTGGCTTCGATCTCCTCGATCAGGCCCGGCACCGCCTTGTCCTGACGCGGCTGCCTGGCAAGCATGCCATCGTAGATGCGCGAGAGCGGCGGCTGCGCGCCCATCAGCCAGAGCGCGCGCCTTTGCAGGCCGGTGGCCGAAGCTGCATAGCGCCCTTCCGGATAGGCCTTGAGATAGCCGTTTAGCGCCGTGCGTCCCGCGGCAGCCCGGTCGCTGTCGACCTTGCCGTTGTCATACCAGCCCCATTCGCCGAACGCGGGCACCTGCGAAGCGGCCAAGGCATTGCGTGCCTGCATGTAGCGCGACGTCTCGGCCACCCACGGTTCGCGAGATTCTGCCAGCTTTTCGAAGATCGCCGCCGCGCCACCGAAGTTCTCGGCATAGAATGCCTGCGCGCCTTTGAGATAGTCTAGGTAGTCCTCTCCAGCCCGGCTGGTCACGCCCGAAGGCCATGCCGGTTCTGCATCGCTGCCGTTGCAGGCGGGCTCGAGAAGATCGCGGGCCTGCGACAGCGCCGCGCGTTCAGCCGGCTCAATTGTTTTGCTTGAAGCCAGGGCAGCCCGGAACGCCTCAGCGCCACTGACGAGGGTCTGGCAAAGCGTGCCAGCATAGCTGTCCTCGTCATAGTCGATCGTGTCGACGCCGCGCGGCTTGGGCCAAAAGGTCGCCTGCATCGAATCCCAGCTGACAAAAACGTGGCCGAAATCGGCGCTGTCCCAATCGTCGTCGGGATAGGAAGCGCCGCTGCCGCCAGCCGCAGCCGCCTTCTCGCGCATCAGCCAGGCCATGTTGACGCGCGTGTCGTTGCGCGGGCCGATCAGCGCCGATCCGGCACATTCATAGCGCGAGAGGCCCAGCGCCCATGTCGGCGAGCACCCGAAGTCGCCGCTGGCTCCGACGATCTGCGGCAAAGCACCCAGCGCCAGGGCCGCACCACCTGCCAGAACCCATCGCTTCTTCATGCACTCGCCCCCTGTTTCCCGCCTGCGCCAAGTTCTCCGATCAAACGGCGGAATAGCAAGCCCTTGAGCAAAGAACATATACGCGTTGCAAAGAAAAAGGGCCGCGTAATACGCGGCCCTTTCCCTATTCGTTGCCCTGAACGGGCTGTGCTCAGTCTTCCTTGAGGAACGCTGGCATGTGGTTCGGATCACCACCTTCGTCCTTGTCACGGCGCGGACCGCGATCGCGGCCACCACCGCCACCACCACCGCCACTGCGGCGCGGACCACGACGGTCACCGCCACGACCGCCTTCACGACCGCCTTCACGGTCGCCACGCGGCGCCTTGGGCGGACGGGTGTCTTCAAGCTCTTCGCCGGTTTCCTGGTCGACCACGCGCATCGACAGACGGACCTTGCCGCGGTTGTCGATCTCGAGGACCTTGACCTTCACTTCCTGGCCTTCCGACACGACGTCAGTCGGCTTCTCGACGCGCTCGTTCTTCATTTCGGAAACGTGGACGAGGCCGTCCTTGCCACCCATGAAGTTCACGAATGCACCGAAGTCGACGATGTTGACGACCTTGCCGGTGTAGATCTTGCCGACTTCCGGTTCCTCGACGATGCCCTGGATCCAAGCCTTGGCAGCCTCGATCTGGTTGATGTCGGAAGAGGAGATCTTGATCACGCCTTCGTCGTCGATGTCGACCTTGGCGCCGGTCTCTGCAACGATCTCGCGGATCACCTTGCCGCCGGTCCCGATGACGTCGCGGATCTTCGACTTGTCGATCTGGATCGTCTCGATGCGCGGGGCGTGGGCCGAAAGCTCGGTACGGGCCGAGCCGAGGGCCTTCTGCATTTCACCCAGGATGTGCGCACGGCCGGCCTTCGCCTGCTCCAGCGCCTTGCCCATGATCTCCTTGGTGATGCCGGCGATCTTGATGTCCATCTGCATCGTGGTGATGCCGTTCTCGGTGCCGGCCACCTTGAAGTCCATGTCGCCGAGGTGATCCTCGTCGCCCAGGATGTCCGAAAGGACGGCGAACTCTTCGCCTTCAAGGATCAGGCCCATGGCGATGCCCGAAACCGGACGCTCGAGCGGAACGCCCGCGTCCATCATCGAAAGGCAGCCGCCGCAGATCGTCGCCATCGAGGACGAGCCGTTGGACTCGGTGATGTCCGACAGGATGCGGATCGTGTAGGGGAAGTCTTCCTTCTTGGGCAGCACCGGGTGCAGCGCGCGCCATGCCAGCTTGCCGTGGCCGATCTCGCGACGGCCCGGGGCGCCGAAGCGGCCCACTTCACCGACCGAGTAGGGCGGGAAGTTATAGTGCAGCATGAACGGCGAGTACGACAGGCCTTCGAGGCCGTCGATCATCTGCTCGCTATCCTTGGTGCCCAGCGTGGTGGTGCAGATCGCCTGCGTTTCACCGCGGGTGAACAGCGCCGAACCGTGGGTGCGGGGCAGGAAGCCAACCATCGAATCGATCGGGCGGACCTGATCCAGCTTGCGGCCGTCGATGCGGGTGCCGTCCTTGAGGATGGCGCCGCGAACGATGTCCGCTTCCACCTTCTTCATGGTCTTGATGGCGACCATCTGGGTCTGCGCGTCGGCGTCGGCGAACGCTTCCTTGGCCTTGGCGCGTGCCTCGTTGAGGGCGTTCGAGCGGGCCGACTTGTCGGTCAGCTTGTAGGCGGCGGCAACATCGGCGCCGACCACGTCCTTGAGCTTGGCCTTGATCGCCGAGTTGTCGCTGATCGCGATTTCCCAGGGCTCCTTGGCAGCCTTCTCGGCCAGGTCGATGATAAGGTTCACGACCTTCTTGCACTCGTCATGCGCGAACATGACGGCGCCGAGCATCTCTTCCTCGGCCAGTTCCTTGGCTTCCGATTCGACCATCATCACGGCATCGCCGGTGGCGGCGACGACGAGATCGAGGCGACCGTCTTCCAGAGCGGCGGCCTGCTTCGGGTTCAGCGTGTATTCGCCATCGACGAAGCCGACGCGGCAGGCGCCGATCGGGCCCATGAAGGGAACGCCCGAGATGGTGAGCGCGGCCGAAGCGGCGATCATGGCAACGACATCGGGTTCGGTCTCGCCGTCATAGGACATGACCTGCGCGATGCAGTTGATCTCGTTGTAGAAGCCTTCCGGGAACAGCGGGCGCACCGGACGGTCGATCAGGCGGCTGGTCAGCGTTTCCTTTTCGGTCGCGCCGCGTTCACGCTTGAAGAAGCCACCGGGGATACGGCCGGCGGACGAGAACTTTTCCTGATAGTGGACGGTGAGCGGGAAGAAGTCCTGCCCTTCCTTCACCGACTTGGCGGCCGTGACAGCGCACAGCACGACAGTTTCGCCATAAGTGGCGAGGACCGCGCCGTCAGCCTGACGGGCAATGCGGCCGGTTTCGAGAGTGAGGGTCTTGCCGCCCCACTCCATCGATACGGTTTTTACGTCGAACATAGAGAGTTTCCTCAGACCCACCGGCCCTATTGCCTGGCGGGGTTTACTGCCGGGGATTCCGTCCCGGTCCGGTGTGGGGCCTGTCGTGGCCCCCAGGCCCCTCGCCGGATTGCGAGGATACCCATCGTGTTTTCATCCCGGTGCCGTTGAAATCTTTGGGGCTGGCGGGATGGTTATCGTCCGTGCTGAAAATCACAGCAGGGATCTGATACTTCAAAGCGGCCGTATACGGCCAGCGATCCCGGCCTTTGCCGGGACGACGCGACACATTGCCGCGCCAATATGAAACGGCCCGCCATTGGCGGGCCGAAACCTTGCGTTACTTACGCAGACCCAGCTTCTGGATCAGGGCGTTGTAGCGCTGGACGTCCTTCTTCTTGAGGTAGTCCAGCAGCGAGCGGCGCTTGTTGACCATCGCCAGCAGACCGCGGCGCGAATGGTTGTCCTTGTGGTGCGTCTTGAAGTGCTCGGTCAGGTTGACGATGCGCTCGGTGAGGATCGCGACCTGGACTTCGGGGCTGCCCGTGTCGCCAGTGGCGCGGGCGTTGTCCGTGATGATTTCAGACTTCTTTTCAGCAGTAACCGACATTCATTCTACTCCGCGACATCGGTGAGATTGAACCCCCTGACAACCCGGACGTCTCCGCCCGAAAGCTCCACCAGCGCAACAGGGACAGTCCCTTGCCGCGCCCAGTACAGCCCGTCTTCGTGGGGCGACCCGGTAAGAACGCGGCCCTGCCGGACCGCCCTTGCCTGCTCCGGATCGAGGTCGATGGCCGGGATGTCGTCCAGCCCCGCCTCCAGCGGCAAGAGTATCTGTTCAAGAGGCGCGCCCTTACCCGTTTCGTTCAGTTTGTCCAGCGAAATCGCATGGGACAGGTCGAACGGGCCGGCCTGAATGCGGCGAAGCATGGTCACCGTCCCGCAGGAGCCGAGCGCTTGCGCAATGTCGCGCGCCAGAGACCGTATATAGGTACCCTTCGACACTTTTGCGAGGAGTGTAGCCCCCTCGGTTTCGTCGAAGCGTTCAAGGGACAGCGCAAATACGGTGACGTGACGTGCTTGCAGCGCCACCTTCTCACCCGCCCGAGCCAGATCGTAGGCCCGCTGCCCGTCGATTTTCAGTGCTGAATAGGCGGGCGGGATCTGTTCGATCGGACCGGTGAACCGTGGCAATACTCCTTCAACCCGGTCACGCGTGGGGCGCACATCGCTGGTCGCGATTACCGCCCCTTCGAGATCCAGTGTATCGGTCTCCTCGCCAAAGCGGACAGTGAATTCGTAGATCTTGCTGGCATCGAGCATCCGCCCGGTCAGTTTCGTCGCCTCGCCCAGCGCGATCGGCAGGATGCCCGTGGCCAGCGGATCGAGCGTGCCGCCGTGCCCGACCTTCACCCCGCCCTTCAGCTTCATGTTGAAGCCAGCCTCGCGCAGATTGCGCTTCACGGCAGCGACGGCCTGCGTCGAGCCGAGCCCGACAGGCTTGTCGAGAATGACCCATCCGCTGGGCGCCGGACGGGTTGGAGGGGAGCCCTGCGTCATGGCGCCCCCATGGGCGCCACGGACGCGTCGGTCAACGGCGGTTCCAGCTTACCCTTTGGCCTTGTTCCTGACCTTATGCTTGCCCGGAGGCGCATCGAGCTTTTCGAAGGACACGAACGGATAGCGCTGGCCGTGAATGTAGACCGCACTCCACCGGTCGAGCGTGCCGCTGGGCCGGGTATCGATAGCGATGAACTCAACGAAAGGCAGGTCCGGCGAAAAGCCCATGAGTTCCGCCTTGTACCAGGTCTTGTGGTTGTCCTCGAAATAGAGCGTGCGGTTACCTTCGGCCCGCCAGTTCCAGACGTCACCTCGATTGGCGAAAGGAATGGAGGCTCTGCTCTGGGTCTTGGCGGCAGCCTCGGACTGCCCACTGGCAGCCAGCGCGGGCAAGGGCGCCGCGGCCATCATGGCGATCGGGAGAAAAAGAGAAAGGCGCTTCATCACAGGTTCCTTTCCGGCCTGTCTTGCCATCCCCGCATGAGCGAAATCGGCATCCCCGGCCCCCACCGCAAGGCGGTGAGACAAAGTCATACAAACCTGAATTCCGGTTGAAGCCGACGCGTCACAAGCCGGCAACCAGCCGCGCAAGATTATAGTAATGCTCCCCGATCCACAGCACCGGCGGCACCACCACCCGCTCAATCACGCCCCAGTCAGGAAAGAGCTGGGGGATGACGAGCAGCAAGACAAACAGCAGGATAAAGCCGAACGGACGCAACCGCTCATACTGGCGCGCCGCAGCGCGCGGCAGCACACCTTCAATGATGTGCGATCCATCGAAAGGCGGAATCGGCAGCAGGTTGAAGAACGCCAGGAAGACGTTGATCATGATGAAGTTGTTGAAGTTGTCCGCGACAAACTGAAGCCACAGGGCCTCGTTTTCGCCCGCAAAACGTATCAGCAGCCCCAACAGCACCGCACCTACCGCTGCAAGAAGCAGGTTCATGCCCGGTCCGGCTGCGGCCACGGCCATCATGCCCTTGCGCGGATCCCTGAGGCGCCACTTGTTTACCGGAACCGGCTTTGCCCAACCGAACGCTGTATGCGTGGTCAACCACAACATAGCGGGCAGGATGATCGTCCCGAACGGATCGACATGCCGCAACGGATTGAAACTCAGCCGCCGCTGCTCGTGTGCCGTCGGATCGCCGAGCATGCGGGCGACCCAGCCGTGGGCGACTTCATGGAATACGATCGCAATGACCAGAGGGATGATGATTGCTGCAGCCTGCAGCAGAAATTCATTCATGGCTCCCATCTAGGCGCGACATGCCTCCACCGCAACGGCGCCCCGATCAGATTCAGCGTCCAAGTGCCTCGCTGAAATGACGGCGGCACAAGGCGACGTAACGGTCGTTGCCGCCAATTTCTTCCTGAGGGCCCTCGCTTACCGCCCTGCCCTCTGCATCCACGCGCAGGTTCATCGAGGCCTTGCGCCCGCAGTGGCATACAGCCTTCAGCTCGACCAGCGTGTCGGCGATGCCGAGCAATACGGCAGACCCGGGAAACAGCTGCCCCCGGAAATCGGTGCGCAAGCCGTAGCAGAGCACCGGGATATTCGCCTTGTCGGCAATGTCCGCGCATTGCCACACCTGCTCTTCGGTCAGGAACTGGGCCTCGTCGATCAGGATGCAGGAAAGCGGTTCGACGGCGTGGGTTTCCTGTACGCGTTCCAGCAGGTCGGTTTCCGCAGAAAAGCGATGCGCGCCGGCATGCAATCCGATCCGGCTCTCGATGGCGTGGCCATCCCCCCGCATCTCGCTGCGGTCGTCGAGCTTGGCGGTCCAAAGCATCGTGCGCATGCCGCGCTCGTTATAATTGAAATCCGCTTGCAACAGCGTCGCAGACTTTCCTGCATTCATGCTCGCGTAGTAGAAATAGAGCTTGGCCATGAATACTGGGGATAACACCGCAGCTTTTTTCGTCTACGGGATTGCTCGATGTTCTCCCCGATTGAATGAAACTGGTCATTCCAGTGTATGGGGAGCACTGCAGACGCGCGGGGGCGGTTTATGAAGCGAGTAATGGCGATGGTCGCGGTATTCGGGCTTACCGCCCTGGCGACCGCCTACGTCGGAATGGCGCCTCTGGCGTCCAGCGTAAACTCGCCTGCCGTACGCAACGTGCTCGTCATGCTCGACAGAACGGCGGCCGGTGCAATCGCAATCGGCGGACGCGGAACCGCCATAATCGCATGCCTTGTGCTGGGCATCGTGCTCATTCTGCTTGTCGCCCTCAACATCGGCGAAGGAAAGGCGGAGCGGGTGGCCGCCAAGACCCCGGCATCTGTTGGCGGTCACGACCCCGGCCCGGTCTGGCGCCCGGAACCGATGTCGCAAGACGACAGGATTGCCAATCTTCGGCGCCGCGCGGCCGGACTGCCGGCCGAAGCCAGCCACAAGAAACCGGCGCCGCGTCCCGTCGCGCTGATCCGCAAACCGCGCGAACGCGACCGCGACTGGTTCGACGATCTAAGCTGGCTCGGCGGCCTGCCCCGGCTGGGAACCACGGCGTGGCCCTGCGACACCAGTGGTACGCCCCTGCCCTTCGCCGCCCAGATCGACCTCGCCGAACTCGCGGCGGCCTGCCCGGAAAGCCCGCTGCCGCAAACCGGCTCTCTCGCGTTCTTTCTCGGCACCGGTGCCGTCGTAGCCGTGCCCGAAGGCCACTCGGAATTCGCCGAAGCGCCGGGAAACCTGCCACCAGCCTATGACGAGGGCGGCCATCCTTTCCCGGCTCAGCCAGGCCGCCTGAGCCGCCATTTCTTTCCCTTCTGGCCCGTGCAACCAGTCGCCATCGATCTGCCGGAGACACTCCGCACACCCCATGGCGAGCCGTGGCAATATGAAGCCAACGAAAAGATGGCCGAACAGATCGAGCGCCATGCCAGGCCGCGCGACACGCTCTTCACGGCTCACGAGGATACAGGCCTCTGGTGGCACGGGGTCAATCACCTCGCCGATCAACTCCATGCCGCCTTCGATGCATCGGGGCGGCCGGTCGCACTCAAGCGAGACAGTGTCGGACACGCGCAGGAAGCCCTGGCCGCGATCGAAAACGAGGGTTTGGAAGCCGATCCGCGCCTTGAAGAGGCGAAAGAGGATCTTGCCCGGAAACAGGCCGACCTCGCGGCTATCGAAGCCCAGCGCAACGGCCTGCCGGATATGCTCGCGGCGATCGAGCAGTTCATCGCCGGCCGCGATCCATGGGAGCCACTGACCAGCGACGAATGCGCGATCGTCGATGAATTCCTGACGGAACTTCACGCCAACTATGCCGATGTCGTGCGCCACAACGTCCCCTCTTCCGTCACCGATCTGGCGGCGCTCTCGCTACGCACGATGGTGACCGACACGACAGAAGCCGTCGCCGCCTTGCCGGACGATCAACTTGCGCGCATCAATCGCGAGTTCCGCATGCCCACCCGGCACCCGCACCTGATGTTCGGTCCCGGTTCCAGTCACAATCCGGCAGCCCATGCCGGGCGCGGAGACATCCTGCTGCTGCAACTCGCCTATGACGACATGATCGAATGGCGCTGGGGCGAGATGGGGCTGTTCCAGTTCTGGATCAGCGAGGACGATGCCGCAGCCGGCCGATGGGACCGCGCGCGGCTGTCGTTCGACGAGACTTGACGGACCAACTGCTTCTCGGCCTCAGGCTTCCGCCAGCAAGACTTCCGCCAGTGCCTCGGGCCGGGTGTTCATCACCTGGTGCCCGGCATCGATCCGTACCATGCGCCGCGCGTGCAGACGATCCGCGAAGCGCTCCTGCCACTCGACCGGCAGAACACCGTCCTGCAAGGCAACAACATAGCTCGAAGGAATGCCCCGCAGGTGTTCGTATCGCCAGTCGTTGTATGTATAGGCGCTGGCCGGCCACGCATCCTTGCCCAGCTTGGCGAGGAAGTTGCCACGGTCCGCCTCAGCCATGTCATTGCAGAACATGACGGCATAGCGCTCTTCCATGCTGGCATCGGGACCGAGCGGGAACCCTACTTCGTCCGGGCTGTCACCGTGCTTGCCCCGGCCCATCTGCTCAAGCGTGGTCAGGCCGGAGAGCGGCGCTGAACACGACACATAGACCAGTTTGCGGATCAGGCCCGGAGGCGCCAGCTCGGCCATATGCGGCAGCGTCATGCCAGCCTGCGAATGGCCGACCAGCACGACATCAAGCATGCCAGCCCGCTGAATGTCGCCGAGAAGTTCGCGTGTGGTATCGACAAAAGCGTAACCGGCAGTGTCGACACCCCGCTTCCTGCCGCATCCGGGCGCGTCCAGCGCAAGGCACTGCGCCTTGCCCTGCGACTGCCGTCCGATCGCGACGATGGTCTCGTCCCAGACCCAGCTGCCCTGCCCGCCTCCGTGGAGGAACACGAACTGCACCATATCTCTCTCCCTGCTTTCCCGGGCAGAAAGATATCGCGATTTCGCGTTCAGGGAATGTGCAATGTCTTCGGGATCGGCAGCAGGATGCTGCGGATCAGTCGTCCAGGTCGCGCTTGACCCGTGGATCGCTCAGCAATGCATCGATCCGGCTGGCCTCGTCGAACGTCTCGTCGGAGCGGAAACGCAACTTGGCGGCAAACTTCAGCTTGAGCCGCTGGGCGACCTCGCGCTGGAAAAAGGCCGTATTGGTGCGCAGGGCCTTGAGCACGGCTTCCTCGTCCTGGCCGAGCAAGGGCTTCACATAAACGGTCGCCTGCCGCAGGTCCGGCGTCATGCGCACTTCGGTCACCGAAACGGAATGCGCCGTAAGCGTATCGTTGTGGACCTGTTGCCGCGCGAGGATCTCGCTGATCACATGGCGCACCTGTTCCCCCACCTTGAGCAGGCGGACGGAGTGCTGTTCGGGGGTGAATTGCTGACGTGCCATCGTCTGGATCCATTTGGGTCGCGCGAGTCTATTTGCAACACCTGATCGCGCGGTGAAAGCCGAAAGGCCTAGTTATCCGCGCCAAAAGGCCCAGCCTCTCGCTACATCTTGGTGAGAATACGCGCGAGCGAGCGTACGTTTCGCGCGGTACCCCGACAGCCCAATCGTCGTTCGATAAATGCGGCTGTCAGCTTGCTGTCGCCAACGCCATTCACGTAGTCGATGTAGAGACAGCGGTTGCCGAGAGCGAGCTTCTCCTCGCCCCGTCCCTGATGATCGCTGACCAGCTTGTCGAACTGCTCGTCGCTCGGCTGGCTTTCAAGGAAGTGCGTATGGACGAACTTGTCCTCGCCAACGCCGACGAAGGGATTGTCCTCGACGGCCGCACGAACCTCTTCCCTGGTGCGCACGGCCACGAAACTGTCGATGTCGAAGCGCTCCCGCATCATGTAGGCGAAGAGTTCTTCCAGCCCCTCGGTCGGACGATCATCGAAGTCGAACAGGACATTGCCGCTGGCCACGACCGCCTCGACGTTCTCGAATTCCTCGCGCTCGAAGGCATAGCGCAAATCCGCCATCTTGAGGCGGTTGCCACCGACATTGATCGATCCGAACAGGGCAAGATAGCGGGTCATCAAGCGTAGAACCAACCTTGACGGATTGCATATGCGAAGGGGGCAGCGAACATTGGCGCCACCCCCTTCAAACTCAGGACCTCGAACACGCGTTCAGTCCGGTTCGCCATTGCCGCGTTACCCGATCGTACGCTCGCGATGGGAGACCTCGAAGACTTCCAGGTGGTCGCCCGCCCGGATGTCGTTGGTATCTGCCAGCACAACACCGCATTCCAGACCCGTGCGCACTTCGTCCACGTCGTCCTTGAAACGGCGGAGCGAGGCGATGATCGTCGCCGAAACGATGACGTCGTTGCGGGTAAGACGCGCGCTGAGCCCCTTGCGGATGAAGCCCTCGATAACGAGCAGACCAGCGGCCTTGTCCTTCTTGCCGGCCGGGAAGACCTGCTTGACCTCGGCACGGCCGACCACCGTCTCGACGCGTTCGGGCCCCCAGATGCCGGCCATTTCCTTGGCGACTTCCTCGGTCAGTTCGTAGATGACGTCGTAGTACATCATCCGCGTCTTCGACTGCTCGATCTGCTCGCGCGCCTTGGCGTTCGGGCGGACGTTGAAGCCGATGATCGGCGCGCCCGAGGCCGAAGCCAGCGACACGTCGGTCTCGGTGATGGCGCCCACGCCCGAGTGCAGGATGCGAACCTTGATCTCGTCGTTCGAGAGGTTGTGAAGCGCCGCGTTGATTGCCTCCAGCGAGCCCTGCACGTCGGCCTTGATGACCACCGGATACTCGATGACGTTTTCCTTCGCCTTGAGCGCGGAGAACATCGTGTCGAGGCTGGCCGGAGCCATCGCGGTGCGCTTGGCGGTGGCCTGTTCCTGGCGGTAGGACGAGACTTCACGGGCGCGCTGTTCGCTCTCGACGACATTGAGCATGTCGCCGGCCATCGGCACACCGCTGAGGCCGAGGACCTCGACCGGCGTGGCCGGCCCGGCTTCCTTGATCTGACGGCCCTTGTCGTCGTTCATTGCGCGAACACGGCCGCTTTCGGTGCCGACGACGAAGATATCCCCGCGCTTCAGCGTGCCCCGGTTGACGAGCACGGTTGCCACCGGGCCCTTGCCCTTGTCGAGCTTGGCTTCGATCACCGTGGCTTCGGCCGGACGATCCGGATTGGCCTTGAGCTCCATGAACTCGGCCTGGAGCAGGATCTTCTCGATCAGCTCTTCCAGACCCTTGCCGGTCTTGGCCGAGACTTCGACGTCCTGAACGTCACCCGACATTTCCTCGACGATGACCTCGTGCTCGAGCAGGCGTTCGCGAACCTTCTTCGGATTCGCGTCTTCCTTGTCGCACTTGTTTATCGCCACGATCATCGGAACGCCGGCGGCCTTGGTGTGATTGATGGCCTCGATCGTCTGCGGCATGATGCCATCGTCTGCAGCGACCACCAGGATGACGATATCGGTGACATTGGCACCGCGCATGCGCATCTGGGTGAAGGCCGCGTGGCCCGGCGTGTCGAGCACGGTGATCTCGTCACCGCCCTTCGTCTTGATCTGGTAGGCGCCGATATGCTGCGTGATGCCGCCGGCTTCGCCGCGCACCACATCGGTGCCGCGCAACGCGTCGAGCAGGCTGGTCTTGCCGTGATCGACGTGGCCCATGATCGCCACCACCGGTGCGCGCGGCTTGAGCGATTCATCGGTATCGACTTCCGTCGAGGTGTCGATATCGATGTCGCTTTCCGAAACGCGCTCGATGTTGTGACCAAATTCGGTCACCAGCAGTTCGGCGGTATCCTGGTCGATCGTCTGGTTGACGGTGACCATCATGCCCATGTTGAAAAGCGCCTTCACCAGGTCGGCGCCCTTTTCGGCCATACGGTTGGCAAGTTCCTGCACGGTGATCGCCTCGGGGACGATTACATCGCGGACCTGCTTTTCACGCGGCTGGCTCTGACCGCTGAAGTGTGCGCGACGTTCCTTCTCGCGAGCGCGCTTGAGCGCGGCGAGCGAACGGGCACGAGCACCCTCGTCCTCGTTGAGAGCACGGGTAACGGTGAGCTTGCCCGACTGACGACGATCCTTGCGGTCGCCACCACGCGAAGGGGGAGCGCCTTTCTTTCCGGAATCGGCCTTCTTCGGCGCACCGCCGCCCGCAGACTCGGCCTTGCGGGGTTCGGGGCGCTGCACCGGCGTGAACTTGCGCGGAGACGGCGCGGGAGCGGCCTTGTCTGCCTTGGCTTCGGGTTCCTCGGCCTTGGCTGCAGACGCTTCGGTCTCTTGCTCAGCCTTCTTCTCTTCGGGCTCGGGAGCTTCGGCGGCTTCCTTCTCAGCCTTCTCAGGCTTCTCGGCAGCGGCAGCCGCTTGTTCCTCAGCGCGGCGGTTTTCTTCAGCCCGGCGCTTTTCCTCTTCCTGCGCGCGCAGCTTCTCTTCCTGCTCGCGACGGTTGGCTTCTTCCATCGCCGTGAGACGGGCTTCCTCAGCCTCGCGCAGGAGACGTGCCTGCATTTCCTGACGGGTTTCTCCCGCAGGGACGGCCGGCTTCTTCGGCGCCGGCTTCGGCGCAGGCGCGGGCTGCTTGGGCTCGGGCTTGGCCGCTGGCGCTTCGGTCTTTGCCTCAGCCGGTGCTTCCGAGCCTGGCTTGCCGAGCACCTTGCGGCGTTTCACCTCGACCACGACTTTGTTGGTACGGCCATGGCTGAAGGTCTGCTTGACCTCACCCGCTTCCACCGAGCGCTTAAGCCCAAGCGGCTTGCGGCCCAGGGTCGGTTTGTTGTCGGTCTCGCTCATATCTCTCGTCGTGCCCTTCAATCTCAATTCGTCGTCACGGGCGCGGCGTCAGCCTGCCCGGTTACATCATCCGTATCGGCCGCGTTCAGATCGGCCTGCCCCTGGAAATGCAGGAGGCGCTGCAGTTGCGAAGCGAATCGCTTAGCCGCTCCACGGTCATTCAGCGCCAGGTGAACGACGTTGTCGCGGCCCAATGCCACAGACAGCGTCTCCCGGTCCAGAGGCAAGCGCGTGCCCCGCAAGCCGCTGCCTTCCGCTTCGCTGCCGACGCGCCAGGCCTGGTCGAGCTTGCGCGAACCGTCCTCGCGCGCATCCGCGGCATGGCCGAGCCAGGCGACACGCCCCTCCCGGGCGTTCTGCGCGATCCGGTCCGAACCCAGAAGCAGCCGGCCCGATTTCAGTTCGAGCCCCAGCCGATCTGTCAGCGCGCGGATCAGCGCCTGTTCGATCCTTTCGGCAAGGTCGTCGGGGATGGAAAGCGGCGCGCCTTTATAGGCTCTCGCCAGCGCTCCCTTTAGTTTGCCCTTCGCGATGGCTTTTTCAAGGTCTGGACGCCCAACGCCAATCCACGCCCCGCGTCCGGGGGCGCGTGCGTGCACGTCGGGCAGCACCAGCCCGTCCGGCGAAATCGCCAGACGGAGCAGTTCATCCCGCGCACCTTTCCTGCCGGAGAGGATGCAGGTCCTCTCCGCCTTGGCGTTATCGATGTCGGAGCTTACGCGCTCATTGTGAGGATTCCGCATCGGCGGCCTCCTCGGTTTCTGGCTCGTCTTCGAACCAGTGGGCGCGGGCCGCCATGATGATCTCGTTGCCCTGCTCTTCGGTCAGGCCATATTCGCCGAGAACGCCGCCCTTGTCCTCTTCACGGGCGCGGCGGTTCACCGAACCGTCGCGGCGACGCTGTTCGGTACGCTTCTTGGCGATAAGCTCGTCGGTGGCGAGATCGGCAACGTCGTCGAGCGTCTTGATGCCGCCCTTGCCGAGCGTCACCAGCATGGCCTCGGTGAGGTGCGGCAGTTCGGCGATGGCATCTTCCACGCCCAGCGCGCGACGTTCCTCGCGAGCGGCTTCCTCGCGACGATCAAGCGCTTCCTGCGCGCGGCTCTGAAGTTCCTCGGCGAGTTCGTCGTCGAAGCCTTCGATCGCGGCCAGCTCGTTCATGTCGATGTAGGCGACTTCCTCCAGCTCGGTGAAGCCTTCGGCCACCAGCAGCTGCGAGAGCGTTTCGTCGACGTCGAGTTCGTCCTCGAACATCTTGGAGCGCTCGGCGAATTCCTTCTGGCGCTTCTCCGAAGCCTCAGCCTCGGTCATGATGTCGATCTGCGAGCCGGTGAGCTGCGAAGCGAGACGCACGTTCTGGCCGCGGCGGCCGATCGCCAGCGAAAGCTGGTCATCGGGCACGACGACTTCGATGCGGCTCTCTTCCTCGTCGATGACGACGCGGCTGACCGTGGCGGGCTGGAGCGCGTTGACGACGAAGGTCGCGGTGTCCTCGCTCCAGGGGATGATGTCGATCTTCTCGCCCTGCAGTTCCTGCACGACGGCCTGAACGCGGCTGCCCTTCATGCCGACGCAGGCGCCGACCGGGTCGATCGAATGGTCGTGGCTGATCACGCCGATCTTGGCGCGCGAACCCGGATCGCGGGCGGCGGCCTTGATCTCGATGATGCCGTCGTAGATCTCGGGCACTTCCTGCGCGAAGAGCTTCTTCATGAACTCGGGGTGCGCGCGGGAGAGGAAGATTTGCGGGCCGCGGTTCTGGCGCTCGACGCGTAGCACGATGGCGCGCACGCGCTCGCCGACACGGGCCGCTTCGCGCGGGATCTGCTGGTCGCGGCGGATCACACCCTCGGCGCGGCCGAGATTGACGATCACGTGGCCGAATTCGACCGACTTGATCACGCCGGTAATCACTTCACCGACGCGGTCCTTGAACTCTTCGTACTGGCGATCGCGCTCGGCATCGCGGACCTTCTGGAAGATCACCTGCTTGGCCGACTGTGCGTCGATACGGCCCAGATCAACCGGGGGCAGCGGATCGACGATGAAGTCGCCCAGCTTCGAGCCCGACTGAAGCTTCTCGGCCTGCTTGAGGTCGACCTGCTTGAAGTAGTCCTCGACTTCCTCGACCACCTCGACGACGCGCCACAGGCGCAGGTCGCCGGTACGCGGATCGAGCTTCGCTCGGATGTCGTTCTCGGCACCATAACGGTTACGGGCCGATTTCTGGATCGCCTCTTCCATCGCTTCGATGACGATCGACTTGTCGATCATCTTCTCCGACGCGACGGAGTTCGCGATAGCAAGCAGCTCGGCGCGGTTGGCGGAAATCGCACTGGCCATTGTCAGTCTTCCTGTTCCTCGAAAATCTCGTCGGCGCCGCTGGTATCGAGCGGGCGGGTTGCGGCAATCAGCTTGTCGGTAAGAACAAGCCTTGCAGAATGGATATCGGTCAGCGGAAAGCTGACGCGGCCGGACTTGCGGTCCTCGAGCGTGACCATTTCAGAACCCGGGTCGCCCTCGATACCGATCAGGTCGCCTTGGAGCGCCTTGCGGTTTCCGGCAACAGGTTCGGCCAGGTTGATACGGGCTTCGTGCCCGGCCCAGTCGGCATAGTCCTTCGTGCGGGTAAGCGGCCGGTCGATCCCAGGCGAGCTGACTTCCAGACGATAGGCACCGCCGATCAGCTCTTCACCCGCTTCCTCGAGCGCATCCATGCGGTCGGAAATGCGGTGCGAGATCTTCACGCAATCATCGAGCACGAGCTGCCCGGTCTTGGGATTCTCGGCCATGACCTGCAGCGCCAGCTCATCGTCGCCGACCTCGCTCTTGCCGAAAATACGCACACGCACGAGATCGAAGCCGAGGGCGTTCACCTCGGGCTCGATAACTTGTGTCAGGCGGGCAATATCGGCCACGCGGGCATTCTCCGGTCTCAAAAAGCGGTCAGTCGATGAAGCATCGATGCAACGCGGTTTCGCGCCGGCCCCTTCCGGCGCCAGCCCGATCGTTGTTTCACCAATGTCGGGATGACGGGCAGATAGGCCCATTCCCCTCAAAAGGCAAGGGGCCTTAGCGCGGCGTCGTGCTTTGTTCGGGAGAACCCGCGTGCGCCGGGAGATAACTCCCGACGCACGACGGGCCGCCACTCCCCCGTGGCATCGTCCCTGCCGTGCCGCACTCGGCATGGCCGCACGACAGGATCCGGAAAAACCGGGCCAACCCGGCGTAAATACGAGACGCGTGCTTCTCTCTGTCGCGGCGATAGAAGCGGGAAGGAGAGGCAGTGCTTCGACGCACCATCGACATCATCATGTCCATCGTCAGGACATCAGCCCCGCGCGGCGCATGCTCACGGCGGCAGGCCCGGCAATGACCAGATGATCGTGGAACTCCAGGTCCATGGCACGCGCCACGGCCGCAAGCGCGCGAGTCGCCTGGACGTCGCCGCTGCTGGGGCGCACTTCGCCCGACGGGTGGTTGTGTACCAGGACGAAACCTTTTGCCTGCATCCGGAAGGCATGCTCGAACAGGTGACGATATCGCGCCGAAACGGAAGAGGAGCCTGCGCCGCCGGAGACCCGGTGCCCACACAGATCTCCCTTCGCATCGTAGAACACTTCGAGAATCACCTCATGCCGCAGTCCACCCATGGATTTCACGAGGACTTCGAGGAAGGGTACGGAAAGCGGTTTGACCCGGCTGCGAAGCGGCACCAGGTCTGCCATGACGGATCGGAGCCACTGCGCCGAAGCCGGCGCATGTGCAGGAACGTGCCGACCAGAATCGCCACTATGGCGCCGAATGTCGGCGCACCGCGCATGATGGCGTAGACCATCGGATAGACCGAGATGTCCGCCCATCGCGCGAAGTGCGCGCCTAAACTCAAGATTTGCAGTGATGTTGCCCATACGGGCCAGATCCTCCTCGCTTCGAGAGCGAGATACCCAAAGGCCAGGAAACCGATCAGATCCGACACGAGCGGGAAGTAATCGACGGTTATGAAACCCGGCTGAACTATGAGCTTGCCGACAAGTTGCAGGCCCCACATGAAAAGGATGATACCCGCCCCGGACCGCTCCGGAGCACCGCCCTTCCAGATCGCGAGCGGAACGGCGAAACCCAGAAGCAGGAAAAACGCGATCTGTAACGGATTCGTCAAACCTGCTCCCTTTCCCGTCAGGCCGCGACAGCGATGTCCCGGCCTGCGCCCGTATCATCCGCAAGGTGCGCTTGATCGGGGCAATCGGTCGGAATGTCCATGGTTTCCGCGAGCTTGGACAAGTCGTTGTGCGCCCGAACGATTTCGGAGCGCGCTTCTATCAGGCTCTTCTGCATGGCCGCCACACGCGCCATGGGCCGCTGCCCGTGCACGGCGGCACCAATCGTGGCCACACGGGCACGCGCCAGTTCCGCAAGCAGTTCTCCCGCCTTGGCGAGCAGTTCGTCGAGATCGTCTTCCACCGACTTGATGTTGCGCGCAATCCGCATGCTGGCAATTTCAGGGGTCATGATCTTCGCCTCCAAGAGCGCAAACGCGCCCGTTCCAGATCGAAGGCAATATGCAGGCCCGAAAAATGCCGACCGCTAGATCAGCCTCCCCAGAATGTCGGCAATGGCCAGCGAGGATGCCAGCGTCAGAGCCATGATCAGCGCCAGGACAAGAACCGCGACAACACGCCCGGCCCGCCCGAACCTTGCATCGAAAGCCTCCAGGCCCTTCGGCCGCGTATCCATGCCTTCGTACCTGTACCGCTGCTGCCCGAACGTGGCGGCATCGGAGAGGACGAAGACCGGATCGACCGGCAGGTCCTGATCCCTGTCTTCCGCGCTCCGCCCGTCTTCGTCGACACGGGAAAAACCACATGTGGTTTTGCCACATTGCTCCAGCAGCATGGAATAGCGGCGCGCCGTGTCCTTGCGGTTGGCGGTACCCCACTTGTCGCGCACCGCGCTGATGCGTTGATCGACGGTATTCGGGGCGATGGAAAGCTCGCGCGCGATTTCCTTGGTGGTGCGGTGCATGACCAGCAGATCGAGCACCTCGACCTGCTTGGCGGTCAGGCTCTCCAGCTGCTCAAGGGCTTGGGCATCATCTGACACGACTACAAAGACTCATCATCCGTTCTGCAGAAACATACCGCATCAGACCTGCGCCACCAATCCGCCGTCGATATTTGCGGATGCCGCAGGTAAACGATCGGTAACCTACTGATCGCCTAGATAGCGCTTGTAACGGTTTCGTGAAGCCCATGTTTCTTTATGCAGTGCCGCAACTGGTCGTAAGTCAGGCCCGTAGCAGAAGCCGCACGGCGCTGATTCCAGCGGTGCCTCCTGAGTGCATCGAGCAGCAATCCCCGCTCGTAAGCCTCGACGGCCGCACGCAGATCGGAGGGCAGGTCGCACGGAGACTCCGCCGGGCGCTCGGGAACGGCAGCCCGCTCCCCCTCCGACGCGGGCGTTGAACATGGCCCCTCGTCCACCACCTCGGGGCTTTCCTGCTGCCAGGGGTTTTCGAACGGATCGAAGATGATCTCTCCAATGGGCTCATCGTCCCGCCCCCAGCGATAGACAGCGCGCTCCACGACATTGCGCAGTTCACGCACGTTGCCGGGCCAGACGTGTGCATCCAGCGCTTCCAGCGCTGCATCGGAGAAGCCCGGCCAGCCTTCCCACTCCAGTTCACTCGCCATGCGCCGGCCATAGTAGTCGGCCAGTTCGTGCACATCACCCTCGCGCGCGCGCAGGGGCGGGAGGGTGATGACCTCGAAACTCAGCCGGTCGAGCAAGTCGGCGCGGAATGCGCCTTCCTTAGCCATGCGTGGCAAGTCCGCATTCGTCGCCGCCACGATCCGCACGTCCACATTGACCGGACGGGAAGAACCTATGCGCACGACCTCACCGTACTCGATGGCTCGCAGCAGGCGCTCCTGGGCCGCCATGGACAGGTTGCCCAACTCGTCGAGGAAGAGTGTCCCCTTGTCGGCTTCCTCGAAGCGCCCTGCACGCGCGCGGGTCGCGCCGGTAAAGGCGCCTGCCTCATGCCCGAACAGCTCTGCCTCGATCAGCGTTTCGGGCAAGGCCGCGCAGTTGAGGGTGACAAGCGGCTCGCCCCACCGCGGCGACAGGCGGTGAAGGCGTTGCGCGATCAGTTCCTTGCCGGTCCCTCGCTCCCCGATCACCAGCACAGGCCGCCGGACCGGCGCCGCCAGACTGGTTCGCTCTACCGCATCGAGAAAGGCCATCGACTGGCCGATGAACTGAACGTCGCGCTCCATTCCTAATAGTTAGTATATTTTGCCATTCATTGGCAATTCATCTTTCCCGCTTCGCAACGCCGCCTTTCCAAAAACGCCTGAATTCAGGCGTTCCTCAAGTTTGGCACACCGTTTGCTATGATTGGGGCAAGACACGAATTCAGGAATTTGAGGGATCAACGCCATGCCACAGTGCAACGCCAATGCTTCCAGCCATACGCCGGTACGGTCCACCCTGGCCCGCACCAAGCTCGACTGGGCTATCATCATCAGCATGCTGGCGATGGGTGCGTTCAACCTGCTGGTCATGGCTGACCAGTTCGGCGCCACCAAGGCCTACGCGGCCACGCCGCCGGTCTGCGGAGTGCCGCTGGCATGAGCAGACTCGACGCCGAAATCGAAATCCTGCAGACTTCGGATCGCGCAGGAAAGGCCACAGCTCTCCCGTTCATGGCCGCCAACGACATGGACTTCCGCACCGGCAAAACCAGCTTTCGCCCGACCTATAAAAAAGGAAACATCAGGATGGGTATTTTCTCCCGCACCCGAGACATCGTCGCCGCCAACTTCAACGAACTTCTCGACAAGGCCGAAGACCCGGCCAAGATGATCCGGCTGATCATCCTCGAGATGGAAGAAACCCTGGTCGAAGTACGTACCAGCAGCGCGCGCACCATTGCCGACCAGAAGGAACTGCGCCGCCACGTCGCCAAGCTCGACAAGCTCCAGTCCGACTGGTCCGACAAGGCGCAGCTCGCGCTGAGCAAGGATCGTGAGGACCTCGCCCGCGCTGCCCTGCTCGAACGCAAGAAGGCAGCCGACATGGCGGATCAGCTAAAGGGCGAGATCGCCGTACTCGACGATGCCCTGCGCGCTTACGAGGAAGACATCGAGAAGCTGCAGAGCCGCCTGCGCGAAGCCCGCAGCCGCCAGTCCTCGATCGCCGCCCGCTTGCAGAGCGCCGAAAACCGGGTCAAGCTTCGCACCCTGCTCTCGAGCGAGCGCGTGGACGATGCAATGGCCCGTTTCGACCAGCTCGAACGTCGCGTGGACTATGCCGAAGGCCGGGCCGAGGCAATGAGCCTTGCAGACAAGGGCCAGCCGACTCTCGCCGACGAAATCGCCGCGCTCGCCGATGGCGACAAGATCGAGGCCGAGCTTGCCGAAATGAAGGCAGCCATGGGCTCGGGCGGCAACGCCGGACAGGGCAAATCCGAATAAAGGCGGTGCGGCCTGCATCCCGGAGGCCAGTACCGCCCGCGAAAGGGCAAAGGCCGGGAAGTCTGTTTTTCAAGGGAAGGGAAAACAAGTGTCACGCGGACCATTCTACCTCGACAAGTCCAACGCGAAGATGGCGGGCGTTTGCGCCGGCATCGCCGACTACACGGGAGTCGACGCGCTCTGGATCCGGCTCGGCGCCGTCTTTCTGACGTTCTGGGTCTCGTTCATCACGATCCCGATCTACATCGCGGTCGCCGTTCTGGCCGACAATCGCCCCATGGCTCTGTACTCGGAAGATGAGGAAGAGCGACTGCTGCGGCGCATGGAACGCCGGCGTCAGCATCGCGGCATGGTTACCACGCGCTCCAAGCGCTTGCGTTCGGACGTGTCGGATCTCGACCGCCGCATTGCGGAAATGGAAGCGCACTACTCCAGCAGCAGCAACTCGCGCCTCGCCGCCGAGATCGACAGCCTGCGCTGATATTGAATCCGAACTGGGACACAGATCATGGACACCGGCACTTTGGCCCTCATCATCCCGATCCTGGGCGTTTCCATTCCGATCATAGCGATCTGGAGCAAACACCGCCGCGATATGCTGCGCATGGAGCTCGAGGCCACCGCCGAGAAGAGCGCCCTCTACGCCAACCAGAACGCCGAACTCGAAGAGCGCGTGCGCGTGCTGGAACGCATCATCACCGATGGCGGCTTCGATACGGCGCTGCAGATCGAGGCCCTGCGCGACCAGCGTGCAGCCGAACAGCGCACGTCCGCCGAGCGCGACAAGACCGTCAACTGATCAGGCAGGAACCCCCATGGCCCTTGATATCGCCACAATCGAAGTACTGGTGCCGGTAGCCGCCATCGTCACCGCCGGCTGGGTTTTCAGCAGCTGGCTGCGCATGCGCCACGGCTATCCGCTGGAAAACTCCTGGGGCAAGTCGATCTATCCGAAGACCGACGGCGAAGCACAGGCCCGCGTGCAACTACTCACACAGGAAAATGCGGAACTGCGCGCCGAGGTGAGCGCCGTCAAGGATCGCCTCGCCAGCCTCGAGCGCATCGTGACCGATCAGGGATATGATGTCGCCCGGCAGATCGAAGGTCTGCGTGATGCCCGCGAACTGGCCGCTGCCACCTCTGCAAAGGAAACCCGGCAATGACCCCCGAAGACGTCGTCGGCCTGCTGGTGCTGATGACTGCCCTTATCGCCATCGCTTTCATTCTCTCCGGCACCTACAAGCGCAGGCTGGCCTTCAAGGAACGCGAACTGGAAATCATGGCGAGCCAGACGGCCGAAAAGGCGGCGCAGTACGCCGCACAGAATACACAGCTTGAAAATCGCGTGCGCGTGCTCGAACGCATCGCTACAGACAAGGGCGGCAGCGACATCGCTCTGCAGATCGAGGCGCTGCGCGATATCGAACCGACAGAGGTTACTACACAATGAGCTTCTGGACCGCCGTAGTCGTACTCTTCGCGATCGCCTGCTTTACCTGGCTGCGAACGCAAAAATACAAGGCGCTGGGCAAGCGGGGCCATGACCATACCGCCCGCGAACATGAACTCGAACGCGAAGTGGAAGCCATGCGCAAGCGCGTTGCCGTTCTTGAACGCATCGCTACCGACGAACAGCGCGGCAAGGATCTCGCGCACGAAATCGAGTCCCTGCGCGACTGACCGGGGACTAGGCCTCGGGCACGCGCGCTTCCAGTTCCGCCAGCCACACCGCAGCACTCGCATCCGAAGGCGCGCGCCAGTCTCCCCGGGGGCTGAGCGCACCGCCGGAGGATACCTTCGGACCGTTCGGGATAGCCGAGCGCTTGAACTGGCTGAAGGCAAAGAAGCGCCGCAGGAACTTCTCCAGCCACGAACGGA
This sequence comes from Novosphingobium indicum, assembly GCF_014645195.1. Classification (GTDB taxonomy): domain Bacteria; phylum Pseudomonadota; class Alphaproteobacteria; order Sphingomonadales; family Sphingomonadaceae; genus Novosphingobium; species Novosphingobium indicum. The sequence goes on along the minus strand of NZ_BMLK01000010.1, from coordinate 138,909 downwards.
TCGTCGCCAGATCGTATTCGTTCTTGCGGCTTTCGGGAAAGCCCGCGGGCCATGTGCCCGCTGCTGCCTGCTTCCAGGCATGCCACGCAAGGAAGGCCACTTTCGACGGCTTCTGCCCGAAGCGCATCACATGGTGCACGAAGAAGTCGTTGAGTTCGTAGGGGCCGATCTTCGCCTCGGTGCTCTGGATAGCCCCGTCCGCTCCTGCCGGCACCAGTTCCGGTGAGATTTCGGTATCGAGAATAGCCAGCAGAACCTCGTCGGTCGCGGCATCGAACTGGTCCCCGGTCGCGCACCAGCGAATGAGGTACTGGATCAGCGTTTTCGGCACGCCTGAATTCACGGCGTAGTGACTCATCTGGTCGCCTACGCCGTAGGTACACCAGCCAAGCGCGAGCTCGGAGAGGTCGCCGGTCCCGATCACGAAGCCATTGTGCTGACTCGCGAGGCGAAAGAGGTAGTCGGTGCGCAACCCGGCCTGCACATTCTCGAACGTCACGTCGTAGAACGGCTCGCCGCCCGCAAAGGCATGGCCGATATCCTCGAGCATACGCGTGGCGGCCGGGCGGATGTCGATTTCCCCGGCAGTGCAGCCAACCGCCTTCATCAGCTTCCACGCATTGGACTTCGTATCGTCGCTGGTAGCGAAGCCGGGCATCGTATAGCCGCGGATGAAGCTGCGCGGCAGACCGAGCCGGTCGCAGGCCCTGGCCGCGACGATCAGCGCATGGGTGGAATCGAGGCCGCCCGAGATGCCGATTACCATCGACTTCGCGCCGGTCGATTCCAGACGGCGCATGAGGCCATCGACCTGGATATTGAACGCCTCGTAGCAATCGGCATCGAGCCGCTCGGCGCGATCGGGCACGAAGGGAAAGCGGCCGACCGGGCGCGTCAGGCCGATATCCCCCCCGTGCGGCGCGTGGCGGAACGGCACGGTGCGGAAGCTCTCGTCCGGACGCCCCGCTGCCTCACCCGCATCGTTGAATGTCGGGATGCGCAGCCGGTCCATGACGATGCGCTCGCAGTCGATATCGGCGATGCATTGCTCGGGATGCAGCGAGAAACGCTCGGATTCGGCCAGCAGATCGCCGAGTTCGTAGATGACCCCCTGCCCGTCCCAGGCGAGATCGGTGGTGCTCTCACCATGCCCGGCCGCGCAATACACATAGGCCGAGGCGGTACGCGCCGATTGCGAGCGGCAGAGCATGTGGCGCTCGTCCGACTTGCCGATGACGATGTTCGAGGCAGACAGGTTGCACAGGATCGTGGCGCCGGCGAGCGCGCCCAGCGAACTGGGCGGCGTGGCGGCCCAGAAATCCTCGCAGATTTCGATGAAGAAACGGAAGTGCGGCAGAACTTCCGAAGCGAAGACGATGTCCACGCCGAACGGCACATCGTGCCCGTTCACCCGGATCGTCTGCCCGCGCAGGTCCTTGCCGCTCGCGAACCAGCGCTTCTCGTAGAACTCGCGGTAGTTGGGCAGGTACGACTTGGGCACCACGCCCAGCAGCTTGCCGTGGGCGATGGCCAGAGCGCAGTTGTAGAGCCGCCCCTTGTGCATAAGCGCCGCGCCGATCAGCAGGACCGGCGAGAGGTCCGCGCTCGCCTTCACGATCTCGCCGATCGCCTCTGCCACCGCCTCTATCATCGCCGACTGCAAGTGCAGATCGTCGATCGCGTAGGAAGACAGGCACAGTTCGGGATAGACCAGCAGGTCGACATGCGCCTCATGCGCCCGGCGTGCCTCGGCCAGAACGGCATCGCGGTTGAACGCGACATCGGCAGTGCGAACCTGCGGGGTGGAAGTGGCGACCCGCACGAATCCGTGTTCGTGCATGGCGTAGAAAGGGTGCGCTTTCGCTTCGGTCATGGGCTGTTTCCCTGACAGGAACACGGGCGTGTGGCAATGTCCCCCTTGCCCCGCGCCGCAGGCCCCTTAAATGCCAAACCATGCGCAGTCTTGATGATATCCGCGAAGAGTACGAGTTCCTCGATGGCGACGAACGCTACCGCCTGCTGATCGAACTGGGCCGCGAGCTCGACGAAATGCCCGATGCGCTCAAGACCGACGCCACGAAGGTGCGCGGCTGCTCGGCGAGCGTCTGGGTCTATCCGACGGCGCGCGACGACGGCACGCTACACTTCCTTGCGGACAGCAATGCGGCGATTACAAAGGGCATCGTCTCGCTGGTCATCTCGACCGTGCAGGACAAGCCTGCCGCGACCGTTGCGGATACCGACATTGCCGCCGCGCTCGAACCGTTCGACCTCAAGAACCAGCTTTCGTCCAACCGCACGCAGGGCGTTCCCAACATGATCGCGCTGATCCGCGAGACTGCCGCGCGCTACGCGCAGGGATCATGAAACGCCTTACCCGTCCGGTATGGATGACGGGGGGCATTTTCTTCGTCTCGCTGGGCACGGTGGGCATTTTCCTGCCGCTTCTGCCCACGGTCGTGTTCTACCTGCTGGCGGCGTGGTGCTTTTCCAAGAGCCATCCGGAATGGGCGGAAAGGCTCTACAACCACCCAACCCACGGCCATCACCTGCGTGAATGGCGCGACCGCCGCGCCGTCAGCCGCAAGGGCAAGATTGCAGCAATCCTCGCAATGACCGGGAGCGTCGGCTTTGTCGGGCTGACGCTCGGCTGGCCATGGGTGCTGATCCCGGTAGGCGTTCTCGCAGTGATCGGGCCGTGGATCTGGACCCGCCGCGAATAGACCCGCTCAGGCCTTTTTCGCGCCGGCCTTGGCTGCCGCTGCTTCCGCCGCCATCTGCGGCGTGTATTCGCCGCGATGCCCGTCGCCATGGTCGAGCGTGCCGAACATCCAGTCGTAAAGTAACGTGATCGTCGCGAAATTGCCGCCGGTGAAGCGCGCATGGTGGTGGTGGTGCATCACCGAGACGTAGTTGAGATAGCGGAACGGGAAGCGGTCCGTCTCCCACAAGTCATGGTTGTGCAGGTTGATCTGGTTGAACACGATCCAGGTGATGACAACCGTCACGACATTGAACTGGCCCATGAGCGCCGCCAGCACCGCAATCGAAGCAACATAGAGCCCCAGGCCGATCGCGACTTCGAGCGGGTGAATGTAGCTGGAATCGCCCCGGCAGGGATTGTGCTGGCGATGATGGATCGCGTGCATCCATTTGAGCGGCCCGGCGCCCCCGAGCAACGCACTGTCATGGAACAGGAAGCGGTGCGTGAGGTAGTAGAAGAAGTCGTAGAACATCAGGATCACGACGATGTCGCGCGCCACGCGCCACCACGGCTGCGGCTCGGCCGTTAGGCAGAACGGCAGCACGCCGCCGAAAATGATGACCAGAAACAGGATCGCCCACTTGCGGTTCCACCTCTGGTTGCCGGCGTAGCTCGGCTTTTCCATCTTGCGGGCGTAAGCGTCGGAATTGCGCTTCGCTTCCGTGCGCAGCGTTGGCACGGCAAAAGCAATTGCCTTGCCCAGCAATACCATGGCGATGATGCCAAGACCGGTGATCAGCGAAAGCTGCCAGTGATAGTTGGCGAGCACCGTTGAAAAGAAAGACGAGTTCATCGTAAATCCTGCTCTTTCTGCAAAACCGGGCGTCTGCCTGCGCCCTTCTCCCCTCTGTGAGCGATTGAGGCTCATAGCGGAAACGACGTTCTCATTCAATCGGAATAGACAGATCGCCCGGAGTCAGATTTCCGCGTGGATCTGCCCATAGGCCAGCATGGCGAACAGACCGGTGCCACCGATCACGTTGCCGGCAAAGGTCGGCAGGAGATGATTGTAGAAGGCTTCGGCCACGCCCATGCGGCCATCCACGACCAGCATGAACATCTCGGTGGAGCCGGCGACGACGTGGGTAAATCCCCCGGCCGCGATCAGCCCGGTGAACAGCATGATCACCCAGAGCTCGAAGCCCTTGGAGCTGGGCAGCATCCAGACGAGGGCAGCAATGAAGAAGCCGGCCGGAATACCTTTCACCAGCGCCGTGAATCCGCTGGCCTCCGCAGCGTGTTCGGAAACTTCCAGCATTGCGGCAACATGACTGGAGTATTGCCCTTCCACCCCTTGCGTCACGGTCAACACGGCCAGAGCTGTGAGGAACGTGCCGATGAAGTTCGCGGTGAGCACGATCGCCCAGAGACGGCCGGAGCGCCCGAGCCGCATCCAGCTCGGCTCCGACAACATGGGCAGAACGACGCTCAGCGTGTTTTCGGTGAAGAGCTGAAGGCGTGAAAGGATCACCAGCACGAAGCCGACGGTATAGCCCAGGCTGGCAATAAGGCCGCGATAGGGATGGTCCGCGAATGTCTCGTAGAGCAGGGCCTGGGCATAGACGGACGAGGAAATTCCGATGCCCGCGGCAATGCCCGACCACCACAGCGAAGACGAGGGCCGGCGCAGTTCCTCCTCACCTTCGCGGCGAATGATCGAGAAGACCGTCAAGGCGGACAGGCGGCTGTGATCGGTAACCTGCCGCTTCTCCTTGCGGGTCAGCGTGGCGCCGGAATCCTCGATTTCCCGCTCGGCGCTCTCGCGCACGGCCTTTTGCTCGGCTTTCTGTTCTGCCTTCTGTTCCAGGCTCTGGGTCCGATCAAACCGCCGAGGCTTATCCTTGGACGCACCTTTGGGGCTATCATGCACTTTGCGAGTTCTCCTGCGGGTTCGGTAAACGAAACCCGCCAGAGCCCTTGGGGTTGCCGTTAACGGCAACCCCAATTCCTGTCCTAGCGATCGATCAGCGCTGAAACCCGATGGAAAAACGGATGATGCGGCGTCGAGCCGACTTCGATATCGTGAAAGACGCCTGCTCCGAGTTGCGGGAGGAACTTCTCGAGAACCTTTACGTCCTCGCCATTGCGCACATCGACATGCAGGTGCAGCTTCCCGTCGAAATCGATGCTGACCTTTGCGTCCTTCGGCGCGTGCTCGCGCACCATGGAAAGGACCTTAGCCAGTTCATCCGAAATCCTGGCCGGCTTCTGGCTGGGCAAATGCTCTACCTTCGCGATGTCGCTGTTGCTGTTTTCACTCATGGCTTTGCCACCTCCCCTGCTTGCAAGCAGTCTCGACCCCGTGTTGAATTGGTCGATGATGGTGCAAGGCTGAATTGCCGATGTCCAGCCTCATCGGCAATATGAGAATGCCTCTCAATCGCCGACGGCATCACGCAACACGGCAATCCCGCGCTCGCGCTGCTGGCGCAATTCGCGTTTCAACTGGGCCGGATCGCGCGCCACGACGAAGCCGAAGCTGACGCCGCCTTCCTTGCCGAGCGTTGCGTGGTGAAGCTTGTGCGCCTGCACCAGTCGCTTGGCATAGCCGCGCTTGGGCACCCAGCGAAAATAGCGCTGATGCACAAGCCCATCGTGGATAAGGGTATAGATCACCCCATAGATCAGCACGCCGAGGCCGATCCACGTGCCCGGCTCCCACGCGCTGTCCCCCATCACCAGCGGAGAGCCGACCGCGAACATGCCGATGCTGATCGCCGCACCGACGACGGCATAGAGATCGTTTTTCTCCAGCACGTTGTCATGCGGCTCGTGGTGATCGCGGTGCCAGCCCCAGCCAAAGCCATGCATGATGTACTTGTGGCTGGACCAGGCGACGAATTCCATCGCGGCGACTGTGGCGATGACGGTAAGAATGACGGCAAGCGGCGACATGGCCTGTCTATAGCACCGGTAGCGGCGCACGCCTATCGGGGTTGCAACGGTCCTCTGGGACGGGTCGCCACCGCCTCCACGAACAGTTCCGCCGTCTCGCGCGGACGGCTCAGGAACGGCGAATGCGATGCATCGATGGTAAGCGGCTCCACGCCCAAACGCTGCGCCGCGTGGTCACTGAGCCACTTCGGCGCGGAACGATCCTGCAGACAGCGGATGTAGCTGCGCGGCAGATCCGCCTGCCAGAACCGGGGAACATGGAAGGGCTCCTGAATGAACCCGACCGGCGCCGGAGTAAGTTGCTCGAAAGCCTGGCGCGCCGTGTCTTCGTCGCAATCGTGATAGAAGAACGCCCAAGTCCTGGCGAAATCACTGCAGACCATGTTGCCCTGTCCGTCGACCGTGATGAAATCCATCATCCCGGTGTCGTCGGTCATCAGTTGCGTGCGGCCGTCGTCACCGACGTCATCGGCGGGCCGCCCGCCGCTGGCTTCGATCAGGGGCCTGCCCTCTATGGGCAGCCCTGATGCCAGATAGATGAGATGGCCGATCCGCTCGGGCACGGCGTCGGCGGCCAGCGTGATGTCGTACCCGCCGCCGGAGTGGCCCACCAGAACATCGCCGGGCTCGATCACGTCGACCAGCGCTTGCCGCCGCGTCGCGAGCGTCACCTCGTCATTTACCCGGTCGCCGTGCCCCGGAAGGTCTATGGCAATCGCCGTGTGGCCCAATGCCTCGATTTCGGGAATGATGCGCTCCCAGCACCAAGCGCCGTGAAAACCGCCGTGGACCAGCACGAACCGCATAGCTCTCCCCTATTGTTATCCGGCTTTCAGGCCGGTGTTTCGGAGAGGAGTGTGGATTGGGCGTAAGGGGGAGACAACCGGCAAACAGACGCAGACATGCTCCCACAGGGGGAATGTCATGCCCACGTCTGCATTTTGCCTTCGTGCTCCCCCTCCCTTCGGGTCGCAGCCGGATGGTATCTCCTTCGATCTGCGACTCTTAGTTACAAATCCCGACATATCTGTGACCGCTGAGTCTTCCTTCATTCATGTTCAGAGCAATAAATCTGAATGCACGGATCACCCCGCCCGTATCAACGAAGGATCAAGACCATGCGTACCCTGACCAAGATCATCGCCCCCGCCCTTGCCGCAACGCTCGCCCTCGGTGCGTTCGCCCCCGCCCAGGCTGCGCCGTCGCACGAGAAGAGCCGGTACGAACAGACACGTAATGACCAGCGCGGCCGCTATGCCGACAGCCGCCGGCTAGAGAACCGCTATACCGCTTCGCGCAACGCGCTTATCCGTTCGGATATCAACGATCTGCGCCGTGACATCGACCGGGCGGCTTCCCGCCGGATGATCTCCCAGCGGGAAGCCGCGGGCCTGCGCCGCGATGCCGACCGCATTCAACGGCTTTATGCAAGCTATGCGCGAGGCGGTCTGGACAGCCGCGAATTGCGCACGCTCCAGGCAAGGGTCGACCGGGTTCAGGCAGCGCTTCACAGGGAAGGCAACGACCGCAATGGACACCGCCGTTGACCTGCCAGACCATATAATTGCGTGAAAGGGCGCGCTCGTACCGCTTGAATTGCGGGGCGGGCGCGCCTAATCGCGCGTCTGTTATGACCACAAACCCGCGCACCTTGTACCAGAAGATCTGGGACGCCCATGTCGTCGATACCCGCGACGACGGTACCTGCCTCATCTATATCGACCGGCATATCGTCCACGAAGTGACGAGCCCGCAGGCCTTCGAGGGCCTACGCGTGGCTGGCCGCAAGGTGCGCCGCCCCGACCTTACGATCGCGGTTCCCGACCACAACCTGCCGACCACGGCACGCAAGGACGCGCAAGGCAACATCCTGCCCATCGCCGACCCGCAAAGCGCGACGCAGCTCGCCGCTCTGCGCCAGAACGCGCCAGAATTCGGCATCCGCTACATCGACGCGACCGACCGCGAACAAGGCATCGTCCATGTCGTCGGCCCTGAACAGGGTTTCTCGCTACCCGGCGCGACCATCGTCTGCGGCGATAGCCACACCGCCTGTCACGGCGGCATCGGCGCACTGGCCTTCGGCATCGGCACGACCGAGGTCGAGCACGTGCTGGCGACGCAGACCTTGCTGCTCAAGCAGTCGAAGACCATGGAAGTACGCGTCGAAGGCCAACTCGGCGCCGGCGTGACGCCCAAGGACGTGATCCTGCACATCATCGGCGTGATCGGCACTGCGGGCGGCACCGGCTACGTGATGGAATATCGCGGCAACGTGTTCGAGGAAATGTCGATCGAAGGACGTCTCACCGTGTGTAACATGTCGATCGAGGGCGGCGCCCGCGCCGGCCTCGTCGCGCCCGATCAGAGGACGTTCGACTACGTCCAAGGCCGCCCCTATGCGCCGACCGGCGAGGACTGGGACAAGGCCGTTGCCTGGTGGAAGAGCCTGGCAACCGACGAAGGCGCCAGTTTCGACAAGTCGGTCTCGATCCGCGCGGAGGACATCCAGCCCACCGTGACCTGGGGCACCAGCCCCGAAGACGTGGCCGGCATCGGCGGCGTGGTCCCTGCCCCCGAAGATTTCGCCGATGCGTCCAAGCGCGACGCCGTAAAGGTCAGCCTCGACTACATGGGCCTGACGCCCGGCACCAAGCTGACCGACATCGAGGTCGAGAATATCTTCATCGGTTCGTGCACCAACAGCCGCATCGAGGATATTCGCGCCGCCGCCGAAGTGCTCAAGGGACGCAAGAAGGCCGACAACGTGAAGTGGGCCATCGTCGTGCCCGGCTCCGGCCTCGTGAAGGAACAGGCCGAAGCTGAGGGTCTCGACAAGATCATAACCGATGCCGGTCTGGAATGGCGCGAGCCGGGCTGCTCGGCCTGCCTCGCGATGAACCCGGACAAGGTCCCGCCGGGCGAGCGCTGCGCCTCGACCAGCAACCGCAACTTCACCGGGCGCCAGGGCCCCGGCAGCCGCACCCATCTGATGAGCCCCGCCATGGCCGCTGCGGCAGCCGTGACCGGCAAGCTCACCGACGTACGTGAACTGGTAGGATAACGATCATGGCAGACGTACCTGAAGATTCCTCGCTGGCCGGCAAGGCCGCAATCGCTGCCGGTGCCGCCATCGGCTCTGCTGCCGTTGCCGCCGCCCTGCTCTTCGTGAAGCGCCGCAAGGCCCGCGCCAACGAGGAACAGCCGCCGCACCCCGAACAGGCACCCGAGACCGATTGATGCAACCGATCAACCACGTTGCCGGCCGCGCCATTCCTTTCGGCCGCAAGAACGTCGATACCGACGTCATCATTCCCGCGCACTGGCTCAAGACGATCACGCGCGAAGGCCTCGGCCAGGGCGCCTTCGAAGCCGTGAAGAAGGAACCGGGCAATGTCTTCACCGACCCCGAGTTCGCCGACGCGCCGATTCTGATCGCGGGCGACAACTTCGGTTGCGGGTCGTCGCGCGAGCACGCTGCCTGGGCCCTGCTCGACATGGGCGTGACCTGCGTGATCGCGCCGAGCTTTTCGGACATCTTCTCCGGCAATGCCTTCAAGAACGGCATCCTCACTGTGGCGCTGCCGCAGGAGGCCATCGACCGCCTGATGGAAGTGGCGAAGACCGATCCGATCGACATCGACCTGGAAACGCAGACTGTCACCACGCCGTTTCAGGACCGCTTTACGTTCGACATCGACGCGTTCCGCAAGCATTGCCTCGAGAACGGGCTCGACGAAGTGGGCCTGACGATGGCGCAAGGCGATGCGATCAGCGCGCACGAGGCAAAGGCGAAAGCCGATCTGCCGTTCTTGGTGCGCACCCCGGCGACGGTGAACTGAACCACCCGTCAAAGGGCAATCCGGACCTGAAGCACACGCCCCGCGATAGCGATTGCAGGCTGCCTTCATGCGAATCGGGATTGAACCGGATCAACGCGCGCCTTATCGCGGTTGATTGAAGAAGGGGCCCCAGACCGTCTGGGATCGAATCAGTCGAGGACTTTCGATGACGAGTTTTCAGGACCGCGAACGCGCTGAAGAAGCCAAGTTCGCGCACGATGCCGATACGCAGTTCCGCATTCAGGCCCGCCGCAACCGCCTGGTCGGCGAATGGGCTGCCGAACGCATGAAGCTGTCTCAGGCCGAAACCGAAGCCTATGCCAAGGCCGTGGTTCAGGCCGATTTCGAGGAAGCGGGTGACGAAGACGTGATCCGCAAGCTGCTGGGCGACCTCACCGCCGCCGGCGTCGACACCTCAGAAGCCGAAGTGCGCGCCGCGCTCGAGGCCAAACAGGTCGAAGCGCGCCGCGCTTTCCTCGGCGAAGCCTGAGGCTAATTCGGGCCCGGCGCGTGCCGGGCCTGCCACACTAGATCCGGAGAAGCGCCATGGCGATGCCCGCCAGCGAGATCGAATCCCTTATTCGCGCGGCCCTGCCCGATGCACAGGTATCGATCACCGACCTCGCCGGAGACGGCGACCACTATGCGGCGCATGTCGTCTCGGCAGCCTTTGCCGGCAAGCCGCGCGTAGCCCAGCACAAGATGGTCTACGAAGCACTGGGCGGACGCATGGGCGGCGAACTCCACGCCTTGCAACTCACGACCGCCGTACCCAACTGACGACAGGAACACACAAGAAGGCCCCCTACCCATGTCCGACGTCAACACCCGCATCGGCGAGATTGTAAACAAAAACGACATCGTCCTGTTCATGAAGGGAACCCCGCTGTTCCCGCAGTGCGGCTTTTCCAGCCGCGCCGTCGCGATGCTCGAGCACATGAATGTGCCCTACGAGAGCGTCGACGTGCTGCAGGACATGGATATCCGCCAGGGCATCAAGGTCTATTCCGACTGGCCCACCATCCCGCAGCTCTACGTGAAAGGCGAATTCGTGGGCGGCAGCGACATCATGATGGAAATGTTCGAAGCCGGTGAACTCCACCAGCTGATGACCGATGCCGGAATCGCCGCTCAGGGCTGATCCCGCACACCACCATTTCCGCCATTGCAAAAGCCCGGTCAGCGCAAGCTGTCCGGGCTTTTGCATGCCCGTCGCCCGCGCGTGAAGCCCGAGGAACGATACCGGCGATGTTGAGAGGAAAGCTCGGGGAGGCGGGGCCGGGAGACTGGATCGGCCCCGCCTCAATCGAGACTGCTTTGGGGTACGCCAAAGTATAAGCATGATGCGTGCCAAACTCGATTTTCCTAGGTTTTCCGTGACAATGCTCTCCTCTAGCAGCGCGGCAACTACCTGAATTGTAAAGCAATCCGACAAGACCTTGCCGGTAGCGGCACGACATTTCCGCTTGCCTGCAGGCAGCAGGCAGGCAACAGCCTTCCCATGCCTCTGACCGCCCCTTCCCACCTGCCGATGCCGCCGGAAGCGCCTGCGGTCGTCCCCGCCGCCACTGTCGTGATATTTCGCCATGCTGCCGACGGCGGCGCTCCGGAACTGCTGATGGTGCAGCGATCGCGCGAAATGCGTTTCGCCGGCGGTGCTGCCGTATTCCCCGGCGGACGCGTCGATCACGCCGATCGCGAACTGGCGCGCAAACTCATGCCGGACGAGGCAGAGGAGATCGCCGCTGCCCGTATTGCCGGCATCCGCGAGACCCTGGAAGAGACCGGACTGGTCATCGCGACCCGCGCGCCCGTCAGCGCTGCCGAGGCCGCCACGGCGCGCGACATGCTGCTGGAAACCGGCAAGCTCGCGCCTGTACTCGATCACTATGGCTGGGAGCTCGAACCCGAGGCACTGACGCTCTACGCACACTGGTGCCCGCTGTGGGACAAGGCCTTCGATACGCGCTTCTTCGTGACCGATCTCGGCACCGGGTCGGTCGACATCACGGTGGATGCGACCGAAAACACTCGCCTGTTCTGGGCCAGTGCGGCTGAAGCCCTGGCAATGGCCGAGCGCGGCGAAATCAGCGTAATCTTCCCCACCCACCGCAATCTCGAACGGCTCGCCCAGTTCGCCAGCTACGAAGACGCTCTGGCGAACATCGCCGCCCATCCCGTCTCCCGCGTCCATCCGGGTACGGAGGAGCGCGAGGACGGGGAATGGATCGTCATTCCCGACGGGCACGGTTACCCCGTGCTGGGCCAGTGCAAGACAACGGCCCGCCGGGGCTAGGACTGCCTCGCACTAGGCGGTAGCGGCAGCCGGACCTTCAACCTTGGGGCCAGTCGCGCCATACAGACCAAGCAGAACCGCGATCACGAAGAAGGCCGCAATCGCCACGATGGCGATGTCGTAGCTGCCCGTGGTCGTGAACACGCGTGCGGAGCCGACCACGGCGAGCGCTATGAAGGGTAACCCGATCAGCGTATTCAAACCGAAGCCACGGCTGTAGCTCGCCTGCCCGAAGGTATCCGAAAGACCGCGGCCGAGCGTCGGCACGGCACCGGCGCCATGCATCCCGATCAGACCGACAATGATGGTCGTCACCACGAAGGGCGGATGCTGCAGCAGGACCAGCCAAAGGATCGCGCAGTTGAACCCGATCAGCGCCAGCGAACGGCCACCACCCAGCTTGTCCGCAACCCAGCCGAAGAGCACCGAGCCGGCGATGCCGACGAGCGACATGATCGACTGCATCAGCGCTGCGTCGGGACGGCTGAAGCCCCAGGACAGCCCCATCGGCACCAGCAGCGAGCCCAGCAGGACCGAACTCGTCATGCTCGCGATGGCAGCAAGGCACAGCGCCCAGAAGCGCGGACGGGCGAGCAACTGGCCGATGGAGAATGACCCGTCAGCCGTGCGCTTGTCTTCCGGCTCCGGCGCAACCGTTTCCGCGCTGGGCGGATGGTCCACGGTCAGCATGATGAGCGGCAGCATGAGGATCGCCGAGATCGTGCCGATAGCCGCATAGATTGTTGTCGGCGCATAGCTGCCCAGCGCCCTGTCGAGCGCCCACGGTACGATGGCGATGACGATCGGCAGGTGCACGATGCCCAGTGCCAATCCCCGGTTGCTATGGAACCATCGCGTGACCAGCGTCGCCGGACCGATCGAACCGGCCAGCGTCATCGCCGGTCCGAAGCACAGGCCATAGGCGATCAGGTAGAAGGCATAGCTGTTGGTCGTTGCGAGAACGAAGTATCCGCCAACAGTGAGCAAGCCGCCCAGCAGCAGCAGCAGCCGCAAGGAAAAGCGCGCAATCAGCACCCCGACGAAGGGCGCCAGGATCGAGGAGCCCACCAGCACCAGCGGAATGCCGACGGCGGCCTCCTCGGCGTTCACGCCCAGCCGTTGCTCGACCGAGGCCAGCATGAGGCCGAATGAGCCCATGACGGTGCCAATGACGACATTGTGCGAGACACCGGCGATAACGCCCATGCGCACAGCAAGTGGATGGTTCGGAGCGTCCCCGGCTGGGGATAGGGAATGGGCCAAGTCTGTCTCTCCCGATACGGTTCGGCACACCGGTCTTTTTCGCCGGTTGTATACGAAAGGCAGAACTTGATGCCGAAAGTGCTGCTTGGCCAGCGCTAATTTGCATAGCTGAACAGATATTCGCTGCAGCGACTTTTCGTATCGGATCTTGCGGATGAGGAATTGCGGGCCTGTCAGCGCCCCTGAAGGCTATGTCGCGTGGGCCGAGACGATGTGATCGACGATCGGACCGTAAATCGGGCGATCGAACTCGACACCGGCGAGATCGCGGCTCACCCAGCGCACGACGCCCGCCATGCTCTCCATGCCCTGCGGTCGCAGGACGATGCGCGTGCCGACACGAAAATAGATGCCGCGCATGCGCAGGCAGCACCCTTCGGCCGAAATGTCGGAGATCTCGCCATTGTCACGCAGGCCGCCTTGCGTGCGGCATTGCGCGGCCAAAAGCACCGGCCGCCGGACGGAACGTCGGGGGAGCATGGAGCGAGTCATGAGTCAGGATATGACCGAAACTGGTTTATCAAGCCTTAAAACCCCAAACGGATACAAAGTGCCAGATTGAAACAATTAGCTAATACCTAGGTACTGACCGGTATTTCCGCAGGTTCTCGCACTTGCAAAAAAGTTTACGCAGTTGCACTATACGAGCATCTACCTGCACCTCTAGCCAGGAACATTTACCGTGTTCCATCTGCAAACGTTAAGTCCGTTAGGCGTCCTCGTGCTGGTCGGCATGGTGGCTGTTGCCCTCGGCATCCTCGTCTGGTCGCTGATCGAGCGCAGCAGAAAGCGCCGCCGCCGCGCACGTGCACGGCGCAGAGGCCGCGCATTCGCGTCCTATTCGCGATTCTGGAACCAGGTAATGCTTCGCAAGACCAGCGGCCGGTTGACCGACCAGCGGCAGAACGAGGACTGACTCGCCCTCAGCCAGCGGGCTGCAACATCACCGACCGTAACTTCGCCAGATCCGCATCGGTGAAGCCCAGAACCTGCTTCATGTAACCGGCCGACCCGCCATAGGTCGCATCCAGATATGTGAAGAACTGCGCCAGATGCGATTCCCCGCTCGGTGTATACAGCGGCTTGGCTTTGGTATCCTTGTCGGCGTATTCCTTGGCATAGTGCTGCGCGATGGGATTGTTGGGGTAATCCGCCGCGTCGAACCGCGGCATTTCCCAATAGGGGCGGCGCAGGTCGGTCGAGAGGTGATAGTCTGCCAGGATCGTCTCGCGATCGACGCCGAGCATGTCGTAAAGCAGCGCGGTGGCCACACCGGTGCGGTCCTGACCGGCCGAGCAGTGATAGAGAACCGCGCCTTCATCGTCCCCATCGCCTTCGGCCATGATGCGGCGGTAGAGCGAGCGGTACTGCGGCGCGAGGAGCTTCTCCATTCCTTCGTAGATGTGCTCTCCCTTGCGCGCCATCATCGGCCCCATCAGCGCTTTCATGCTATAGTCGTTGGAGACGAACAGCGCGCCTTCGCGGTCATCGATGGTGTCGGGATTGATCTGGCGCTCTTCCAGCGAACGCAGGTCGACGACGGTGCCGATATCGAGCTGATCGACCAGAGCAAGGTCCGCGTCGGTCAACAGCGGCTGGGCGCCGGACCGGTACACCTTGCCCCAGCGCACGACTTCGCCATCCTTCGTCACATAGCCACCGATGTCGCGAAAGTTGCTGCCCTGCTGCAGTGGCAGGACACGCTCTGCCACCACATGGACGTTTCCGTCCGCGCCCTGCAGCAGCAGATACGCGCGCTTTCCTTCGGGCAGATCAACCGCCAGCTTCTCGGCCTTGGTCGCTTTCGCGACCAGATTGTCGGACGAATCGAGATTCGTATCGGTGCTGAGCCAGACCGATACCGGCGCGTCATCACCACGGTCGAGTTCGACCTGCCCGGCATCGAGCCGCGTCACCGTCGCCAGTTCGGCCTCCGCACTCGACGCGGTGAAGACGAAAAGGGCGAGGACTCCGGAAAGGGCGGTGCGGGTGCGCATCGGTCTGTGTTCTCCCATCGGCATCTCGACCCTGCCAGACGGGCCCGTGCAATCGGCAGCCTGTCTAGCGGCCCACCTTTACGCTGGCGAGACTCCCCGCGCGCTTGCCGCCGCCGCGATCTCCATGGGAATGCGAAGCCTGATCAGCCTTCGGCGGGTCTACGCGCATACCAGCCGAAGGTGGCGATCACGGCGTAGCACAGGGCAGGTAGCGCCATGGCCATGGCCAGACTGCCCGAAAGGTCGGCAATGTGCCCCGTCAGTGGCGGCACCACAGCGCCGCCCGCAATCATCACGCAGATCACGCCGGACCCATCCGCCGCCCGCTTGCCGAGCCCTTCGCAGGCGAGGCTGAAGATGGTCGGAAACATGATCGAGTTCATCAGGCCGATAGCGAGATAGCTGTAGCCCGAAACCGCGCCGGAGGTATGCGTTGAAATCGCCAGCAGCGCGATCGCGCCAAGGGCGTTGAAGGCCAGAACCTTGCCCGGACTGACGAAGCGCAGCACGGCCGATCCGATAAGACGCCCGATCAAGGCCCCGCCCCAGTAGAGCGGGATCATCTTGCCCGCGTCCTGCTCGTTCAGCCCCAGAACGCGCGACTGCTCCAGATAGTTGACGATGAGAGAGCCCAGCGCGACTTCCGCCCCGACATAAAGGAACAGACTGATCGCGCCGAAGCCGAAACGGGCCCGTCCCAGCAGGTCGAAACTGCGCAGGATCGAACCGTCGCCATGGTTCTCGCCCTTCAGCCGGTTGCGGTTGAACCAGACGGCGGCAGCAATGACCAGCAGCGCCGCCGCCAGCCCGAGATAGGAATGCACCACCGCGCGCGTCTCTGCCACGCGGTAGGCATCGAGCGCAGAACCGGTCAGCGTCGATGCATCGATCTTGGCCAGACTGCCGAGCATGACCACGGCGCCGAAATAGGGAAACGCAGTCGTGCCCAGCGAATTGAAGGCCTGCGCGAAAGTCAGCCGGCTATGCGCGGTGCGCGGCGGCCCCAGCAGCGAAATCAGCGGATTGGCGACCACCTGCACGATGGTGATCCCGCTCGCGAGGATCAGCAGGGCAAAGAGGAACACAGCGAACTTCGCGCTCGAGGAGGCCGGAATGAACAGCAGACACCCCGCCATCATCGTCACCAGCCCGAAGGCGGCCCCGCGCATGTAGCCCACTTTCTTCACCAGCCACGCCCCGGGAATCGAGATGGCGAAATAGGCGAAGAAGAAGGCGGACTGCACCGACAGCGCCTGCATGTAGTTGAGCGTAAACAGGTCCTTCAGCTTGGGAATGATCACGTCGTTGAGCGAAGTGATGCCGCCGAAGATGAAGAACAGCGCGAAGACGAACCATTGAAGGCCGGGTGCGTTGACGTGCTGGCCGGCGGTTTCCTCGCCGAAGTCGGGATCGGTGGTGCTCGTCGTATCTATCGTGACGGCCATGGCCGTGCCCCTCCCCGCGACATTCCTGCTTTCTGGAAGGCTGCTTTTGCGAGGATCGGCAGCGCTGCGCAAGCCTGTCGAAACAGCCGGTTATACGTATGCACAGAAAGCAGGCGGGGGCTTTAGCCTGCGAAAAGATCGGCGTACTTTTCGCGCAGCAGCTTCTTCTGGATCTTGCCCATCGTGTTGCGTGGCAACGATTCCATCGTGAGGATCGTCTTGGGCACCTTGAAGGCTGCCAGATCCTTGCGCAGCTCCTCACGCACGGCGTCGGCATCGAAGGCTCCGACAGGCTGAACCACCGCAACCACGGCCTCGCCGAAGTCGGGATGCGGCACACCGATCACCGCGGCCTCGCCCACGTCCTCGCGGTCGTCGAGCAGCGCTTCCACTTCGGCGGGATAGACATTGAGCCCGCCCGAGATGATCAGGTCCTTCTCGCGCCCGACAAGCTGGACATAGCCATCGGCATCGA
The DNA here is from genome assembly GCF_014645195.1 of Novosphingobium indicum. GTDB lineage: Bacteria > Pseudomonadota > Alphaproteobacteria > Sphingomonadales > Sphingomonadaceae > Novosphingobium > Novosphingobium indicum. The sequence goes on along the minus strand of NZ_BMLK01000010.1, from coordinate 121,932 downwards.
TGAAACCCATGTCCCCGGTGATGAAATAACCGTCGGGGCGGAACTCGGCGGCGGTCTTTTCCGGCATTTGCCAATAGCCCTTGAAGACATTGGGCCCTTTGACCTCGACAATGCCGACTTCGCCCTGCGGCAGGACCTTTCCCGTCTCGAACTCGGCGATGCGCAGCGAGACGCCCGGCAGCGGCGGCCCGACGAAGCCGGCCCGCCGCTCGCCGTCATAGGGGTTGGACGTCAGCATCCCGGTCTCTGTCATGCCGTAGCGTTCTAGCACGCGGTGCCCGCTGCGCTGTTCGAAGGCGCGATGGATGTCGGCTGAAAGCGGCGCCGAGCCGGAAATGAACAACCGCATGTTGGCGGCGCTTTCGCGGGTAAAAGCGGGATCGCCCAACAGGCGGATGTAGAACGTCGGCACGCCCATCAGCACCGTGCTGTCTGCCATCAGCTCGATCACGCGGCCGCTCTCGAACCTGGGCAGAAATACCATCGATGCGCCGGAAAACAGCACACAGTGCACGGCGATGAATAGGCCGTGGACATGAAAGATCGGCAGGGCGTGGATCAGCCTGTCTTGCGGCGTGAAGCGCCAGAAATCGACCAGCATCTCGCCATTGGACGCCAGATTGGCCTGCGTGAGCATCGCGCCCTTGGGCTTGCCCGTCGTGCCGGAGGTATAGAGGATCGCCGCGACATCGTCGCTCGCGCGCGAAACCGGCGGCGCTTCGGCTTCGGGCAGATCGGCAAGGAGCTGCGCCAGCGTCGTGACCTGCATTGTCCCGCCGCCGATCCGCCCGAACAGATCGACCGACTGGTCGCGGCAGACAGCCAGCACCGGCGTTGCATCGGTCGCGAAGTAATCCAGTTCGCTTTCGGTGTAGTCGATATTGAGCGGCAGGTAGATCGCACCGGCCCGGATCGTCGCGAAATAGAGGATCAGCGTCTCGACGCTCTTGTCCGTCTGCACCAGCACACGCTCGCCTGCCGCGACGCCCAGCGTCTGCAGCCGGCCCGCCAACCGCCCGGCCATCGCCGCGATCTCGCCGTAGGTCCAGGTCCGTGTACCTTCCTCGACGAGGACACTGCCGCTGAAGCGTTCGAAGCTCTGCGCAAAGCGTGAATAGAGGTCCCCTGACACTGATCGCTTCTCCCGAAATGCTGTCTTAGCCCTGCCGACAGGTCGTTAAGAGATTTCGGCTCGGGCGGCAAACCGCCGCGCGAGCAGAAAAGAAGCTCGACCAACGTCCAGACCTGCAAAATCGCAGGAAACTTGCCGCTTTGCATTGCGTTTAGTGGACTCGAGCCCTAATCAGAGTTCACTGCTCGGGTACGTTTGGGTTTTGCCCAATCGTCTCTCGTGAGGACGAAGCCAGACAGAACATGGCCGCCCCTGCGATTGTTCCGGTGCAGTTGTTAACGGGAGAGAACACAATGATGAAGCCAGCCATTGCCGCGATCGCGGCACTGACCGCCTGCGCGGGATTCGTTCCGGCACAAGCGCGGGATACGCAAACGACGGCAATCCAATACAACGATCTGGACCTGCAGGAGCCAAGCCAGGTGGCGGAACTCGACCGTCGTCTGAACGAAGCCGTCAACACGCTTTGCAGCAAGGCCGAAAAGCCGAGCATCGAAGCCTTTCATGATCGGCAACGCTGCCTCAACCAGGCCCGCAACTCGGCAGAGAAAGGGCGCGAACTCGCCATGGCGGAACAACGCCGCGGCAGCGTCAATTTCGAAACCAACGCGTTCTGAGATTGCGTGACCTCCGGCTCCCGTGATGCGCCAGAAAAGCGCCGCCACGGGAGCTTGGATTTTCACTGCCGAGCCGCAAGCCTTTGAGCTGAAAGCCTTTACGTGCGCGAGCGCGGCTGGGGCAGCGTGATCAACATCTCCAGCGGCCGCGCGCAACCGACCCCGACGGCAGCAGCCTATTGCGCCGCCAAGGCCGCCCTCAACAACTTTTCAGTCAAGCTCTCCGCCGAACTGGCCCGCACCGGCGTGACCGCAAACACCGTCAGTCGGGCTGCACGCGCACCGAAGGCTTCGAGAACCGCACGTTGACGCAGATGGCGGGACGCTTCGAATGATCCAACGAGATGGACGAACGCAAAGCGCAGTTCATGGCGCTGGACCAATTGCACTACGACCAAGTCAGGCCGCCCGGAAGACATCGGCGGGCTCGTCGCTTTTCTCGCGAGCCCGCGCCCGGCTTTCGCGAACGGCGCTAACTACCGCATCGACGGCGGGCAGGTCCAATCGGTACATTGGAGCCGCCCGGGCGACCGGGCGGCTCCAAGAGGTTTGAAGTCCGTTAGACGGCCTCGTTCTTCCGGATGGCCTCAGCCGATCCCAGCCCCGGATGCGGGGACGCGCCGCCCAGCTTTTCACGGACGCCCTGCTCGACCTTATTGCCGGTTTCCTCGTCGATCTGACGCCAGTACTCGAAGGCCCGCTGCAGCACCTTCTCGCTGACCCCGTCGCAAAGGTGACCGACGATATTGTTGACGAGGCGATCGCGCGCCGCGTCGTCCATGACATCGCGAATGAGGGCGCGCGGCTGGCTGAAGTCATCGTCGTCTTCGCGCAAAGTGTAAGCCTCGCGCACCATGTCGCCATCCGCGTACCACAGTCCGGCTTCGCCGCCCGGATCGGGCTGCGCGGCAGGACCGCCATAGGAGTTGGGCGCATATACCGGATCGGTCGCGTTCTCGGTCCGCATGGCGCCGTCCTTGCTGTAGCTGTGCACCGGACAGACCGGCTTGTTCACCGGGATGTGCCTGTAATTGACGCCGAGACGCGCGCGGTGCGCATCCGAATAGGAAAATCCGCGGGCCAACAGCATCTTGTCGGGCGAAAGGCCGATGCCGGGGACCATGTTGTTGGGCTCGAACGCGGCCTGCTCGATCTCGGTATGGAAATCGGTCGGATTGCGCGTGAGCGTCATCTTGCCCACTTCGATCAACGGATAGTCTTCATGCGGCCAGACTTTGGTCAGGTCGAACGGGTTGATGCGGTAGGTCTTGGCATCCTCGTAGGGCATGATCTGCCACTTCAGGGTCCAGCTCGGGAAGTTGCCTTCCTTGATCGCGTTGAACAGGTCCCGCCGGTGGTAGTCGCTGTCCGCGCCGGCCATCTTGTCGGCCTCTTCCTGGGTGAAGAAGTCGTTGCCGAGATCGGTCTTGAAGTGGAACTTGACCCAGAACTTCTCGCCCTGCGCGTTGATCAGCATGTAGGTGTGGCTGGAGTAGCCATTCATCATGCGCCAGCTCTTGGGGATGCCGCGATCGCCCATCAGCCAGGTGACCTGGTGCGCGCTTTCCGGTGAGAGCGTCCAGAAATCCCACTGCATGTCATGGTCGCGCAGGCCGTTGTCCTGCCGGCGCTTCTGCGAGCGAATGAAGTGCTGGAACTTCATCGGATCGCGAATGAAGAACACCGGGGTGTTGTTGCCGACCATGTCGAAGTTCCCGTCCTCGGTATAGAACTTCAACGCAAAGCCGCGCGGATCGCGCCACGTGTCGGGGCTCCCCCGTTCGCCGGCCACGGTTGAGAAGCGCGCGATCATGTCGGTCTTCTTGCCGGGCTGGAACATCTTGGCCTTGGTGTAGCTGCTCACATCGTTGGTCACTTCGAAATGACCGAAAGCACCGCTGCCCTTGGCATGGGGCTGGCGCTCGGGGATGCGCTCGCGGTTGAAGTTGGCCATCTGCTCGATGAGGTAGTGATCGTGGAGGACGATCGGACCGTCGCGGCCGACCGTGAGCGAATGCTCGTCGCTCGGCGCGCGAATTCCGGCATCGGTGGTCGTCGGTGGGACAGTCTTGTCGGTGGTCATGATGTTACCTCTCAAATCGGGAACTTGGGCTTTGAGAAGCAAGCGAACGGACGCGCCGCATGTTCCCGATCGAAGGGCATTTGGTAGGGTGGTGGGCGGCCACCTGACTTGGCAGCAACTCAGCCTCGTTTGGCCGGACCGACCTCTTTCCAGGCACCCGCGAGGAGCAATCGGTAAACGCGGTCCGCAGCGCCGGTTCCAAGCCCCAAACGGCCCAGTGCGGCAGCTTCTTTCGCATCAAGACGATAGCCGAGGCCTGCAAGCGCAGTCCGGGCCAGAGCGCCCTTTGCATTGCCTTTCTCTTTGAGCTTGCCGAGCGCGCGAAGAGCCGTCTGCTCCTCCTCGGTAAAGTCGCTCCCGAACGGGAAGTCGGGGAAGAATCCCTTGCTTCGCGCATCGGCCAAAACGGCCTCGAGACGCTCTGGGGTATTGGCCTGCCAGGCCGTCTTGTCGATTGGCCCGACCTTGCCGGCCTTTTCGCTCCTTTCGGCAAGATCGGCGGCAAAGCGCGCGTCGGTGATGGCGCTCATGCGCCGAATGCAATCCGCATCGTTGGCGCCTTTCAGGCGGGCCACGCCATATTCGGTGATGATCACATCGCGCATGTGGCGCGGGATCGTAGTGCGATCGAGCTGCCAGACCACGTTCGATTCCACCGCATCGTCCTTGGTGCGGGTGGCGTTGAGCATGAGGATCGAGTTCGCGCCACGCAGCGCGATCGCCTGCTCGACGAAATCGTGCTGCCCGCCCACACCGCTGACCACGCGGCCATCGCCCAGTGTGTCCGACTGCGCCGCGCCCAGCACATCGGCCTTCATCGCATTGTTGATGAAGCGCGCATGGACGCGGTCTGCGCGCTTTTGCGGCTCGTCGCCGTAGAGCGCATTGGTGAAGGAGACGGCAGTCATGTCGAAGTCGGCACGCTTCTCCTCGGGCATAGCCTTCAGACGGTCGTAGAAGCCGCGCGAGCCGACGAAAAACGCCGCATGCAGCACCGGGCCGGCCTGCGAGCGGCGCTTGAGGATGCCGGCATCGTAGAGTTCGAGGAAGCCGTCGACGAACATCTCGCTGGCGCCGTAGAGACCTTGCTCGAACGGCTCGGTTTCGCGCGGTTCGTCGGTCAGCGAACCCATGAGGCTGCGGAACAGGGCATTGTGCCTGTGCCTCAGGATCAAGGCGTAGGTTACTGCATCGCCGAGAGAGCCGATGCCGATCTGCAGCGTGCCACCATCCTTGACCAGACTGGCAGCATGGAGGCCCGCCACATATTCCGCCGTCGAAACCGGACGGCGCGGGGCGGCAAAGACCGGGAATTCCACCGAGGGGTCGTCCAGCACGGCATCGAAGCGGCTGACGTCGATCTCGGCGGTGCCGGGCATGAACGGCATGTCGCGGTTGACCTGCGCGACGAACAGAAACGGTGCGCCATTGCCGCGGCGGGCTTCCAGTTCAGGCAGGATATCAAGCGTCACATCGGGGTTTGAGGCAAGGCTGTAGCGCGGCGTTGGGCCGCTTTCGTCCACGGCCACGAGCTGCGCCAGAACATTGATCGGGCGCGCCAGGATCACATCGCGCGCCGCAGCGCTGTAGTTCACGCTGACATAGGCCTGCTGGACTTGCGGCGTGGACAGCCAGACGGCCGAATTGAGGAAGAATTCGGTGACATGCACATTGTCCGGCAAGCGCTTCGCGCGCAGGTCCCGGGCATAGTCGAGCTCGACGTAACCGGCGAAATGCCGGTCGGCGAACGGCTCCAGAAACCTCCCCTCCAGCTCCGAAGAGGCATGCGGCCGTTCCAGCGTCAGCGCGGTGAAGATGTCGAGCTCGATGGACCTGTCTTCCTGAACCAGGGCGTAGAGGGCATTGGCGATATGGGTGCCCTTGCCGATGCCGAGCGGCAGGGCCATGCGCAGGTCATGGCCGACCTCGCCGACGATCCACCGGGCCATGTCGTCCGCATTGGCAAAGCGGTGCGTCAATCGTGCGCCCTCTGCCACCAGCGGCTCGGCGTGAAACGCGGGCCGTGGACGAGCACCAGCTTCTCCATGGTCGCGGCCACATCCGCATAGCCGCGCTCCTTGGCGTAGTGCATCGGACCGCCGCGGAACGGCGCGAAGCCGGTGCCGAAGATCATCGCCGCATCCGCACTGTCCGCATCGGGCACGACACCCGCTTCCAGTGTGGCCGCCACGGCATCGAGCATGGGCAAAAGCATCCGGTCGCGCATGGCCTTGTCGGGCGCTTGCTTGACCTTGTCCTTCTTCGGCTTGTTGTCGGAATCGTAGTCGTAGAGCCCCTTGCCCGTCTTGCGGCCGAGGTGTCCGGCCTCGACCTTCGCGCGCAGCCATTGCGGCACCGGCGGCATCGGCCGTTCGAGACTCTCGGCCAGCGAATCCGCCACGGCGAGGCAGATATCGAGACCGACCTGATCGGCCAGTTCCACCGGGCCCACGGGCATGCCGAAAGCTTCGGCGGCGGCATCGATGCGCTCGGGCTGCTCGCCCTCGTCGATCATCAGCAGCGCCTCGCCGAGGTAGGGCATCAGTGCACGGTTGACGAGGAAGCCGGGCGCAGCCTTCACCGGCAGCGGCAGCTTGCCGATATCAGCGACCAAGCGCAGCGCCTTGGAATAGACATCTTCGTCCACGCCATCATGGCGCACCACCTCGACCAGATCGAGCTTCCAGACCGGGTTGAAGAAATGGATCCCCACGAACCGGTCCGGCTTGGCGAGCCCTTCGAACAGGGCCGCCAGATCGAGGCTGGAAGTATTCGTGGCGATGACCGTGTCGGGGCGCACTTCCTTTTCCAGACGCGCATAGATCGAGCGCTTGAGCTCCGGCTTTTCCGGCGCCGCCTCGATCACCAGATCGGCATGGCGCAGGCCCACGCCGTTGGTATCGGGAATGAAGCGGTCGCGCGCATGCAGCGCCTCGGGACCGTGCAGCTTGCGGTTGATCAGCTTGTGTGCGCCCGCCACCGCCCTGCCGAGCGCGGCGACCTGCGGGTCCTCGATCGTTACGCGCATGCCCTTGAGCGCACACCACGCGCCGATCTCGGCGCCCATGGTGCCGGCACCGACGACATGGACGTGGGCGATGCCCGAGGTGCCCTTGCCGTTGCCCTTGAGCGTGTCGCGCAGAAAGAAGGCGCGGATGAGGTTCTGCGTCACCGGCAGCGGCAGAAGCTTCGCGAACGACTGGCGCTCGGCCTGCAGCATGTCCTCTTCGGAACCGCCATGCTTCTCCCACAGGTCGATCAGCGCCTGCGGGGCCGGATAGTGCTCGGCCGGCGCGCGCTTCTCGGTTTCGTTGCGCATCTGGTAGGCAGCCGCCTTGCGCGCGGGGTAGAGATTGAGCGCATCGCCCGTACGCCCGCCCCCACGCCGCTCCATGCGCCCGGCCACGGCTTCATCGACGGCCTTGCCGACGTCGCGTTCGGGCACCACGGCATCGACGAAGCCCAGAGAGCGGCCCTTGCGGGCATCGACGGTCTTGCCGGTCAGCATCAGCGTCATCGCTTCGATGGGCTGGATACGGTGGGTGAGCCTCGCCGTGCCGCCAAGGCCGGGGTGCAGGCCGACAAGCACTTCGGGAAAACCGAATTTCGCATCGTCGCGCGCGATGATCCGGTCGCAGGCAAGCGCCAGTTCCAGTCCGCCGCCGACGCAGGTGCCGTGCACAACCGCTATCGTCGTGACATCGAGCGCGGCGATACGGTCGATAACGGCATTCGCTTCGGCAATGCGCGCCTCGAGTTCGGCGCTCGGCTCCACACCCCGGAACTCGGACAGGTCCGCGCCCGCTGCAAAGCCGTTCGGCTTGGCAGAGCGGAAGACAATCGCCTTCCATTTCTCCTGCTCGGCATGTGCCAGCAGCACATTGAGTTCGCGGAAGACCTCCTCGTTGAAAGTGTTGGTGGAAACCTCCTGCCGGTCGAGCACCAGCCACAGCCGGTCGCCGTCTTCGTGACGGATCCAGTGCCGACCGCGTTCGCCGTCGATACCGGTCATTGGCTCGGGGCCGAGAAATTCCTGTACGGTTTTCATCGTCATATCCATCACGCAACCTCCACCAGCATGGCGCCGCCCTGCCCGCCGCCAATGCACTCGGTGGCGATGCCGCGCTTGCCTCCCGTGCGCCGGAGCGCGTTGACGAGGTGGAGAACGATGCGGGTGCCGCTGGTCCCGACCGGGTGACCGAGACTGACGGCGCCGCCATCGATGTTGAGGCGCGCGCGGTCGATCGATCCCACCGGCGCATCCAGCCCGAGCACCTCGCGGCAGAAATCGGCGTCCGCGAACGCCTCGAGGCAGGCGAGGACCTGCGCGGAGAAGGCCTCGTTGATTTCCCAGAGGTCGATATCGTCGAGCGACAGCCCGGCGCGCGTCATCAGCGGGGAGGAAGCGAGCACTGGCCCCAGTCCCATGACCCTGGGATCGAGCGCAGCCCATTCGCTGTCACGAATGGTCGCCAGCGGCGTCAGCCCGTGGCGCGATACCGCCTCGTCCGACGCCAGGATGATCCAGCATGCGCCGTCGGTTACCTGGCTGGCGTTACCCGCGGTCACATCGCCGTAAGTTTCGAACACCGGCTTGAGCTTGCCCAGCGCCTCGATGGTGCTGTCGGGGCGCACGCCATCGTCATGGTCGTAGACGGTGCCGTCGGGCGCGAACATCGGTTCGACTTCGCCTTCCAGCCAGCCTTCTTCCTGCGCTTTCGCCAACCGGCGGTGGCTTTCGAGCGCATAGTCGTCCGCCTGCCAGCGGGTGATGCCGAACCGGTGGGCGAGTTCTTCGGCGGTCTGCCCCATCGACATGCCCGTGAAGGGATCGGTGAGGCCCTGCTTCAGCCCGATTTCGGGCGAGAGAAAACCCAGTTCGAACTGCGTCAGCGCCTTGACCGTCTGGCCGGGCGTCTTTGCCATCTGGAACTCGGCGAGCCATTCGGTGGCGTCATTGGCAAGGATCAGCGGCGCGCGGCTGAGCGCTTCGGTGCCGCCGGCGAGCACCATGTCCATGTCGCCATGGGCAATCGCGCGAAAGGCATCGTCGAGCGACTGCATGCCGGAGCCGCAATTGCGGTGCACTGTCCAGGCGGGCATCTGCTCACCGCACCCGAGCCGCAGCGCGGCCACGCGTGCGACGTTCATTTCGCCCGCAATCTGGTTCGCGCAGCCGACGATCACCTGATCGAAAGCATCGGGCGCAAAGGGCTGACGCATGAGCAGCGGGCGGCCGCACTGCACGGCGAGATCGGCGGGGCTGAACGGTCCGGGCTTGCCCCGCGCCTTGATGAAGGGGGAGCGTGACCCGTCGACTACATGGACGGGACGGGCTTGCGAGCGGGCTGATCGAGCGATGGCTTCTGCTCCTCTTCCATTTTGCGGCGTCCGGCGAGAACGCCGGTCAGTTCGTCGGGATCGAAATCGTCCACGGCAATCACGGCCGCGACTGCTTCTTCAGCAGCGGCCAGCGCCTGCTTCTCGGCTTCGTTGAGCGCATCCGCGCCCAGCTTGCGGCGACGATCGCGCAGGGGTTGGATTTTCTCGACGAGATCGAGCGCGACTTCGAGTTTCGAAAGCGAGGCATCGGGCGGGCCTTCATGCACGCCGCAGGCAATGCGGTCGCGCTGCGCTCCGCTCTTCAGGATGGCATCGGCGCAGGCGAAAATGCATTCGTCTGTCGGACCGCGCGGGTGACTGCGGAACGGCAGGGTCACGGCGCGCAGCACCTTGTCGAGCACAGGCACCGGGAAGTTGACGAAGATCGCATCGAAGCGGTCCTCGATCCGCGAGAACCCGGTTTCGCAGGCCCATTCCACCAGCGGCAGATCTTCGTTGAGGCAGCCGTCGTCCTGCCAGCGCTTGAGCACGGCGCTGAGCAGATAGAGTTCGGCGAGAATGTCGCCATAGCGCGCCGACACCGCTTCCTTGCGCTTGAGCCCGCCACCGATGGCAATCAGCGCGCCTTCCGCCGCCGTGGCAAGCGCGGCGCTGTAGCGCGACATCTGCTTGTAGTAGCGCTTGACCGGCCCGGCCTTGGGCGCGCTGGCGAACGCGCCTCCCGACCACGCAGAGGTCATCGAACGGGCCAGATTGCCCATGATGTGCGCCGCGTGCTTCCAGACAACATCATCGAAGGCGGCAAGGCCCTCCTCGTCGTCGCTGCTGAGCGCGGCCATCTCGTCGATGAGATAGGGGTGATCGCGCGTCGCACCCTGCCCGAAGATGATCAGGCTGCGCGTGACGATATTCGCGCCCTCCACGGTGATGCCCACCGGCACCGAGCGATAGACACTGCCGAACCAGTTGAGCGGCCCGTCGATGATCGTCTTGCCGCCATGCACATCCATGGTGTCGTTCACCGCCTCGCGCATGCGGTCGGTGGCGTGGTACTTCATGATGGCCGAGACGATGGAGGGGTGGTGGCCCTGATCGATCCCGGCGCAGGTAAAGCGCCGCGCCGATTCCAGCAGATAGGCGGTGCCGGCGAGACGACCGAGACGCTCCTTCACGCCCTCGAACTTGCCGACCGGAATGCCGAACTGCTCGCGCACCCGCGCATAGGCACCGGTTGCCCTTGCCCCGAGGCAAGCTGCTGCGGTGGCGAGCGAGGGCAGCGAAATGCCGCGCCCGGCCGCCAGCGCCGCCATGAGCATTTTCCAGCCCTGCCCGATCTGCTCCTGCCCGCCGATGATCGACTCGATCGGCACGAAGACGTCCTCGCCCGACACCGGGCCGTTCTGGAACGCCTGCATCGAAGGCAGGTGGCGCCGACCATGCTGCAGGTTGGGCGTGTCGGTAGGCACGAGCGCGACAGTGATGCCGCGATCTTCCTCATCGGAAAGCAGATGATCCGGATCGCGCAGCTTGAACGCCAGCCCCAGCACCGTCGCGATGGGCGCCAGCGTGATGTAGCGCTTGGAGAACGTCAGGCTGATGCCAAGCTGCTCGCGCCCGTCCACCATGCGGCGGCAGACTATGCCGCTATCCACCATGGCCGAGGCATCGGACCCCGCCTCTTCGCTGGTAAGCGCGAAACAGGGGATTTCGCTGCCATCGGCAAGGCGCGGCAGCCAGTGCTGCTTCTGCTCATCGGTACCGAACTGCAGCAGAAGCTCGCCCGGCCCCAGCGAGTTGGGCACCATGACCGTGACAGCCGCCGTGACCGACCGCGTCGAAATGCGCTTGACCACTTCACTGTGCGCATAGGCGCTGAAGCCGAGGCCGCCATGCGCCTTGGGAATGATCATCCCGAAAAACTTCTCGCGCTTCAGGAAATCCCAGATGTCGGGAGGCAGGTCCATGTCGATGGCGGCAATGCGCCAGTCGTCGAGCCGATCGCACAGCTCTGCCACCGGTCCATCGAGAAACGCCTGCTCTTCGGCTGTAAGCGAAGGCGCGGCCATAGCCTGCATGGCCTTCCAGTCCGGCGCGCCGGAGAACAGCTCTGCGTCCCACCAGACATCCCCGGCCTCCATCGCTTCACGCTCGGTCGACGACAGCGAGGGCAAGCTACCTCGAGCCCAGCGGAAGATCGGACGGGTAACGATGCGGCGACGCAGGGATTTGAACATGATGTATGCTTCTCGGGTCCAGAGCGGAAAGGTCCTTCAGAACACTAATGACCGGTTCCCGTCTCTGGTTCCTCCACGCCAGCCTCTTCCTTCAAAAAAGGGGGCTCCTTTTCCCCAGCCCGCTCGAGCCTGGTCCACTGTCTCAGTGCGAGCTTTACCGGGTTCCCCATTTTCGGAAATGGCGCGCCCGGCAGGGCGGCGCGCCATAGGCCGCAATGCACGCTTTTTCGTCATTTTCTGAACACCCAGCTTGACACTTCAGGACCGAGTTTAGGACCAAATCGGTGGCGAGTACCACCCAGATTTTATGGCCTTGGGGCGGTCCCCAAAAAGAACATCTGACGAGGAAAACCGCGCGCTGGCGTGCGGTCGATAGTCTGAAGACCCGGTTGTCGCGGCCTCTCCGCGCCTTTCATTTCCGGTGCAAGTACCAGATCGTTCAACGCCCGAGACGATGGGAATCATTCGCGAACGGCGGCTTTCCATAAACGGCACGGAACTGCTGGATCAGTTGGCTCTCTACAGCCTTGGGGAGTTCACCCGGGGTCGCCTTCCAAGCCACTACGAGTTCGGGGTGGTCATGCAGGTGCCAGATCAGGCGACCTCCCCAATGACCTATCGGCTTGCCTGCTCCGAAGTCGGCGAACTCGCGCAGGCGGCGTTGCAGGTTTCCAGACTGGCCGATGTAGACGCACGCCGCGCCGTCCACCCAGTTGTCTGCGAGATCGTTCGAGGTAACGGACGGGTCTTTCCCTTTGAACCATCCGCCACAACTCACGTCATTGAAGACCGGGGCCAAGGTCGCAGACCGACAAACGACATAGACGCCACCTTCTCGGGGGATGTCGATAGCCGACCGGATACCCGCGAACCTCACCCAGCCGCCAAATCCGGCCCGCTCAAGCCCGCCACGAGAAAACGGCATCTGACACTCCGATCTTCAACCAACTCCCCCCATAGTGCCGCAAGATCAGGCTTCCGCCAACAGCCCGCGCCGCCTACCGAATGTCGGCTGTGACTGGACCGGCGTAGGCTCGGAAATCGCCGCTTGCGGCTTGGCGTTCGCAGCCAAGATCGTCCGGAACCGGGCATACCAAGCATCGAGCGAGGCGGCGGCCTTCTTAACCTCCGGTGCACCCGGTTGCACCCCGGCATGGTGATTGAAGAACACGATCTCCTGCACCGGCTCGTGGAGATCATTGGTGTACAGTTTCAGGGAGAGGCGCTTGATGCGCTCTTCCCGCCGCTTCGAGCCCGACAGGCCGCCCACAACGGCCCCCAGACCACCAAAGAGCACGCCACCCACCGCAGCCCCCATTAGCTGGCCGCCGCGATTTGTGCGGTCGAGTGTAGAACCATCTCGTTCGACTTCGACTGCAACAAGTTGCTCGAACGCATACAGGCGTGCGGGAGCCTTCACCCTGCCAATTGCGAATTGGTTGCTTTCCGGATCAAGCAGGAGTGATGCCGCGAAGTCGGGCTGGTTCATCCGCAGGGCTGGCGCGAAGTTTGGCAGGGCGCTCAAGGTGCCCTCCATCTTCTTCTGCTGGCCGTGCGCGTAGATGAGGACAGGCACAACAAAGGGCGCGGCACATAGCGCGACAACGAAGCAGCCGAACAAGAGCATGAAGAACGTTTCCATCGTCATTCTCCCTTCGGATTTTCCTCGGTCGCACCGCCATACGCCTTCTGGCGATCTTCGGCATGAGACTGGTAGATGTTGACCCTGACATCGTTCGGGCAATCAACGTACCACTGAAGCTCCGTGCGCGTGGACTGGTCCGAAAGGCCGATCAACTCGACCCGTTCGCAGTTCGGCGCTTCGGCGGCAGCGACAGCGGCCCATCGGGTCAGGTTATTGGCCCGGTTGAACTGATCCGCGCCGAGCTTCGCATAGGTCTTGCTGTAGTCGGCCTTGTCCATCAGCATGACAGCATCTGGTGCGATTTTCGCTTCCGCTCGTTCAAGCGGAGTGCGCGTATCGACGGGAACTGGCTCACTGCCGCCTTCGGAGCACGCAGTGACTGTCATTCCGAACATCAACGCCATGACCGGGAAGCCCAGCCTGTTCACTACCTCAATCATTCAAAGCCCCTTCTTGGCTGTTTCCCCGAGACTACCGGCCAAGTCCAAAGCAAATGTTACGATTAGTATTCAAAATGACTGTTTGGGAATGTGGATAGTGACGGAGAGGCACGCTCAATGAACACATGGTCCAGCCAGACATCTGCATTGTGTTCGGGAAGAACGTGCGTCGCATACGCCGAGCAAAAGACATGTCTCAGGAGGCGCTGGCCGACCTCGCCAATGTGCATCGCACGTACATTTCAGGCATCGAGCGAGGCTCTGGACGCAATCCGACGATCCGAGCCGCAGCCCAGATCGCCATAGCGTTGGAAGTTCCGGTTGCAGCCCTGTTTGAAGACCTGCCCAAGCCTTCCGAAACGAAATAGGCCCTCTCGGCGGCCACTATAGCGATGGCGATCACACTGCTAAGGCATTTCAGCGGAGGCTGCGCCAGTAGCAGTGCGGCAAGCATAGGTGATTTTCTCGGCTCGGAACGGTCCCTTAACTCAAGTGGGCTAGGCTAGGCCCATGACTTTCAAAAAGCCATTTCGAGCAGTCCCGATAAAGGAAGGACGACGCTATCGAGGACGGCGGGCGGACCAGCAACGGTCGCAATACTCACGTGTCCTGACCGGGGCGGCATTGGCGGGGGCCGTCATCGGGATAGGCAGTGTTGCAGTCAGCGATGAGGGCGTCTCCACAGCGTCGGACGCTGCGAAGACGGTCGCAGTGTCCGCAGGCTTAATGCGGGCAAACACCCCTCAACCCGGTGCCTACTACCGCAACTGCGATGCCGCCCGGGCGGCAGGCGTCGCCCCGCTGTACTATGGCGAACCGGGCTACCGCGAAGGCATGGATGGCGATGGCGACGGGATCGCCTGCGAACCTTACCCGGGCATGTGAGCGGTGACTGGTAGCGCCTCGTCATCAGCATCAGGCTATGATGCGTTCAACGCCCGCCATCCAGAGTTCATTGAACGCATCAAGAAGCTGCGTGCACGGCGAGATCGCAAGCTGGCCCGATTGGCCGCCATGCCTCGCCGAAAACAGCACGGCGAAGCCCGCAGGCTCTTGAGTTCAGGGTCGCTCCACCTGCTTTATGCGTTCGAGGCCATGAAGGCCAAGCGGCAGTTGCAGGACGCAACGCCGAATGACGTTGTCGCACTGGCGGCGACATTCGCACCGTTCAATCGCTCGTCGGAGCCCATCGCAACGCTGTATGTGCGCAAGGGCCAAAGGACGCGAATGGTGCAGGACTTCGGCCCTCACAGGCGGATGCAACAACTGCTCGTCGCTGACTTGCTCCGCACCCTACATCCCCTCCGGCAGGACCAGTTCCTGTTCAACGGTGGGATGCCGATGGCCCTCAAGGCCGTCGAAGACGCCTTCCGGGAAGGCTACACGCACGCCGTGGAGGTCGATCTGATCGACTTCTATGGCAGCCTGCGCCTACCCGGACTGGCGGACCTGCTGCGCCCCTTACCGGGCGCGGTAACGGACCATGTGATCTGGGACTTATCGGCCCGACGTTCGGCGGACGATGTCTTCTCTGTATCTAACATGATCCATCCGACCGCTAGTGGTCTGGCCGGTCTCTCGCTTGGTGCCGCGACATCTCCTGTCGTCGGTGAAATCATCATCCGTCATCTGCTCGACACGGCCCAGATGGGTCAGGTGGTGACCTATGCCGACAACATCCTCGTCCTCGGGCGGGGAAGGGACGATGCTGCGAGAAAGGCAGCACACCTGCGAGAGGTAGCCCTCGGGCTCGACGCCGGACCACTAGCGCCACGGGTCGGCGAACCTGCCGGGTTTCGGGACCAATGGAACTACGTCGAGTTCGCGGGCCATAGAGGGTATGCCATACGCCACCGCCTAAACTGGGAGCCGAGTGAGCGGAAGCAACGAGAGCACCGGATCGCCGAAGACAGCACCCTGCTCACCGAAGCGGAGATCGCCGAGGCAGAGAACAAGGTCAGTCACTTTCGCCGCGCCTATCCGATGTGGCTGACAGCAGACACATGGGAAGCCCGTCTTCTCGCCGAACTGGCTGCTGTGCGATACTATCAGGATGCCCGGCCCGAACATTTGACGGACGCGAAGCACAAGCTGATTATCGCTTATCTCGCCAGCCGCGACCTTGAGCTACTCGAACTGCTCCCGGATGGCACCACTGAACGGCATAGGCAGCGCAGAATGAACCTCTTGCGAGAAACCCAAAATCTGTTGGACGCTATGGCGTCCACTGGCACCTCGCAAGCGGCTGCCTAACCTCTCTCGGGAAAAGGCAGTGCCTCCTGTAATGGCTTCAAGGCGGGTGGTTGCATCGGCACGGGAAGGCCAAGCGGGTAGGTGAGTTCAAACGGCTCCCACTGCGATGCCGGATCAAGCGTCAGTGCAAAGCCCCACGAGGCAGGGAGCGCAAACCGGCAAAGGTGAAGCTGCCACCGCCCGGGGTCTCTGAAGCGCGCGTGCAGCGCAGCGTGGCATCGCTTGCAAGCCGGATAGAGTTCGGTCGGTCGGTCGTACCGCTCCAGATGCGCGAAGATGTAGCCGCGACCGTCGAGCCGCGCGGGGTCGCTGAAGCCGCAGATCGTGCAGGCGGTGGGGCGCACAAGCTGGCCGGAACGGAATAGCGCGTTCTGGATCGGCGTCACCGCGCACCGCTCGGCCCAACTCCAGCCGTTATAATGGTACTCCCACGGGTGAGGGCGACGTTCAGTCATGCTCACCTCCAAGCCTGTGCGCGATGATCACAAGGGAGGCCTCGACGGTGGCCGTCCTCGACCGCAGCAGGCGTGTAAGCGCCAATTGCATGTCGGGTGAGTTGTCACAGCACTGCCCCTCAACAGCAACAGCGTGCATGTCTTCAAGCATGGCTTTGATGTCGGCAAAGAGCCGGGGAACGCTGGCGCTCATGCTACCGCACCGGAAAGCGCCCGGTAAACGCTCGAACGCGAAATGGCCAATCGGGTAGCTATCTCCGATGCGCCAAGCCCCCCTGCCCGAAGCTCATGCACTTGTGCGGCCTTCCGCTGTGCGGTGGGCACCCGGCCACGGTATTTGCCGTCAGCCTTGGCCTTCTCAATTCCTTCGCGCTGGCGTTGCAAGAGCAACTCGCGCTCGAACTGCGCGACCGCGCCGAACATGGTCACGATCAACCGGCCCGAGGGTGATTGTGTGTCAACGGCCTGCCCGCCGAAGTCGAGGATGCGCAGCGCAACGCCCTTGCCCTCCAGCGTGGCGATGATCGAAAGCAGGTCCGCTGTGCTGCGGGCCAGCCGATCCAACCGGGTGACGACAAGCGTGTCACCCTCGCGGACAAAATCGAGCGCCGCCGCCAACTGATCTCGTTGCGCGACCGAGGAAACCCGTTCGGAAAACAGCTTGGTGCAACCAGTTGCAGCAAGGTCGCGCTCTTGCGCTTCGAGCCCTGCCACTTGATCGACCGTGCTGACGCGCGCGTATGAAACAAGCATCTGAACCTCATTTTGTTACTCAAAAACAATGGCATGAGGCCGACGACAAGTCACGCAGCGCAATAGCGATTGACGAAAAAAGTAACCCCCCGTTGGTACAGCATCAGCGACTATTCCATACAGCCAAACCAACGGAGGAAGACGTGGCGCTGAACATCCCCAAACGGCTGGCTGATCGCAGCCGCAAGATGCAGCAATCACAGCGTCAGGAAAAGATGATCGCCGACAGGATCGGCGGAAAGCGAACCAAGTCCTCCGGTGCAGAGCCATTCGAGAAGGGCGATGTCCGGATCAAGGGATTGGTCAGGATCGAAGCCAAAACAACGAGTTCATCGAGCTTTCGCGTCACGACGACAATGATCGACACAATCCAAGGCCATGCTGTTCAGGCCGGGGAGCTTCCTATCATAGAGGTGGAACTGGCTGGCGGGTCTCACCATGTAGCCATTCTTCCGGTCTGGGCGCTCGACGCTTTATTGGACGCAGCCAAGGAGTAACCTCGACGCCATTTGCCGATCATCAACTAGTTACGGCAACTTCGGAGACAGACATGCTGGCACCGCCATTTCGCACTTGGAACCGCCGAGCGATCTCCTCCCGGTTGTCAGCGAAATGTGCACGGCGGTGGTCGTTGGCGCAGAGTGCCACTACATTGCTTTCATGATCGTCGCCGCCGTCTGCCAGCGGAACGACGTGGTGGGTTTCAAGGTAAACCGCACCGCTAGCCATCTTGAAGCCCGGTTCACCGCAGAGTTCGCATCGCCCATTCGCCCGCGCAAGCACGCGGCGTCTGACGGCGGGATCACGAATGAAAGAGGAGGTCGTCACTTCTCGGCGTTCAGGGGCGGACTTGCTTGTTTGCTCCAAGTCGAACTGATCGACGAAGCGCCCCTCAAGAATACCGCGCGTTAGCTCACAGGCTCCGGTCTCCCAGTCATAGGCCGTGATTGTCCAGGGTTCTGGGTCGAGTTTCCGAAAGCGCACCTTTGACGACGGCCCATCCACGGCTTCTTTCTCGCGCCGATCTCCATCGACGATGATCACCCTGACCGGGAGGTTTTTCCGAAGGGCAACTTGGAGAGCCTCGTCGAGACGCCGCGCGCGATCAACCCACTGCTGCTTGCCCCCTTTCAGGCGACGGAACTCGGCGTCGGCACGAAAGGTGCCCCGATGCACGATCTGTCCGTGCTCTTCGTCCATGTTCGAGTGCCAGAGGTTAAGGATGATCAGCTTTCCGGGCTGCACATACGCCCACTCGTAGCAATACTTGGGGTTCGCCTTGTATCCAGCCGCGTGCTTGAAGCTCTCCACCCAGTCCGTTGTGTCGAACCCGGCCTCTTCAACCAGATCAAAGACGAGGTCTTTCCGGTGGGGCTTCAAGTCTGCGAGCATCGTTTGCCTGCCTTTCGATGGAGAGACCGAAATAGCGAACTCAGGTGCCCATCAGGTAAACGCCATCAAAGATCGGTCCGGTTCCACATGGGTCATAGACCCTGCGCGACCATGTCCCACTGAATAGCCAACCACCCATGTGGGACACGATAGGGTTCCGGCAGATAAGTCCCACATGGGCAGGGGCTGCGGAACAAACCCTAATGGCTATGCAACCGCCTGTTGCATCCCCATCTGTGACCCTATAGCAGTGCCAAAGCTAGATTTGTGGAAGGTAGGTCGTAGCTCAATGAGCTTCAAACCGATCAATGACGACCATGCGGTTCAATCCGTGGCTTTTTCGATTATTTTTGACAAGCCTCTTGGGCAAAGAGTGATCCAGCACATCCAGAGCCAACACCAAAGATGGTTGCCTGACCTGCCTGCTGCCCAAACCCCGCAAATTTTCGGAATTGAGTTTGGGCCAAACGGAGCCGTGCCAATGAACGGGCACGGAATTGAGTTCTCCTACCTGCGGCCCAATGGCACACCTGCTTGGCAGCTTCGGTTTGACGGTAATACCGCTACCATCGAGTGCACCCGGTACACGCGCTGGGAGCGCGTGTGGCAAATGGGTCAGCGACACCTTCTGACGTTGATAACCGCAATCACCGAGAGCGGCCTAGCAGACGAAGCTGGGATAGCAGCAATTTCATTGCAGTACCTTGACCAATTTGTTGGCGAGCCTGCCGAAAATGATTTTGGGGCGCTCTTCACAAAGAGTGCTTATCTGCCCTCTGCTATCTTTGATTTTGGCGACATTTGGCATACTCATTCTGGCTGGTTTGATAAGATGTCGGCTCTTGGCCCAATTCTTAATAACCTCAATGTAGATACCAATTTCGCTGCCGATAAAAGTGAGCGCCCGGTTGTGGCAGGTATCATGCATCTGCAGCAATTGAGGTATGAGCAGAAGCTGTCATTGAATGATTTTATTGGCTCGCAGGCTGGTGTGTTTGACGATGTGATGAAGTTATTGCATGATAACAATAAGTCCTTGATTGCATCCCTTCTGGTGCCGGAAATGGCCAGCAGGATTGGTATCATGTTGAGTGAAGCCGCAGAGGCGAAGGGATTTTAACGTGGCGACGCTTCCTGCAGAATTTACTGATCTCCTTGGCTCGACTAGCTCCAGCGCTGCCAGCCTGCTTCCCAAAGAGGACGCCATGGCCGGTCTGGACCTCTGGCATCAGCGCAACATTCCTTATTACTACACCGAACCCGGCTTCGCTGATGAACTGAATGCAGTTGGGGGGTATTATGTTGCGCTCGCTCAAGGCGCAAAATTGTTGGATGCTGTTGGGTTTTCGACAAAGGTAAGGCCAAATTATTTTGGCAAAGAGTTTTTGGTTTCGCATTGTCACCCAGAGACTTTTTTTGGGAAGTCGTCGCTTCCAGATCGATTTGTTTGTCTTTCGGGCTTCGCCTTCTCAAGCGGATGGGCAAGAACGCTGGATCGATTGATCGGTGATCTTGGTCGATTGAAGGCTGGTTGGGATGGCAGCGACGCGGCCGCCCTTCCGCAAAAAGTGCTGGATCAAATGGAGCAGGTTTTGCGCCTTTTGCCACAGGATACACAAGAACCTGAAATTGAAGTCGATCCGTCCGATAGCTCCGTGGCTGCTCGTTGGTGGGGCCCGGAGGGAAAGAGCGCGTTTGCCATGACTTTCACTGGAAATGGTCGCGTCTATGCGGTGGCATCTTGCGTGGATGAGGTGCCCCCTCCCTCTTGGGATAGCGATACTGAAGACGAGACCAAAATTATTGATAAGATTGATACGCCTCTTATCCAAAAAGCACTCACACACAGTTCATGAGTGGATGCGCTATGGGCTGCGCTTTGGAGGCAACGCAGCAGGATGCCCGTTCGGCTGGCACTGTAGATGACGTTGAACTCATTTGCCGGGCTGCCTACAGTCCCTTTCACTTCAAAAAGGGGAAAATTCAGGCTTCTATAATCAAGGCAAATGATCTGTTCGCTGGCACGCTGTCTGTATGGCGGGCCTCGGAAAAGGCAAATTGCAGCGTTCAAGACGTGGCCGGGATTTGCGCAGCACTGGCGCCAAAGGAAAATACCACAGAGCTAAGGGCGCTTACGGCTCAGCGTATCCGCGCAGCGGCGCGCCCGGACATTGGCGGGCGGCTATTTTGCGTGGTGGATGAAACGGATACAGATGACCAAGGTGGATCACATCCAGCACATGCTCACATTAAGGTTTGCTCGGGAGTATTAGCAGGGGCGGTGGATACCAATGACCCAAAGTTCCAAATTGCAAAGTCGGAACTTGCATTTCTGCTAAGGCAGAGTGATGCGAAGGTCGTTTCTGCGCCCACCCCACCAGTATCCTAATGTTGGAAAATTCTGCGCATTTCCGCCAGCAGTTGAGGAGTACTCGCTCGCATGGTCTCCGCTGATGTCGGGCCGTATGGTGGCCGGGCCGTTCAGGCAAGAGGATAAAAAGAGAACAAACAAGAAACAAATGCTTGATCGGCGGGTCGAACTTCGTCATGGTGTCGGAAAATGACACAGATAAGGACCATCCATGCGCATTGTCGGCAACCGAAACGACTTCCAGCACCTATGCGATCAGGCCGGGCTGACACTGGAGCAGGCTGCGGATGTACTGAAGGTGTCTGAACGGACAGCTTATCGTTATGCCAACGGCACCAGCAGGCCAAGTGCCCTAGCCCTTAGTGTGCTTCGGGACGAAGCTAACAAGGGCAATCGCTCCGAGCCTGTTAGCTCCTTCCGCTTTATCGACCTCTTCGCGGGGATCGGAGGGCTTCGGCTCGGGTTCGAGAGCATCGGCGGACACTGCGTTTTTACGTCCGAATGGGATGACAATGCCCGCAAGACGTACGCCCTGAACTTTCGTGACAACCATCCGCTCGGTGGCGACATTCGCGAGTTTTCCAGCGATCCTGACAAGATACCCGAGTTTGACGTGCTCCTCGCAGGTTTCCCCTGCCAGCCGTTTTCCATCGCCGGGGTCTCGAAGAAAAACGCCCTCGGGAGGCCGCACGGCTTCCTGTGTGACACGCAGGGCACTTTGTTTTTCGATGCCGCGCAGATCATTGCCCATCATCGACCGGCAGCGTTCGTGCTGGAAAACGTCAAGAACCTTGAAAGCCACGACAAGGGGCGGACGTTCGCGACAATCATGAATGTGCTGAAGAATGAACTCGGCTACAAGCGGGTTCAGGCTCGGGTGATTAGCTCCGAACCGTGGGTGCCGCAAAAGCGCGAGCGCATCTTCATTGTAGGGTTCCGTGACGATACCGACTTTGATCTGGACAAGGTCGAACTTCCTGCGAAGTCGAGCGGCCCGAAGCTGGGCAGCATTCTAGAGCCGCACGAGGCCGTGGACCCCAAGTACACCCTCACCCCTCGCCTGTGGGAGTATCTGCAAGCCTACCGGGCAAAGCACGAGGCCAAGGGCAACGGCTTCGGGTACAGCCTGTTCGGGCCTGACGATGTCACGCGTACGCTATCGGCAAGATACTACAAGGATGGGTCAGAAGTCCTGATTGATCAGCCGGGCAAACGTCCACGCCGCCTGACGCCGCTGGAATGTGCCCGCCTCATGGGTTTTGATCGCGGGGAGCGTCGCTGGCGGATCGAAGTGTCCGACACTCAAGCCTATCGCCAGTTCGGTAACGCGGTGGTCGTGCCTGTGGTCGAGTTCATCGCGAAAGCCATGGAACCGTATCTACGCAAGGCGCTCGAAGGAAACTCTCCGTCCAGAAGCCCAGGGGACATCCCTGTCATTTCGCCGCCACCGAGGGAACAGATGGTGGCGAATGGCTGACATCGTTCCGGCTGCCGTGCGCAGCCGCATGATGTCAGGCATCAGGGCCAAGGACACCAAGCCCGAACTGGTGCTGCGCAAAGGGCTGCACAATGCAGGCTTCAGGTTTCGCCTTCATAGGCGCGACCTGCCCGGAACACCCGACATCGTGCTTCCGGGATACAATGCCGTCGTACTTGCGCATGGCTGTTTCTGGCATGGGCACGATTGCCCCCTGTTCAAGTTGCCTTCGACAAGGCAGGAGTTCTGGCAAACGAAAATCGAGAGAAACCGAGCAGTCGATGCCAAGACAACGGCAGCACTCAAAGAGTTGGGCTGGCGCGTTGGTGTCGTTTGGGAGTGTGCCCTGAAAGGCCGGACGCGATTACCGCTGGACGACGTTATCGGCGCATGTACGAAATGGCTTCGTTCAGATCGGCCAGAATTAGAGATCAGAGGGAAATAGCAGTGCGTAGGGGCTACCTATCCGATCATTTCGCAGCAGTTGCGGCCAAACGTCTTGCGCTTGTGGACACGATCACAGCGCAGTCCAACCAGCACGAAGTAACCGGGTCGAAAGTGCTTCGCCGGATTTTGGGAGACGATACCCGCAGTTCACCGCGAGGAGGAGAAGACAACCGCTTCCATGCCACGTACATCTGGCTGGGTGGCGAACAGGAGGCATTGTCGGAAGAGGGCAGACTGTCATGGTATGACAGCCGGGCGAACGATCCGAGGCGATCCGCCGAATGGCGACTGTACTATCAGAGCAATCCAGTCACGGAGTTGATGCAGCCGGGCGACAGCATGTTCGTCGCGCGTCGTCCCGACAGTCACATCCTCTTTATCGTTACCCCGGACGGAACCGACATCCAGAGCCAGCTTGTCTGGCTCTTCGGCCTCGCAGAACAGCCAGGGTTGGACTTCGAGCAACGGGAGATCACCCGTGACAATAGCGGTGAAGTTGACTTCGCCGCTCGCTACATACTTGATGAACTCGGCATTGAAGCGGCAGAACCGGAAGCCGACATGCTGGATGGCCTGATTGAACGATTTGGCCTGAAGTTCCCGAAAACGCGGATTTTCTCGGAACTGGCGCGTTCCTCGCTTCCTGATGTCAGTTCTCTCGATGATCCAGATCATGCGCTGCTCGCATGGATGGAGCGGGAGGAACTGATGTTCCGCAGGCTTGAACGGCGGATTGTTGCGGAGAGGATTGCTAACGGATTTGCAGGGCCGGAAGGGGCCGACGTTGAAGGCTTTCTGAAGTTCTCGCTATCGGTGCAGAACACCCGGAAATCGCGCGTCGGTCTGGCGCTCGAAAACCATCTGGAAGCGGTCTTCACTGCCTATGATCTCCGGTATGCGCGTGGTGCAGAGACCGAAAACAAGAACAAGCCCGACTTCCTGTTCCCGGGGCAGCAGGAATACCTGAACCCCGACTTCCCGGCTGCACGCCTTACGATGCTTGGCTCGAAGTCCACCCTGAAGGATCGCTGGCGGCAGGTCTTGTCAGAAGCTGAACGCATAGCAGTGAAACACCTCCTCACGCTGTCGCCCGGCTTATCCGAAAACCAGACAACCGAGATGCAGGCGAAGTCACTACAACTGGTCGTACCAGAACGGCTGCACCAGACCTATCGGCCTGCTCAACAGGATTGGCTAATGAATGTGCGCGGCTTCTTGGGGCTTGTGCAAGGCAGGCAGTGTTAGTGCAATTGCCGGTGCAACAAGTTGCACAAGACGCCGGAAGATGCGCTGCCTTTACCTGATTTTCACCAGCTTCGACCAACGTGCGACCTCCCAACAAGAACGGATGCCGCACGTGCAATTTGTCCTGACCGCCGACGATCTCGCCAGTTTCAGTCAAGCGACCCGCAACGAGATTTTGCAGCGGGTTGCCGATGTCATGGGCTCCTTGCCACCGTCGGAGGTAATGCCCGCCCCTACCCTGCGCGAGTATTTCGAGGACATCTATGTCGCGGACCTTGAAGACATTACGCGAAAGCACATCGGCAAGTGGATGCAAGGGCTCTCCCAGTCCGTCCAAGATGGTGTGCGCCTGATAGCCGAGCATGGACCTGTTATCGAAGCCCGGCACCTTCTCGATGCGGGGATTAGCATCCGCCACTTCCAGTCCGCGACAACGCGACGCACGCGCAGTCTGACCGGCGACAACAAGGCCTTTTTCCTCGCATGGAATGTCTGGAACGGCAACGACGACCCGAACGGAAAGTATGCCGTCAGTCCGATCACGCATCAGTCGTTGCGTGCGTACTTCAAGCTGCCGGTCTGACTGACGGCAGCACGAGCCCCGGGTAAGACACTTTCGCGATTGCTTTCGACAACTTGCTAAGCGGGAAGCTGGAACCGTAGTCCTTGGACACTCCGGAGGTCCAACGCCCGGTCAACTCGTTCCCTATGGCAGTGTTATGAAGGTCGGCCTCGCGCAGAGCGTCTTCAAACGTGTGCCGTAGGCTATGAAACGACAGCAACCGGCCCCGCAGTTCCAGTTTATCGACAAGGCGCGCAAACCACTTTGATGTGCTGTCACCCCATTTTCCGAGCCGGTCTCGCTTCACATCGGGGAACAACATCTCACGTCCCGATTTGCGCGCTGCTTCCACGAAGTCCCAGAAGCCGAGTTCGATCAGCACCGGATGGACCGGAACCTTTCGGCTTTCCCCACTCTTGATCGAACGATCATCGGGGCGAAGACGGAAGTGAAAGGCCTTCACGTCGCGCTCGTCGATCATCTCATCCACCCGTTGACCACAAATCTCCGACAGCCTTGCGCCGGAGAACAAGGCAATGAGAGGAGCCCAGTATCGTGACGGGCGTTCAGGCTCCGCATCCGGCCCATCGGACCACGGTGCACTCCCGAAAATCAGGTTCAGTTGCTCTGTCGTGAAGGCATCCCGCTTTTCACGGGCCGGGACAGGATCAGGCTCCTCGATGTCTTCCATCGGATTGCCGACGATCCAACCTTTGTCTCGCCCGAAACGGATGAGCGCGGCGAACTTGTTCAGGTGACCGTTGATGGTCGCGGGGCTGATAGTAGGGTGCCCGGCGCGTGCCGCGATCTCGATTGCTTCTGCGATGGGTTTGCCACGGGTATCTGGATGCTTCTGGAAGTTGGCAGGCAACTTTTTCAGCGTCTGCCAGACTTCGACGCAATAGTCGTGATCAATGCGGTCGAGCGTCGTGGCTTTGCCGCAAATCTCTTCGATCACCCTGAAAATGATCGCATAGTTTTTCTGGGTGGAACCCGACCACTTGTGCTGCCGAGCAGACTGGAAACGCTTCACCAAGTCGCCAAGGTTCACCTTCTGGGGCATGGGCTCTGGCGGCTTTTGCCCGAAGAGCGGGTCTGCATCTGGATCAGCGCCGAACTGACCTTCCAACCTGCGCAACTCGTTCTTGAGAGCTTGGATACGCGCACGCATCATCGACTGGCTCAGGTAATCAAACTCGTCACTATCCGCCGGTATCCGCCAGCCCATGTCCGTACAGAGCCAAGTCGCCTCCCCGGACATAGTGCTCCAGAGTTCAGCTTCCGCCGTGTCCAACTGGAACGCCAGCATTTCGTGCAAGGCGTTGATGCGCTCGGCCCGGGATCGTGCCTGTCTTCCGCTTGGGGACATGTTCTTACCCCGCATGTTCTCCATCCGAACCCGGAAATGCGCGTAGCTGGCTGCATTGATCTCGTCGTGCGTGGGCAGTTCCTGAACGGGCCGCGCCAGTGGCAGAGGTTGAGGCGCTTCCTGTTGCCGAGCATTTTCAACGATCTGCTGAAACTCGGACACCGTCGTATGGTAGACGCGCCGGGCCTTAGCAAAGTCGCCTCCTAGCGAACGCTTCAGTTCACCCTTACCGACGTGGACGCGCAGGGCCTTCGGCACCTGAAGGCGAACTTCGTAACTTCTGCCCCGCAGATAGAGGTAATCGAAGCCTTCCACTTTGCGTTTGGTCGCGCTCATTTTCGGCCCTCCCTTAGGACCGAGTTTAGGACCAAATCGTCAATAAAACCCCAACGGCTCTGCGGGTTTTGCAGACTTTCGCCGTTTTTGGGGCAGTTGGCGCGCCCGGCAGGGTTCGAACCTGCGACCCCAAGCTTAGAAGGCTCGTGCTCTATCCAGCTGAGCTACGGGCGCGCGTCCGGCCCCCATAGCGTGCTTCGCTTCTTGCGCAAACGGCGTTAGTGGGGAGCGCGGCAAAGACAACAAGACAGGTGGGGATGTGGAGAGACTGGACTTCAGGCTGAAAGCCGGTGCCATCGAGGACTCGCGCCGACGTGGCCGACGGTCTGGCCGAACCGGCTGGCGACAGTCCTGCCTTCGATGGCGCCTTCCCTCACCGGATATGGCCTTTCGCCCTTCGCGCACGGTCTCAGCCGGCGCCGGATCGCCACGCTGATGCCCGAACTTTTCGGGGAAGACCTGCGCAGCTTCTCAAGCCAGCTAGGCGGAAGCGCGCGGACAGGTTAGGGTTGGCGCCCATGAGCGATCAGCACCTCTCCCGTATTCACGGCAAGGCCGGCGCCCGGCGCCATTTCCGCTACTTCGACTACGTGATGGTCGCCTTCGTGGTGATCCTGCTGCTGTCGAACCTGATCGGGGCAGCCAAGCAAGCGCAGATCGACCTGCCGGTGCTGGGCACGATCACCTTCGGCGCAGGCGTGCTGTTCTTTCCCATATCCTACATCATCGGCGACGTGCTGACCGAGGTCTACGGCTATGCCAACGCGCGCCGCTGCATCTGGGCTGGCTTCTTCGGCCTGCTGTTCATGGTGCTGATGAGCGTGGTGGTGGTGAACATTCCCGCCAATCCCGAATGGGCAATGGCATCGGCGACCTACATCGTCGACGGCAAGGAAGTGACCGCACCAAATCAGGCCGCGTACTACTCGATCTTCGGACAAACCCCGCGCATCGTCTTCGCCTCGCTGGTGGCGTTCTGGGCGGGCGAGTTCGTGAATTCCGTGGTGCTGGCGCGCATGAAGGTGATGACCAAGGGCAAGTACCTTTGGACCCGCACTATCGGATCGACGATCTTCGGCCAGGGCGTGGACAGTGCGCTGTTCTACCCGCTCGCGTTCCTCGGCGTACCGGGCTTCACGCTGAACATGGTGCTGATGCTCTCGCTGACCCAGTGGATCATCAAGACGCTGTGGGAAGCCGTGCTGACGCCGGTGACCTACCTGGTCGTGGGCGCGCTCAAGCGGCGCGAGGGCGTGGACGTCTACGACGACGACACCGACTTCTCGCCCTTCGCCAAGACCGACGCGGTCTGACGCCCCAGGTCCTGACCATGGTGGCCATGGCGGCCTGCAGCGGCTAGGTCCGCGCCGACCATGCTCGACCGCATTCTCCTCTCCCGTTTCCGCAACCACCGCGAGACCGCGGTGGACGGCACGGCGCAGTTCAACCTGCTGGTGGGCGAAAACGGCGCGGGCAAGACCAATGTCCTCGAAGCGGTCAGCCTCTTGGCTCCGGGGCGCGGGCTGCGGCGCGCGCAATTGACCGACATGCCGGGGCAAGGGCTGGACGGCGGCTTCGCCGTCAGCGCCGCATTGACCACTCCGGGCGGCGAGCCGGTACGTCTGGGAACCGGCGTATTACCGGAACGGTCCGGCCGGAGGGTCGTGCAGATCAACGGCGCAGAGGCTCCGGCAGTGCGGCTGGCCGAATGGCTCTCCATCGGCTGGCTGACTCCGGCGATGGATCGGCTCTTCGTTGAAAGCGCTGGCGCGCGGCGGCGCTTTCTCGACCGGCTGGTGCTGGCGATCCGCCCCGACCACGCCAGCAACGCCTCACGGCTGGAGAACGCCATTCGCGAACGCAACCGGCTGCTCTCGGACGAGCGCGCACCCGATCCGCACTGGATGGATGCCATCGAAATGCAGATCGTCGAGGCTGGCGCGGCGGTCGCGGCGGCCCGCGCGGATCTGATCACGCGGCTAGAAGCGACCTTAGCAGCCCTTCCGGAATCGCCCTTCGCCCGGCCCTCGCTCTCCTACCAGCCGGGCGGACCGATCGCCGCCGATGCCCTCGCGGTCGCGCTGCATGACAGCCGCCCGCGCGACCGGGCCGCGCAGCGCACCCTCACCGGCCCGCACCGCGACGAACTGGCCGTCACCATGGCCGGCAGGAACCAGCCTGCCTCCGAGTGTTCGACCGGCGAGCAGAAGGCGATGCTGATCGCCATCACCCTCGCCCATTCGCAGCTTGTCGAAAGCGATGGCGAGACACGCCCGCGCTTGCTGCTGCTCGACGAAGTCGCCGCGCATCTCGATCCGGTGCGCCGCGAAGCACTGTTCGACCGGCTGCGCGCGGGTTCGGCTCAGGTCTGGCTGACGGGCACCGAAGTCGCCCCTTTCGAGGCCATCCGGAAGGAAGCGGCGATCTGGGAAGTCAGCGCGGGATCACTGCGCCGGATATAGCTTCGTCCGGTGCTTGCGAGGCAGTTGCCGTGTCCGTCTTCGGGAGTGAATCGGCGACATCGTCCACTGTAGCCGAGACGATCGCATCGATACCGATCGCCGTGGGGTGGACGTGATCGTCCTGCATCAGATCGGGCTTGTCGATCACCGGCTGCAGGAAGAACGGCACCAGCGTCGCGCCGTATTTTTGCGCCAGTTGCGGATAGATCGGATTGAACTGCGCCGCGTAGTCCTTGCCCAGATTGGGCGCCGCCAGCATGCCGAGCAGGACGACCTTGATATCGGCATCGGTAAAACGCTTAAGGATGGCATCGAGATTATTGCGGGTCTGCTCCGGCGGAAGGCCCCGCAACATGTCGTTCCCGCCAAGGCTGATGATCACCAGTTCAGGCTTGTCTTCCTGGCTGGTCAGCGTGAAGTCGAGCCGGTCGAGACCCGCCGCCGTAGTATCGCCGGAAACGCCGGCATTGGCGATGCTGGCGTTTACCCCGCGTGCGCGCAATGCCTGCTCGAGCCGATCCGGATAACTCTCGCCATCCTCCAGTCCATAGCCGGCAAGCAGCGAATCCCCAAACGCTAGGATGTGCCGTTCCGGCCCCATGACCGGGATTTCCGGTGGTGCATCCACGACGCTCAGCGACGGTTCGGGCGCAGGCGGCGCCGGCTTGTCGCAGGCGGAAAGGACCAGCAGGGGAATGGCCAGCAGGGCCATACGAAAAAGGCGCAAGGGGTACTCCGCGTAAGAAGCGCTTGTCGGACTATGCCTTGCTATCCCATATGGTGCACGTGACAAGTTCTTCCCAGTCCTCCGAACAAGCTGTCCCCCAACATGCAGTCGTCGCCGGCGACCTGCGGCTCACGCTGGGCAGCGGTGGCAGTGCCGTCGAAATCCTCAAGGGCATCGACCTTTCCGTGCCGCTCGGCCAGACCCTGGCCCTGCTGGGGCCGTCCGGCTCGGGCAAGAGCTCACTGATGTCGGTGCTCTCCGGGCTCGAGCGCGCGACGTCCGGCACGTTACAAGTCGCCGGACAGGACTTTGCGGGGATGGACGAAGACGCCCTGGCGCGGGCCCGGCGCGGCCGGATCGGCGTGGTGCTGCAGGCTTTCCACCTGCTGCCGACGATGACCGCGCTTGAAAACGTGGCGACACCGCTCGAACTGGCCGGCATGCCCGAAGCCCGCGAACGCGCGGAGGCGGAGCTGGCTGCGGTCGGCCTTGGCCACCGCCTTTCGCACTATCCCGCCCAGCTTTCCGGCGGTGAGCAACAGCGCGTCGCCATTGCCCGTGCCCTGGCCCCGCGCCCCTCGCTGGTCTTCGCGGACGAACCGACCGGCAATCTCGATGCCACGACCGGTGCCTCGATCATCGATCTGCTTTTTGCTCGCCGCGCCGAGGCCGGGGCGACGCTGCTGATCATCACCCACGACGAGGGCCTCGCCCGGCATTGCGAGCGGGTCGTTACGCTGGCAGACGGCAAGATCGCGAGCGACACGCTTGGCTGACACCCTCCCCTGGCGCACGGCCTGGACCATCGCCCGGCGTGACTTGTCCGGGCGGTTCCGGGGATTGCGGCTGCTGCTTGTCTGCCTGTTCCTCGGCGTCGGCGCGATTGCCGCGATCGGCACGCTCACTGGCTCGATCGAGCGCGAACTGGCCGTGCGCGGGCGCCAGATCCTCGGCGGCGACATCGAGCTGCGCGTCTGGCAGCGCGGGCTGACAGATGCGGAAATGGCCGCGCTGGAACCTCTCGGCGAAGTATCGCCGGGCCTGCGCATGCAGGCCATCGCCGCCAAGGGCGATCTGACCGCCCCCGTGGCGCTCAAGGCCGTGGCGAGCGACTGGCCGCTCTACGGGCGCCTCGAACTCACCGACGGCCGCAGGGTGGGCGCTCCCTCCGAAGGGACCGCCTGGATCGCGCAAGGCACCGCAGCGCGGCTCGGCATTGCCAAGGGCGACACGCTGAAGATCGGCGGGCAGACGGTGACTGCCGCTGGTATCGTGAAGACCGACCCTGAACAGCTCAGCGAAGGTTTCGCGCTCGGCGATGTCGCGATCGTCCCGCTCGACCTGCCCGAGCGCGCTGGTCTGACCGCACCGGGCGCCATGTACCGCAGCGCCGTGCGCGTTAAGCTCGCCGATCCGGGCCGTGACCCGAAGGCCGTGGCCGATGCGATCGAAGCGAAGTTCCCGGATGCGGGCTTTGGCGTTCGCACCCGTGACAAGGCCGCGCCGTCCACCGAGCGCTTCGTCAGCCGCATGGGCGAATTTCTCGTACTGGTCGGGCTGGCCGCGCTGGTGATTGCCGGGATCGGGATCGGTGGCGGCGTCTCGTCCTATCTCGAGGCGCGGCGCCAGTCGATCGCCACGCTCAAAGTGCTGGGCGCCACCAGCGGCGATATCGCACGCATCTACCTGCTGCAGGTCGGCGCCGCGGCGCTGGCCGGTAGCATGACAGGTCTGCTAGCCGGCGTGCTCGTCACCCCGCTGCTGGCGCGCGCGCTGGGAGAACTGCTGCCGGTGAGCACGGGCTTCACCGTTTCCCCTGCCGCACTGGTCACGGCGACCGCCTATGGCCTGCTGGTCGCACTGGTCTTCGCCGCGCCGCCGCTGGTGCGGGCGCGCAGCTTCCCGGCCATGGCGCTGATGCGCGCCCGGGTCTCGCCGCTTGCGACCGACCGGCGCGCATTGCTGCTGCCGGTCGGTCTCGGGCTTGCCGCTATCGTCGCGCTGGCACTGATCAACGCCGCGCAGCCGCTGGTGACGACCGGGTTCCTTGCCGGAGCCGCCGCCATGCTGGGCCTGCTCGCACTCGTCGGTCTGGCGATCCGCAAAGTAGCCGCGCGACTGCCGCGCCCCAAGGGACCGATGCTGCGCGCGGGGCTCGCCAACCTGCACCGCCCCGGCGCGCAGACCGGGGCTCTGGTGACCGCGCTCGGCTTCGGGCTTTCCGCCTTCGTGCTGATCGCGGCGGTCCAGACCAGCCTCGATGCCAATATCCGCAAGACCGTCCCGGCCCGCGCGCCCGACTTCTTCGTGCTCGACGTGCCGCAGGACGGCGCCGGCAAGTTCCGCGATACCGTGGAACAAACGCTGCCGGGCGCCGTAACCAAGATCGTGCCGAACATGCGGGGCAAGATCCTGGCCTATGGCCCCAAAGGCGACATGACCCGCGTCGCCAGTCTGGGTGACGATCTTCCCGAAGACGCCTGGGCCCTGCGCGGAGAGCGCGGCCTGACCTATTCCGTCGGCGTGCCCGAAGGCAGCACCGTGACCAAGGGAAAGTGGTGGCCCGAAGTCTATCGGGGTGAGCCGCTGGTCTCTCTCGATGAGAACTTCGCCGATGCCGTGGGGCTCAAGGTGGGCGACTACGTGACAGTCGGCATTCTCGGCGTCGAGCGAACGGCCCGCGTGGCCGCACTGCGCCGGATCGACTGGGACACCATGGGCTTCAACTTCGTGCTCGTCTTCTCGCCCAACGCGCTGGCCGACGCGCCGCATCACCTGGCGGCGACCATCGAAGTCCCGCCCGGTACGCCGACTTCCGGCCTGCTGCCCAAGCTGGCGCGCATCTTTCCGTCGAGTTCGGTTGTCGAGACGGGAACGCTGCTGCGCGATGCCCGCGCGCTGCTCGATCAGATGTCGACGGCCATCCTTGCAGCCGCCTCTGTCGCGGTGCTTGCAGGCCTTGCCGTGCTGCTCGGCGCCATCGCCGCTGCGCGGGCCAGCCGGACCTACGACAACGTGATCCTGCGCGTGCTGGGCGCCAGCCGCAGACAGCTGCTGATACTGCAAATGGCCGAGTACGGGGTGCTGGCATTGGCCCTCGCCCTTGTCGCACTGGTGGCGGGAAGCGGCATGGCCTGGGCAGTGATCGTCAAGCTCTTCGAGTTCGACTGGATGCCTGACTGGCCGCGTATACTGATGGTGCTGGGCGCCGGACTGGTGCTGGTGCTCGCCTTCGCGCTCGGCGGTTCGCTGCCGCTGTTGCGGGCGAAACCGGCGCGAGCGCTCAGGGAACTGTAATTACCGGAACACGTCTTCGTGCGAGACGACGGTACGCGGGTCGCGGGTCTTCCATACGAGCGTGCCGGCCAGCATGTCGTGCAGACCCTGCTTGCGCTCGGTGAAAGCGACCATGATGTAGCCGATCAAGAGGACAAGCCCCGAAAGGATCTTGGCGAAGTAGCGCCCCGTGGCCCGCAGGAAGCTGATCCGGTTGCCGTTGAGATCGGTGACAATCACGCCCACCGCCAACTTGCCGACGGTCGCCTGCAGCTTGGAGCTTTCCATCAACGCGAAATAGAGCCACGAGGCCACGAGGCTGAGCAGGCTGCTCAGGACGAATGCGCCTGAATACATCCCGTTTACCTGTTCGGGATTGAGCATTGCCATACTCGCCCCGAGGCCCAGTCCCAGGAACCCGGCCACCATGCTCACCGCGATGTTCAACAGGATGGTGTCGATAATGTAGGCGAGCACGCGCCGCCAGAAACCACCATAAGCTTCCATGATCTTCCCCTGTATTTCCGTGTGGTTCATTCGACCCCACGTCCGGCCTTCCCCAGCCGGTGTGCGATAGCTGGCAGCATAGGAGCAGGCGTGCACACGGCAAGCGCCCCGAGCCAACTCATGTGAAAACTTCCGAAGCCGCCGGATCCTTGGGATCTTCCCCGAAGCGGTTGGGGCCGGAGGTGCCCGGCAAGGCCATCAGCACCAGATAGGCGATGTTGCTGCCCCATCCGATCACCGGTACGACATTCAGCGCTATGAACCCCAGGTACCACCAGGCGCTCATGTTCCGGTCGTGCAACCGCCGCACGTTCACCGCCACGGACGGGATCAGAACGGCGAGGCTGTACATACCGAGGATCGCGAAAAACGCGATGGTCGCCACTCCCAGACCCCCGCCGAATTCCGCGCGCTGCAGGATGGCGCGATAGGAAAGGCCCGTCGACAGCGCTAGGCTGACAAGTACTGCGGTCACGATCAGGTTGAGCAAAGCGAACGACCAGAACTCAAGCCGCCGCGAACGCCCGGTGAAATCGGCGTACCGGTAGAAAGGCGTTATCATGTGTTCGAGCATGACTGCCCTCCGGTCGTGTGAGAGCGCCAGCTATAGGGAATTGTCCGGAGCCGGCAACAAAAAGAGGGCCCGCCGTTATATAACAGCGAGCCCCCGTTTCAGGCTGCGCCGCCGACCGCTTCTCCGCCGGTCGAGGCGCATCACGCTCCGTTTCTAGAAACGGTAGCGCGCCGCCACGCCATACGTGCGCGGCTGGTTCGGATAACCCGAGATCGACCCCGGCTGTGCCGGGCTGTCGAAGATCTGCAGGATCGTACGGTCGTTGAGCAGGTTGCGGCCCCAGACCGACAGGTCGAGACCATTGGCCATCGAATAGGTCAGCGAGGCGTTGACGTCGTTGATGTCCTGCTTGAATTCGCGCGCTGCTGCGAGCGCCGCACTCACATCGGTGACGTTGCCCAGGGAATCGCGCTGGACAAGACCGGGCAGGCCTTCGACCAGCTTGAACGGCATCTCGTAGTGGTAGTCGCCGCGCAGGATCACGCGGTCGCCATTGTTGCCCACCGGCTGCACGAACTCCGCGCCGAAGGTTACCGAAAGCGGCGAGGCACCGGCCGGCCGCGTGCCGGACAGATCGCCGAAAGCGGAAAGCTGGAAGGTATCGTACTTGGCATCGAGGTAGGTCATCGCCAGCGTCAGTGTCAGCGGCTCGACCGGCTTGGCCGAGCCTTCGAACTCGATACCGAAAGCGGACTGCTTGCCTGCGTTGGCGAGGAAGAAGCCCGATCCGGTGAAGATGTTCGACTGGAAGCCCTTGATGACCTGCTTGAACACCGCGACATTCGCGGAGACCAGGCCCCAGTTGCCCTTCAGGCCGGCCTCGTAGACGGTCGAGTTCTCCGCGTCGGCATAGCGGCTGCCGGCGGTCAGGTTGGTTACCGCCAGACCCTGCGCACGAAGCTGGACGAGATCGGCCGGGGTCGGACGGCTGTCACGCGAGAGGTTTATCGAAGCAGCCTTGTAGCCGGTGGCCACGGCCGCATAGACGTTGAGCGTGGGCGTCACGTCCCAGGCCACGCGTGCGGTGTAGCTGAAATCGCCGTCGCTCACCCTGCCCGGTTCGACCGCGTTGGGCACGTTCATGAACGGCGGGAAGTACTGCAGCGCCCGCAGCGGGCTCAGCGGGTTGGCTGCCGGATTGCTGGCATTGGCCGTCGCGAAACCGACGAGCTGCTGATAGATCGGCGCCGTCGTCGGATTGGTGGCGAAGGCATAGACCTGCGCCGGGTTGGTCGGATCGATGCCCACCGACTGCAGCGCGCCGCCCAGCAGCAATTGCTGGCGGAACGGGACATAGGCGGGGCTGTCGAGATCGATGCCAGCGAACACGTCATTCGAGGTCGTGTTGGTGGCAAAACGCTTCTTGTCGTGCGTGTAGTTGATGCCGCCGGTAATCGTCAGGCCCGGCGCCACTTCGAAATCGAGCTGGCCAAACAGCGAGAACGCCTCGTTCTTGAGCGCGTAGGCTTCGGTCAGCCCTGTCCCCGATAGGAAGAACCGGCCCGCATACTTGGTCGGATCGCCTTCCAGCGCGCCGAAGGTGGACTCCAGCATCGGGATGCTGAGCGCCCCGTTCGACAGGCTCTGAACCAGCAGGTTCGCATAGGGCCGGGCATCGTCGCCCCAGAAGACCTCGTTGTTCTGGTCGATCTTCTCGTTGAAATAGTAGCCGCCCAGGAGGCCGTGCAGGCGATCGCCGATGTCGAAGCTGGCGCGCAGTTCCTGGGTGAAGGTCTTGATCCGCAGATCCTGCCAGTTGCGGCCGAGCAAGTCCGCGCTGGAAAAATCAGAGTCCTGATTGGTCAGCGAATTGGTGCGCCGGTAAGCGGTGATCGACGTGATCTGGGCCGCGCCGAGATCGTAGTCGAGCTGCCCTGAAAAGCCCCAGTTCTCGATCTTGTTGGAGCTTTCGAAGTTGTAGTAGGCAATATCGTCGTACTTCTCCGGCGGCAGGTTCACGGCCCCGCCGACGGCAAAGATCGCGGCGGTCGGCAGTGCCTGTCGCAGGTTCACCACCGCGCAGCAGTTCTCGTCGATCTTGCCGTAGTCACCGATCAGGCGGACCTGCAGGTTGTCGTTGTTGTCGAACAGCATCTGGCCGCGCGCGAACCAGCGATCGCGCTGGTTGGTGCTATCGCCGGTGGCGAGATCCTTGACGATCCCGTCGCGCTTGTTGAGGCCGCCAGCGAGGCTGACGGCAAGGGTGTCGCTGATCGGGCCGGTTACGCGGCCCTTCAGGACCATCGCATCGTAGTTGCCGTAACTCGCCTCGACATTGCCGCCGAACCGAAACTCGGGCTTCTTGGTGACGATGGAGATGACACCCGCCGAGGCATTCTTGCCGAACAGCGTCGATTGCGGGCCGCGCAGCACTTCGATGCGTTCCACATCGGGGAAATCCGCAATCATCGCCGCCGAGCGCGACCGGTAGACGCCGTCGATGAACAGGCCGACCGAGGGCTCGATACCGGCATTGTTCGCGCCATTGCCGAAACCGCGAATGTAGAAGTTGGTATTCGCGCTCGACTGCAGCTGGTTGACGCGCAGCGAAGGCACGACCGACTGCAGATCCTTGAGGTCACGGATCTGCGCCCGCTCGATCGTCTCGGCCGTCGTCACCGTCACGGCGACGGGCACGTCCTGCAATGTCTGCTCACGCTTGGTGGCGGTGACGATGATCCCGTCGGAGAACATCTCATCCGCCGCAGCCTGCCCGCTGTCCTGCGCCAATGCGGCCGGAGCCCATGCCAGCGCCGCCAAGGCCGCGCCTGCCATCAGATGGCGATGCTTGTGCGTATAGATTCCTGCGATGCCAGCCGAACGCACGGCTGCACCCGTCCAAGTAGCCTTCATGACCCTGTCCCTTCCTACACGACTGCCCGTGTCGTTGGTTCACCGGGCTCGCCGTTTGTTATGTCGCAAGTCTTAGAAACTAACTTGCAGGCAGACAATCAGGATGCCCTCTTGCACATGGCGTATTTGCCCCCATGTGGCCAAAGCGCCACAAGTGCAGAGTGCCGGTAGTGTCTCAGTTTGAAAATAAGGTGGCTTGACCACGTTTGCGCCAGCCGCGCCCGGCCTGTATGCTTAGCGGAAAGCATGGAGGCAATATGTCGCGCCCACAAGAGGTCAACGACTTCATAACCGATCATAGCCCTAACCCGGTGTGCAACAAGTGCATCGCGAATGGATTAGGATGGAGCAATGATGCGGCGCATCCAGCACAGATTACAGGAGCGCTGGCGACCACCAGCGACTTTGTGCAGGAAACCGGTACTTGTTCGATCTGCAAAGACAGTAAGAAGGTGATCCGTCGTGCCTAAAGGCCCCAAGGGGGAAAAGCGCCCAGCCGACGCTATCGGTCGCGCCGTCCAGATCGCCAAAATTGCCACTGGTGAGATAGAGGACGAGCGCGACGAAAAGCTGTCCAGCGCAGCCGCAGAGCTTGGCCGCAAAGGCGGTAAAGCTCGTGCCGAGAACATGACGCCAGAGCGGCGGGCAGAAATTGCGCGGAAGGCTGCGGAGAAACGGTGGGGTAAGGACTAACTCGCATCCGGTGATGGTAGGCGATAGCTTCCCCCTGACAGCGGGAGCTGCATCGTATCGCCATACTTTGGGTAGTACTCATTAAGCTTGAGCTTAAATTCATCCCAACTCTTCGACATCCGCATAAGCAATAGCACGCCTTCAAGCAGGCGCTCCAACGCTGGCTTGCCTTCATCAGGTGTTAGAAGCTGGGTAAGCCTCTGTGTGGGCTTGCCTCTAGCGTTACGCTTGACCCGTGCATGAAGAGCCTCACGAACACCGGGGGCAAGTCTATCATAAATATCATTAGTCCAAGTCCCGATGACGCCGGGCCGGGCAGTATTTTCGGGATCGAAGTCCCAGCCATTTAGCCGGTAGATATGCCGGTAGAAATCCAAGTGGAACATCTTAACCCAAGGTCGTGCCTCCTTCTCGACGTACTGGTCGATGATCCGGTTGATTGCCCGGCGCTTCCGCATATCTTCGAAGCCGGTCGCCATATCGACCAGATCGTCGATTGCATGATTGGTCAGGGCGCGAAGGAAATTTCGGCAAGACTTGCCGATGTGCTCCTGACTAGGAAGGAGTGCACCAGCCAACATAGCGTCCTGATAGACCCAACAAACGTCGGGAAGCATTCTAGCGCGATAACCGAAGGCGCGCCCTTCATATCCAGGACCGCGAAGAGGTACAAATTCCAGCGGAGTTGTCGACGCTAATAACTCATTGGAAATAAATGGTTCTAGGTTCTTGGCGCGCAAAAATGCTGGCTTTCCGTCGACCCCGGCACCTTGGCCACCTTTTGCCTTAGCGGCACGACCGATCGCAGTAAGAAATCCCTCCTGAGTTAGAACGCGGGTTTCGTCCTCTAAGACCGCGCAGGCAATCCGCATTTCACCAATAATGAGATTCCCCTCGGCAATCGCTTTCGGCAAATCGCGGTTGTGACGTGCCAAAGCGGCGCGTCGTGCAATCGCGCTTCGCTCCTCCGGGGAGAGCCGGTTAGCCCGCGCAAGGCCACCCTTAGATTGCGGAGTGTCATCCATCGAATCGATCCTTGCTTGCTTCGATATTCTGCAAGCATATGCTTGCTAAAATATTTTGCAAGCAGGTGATTCGAAATGCCGATTCCGCTTGACCCTAAGCATAAAAGTTCATATCAAAATGGCATGAACAAGCTACCTCTCGCCAAGCGCACGCAAATCCTCGCAATGCTCTGCGAAGGTTCGTCGATGCGCTCGATCAGCCGCGTTACTGATGTATCAATCAACACGGTAAGCAAGCTGCTGATCGATGCCGGAGAAGCCTGCCTTCATATCCATGATGAGTACGTGCGCGGCGTGACGGCAAGCCGGGTGCAGTGCGATGAAATCTGGTCGTTCTGCTACGCTAAGCAAAAGAACGTGAAGGGTGCGAAGGCCGCTCCCGATGGCGCTGGCGACGTTTGGACGTGGACCGCGCTCGACAGCGACACAAAACTCATGGTGTCCTACTTCGTGGGCGACCGGACGCTTGAGAGCGCGCAAATTTTCATTGAAGACTTGTATCGCCGCCTCGCCAATCGCGTCCAGCTAAGCACCGACGGACACGGTGCTTACGTTCAGGCAGTTGAAGGCACATTTGGCGGTGATGTGGACTATGCGCAGATCGTAAAGGTCTATGGCTCGTTGCCCAGCACGTCACCGGATGTTCGCTACAGCCCCGCAGAGTGCATTGCGATCCGCACCAATGTCGTGGAAGGCGCGCCCGATCCGAAGCACGTCAGCACGTCGCATGTGGAACGCATGAACCTGTCTATCCGCATGCAGAACCGTCGCTTCACGCGTTTGACCAATGCGTTCTCAAAGAAGCTGGACAACCATATCCACGCGCTTGCCCTCTACTTCGCGTTCTACAACTTCTGCCGCATTCACAAGTCGCTCAAGGTGACACCCGCCATGGCAGCAGGCATCACGGATCGTCTCTGGAAACTTGAGGACATAGTGGCGCAGATCGACGAGATGGCACCAGCGCCGAAAGCGCGTGGGCCATACAAGAAGCGTGTTTAGGCCGCCACTTCCGTTTCACGGCAGCGTTTTGACGCTGGGGTAAAGAGGGAGCGTGGCGACGTTTCGCTGTCCTTCTTGATAACCACTACGACGAAGTCGCCGTTGGCCTGAGGTTTGGCATGCACATCGTAACCCTTGCTTTCGTAGAGGCGCACGATGCCTTTTGCTGCCTTTGGAGAAACTTTGGTAAAGAATTTTTTGGTCATTCCTGTAACCCCTCTACCTCGTTCCATGCCTTCTCACGCGCTAACGCATACTCGGGAAGCGTGAGGAAATCTATAATATCTAACTCCTGATATCCACTTTGGTTCAACCATTCGGTCAATCCGCACAAACCTTCGGTATCGTCGATAAATTCAAACATACGTTCAATGCGTTGAACGTCATCTGAATCGTACTCCAAAGTGGATTCGCCAGCAGCATCCGGATCAAGCACTAACACGTCATCGTTTGGACGAAGTTCAAATGGACCTAGTTTCACATGATCACGCTGCAAACGATCTGCCAAAATCAACAGATATCGCCTGATAAATACCCTAAACCTCAATACGAGAAAAAGGGACACAGCAGGCCACGCGGCGCTATCGATTATACTTGCCCAAGCATCCGTTGGCCCAGGAATCGTCCATAAAATCGACGCTATCCAGCGAAATATCCATGGTGCTTCCACGCTCTTTCCCCTCCCACAGGCGGGGTAGGATGCCGCAAAGCGACGCACCAGTTATTTTCTTGCAATTCAAACTGAGACACTACCAGAGTGCCAGCGCGCTTGCCGGAATCATCGGGATCGGTTAAGGGCGCGCAAAATTTTGCGGTGCAGCATGTGCCCGCGATGTGCCGAACAGGCCCCCTCGAAACGTAAGGCTAAAGATGTCCGCCCCGCTTCCCCTGCGCAATATCGCGATCATTGCGCACGTCGACCATGGTAAAACCACCCTTGTGGACCAACTTTTCCGCCAGTCCGGCACGTTCCGCGACAACCAGCGCGTCGAAGAGCGCGCCATGGATTCCAACGACCTCGAAAAGGAACGCGGGATCACGATTCTCGCCAAGCCGACCTCGATCGAGTGGGAAGGCCTGCGCATCAACATCGTCGACACGCCCGGCCACGCCGACTTCGGCGCCGAGGTGGAACGCATCCTGTCGATGGTCGACGGTGTCGTCCTGCTGGTGGACAGCTCTGAAGGCGCGATGCCGCAGACCAAGTTCGTCACCGGCAAGGCGCTGGGCCTCGGCCTCAAGCCGATCGTCGTCGTCAACAAGATCGACCGTCCCGACGGCCGTGCCGACGAAGTCCTGAACGAGGTGTTCGACCTCTTCGTCAGCCTTGACGCCAACGACGAGCAGCTCGATTTCCCCGTGCTCTACGCTTCGGGCCGCAACGGCTATGCCAGCGAGGACATCGAGGCGCGCGAAGGCACGCTGGACCCGCTCTTCCGGCTCATCCGCGACCACGTTCCGGCACCCAATCTCGATGTCGACGCGCCCTTCTCGTTCCTTGCCACGCTGCTCGACCGCGACAACTTCATGGGCCGCGTGCTCACCGGCCGCGTCCAGTCGGGCGTGCTCAAGATCAACGACCCGATCCGCGCGATGGACCGCGACGGCAAGGTGATCGAGACCGGCCGCGCCTCCAAGCTCATGACCTTCCGCGGCCTCGACCGCGTGCCGGTGGAAGAAGCCCGCGCGGGTGACATCATCGCCCTCGCCGGCCTCGAGAAGGCCACCGTGGCCAACACCATCGCCGATCCGCAGGTGACCGAGCCGATCCAGGCCCAGCCGATCGACCCGCCGACGCTGGCCATGCGCTTTGCCGTCAACGACAGCCCGCTTGCCGGCCGCGAAGGCGACAAGGTGACGAGCCGCCTGATCCGCGACCGCCTGATGCGCGAAGCCGAGACCAACGTTGCCATCCGCGTCACCGAGAGCGAGGACAAGGACAGCTTCGAGGTTGCCGGCCGCGGCGAACTGCAGCTGGGCGTCGTTATCGAGACGATGCGCCGCGAAGGCTTTGAGCTTGGCATCTCGCGCCCGCGCGTGCTGTTCAAGACCGACGAGGCGGGCAACCGCACCGAGCCTTACGAAACCGTCGTGATCGACGTGGACGACGAGCACTCGGGTACCGTCGTCGAAAAGATGCAGCGCCGCAAGGCCGAACTCACCGAGATGCGCCCCTCGGGCGTGGGCAAGACCCGCATCACCTTCTCGGCGCCCTCGCGCGGCCTTATCGGCTACCACGGCGAGTTCCTTTCGGACACCCGCGGCACCGGCATCATGAACCGCCTGTTCGAGAAGTACGGCCCCTACAAGGGCGCGATTGAAGGCCGCCTCAACGGTGTGCTGATCTCGAACGGCACCGGCGAAGCCAATGCCTACGCGCTCAACAACCTGGAGGACCGCGGCATCCTGTTCGTGGCCCCGCAGGAGAAGCTCTACGAGGGCATGGTGATCGGCGAGAACGCCAAGCCGGACGACCTCGAAGTGAACCCGATGAAGGCCAAGCAGCTGACCAACATCCGGTCTTCGGGCAAGGACGACGCGATCCGCCTCACCCCGCCCAAGATCATGACGCTCGAGCAGGCCATCGCCTACATCGACGACGATGAGATGGTCGAAGTGACGCCGCAGTCGATCCGCCTGCGCAAGGTCCATCTCGACCCGCACGAGCGCAAGCGCGCCAGCCGCAAGAAGGACGCGGCGTAAGCCTTTAAGGCCGGGAGCCTTTCCGCAAAAAAACGGGCGGCGGACCGAAATCCGCCGCCCGCAGGCTCCTCTCAACTGGTTGTTCGGTCAGAACCGGAAACCCACTGTCGCGCGCAGCGAGTGGTAGTCGAAGTTGCCGTCGCTCGCCTTGATCCGGGTCGTGCCGGAATCGAGCAGGAACGGATTGCTCGCGGGCGCGCTGCCCTGTGAGACTTCCACGTTGTACTTGTAGTCGTGGTAGCGGTTGTAGAGGTACTCCAGCCCCATGCTGATGTTGTCCGTCAGCATGACTTCGGCACCGCCACCGACCTGCCAGCCCCAGACATGCGCGCCGTTGCGCTGCGGATCGAAGGCATTGGCGGTATTGGTCGTGGTAAAGGTGTGATCGATCTTGGCCAGGCTCGCGCCACCGGTCGCGTAGAACAGCGCACCGCCGCCCGGCGTGTAGCCAGCACGGCCACGAACGGAGACAGCGTAGTCCAGCTGACGTTCGATGGCGTAGCTGGCGGGCGTCGTGCTGAAGCCGGTGGTGGCATCCTTGGCCTCGCTCTTCATGCCTTCGACCAGCGCGCCGACCACGAAATTGCCCATCCGCTTGTCGTAACCGACACGCGCACCGTAC
Organism: Novosphingobium indicum; assembly: GCF_014645195.1. Classification (GTDB taxonomy): domain Bacteria; phylum Pseudomonadota; class Alphaproteobacteria; order Sphingomonadales; family Sphingomonadaceae; genus Novosphingobium; species Novosphingobium indicum. The sequence goes on along the minus strand of NZ_BMLK01000010.1, from coordinate 79,334 downwards.
TCGAGCTTGTCGCGGTCGCTGCGGCATCCGTCGCCCGGCGTGGAACCATAAGCGAGACCGTTGCAGAAGCCGGGGCTGAATGCGTTCGAGCCCGTCTGCGTACGCACGGTATCGTTGTAGCTGCCGTCACCGTCGGTATCGAACACAAGCGTATCGCCGCCGTCATTGTTCTGCGTAGACAGGCCGCCAACGATCTGGATGTAGGGGCCATCGAAGTCGTCGCCGCGGTCCTGAGCGAGTGCCGGCTGGGCCGTCAGCGCGCAAGCGATCGCCAGCGCCGAAACGGCGCCTGCCTTGTGAAAAATCCTCATGATTTTCTTCCCGATTTAGGGGCGCCGGAGAGCGACGCTTTCGGGAGGGGTAACGCCACGGCCGCCGATGAAGTTTCGCGGAAATGAAAAAATTCACTTCAGAGCCAATGTGTTACTGGATTAACACACTCCGCTATCGGCAGCCACGCCTTGTCCGACGGGCAATGCGATCCATCCTGGAATCGCGGCTCGGCGGGAACCATGTGCGCATTGTCTGCAGCGGCCAGGGCTTGCACCCGGTCGGCAGCGCACTAAACGTCCCAGAAACCGGGAAGAGACATCGCCTGAAGCCCACGTCCATCGCAAGGTGCGCCGCTTGTCCGACCCTAGATCGCCTTCCGCTCCCGCTTCCGGTGTTCCGCACAGTCCTGCGGAAGACGCCTATGCCCTGTTCGTGGGGGCAATCCAGCTCTCGCTCGGTCTGGTCCTGTTGAAGTCCGCCGGGCTCGTGACGGGCGGTGTCGCGGGTATCTCGCTGGTCCTCAATTATCTCACCGGCCTTCCTGTCGGGCTGTTCTACGCGGCATTCACCATCCCGATGCTCGCGGTTACCCTGCGCACGATGAGCTGGCTGTTCATCGTCAAGACCCTGATCGTCACCTTCAGCCTCTTCGCGATGACCCAAGTCGCAGCGCACACCATCGCCATCGACTCGATCAGCAAACCAGTGGCCGCGCTTGTCGGCGGCAGTGTGATAGGCATGGGTGCCCTTGCCCTTGCCCGCCATGGTGCCGGCACCGGCGGCTCGGGCGCGATCGTGCTGTGGCTCTATCGCACGCGCGACTGGAACGCCGGCCGCACGCAGATGCTGATCGACGGCTGCGTGCTGCTGTTCTCGCTCGTGACACTCGATCTCGGGCTCGTCCTGTGGTCGCTGCTCGGGGTTACCGCCACGGCTGGCATTCTCTATGTCTGGCACCGGCCGGGCCGCTATACGGGCTACTGAGATTCATTCATACAAAATCAGATAAACCTGAACAGTTCCTGCTAAATCTGCTCCGGCATCGTTCAGCCAGCTGCCCTTATAAAGGGAGCATCAGGACGAAAGGGCCCGTCTTTCCAAGGTCCCGAGACAGGAATTGCAGCCATGAGCATCATCAAGAAGACCGTACTGGCCGGCACCCTCGCAGCCACGGCCCTGGTTACCACAGCCGCCACCGCCACGCCCGCAGCGGCCCGCGACCGCCATCGCGGCGGCGACGACACGGCCGCTGTCGCCATCGGCGCCGGCGTGATCGGCCTGGCTCTCGGCGCCATCATCGCTTCCTCGAACAACGACCGGGACCGGTATCGCGATCGCTACGACGACCGCGGTTATGCCTATGCGCCGGCCTACAGCTCCGGATGGTCCTACAGAAACGGTTACTATTGGGACCGCGACGGCCGCCGCTACAGCCGCGCCGAATACAACCGTCGCCACCGTGACTACCGCTACGACCGCGACCGCCGCGATTACGACCATGACCGCCGCGACCGCTATCGCGGCTATTGATCGGCCAACCTTGAACTGACCGCCGGGTTCCTCCTTCCCGGCCCCCTTGACGCCCGGCACCTTCCCCTTGGCCGGGCGTCTTTTCGTGCGCCTCGCATCGCAGGACTAGGACCGGCTTGATCCCGGTCAAGGCACGACTCATTCCAAGTGCAGTAATGCACATAGTGGGTGACGGGAGCAGACGATGGAGGTGTTTATGAAGCGACCCTTGATTCTGGTGTGCCTTGCCGCATCGACACTGTCCCTGACTGCCTGCCACGATGGATATGGCAGCCGCGTCGCCGTGGGCTGGTCGAGCTATCCGTACTATGGCTGGTACGACGGCTTTTACGGCCCGATCTACGACGGGTACTGGGTAGACAGCATTTTCTATTTCCGCCTGAGCCCACAGGACCGCGCATTCCGCCGCGGCGATCCGCTGCACTTCCGGCGCGGGACCGTGCGTCCGCCCGACTCCCGGTTCCGGCGCTTCGAAGGCACGCTGCGACCTCCGCCACAGGGCACCAGCATGCCCCGCTTCAAGCCGCCGCGCGACCGCGACGACCGGCGGGATCGCCGCGACCGCCGCGACTAGGTTCATCGACTTGCCGCCGCATGTCATCGTTCTTTCCCGCAAGGGAGGGGGCGATAGGCAGCTTTCCGCGATACATTCTGCGACAAATTCACCGCGAGTTCAGTCCGTATTTGCATGCTGGTGTGGCTAACGTGCCTGCCGAAACCGCCGTCACCCGGTTGGCCCCACGCAAGGGAGACGCATGACATGTTGAACGGATTGAAGAAACTCGGGCTCGGTGCAGCTTTGGCGGCTTCGGCATTGCTGGCCGCCTCGCCGGCCTCGGCGCGCGATCATTACCGGGACCGCGGCGGCAACGATGCCGCCATTGCCATCGGCGCGGGCATCATCGGCCTCGCCATCGGTGCGGCCATCGCCGACAACCACGACGACCGCTACTATGACCGCGGCTGGTATCCGGCCCGCCGCTATGTGACCGTGCGCGGCTATCCCGGCTACTATTATTACTACGACGGCTATCCCAACCGTTATTACCGCGACCGCTATTACAGCCGCTACTACGCGCCGTACTACCGGGAGCGCTGGAGCCGGGGCTACGATCGCCACTACTATTCGCGCCGCGACTGGCACCATGACCGGCGGGACTGGCGCCGCGATCGCCGTTACGACCGGCGCGAGCATCGCCGCGACCACCGCCGCTACGATCGGTATCGCCGCTGACGCCTTGCGCCGATAGCTGAGGCATGCCTCCGGATGGCCCGCCCTTGCGTTGCGGTCGTCCGGAGGGAAGCCCTCTCGCCAAGCGGGGCTGGTGCGGCTATGGCGCTGTCCACAATGGACACTGCCGACCTGCGCATCGCCCTGTTTTCGGGCAACTACAACTACGTTCGCGACGGCGCCAACCAGGCGCTCAACCGTCTTGTGGGCTACCTTCTGGGCCAGGGCGCGCAAGTTCGCGTCTATGCGCCCGTCGTCGAAAAACCGGCGTTCGAGCCGACGGGAGACCTCATCGGGGTGGGCGCCGTGCCGATCCCTTCCCGTTCCGAATATCGCATTCCCCTGCGGATTGCAGGCAAGGTCCGGCGCGATCTGGACGCCTTCCAGCCCAACGTGGTCCACGTCTCTTCGCCCGACCCGGTTGCCCATCAGGCAGTGACCTGGGCCCGCAAACGCAAGCTGCCGGTGCTGGCCTCGGTCCACACCCGCTTCGAGACCTATCTGCGCTATTACAACATGGCCTGGGGCGAGCCGGTGATCGAGGCGATCCTGCGCCGTTTCTACCGCCGCTGCGATGCGCTTGTCGCACCGTCCGAAAGCATGGCCCAGGTCCTGCGCGACCAGCGCATGAACTACGACGTTTCGATCTGGTCGCGCGGCGTCGACCGCGAGATCTTCCATTCGGGACGCCGCAATCTCGAATGGCGCCGCTCGCACGGCATTGCTGACGACGAGGTGGCAATCGGCTTCCTCGGCCGGCTGGTGATGGAAAAGGGTCTCGACGTCTTTTCCGATACCATCGACGAACTGCGCCGCCGCAGCGTGGCCCACAAGGTGCTCGTCATCGGCGAAGGCCCGGCCCGCGAATGGTTCGAAGCGCGCATTCCGGGCGCGGCCTTCGTCGGCTTTCAGCAGGGCGCAGACCTGGGCCGCGCGGTCGCCTCGATGGACCTGCTGTTCAACCCGTCGGTCACCGAGACTTTCGGTAACGTCACGCTGGAAGCGATGGCCTGCGGCCTGCCCGTTGTCGCCGCTGCGGCAACCGGCAGCCAGAGCCTCGTCGATGACAGGGTTTCGGGCCGGCTCGTGCCTCCGGGCGCGGTTCACCAGTTCGCCGAAGCGCTCAAGGCCTATATCGAGGACCCTGCCCTGCGCAACGCCCATGGCAGCGCCGGCGAAGCCCGCGCATCGGAGTTCAGCTGGGACCGGATCAATCAGGCCGTCGCCGACACCTACCTGCGCCTGATCCGCCAGAAGCCTCGCGGTTAGCGCTAAGCACACAAAATCTGATGCAACTGCCGCTCACCCAGAGCTTGTCGAAGGGTGGCGATCGTGGCGCGGTTCCAACGTCCTTCGACAAGCTCAGGACTAGCGGGGCGTGGCCAGCTTTCAGCGGCGCTGCCTAACGCAGGACGCCCGCACGGCGCATCCGCACCGAATACCAGAGCAACGCCAGCGCCACGCCCCAGATCGTGACGGTAAAGGCCACGCTGCCCGGAGACGTCATGCTGTCCGGCATGTTCGACGAGAACTGCCAGATCTGGCTCACCGCCAGACCGATCAGCGAGGCAGCAAAAGCCGTGACTGCCCAGCCCGAGCGCAGGAGCAGGAACAGCGATCCGGCCAAAGCTCCCCAGACGCCGAGCGCCCAAGGTATCAGGGTCCACGACGGCGCCGAATCGAGCCAGTTGGTCATTTCCGGCGGAAAGCCGGCGAGATAAGTCGCGTTGCGGGTTACCGTCATGGTGAAGTCCGCGCAGCCCATGGCATTCCACAGAAGCGAAAGGATCGCGACGATCCAGAAGGATACCGGCGCCTTTGCGCCGGAGCTTGTACCGATTGCGTCGACCATCGTGCTTCTCCCCCGCACGTGATGAGGGCGTGAACAATATCCCTGCGCCTCCACCGATGCAATCGCGCGCAATAGTCGCTAGATAGCGCGCATGGCCGACCTCTTTGCCGAAGACCTGCCCGCTGCTTCCCCCGACGAACCGCGCGACGACGCGCCTCTGGCCGACCGGCTACGCCCGGCCACGCTGGCCGATGTCGTCGGGCAGGAACACCTGACCGGGCCGGAAGGCGCGATCGGACGCATGGTCGCGGCCGGACGCCTGTCGTCGATGATCCTCTGGGGGCCACCGGGCACCGGCAAGACCAGCACCGCGCGGCTGCTGGCCGATGCCGTCGGCATGCGCTTTGCTGCGATAAGCGCCGTGTTTTCCGGCGTGGCCGATCTCAAGAAGGCCTTCGCCGAGGCAGAGACCATGGCCAAGGCCGGCAAACGCACTCTGCTTTTCGTGGACGAGATCCACCGCTTCAACCGTGCCCAGCAGGACGGCTTTCTGCCCTTCGTAGAACGCGGAACGGTGACGCTGGTCGGCGCGACCACCGAGAACCCCAGTTTCGCGCTCAACGCCGCGCTGCTCAGCCGTGCGCAAGTGCTGATCCTGCACCGGCTCGATGCCGAAGCGCTGGGCGCGCTGCTCGCCAAGGCGGAGGCATTGGAAGGCCCCCTGCCCCTCGATGCCGATGCCCGTGAAGCCCTGATCGCCTCGGCCGACGGCGACGGCCGCTTCCTGCTCAACCAAGCCGAAACGCTCTACGCCGCAAAGATCGACGAGCCGCTCGATCCCGCCGGGCTCGGCCAGTTCCTGCAGCGCCGCGTGGCTGTCTATGACAAGGACCGCGACGGGCATTACAACCTGATCTCGGCCCTGCACAAAAGCCTGCGCGGCTCCGACCCGCAGGCTGCGCTCTACTATCTCGCGCGCATGCTGACCGCGGGGGAAGAACCGCTCTACGTGCTGCGCCGCCTCGTGCGCTTTGCCTCCGAAGATGTAGGCCTCGCCGATCCGCAAGCGCTGGTGCAATGCTTGGCCGCCAAGGATGCCTACGAGTTTCTCGGCTCGCCCGAAGGCGAACTCGCCATCGTGCAGGCGTGCCTCTATCTCGCCACCGCGCCCAAATCGAACGCCGCCTATGCCGCGCAGAAAGCGGCATTCAAGTCGGCGCGCGAGACTGGTTCGCTCGCCCCGCCCGCCAACATTCTCAACGCGCCGACCAAGCTGATGAAGGACATCGGCTACGGCAAGGACTACGCCTACGACCACGATGCGCCGGACGGGTTCTCCGGCGACAACTACTGGCCCGAGGACATGGCGGCGCAGACCTACTACCAGCCGGTCGAGCGCGGCTTCGAACGCGAAGTGCTCAAGCGCATCGAATGGTGGGACAAGAAGCGTGCCGAACGGCTAGGCCAGTGACCCCGCCCCGTTTTCGGAACTTCATGGCAATCGACTGGTCCGGCGCCCAGGGCGCACGGCAGAAGGGCATTGCCGTCGCCCTGTGCAGCGATGCCGGCGAGGCCCCTCGCCTGCTGCAGCCTGAAGGACATGCTCGCTGGGCGCGCGAGGACGTGCTCGCCCTGCTGATCGAAGATCTGCCCGAAAACACGCTCGTCGGCCTCGACCTTGGCATCTCGCTGCCCTTCGCCGATGCCGGCGCCTTCTTTCCCGGCTGGAACGACAGTCCCGCCGACGCTCGCCAGCTTTGGGCCCTGATCGACACGATCTGCCGTGACGATCCGCACCTGTCCGCCACGAGCTTTGTCGATCACCCAGAAGCCAGCGCCTATTTCCGGCGCCACGGTGGGCGAGAGGGCGCACACTTCCATCTACCCGATGCCGCCCACCGCCGCGGCCGCATGCGCGTGACCGAAGAGGCGCAGGCAAGGGCCGGGTGCAAACCCTATTCCAACTTCAACCTCGTCGGCGCGGCGCAAGTCGGCAAGTCGAGCCTCACCGGAATGCGGCTGCTGCACCGGCTGGGCGGCCGCGTTCCGGTCTGGCCGATCGATCCGCTGCCGCCTTCGGGCTCGGTCGTGGTCGAGATCTACACTACCCTCGCCGCCGTCGCGGCGGGCCGCAGTGCATCGCGCGCGAAGATGACCGATCGCGAGAGCCTGAACGCGGCGCTCGAAGCGCTCGGCTCCCCACCCGTACCCGGCAGCGGCGCCATCGACGACCACAGCACCGATGCCCTCGTGACCGCCGCATGGCTGCGCATCGCAGCCCATCGCGAGGACCTATGGCGCCCCGCCGAACTGACCGTTGAGCTGGCAAGGACCGAGGGCTGGACCTTCGGCGCGCCATAGCGCACAACTCGCGCCATCGGAGGCGCCACCCCCCAAACCCCGGCGCCACACCGGCCAATACAACAGGGACGCATGCGATCTCATGAAACATAAACTGCTGGCAGGAATGGCCTGTCTTGCACTGGCGACATCCGCCTGTGCCACCCCTACAACAGCTCCCGCGCCCACCGACGCAGCCGCTCCGCAGGCTTCCGGTTGGGATCAGTACGTCAAGACCACCATCAACAAGTGGCTGGCCATCGACCCGGCCTTCGCCGTTTACGAAGGCGCGCATGAATACGACGGCAAGCTGGCCGACTGGAGCGAGGCGGGCCTCAAGGCCAAGGGCGACTTCCTGCGCTCGATCATTGCCGATGCCGGAAACTTCGACGGACTGACGCCCCAGCAGGCTTTCGAGCGCGACTACATGGTGCAGGTCGCCAAGGGCCAGCTGTTCTGGCTGGAGAATGCCGACCAGCCGCACACCAATCCGGAATACTACATCAACGGCGGGCTCGACCCGAACGTCTACGTCAGCCGCAACTACACCGACAAGGCCACCCGGATGAAGGCGATGATCGCCTTCTTCAAGGCTGTTCCCGAGGCCGCGCAGCACATCCGCGCCAACCTGAAGACGCCTATGCCGGAAAGCTTCGCCAAGCTGGGCACCGACGCCTTCGCCGGCTACGCCGACTACTATCGCGGCGATGCCCGCGCAGCCTTTGCCGATGTCGAAGACCCGGCGCTGCAGGCCGAGTTCAAGGAAACCTCGGAAGCGGCCGGCGCAGCCATGCAGGATCTGGCCGACTGGTTGGCCGAAGTTCCCACCAATCAGGATTACGCGCTGGGCGCAGATCGCTTCTCGCGCATGCTCGCCAGCACCGAGGCGGTCGACATCTCGCTCGACAAGCTCGAAGCCGTGGGCCGCGCCGACCTGAAGAAGAACCGCGAAGCCCTCGTCGCCGCCTGCGCCCAGTTCGCACCCGGCAAAACCGTGCCCGAATGCGTCGAAAAAATGGGTGCAGACAAGCCCGAGGATGGCCCGGTTGCCGAAGCGCGCCGCCAGATCCCCGAACTGGTTTCCTTCGTGCGCGAGAACGACATCGTCACCATCCCCGGTGACAAGATGGCCGCGGTCGAGGAAAGCCCGCCCTACAACCGCGCCAACTCCGCCTACATGGACCCGCCGGGACCGCTCGAGACCAATCCTTCCTCGGTCTACTACATCTCGCCGCCGGACCCGACGTGGTCCAAGGAAAAGCAGATGGCCTACATTCCGGCCAAGGACGACCTGCTGTTCACCAGCGTCCATGAGGTCATGCCGGGCCACTACCTGCAGTTCCTGCATTCGAACCAGGCGCCCTCGATCGTCGGGCGTCTGTTCGTCGGCTACGGCTTCGCCGAAGGCTGGGCGCATTATACGGAGCAGATGATGCTCGATGCCGGGCTCGGCGGCGGCAAGCCGGAAGTCCACATCGGCCAGCTCTCCAATGCCCTGCTGCGCGACTGCCGTTTCGTTTCCGCGATCGGCTTGCACGCGCGCGGCATGACGCAGGGAGAGTCCAAGAAGCTGTTCATGGACCAGTGCTACATCGATGAAGGCAACGCCGAACAGCAGGCCGCGCGCGGCACTTACGATCCGGCCTACCTCAACTACACGCTGGGCAAGCTGATGATCCTGAAGCTGCGCGACGACTGGACCGCCACCCGCGGCGGCCGAGCGGCGTGGAAGCAGTTCCACGACCAGTTCCTCAGCTACGGCGGCCCGCCGATCCCGCTGGTCCGCGAGGAAATGATGCACGAAGACGCACCCCACGCGGTCTTCTGAAAATAAGCGCAAAATCGACTGGACCGGCGCCCCTGCCTCGCGGTAAGGGCGCCGGACTTGCTTCACGGCACGCCGGTTTAGCTCAGTTGGTAGAGCAGTTGATTTGTAATCATCAGGCCAGGGGTTCGAATCCTCTAACCGGCACCATTTCCTTTTCGGGGCCAGAAATCGCCCTTAAAGCCATGAACGGCAAGGAAATTTCAGGGGTTTGAAAGCCCTCAAAACGGTCGAATACGATCCTCCCACCAAACACCAGTTTGAGCATAGCGCGGCGATCTTCCAACCGACCACTTTCCCAAAGATTCCAAGGGTTTGCCAGAAATTTGAGAGCGGTTTGAAAAGTTGACTGATAGTCGCGAGCAGGCGTGCCGCATTTTGCGATCTTTTCGGCCAGAATCAGCTTCTGACGTTCGAGTTCATCGACCTTCTGCTCATAGGCTCGCACAATCGCTCCGCTATCGGCTTCGACAAGCCGATCTACGACCTGAGCGAGCTTGCGTTCGATTTGCCCAATCTCGACGCGCATCTGAGTGATACGCTCGCGGCCAGTATTAGCGCGCTTCTTCCAGAAGTCCTGGAATATCTCATTGGCCAGTCGAAAGAGGGACGGTACAGGCGTAAGAGCCTTCACCATATCGTGCAGCGCATCTTCGATCCGTGCACGAGGAATGGACTTCTTCTCGCCAGAGCAGCCACGCTGGCGGCACATGTAATAAGGATAGAGGGAGTTCCGTCCCTTAGACCATGCAGCAGTCATGGGATGGCCGCAATCGGCGCAGCAGACCACTCCCCGCAAAGGAAAATCCTCATTGAGGTCTTTGCGGGTGATCGCATAGCCCTTGGTCTTGAGGCGCTTCTGGATCAGCTCGAATGTTTCGAGGCTGATAAACCCCTCATGCTGCCCCTTGCGCAGGCTGACATTCCACTCAGGGAACTCCAAATACCCTGAGAATAGCGTTTGCGTGAGGAGCTGATTGACGCGCTCGTTGAGCACAACGCCATGCCGACACTTCGGAAATTCAGGCTGCGCCTCAAAGAAGCGCTTCACTTCAGCCTGAGAAGCGAAGCGTCCGCTGGCAAAGCCTTCGAGGCCTTCCTTGATGATGGAGGCCAATGGCTCATCTGGCACCATCAGCTTGCCGCCGCCGGATTGGCGCTGGAAGCGATAGCCCCATGGGGCTTTGAATACCCAATAGCCATTGAGCATGCGCCCGCGCATGCGGTTCTTGGTTTGCTCGCCATTCTTCTGGCGCTGATGCTGCGACACGCTCGCCAGCAGGTTTTCAACGAGGACACTGTCCGAATCTTCGCCAAACTCGATGGACGGGGATTCCAGCGTCGCACCCGCAGAAGCGATTGCGCCGCGCAGTTGCAGGTGAGCTTCGAGGCCACGCGCAAGGCGGCTGATATCGTCGATAATGACGACCAGCTCTTTCTTCCTGTTGCTGCGAAGGAATTTGAGCATGGCCTGCATGCCAGGGCGGCCTATGACCGAGCCCGACATATCATCGCTGAATGTCTGAATGATCTCATAGCCGCGATACTGAGCGAATTCGCGGCAGCGGCTCTCTTGGGATTCGAGCCCGTTTCCATGCGTAACCTGCCTTGCCGAGCTTACTCGGCAATAGATCACGGCATTCTTGTTTGTCTTTGCGGTCATGGCGCTTGCCCTCTCAGGGTTCTCTTATGTTGCTCGCGCCCTCGTAACCGAGGTCAACTCTTTGATTTTCAGGAATATCGCTAAGCTTACCACACTCCGCAGAGCTTGGAAAAGCGCCATTTTCCCTCGCTGACAGGATAATTTGCTCGGAGGTCTCCCCAAAGGCGGCATCGACGAAATGCGCCATGATCTGGGCGACAATACCGATCAGTTCATCCTTCTCGGCATCGGGCAGATCAATGTCGGCCACACATTGCCGATAGCGTTCATATTCTTCGGGCGTAAGTATCGACACCTGCGCTCCCTTTCGCCGTTCATCGACGGCCAGAAGTTCAAACCAAGACGCAGGATTCAGATACTCTGGGCTCAACCCCCTTCTGGGGGAAACACACTCCTGTTCACGTCCAAAACGCGATCCTCACACCAACAATTCCATTTTACCACGTGAAGTTTGCATTATGCAAACTTCTGGAAACATTAGATATTAGCGAAAACCTATATACGCGGCGAGGTTGAGACGAATTTCGCTGAGGCATGAACTTTCGATTATGGAAAGATAGACCTTTAGATATCGCCCTTATGCAATTTTCGGGTGTCACCGATCTGCCGTTTCCACGGCTCGACCGCATAGAACGGCAAGCGATCACAGACTGCAAGTTGCGGCGATCCCGCTATCTTGATGATCTGCCGACCCGCGCCGATCCCGCGAATATCTTCGGCCTGAAGGACAGGCCTGCGGCTCTCGCCACGATTGAGGCCCGCGCTCTCCACTGCACCGCCACCAACATTCTGGCCTCTGGTGACGATGGTGCGATTGCCCGACCATCGCTCCACATCGCGCATCATCGAAGGGTCTTCGATACCCGTCATGTTGAGGATCGAGGCCTGATCCTCGATCTCTTTGACGGCATCTTGCGACCAGCGCCCTTCCATCGAGAAGCGGCCTTGCGCGAAGAACCAAAGCTGAATGCCCTTGCCGCGATAGAGGCGCAGCGCCTTCATGATTGCGGGTGCAGGCGGAAGCTGAGGGAATTCATCGAGAAGGAATGTCGTGCGGACAGGCCCGCGCTCGCGCGCAATGGCCTCAATGGCATAGTTGACAACAAGGCTTACCCAGGGCGCGGCGACCCCGAGCTTGTCGGAAGGCGTGATGAGATAGACCGTGCAGGGCTCATGCTTGAGCCGCCCGAAGTCGAAATCATGCGTAGACGTTGCACGATCCAGCGTCTTGCCGATCTCGAATGCCGATAGCGCTTCGATCGCGTCCGAGCGATAGGCCTCGAATTGCTTTGGCGCGTCGGCATAGGTTGCACCCATTGCCGCCGCCTTCCTTTCAATCCCTTCGATCCCGCAGCTCGCCATGAGCTGAAATTCCCGCTCCATTTCCGCATTCGACGCATTCACAAACTTCCACAGCCCGCCGAGCGTGCAATTCGCAGGATCAAAATGCGCAGCATACTCTGCACGAACCGAGATCAGCCGCACCGAGCCTTTACCCACCCAGCTTTCACCCTCTTTGGGATTCACGGGACGAATGGTCTGCGCAATCTCGTCCGCTTGCGTGTCGATCTCCCCGCCATCGCGCACGATGTCGATGAGAACTTGAAGCGGATTGATACGTGTGTTCGGCAGGCCGAGAAGCCCGAACGGATTGAGATAGATACAGGGTTGCCCGAGCGTCCCCTCGCGATGCTCGCGTGACGCAAAGCAGTTCTCGCCATCTTTCACGTCCACGACGATCAGGCTGCGATCACGAACATGGGCGAGATTGGGCAAAACCAGATCTCGCCCCTTGCCGGAACCCGTGCGGGCATATGTGAGAAGATGACCTTCCCCGCCGAAGAAGAGCATCTTCCCGTAAAGTGCTCCCAAAAAGAGGCCGCCAGCCTCTAACAGGCCAGCGGCTTTCAGGTCATCAAGATTAGCTAGCCGCCCGTCTCCGAGTTGCCCCGAAGGTGCGGCAATCGCCATCAAATATTGCTGCCACGCGGCGCGCTGACGCGCTTCTTCTTCCCGCTCGGCGCGGTCGAGTTCGCGCGTCATGGAGAAAAGCCGCGGCAGGAACGCTGCCATCTGTTCCAGCCGCATATGCCTACTCCTCGCCTTCGCTTTGCGCGTCTCGACTGATCTCGGGCAGATCGGGGAATTCAATCGGCGGCATCGCTTCAATCGTTGCCCGCACTTCGGCAGGCGGCGGAAGTCCTGTGTCCCAGCCATCGACCGAAACCGTAACGCCGTTTTGGACGGCATCATTTAGCTCTTCCTGAAGCTCGCCCCCGATACTGTCGGCATACGCGAGCGCGTCATCGCCGCTCCCGGGCTCGATGACGTTGACCACGCGCCCCCAGAGGCGTGCCATATTGACGACAAGCTGATCGGTGCCCTGCTGCTGGCGCGCGATATCGGTGCGCTGGTTCAGGTAGTCCTGCTGGAGTTGCGCGGTCGTCTGCGCATAGATGCGCGAGCGATCATAGGCGGCCTGATAGTTGTTCAGCATGCCCTGCGCTGCGGCACGATATTGCTCTTGCTGCTGCGCGACGCTGACCTTCACCTCTTCGGCCCAGTCTTGATACGCAGCATGGGTTTCGAGATCATGCGCCTTGATCTCGGCTGAGTATCGCCCGCTGTAAGAACCCGTGAGCGTCGAGGGACGAAACTCAGGCGGAGCGAACATTTCTGCCAAGTAGAGAATCGCGATGCACAAGATCATGCCGATGAACATGCCGACCCCCGCAGATACGCGCTTCTTCTGGGGCGGCATCACAACCTGGTACGGCTTTCCCGCGACCATTTGAGGAGCGACCACCATTCCGCTTTGCTGAGGTGCGTCGCCCCCGTAATCCATTGCGTATTGATTGCTCATGAAAAAAACTCCTGTCCGACTTTGATGTCGCCAGACAGGAGCCAGTTTTTGCGCTTCGCATGGGGGAAACCCCATGCCTTCTGTGGTTATGCCGTGATGCGCGCCGCGACCGAAGGGTAGCGGATTACAAGAACGAGATAGAGCAGTTCGAGTCGGGGCAGCGTGCGCTTCTGCGGCGCTTGCTTTGGTTCGTGGACCGCAAAACGCAGGAATGCGCCAAGCCATGAGCAGCTAGGGTCTTCATCCGTCCGCATGATCGTATCCGCACAGATCGACAGCGGATCGATTGATCGCCCTTCTGCGCCGACAATCACGCCCTCAAAGCCCCATGCAATCTCGTCGAGAAGATCGACGAGCTTGTAGCGGCTACACGGGAGCAAGGCCCGATAGGCGATGGCCATGCGCCGGATCGCCGCTTTGGTCAGCAGCAACTCAGATGGTGGAATGCGAACAATTCCGACAGGATCGTTGTCGTTTGCGGCGAGCGCTTGCAGCGCTTCGGGAGAGAAATAGTCCGTCAACTCGATCCCTCCTTTTGCCAGGGACACGCATCACAACGCGACCAGTATTTCCAAGCCCAATGGGCGCAGGAAGGAACATTCCGGCAATTCGGAATCTCGTTATCGTTATGTGCAAGATAAACCCGCCGATCAGCGGTCAACACTCCGCGCCGAACGGCGCGTCCATCACGCAAAGCCATCGCATCACTCCCGTTTGACCCGCCGAAGCAGGATCGAAGCGGCGCTTCACCATTGAAGCGCCGGAACGAGGGATGGCCATCTCTCAGCGATGGCTATGCGCGACTTCATGCGCCCTGTCAAACAAAAACGACGTTCGACAACCTTATATATTTTTTATGCCTCTGCGGCTCAGGGCACTTGCGGCGCGGAAGATTTCGTCTCTCCGAAAATAGTCGCGCGCGAGAAATTCGTCCGTCGTTTCTGACGAGGTCTTGATCCGAACATCGGCAGGAAGATTGTTCTTTCGCGTCCAGTTGTGGAGTGCCTGATAAGCTCGGTAATCTGCATCCTTCAGGATTGGCATGGTGAGTTGCTCAGCAGTGAGCCATTCGCTCCAAACTTCGCGCAAAAATGGGACGATCTCGTCCTTACGCGGAATGTACCTGCGCTCTGGCACAGGCGGAGTATGGGCTTCACGCGCGCGATCAAAATGGGACTTAAGGAATTTTCCCAATTCCTCGGCCAACGAGTCGTCATAAAGCGGGCTCCCGCTAGCCTTGGCTGCGACCTCCTGCATAAATCCTACAAAATCTTCTTCTCTCCCAAATTGCATCTTTGTCGTTTTTGCTTCTGGCTGCTCGCCTCCCGCAGTCTCGACACTTTCGCCCGTGGTTAGATCAAACGCTCTGACCACAACCACACCTTCCCCCTTTGGAAGGCTGTCTCTGACCACTGTTTTCATTCGCTCCGAGACCTTCTCGGAAATAGTACCCTTCGTTAAATCGACCTGGACGGGCTCGATACCGATCTTGCCGCTCAATACTCGGTCCAGGAGTTTTTCGTCGATTTTCGGTTCTGGGAGGCGTCGTTTTAAGCCTTCACCAGTCTCGTTGGTTTGCTTCTGCTTACCCATAATGCTCGCCACTAACAAAAATCGAATTCCGAAGTTCGTATTATGTTCTTATGCAAAATGCAAGCTTTTTCCTTGGGCGCAAAAATGCGGGGCGATGTCGCCATCGCCCCGCATCATCTTTGTTCGGCCCTGTTCAGGCCTTTCGAGGCCGTCCCACTCTTCGGGGCGGAGTCGCAACCTCCGAAGGCCTTAAAAGATTGCCTCCTCCGCCCGATCCCTTCTGCGTGACCATCACGAACCCGAGCAGGATTCCGCCGAGTGGGATCAGCTCGATGCAAGCGCCAACCGCAATCGCTGCGATTGTGGCTTCAGGGTAAAGAGCTAGATAGGCCATGTTCGACACGACAGGCATGGTGGGGATCGCCTTTTCCTTGAGAGCCGCGATATCATCGAGACCTTCAGTCAGCTCTTCGGCCATTCCATCGAAGTTGTGCGTGATCGCGGCGGCAGCGGACGGCGGCAAGCCCGCCGCCAGCCAATCCTTTCGCATGGCATCCGCCACCGCCTGCACGGCTTCAACGGGAAGCGCATCATTCACTTCCCGTGTCAGGCGCGTGAAGTTCTCGCCGTTCTTGCGCACGGCGACCATCTTCTCGTGCCGCTCCATGTCGCTGTCGATCACGCGCCTGGTGTCGATCAGCAGACGGTCGATCCTGAAGAAGAGGCGCTCCAGCTTTGCGCGGCTTGCAAAGATCGCGGCCCGCGCATTTGCGCAGCCTTCGCTGATATTGGTGAGCGCCGTTGCGACCTGGCCGATATTCCCGCCTTCGCCGCTATAGACGCCAGTGCCAACCTCTTGGATGCTCATGTTGCCCGCCGAGCTCACGCAATCGTTCATCACAGACGAGCGATTAATGAGAGAGGCCGCAGCACGCTGACGCGCTTGCGTCGCTTCGGTCTGAGTGGTGAGCGAAGTTTCCATGTGGGCGACCTCGCCCGAGGCAGAGGCAAGCACCGACGACGAGGCGATACCGAGCATGATTGCCACTGCCACATAGGCCGCGACAAAAATCCCCATGACCTGATTGCGCTTCGCTTTGGGAACCGTCGGAATATGTGTCAGAGCGATATAGGAGCCGTAGGAAAGCCCCGCTGCAATCGCGACGGCTGACATGATGGTTTCCAGCCAAGTCAGCAGGGTCATATCGCCAGTCGGAGCAACGAGGTCTGCGATCCAGACCCCCGTGAAGATGCCCGAGAGTACATGGAAAAGGATATTCAGGATCAGGATTTTCCCGACCATCACGTCATTCAGATCATTGGTCTTCGGCATAGCGCCCTCCTTTGGTTTAGGAGTGGCATTGCCAGTCATTTGCATATGGCTTGGGGGGAAGCGCGAAATCTCGTCAGAAAAGAAGCGGCGAATTTAGTCGGAACCGCGTAGGGTTATCCCGCCATTCCGCTCCAGATCGAGGATGGCGAGCTTCGCCGCCTCAATTGCGCGGTTGGGGCCAGATGCTTCGCCGATGCCTATCGCGCCACGACCGCCTGTCTCCTTCAGTACAGCCCTTACATCTGCTAGATCGACGGCGATCAACTGCTGATCCATGATCTTAACCAAAGTGCCGACGAACTCGGTCATTCGGTCAAGGGCGGGATCAGGCATGGCGGCGGCTCCTTTTTGAATCGCCAGCAAGGTAACATGGAGCCATGAAGCGAGGCCATAGGATACGGCACGTTTCTGAATAGGGTCTCGGGGCGACCATTGAGACCACCTAGGCGGCTTTAGAGCCTGTTTTCTGCGTTTGCACGTTCCGCAAGATGTGCGTTTGTATTACAAAATCCTCCGCCTTCGGCTCTGGTTTTGCCAAACGCTCATCTTGGCAAGGGGCACCCGCTGCGCGTTCCCCGTTGCATCCCCTCCGGCCAAATGGCGCTTCACGAACACCAATCCAGCCTGACGACGGGTCAGACAGGATCGGTGCGTTTCAGCACCATCGGGGAGACTTCGGCTCTCCCCGCCAGGCATACAAACGTATGCCTTTCCCCATCGACAAGGGGCGTGCCTGACCCCTTTGAACCCAGCCGCCTCCAGCGCGGCGAAGGAGCATTTCATAGCTCCCCTCGACCCCATCGACCATTTCATGGAGACCAACCGTCCGCCGATTGGATACCGCCCTGCTTTTCCCACGCAGGGATGGCTACCGCATTGGATATCGATCTATCGGTATTTCACCGTCCTCGACCCTGACAATAAACATGCGCTCTTCGTCCGTGGCTTCAACGAACCACGATCTTTCGCATCCGCATTCGTGGACCACGTCATCCGGGACGACCTTCTTTTCGCCGCAGTCCCAGCACCAGAATGCAAAGCATCGGCACACATCGCATTTTCCCGTGAAAATTATGGCCCATCCTGACAGCGGAAGAGGGAATTGGCCGTCCCAAAAGACCATACCGCGCGGCCCCTTCTTCCTCTGGTCACAATTGGGACAGGGCTCCATCGCCGCATGATCGAAGTCATCCATTTCCTCGATAGGAAGAAGTCGAATATCGATCAATCGCTCTGCTCGTGCCTCCGCTGCCGGTGACCAGCCTGCCGTGCAAACGAGAACCCCTCTTGCAGCTCCGACATCGCGCATCAGCCCTTCGAAGGCTTCGACATCGGTGACGTCCAGCTTTCGCTTTCTCAGTTTAGCATCGTAGATGATCCTACGGGACAACCCTTCTTCCCAGCGAGCGTCCACCAAGACGTCGATCTGACGCTTAACGCCACTGATCGCCCCGCTCAGAGAGGCATTGGGTATCACCGTAACGTCCATGCCAGCGGCATCCACTTCGAAACACGCCGCTACGCGTTCATAGACCCGCCAAGCCGGAGCGTCATTCATTCGAGACCTGCCCCGCGAATTTACCTAGCCGAGCAGAAACTTGCCCGTCTTGCTGCCGCACATTGTCCAGGCATACGTCGAATTTTACGTTCGTGATTGGCAACTCTGCACCCACAAACGGAACTGGAATGTCGCTTGCGGCAAAATAGGCCACACCCTTATCGTACGAGAGAAGTTGCAGCTTCAATCCGCTCTTGTAGATGTCTTCTCCGCCTTTGAGCAAGCAAAGGGCGAGGAATGACCTCCTGAGTTCGGCGCCTGTAATCGCTTCGAGAATACGATCCATTAATTCGGAAACAGTTGATCCGCCAAATGCCTGAACCGCCTGAATGGATGCCACATAGATTTCGAGTTCTCCGTGTGACCTCAGTTGGTCGAGAGAAAATCTGTGAACCCGAGACGGTCTAAGCGTGGTCTTGGCTTCCAATGCGAAATCGTCGCACACAAAGTCATATTTGGCCGTCTTTTCGAGGCACCAGCAGCGCGCGGCAGACTCTGGTGAATCGGCCTGGCAGATAATCTGCAATTCGCCCCACAGCCCAACCAAGTCCTTTGCCGAGTGTTCGAGTTGGCTGAACAAATTTGCCAATTCAAGAATGCGTTCACTGATTTCGCGATTGCTGCGCGCCGATGGTGCCTTGCCGCAAAAGGTTTCCTCAAGCAGGCGCAGGAAGACCCGCACGAGATCGGGATCGTTTTCCTCCAATCGGACTATTGTGTATGTTCCGCACGCGTGAGGACGACCATCGACGGCAATCTCGCATTCCCTCGAAAATCGAACGCCCACGAAACGTAATTCAATGTCGCTTCGCGTGTCTGCCGGCTGAGATGAAAAGAGGAGCGAGGGAAATGCCTGCTCATCTATCGCAAGCCACATGCCCGCCACCGCAGGCAATTCTTCACCGTAAAGACTCTGGCATCCTGACGGGAATTTATCGACGAGCGCTGTGTATGCCTCGAACAGCATCGACTACCGCTCGATCCAGACCCGCTCAATAAGTTCGTCGGGAAAATGAACCGCAAAAACCGGGACGTCGCGCAGCGTCCGCCTTCCGTCATTCGTCTGCAAATTATAGCGGTGAAGTTGAAACGTTACGTCACTTTGGGAAATTAAAGCCCTTGCGCCGGGATAATTCGTGCGTGCGTTCGAGCCCTGGAAGAGATTTTTGATCTTCGCGGGTTGCTCGTCGTTCAGCGAGCGGATCGCATCCACGCCCGACCAAGGACCTGAGAACGCATAGAAGCTGCATGTTGCGTTCGGCTCTTCGGCAACAAGCCGGTCAAGCATAAGCATCAGCGAGGTGTGCTCCATGTTGTCATCTGGCCATTTGTAACGGAGGCGTCCGAAATAAGGCAGGAAGTCGGCTAGGCGAATGGAATCGCTGAAAGCGGGAATGGCTTGCTTTGCATTCCAACCTGGCTCCCGATACTCTGGCATATCGAAATCCCGCAGGATCGCGTTTGCTGTTTCGCGGTTCTCCGCCAGAATCTCGCTGTCCTCATGCGGATGCGCGGGAGCTATCCAGCCACCTTTACCCTTGGATTGATACATCTCAAGAAGGACGACGGAGGAACGGGTAGGTTTCAGCTTCTGATCGAGGAAGTAGGTTCGCCGCCAGTCCTTGAGCGTCTTACCCTCTTCCAGATGCCGCCTGATCGATGCGCGTATCGATTCCTCATGCCTCACATAGTCGGTGAAGGCATCGATGTTCTCGCTAGTGAGATAGATACGGCACAAGCCTAGATAGCCACGTTTGTAGCCGAAAAAGCGTGCCCGCTGCTGGATGTTGTCGGCGTTTCCTACGCCCGTCGAACGCGGCATATAGCTAACGGTCAGGCCTTCGACCGTGAAGCCGCGGTCAAGACCGATCCCACCGATCAGAATCCAGCTATACTCGCCCTTCCAGTCGATGCTCGGAATGCGCGACTTTTCACGCGTATTGAGTTCCTGGATCGCCGTCGCTTCGACCGCCTCCAGCAGGCATTCGGCGATCTCGTCGAAGGTGTATCCGCACGAATATGTCTTCAAGAGACCTGAAGTGCTGTCCCGGAACTCTCGCATGAGTTCCTCGTGGCGAGGATGCGCAGCATCCTCCAGAATCACGCACCAATCCTCTTTGGTTTGTTTCACCCACCGCATGAACATGAGATGGTCGTTTTTAGGTACGGCCGGATGAATCATCATGGACCGGTTCTTGCCCTTGCGGTCCTGACCTTCGAGCAACCCAATGGCTACCCCAACGAAGAATTCCCGCATCGCTGCAAGCAGACTTTTCGGCGGCTTGACCGGCGGATTGAGTGGGTCGGGAACCTCTGAAGCAAGAATCGTCTCGATGTACGTTTTCTGCCCAACGGGGCTGAAAAAATCCTGTCCGCCGACATATTGCTCACCGGGAGTGAGCACCATGCCGAAGTCGGGCGAAAGCGTGTCGATGCGGCTTATGAGCAGCGGCGCCTGCGGCGTTGCTGTGTAAAGGACATAGCTGTGTTCAGGAAAGCGCTCCCGCAGTGCCAGAATGCGCGCATATGTGGTGCTCTGTTCGTTCTTCTTGGCTTTGGTGTTGATGCCCGCCTGATCGCCCTCGTCGTCAACGATCAGCGTCGGTACGTCCTTGAGGTCGAGCTTCGACAAGAGCTTCGCCAAATTGTCGATATGTTGATGCTGTTTCATGCAGATGATGAGGACCGTGCGCGCACGCGGGTTGCCGCGTTGCCATTTGGTCAGTTCGCTTTGGACGCGCTCAAGCTCGCTCGTCTGAAAGCCTTTCTGCTGAGTGGAAAACAGCTTCCACTGACGATTGGTGTCGATTTCGAGATCGCTTCGAATGCGATCGTACGATTGCTCGACGAGATTGTTGGTGGTGCCGGCCAGTAGGATCACCAACTGAAATTTGTTGTCGCGCGCAAGTGCGGTGAGACCTGTGAAGGAAAGCGTCTTCCCACTTTGGACATAGCCGATGACAAGGCCGGTGTTGGTGTTTGCGCCTTCTGCCGGGTCAATGCAGTCGGAAAGGATCTTCGTGGTTTCCAGACGCAGCAGTTCTTTTTCGTCCTGCGAGAGGGCGTCGTTCGAATTGAGCAAGCTCGTGAAGGATTCACCCTGCACCGGGTTCCAGCCCTCTGTGGGGCTTCGGGACGCGATCTTGATTATGCCGCTAGTCATCGATCACCCGCTTAGAAAAGTGTGCCCTTAGAATTTCATTCGTGAAGCGGCGTACGGCTGAGGGATGATGGTCGCCCAATTCCGCTGCTGCCACTTCCGCAAGAGCCATGGCGGCAGCCACCTTCAATACGGCAGAAAAGCCCTCGGAATCGAGCGTTTGGAACTGCGCCATAAAGGGATGCAGCATCGCAACTCTGATGAGGATTTCGCGCGGCTCGGGATCGGTGATCGACGGGCGGTTCCTGATTGTCAGCCACTCGGCGTGATCGTCGGCGTAGGAGAGTTCGATTTTGACAATCCAGGGCTCGCTGCGAAATTGCAGACGCAGTTCCGCTTCCTCGCGATCCGCTTCGTTGATGTCCTGTGGTTCTATATCCTGATCGGAAACCGATGTCGGCTGCGTGTCGGCGACAGCACTCAATTCAAATCCAATATCGTTTGCGGCTTCGGTATTTTGACGAAATCCGTCCGCAGTGCTGCGCAATGCCTGAGCTGCATCCTTACGAGCCGCTTTCGCACCTGATCGGGTACGGTATTCCCGCGCTTGTTGAATAAGCGGGAGCGTTTCGTCCGAAAGGACCTTGCGAAGCTTACGCAAAAACTCGTCTTCACTCTCCTCCCACTTCACTCCATCCTTGGTATGACTTACATGAAAACCCTTGAGGTGAATCTCTCCGAAAATGCGCTGGTAGGGATAGGTGTTGGAGCGTCCGAAAATGTCTTCAGGGCGGTAGGTTTCGTCGGCGCTACCCATGATGAGTCTCTTGCGCCGAAAAAGAGCGAGACCGGCGAGCCGCGTGTTGGCCACTTCGCGGATAGCGACGAAACCTGAGGCCGATTTTCCCTCGCCCAGGTCTATATCGATCTCTTTTTTCCACTGGACCGCTGGGCCATCCGGGTCGCGGTAGTTCGCGGCGACGAGAATTGCGGGCTCTTCATAATCCAGCTTTACGCCATCGACATAGAGTTCCAGCGAACCATCGCGGATATAGCCCCTATAGATGCTCGCAAGATGTTCCTTGATCTTGGCAATCGTCTTGCCGTGCGGAAACTTGCGAATTTTCTCTAGCCGAATCTCGGTATAGTGCTTGTCTTCTGCCACATCGATTGAGACCACATTGAGTTCCTCAATGCTGTCCATCACGATCTTGTCGATGTTGAAAAATACGGTACGTTCTGAACGCTCTCCTAGGGCGCTTGATCGCACGCTCCAGTTGGGGGCGAACCAGCACGCCGCACTTTTCATCCCCATGCCAAATTCGGACAAACCCGAAGCGTCAGGGGGAATCTCTGCGGGCCGAAATGCTCGCTGATAATCGGCTGAAGCTATTCCGGCTGCGTTGTCTTTAATCGTGATCTTGCTTTCCGCTGAATCGAAATCGATATCAATTCGCAGGCGATAGTCCTTACCTTCTACCGCTCGAAGTTCCTTTTTGCGGTCGATGCTGCTTTGGATGGCATTATCGACGAATTCGGCAAGCGCATACCAAGCCTTGTAATTTAGATGCGGCAGCACCGAAAGAACGTTCACGCCAGGCCGAATATTTACCGAACTGACCTGCGTCATCATTCCGCCGCATCTAGTAGTATTTCGTTTTCCATTTCGTCTTGCCTGCCTACGAGCGCGTCAAAGATCGCCCTTACGACATCTACATTCACAGCATTTCCAAAGGCCTTGTAAGCGCCTCCTTTTGTGTCAGGCAGATTTTGCAAGTTCCCCATGCTCTGTAGCCTGCTACATTCTCGCGGCGTCATGAAGCGCTTCTCCCAAGCTATGATCGGCACCTGACTTGTCGTCATGGCGATCAACGAGGGGGCGGTATCGGATTTTTTTACCCGAATGCCGCTCGCGCGGAATTGAACGACATGTTTCCAAATGTCTCGCTCGCCTCCCTTGCAGTTCCATTCGAGCTTTTGAAAGCTTGGCGCGAAACTCTTGATCTTGTCGAGCCAAGGATCGATCACATCCTGATGGTCTTTGTAAAACTGCCTATTCTTTTGGATGAAATCGATTTTCCAATCTGGAAACTCGTCCAGTTTCGTTTGTGCATAAGGCGGAAGTGCCTCACGGACCTGATCGGGTGACATCCCTTTCAATTCCCGCCCGAATGCGCCCTTATAACGCCCCATTCCGGAATAGCCCCGCTTGTGTGGCGTATCTCCATTTAGTGGGTAGTTCGCGCCGAATTCCATGGCCCAGATTGGGAATGAAGGCAGCTCGACATGAGACGGGAAGGCGTCGATGAATTCCTGCCATGTCCTCAGATAGCGAAGATGATTGTCGCTAAGACCCAATGCATCATTCGGGTGCTTGTCCAACACGCTCGCTATGCTGACCTCGGGCAGGCTGTCTGGCTTAGGCCATTTGAACCCGCCCAGCCCTTCAAGATCGCCGACGATGAATGCACGCTCGCGCTTTTGCGGAATGCCGAACATGTGAGGAGAGAGACGCTCGAAAGAAATATCGTAGCCAAGCGCTTTCAGCCTATCGCAGATAATTGCCCAGGTCGTCCCGCCTTTGTGACGGATAAGGTTCGGCACATTCTCGATGATGAAAAACCTAGGCTTCTTAAGCCGCAGAATTTCTACGACATAATCGAACAAGTTCCCCCATTGCGGACATTCCAGCCCTTTCTGGTCACCTGCCTTGGAAAATGGCTGACATGGGAAGCCCGCGCACAGAACGTCATGGTCGGCGATGGTATGCAGATCGACCTTTTTGATGTCGCCCTCAGGGCGGATGTCGAAATTCTTTTCATAAAGACCGGCGAGGCTTGCATTGAGTTCGGACGCAAAGACACATTCAGCGCCGCGCGAAGCGAGCGCCTGATGAAATCCGCCCAGGCCAGCGAACAAATCGATAAACCGCAACTGTTCCATAATACTGCAATAAGAAAACCACAAAGATGAATATTTTTAAAGTCTTATCGCATACTTTCCCCTAGAAGTTCGTCGCTTTCCTTCCTCCGCATTCCTCAAGGCCTCCAGCTTTGCGACGCACTTTCGCGTGTGATCGCACCACGCCTTGTATCGCTTGTTGCCGTAATTCCAAGCCCTCCGCCCGAGTTGCCCAACGCCCTCGCACGGACCTACGAACACCATGCCGCCTTCGCCTCATTTGCTAACCTACCTGCTCCGGCATTCTAGCCACGAACCTCACTCGCCCTTCGGTATGGCGAAAGGGATTTCGCTCGAACTAAGTCACGCGTGGCAAGCCATCGATCCTTGGTTGCAACCAATCGATCACCTCATCCCTGAAGCCATCGTCAAGCTGTACGTCACCATCCCTAGCTGCGCTCAGCAGCCTAATTCGGTCAAAGACGACAATTTGACCAATAAGTGCTGCAATTCTCAATTCCTTATCGTCAATAACGAAAGGGGCGACAATTCCTGTGCTGGGAAGCACCGCTGAATCTAGGAACTTTTGCCATAAATTGGGGTTCGGCGTGTGTATTTTGTCCCGCCAATTTTTTCCGCTGGCGCATTGTAGAAAGAACAGTGGCATTGCCTCCCGCTCGTCTCCAAAACTCCGATAGCAAATCATATCCAAGCCACCGTCATTGCCAGCATTCAAAAGCCATCGATCCAAGTCTGCCGCGCCAGGAACATACAAGCGGTTGACTAACTCACCCACAATCTCCGGAATGTTCTTAGTGTCGTCAGGTGACCAGCCAGCGCGGTAGGCAATCCAGCCTGGAAGCAAATGGGGGCAAATAACCTCTACGATTCGCTCAAAAAGATCGCCCTGAACCGAATATGCTTGAAAATCCTTTGCCCAGTCGGGGTAAATTCTGAGGGCTGAAAGCAATACAAAAAAAGACCTTATTGGGTCATCCTGCCAATTCCCCTGTGAGCTAATCCGATTAACAGTTATGTCCACATGATCCGGCAGCCCACCCCAGCGCTTTCGCTTGGAAATTTCTTCCCAACCTTCTTCAGCAATCAAATGAGCCAAGTCCTGATTTTCATCAGAGCAAATCTGATATTCCAGAAGCATATCTATGACATCACCCTTAGTGACATCGGGGCCATCGAAAAGGGCACACGCCTCAAGCCAGTCGCCCATAGCATTTGGATCGACGTTAGATTGATTGGCGGAGTAGCCAAATTTTACCTCAGGAATCTTGAGCATTTTAGTCTAGCTCAAGCGTCTTTTTGAGTTGCTCTGCGTTTGCGAGTAGCCGCTTGGAAATTGAGATCAGACGCTCATCACCCTTGTATAAGTGAATAGATGAAAGTGATTCCTGCAAGTTATATGTCGCACTAGAAAGAAGTTCATAAACCTCTTCTTGGTCACCGCCCGCGATAACAAAGGCCTTGTCTAGGCTGGGGCGCCTCACGCTGCGAAGGTATTCCAACCCATCCGCCGAGGCTATGACACGAGCAAACTTATCGACCTCACGGGAATCCTGAACAACAGGCGGTGTGTCAGCATCCCCGAACAGCCACTTGGAATATTCCTTAAGCCTATCGATGTTATTTGCATCAATCGGCGGCTTCACGTTTTGCGGTTCAATGCCAAACTTACCTTGGACGCCAAGAAATTCTTGAACGTTCTTCGACCTTAGTGAAAGAAAGAGAACGCTGAAACGATTCTCAACCTCATCCACTTCAAGCCCTTCAGTTTCCTCCATTTGAGTTAGTATGCAATAAGCAATATAGTTTCGTTCAACAGTATCTGTTTTGCTTCCTATCTTTCTCATGACTTGGCGATAAGAGAGCCCGCCTTCATCGATAAGTTTTGCAATAAATTGGGCTTTTTCAGGTGGAGCCCATTCTTTGATCCCCGTCACATGACGGAAACCCAAAAATGCATCCACTTCCGCCCTATTTTCATACTTTATGAATGGAACTTGCTCAAACAGACGGTCCGGGCGAGGAACCCCTTCGATCAACTCACGCCACCTTTTGGACGTCTCTTCACCAGCGTAGGCTTTTTCAAGCCTTTGGAGTGCCGCTATGCGTCGGTTCCCCTCCACCACTACAAGGCGGTCCTGTCCTTGAAGGGGTTCGACAACGCACAACACGGCTTCATGTGGCCAAAAGCCACTTTCTAGAAATGAAGTCGCAAGCTCTTCTAATGACCAATCCTTCATTCGGTCATAAATTTGATCTTGATCCAAGTTGAGTTGGTGGGCGGCCCTCCCCAAACGGGGATTTAAAGGGTCAAGGGCAATTTGGTCTAGCCTTGTGTATTCAATTTCTCGCGTCAATTTTCATTCCCCCTTATGCTGCCGCCGCCTCTGCGGCAGGACGGGATTGAAGTTTCCATAGACGCATCTCGAAACGGAGCGCCCGACCGTTATCCGTTCTTGTATCGTACTCCGAGACCCCGTTCATCCGCCTCTAGAAAGGTCACCCCCAAAGCTTCCAGGGCTTGCTGAATGTCTCGAAGAGTACGGTCGTATGGCTCTCTTTTTTCCAATTCAAAGTCCGACAGCGTTGCAACAGATACATTTGCCTTCATAGCCAACGCCGAGCGAGAAAGCCCGATTCCGGCCCTAGCCATACGACACTGACAGGCTCTCAACACCAACTCGCCTCCAAGGTCAGTAAAATAGCCTCATGTCATACATTTAACCTGAGTTCGAGTTGAGTGCCAGAGGATTCTGCGCTCGTTTTCTATCGACCACCGCTACGTGCTCGTTGCAGTTATCCTTTCGGGTCCGTCACGCCGAGGGCGAAGCGCTAAGCCGCTTCTCCTTTTGCGCTAGCCCCTGAGATGCATTCGCGAACGTGGCTGAGGCCGACGGCCAGTCAACGGCCTGCCCGATCCATTCGCCTGCATTGCATTCCGGCTCCCGTGTTGTCCGTTTCGCCTGACGGCTGACGAGCCGTCTCATAGCCCCAGCCTGGTCCCTTCGCGTCCTCAGGAACAGCGAAAGGAGATCAGGACATGACTACTTCATCACATGAACGCACTGACGTTTACACCGCCATCACGGACCAGATCATCGCCGCCATCGAAGATGGTGCCGACAATCCGCAAATGCCCTGGCATTCGCAAAGTGGTCTGATTGAACGCCCGATCAACGTATCGAGCGGCAAGGCCTATCGCGGCGTCAACACAGTCGCCCTCTGGGCTTCCGCCTACTGCGCCGAATACACGCACGGCCTCTGGGGCACCTACCGCCAATGGCAGGATCGTGGCGCACAGGTCCGCAAGGGCGAGAAATCCTCGCTCATCATCTTCTACAAGGATATCGAGCCTGGCGAACAGGACGACGGATCGTCCGAGGATGGATTCCAGCGTCGTTTCGTTGCACGCGCATCGCGTGTCTTCAATGTCGCGCAGGTCGAAGGCTATGTCATCGACGAACCTGATACTAGCGTCGATCCCGTCTCGCCCTGCGAGCGTGCCGAGCAGATGATTGCTGCGTCGGGTGCTGTTATCCGCGAGGGCGGATCAAGCGCCTATTACAGCATCAAGGAAGATGCGATCACGATGCCCGACCGATTTCGCTTCATGGGCACGGCTACGAGTGATGCTTCTGAAGGCTGGTATTCTACTCTGCTGCACGAGCTGACCCACTGGTCGGGTGCCGATCACCGTCTGGCGCGCACCTTCGGCGAACGCTTTGGCGATGATGCCTATGCCATGGAAGAGATGGTTGCTGAGCTCGGCGCTGCCTTTCTTTGCGGTGATCTCGGGATCACGGTCGAGCCCCGTCCCGATCATGCCGATTATATCGGACACTGGCTGCGTATCCTGAAGGGTGACCGCAAGGCGATCTTCACGGCGGCAAGTGCTGCGAACAAGGCTGCCGAGTACCTCCTGAGCCTGACCTCGAATGACATCAGGGAGGCGGCCTGAGGGCCGCCTTTCAATCTCGATACCGTTTCATGGGAAGGGCCACTTGTCGGCCCTTTTTCATGTCTGCCTCCGTTCGGGTGCGTCCGATCACATTGACGGGAAAGTTGGCAGGGCAGGAACACCGTCAACGCCTTGCCCGATCCATTCGCTAACGCTCCCGTGTTGGCCGTTTCCCCGTGGCAAGCACGGGTGACGCTGCCCCTTTGAACCCTGCCGTCCTGGTCTCCCCGTCGAACGGACGAACCCGAACTTCAAGGAGGCAGACATGAACACCGACTACGCAATCATTCACAAAAACTGGAACGGCATCGAAATCGAAATCCGCTGGAACCGCGACTACCTCGCCTATGAGGATGGTCGAGGGATGGCGCATCTGGAGGTGGAAAGCATTTCACCAGCACGCGCACCGCTCCCGATCACCGAAACTGGCTACCGCTCCCACTTCATCCACCCGTCAGAGGTGGATAATTTTGGCGGCCCTGAGAGCTATGTCGAGGCTTGGATCGAGGAGCTTTCACGCACCGCTGTATGGCGCAAGGCCGAAGCAGCGTCCCGTCAACTCGCGCTCTTTTGAGCGCGAGTTTTTGCTCTTTTGTTGATGCGTTGCAGAGCCGAGAGATTCGTGCATCAATGGTTACCATGAGCAAAAAATACGAAGCACTTGGCGAATTTCTAGATCAGCAGACAGGCAATGAGGTCTCGCTAAGTTTCGACCGCATCGCTGGCATTCTCGGTAAAAAACTGCCGCAAAGCGCTGATGCATACGATGTTTGGTGGAGCAATTCTCCCGTCGATGGTCGTCACAATTGCGTTTGGCTGAAGCGCGGCTGGGAAACTAAATCTCTCAATCGCAAGGCGAGAACGGTCAAATTCGTCCGCGCATCATCGGTTCGCGCCGCGCCGAAATCAGCCCGCTCAAGACAGTCTTCAGTTGCTCCCCATGTGCCGAGTGTGCCGCTCGCACCAGCACCAGTTGCCGCGAGGAATGACATAGCCATCAGGTTCGAGTGGAAAGCCTTGGGAGCAGTTACGCTCGACAGCGCGGGTTCACTCCACTTCCCTCCTGTGGCCGAGGTGCCTGGACTCTACCGATTGCGGATCACCTACAAGAGCCGATCCGAATTTTACATCGGTGAATCCCAGAGTCTAAGGGGGCGGTTTCGGAACTACCGAACAGGCTCAAAAGGGCAGGCGACAAGCCACCGTATCCATGTGTTGTTGAAGAACGCCTTGGCGGCGGATGCCCGTATCGAAGTCGATATCGTGGTCGATGACATTGAGTTGAAAATCAATGGCAAGGTTCGGTCCGTTGCCCTGACACACAAAGCGACGCGCCGAATGATCGAGCATTCAGCCATAGTTGCCACTGGCGGAACTGACATCGAAATTGCCAACAAGTAGCCCTGCCGTTGCCTAACAGCCCGCGCTCTATGCGTTGCCGCACCGAGCCAAGGTCTCGGCCCATTCGGGTGACGATCGCTAACGGGATTTTCTTCTAAGGGGCTTTGCCCCTAGCGCGCGCAAGGCATCCAAACGCATCCCCTTGGCCTTTGGCCCGTGGCCCCTCGTTCGGAGCCTCCTTGCGCTTGCCTCCCCATTCTCGCCGAAGGGCAGAGGTTCATATGGCATGAACCTGAATGAGAATTGGAGGAGATATGGATAATCCAGAGCAATTGACACGAGAAGATATCGAAAACGCTTTTCGCCGCGCAACGCAGAGCTATGCGGGATCACGCGCCCGATGGGCTGAGCGGGCAGCAACTGGCCTCACAGACGCCGATCTTGCGGCCGCACTCAAATACGAGCTTGGAATCTGGGGCGGCTCAGGATGCCGCGATAGCGTGAAGGTCGCGTATCAGGGATCAGGCCTGAAGATTTGGGCAACATGGAGCTATGCTCACCCACGCCCCGCGCCCATCCTTGAAGGCAGTCGCACGGTCGCCTTTGCGCGGGACTACTATCGTATTCCTAACCCCGCCGACACCCAGATGAGCCTGTTTTGAGCGCCGCGCCTTTGGGGCGCGGCGCTCTCAGATTCAGATTGAATTTTGCTCTTAGATGTGCAGAACATTAAAAGAACAAAATAGAACAATGTGGAACTGTCCGACGAAAGCGATCCCTCGCGAGCATTTGCTCCGAAGTGCTCTTGAAGCCCTCGAAAGGGTTCAGGCAGCGATGCTGTGCGAGGACTTTCTGCCCGACCATGAGGAAGCCCTGCGGGTGATCCGCAAGCACGGTTGCCTCGAAGAGCGTTACCTGAAACGCTTTGAGATCGCGTTGCGCGATCCCCGCCTGTCTCCCGACATGCGCTACGAGGCAACGGGGCAGGCTATTCGCCTTATTCGGCGGCAGCTTGGGCCTCTCTTCAACTAGGCTGACTTCCGCCCAACCAACATGGGCCGCGCAGGTAGTCCGACCTCCTCGAACAAGGGAGGACCTAACCCATGCCGCGAATGACCCAACAAGACCTTCAGGATTGCCGGATCGACCTTTACGAGCAGTGCCAGAGCCTTGCTGCGCTTCTTGAAGTCAATCTCGCCGATTTTGCGGAAAAGCATCGTTATGTGAGCCCCCGAGAGATTGCGGCGATGCGTCGTTCCGCGTGCTACATCCCGATCTCGTCAATCACGCGACTGGTCTATTTGCGGTGCCGCCTTCAGGATCAGGTGAATGCGGCCTATTTCCGGCAGTTGCAGGACACGTGGTATCCCGAAGAGGCCCAAGGCGAACTATTTCCCTTCGACGATGAAGACGACGATTGTCCGTTCTGACGGTCTGCAAGTGTCAGCCTGATGCTCCCATGGGGATCACATTCTCACGGAAATGTGCCCCTCGGCTTCTCTTCATGGGGACTAAGACACGGTGCCAGCGGGGATCAATGCGGCTCGCTTCCTTCGTGCAGCTCCGCCCCCGTAAAACGGGCTGGCGGCATTTGATCCCGCACGGCTTACCCCGTGTCTTTTCAGTGCTCCCATGAAGCCGACGGGCTCATCCGTTTGGCGAAGTGAAAAGGAGCATCAAAATGTCTGACACCAACACAAACCGTCCCGCCTTCCGTCTCTATTCCGTCAATGGCGAAGGCAAGTCCGCCCGCTGGACCGATATCGGAGTGGCCTGGCCGACCCGCGACGGGAAAGGCTTTTCCCTCAACCTGAACGCCCTTCCGCTCAATGGCCGTATCGTCATGCGCGAAGTGACCGAGAAAGAGGCCGCCGCTTGAGGCGGCCTCACCCTCATCGGGGGCTGATACCGCGACGAGCCAACTCGTCGCGGATCATCAGCAGGGCAGTCGAGGCATTGCTGAAAGTGGCGCTGAGGCGCGGGTTGCTTGCAATCTCGCGCGTGGCTCGCTGAAACAGGTCGCGGAGCTGAGCCTCGCTTTTGGCTTTCAAGCCGTCTTTCGTCAGTCGGAACATGGCATCCTCCCTTGGAGTTTTCCGCTGCCCACCACGGGCCGCGTTACGGGAGGAGGGGTTGAATCCGAGGCTTTGACAGATGCATTGCCCGCAATCGAAAGGACGACTGGAGAAGGCTTTACGCCTTGCATCCCACCGTCATGGGAATCGGATTAGAAACTCCGGCTTCATGTAACAACGCGGCAGCCGTGTTTGGGAAAAGAGAAAACCGCTTGGGAGGAGACCGTTCAGGCTGAAAGGCTTGGGAGCGGCGAGCGCCAGCTTTGCACTTACCGTTTCGAGCCTACTGTCCGAGTTCAAGTCCGTGCGCTGGCGCGCTTCGGGATTGCTCCCTTGCTTGCCCTGCATCGGGAATCATCATCCGTATGAGCGGAAACC
Organism: Novosphingobium indicum; assembly: GCF_014645195.1. Lineage (GTDB taxonomy): Bacteria > Pseudomonadota > Alphaproteobacteria > Sphingomonadales > Sphingomonadaceae > Novosphingobium > Novosphingobium indicum. The sequence goes on along the minus strand of NZ_BMLK01000010.1, from coordinate 47,622 downwards.
GCCTAAGCGTGAGTTAAGTCGCAGCAGTGATAGTGCGTGGCCCGAAGGGGACGCCCTTCAAACTTAAATATTTAGTTGAATGAGGGAATGCTCACAGCATCACGGCATAGGAAATTGAAGTGCGTCAAGAACAGGACATTCGGGCACATCACCGCCTGTGCATTTGCTTAGGGTAATAGCCAGCGTATTCTCTATCTTTTGCAGATCGGAAATGTGGCGGCGGACATCGTCGAGGTGAGATCGGGTACGCATCATCACTTCGCCGCAAGTTTGTGCGCCCGTGTCCGTGAGCGACAACAGGGAGCGAATTTCTTCCATTGCATAACCGAGATCGCGGGCGCGGAGGATGAATTGCAACCTTTGCACCAGTTCGGGCGAATAAACCCGGTAGCCATTGGCACTGCGTGGCGGTGCCGGGAGCAATCCAACTTTTTCGTAGTAGCGAATGGTTTCGAGATTGCAGCCGGTTTTCCGGGCAAGCTGGGCACGCAATAGGCCGCCTTGTGGTTCCATGAAAATACCTCTTGAGTCTGTAGTGGCTACAGAGATTACACTGAGAATCATAAAGTCGAAAGAAAGGAATCACGCCGTGGCTTCAACGCCTGAATCAGGACAACCCACCACTCCTAAGCCAGCGAAGGACGCGCCGTCGAACTGGCTTGCCACCGGCGCATTGATCGGTGCGGGGCTGGCCTCGGCCTGCTGCGTTGTGCCGCTGTTGCTCGTCACGCTGGGCATTTCCGGGGCGTGGATTGCCAATCTGACCGCGCTCGAACCCTACAAGCCTTATGTCGCGGCGGTGACGCTGGCCATGCTCGGCTACGGCTTCTGGCATGTCTATTTCAAGCCGAAGCCCGCCTGCGAGGACGGGTCTTATTGCGCCCGGCCAGAGTCGGCGCGCACCACCAAAGCGGTGCTGTGGCTCGGGCTCGCCATCGTCATTCTAGCGCTCTCCATCGATTGGTGGGCACCCCTATTCTATTGATATGCCCTACTGAAAGGAAACAACCATGAAAAAGACATTGCTGTTGGGTTTGGCCGTTGTGGCTATGACAGGCGGCGGGGTCGCATTGGCCCTCGGCGGCACGGCCAACGACCGGCCAGCGGCTTCAAGCGCACAAACGCAGGCACAAACGACCTTCACTATTGAGAACATGACCTGTGCGACCTGCCCGATCACCGTGCGCAAGGCGATGGAAGGCGTGGCAGGCGTAAGCGCGGTCAGCGTTGACTTCAACGCCAAGACCGCGCGTGCGACCTATGATCCTCGCCGAACCACTGCCGCAGCTATCGCCGCAGCATCGACCAATGCGGGTTATCCGGCACGCGCCGTTCAAAACTGAAAGCACCTGACGCATTTTGCGTCGGAAGAAAGTGACCTCCAATGACTGATTGTTGCAACCGCACTTCGCGGGATGGATTTGACGTGGCCGTTGTCGGCGCGGGATCGGCGGGTTTTTCCGCCGCGATCACTGCTGCCGAACTCGGCGCTAGGGTGGCGCTGATCGGCCACGGCACGATCGGCGGCACCTGCGTCAATGTCGGCTGCGTTCCCTCCAAGACGCTGATCCGGGCAGCGGAAGCGGTGCATGGCGGCACGGCGGCACGGCGTTTTCCGGGGCTGCGCGGCAGCGTGCAGCTTGATGATTGGAGCGCGCTTGCCGCGTCGAAGGATGCCCTCGTCGGGGAACTCCGCCAGAAAAAATACGTCGATCTCCTGCCCGCCTATGCAGGGGTGAGCTATATCGAGGGCAAGGTGCGGTTCGCCGGGAGCGAACTGCTGGTCGATGATGCGCCGATACAGGTCAGCAAGGTGATCCTCGCGATGGGTGCGCGCGCCGCCGTGCCGCCGATACCGGGGCTGGACAATGTGCCCTACCTGACCAGCACCTCGGCTCTGGCTCTTGAGCGCCTGCCCAAATCGCTGCTGGTGATTGGTGGCGGCGTAATCGGGGTGGAACTGGGGCAGATGTTTGCACGCCTAGGCGTTGCCGTCACCATCTGTTGCCGCAGCCGCCTGCTGCCTGAATTGGACCCGGAATTGAGCGTGGCTTTGCAAAGCTATCTCGAAGCCGAAGGGATCAGGGTGTGTGCGGGGATCGGTTATCAGCGGATCGACCAGACCGATGGCGGCGGGGTGCTGACCTGCGAAGCCTTGTCCTGTAATGGTGATGGCCACTGTGATACTGTCGCATCGACACAGACGATCAGCGCCGAAAAGGTGCTCATCGCCACCGGCCGGCGGCCCAACAGCGATGGGCTGGGGCTGGAGGAGCGCGGCATAGCGCTCGACACTCGCGGCGGGATCACGGTTGACAACTATCTCGAAACGACCGTCCCTGGCATTTACGCAGCGGGCGATGTCACAGGCCGGGACCAGTTTGTCTACATGGCCGCCTACGGGGCCAAGCTGGCGGCACGCAATGCCGTAACCGGCAATCAGCACCAATATGACAACAGCGCCATGCCAGCGGTTGTGTTCACCGATCCGCAGGTCGCCAGCGTCGGCCTGACCGAAACGGCGGCACGGGTACAAGGGTTGGAGGTCAAAACCTCGCTGCTGCCGCTCGACGCCGTGCCTCGGGCGCTCGCTGCCCGCGATACCCGTGGCGTCATCAAGCTGGTTGCCGACAAGGCCAGCGACCGCCTGTTGGGTGGTCAGATCATGGCACCGGAAGGCGCGGATGCGATCCAGACGCTGGTTCTGGCGATCCAACACGGAATGACCGCAGCCGATCTTGGCGCGACCATTTTCCCTTATCTGACCACAGTGGAGGGACTGAAACTCGCCGCGCAGACGTTTGACAAGGATGTTGCAAAACTGTCCTGCTGTGCCGGTTGACGACGCCTACAATATGACGCCAGATGTTTGGCTGCCCCCTGATACTTCAATAGCACACCAAACAGAGGCTTGCCCTGCGCGGCAATTTTGGACGTTGAGCAAACGGTGGCGCAAGAAACAAGAAGCCGAAGCCTGCACCCTCAGCTACCTCACTCGCTGCCGAGTCAAAACCTACAAAGAAGCATGACTTAGCTTCATTGTGGCTAGCGCTACCCATGTCGTCATCGTGTTCTTCGTCTCAGAACTCACCATCACCATCACCATCACCATGAATCATGGCATTGGGCTCGTTTCGAGACTAGCGCCCTAGTTCCAGTCCGCGCGTCGGCGCGCTTCGGGATTGCTCCCTCGCTTGCCCTGCGCTCCGCGAGAATTCACTGCGAATGGATTGCTGGTTGCCGTCCCGCATGAGGCGATAATTGGCTGCCTGATTGTGCAGGCTTAAAATCTGTCGCGCATGACGCTCGCGGGTCTGTTTGATCTGCTCTTGCAGCTTGCGCCGTTCGGCATGTTGAGCGTTCAGCATGGCCTGACGCTGATCGCGGTCACGGCGCAGCGCATGATAGGCCTCAAACTCGTTCTTCTTGATCATCTTGGCATGGTCGCCCGTCAGGCGATCCCATAGGCCCCGCACACCCGTCCGCAGACGACTTGCCCGCTCTTTGGTCTCGCACTGCCACCGCTCGCGCTGGCCTTTGGCCATGCGCTGGCGCTCTTCGGCATGCGCCAGTTGCAGTTCCTTCTTCTTCTCGGCGAGCGGTTTTAGCGCATCCCGCGCCATGCGCTTGGCCTCTTTCAGGAAGCCATCGAGGCGCGGCGCAATGGCGTTCGCGATATGCGCCTTGGTTTCCTCGACGCTGCGCAAGGAATCCGCTTTTCCGAGGCGGGCGGTCACGTCCTTGGTCTTTACGCCGATCAGGCGCGAGAGCGCGAAGACCTCGCCCTCATAGGTGACCGCGACATGGGAGCGCCTGTCACCTTTGGCCAGATAAAGGCCGCGCTCTTCGAGCGCGTGAGCAAAGGTTTGGGCATTGTCGGAGACCGCCCAGCATTCCTGGGCAATCCCTTTGACGGACTTAGCATCCAGCCCCGCGCGCTTGGCCTGCTGCCATTCGTCCAGCGTGAAATTGCGCGGATCACGCGCTTTGCTGTCCATGAGGCCAGACGGCATTTTCCAGCCGTTTTCGAGATAAAGCTGCTTCGAGACTTCGCGGAGCTTGGACTTGAAGAAGGAGAGCTGTTTGGCGGTCATGGTCTCGGCATCGATCCGAGACCAGACCGCATGCGCATGGCGGCGGCCTTCCTTTTCATGGAAGACCACCATACGGGGCTGACCTTGCAGGCCGAGCTTCTCCTCGATGGAAGCGAGTGCGCCTTCAAATACCTCGATGGCGACGTTTTCGGTTTCGGGAGGGTTGAGCGAGACGGAGAAGAGATACTGCTTGCAGCGCGTCCCCTTGGCCATCGCCTCGGCTTCTTTCATTGCGCCCATGACGTTTTCGGACATGAAGCCACGGACTTCATGCACCTCGACATGCTCGTTATCACGCGAGTTGAGGAGGTGCTGGCCAAGTTGCGCCGCGCCGCTGCGCTGGGAGGCCTTGAGGATCATGGCGTGACCTCCAGTCCCAAGGCCTGAATGAGCAACTTCCGAATCTCGGCGATGTCCTTTGAGGCATCCTGCAATGCCTCTTCGGTTTCTGGGGCGACAGGTAGCGTCCCCAGATTGGCTTGTTTGGCGAGTTGGTTGAGGTTGTTTGCTATGCGAGACTGGCCGAGCTGGCCAAGAACGCGCAGCAGGGAATCTTGATCGATCTGACTGAGACGCTTGCGACGCGGCGGCTGATCGAGAAGGCGCGAGCGGATATAGGCTCCGAGCGGTTGACCTTCAGCTTGCTCCGTCAGCCTTGCCCGCTCTTCAAACGAGAGGCGGAGAGAGAAGGGAGGGTCGTATGGCTTGCGTGCCATCCAGCCCTCCGATCTCAAGACCTACGACGACGCCTCCGCACGGTCGCCAGACGACGGTCGCGCGGTGCGTCCTCGTCCTCACCTTCAAGTTCATCGGGATCGAATGTCTGGCTGAGGCTGGTGTGCTGGAGAATCTTCTCCCAGCCCGCCAATTCCTCTAGGATTTGGTTTGTAAACACTCCCTCAGAGTGCACCATTTTCCGACTTTTCCCAACAGCTTCATAAGGGCCTGCACCGCGATCCGCAGTTGCACGGCGCCGAACCATCGTTACTGCCTGTGCCAGAGGTCTTTGGGGGCTGCGCATGCCGTTACGCGCATCGACGATCCTGGCGCTGGCGCTACTGGCGATTCTGTTCGGAATCGCCGCCATGGTGGAATCGCGGCGCAGCACGTTCCAGCATCGCCCGCGCCTGCGGCTATGGGCCTATACGCTCTCGCTCGGCGTCTATTGCTCCAGCTGGACTTTCTACGGCGCTGTGGGGACCGCCGCGCGCGAAGGGTGGAACTACCTGCCGATCTATGCCGCACCCATGCTGGTGCTACTCGCCGCTCCGCGCTTTCTGGCGAAGCTGACGCGGGCGGTCGCCACCGAAAAGGCGGCCACCGTTTCCGACTTCATCGCCGCGCGTTTCGGGCACGATGTCGTCGTCGCCCGGCTGGTGACGGTGACCGCGCTGCTCGGCTCGATCCCCTATATTGCATTGCAGCTGCGCTCGATCGGGAGTGCCATGTCGATCGTCTCGGCGCGCGCCGTCACCGAGCCGGTGATGATGGTGGCGGCCTTGCTGCTTGCACTGTTCGCGATCCTGTTCGGCGCGCGACGTTACGAGGTGGCGGGCCGCGCCGAAGGGCTGGTCTATGCCATCGGGCTGGACTCGCTCCTCAAGCTGCTGGCGCTGGCCGCCGTTGCCGCACTGGCCGGGTTCCTGCTGATTCATGCGAGCCCTGCCGACCTGAGCCGGGGCTGGGCAGCGGCAGCGGAACAGTTCGGGCCGCAGCACCTCTCGATGGAATTCGCCGTCATCGCCCTGATCTCGGCGATGGCCATCGTCGCGCTGCCCCGGCAGTTCTACATGGGGCTGGTGGAAGCGCGCGAGCCGGGCGATCTGGTGCGTGCCCGCTTCGGCCTTGCCGCCTACATCGGCCTGATGGCCGCGCTGATCCTGCCGATCGCCTTTGCCGGTACCGCGATACTGCCCGCAGCCATGGCGCCGGATCGCTATGTACTGCAGCTTCCCGAGATCACGGGCAGCACCTGGATTCTGGCGGCGGCGCTGCTCGGCGGTGTCGGCGCGGCGGCATCGATGGCGATCGTCGATTCCACGGCATTGGCGACGATGGTCTCCAACGATCTCGTGTTCCCGTCGGTGTTCCGGCGCGGCCCGACCCGGCAGTCGGGCGAGATGGGCCGGCGCATGCTCGGCGTCCGGCGCGTGACCATCCTCGCGATCATGGCGCTGTCGCTGGTCTGGGCGCTGCTGGTCTCGTCCGAAAACTCGCTCGCATCGATCGGCCTCATCGCCTTCGCCGCCATGGCGCAGTTCACGCCGCACCTGCTGCTGGCGACCTACAGCGCCGGGCGCGACGCCATCGCCGCGCGCGCCAGCCTCTCGGTGGGTCTGGCCCTGTGGCTCTACACGCTGGCGCTGCCGCCGATCCTGCCGCCTTCATGGCTGACGGCACTGGCCCCTACCCCGTTCGACCCGCTCCACCTGTTCGGCATCGGGCAGGCGACGCCACTGGTGCACGGCGTGTTCTGGAGCCTCGGTGCCAATCTGGCGATCTACGCCCTCGTCGCCGCGCGCGGGATCAAGCCCTCCGCGCTGCCGCGCTTTCGCCGCGGGCAGCATCAGGTCGCGGACCTGAGCGACCTGGTGGCACTGACCGCCAGCTTCGTCGGCGAGGAGCGTGCACGAGAGGAATTCCCCGAGGCGCAGGCCGGAACGCCGGTCGACCGCACTTCGGCCCGCCGCGCCGAAGAACTGATCGCCCGCGTCGTCGGCGTCTCCTCGGCCCGCGCTCTGATTTCATCGGCGCTCGCAGGCGGGACGATGCGCCTGCCCGAAGTCACGCGCCTGCTCGACGAGGGGAGCCGCAGCATCGGCTTCTCCCGACAGTTGCTCGCCGCCACCTTCGAGAACCTCGATGCCGGGATCAGCGTCATTGATGCGGACCTCAATCTGGTGGCGTGGAACAGCCGCTACGAGGCGCTGTTCGATTATCCGCCGGGCCTGCTGCGGGTGGGCGTGCCGATTGCCGACCTGATCCGCCACAACGCCCTGCGCGGCGACTTCGGCGAAGGCGACCCCGAGTTCCATGTCGACAAGCGCCTCGGCCATTTCCGCCGCGGTCTGGAGCATAGCTTCGAACGCAAGCACCCCGATGGCCGGGTGATCAAGACCGTGGGCGGGCCGATGCCCGGCGGTGGCTACGTGACCAGCTTCACCGACATTACGGAAGACGCGCGCGTGCGCGAGCAGTTGCGGCGCACGCTCGAAACGCTCGAGCAGCGCGTGGCCGAGCGCACCCGCGAACTGAGCGAGGCCAACCGCCGTCTTGCCGAAGCGGGCCGCGACAAGACGCGCTTCCTTGCCGCGGCCAGCCACGACCTGCTGCAGCCGCTCCATGCCGCACGCCTGTTCACCGCCGCCATCGAGCGAGACGTTCCGGCCAACGCCCTTCCCCTCGTCGAGCGCGTCGAGAATGCCATCAGCGCGGCCGAGGACCTGCTGCGCGCCCTCCTCGATATCAGCAAGCTCGATGCCGGCGGCGTGGAGCCACGCCCCGAACCCGTCGCGCTTGGCCCGTTCCTCGGCGATCTCGCCGAGAGCTTCCGCCCGATGGCCGAGCGCAAGGGCCTGACGCTGAGGCTCGGGCCGCTGCCGGGGCATGTCCGCACCGACCCCGGCCTGCTGCGCTCGGTGATCCAGAACTTCCTCGCCAATGCCGTGCGCTACTGCGAGCGCGGCGGGGTGCTGCTGGGCGTGCGCCACCGCGACGGCGGGCTGCGCATCGACGTGATCGACACCGGCGTGGGCATCGAGGCCGAACAGGTCGAGACGATCTTCGGCGAATTCACCCGGCTCGGCACGGTGGAGGCGGAAGGCATCGGGCTCGGGCTCGCGCTGTCCGAGAGGATCGCTCGTCTGCTGGGCGGCACGATATCCGTACAGTCGACCCCCGGACGCGGCAGTCGCTTCAGCTTCTGGCTGCCTGCCATGTCCGAAACACCGCATGCAGCCCGGCCCGAACCGCAGCCCCATTCCGCATCCGCAACGCCGACCAAGCTGGATCTTCTGGTGGTCGACAACGACCCGCGCATCGTCGAGGCGAGCCTCGCTCTGCTCGAGCGGATGGGGCATCGGGCCTTCGGTGCCACCGGCATGGCGCAAGCGCTGCCCTACAGCCGCCGCGTCGATGCCGTGCTGGCCGACTACCGGCTCGACAGCGGCGAGGACGGTCTCTCGCTGATCGCCGCCATGCGCGAAGAAGCGCCGGGGCTCGCTGCCGTGGTGATCAGCGCCGAGGATGGCCCGGAGCTGCGCGAACGCGCCGCAGCGCTCGGCGTATCGGTGCTGGCGAAGCCGGCTTCGGCCTCGGCCATAGAGGCTTTTCTGGCCGGGCTGTCAGTGCCGCAGGTCGAGCCCTAGCGAGCGCGCGACCAGCGCCGCCTGCGTGCGGTTGGAAACGTCGAGCTTGCGCATGATCGCGGTCATGTGCGCTTTCACGGTCGCCTCGGTAATGCCCAGCGAATGCGCGATCTGCTTGTTGAGCTGCCCGTCGAGCACCGCCAGCAGCACCTTCAATTGCGTCGGCGTAAGGTTGGCGACATCGCGGCGGACGGTGTCCATCTGCGCATCGCCTGACGCGCTCCCGCTCGCGGCCTTGCCGCCCAGCGCATCGCGGATCGCGGCTTCGATGGCCGAGAGATCGCTGTCCTTGCGCAGGAAACCGATGGCCCCGAAGGCGCGCGCCTCCTCCGCCGCCCCGGCCCCGTCGGCGCTGGAGACGACGAGGATGGGAACCGAGGGGCGCTCGGCATGGAGCAGGGCAATGCCCGAATAGCCCACCGCACCCGGCATCTTGAGGTCGAGCAGGATCAGCCGCAGGTCCTCCGCCTCGACGGCGGCATGGGCGGCAGCCGAGAGCGTCCCCGCTTCGCGCAGGGTCGCACCGGGCATCACCTTCTGCACCGCCAGCGCAAGCGCCTGACGGAAGAGCGGGTGATCGTCGGCAATCAGGATCGTGTCGCTCAAGCCCCTCTCGTCACGCGTCGGCCGGCTGCGGCCTGTTCGCGATGAGGTTATCGACGACGGAGGGATCCGCAAGCGTCGAGGTATCGCCGAGGTTCGAGAAATCGTTCTCGCCGATCTTGCGCAGGATGCGGCGCATGATCTTGCCCGAGCGGGTCTTGGGCAGGCCCGGCGCGAACTGGATCACGTCGGGCGTGGCGATCGGCCCAATCTCGTGGCGGACCCACTGAACCAGTTCCTTGCGCAGCGCCTCGTCGGGCTCGATCTCGGAGTTGCAGGTGACGAAGGCGTAGATGCCCTGCCCCTTGATCTCGTGCGGCATGCCAACGACCGCGGCTTCGGCCACCTTGTGATGCGCGACCAGCGCGCTTTCGATCTCTGCCGTGCCCATACGGTGGCCCGAGACGTTGATCACGTCGTCGATGCGGCCGGTGATCCAGTAGTACCCGTCCTCGTCGCGGCGGCAGCCGTCACCGGTGAAGTAGGTGCCCTTGAACGTGCTGAAATAGGTCTGGAAAAAGCGGTCGTGATCGCCCCAGACGGTGCGCATCTGCCCCGGCCAGGAATCGGTGATGACAAGGCAGCCGTCGCCCGGCCCCTCGATTTCCTTGCCGTCGGCGTCGAGCAGCTTGGGCTTCACGCCGAACATCGGCCTGGTTGCCGAACCGGGCTTGAGCGCCGTGGCGCCGGGCAGCGGCGAGATCATCACCCCGCCGGTCTCGGTCTGCCACCAGGTGTCGACGATCGGGCAGCGGCCCTCACCCACGACCTTGTGGTACCATTCCCAGGCTTCCGGATTGATCGGCTCGCCCACCGAACCCAGCAGGCGCAGCGACTTGCGGCTGGTCTTCTTCACCCAGTCGTCGCCTTCGCGCATCAGGGCGCGCAGGGCGGTGGGAGCGCCGTAGAATATCTCTACATTGAACTTGTCGACCACCTGCCAGAAGCGGCTGGGATCGGGGAAGTTGGGTACGCCCTCGAACATCACCGTGGTCGCGCCGTTCATCAACGGGCCGTAGACGACGTAGGAATGCCCGGTGACCCAGCCGATATCGGCAGCGCACCAGTAGATCTGGCCGGGGCGATAATCGAAGACATATTCGTGCGTCATCGAGGCCCAGACCGAATAGCCACCGGTGGTGTGCAGCACGCCCTTGGGCTTGCCGGTGGAGCCCGAGGTATAGAGGATGAACAGCGGGTCTTCCGCAGCCATCTCTTCAGGCTCGCACTCGCCAGGCATACCCGCGACCGAGCTGGCCCAGTCGATATCGCGGCCTTCGCTCATCGGCACGCCGGCGCCGGTGTGCTCGAGGACGATGACGGTATCGACGCCCTGACAATGCGTCAGCGCCTCGTCAACATTGGCCTTGAGCGGGACCTTCTTGCCGCCGCGCAAGCCCTCGTCGGCGGTCAGGACAACATTGCTGTCACAGTCGGTGATGCGGCCCGCAAGCGCATCGGGCGAGAAGCCGGCGAAGACGATCGAGTGGATCGCGCCGATGCGCGCACAGGCGAGCATGGCGACGGCTGCCTCGGGGACCATCGGCAGGTAGATGGTGACGCGCTCACCCTTCTTGACGCCGCGGCTCTTCAGGAGGTTGGCAAACTTGCAGACCGCCTCGTGCAGTTCGCGATAGGTGATGCGGCGTTCCGGGTTCTTCGGATCGTCCGGCTCCCACAGGATAGCGATCTCGTCGCCGCGTTCGGCAAGGTGCCGGTCGAGGCAGTTGGCCGAAAGGTTGAGCGTACCGTCGGAAAACCAGGAAATGCCGAAGTCGGCTTCGTTGAAGCTGGTCTGCTTCACGCCGGTGAAGGGCTTGATCCAGTCGATGCGCTGCGCTTCCTCGCGCCAGAAACCCTCGGGGTCATCCACCGAGCGCTGGTACATCGCCTGATAGCGCGCTTCATCGATCAGCGCCGTTTCGGCCCAGTCTCCAGGAACGGGATATACGGCGTCGGCCATTTCTTGATCTCCTCTCCGGTGTTGTCGCCGGCGTCCCGGCTTTGCGGGCACCCTAACACAATGCGAATCGAACTGGGGCATTAGACATTGGTCGTAGATGCTCCACCAAGGTCGGGATGGCTGCAAGCATGCAATTCATCCGATGATCCCCTCGGCCCCGGAATGCACCAGCTCACTAGGCGGCAACCGGGTCCGAAAAGGAGAGGGTGATGAAGCACAACAACAGGCCCCTGATCGGCGCACTGCTGGCGGCAAGCTGTCCTGTCGTACCGCAGGCCGCGGTGGCCGCCACCGACCGGGAAGCACAACTCGAAGCGCGGCTCGAAAGGCTCGAAGCCGAAATGCGGCTGCTGCGCGCGGACCTCGCATCCGCACGGCAGGAGCAAGCCGAAAGCGCGGCGCAGGCACAGGCCGCCATTGCAGCCGCTACGGCCAAGAGCGAAGAAGCCACCGCCAAGGTCGCCGCGATCGAAAGCCGGCCACAGGGCGACGGTTTCAAGTCCGGCGACACCACGATCAAACTGGGCGGCTATATCAAGATGGTCGCCTCGGCCAGCCGGTTTTCCGACGGCGAAGTCGCCACCAATTCGCTGGGCCGCGACTTCTACCTGCCCCAGGTCATCCCCACCGGCAGCGGCACGGCGCAGAAGGTGGAAGACTTCACCGCCAAGCAATCGCGCTTCTGGCTCAACCTCGACACCGCCGTCGGCGGCCAGAGCGTGAAGGGCCTGGTCGAAGTCGATTTCCAGACCGCACCGGGCACGCAAGGCTCGCAGCGGACCACCAACGGCTACAACCTCGCGCTGCGCCGCGCTTGGATGAAAGTGGGCCGCTTGACCATCGGCCAGGACTGGTCGAGCTTCCAGTACACCGGCGCTCTGCCCGAGAGCACCGACTTCGTCGGCGCGACCGAAGGCACCGTCTTCGTCCGCCAGCCGCTGATCCGCTATTCCATGCCGCTCGCGCAGGGCTTGACTGTGCACGCCTCGATCGAGGAACCGGAATCGGGCACCGCCACGGCCGGCTCGCCCGCGCTGATGGAAAACGGCGACGACCGCCTGCCCGACTTCGCGGCGCGCCTGGCCTATACCGGCAAGATCGGCGAGGGCTCGCTGGCGGTGCTCGCGCGGCAGGTCCGCGTCGACAACGCCGGCGTCGCCGCCGATACCTTCGGCTGGGGCGTCAGCGCCGGCGGCAAGATCTGGCTCAACGAGAAGAAGACCAGCGACGTGCGCGCCATGGTCACCTACGGCCACAACGCCAGCCGCTACATCGGCCTCAACTTCGCGCCCGACGCGGTCTACGATCCGGCGACCAACCAGCTCGAAAGCGTGAACGTGATCGCCGCGCTGGCCGCGGCCCGCATTGCCATCGCACCGGGCTGGCGCGTCAACGTTATGGGCAGCTACCAGCGTGTCGACTACGCCGATGCGCTCGGAACGCTCGCCATCGCCAGCTACAACAAGCAGGCGTGGAGCGCGGCGGCCAACCTCTTCTACTCGCCGGTGAAGAACGTCGACCTCGGTATCGAATACCGGCACGGCGAGCGGGAACTGGTGAGCGGCGCCGACGGCGCGCTCGACCGCATCGAATTTGCCGCAAAGTACAGTTTCTGAGAATGAACCAGCCGATCCTGCAACGACGGGGCCGGCCCCACTTGGGAGAGTGAGCAATGGCTACGACATATGATGCCATGCCGAAGCACCACCAGGCCACGCACGACGAGAAACTCGTCATTACCGCGTCGTCGCTCGGCACCGTGTTCGAATGGTACGACTTTTACCTTTACGGCCTGCTGGCCACCTTCATTTCCAAGGTCTTTTTCGCGGGCGTGAACGAGACCACCGGCTTCATCCTCGCACTCGGCGCCTTCGCGGCGGGCTTCGCGGTGCGGCCCTTCGGCGCGCTGGTGTTCGGGCGGATCGGCGACCTCGTCGGCCGCAAGTATACCTTCCTCGTCACCATGGGGCTGATGGGGCTCTCGACGTTCGCGGTCGGCCTGCTGCCCGGCTACGACACCATCGGCATTGCCTCTCCGATCATCCTGGTGACGCTGCGCATCGTGCAGGGCCTCGCTCTCGGCGGAGAATACGGCGGCGCGGCCACTTACGTTGCCGAGCACGCACCGAACAACCGGCGCGGCCTCTACACCAGCTTCATCCAGATCACCGCGACCTTCGGCCTCTTCGCCGCGCTGCTCGTGGTGCTGGGCGTGCGCACCGGCATGGGCGAGGACACCTTCTCCGGCTGGGGCTGGCGCGTGCCGTTCCTGCTTTCGGCGGTGCTGCTGGGCGTCTCGATGTGGATCCGCATGCAGCTCAACGAGAGCCCCGTCTATCAGAAGATGAAGGACGAGGGCACGACCTCCAAGTCGCCGATCAAGGATTCCTTCGGCAAGTGGGGCAACCTCAAGTTCGTGCTGATCGCGCTGTTCGGCGCCGTCGCCGGCCAGGCGGTGGTCTGGTACACCGGCCAGTTCTACGCGATGTTCTACCTTGAAAAGATCCTCAAGGTGGACGGCGCGACGAGCAACTACCTCATCGCCATCGCCCTGGCCCTCGGCACGCCGTTCTTCGTGTTCTTCGGCTGGCTGTCCGACAAGATCGGCCGCAAGTACCTGATCCTCGGCGGCTGCGCGCTGGCATCGCTGACCTACTTCCCGGCCTTCCACACCCTGTCCAACGCCGCCAACCCGGCCCTTGCCGCAGCGACGGCCAATGCCCCGGTGGTCGTGACCGCGAACGATGCGGAATGTTCGTTCCAGTTCGACCCGATCGGCAAGAACAAGTTCGACGCATCGAGCTGCGACATTGCCAAGGCCTTCCTCGCCAAGAGCGGCATAAACTACACCAATCGGGCTGCCGCTCCGGGCACGATCGCCTCGGTCGCCATCGGCGGGCAGACGCTGACCGCGCCCAACCCGGCCCAAGTGACCGGTGCGGATCGCGCCGCAGCCATCGCTGCCTATCAGGAGAGCATCAAGGGCGCGCTGGCCGATGCCGGCTATCCCGCCACCGCCGATCCCGACCGGATGGACAAGGTCACGGTCGTCGCGATCCTGTTCTATCTCGTTATCCTGGTCACCATGGTCTACGGCCCGATCGCCGCCATGCTGGTGGAACTGTTCCCGACGAACATCCGTTACACCTCGATGTCGCTGCCCTACCACCTCGGCAACGGCTGGTTCGGCGGCTTCCTGCCGACGACCGCCTTCGCCATGGTCGCTGCCACGGGCGATATCTACTACGGCCTCTGGTACCCGGTCGTGGTCGCGGCGGCCACGGTGGTGATCGGCCTGCTCTTCCTCCCCGAGACATTCAGGAGAAATATCGACGCCTGATTGTCCATCGGCGCCGCGCCCCCGGGGAGCAAATTGCCCCCGATCAAGGCGCGGCGTCCTTTTCTGGTCCAGCCGACGGAGACATCATGACAAAGATATCACAGCTTTCCACCCGCACCGGCCTCAGCCTTTCCGTTCGCCCCGCCGCCGAGGGCGACGAAGGCGTTCTGGGCTCCTTCTTCGATGCCGTCAGCGACGAGGACCGACGCTTCCGTTTCCTCGCCGCCAGCGAGCACGTGAGCCACGAACAGCTCGATCCACTGCTGCATGCAGACCACTTCCGGTCGGAGAGCTTCCTCGCCTTCGACGATGCCACCGGCGAACTCGTCGCCTCGGCGCTGCTGGCCTGCGATGCCGGTCTCGATACCGGTGAAATCGCGGTTTCGATCCGCAGTAACTACAAGGGCAAGGGCGTGGGCTGGGCCCTGCTCGACTTCCTCGCCCGCGAGGCGCAGGAGCGCGGCGTGCGCCGCGTGATCTCGATCGAGAGCCGCGACAACCACGCCGCCATCGAACTCGAACGCGAAAAGGGCTTCACGCCCGAACCGTTCGAGGACGACCGCACGCTGGTCCTGCTTTCGAAGACCCTGCGCTAAGCGACATTTGCATACGGAGAGCGGCATGAGCGAGGCTTACACTGCAGCCTGGAAGGCCAGCATCGACGATCCGCAGGGGTTCTGGCTGGACGCCGCGAAGGCGCTGGACTGGGCTGTGGCACCCGAGGCGGGCTGGAACGAGGCGGACGGCTGGTTTCCCGGCGGCCAGCTCAACACCTGCCACAACGCGGTGGACCGCCATGTCGCGGCCGGGCGCGGCGATGCGGCGGCGCTGATCTACGACAGCCCGGTCACCGGCACGATCGCGACCTTCTCCTACAGGGAATTGCTGGAGGAAGTGGGCCGCGTCGCCGCAATGCTCGCCTCGCTCGGTGTCAACAAGGGCGACCGCGTGGTGATCTACATGCCGATGGTCCCGCAGACGGTCTTCGCGATGCTCGCCTGCGCGCGGCTGGGCGCGATCCACTCGGTGGTGTTCGGCGGCTTCGCGCCGCACGAACTGGCCAAGCGCATCGACGATGCCACGCCCAAAGTGCTGCTCACGACTTCCTGCGGCATCGAGGGCTCCAAGGTGATCCTCTACAAGCCGATGGTCGACGAAGCGCTGCGTCTCGCCAGGCATGCGGTGGACCATGTCGTGCTGTTCCAGCGCGAACAGGTGACCGCAGAGCTTGCCGCGCCCCGCGACCTCGACTGGATGGAACTGCGCGAAAAGACGGCTGCGGACGCGATTCCCCCGTGCGTGCCGGTCGCGTCCGACGATCCGCTCTACATTCTCTACACCTCGGGCACGACCGGCACCCCCAAGGGCGTCGTGCGTGACAACGGCGGCCATGCCACCGCGCTCGCCTGGTCGATGGCCAATATCTACGGCATCGGCGCCGGCGACGTATTCTGGGCTGCTTCTGACGTGGGCTGGGTCGTGGGGCACAGCTACATCGTCTACGCCCCGCTGCTGGTCGGTGCGACCACGGTGCTGTTCGAAGGCAAGCCGGTCGGCACGCCCGATCCCGGCACCTTCTGGCGCACCATAGACCGTCATGGCGTCAAGGCGTTCTTCACCGCCCCCACCGCGATCCGCGCCGTGCGCAAGGAAGACCCGGACGCGAAGTTCCTGAGCGAAATCGGCACCGGCCAGTGCCAGGCTATCTTCCTGGCCGGCGAACGCGCCGATCCCGACACCATCGGCTGGCTGGAAGACAAGTCCGGGCTGCCGGTAATCGACCACTGGTGGCAGACCGAACTCGGCTGGCCCGCCATCGCCAGCTGCGTCGCGCTGGGCGATCTGCGCCGCAAGCGCGGCAGCGCCGGCTTCCCGGTTCCGGGATACGCCTTCGCGATCCTCGGCGAGGACGGCAAGCCGGTCCCGCAGGGCCGGAGCGGCTCGGTCGCGATCCGCTCGCCGCTGCCGCCGGGCGCCTTCCGCACGCTGTGGAAAAACAAGGCGGGCTACGAGAAGAACTTCGCCGGGTTCCCGGGCTACTACGAGACGGGCGATGCGGGCCATTTCGACGACGAAGGCTTCCTGCACATCATGGGGCGCACCGACGACATCATCAATGTCGCCGGCCACCGCCTCTCGACCGGCCAGATGGAACAGATCGTCGCGCAGGAAGACGGCGTGGCCGAATGCGCGGTCATCGGCGCCGACGATGCCATCAAGGGGATGATCCCTATCGGCTTTGTAGTCCCGCGCGCGGGCGCGGAGAACGACGACACCCTGGCCTCGCGCGTGATCGCGGCGGTGCGGGCTGACCTGGGCCCGGTGGCGGCACTGCGAACGGTCTACACCGTACCCCAGCTTCCCAAGACCCGCTCGGGCAAGATCCTGCGCAATCTGCTGCGCAAGATCGTCAACGGCGAGCAGTTCGATACGCCCGCGACCATCGAGGACCCCTCGGTACCGGAAATGCTGGTGAACGCCGTGCGCCGCTGACGGCCTGCGCCTGCGGCAGGCGCCTCCCGCCTACTTCGGCGGACTGCCTGCCGCATCGTCGCCATCGAGCAGCGAGCCCAGCCGTTCGAGGCTGGCAAGGATCATCGCCTGTTCCCAGGTCGGCAGCTCGCTGAAAGCCTCGCTGATGCGCAGTTGCAGCGGCAGCGGTGAAGTCTTGAGCTTTTCACGCCCGGCCTCGGTTATCCGCAGAATCACCTGACGCTTGTCGTGCTCGCTGCGGCTGCGGGTCACGAGTCCCCCGGAAACAAGCCGATCGACGATGTTGGTGATCGTCGCCTGCCCGAGCCAAACGGCGGAAGCCAGCGCGCTTGGCGTTACCTCGTCGCGACTGGCGATCTGACGCAGGATCAGCACCTGCGACGGCGCCAGGCCGATCGAAGCCGTCATTTTGCGGGTCTCGATCTCGGCGGCCAAAAGAATTTTTCTCAGAGCCAGCAGGGCGGCTGAAGTGAGGTCGGCGTCCATGCCCGAACGCTAGCTTTCCCGCAGGCTGCCGCCAAGAGAAGAGATACTTTCACCTTCGAAGAAATATACGTGCGCCGGCTGGACTCCGGGAACCATTCCCGGCGTTCGCGGTTGCAAAAATGCAGGATATTACTATTACATGCGCCACACCGAACACGGACGAACAGTAGCCAAGCACATACAATGTGCTTCGGAGGATAAAGCAATTTTTAATTCGGAAGCGAGCGAATCAAGCGCTCAGAACGAAACTGAGAGCCCTAAACGAACGACCGACTGCGCAGGTCTCACCATGCGCAGTCCTGTCGCCGAGGATGGTCCCGCCATCACGGCCCTGATCGCGGCCTGCCCGCCGCTCGATCCCAACTCCGCGTATTGCAATCTTCTGCAATGCAGCGACTTCGCCGACACCTGCATTGTGGCCGAAAAGGATGGCCGCATCGTCGGCTGGATTTCGGGCTATCGCCCGCCTTCGCATCCTGAACGCATTTTCGTCTGGCAGGTCGCCGTCGACAGTTCGGCGCGCGGCATAGGCCTTGGCGGTCGCATGCTCGATGAGCTGCTGAGCCGCCCCGCAGTGCGCGGCGCCACTACGCTGACGACCACGATCACGGAAGAGAACCCCGCATCCTGGGGCCTCTTCACGGCTTTCGCCCGGCGCCATGATGCCGAACTTACAAGATCCGAGCGCTTCAAGCGCGACGCGCACTTCGCCGGTGCGCACGACACGGAATGGCAGGCAAGCATTTCTCCGCTGCCCACCGCTCCGTCCAATTGAACAGGGAAACATCCGACATGACCATCACTCCCAAGCCAAGCGCCAAGACGCCCGACACCAAGATTTACGAACGCCGCGAATCCGGCGTCCGCAGCTATTCGCGTTCGATGCCCCGCCAGTTCAACAAGGCGCAGGGCGTCTGGATGCATGCCAATGATGGCAGCCGCTATCTCGACTTCCTGTCGGGCTGCTCCTCGCTCAACTACGGTCACAACCATCCCGCGCTGAAGCAGGCGCTGATGGACTACATCGCCAGCGACGGCGTGACCCACGCGCTCGATCTCTACACCGATGCCAAGGCCAAGTTCCTCACGACGTTCGAGGACGTGATCCTCAAGCCGCGCGGCCTCGACTATCGCGCGATGTTCACTGGCCCGACCGGCACCAACGCCGTCGAAGCCGCGATCAAGCTGGCCCGCAAGGTAACCGGCCGCGAGACGGTTATCGCTTTCACCAACGGCTTCCACGGCATGACCCTGGGCGCCCTCGCCTGCACCGGTAACGCCGGCAAGCGCGGCGGTGCCGGCGTTCCCCTGAGCCACGTCAGCCACGAGCCCTACGACGGCTACTACGGGGCGGACGTGGATACTGCGGACCTGCTCGAACAGCGCCTTGAAGATCCCTCCAGCGGCCTCGATGCCCCGGCGGCCTTCCTGGTCGAAACGGTTCAGGGTGAAGGCGGTCTCAACGCCGCATCGCCCGAGTGGCTGCGCAAGATCGCCGCGCTCGCCAAGAAGCAGGGCGCGCTAATGATCGTCGACGACATCCAGGCCGGCTGCGGCCGCACCGGCGGCTTCTTCAGCTTCGAGGACATGGGTTTCAAGCCCGATATCGTCACGCTGGCCAAGTCTCTTTCGGGTATGGGCCTGCCTTTCGCGCTGACCCTGTTCAGCCCCGATCTCGACGTGTGGTCGCCGGGTGAGCACAACGGCACCTTCCGCGGCAACAACCACGCGTTCGTGACCGCCACGGCTGCCCTGCGCGAGTTCTGGGCCGATCCCAAGTTCGCCGAGGACGTTGCCCGTCGCGGACGCATTCTTGAGCAGCGTCTCGACAAGATGGCCAAGCGCCACGGCCTCTCCACGCGCGGTCGCGGCATGATGCGCGGCATCAACGTCGAGACCGGCGAGATCGCCGACAAGATCACCGGCGCCTGCTTCGACGAAGGCCTGATCATCGAGACCAGCGGCGCACACGGCGAGATCGTCAAGGTCCTCGCCCCGCTCGTGATCGACGATGAAACGTTCAATGCCGGCCTGGACATTCTCGAGGAGGCGATCGCCGAAACGATCGCGCCCGTCGATGCTTCTGACGTGACCGGCAGCAAGACGGATCGCAAGCTCGGCCTCGCGGCCTGAGCTTCGATCTTCCCGCACACGATACAAGGAAATACCGAAAATGATTGTTCGCAAACTCAAGGAAATCCGACAGAACGGGGACAAGAACATCAAGTCCGACGGCTGGGAAAGCGCACGCCTGCTGCTCAAGGATGACGGCATGGGCTTCTCGTTCCACGTCACCACGCTCTACACGGGCGCGGAACTGCACATGCACTACCAGAACCACCTCGAATCCGTGCTGATCCTCAAGGGCAAAGGCACCATCGAGGACCTGGGCACCGGCGAGACGCACGAGCTCAAGCCGGGCGTGATGTATGCGCTCAACAACCACGACAAGCACATCGTGCGCGTTGAAAATGAAATCCTGTGCGCCTGCGTGTTCAATCCGCCGGTGACCGGCCGCGAAGTCCATGATGAATCGGGCGCCTATCCGGCCGACACCAGCGAAGAACGCGAACCCGCACTTTCCGAATAAAATCCAAAATAAAAAGGGGGTAGATGTGCAAGATCTCTATCCGACCCGAACCATGGGCGAGCCTCACCTGCTCGCCCGTGCGGAACCTGTCGCGCGTCGTGCCTGGAAACCGGGCGCGCCGCTTACCGCTAGCCAGATCGATCAGTTCGACCGCTACGGCTTCCTCGTGATGGAGAATCTGTTCTCCGAGGACGAGATGAAGCTGCTGCAGGCCGAAACCGGCCACCTGCTGTCCGACCCGACCGGTCTTAAGGACGAAACCGTCGTTGCCGAACCCGGCAGCCGGGAAGTCCGTTCGATTTTCGAGATCCATGGCCAGAGCAGGCTGATGGCTCGCCTGGCCGCCGATGAACGCCTTGCCGGCGTGGCGAGCTATCTGCTCGACGATCAAGTATACCTTCACCAGTCGCGGCTGAACTACAAGCCGGGCTTCCAGGGCAAGGAATTCTACTGGCACTCCGACTTCGAGACCTGGCACGCCGAAGACGGTATGCCGCGCATGCGTGCGCTGTCGATGTCGGTGCTGCTGGCCGAGAACACGCCGGACAATGGGCCGTTGATGCTCATTCCCGGCTCGCAGCGCGTGTTTGTCTCGTGCATCGGCGAAACGCCCGATGATCACTACAAGCAATCGCTGCGCAAGCAGCAATTCGGCGTTCCCGACGAACAGAGCCTGGCCGAGCTTGCCCACAAGCACGGCATTTACGCGCCGCTAGGCAAGCCCGGCACGGTGCTGCTGTTCGACTGCAACACCATGCACGGCTCGAACGGCAACATCACGCCGTTCCCGCGCTCGAACGCATTCTTCGTGTTCAACGCCGTTAGCAACAGGCTGGTGGCCCCGTTTGCCGCCTCCAAGCCCCGCCCCGACTTTATCGCCGCGCGCGAGGTGGAGCCGATCAAGCCCGTGAGGGGCAATCTGCGAGGCGAAGGAGTACCCGCATGACCGGTAATCATTCAGTTGAAAAGATCGGCGGCACGTCGATGGCCGCAACGTCGACCGTTTTCGACAACGTCCTGATCGCCGGCCGCGAAGGCGCCGATCTCTACAACCGCATCTTCGTCGTCTCGGCCTATGCCGGGATGACCGACCTTCTGCTCGAGCACAAGAAGTCGGGCGATGCTGGCGTCTATGCCCATTTCGAGGGTAACGAGACGCCCGGCGCCTGGCGCGGAGCGCTAGAGACTGTCCGCAAAGCCATGCGCGAGCGCAACGGCCAGATGTTCGTGCGCAGCGAAAGCCTCGAGGAGGCCAACCGCTTCGTCGATGACCGCGTCCAGGCGCTGGAGACCTGCCTCGACGACCTCGATCGCCTGCGCCGCCACGGCCGCTTCTGTCTCAAGGAGCAGATGATCACTGTGCGCGAAATGCTCGCCGGCCTGGGCGAAGCGCACTCGGCGCATTCGACCGCGCTGCTGCTGCGTGACCGCGGCGTCAACGCCGTCTTCGTCGACCTCACCGTGTGGAACCACGAAGACCTCGTCAGCCTCGACGACCGCATCAGCGACGCGCTCGGCAAGATCGATCTTGCCACGCAGATGCCGATCGTCACCGGCTATGCCGGCTGCGAAGGCGGCATGGTGCGCCGATATGCCCGCGGCTATTCGGAAATGACTTTCTCGCGCATCGCCGTCGTTACCGAAGCCAAGGAAGCGATTATCCACAAGGAGTTCCACCTTTCGAGCGCCGATCCGCGCGTCGTGGGTGAGGACAAGGCCAGCAAGATCGGCCGCACCAACTACGATGTGGCGGATCAGCTCGCCAATCTGGGGATGGAAGCGATCCACCCGCGCGCCGGTCGCGGCCTGCGCCAGTCGGGCATTCCGCTGCGCGTGCGCAACACCTTCGACCGTCACGACGAAGGCACGCTGATCTGCGGCGACTACGCTTCTGACAAGCCCCGCGTCGAGATCGTCACCGGGCTCGGTGCGGTGCAGGCACTGCAGTTCTTCGAACAGGACATGGTCGGCGAGAAGGGCTACGACGCCAAGATCCTCGAGGTGCTCACCAAGCACCGCGCCTGGATCGTCAGCAAGAGCTCGAACGCCAACACCATCACCCACTATCTGAGCGGTACCGGCAAGGCGCAGGTGTCGCGGATCGTGGCGGACCTCGAAGCGGCCTATCCGGGCGCTGCGGTCTCGACCCAGCCGGTGGCGATGGTTTCGGTGATCGGCAGCGATCTGTCCGCGCCCGGCCTCGTGCCCCGCGCCCTCACGGCGCTCGCCGACGCCGGGATCGACATGATCGCGATGCAGCATCAGATCCGCAACGTGGATGTGCAGTTCATCGTCGGCACCGAGGATTTCAATCCCGCCGTCCGCGCCCTGCACGAAGCGCTTGTCGAGGATGCCGACCAGCCGGGCCGCGCCGCAGCCTGATAGAACGATTGTGGAAGAAAGCCCGGGCGCCGCTCTTTGCGCCCGGGCCTTCTGTCTTTACGTTTGCCCACCATGCTACAGGCCATCCTTCCCGTCCGCAGCCTCCTGATCGCCATCTTCATGCTGATGGCCGGGGGGGGCTTCATGAACACCCTCGTCAGTGTCCGGCTGGAGCGAGCCGGAAGCAGCGCGATGGTGATCGGTCTGGTCGGGACTGCCTACTTCGCCGGGCTCGTCATCGGCGCGCTGCGGGTACCGGCCCTGATACGGCGCGTCGGACATATCCGCGCCTTTGCCGCTTTCGTCGCGGTCATCAGCGCCTCCACGCTCGTCTATGCGGTGTACCGCAACCCCGTCCTCTGGGGCGTCCTGCGTTTCACCGACGGCTTCTGCCTTGCGGGCGTCTACATCTGTCTGGAAAGCTGGCTCAACGAGCGGGCCGAAGCGCAAACGCGCGGCTCGGTGATCGCCGGATACATGATCGCGCTCTATGGCGGACAGGCGGTAGGCCAGTTCCTGCTGGGACTGGGCGAGACGAACCCGGCGCTGCCGCTGCTCATCGCCTCGATCCTGATCACGCTCGCCTCTATCCCCATCGTCCTCACCCGGATTATCGCCCCGCTGCCCGACGAAGGCGGTTCGGTGCCGTTCCGCGAACTCTACAGGGTCTCACCCCTCGGCATTGTCGGCGCCTGTCTCACCGGCGTTATGCTCGGTGCCTTCTACGCGCTCGGCGCGGTCTATGCCCGCCGTCTGGGCATGAACCTGTCCGCGACTGCACTGTTCATGAGTATGGTCATCCTCGGCGGCGTTGCGCTGCAATGGCCGCTCGGGCGGCTCTCCGACAAGCTGGATCGACGCAAGGTCATCGTATTCAGTTTCGGCGGCACCTTCGCGGCCGCTATCGCCATGGCCCTGCTTGGCACCCCCGGCGTGATCCTGATGACGCTCGGTTTCCTTTTCGGCGGGCTGAGCTTCGCGCTCTACCCGCTGTGCGTCGCCCATACCAACGACCACCTTCAGCCCGAGCAACGCGTCGCGGCGAGCGGCGGCCTCGTCATGCTCTATTCGCTCGGCGCGGCCGCCGGCCCGTCGACCGGCGCATTTGCCATGGCGATCGGCGGCGCCATGGGCCTGTTCGTGTTCATCGCGCTATGCGCGGGCGTCGCGCTGGCCTTCGGCCTCTGGCGCCAGACCCAGTCCAAGCCGGTCCCGGCGCACCAGCAGGAAGACTACGTCATCCTGCCGCGCACGACCCCCATGTCCGCCTCACTTGACCCGGTGGCGCCGGACGAAGCGTCCGACCTAGAAGGGAATTCCACGTGACCACCGATGGCCACCACGATCACCATCACGACTACGGCGCCGACATCCGCAGCGGCCATCCCGAAGAGACCCCGCCGGCGGTCCTGCACCGCGCCATTGCCGCATCGGCCATAGGCAACGCCACCGAGTGGTTCGACTACGGCATCTATGCCTATGGCGTGACCTATATCTCGGCCGCGCTGTTCCCGGGCGAAGCCGCAGAGGCGACGCTCTTCGCGCTGGCCACCTTCGCGATATCGTTTCTCGTCCGCCCGCTCGGCGGGTTCTTCTGGGGACCGCTGGGAGACCGTTACGGCCGCAAGGCGGTGCTCGGCATCACCATCGTGATGATGGCTGCCGCCACCGTGGGGGTCGGTCTGATCCCCTCCTACGACACCATCGGCTTCTGGGCGCCGCTGCTGCTGGTGATCCTGCGCATGGTCCAGGGCTTCTCGACCGGCGGCGAATATGGCGGCGCGGCGATCTTCATGGCCGAATATGCACCCGACAAACGGCGCGGTTTCTACGGTAGCTTCCTTGAAGTGGGCACGCTGGCCGGCTTTTGCGGCGGCGCGCTGCTGATGCTTGGCTTCTCGCTGCTGCTGGGTGACGACACGATGCAGGCATGGGCATGGCGCCTGCCGTTCCTGCTGGCGGGTCCGCTCGGTTTCGTGGGTGTCTATCTGCGTTCGCGCATGGCCGAGACGCCGCTTTTCCGCGAAGTCGAGGAAAAGCACAGCGAAGAGCCCTCCGCCAAGGTCGAATTCCGCCACCTGCTGACGCGCTACCGCACGCCGCTTCTGGCGATGGGCGGGCTCGTGGTCGCGCTCAACGTCGTGAACTACACGCTACTCAGCTACATGCCGACGTACCTCGAACGGCGCCTCGGCCTGTCGACCGATGCCTCGCTGATGGTGCCCATCGCGGGCATGCTGTTCATGATGGTGCTGCTGCCTTTCGCCGGCGCCCTGTCCGACCGGGTGGGCCGCAAGCCGCTGTGGCGCGTCTCGCTGATCGGGCTGCTGATCGGGGCGATCCCGCTCTACATGTTCATCGGCACCGGCATGACCAGCGCGGTGATCGGTTTCGTCATTCTCGGCCTGCTCTACGTGCCGCAGCTCGCGACGATATCCGCGACGTTCCCGGCCTTCTTCCCGACACCGGTGCGCTTTGCCGGCTTTGCAGTGGCTTACAACGTCTCGACCTCGCTGTTCGGCGGCACCGCGCCCGCACTCAATTCGTGGCTGATCGACGAGACCGGCAATGCGCTGATGCCCGCCTACGTGATGATGGCAAGCTGCCTCGTCGGCCTGCTGGCGCTGCGCTACACCGAAGAAAGCGCCGGCAAGCCGCTGCGCGCGATCGGAGATCCCGTGCCGTCGCACGGGTAACGGCAGGCCGGGCTTACTGCGGCTCGGGCTTGGTACGCGCCGGGCGCTTGGGCTTGGCGGTCTCGCCCGAAGCCGTGGAGGCCGTCGTCGTCTTCGCTGCGGCAGGCTTTTGCGCCGGTGTCTTGCGGGCGGCCGCCTTTCTGGCTGCGGGTTTCTTCGCCGGCGGCTTTTTAACGGCCGGTTTCTCCGCTGCGGGCTGTGCAGGTGCCGTCTTTTCCGGCGCGGGTTTGCTGACGGGGGCCGGTTCGCCAACAGCCTTTTCCGGCGTCGGAAAGACATCCTCGCCCTTGGCCTTACGGCCGATCGAATACTTGTAGATGACGTAGGCGGAAGCACCGCCGACCGCCCACCTGAGCAGCTTCATCGCGTGTCCTCTCGTTAGGTCTCACGCGGTTGTAACGCAGCGATCAACCCTCGGCCACCCACTCGCGCCGCAAGGCAGGCCCGGCCAGCGCCATCAGCACGGCGGCAATCAGATAGAGGCCGAGCGACCACAGCATCGAATAGCGCAGCGCCTCGTTGCCGTAGAGCGGCGTCAGCGCGGTCGAGAACGCGCCAAGCGCATAGATGCCGCCGCCAAGACCGATCAGGTTGTTGATGAGCAGGAATAGCGCCGAAGCCGTCGCGCGCGCGGGCGGATCGACCAGATGCTGCACCGCGCTCGTCACCGGGCCGAGCCAGACATAGGCGAGCGCCTGCGGCAGGAGGAACAGCAGGAAGGCGAATAGCACGCTGGAAGTCCAGATACCGCCCGCAAAGAGCGGCACCGCGACGATGAAGGCCGTGGCCGGAACCCAGCCGTAGAAAGCCCGGTCGCCACTGCCGAGCTTGTCGGCCAAAGCCCCGCCGGAAAGCACCCCCACGGTCCCGCCGAGCAGCAGCACCGCGCCGATGAACCACGAGGTATGCACAAGGTCGAGGCCAAAGCTGCGCTGCAACAGGCTCGGCAGCCAGAAGGCCAGGCCATAGCCGAGCATCGAACTCGACGCCGCGCCGAAGCTGAGCAACCAGAACGCTTTCTTGCGCGCCAGCACTGCCGCCACGGCTCCAAGCCGGACCGACGGCACCACGGCCTCCCCGGCGGCAGGCTTGGGCTTGTCGCGCACGACCATGCGGAACAGCGGCGCGATCAGCAGCCCGGCGAAGCCCACGACGATGAAGGCCGCGCGCCAGTCCACCCGCGCCGCGACATATCCGCCAGCCAGCACGCCCAGCGCGGAGCCGAGCGGGATGCCGAGCGAATATACGGACAACGCAAAGGCGCGGCGGTGGCTGGGGAAGTGATCGCCGATCACGGCATAGGAGGGCGCAACGCCCCCCGCTTCACCCACGCCCACGCCCAGCCGGGCGAGGAAGATGTGCCAGAAGCCTTGCGCCAATCCGCAAACAGCCGTGAACAGGCTCCAAACCACCAGCGATCCGGTGATGACCCACGACCGGCTGGTCCGGTCCGCCAGCGACGCCAGCGGAACCCCGAGCGTCGAATAGAGAATGGCGAAGGCCAGACCGCCGAGCATCCCCATCTGCGCATCGTTCAGGCCAAGATCGGCCTGGATCGGCGCCGCGAGGATCGCAAGGATCTGCCGGTCGACGAAGTTGAACACATAGACGAGCAGCAGCATCGCCAGAACCAGATTGGGACTTGTGCCCCCTGCCCGTTTCGTCGTGTTCATCTCAGGTCACATGGTCCTTGCAGAACGCCTCGATCGCGGCGAGCGCCACCGGCTCGTCGAGAATGGGAGCGTGGCCGACACGCGGCACTTCGACACTGGCATAGGGCCCGGAGTGCCGCTGCGCCATCTCGCGTTCGGTTTCGCGGCTGAGCAGGTCCGACAGTTCCCCGCGCACGACGAGCACCGGCACCGCATCGAGCAGGTCCCACAGCGGCCAGAGGTCGGGTGGCACGGTCTGCGGATCGTCGCCCGCAATGCTTTCCGAGATCGCCGGATCGTAGGC
This sequence comes from Novosphingobium indicum, assembly GCF_014645195.1. Classification (GTDB taxonomy): domain Bacteria; phylum Pseudomonadota; class Alphaproteobacteria; order Sphingomonadales; family Sphingomonadaceae; genus Novosphingobium; species Novosphingobium indicum. The sequence goes on along the minus strand of NZ_BMLK01000010.1, from coordinate 20,652 downwards.
GAAGACGACGCTGCCGTCGTCCTGCTCGTGGCAGGTGCGCTGCGCGAAGGCGAGCCAGTCCGCTCCGCCGAAGTCGGGAAAGGCCGGTGCGTTGACCGCGCGGCAGCGGGCGGCCGCCTCGGTCCAGTTGGCCATCGTCCCGGACGGGCCGACATAGCCCTGAATGCGGGCGATCCCGGCCGGATCGAGGACCGGACCGACATCGTTGAACACCACGCCCTGCGTCATGCCGGGCCGCAGCGCGTTCATCACCATGGCCATGAGCCCGCCCATCGAGGTGCCGATCCACCCGGCGCGCTCGATACCGAGGCCGTCGAGCAGGGCCAGCATGTCCTGCGCATAGACGTCGGGCCGGTACTGCGCGGGATCGGGGTCCCACTCGGACAGGCCGCGCCCGCGCTGGTCGGGCACGATCAGCCGGTAGCGCCCGGCCAGATGCGCCGCGAGCGGTTCGAAGTCGGCGTTGTTGCGCGTGAGGCCGTGCATCATCAGCAGCACCGGCGCGGCGGGATCGGCGGCCGGATAGTCGCGCGCGGCCAGCTCGAGCCGCCCGCAGGCGCTGCGATAGCGATGGTCGCGGTATTCCATGACCATGAATTCCTTTTCAGGCGTGAACGGCTGGCGGGCTTCCCTGGGGGTGTCAGGGAATGGGAAGCCCGCCAGTCGGAACCGGATCGCTCCGGCTCAGAGTTCCAGCGTCGCGGTCACGAAGACCTGGCGCGGATTGCCGTAGAAGGCCGTCAGCGTGCCTTCGGTTCCCAGCGTCGGGACGAGGCCGCCGGCACCGTCGGGCGCGACGAACGAGTAGCCCGAGGTCTTGTACTGCTTGTCGAACAGGTTCTTGCCGTGGACGCCCAGGCTCCAGAGGCCGCCCGGTGCAGTGTAGACCAGGCTCGCATCGACGAGCGCATAGCCCTTCTGATCGATGTAGGGATTGGGCACCTCGAACTGGTAGGTCTTCGAGCGGTAGGACACCGTCGAGCTGAACGAGAGGTCACCGTCGCCCACCGGTGTTTCGTAAGCGAGCGTCGCGCTACCGGTCCACTTCGGCGTGTTCTGTATCTCGCGCTGGTCGGCCACATCGACCGGGCCGGTCGCCGAGTTGGTGATGTATTCCTTGTAGCGCGCATTGATGTAGCCGAGCGAGCCGGTGAAGCTCAGGCGGTCACCCATCGCCGCAAGATCGCGTGCAATGCGGGCATTGGTCTCGAGCTCGACACCGTCGATCTTGGCCTTGCCGGCATTGGTGATGACGCCGCAGAACGTCGCAATGCCATCGACGGTGCAGCCCTGCGAACCGGGGATCTGCACGTCGTTGTAGTCCATGTGGAAGGCCGCCACGGCAACGTAGAGCCCGCCGTTGAACAGGTTGCCCTTGTAGCCGATCTCGTAGCTGTCGACCGATTCCGGACGGAAGCTGAGGTAATCCGCCACTTCGCTGTCCTGCCGGATACCATCGCCGTTAAGGTCCGGCGCATTGACGCCGACGCCGCGCGGGTCGAAGCCGCCGCCCTTGAAGCCCTGCGAGAAGCTGGCGTAGATGTTGTGATCCGGCGTCGGCTTGTAGCTGAGCGAGGCGCGCGGGGTGAACTTCTTGAAGGTCGCCTTGCCCGAGAAGTCGGTGCTCGGCGCGCCGAAGGGAACGCCGAGGCCGCCGAAGACCGGCGAACCGCCGCCGAGGTAGTTCTGGCGCAGAATGTTCGCCTTGCGCTCGTCCCAGGTATAGCGGCCGCCCAGCGCGAGGCTGATCTGGTCGGTGAAATCGAGCGTGACGTCACTGAAGATCGCGAAGGTCTCGGTATCGACATCGGCCTGGGTGAAGGCGGTGAAGCCCGGGAAGGTCGTGAACAGACGCACGTCGAACTGCGTGTCGGCCTTGGCCGACAGGTAGTACGCTCCGATCATGCCCTGGAACATGCCGCCGTCGTCGTAGAGCAGCTGGAATTCCTGGCTCGTCTGCTCGTTGCGGTAATAGGCCGGCACGTCGAGGTCGACGGCGGGGAGCGCGTCGAAGTCGATCGGCGAGGCGGAATCGTCCTTGCGCCATGCACTGATCGAGCGGAGCGTTACCGCATCGCTCAGTTCAGCGGTGGCGTTGATAGAGAAGCCATAGGCCTCGACGTACTGCTCCGGATCGATCAGGCCGCCTCGCGTGTCGTAAACGTCGTCCAGCACCGGCGTGCCCGAGGTGTAGCCCGGAATCAGGCGGTGGCCGCCGCGGGCATTGGAATTGTCCTTGGTATAGTCGCCCGAGATGCGGATCAGGACTGGCTCGCCATGGCCACCCAGTTCGAAGGTGCCGCGCGCGGCCCAGATGTCCTTGTTGTAGTTGTCCTCACCGGTCGTGAGGTTCTTGCCGAACCCGCCGCGCGAGAGGCGCGCCACCGAGCCGCCGACGCGCACGAGGTCGCTGATCGGCGCCGAGGCCGTCACGACGGCATCGGCCTGGTCATAGGTGCCGTAGGTCGCGCGGACCTTGAGGTAGGGCTCGTCCGAAAGCGGCTTGGTCACGTACTTCACCGCGCCGCCGATGGTGTTGCGGCCGTAGAGCGTGCCCTGCGGACCGCGCAGCACTTCGATGCGCTGGACGTCGTAGATGTCGAGCACCGCCGCCTGCGGGCGGTTGAGATAGACGTCGTCGAGATAGATGCCGACGCCCTGCTCGAAGCCCGAAACCGGATCCTGCTGACCGATGCCGCGGATGAAGGCTGAGAGCGTCGAGTTGGTGCCGCGCGAGGGCTCGAGCGTCACGTTGGGCGTGGTCTGGGCGATTTCGGTCACGTCGATCGCGCCCGACTTGGCAAGCTGGTCGCCGCTGAAGGTGGTGACGGCGATCGGCACGTCGACCAGCCGCTCTTCGCGGCGGCGCGCGGTCACGATGATCTCGCCACCTTCCTGCGGCGCTTCGGCTGCAGGCGGCGCATCCTGCGCCATGGCCGGGACCGCCAGACCGCCGGCCATGGCCAGCACACTCGTACCAATCGCGAAAATACGCGCCTTACGCATCACTCAGACTCCCAATGAACCTTATTCGTTGACGCCCCTCATATTGATAGTTGAACCATGTTTCAACTTTGAATGTTTGCCATGCCGTCAATCTGCGTATAGCTGTGGCTTTGTGACCACAGCAGACGCGAGCGAACCGACCCCGCCCAGCAAGGCGCCGCGCACCGAACGGGGGCGCAGGACCCTCCGTAAACTGCTCGACGCAGCCGCTATCGAATTCGGGGAAAAGGGTTTTCACGAAGCGTCGATCACCGGGATCACCCGCCGCGCCGGCACGGCGCTGGGCAGTTTCTATACCTACTTCGATTCGAAGGACGAGATCTTCCGCGCGCTGGTGGACGATCTCAGCGGCAAGGTCCGCGAGGCCGCGCGCGATGCCCTGCAGCACGAAGCGCCCGCACTGGACACCGAACGCGCGGCGCTGACCGCCTTTCTGCGCTTCGCGCGCGAGCACAAGGAAATCTACCGCATCATCGACGAGTGCGAATTCGTCGATCCGGACAGCTTCCGCCATCACTACGAGACGACCGCCCACCGCATGCACGAGCGCCTCGAGGAAGGCATGGCCCGCGGCGAACTGCGCGAAGGGCTGGGCGAGGCCCATGCCTGGGCGATCATGGGCATGAACGTTTTCCTGGGCCTGCGCTATGCCGTCTGGTCGGAAGAGGCCACGCCCGAGGAAGTGGCCGAACTCGCCAACTCGATCCTGCGCGAAGGCATCGCCCCACGCTCTTCGAACAAGGGCTGAGCGCCCTTCCCCGCCAAGACCGAGTGCCGCTGCAGACAGACCCCGCACGTCGGAAAGATTGACTCCACCCGCGATCCGTTTCTAGACACTTGTCTAGTTCCGTACGGGAGCGGGGAGACCTGAGCAATGACCACCACCAGCCCGGCCGATACGATCCATCGGCCCCTTTTCAATGCCGATGTGCTGGCCAATGCACTCAACACCGGTGGCAGCCGCCCCCTGCTCAAGCAGCTCGACGGACCGACGCTTTCGGTGAACGACATGCGCGACGAAACCAGCCGCTTCATGCAGGCGCTGCAGGCCGTGGGCGTGGAAGCCGGCGACCGCGTCTCGCTGATCGCGCCGAACATTCCCGAGTGCCTCCACATCACCCATGCGCTGCAGCTGCTCGCCGCGCTCTATGTGCCGATCCATCCGCTCTCGGCGCTGTCGGACCAGCTCAACGTGATCGGCGATGCCGGGGTGAAGGTCATGCTCTTCGATGCCGAACGCTTCGAAGGCCGCGCCGCCGAAATCCGGCGCGAGGTGCCCGGCATCCGCCTTCTGGCCATCGGCCGCAGCGAGCTGGCCCAGGACATCCATGAACTCGCCGCGAGCTTCGCGCCGCAAAAGCTGGTCCCGCCGCAGGTCGATGGCCACGACGTGACGCGGCTCGGCTATTCGGGCGGCACCACCGGCAAGCCCAAGGCGATCCCGAGCTGCCAGCGCTCAGGCTTCCTCACCGGGCTCTACATGCAGGCCGTGTGGGAATGGCCCGAACAGCCGAACATCCTCTCCTGCGCGCCGTTGACGCATGCTGGCGGGGCAATGTTCATGCCCGCGCTGCTGCGCGGCGGCACGTTCCTGATCCTGCCGCGCTTCGATCCGGTGCAGGTCATGGAAATGATCGAGGCGCACCGCATCAACTGCATGATGCTGGTACCGACGATGATCTATGCCCTGCTCGATCACCCGCGCTTCGACCAGTTCGACCTCTCCAGTCTGGAAACGATCTTCTACGGCGCCTCGGCAATCAGCCCGGCGCGGCTCAAGGAAGCGATCGAGCGCATCGGCCCGGTCTTCGCGCAGTTCTACGGGCAGGCGGAAGCGCCGATGGTGATCAGCTACATGCGCAAGGCGGACCATGATCCGAACGACCTGAACCGGCTTGCCAGCTGCGGCCTGCCCAGCCCCTGGATACGCCTTGAACTGCACGACAGCGACGGCAATCCGGTACCCGATGGAGAGCCGGGCGAAATCGTCGTGCAGGGGCCGCTGGTGATGGACGGCTACCGCGATCCCGAGTTGACCGCCGAAGCTTTCAAGGGCGGCTGGCTGCATACCGGCGACGTTGCCGTGCGCGATCCCGACGGCTTCCTGCGCATCGTCGACCGCACCAAGGACATGATCATCTCGGGCGGCTTCAACATCTACCCGCGCGACATCGAGAACGTGATCGCCGAGCACCCCGCCGTTGCCGAAGTCGCGGTGATCGGCGTGCCGCACGAGAAGTGGGGCGAGGCGGTCCACGCGGTGATCGTCCTCAAGCCCGGCACCAGCGCCAGCGAGGAAGAGCTGTGCGGCCCTGTCGCCGCGCGCAAGGGCAACTACCAGGCGCCCAAGTCGGTGGCGTTCGTTGAGGCCATTCCGCAGACGCCCGTCGGCAAGCCCGACAAGAAGGCCCTGCGCGCGCAGTATGCGCAGGCAGCCACAGCGACATAACCGTCGTCCCAGCGCAGGCTGGGATGACGTTTTGGGGCGTTAACTTTTTCCTGCAGCCAGTCCTGCTGCGGGACGCCCGGGCATGCATACTGGCGGTTTACCCCGTCTTAGGCGATGATGCTCCAAAGAAACTCAGGGATTCGCTTCAGGAATTCGCCAAGGAACGGGCCAAGTGGACGGACGCATTTTTCTCGCATCGGGCTTCATCGCCCTCGCTGCCGTCGCCGGCGTGCTGGTCATGGCGGCATCGCCATCGACACCGGAGCCTGCCTCGCTGGCCGAAGCGAACGTCGCTGCCACCAAGGCTGCCGAACCTGCGGCGCAAGCCCCTGCCCTCGCCTCCAAGCCCGAAGAGAAGCCGGAAGTCGCCGCCAAGGACGAGCCTTTCGTCATCAAGCGCATCCTGCCGATCGACGGACCGATCAAGTACGGCGATTGGCACTGGGACGAGACAAACGTGCCCGACGGCCCCATCGTGATCACCGTCGACCTCGATGCGCGCGTGCTCTCGGTCTTCAAGAGCGGTTACGAGATCGGCGCGACCGCCGTGCTGCTGGGCACCGAAGACAAGCCGACCCCGCTGGGCGTATTCCCGATCACCCAGAAGGACATCGACCACGTCTCGAACATCTACACCGGCGCGCCGATGCCCTACATGCAGCGGCTGACCGACGACGGCATCACCCTGCATGGATCCAACGTGGAGCTGGGTTATGCCAGTCACGGCTGCATCGGCATGCCCGATCCTTTCGCGGCCAAGCTCTACAAACTCACCAAGCTGGGCGACAAGGTCTACATCACCCGCGGCAAGCAGGTCGGCCTTGGTGACAGCCTCGAAGGCTCCTCGTAAGCCTCAGGTCTTGCGCTTCGCGGCCCTGACCGGCGCTTTGGCAAAGCTCCAGCCGCCTGCATTGGGGCGCACCACCAGATTGCCGATCGAGGCCGGGCGCCCTTCCGCCAGCGCATCGTAGAGCCGGGCCACGCCGCTCCCGCGCGGTTCCTCGCCATCGAGGTCGTGCACGATCCTCGCGATCACCCGCAGCACAACGGCACGCGGTGCCTGCGGACGATATTTGAGGCCCATCGGCTCTTTCTTCACACAGGAGCGCCATTCGAGCGCGGCCATCCATTCGAGCGCATCGTCGGCTTCGGCAAGGTGGGCTGCGCTGCGGGCAACGGCATAAACGTCGATCCAGTCCGCCTCGGCCAGCGCCTTGCGCATGCGCACCCGGTCGAAACGGTCGTCGCTGTTGCTGGGGTCCTCGGCCGCGGTCAGACCTGCGGCGCGGACGACGTCGCCCAGTTCGGCGCGGCGCCATTCCAGCACCGGCCGCAGCAACGGGATCGCGGTGCCCGGCACCCTGCCCCGCGCCCGTGCCCCGGCAAGCCCGGCAACGCCGCTCGCCCGATTGAGCCGCATCAGCAGCGTCTCGGCCTGATCGTCCGCCTGATGGGCGGTGGCGAGCGCGGCAAGCCCGCGTTCCTCCACCCACTCGGCCAGCGCGGCATAGCGGGCCATGCGCGCCTCGGCCTGCAGATTGCCCGGTGCCACGTCCACGGGCAGGATCGCGTGCGGCACGCCCAGTGCCTCACAGACCCGTGCGACTTCGGCAGCCTCTGCTCCCGCTTCGGGGCGCAAGCCGTGATCGACCGTCGCTGCCTCGACCCGGCCCGGCAAGGCGGCATGGGCCAATACGAGCAGGGCGAGACTGTCGGGCCCGCCGGACACGGCAAGCCCCAGTTTCATCGCGTCTTCGTCGATCCTTTCCGGCCAGAGCGCTTCCAGACCGGTACGAAACCGGTCCAGTGCATCGTCGGTCAGGCCGAGATCAGCTGCAGTTGAGCCCATTGCGCGTGGAATTGTAGAGGCTTTGCAGACGCCCGGCAGCCTCGGTCGCATAAGTCTCGCTGAATTCGGCGAGCGCGATGCAGGCACGTTTGGTGTCCTTCATCTGCTTCATCGTGACCGCCAGATAGAGCAGGCTGTCGGAGGCACGTTCACCGCGCTTGTCGGTCTGGTAGTTCTGCAGGAACCACTTGGCGGCTTCACTCGGATTGCCATCGTCGAGATAGGCGCGCCCCAGCAGATTGCGGCCCCAGCTCGCCCGGCGATGCTTGGGATACTTCTGCAGGAACAGCTTCAGCTGCTGCTCGGCCTCCGGGTAGAACTTGGCCTCCCACAAACGGTAGCCGTAGACGTACTCGTCATCGCCCGGATCATCGGTCTGCGGCTTGACGATGGCCTGGACCGCCGCGACGCGCGTGGAAGGCGGCGGCGCAGGCTTGGTTTCCGCCGGTGCGGCAGCCGCTGGCTGCGCCGAGGCACCATCCGTCATCGCATCGAGGTTGGACTGTGCCGCAGGCTGCGCGGTAGCCGCAGGTGTTGTCGTAGCCGCTGCCGGCTGCGACCCGCCGGCAAGCTTCGCTTCAAGCTGGTCGATGCGGTTGGTGTTCAGCTCGATCTGCGAGGTGAGCCGCGCCATTTGCGTCTCGACCGCGTCCATGCGGGTCAGCAGATCGGAAACTGCGGTCGTGGCCGGCTGGCCCGGCGTTCCGGTCGGCGTCGGCGTCGGCGCGATTTCGGGCTCGAAGAACTTGCCGTCCGGACCGGGGAAGACCTTGCGCTGCAGCGCGCGCACTTCGGCCTCGACCTTCTTCAGCCGGGTATCGACATTGTCCTGGGCCATCGCCGGCACGGCGCCCGCAACCAGCATCGCACCCGCGGCCGCCGTTGCCAGAAACCGTGCGAACCGCACATCCCCAAGTGAAGCTTTCATCACCAATACCACTCCGTATCAGACCGTTGCCTGCCCGTTATGCGCGCCTTTCTGGCAGAAACCGGCGGAACGGGAAATTAACCAAGGTGTTGCCGCAAGCGCCAGCGCCTGTCGAGGCCCGCTATTCGGAATCCGTGGAAACCGGCGCCGGAGCCGAGGTCTGCGGCGCAGGACTGGCGCTCGGCGTCGACGCCGCAGCCGTCGCACTCGGCGAGGGCCTGGGGCTCGGCGTCGATTGGGCTGCCGGGCTGCGCGTGGCAGTCGGGCGCGGCGTAGGCTGCGCGGTGGCGCGGCTCGTCGGGCTCGCTGCGGGCGCAGGCGTAGTTGGCCGCGGCCGCGGGTTCGGCGTGGGCGCAGGTGTCGGAGCCCGCATTGTCGCCGAACTCGGCACAGGCGCAGGACGCGTTGCGGTCGGAGACGGCCTCGGCGAAGGCGTTGTCCGTGACACTGGTGCCTCACGGAGCGGCGCTGTAGCCGCCGCCGGCTGCGGACCGGCTTGCGGCTGCTCGACACCCAGCAGATCGGCCGCCACGAGCGAAATGCCCGATACCGTCTTGGGCTCGTTGGCGAGCGCGCCTAGATCCTTGCTGCCCACGCTTACACGCAGGGCATCCGGGCGGCCCGTGCGCAGTTCCGGAGACTTTGCATCGTCCGGCACCGTCCAGCGCTCGTCCCTGGACATTTCCTTCTCGAGCAGCCTGTTGCCATCGGCATCGGTCACCCGAAGCCACACGTTATCGGACGTAGCGGTCAGCACGACCGGCCCAGTCGGCGAGGCAACCTGCGGAGCGGGCGCTGCCACCGGCCCCGGCTGCGGCGCTGCGGTCTGCTCGGCGATGAGATCGGGCAGCTTGCCTTCGGGCGAGAGGAAGTTGCTCCAGAACAGCAGCAGCACACCGATCACCACAACGGCGGCGCCGGCCGCGATCCAGGCCAGCCGTACCGGCGGTACCCGCGCGGGATCGCCCGGCTCGAAATGGGTTTCGGGCTGGGTGTGGTAAGCTTCTTCCGCATCGAGGTGCTTGCGGACATCGTCGGCGATCTCGGCCTCGTTCAGCCCCAGCGCGCGTGCATAGGCCCGGGTGAAACCGACGGCATAAGTCCGGGCGGCAAGATCCCCGAAGCGATCCTCCTCAATCGCAATGAGGTGACGTTCGGCGATCTTGGTCTGGGAAGCGATATCGGCGCGGCTGAGCCCCGCCGCCTCGCGCGCCTTGCGCAATCGGCTGCCGGCAGTCGACACCTGTCCTGCCTCCCCCTGACCGTCGATATTCTCGCTGTCCATTCGGCTCCCGAAGACTATTAGTTTTCTGAAATGTGTAGGCAGATCACAACCAAACCGTCCCACCGCCCAAAGTCAATCGCAAGGCGGTGAAACCGTGGAATATATTCCGTCCTAAGCGGTCAGCCGCGCGATCTACGGGCCGAAAACGACCCTGGGATGTCAGTCGACGAGAATATCCCGCTCCGACGCCCACTCCGACAGTGTCGTCCGCAGGTTTTCCGGCGGCGCGGCAAGCCAGCCTTCCATGGCGGCCTCGATCTCGCGCAGATCGACCCGACCGATGATCTCCTTGATCGGTCCGACCGAGGCCGGCGTGATCGACAGCCGGCGCACGCCTAGCCCCAGCAGCGCCAGCGCTTCCAGCCTGCGCCCGCCCATCTCGCCGCACACGCTGATATCGATGTTGAATCCGTCAAGGTTGCGCACGACCCGGCGGATGAAGCGCAGGATCGCGGGGCTTAGCCAGTCGTAGCGTTCGGCCAGCTTCGGGTTCGAACGGTCCGCGGCGAACAGGAACTGGGTCAGGTCGTTGGTGCCGATCGACAGGAACGAAATCTTCGGCGCCAGCAGGTCGAGCTGCTCGGCCAGGGCCGGCACTTCCAGCATGACCCCGTAACGGATCGCCTCGGGCAGGATCTTCTTCTGCTGCTTGAGATAGGCAAGTTGCCCGTCGAACACCGCCTTGGCCTCATCGAATTCCCAGGGCTCGGCAACCATCGGGAACATGACGTGAAGCGTGCGTCCTGCAGCAGCCTCCAGCAGCGCACGCGCCTGCGCCTTGAGCAGGCCGTCGCGTTCGAGCGCCACACGCAGCGCACGCCAGCCCATGGCCGGGTTCTCCTCGCCCTCGCCATCGTCGTGACGCAGGTAGGGCAAAGTCTTGTCGCCGCCGATGTCGACCGTGCGGAACACGACCGGCTTGTCTCCTGCCGCATCCATCACGTCACGGTAAAGCCGCGTCTGGCGCTCGCGCTGGGGAAGCGTTGCGGAGACGAGGAACTGGAACTCGGTGCGGAACAGACCGATGCCGTCGGCGCCGGTCAGGCTCAGGTTGGCCATGTCGTCACGCAGGCCGGCGTTCATCTTGACGTAGACGCGCTGACCGTCGCGCGACACCGGCTTGACGTCGCGCAGAGCCGCATAGACGGCCTGCCGCTCGCGGGTCTTGGCGAAGCGGGCCTCGAAAGCCTCGACTGCCCCCGGCGACGGCCGCACGGTCGCGGTCGCCTGATCGGCATCGAGCAGCAGCTGATCGCCTTCGCGCACGACCGCCCGCAACCCGCGCACACGGCCGAGAACGGGAACGCCCATGGCGCGCGCCACGATCACCACGTGGCTGGTGAGCGAGCCTTCTTCGAGGATCACGCCCTTCAGGCGGCGGCGATCGTATTCGAGAAGTTCGGCAGGGCCGAGGTTGCGCGCGATCAGGATGGCATCGCTGCGCAGACCCATCGATGCAGCCGTGCCGAGCTGACCCGAGACGATCCGCAACAGGCGGTTCGCAAGGTCCTCCAGGTCGTGCATGCGATCCGCCAGCAGCGGGTCGTCGATCTGGCGCATGCGCATGCGTGTGCGCTGCTGCACACGTTCGATGGCAGCTTCGGCGGTCAGACCGGAATCGATGGCTTCGTTGATGCGCCGCGTCCAGCCTTCGTCGTAGGCGAACATACGGTAGGTCTCGAGCACTTCGTCGTGCTCGCCGCCCACGCCGAACTCGGCCTGCCCGGCCATGCGGTCGATCTGCTCGCGCATCTTGTCGAACGCGAGGATGACGCGCTGGCGCTCAGCCTCGGTATCCTCGGCAACGACATGCTCGATCGTGACGCGCGGCTGGTGGAACACCGCCTGCCCTGCGCCCAGCCCCTTCACGAGCGTGAGACCATGCAACTGTTCGGGCCCGGTCTGCGCCGCACCGAGCGAGAAAGCGTATTCCTCGTCGATGAGGTCCGCGTTGACGATCAGTTCGGACAGCACCATCGCCACCGTCTGCAGCGCCTCGATCTCGACCTCTTCGTAGCGGCGCGGATCGACATGCTGCACGCAAAGCACGCCAACGGCGCGCTCACGGCGCACGATGGGAACGCCGGCGAACGAGTGGAACTTCTCTTCGCCCGTTTCCGGACGATAGGAAAAGTCGGGATGCGCGGCGGCCTCTGCGAGGTTGAGGGTCTCTATGTGCTCGGCAATCGTGCCGACGAGACCCTCCCCCACCGCCATGCGGGTGACGTGCACAGCTTCCTGCGCCAGGCCGCGCGTCGCGAACAGTTCCAGCATCCCCTCGCGCAGGAGATAGATCGAGCAGACCTCGCTATCGAGGCACTCGCCGATCACTTCCACCACGTTGTTGAGCTTGGCTTGCGCATGACTGCGCGACGCCATCACCTCGTGGAGGCCCGTGAGGATGTTTCTGGCTGATGCTACGGCTCCGCTGGTCATGCCTATGCAAGTAAACCAAAGAGCGTTCTTTGGGAACGCAGCGGAACCGAGAATTCAGCTCATTCCGACGATATTACTCAAATGATCGGAAGATCGGCGGTCAGAACCGCTGGATCTCCTCCTTGAGTCTGAGCTTTCGCTTCTTGAGGGCCTGGATCACCACGGCATCAGGCATCGGGCGGCTCATCTCGTCATGAAGCTGCCGTTCGATACCGGCATGCTTGAGCTGCAGGGCGCTGATGTGTGAACTCTCCATGGATCGTTCTCCTCTAGGGGCCGAACCTGTCATTATGACCCGATGCCGAATAGACCCGGATTGGCGACTCGGCTTCTCGTCGTCCGGCGCGAAATGATGGAAGCATATTCAGGCCATCTTGCGAAGAGAGCTAATGCTTCATATCGGTGAATTGCATGAATCCTGCGTTCGGCAGGAGAAGGCCCCCACGCGTTGCCGTCCATGCCTGCGGGCACGGACGGACGCGATCAGACTGAGGAATTTCGGCCCGTGACCGAAGAGGAAATGCGCAAGCGCCTCGAAGTTCTGCGAATTGAGCATCGCGATCTCGACGCGGCCATCGACGCGTTGATGGCCGCCGGCGCGGGCGACCAGATGCAGGTGGCCCGGCTGAAAAAGCGCAAGCTCAAGCTGAAGGACCAGATCATCCAGATCGAGGACTATCTGATCCCCGACATCATCGCCTGATCGCCCCTCGCGCCCCGGGAAAGCCCGTCCGGCTCACGGCCTGTTTCACCGCGCAAAACCGCCCTTCGAAACGTTCCGATCAGGGACAAGTGCAAGTTTGCTCCGGTTTTTTACCTTCAGGCAGTTGCCGCAGAGTCGCGGTTCGGAAATATGAACGCAATATGTCCGAGCCCGTCACCATAAATCCACTCATCATCGAAACGCTCTATTGCGAAGCGCTCGTCCTGTCGGATGAGGTCCGCAATGCTTTCACGTTGTCGGGCCGGCTCGAAGGCAACAGGAACGACGAGGATCTCGCGCGCGTGGCTCTGTCCAGCGAAGGCCTGCGCACGACCACGCGGATGATGCATGCGATTGCCTGGCTGCTCAATCATCGTGCCTTCTTCATGGGCGAGATCAGCAACTACCAGTTGCACCGGCAGGGACATCTCTCGCCCGATCTGCGGGAATCGCAGCCCGACCAGCTGGCCATGCTCGCGCCGGCCACAATAGACCTGGTGGAAGCCACGCGCCGCTTCTACGACCGCCTGCTGCGGCTCGACGACGCCTGGCGCCACAGCGAGGAAGGCCGCCCGAGCGCCATCCACTCGCTGTGCGAAAAGATCGAACGGCGCCTCGCGAGCTGACTCGCAGCATCGCCTGCGATCGCAGACCGATCAGACCGTTTCGAGCGCCCTGGCCCAGCCTTTCACCCGCGCGTCGCGCACCTCCGAGGGCATCGCCGGGGCAAAGGTCTCCCGCTTCCCGCTCATTGCGGCGGCGGCCTCTCCCAACGATCCGAACAGGCCCGCGCCCAGCCCTGCCAGCATCGCGGCGCCCAGCGCAGTGGTCTCGATAAACACCGGGCGCTCGACCGGGAGCGCCAGCACATCGGCCAGATCCTGCGCCATCCAGTCGTTGGCGCTCATGCCGCCGTCGATGCGCAGCATGGTCCAGCGCGCATCATCGGCGGCAAAGGCCTCGGCAAGGTCGCGCGTCTGCATCGCCATCGCTTCGAGCGCCGCGCGGGCGAGATGCGCCCGCGTTGTCGCGAAAGTGCATCCGGTAATCGCCGCGCGCGCATCGGCCCGCCAGTGCGGGGCACCCAGCCCGGCGAGCGCGGGCACGATCACCACGCCGCCGCTGTCCGGGACCGAGCGGGCAAGATCCTCGGTCTCGGTCGCGGCATCGATCAGGCCGAGGCTGTCGCGCAGCCACTGCACCAGACTGCCCGCCACGAAGACCGAACCCTCCAGCGCATAGGTCCGCTCCCCACCCAGCTGCCAGAGCACGGTCGCCAGCAGGCGGTGCGCGGAGGACGGTACCGTAGAGCCCATGTTGGCCAGCACGAATGCGCCGGTCCCGTAAGTCGCCTTGGTCTCGCCAACGGTGAGACACCCCTGACCCACCGTCGCGGCCTGCTGATCGCCTGCCATCCCGGAAATGGGGATCGGCGCGCCCAGCCATTCGGGCAGGGCCGTACCGATCTCCCCGGCGCAATCGCAGATTTCGGGCAAGGCGCCGCGCGGAACGCCGAAGAGGTCGCACAGCCCCTCGTCCCACCCGTTCGCAGCCAGCCCCATCAGGCTGGTGCGCGAGGCATTGCTGGCATCACTGCGGTGCGCGCCGCCGGTAAACTTCCAGAGCAGCCACGATTCCACCGTGCCCAGCGCCAACCGGCCCGCTTCTCTCGCAGCCCGTACCTCCGGCACATGCTCGAGCATCCAGCCCATCTTGGTTGCCGAGAAGTAGGGATCGAGAACCAGCCCGGTCTCGGCCTGCACCGCGCCCTCGTGCCCCGCGTCGCGCAGGGCCTCGCAGACAGGTGCGGTCCGGCGGTCCTGCCAGACGATGGCGCGCGTCAGCGGCTTACCGCTCGCCTTGTCCCAGGCGACCACGGTCTCGCGCTGGTTGGCAATGCCGATGGCCGCGATCCGGTCCGCGCCGCCCACCTGCGTCACCGCCTGCCGCGCGCAGGCGAGCACGCCTTGCCAGATCTCCTCGGCATCGTGCTCGACCCGGCCCGGTTGCGGATAATGCTGCGTCAACGGACGCTGGGCGACGGCGCGCACCGTTCCGTCGGGCGCGAACACCATGGCGCGGTTGGATGTCGTTCCCGCATCGATCACGAGGATCGCATCGCCTTCGCTCATTCCCTCACCCGGCATTCGTCTCTCCACAGCGTCGTGCCGAGGTCCAAGCACGATTTGACTTCCCTTAGCCTCCTGCTTCGCATGGGTCGACACGGCGCCCGCCAGCGCCCATATCGCGGCCATGGACGCATCCCGCGACATCGACAGGCCCTATGCCCTCGCCGAACAGATCGGCCCCCTCGTGCGCCGCGTGCTCGCGCGCAATCCCTCGCCGTTCACCTACACCGGCACGCAGACCTACCTCGTCGGTGATGGTGCGGACGTGGCGGTGATCGATCCCGGCCCGGACGATGCCGAACACCTCGACGCGCTGATCGAAGCCATCGGCGATGCCAGTATCGTGGCGATCTGCTGCACCCACACGCACCGCGACCACTCGCCCGCCGCCACACCGCTCGCTGAAAGGACCGGCGCGCCGATCATCGGCTGCGCGCCGCTGACGCTCGAAGACGACGGCCCGCGCGCCGATGCCGCCTTCGATCCCACCTACCGCCCCGAACGCGTCCTGACCGACGGTGAGACGCTGACGGGCGAAGGATGGACGCTGACCGCCATCGCCACACCCGGCCACACATCAAACCATGTGTGCTTCGCACTGGAAGAGACCGGCGCGGTATTCACCGGCGATCACGTTATGGGCTGGTCGACAAGCGTAGTCTCCCCGCCCGACGGTGACATGACCGCCTATCTCGCCAGCCTGCAGAAGCTGCACGAGCGCACGCAGGATACCGTCTATTACCCCGCCCACGGCCCCGAAGTGACAAAGCCGCGCCAGCTCGTGCGCGGGATGATCGGCCACCGCCGCCAGCGCGAAAAGCAGATCCAGCGCCAGATCGAAGCCGGACGCACGCGAATCACCGACATGGTGCCGCACATGTACAAGGGTGTGGACGAACGGCTTTGGCCGGCAGCGGGACGCTCGGTTCTGGCGCACCTGATCGATCTGGAAAAGCGTGGTATTACAGCGCGCCGCGAAGACGAGTGGACGCTTGTCGCCTCCCGATAGATGTTCGTCGACAAGTAATTCTCAAGTACTCGAACATCGGATACTCTCCCCCCCCATAGCTAGGGTGGAGAGAAGTCATGGCAACTGCTGCCGGGGTGCGCGCTGCGCGCCTCTCGTTCTGGGCAAAGATGGCGATCGGCATCTCTGCCTTTATCGTGTTCGGATTTGCACAGTTCGGCCTGCGCGGCATGGTCGATTATGTTCATGCCCCGATGGTCATGCACGCGCACGGCGTGGCGATGCTGGCATGGCTCTCGCTGCTGATTACGCAATCGGTGCTGGTCGGCCGCGGCAGTCGCGCCCTGCACATGCGGCTGGGCTGGGCAAGCGCGGCGATGCTGCCCGCCATCGTCATCCTGGCGAGCCTGACCTGCTTCGCGGCGCTGCGCGCGGGTATCTTTCCGCCGTTCTTCACGCCCGCCTACTTCCTGGCGCTCATTCATGTCAGCGTGGTGCTGTTCGCCGCGCTCGTTGCCACGGCCATTTCCCGGCGCGGGCAGAAGGACTGGCACAAGCGGCTGATGATCGGCTCCACCATCCTGCTGATGGAACCCGCGCTCGGCCGCGTCCTGCCGATGCCCTTCATCATGCCGTGGGGCGAGTGGCTCTCCATGGTCATTCAGCTCGGCGTCTTCGCCCTCATCGTCCGGCATGACCGCAAGGAGCTGGGGTTCGTCCATCCGGCGACTTTGGCCGTGGGCCTCGCCATCGTGCTTTCGCACGTAGTGGTGGAACTGCTCGCGATCACCCCGGCATGGATTGCCTTCACGGCGCGCATCATCGCTGCCTGACCTGCAATTTCCCCTTGGGTCCTGCGCGCTCCGTCCCTAGATAGGCGGCTCTTCCGGCGAGCGAGACCGGAAGCGCAGGACAAGAGGAACACCATGACCGTAATGCCCGCCGACCTTACCGGCATCGACGTACGCGCCGAGATCGAGCGGCTGCGCAAGGAACGCAACGCGGTCATCCTCGCGCACTATTACCAGAAGCCGGAAATTCAGGACCTTGCCGATTTCGTGGGCGACAGCCTCGAACTGAGCCGCAAGGCCGCCGAAACCGATGCCGACGTCATTGCCTTTTGCGGCGTGAAGTTCATGGCCGATACCGCCAAGATCCTCAGCCCCGAAAAGATCGTGGTGCTGCCTGACATGGACGCCGGCTGCAGCCTCGAAGACTCTTGCCCGCCCGAGAAGTTCAAGGCTTTCCGCGAAGCGCATCCCGATCACATCGCGCTCACCTACATCAACTGCTCGACCGAGGTGAAGGCGCTGTCCGACGTAATCGTCACCAGCTCCAGCGCCGAAACGATCCTGCAGCAGATCCCCAAGGACCAACCGATCATCTTCGGCCCCGACCGGCATCTGGGCGGCTACCTCTCGCGCAAGTTCGACCGGCCGATGCTGCTCTGGCCGGGCGTGTGCATCGTCCACGAGGCGTTCAGCGAAACCGAGCTGCTCAAGCTCAAGGCCAAGCACCCCGACGCGCCGATCGCCGCGCACCCTGAATGCCCGCCGACCATCGTCGACCATGCGGACTATGTCGGCTCGACCAGCGGCATCCTGAAATATGCCAACGAGATCGAAGGCGACACGCTGATCGTCGCCACCGAGCCGCACATCATTCACCAGATGGAACGCGCGCTGCCGAACAAGACCTTCATCGGTGCGCCGGGCGCAGACGGCAACTGCAACTGCAACATCTGCCCCTACATGGCGCTCAACACGCTCGAGAAGCTCTACCTCGCCCTGCGCGACCTGCAGCCGCGGATCGAAATGGACGAAGACCTGCGCCTCGCCGCGAAGAAGAGCCTCGACAAGATGCTCGAAATGGCAAGCAGCACGGTCGGCAAGGGGGACCTGGGGGCCCGCTGAGCCGGCTTCAGACTTCGCGCCACTCCCCCGGCGCGATCCCGTCGAGCGTCCAGTCGCCCACGCGCCAGCGCACCAGCCGCAGCGTGGGAAGGCCGACTGCCGCCGTCATGCGGCGCACCTGGCGGTTGCGGCCTTCGCGGATGGTGAGTTCGATCCAGCAGTCGGGCACCGATTTGCGAAAGCGCACCGGCGGGGTGCGCGGCCACAGGTCGGGGGCGTCGATGCGGTGCACTCCGGCAGGACGCGTCATGCCGTCCTTGAGCCGCACACCCTTGCGCAGGGCATCGAGCGCCGCCTCGTCCGGCTCGCCTTCCACCTGCGCCAGATAGGTCTTGGCCGTCTTGAACTTCGGATCGGCGATGCGCGCCTGCAGGCGGCCATCGTCGGTCAGCAGCAGAAGCCCTTCGCTGTCGCGGTCCAGTCGCCCTGCCGGATAGACGCCCGGCACATCGATGAAGTCCGAAAGCGTCGCGCGCGGACTGGGCGACTTCGCGTCGGTGAACTGTGAAAGCACCTCGTAGGGCTTGTTAAAGAGGATCAGGCGCGCCATCGGACTAGGGCCTGTCGCCAAGCCGCGCCATCACCAGCGCGCTGGCCAGCAGGATCATGCCCACGACGTCGAGCGGGGTCAGCACTTCGCCGAAGGCCAGCCAGCCGACGGTCGAGGACACGGCGGGCTGGGTCAGCAGGGCGAGCCCGATCACCAGCGGCGGGAAGTGGCGCAGCGAATAGATCAGCAGCCCCTGCCCCATGAGCTGGCTGGAAAAGGCGAGCGCGATGAGCGGCGTCCAGTTCTCCGGCATGATCGCCTCGCCGCGCAGCAGCGAGATGCCCAGCATCACCGGCGCACTGGCGAAGATCGAGACCGAGAGCACCGAGAACTGCCCGAGCCGGGCCCGCGCCGCGTTCAGCATCAGGATGTAGAAGGCGTAGAAGAACCCGGCGAGCGCGCAGAACAGGTCGCCGATCAGGTTTGCCCGGCTGATCTCCAGCGACCCACCCATCAGCAGCCCGGCCCCGCCCAGCGCGGAGAGGATCGCGGTCACTTCCAGCAGCCGCGGCGACCGCCGCGCGGCGATCAGCCCCCAAGCCATCAGGATCACGCTGCCGCTGTTACCGAACAGCGAGGCATTGCCGAGCTTGGTCGTCTCGATGCCGACATGCCAGCTCGCCAGATCGAGCGCGAAGAATACCCCACCGCCCAGCACGAGCGCCAGCGCCATGCCCCTGACCCGACGCTGCCCCACCGGCTCGCGCGCGGAGAGTACCAGCAGCACCGGCAGTGCGAGGCTCAGCCGCCAGAAGCCGGCCGCCACCGGCCCGGTATCGGCCAGCCGCACCAGCCAAGGCCCCAGCGCCAGCGCGAAGTTCGCCGCCAGCAGCGCCGCGAGATGACGCGCGGTCCAGTCGTGTCCGGGTCTGTGGGGGGCAGCGGGGGCGTCGGCCATCGCCGTGCCCTAGGGCCTCGCCCGCCCGCCCGCAACACGCTTATGCGGCAGCGAAAATCGCGCTAGGGAAACAATTGCCGGTTTCGCGATCTGTGACCGGGGGAGGTTTTCCGCGATGCTCGCCAACTTGCGTTCCAACTGGCTCTCGATTCGTGCCAGCTACTGGTTCTACCCCGCGCTCTTTGCCGCGGGCGGGCTCTTGCTGGCGCTGCTGCTGGTCCATCTCGACCGGATCGGCGCAGCGGAGTGGCTGAGCCGGTCGCACTGGATCGTGCCCGCCCAGCCGGATGGGGCGAACAACATCCTCACCGTGCTGTCGGGCTCGATGATCGGGGTGGCTTCCACCGTGTTCTCGATCACCATTGCCGCGGTCGCCTATGCCAGCGGCAACTACGGCCCGCGCCTGCTGACCAACTTCATGGAGGACAAGGGCAACCAGTTCAGCCTGGCGATGTTCATCGGCACTTTCGTCTACGCCATCACCGTGCTGCGCGCGGTGCGCGGGGGCGACGAGGCGCCGGGCGGGATGCCTCTGGCCGTGCTCGACGGCGGCGGCTTCGTGCCGCAACTGGCGCTGCTGGTGGCTTTCGCGCTGATGAACGCCTCGGTCGGCGTGCTCGTCTATTTCCTCCACCACATCCCGGCGAGCATCCGCATCAATACCGTGCTGGAGAACATCGGCGCGCGCCTGCTGCACGAGATCGAGAACCGCTTTCCCGAGGAAGGCGAGTCCGATCCGCCGGTCCGCGCCGTCGCCCGCGGCGACTATGTGTGTGCGCACCGCACCGGCTACGTCCGCCTGATCGAGCTGGGCGCACTGGTCGATTGCGCGCGCAAGCACGAGATCGCCGTGTCGCTCGAAGTTCGCCCCGGCGACTTCGTCTATCCCGGCATTGCCATCGCCCGCACCGATGCCACGCGCCTGCCCGACGGCGTCGCCGATGCCGTGCGCGATACCTTTGCCTTCGGCTCCTCGCGCACGCCGGAGATGGACCTCGAATTCTCCATCGACGAACTGGTCGAGATCGCCCTGCGCGCGCTGTCGCCCGGCATCAACGATGCTTTTACCGCGATCACCGCGACCCACTGGCTGGGCGCTGCGACCGCAGAGCTGGGGCGGCGAAACCTCGATGCGGAAAGCTGGAACACGATGGGCGAGACCTGCCCGGTGGCGACGCCGCAGAACGACTTCGCGCACTTCCTCCAGCGCGGTTTCGCCGCGGCGCGCAGCGGCTTTGCGACGAACCGGCTGGCGGCGCTTGTGGCGCTGGAAACGCTCGCCGAAGTAGCCGGGCAAGTGCGCGGCAGCCACCGCCGGGCCTTGCTGGAACGCGAGGTCCGGCTGCTGGTCGAGCAGGCCGAGGAGCACCTCGTCGGCCCGGACATCGCCGATGTGCGCCAGCGCCACGCCGAAGTCCGGGCCGCATGGGCCTGATGAACGTCTAGGCGGCGCGGATAAATGCGCGCCGCCTGATACCAAGACTCTCTGATCACGACCCATGCGCCCACTGGCGCAAGCCGATGGACATGATGCGCCAT
>NZ_BMLK01000009.1 GCF_014645195.1 Novosphingobium indicum | reverse complement strand
TGACACCCGCCATCACGGCGGCGGATAACCATCTACGCATCGGTGCGTTTGCTACATAATGCCGGTTATTCCCGCGCAGGCGGGAATCCAGTAGCGACCTATCTACGAGGGAGCCTCTCTGCGAAAAGGCGCCACAACCGCGTGACTGCGCAACGGTTCTCATCGCACCGTTGCGCAAACTGGATTCCCGCCTGCGCGGGAATGACGAAGGTTGGAAGAGACGACTGACGGCTTTCGCTGAGGTCCTATATTCTGCCGAATGTTCGAAAAGTCGGGCAAGCGGGCGTCGTTCGAAACCTCCTATGAATCGTCATTATCGACCCTTGGGGTTTGTTAACCAATCAAGCGCGCATGCGACTGTTCTCATCGTCAAAAATATGACTAACGCTATCCCTAAGATCACAGGAATCGTTTCGTTATTCCAACTTGTCTCGAGCCCCTCTCTCGCTGCAACGACTGCACAAAGTGCAATCAATATCCCCGGAGCGACAATGCTCCAGAATTTAAGCTTGCGAGCATTTGTATCTAGCCAGTCGTTACGCATTGCCTGAACTTCTCGTCTGAACGGCCGAAATCCGATTGTGTCCTTTAAATGTACGACTTGCCGTACCACCAATCCAGCCAAGGATTACTCCTTGCGATAAGGTCCGCAATGCCGACATGTCCAGAACGATAGGTTTCAGATTATAACCCTGAAACACTACCATCCCCGCTCCCTACCCATGCGCCCCGAACTCGTTGGCGATCGCGGTTGTGATCCGCAGGCTCAGCGTGTGTGAGCGGGCGATGGGGTCGATGAAGTCGCGGTGGATCTGGGCGTAGCCGCTGGCGCTGGAATCCGGGTAGTCGCTGGGCTCGTCCACGGCGAAGTCGCTGATCGAGGGGAAGTGGATCGGGAAGGCGCGGCGCAGCTGGGCTAGGCCGTCGTCGACGCGCAGGCTGAAGAACATCTCCAGCACGTCGTCGCGGCTGATGTCGTTGGCGCGGCTGAAGGGCGGGACCATCACCGCGCGCAGGAACATGTGCTTGAACAGGGCGATGCGCAGCGACTGGAGCACGCCGAGGCTGCGGCGGGTGTGCTCGCGGTCGGGCAGCGGCGATTCGTCGGGAATCAGTTCGAGCAGCTTGTAGAGCTTCATCGCATCGACCCGCAGGCGCGAGGCGAGGCGGCGGAAGACGCCGGTGCGGTCGTCCTTGGTGAGGTATTCGGCCAGCGTCAGGCAGGCTTCGGAAATGTGCTGCTCGTCGCCGCGGTAGGGGCGGCTGGCCCAGTAGGCGGAGTTGAACAGCTCGCCATAGGCCGCGACCGTCTTGATCGAGGCGAGCGCGTTCGCGGCGCGCACCAGCCGGATGAGCTGCCGGCCGCGCACGCTTTCCTGCAGCATCTCGGCGATTTCCTCGCGGTTGCCGTCCGAAGCGGTGCCGACGCCGGCAATCACGTTCACCGGATAGCCGAGCTGCTGGAGCACCGCATTGTGCGGGATCGCGCGGATCTGGCGCAGGCTCATCGTCCGGTCGGCATTGAGGTCCGACTGGCGGCGTGACCGGCGGCTGCCGGTATCGTTGAGCATGCCGAGGCCGAAGGCGGTGATCGCCCGGCTGTAGGTCGCGCTTTCGAGGTGGCCGTGCTGGACGCGGCGAATGGCGCGGTAGAAGTCGAGGCTGAGGTCGGTGCGTCGGTAGAAGACGTCGGTCGGCGCGCTGGGATCGGCCGCCCACAGCGGCTTTTCGGCCATGCGCGTCAATGTCGCCAGTGCCAGTTCGTCCGAGCCGAACCACAAGTAGCCGTCGCCGCCCTGATAGCTCAGTTCGGGTTCCAGCCGGATGCCGGCGCGCAGGAAGCGGCGGCGGGCCCAGGGTGACATCTGCCACTTGAAGCGATCGTCGATCCCGGTGGGATGGCAGCCGCGGCCCATGGATTCGCCGCCGGTGTTGAAGATCAGCGCGGCGACATCGACCATGCCGTTCGCCGCCATGGCCTCGGCCAGCCGGCCCTGCAGACGCTCGATGGCGAGCGCTGCGGGGATCTGGCCGACGAAGCGGCCGGCGTCGGAAAAACCGGTCTGGATAGAGACGCGGCCGCGCTTGCGGGCGTAGTCGCGGTAGGCCGGTTCGGAGAGCACCGCATCGAGGAAGCGGCCGCCGTGCTCCAGCGCGGTTTCGGTCTCGAACAGGGGCGAGACGTCGACCTTGTCTTCGATCCCGAACATCTTGGCGAAGTAGAGCGCGGCCAGCACCGTGGTGGGCTGCTCGCATTCGGCCACGAGCATGCGGATCGGCGCGTCGGCATCGATGTGCTCGAGGATCTGCGCCATGGCGAGGAACTGGCGCACGGCGGTGCTGTTCTCGATGGCGAGCGCGGCGAAATTGGACTTGAGCGGTTTTACTTCGGCGAGCAGCTCGCGCATGCGCACCAGCGCGGCCTGGCTGGCGAGGTTGAGCTTGCCGTCCGGGTCCATGCGGCGGCGGATCGCGTTCTGGAGCTGCGAGGAGTTCACGCGGAAGTGGATCCAGCCCATGCCGAGCCCGTCGGCGCGCATGGCGGCGGCCACGACCAGCAGCTTGCTTGCCGCTTCCTTGCCGCCGTGGCGGGCCTCTTCCTCAAGCTCACCGATGATGCCGGAGAGGCTGATCAGCTTGTCCGGGTGATTGGCGGTGAGCGCATTGGCGGCTTCGGACACGTCCTCGGGCGCGGAGAGGTCCTGGCTGAAGCGGGCGACCATGTCCTCGGTATGGGCCGCGGCGCGTTCAAGCTTTTCGGCGATCTTCGGCTCGATGTCCTTCAGGCTCGCGACATAGCCGGCAAGGCGCATGGCCTTTTCTTGCAGGCGGTAGCGGATCGAGGTGGACCAGCCGATGTCAGTGCGCCCGTCCATGTCGTAGCCGACCCAGGTGGCGAAGCGCACCGGCATCGGCTGCAGGCTCTTCCAGCGCTTGGGCCAGCGGCTCGCCGCAATGTCGAACAGGCGGCCGTTGATCCGGTCGCGCGCCTTCTGGCCGCGGGCGATGGCGGCCATGGCCTTGCCGTGCTCGTAGTCGAGCGTGATCGTGTCGCGCTCGGCCGAGGCGACGCAGACGGCGGCCTTGCTGTGATCGCCGCTCGATGCGGCTCCGGCGACCGCTTCGGTCTGCGCTTCGGTAAGCAGGAAGGTCGGGTGCGCGGTGAAGACGACATGCGCGGCCGGGCGCTGCCAGCGGACGGCGAAGGCGGTAAAGTCCTCCTCGTCGGCGGCGGCATCGATGCGCGCGTCGTTCTCTTCGACCGGAATGGTCTCCAGCACGCGGTCTAGGCGGGCCGCGCGGGCGCGCAGGCCCTCGCATTCCATCTCGGCGACCAGCGCTTCGATATCGTCGAGGCTCATCTCGCCATTTTCCAGCTTGCGCGAGAGTTCGAGGCCGAGCTGGAAGACCGGGTTGTAGAGCGGGGTCTGCGCGGTGAGCTTGTGCAGGTCCTGCAGGCGCGCGGTCAGGTCAGCGACGGTGGTAAGCGCCGGTCCGGTCATCATGCAGTCTCCTTGGGGCCGAGCTGCGCTGCGGTGCGGGCAGCGGCTTCGATCTTGGCGACGTCGGGCGCGCCCTTGGGCACCATCCAGCTTCCGCCGACGCAGAGCACGGCATCGAGCGCCAGCCAGTCGGGCGCATTATCCGGCGTGACGCCGCCGGTGGGGCAGAACTTCGCGGCGGCCAGCGGGGCCGAGATCGCCTTGAGCGCGGAGGGACCGCCGGCGGCCATCGCTGGGAAGAACTTGAGCCGGTCGAAGCCGAGTTCGAGCGCCAGCATCACGTCGCTGGCATTGGCGGTGCCGGGCAGGAAGGGAATGCCCGATTTCGCCGCCGCTTCGCCCAGCGTGGGGGTGAGCCCGGGCGAGACGATGAATTCGGCCCCGGCATCGATGGACCTGGCGAGGTCTTCCGGCGTGAGCACGGTGCCTGCACCCACGGTCGCGCCGGGCACCTGCTTCATCACCTTGATCGCCTCGATGGCGCATTCGGTGCGCAGGGTGACTTCCAGCGCGGGAAGGCCGCCCGCGACCAGCGCTTCGGCGACGGGCAGGGCGTGCTCGATATCCTCGATCACCAGCACCGGGATGACCGGCGCGAGACGCATGACCTTTTCGACGGCGGCGGATTTCGGGGTCATTACTGCAGGTGCTCCCTGGCGAAAGCCGCAGCGGCGCCGAACAGGCCGGGCTGCGGGTGGGTGATGAGTTTGACGGGAAGGCCGGCCATCATGCCGGCAAAGCGCCCCTTGGCGCAGAACCGCTCGGCAAAGCCGGACTGAAGAATGGTCTCGCGAATGCGGTAGCCGAGGCCGCCGGCAATGACGACGCCGCCCGCGCCATGGGCAAGCGCGTAGTCGCCCGCCGCGGCGCCGAGCGAGAGGCAGAAGCGGTCGACGGCGGCGGCGGCCAGCGGGTCCTCGCCCGAGGTGCCGGCGGTCCAGATCTCGACATCGGTGCGTTCGACGACGGCGCGGTGTTCCATCGCGGCAAGCGTTGCGTAGATGTCGACGATCGCGGGGCCGGAGACGACGCGCTCGACCGAGACGCGGGTGTGGCGCTTGCGCAGACGAGCCAGGATGGCATCCTCGATCTGGTCGAGCGGGGCGAAGTCGATGTGCCCGCCTTCGGTCGCCTGCACATGGTAGCTGCCGCCCTGGGCGATGGGTCGCCCGTCACGCCAGAGGTGCGCGACGCCGAGGCCGGTTCCGGGGCCGAGTACGCTCAGCGTGCCCGACGCTGGCAGCGGGGCTCCCGGCGGTCCGGCGAGATCGACGAACTCGCTGTCGTCGGCGCGCGCGACGGCATGGGCGACGGCGGCGAAGTCGTTGACGATGGTGTGGCGCGTGGCGCCCAGCTTCTCCTCGATCAGCGCGGGCCGGATGATCCAGGGGTTGTTGGTGAACTTGATGACATCTCCGCCCACCGGGCCCGCGACGGACATGGCCACGGCGGGCGGGATATCGCCGCCGTTCATCTCGCGAAAGGCCTGCCAGGCCGTCTCGAAACTGGCGTGGTCGCTGGTGTGCAGCGTTGCCGGTTCGCTCATCGTGATGGTGCCGTCGCCGGACACTTCGGCGATAGCGAAACGGGCGTGGGTGCCGCCGATATCGACAGTGACGAGCTGGGTCATAGGGCTACTCCTGTGGTCAGGAGTATAGAGGTTTCACGCGGAGGCGCGGAGACGCGGAGAAAAGGCATTTTAGGTTCGCGCAAAGGCGCAAAGGTGCAAGGAGATAGTATAGCGCCGCAGGCCTTATCTTCCTGTACCTGACATGGCGCTAATCGGCTTGGTAGCGGAAAATGGCGGCTTCGCCGCAGGCACGACATCTTCGCGCCTTTGCGCCTTTGCGCGAACCCCTTCCAAACTCCGCGTCTCCGTGTCTCCGCGTGAACCATCATCCCCATCACAGCCCCGCAACCTCCAGCATGGCCGAGCCGCCCTGTTCGGCGCCGCCCGCGCTCATTCGGAACATGGCGAAGAGTTCGCGGCCCATGCCCATGGCGGCGGGCGGCGCAGGAGCGGGTTCGCGGGACGAGAGATCGGCGGTGGTCGAAAGCGTGCCATCGTCAGCAGACATGCGCACCACATCGCCATCGCGCAGGTAGGCGAGGGGGCCGGGCTTGCCGTCCTTGGCGAGCGCTTCCGGGGTGACGTGGATCGCCGCCGGGACCTTGCCCGAGGCGCCCGACATGCGCCCGTCAGTGACGAGCGCGACCTTGTGGCCGCGGTCCTGCAGCACGCCGAGCGGCGGGGTAAGCTTGTGCAGTTCGGGCATGCCGTTGGCGCGTGGCCCCTGGAAGCGCACGACGACGATCACGTCCTTGTCCAGTTCGCCGGCCTTGAAGGCCTGCGCCACGGCTTCCTGGGTATCGAACACGCGGCAGGGCGCCTCGATGGTCCAGCGTTCCTTGTCGACGGCGCTGGTCTTGATCGTCCCGCGCCCGAGGTTTCCCGAGACGAGCCGCATCCCGCCGTCAGGCTGGAACGGATCGGAGACCGGGCGGAGCATTGTGTCGTCGCCACT
Source organism: Novosphingobium indicum (assembly GCF_014645195.1). Classification (GTDB taxonomy): domain Bacteria; phylum Pseudomonadota; class Alphaproteobacteria; order Sphingomonadales; family Sphingomonadaceae; genus Novosphingobium; species Novosphingobium indicum. The sequence continues at coordinate 174,262 of NZ_BMLK01000009.1, read as the reverse complement.
CTCGGCAGGAGCCGGAGTCCAGGCGAGAGTGTCGTCCATGAGTACCGGTTCGCTGGCGTAGTCGCTCATCCCGCCTTCGGCGACGGTGAGGATGTCCGCATGGGCGAGCCCGGCGCCGAGCAGTTCCTTCACCACCCAGGCCATGCCGCCTGCCGCGTGGAAGTGGTTCACGTCGCCCGAGCCGTTCGGATAGACGCGGGTGATGAGCGGAACGGCGGCGGACAGCTCGTCGAAGTCCTCCCAGTCGATGATGACGCCTGCGGCGCGGGCCATGGCAGGCAGGTGGATCGCGTGGTTGGTAGAGCCACCGGTCGCCAGCAGGCCGACCAGGGCGTTGACGATGGCCTTCTCGTCCACCAGTTCGGCCATCGGGCGGTAGTCGTCGCCTTTCTTGCTCATCGCCGCGACGCGGTGCACGGCTGCGCGGGTGAGGGCCTGACGCAGCGGTGTGTTCGGGGGGACGAAGGCGGCACCGGGAACGTGCAGGCCCATCATCTCCATCATCATCTGGTTGGAGTTGGCGGTGCCGTAAAACGTGCAGGTGCCGGCAGTGTGATAGCTGGCACTCTCGCTCGCCAGCAGCTCCTCGCGGCCCACCTTGCCTTCGGCGTAGAGCTGGCGGGTCTTCTGCTTTTCCTTGTTGGAGATGCCGCTGGGCATCGGGCCCGAAGGCACGAAGACCGCCGGGAGATGGCCGAAGCGCAGCGCGCCGATGACGAGGCCGGGGACGATCTTGTCGCAAATGCCGAGCAGCGCCATCCCATCGAACATCGCATGGCTGAGCGCCACGGCCGTGGACATGGCGATGGTGTCGCGGCTGAACAGCGACAGCTCCATGCCGTCGAAGCCCTGCGTCACGCCGTCGCACATGGCGGGCACGCCGCCGGCGACCTGTGCCGTCGCGCCGATTTCGCGCGCGAAGAGCTTCATCTGCTCGGGATAGCGGCCATAGGGCTGATGCGCGCTGAGCATGTCGTTGTAGGCGGTGACGATGCCGAGATTGATCGCGCCGCCGGTGGCGATGGCGGGCTTGTCCTCGCCGGAGGCGGCAAAGCCGTGGGCGAGGTTGGAGCACGAAAGGAAGCTGCGGTCGGAATGGCGGTCGCGTTCGCGCTCGATCATTTCCATGTACCGGCCACGGCTCGGCTTCGATCGCTCGATAATGCGATCGGTGACGCGCGCGACCACGGGGCTGAGGTTGCTCATGGGCTTCTCCTGATCTCTTGTCCGGCCCGCGGTCGATCCGCGGGACGCCGCTTGCGGGCGCCTTTATACCGGCATCAATTCCTGTTCCCGGCGCGGCCGGGGTTCACTCGTGCCAGGTCACCCCGTCGCGCTCGGCAAGCGCGATGGCGGCGGAAGGACCCCAGCTTCCGGCAGTATAAGTCTTGGGCTCCAGCTGGTGTTCCTCCCAGCCGGCACGGATCGCATCGATCCATTCCCATTGGGCCTCTACCTCGTCGCGCCGGACGAACAGCGTCTGGTCGCCTTCGATGAGATCGAGCAGCAGGCGTTCGTAGGCGATGCGGCGCTGCGGACCAGCAAAGGCATCCGCCATGGAAATCTCAAGCGGGATCGAGCGCAGGCCGATACCGTCGCGGTCGAGGCCGGGAACCTTGGCCATCAGCGAAAGCGTGATGTTCTCGCTCGGCTGGATGCCGATGACGAGCCGGTTGGAAACCATCTTTGCGCTACGCCCGGGAAAGATCGCATGCGGCACATTGCGGAACTGCACTACGATTTCGGTGGTGCGCCGCGGCAGGCGTTTTCCGGTGCGCAAGTAGAAGGGCACGCCCTGCCAGCGCCAGTTGTCGATATAGGCCTTGATCGCAACGAACGTCTCGGTGTCCGAATCCTTGCCGAGTTCGTCGTCGTAGCCGGGCACGGCCTCGCCGCCGATGGCGCCGGCGCGGTACTGGCCGGTCACGGTTTCCTTGACCTTTACCTTGCGCAGCGAGCGCAGGATCTTGACCTTTTCGTCACGCACATTGGTGGCGTCGTAGGAGACGGGCGGCTCCATCGCGACCAGCGCGAGCAGTTGCAGCATGTGGTTCTGCACCATGTCGCGCAGCGCGCCGGAATCGTCGTAATAGGCAACGCGCGATTCCAGTCCGACGGTTTCGGCGACGGTGATCTGCACGTGGTCGATATGCGCTGCGTTCCACAGCGGCTCGAACATCAGGTTGGCGAAGCGCAGCGCCAGCAGGTTCTGGACGGTTTCCTTGCCCAGATAGTGATCGATGCGGAAGATCCGGTCTTCGGGGAAGGCTGCGGCCACCGCGTCGTTGATGACCTTGCTCGATTCCAGATCGACGCCGAGCGGCTTTTCCAGGCCGATGCGGACATTCTCTCCGGCCAGTCCGCTCTGCTGCAATCCGCGAATGGTGGGTTCGAACAGGCTCGGGGCGGTCGAGAGGAAGATCGAGAGGCCTTCCTTGGGCGTACCGACCTTTGCGGCCAGGGCCTGGAAACCGCCGATATCGTTGGCATCGAGCGTCTGGTAGCTCAGGCGATTCAGGAACGTGGCCATGGAACCGCGCCGGTTGGCGGGCAGGAACTGCTCCAGCGCCTCGCGCGCGAAATTGCGAAAGCCCTGGTCGTCGAGTTCGGAGCGTGCCGTGCCGATGATCTCGATGGCCGGATCGAGCAGTCCGTCCGCATCGAGGGCACACAGCGATGGCAACAGCATCCTGCGTGACAGATCGCCTGTGGCGCCGAAGAGGAGCAAGCGATCGGAAGTGAATTTCGTCACAGAAACCTTTCCATCCGGAAGCCGCACTCCTCCTCACGGCCTGGTGAATGCTGTCAGGACAATGGCGGAAGCCCGCCCTTCGATCCCTCGCAAGTGCAGCATAGCGATAGTGATAGCGCAAGGCTAGCGTGCACGAGTGGGCACAGCCGCTTATTTACAGCGAAACGCGCCGTTTTCCTTGAAACATGCGGCAATGAATACGATTGCCACCGGACTGTCTCTTAAAAATACTATGCCGCCGCTACCAAGGATGATGAAAGCGTAGCATTACGCTTCGAAACAGGGAGGAGTTTCACGCATGACCGTCGAGGGCGTCCACCTCCTCGAACAGCTGCAGACCCCGGCACTCGTCGTGTCGCGCGGGCAGGTGCGCTTCGCCAACAGCGCAGCGCAGGGCCTGCTGGGCGCGCATATCGTGGGGCAGGACGTCCGCATCGCCATCCGCGATCCGCGGGCCGTGGCCGCGATTCTCAGCGACGAGGGTGGCACCGCGCAGGTGACCGGGCTTTCGACGGGCGGCTCGGTCTGGCAAGTCGACTGCCGCGTCATCGGCCCGAACGAACGACTGGTCAGCCTCTACGACCTGTCCGAGCGCGTCAGCGTGGCCAAGTCGCATGCAGATTTCGTGGCCAATGCCAGCCACGAACTGCGCACGCCCTTGGCGAACGTGCTCGGCTACGTGGAGACGCTGCTCAATCCCAAGGCGGGCGGTAACGAGGAAGTGCGCAACCGTTTCCTCGGCACCATCCGGCACGAGGCACAGCGCATGCAGGCGCTGATCTCGGACCTCATGTCGCTCTCGCGGATCGAGGCGGTCAAGCATGAAGTGCCGTCCGACCGCATCGATCTGGTCGCGCTGGCGCAGGAAGTCGTGGGCGAGTTTCGTGGCGGTGCGCAGGTCACGCTTACGGCCAATTGCGAGGATGCGGTGATCGCCGGGGACCGCGGGCAGCTCTCGCAGGTCCTGCGCAACCTCATCGACAATGCGCTCAAGTACGGAAAACCGGGCGGTCCGGTGGAGGTCTCGGTGGAAGCGGCAAGCACCGGCTGGGCGCTGGTCATGGTGCGCGACCATGGCGAGGGCATTCCGCCCGAGCACCTGCCACGCATCACCGAACGCTTCTATCGCGCCGATACCAGCCGCAGCCGTGCAGCGGGCGGGACCGGGCTGGGCCTGTCCATCGTCAAGCATATCGTCGAGCGCCACCGCGGACGTTTCGACATAGAAAGTCGTTTAGGCTCGGGTACGACAGCTTCCCTTATGTTGCCGCTTAAGGAAGCTTAGCTTCTTTCTGGCAGTGTCACCCTAGTCCGTTGTCACAGCGTGCGACAGCGGGGCGGGGGTCGGCACTGAATTTTCCTCAATGGTGGAAGGTTTTGACCTGCGTCAGCCGCGCATGCGCGGCCCTGTGCGCTGGAAAAAACAAGGTTCACGGAAGGAACCCGACTAGTGAGGAAAACCCTTCGCATTTCAGCGGTCGCGCTGGCGGTATCGGCCGGATGGGCCCTGCCGACGCAGGCGAGTGCCGCCGATGCGGCCTCGGTTCAGGAAGAACTGGCCGCCATGCGCGCGCAGATGCAGGCCATGGCGCAGCGGATAGATAGGCTCGAGAGCGAACTGGCCGCCGCCAACGCCAAGGCCGACGCCGCCAGTGAAGTCGCCCTGACCGCGACCGAAACCGCCTCTGCCGCCAAGGTGGCCGCCGAAAAGGCGCCGCCGGTAAAGGTGGCCTGGAAGGGGGCTCCGCAGATCGAGGGCGAAGGCGGCTGGAGCTTCAAGCCGCGCGGCCGCATCCAGATCGATGCGGCCAGCTACAACGGTCCTTCGGGGCTTTCGGGCGGCGGCAACGATCATCTCGGCACGATCACCGAAATGCGCCGCGCCTGGATTGGTGCCGAAGGCACGATGGCCGGCAATGTCGGCTATCTCCTGGATGTGAGCGTCGGCGGTTCGTCGATCTCGCTGGCCGATGCGCTCATTACCTACAAGGCCGGGCGCAAGGTGAAGGTCATGCTGGGCAACCAGCGGCCCTTCACCGGCTTCGAGGACATGACCGCGAACCTCTATTCCGGTTTCATGGAGCGCAGCTCGGTGAGCGAGGCCTTCGTCTTCGAACGCCGTCTCGGTCTCGCCGCGCAGTACAGCGACAAGATACTGACTGTTCAGGGCGGCGTGTTCAGCGATACGCTCTCGACCATCAGCGACGATGCCGCGCGCAGCTGGAGCATGGATGGGCGTGTCGTGGCGTCACCGCGCGTCGCCGGCGGCATCCTGCATGTCGGCGGGTCGGTCCACTACCGCGAGCAGGGGGGTACCGTGGTCACCTCCCGCTATCGCGCCCGTCCGTTCGTTCATCCGACAAACCTGCGGCTGGCCGACACCGGCACCCTGGCTTCCGACGGCGAGACCCAGCTCATGCTGGAAGCCGGCTGGATTTCCGATCGCTTCTATGTGGTCGCCGAATCGCGCTGGATGAAGGTCAGCCGTCCCGGCATGTCGAATCCGACCTTCAACGGCGGCTATGTCGAAGGCGGCTATATGCTGACCGACGACAAGATCGCCTATTCGAACGCCGCCTTCGGCCGCATCAAGCCGCGCAAGGGCATCGACAAGGGCGGTATCGGCGCCATTCAGCTGAATACGCGCTATGAATGGCTCGATCTCGCCGATGCCGGCGTGACGGGTGGCCATCAGCAGACGGCCGGCCTGTCGCTGGTCTGGATGCCGACTTCGCACCTGCGCTTCTATGCCAACTATGGCCATACCTGGGTCGATGACGCGGTCGTCACCGCCAACGGCGACGGGTCCTACTCGCTCGATACGATGGCCATGCGCGCCCAGATCGATTTCTAGGGTCCGGACTCGTTACAGCCACCAGATGACGGCGGCGGCGAGGGCGATGGCGCCCATGAAGTTTTTGACATTGCGGTCGAAGCGGGTGGCGATGCGGCGCCAGTCCTTGAGGCGGCAGAACATGCGCTCGATGACGTTGCGCTGCTTGTAGATGGCCTTGTCGTAGTCGTACTGGATTTTGCGGTTCTTGCGCGGCGGGATAACAGCCTCGGTGCCGCGCTCGTCGAGCCACTCGCGCAGAGCTTGGCTATCATAGCCCTTGTCGGCGACGAGTTGGGTGGATGGCGGCATCGCCTCGATGCAAAGCTGCGCGACCTTGCAATCGTGGACGTTGCCGGGCGTCAGGAGCAGAACGACGGGGCGGCCTTTCGCGTCGCAGACGGCATGGAGCTTGGTGTTGCGTCCGCCTTTGGTGCGGCCGATACCATGAGCCAAGGCCCCCCTTTTCCACCACCGGCGCAGCGGTGGACCTTGATGCAACTGCTGTCGATGAACAGTCGATCTGGAGCGCCGCCGGCTCCCGCCAGCGCGCTGAAAATGCCTTCCCAGATGCCGCGCTCCGACCAGCGGACGAACCGATTGGAGAGCGTCTTCTTCGGACCATAGACGTCAGCACAGTCCGCCCAGCGACCGCCGCAGCGAAGCGCGTGGACAATCCCGCTCAACACTCGACGATCATCCGCGCGTGGCTTGCCGCGAACATCCGTCGGCAAAAGCGGCTCGATCCGAGCCCACTGTGCATCGGAAAACCAAAAGAAATCAGACATCTCACTGCCTCCTCGCAGAGGCAATGAATCACAATCCTGTCGTGGTGGGAATCCGGTTATTGGGTCCGGACCCTAGGCGTCTCGGCGCCTGAAGGCCGTGCCGGTTTCCGGAACGGCCACGTGACATCGCCTTTGGCTGGGGACCTCGGAGGAGAGGGGGATTGGTTCCCTCTCCTCCGGGGGGAACCCCGGCCGGGGGCGATTTGCGTTGCAGCGCCTTTCCTGCGGGTTGCGACGCCCGTTCCGCCATCGTTGTGAAGCCGGACGCGCCTAACCGTGTGTGTGCGTGGCTTACCGGGGATTGGTAATACTATATTCCATGGTATATAGTTTAAGTAGATCGAACTGCAGGCGGAGTGTCATTTAGCCGTAACAATGCAGTCATACGGGCGTCAGCGAAATGTAATCGAAGGTTCATGGAGGACCCAAAAAAGTGAGGAAAACGCTTCGTATTTCGGCTGTGGCACTGGCGGTTTCCGCCGGGTGGGCACTGCCGACTCAGGCAAGTGCCGCCGATGCGGCATCGGTTCAGGAAGAGCTGGTCGCCATGCGCGCCCAGATGCAGGCGATGGCGCAGCGGATCGATTCGCTTGAGGCCGAGCTGGCCACCGCGCAGGCCCAGGCGGAGACGGCGAACAAGGTAGCGCAGGCTGCGACCGAGACCGCAGTTGCGGCAAAGGCTTCCGCCGACAAGGCACCGCCGGTGAAGGTCACGTGGAAGGGCGCACCGCAGATCGAAGGCGAGGGTGGCTGGAAGTTCAAGCTCGGCGGCCGCGTCAACATCGATGCCGGCGTGGACAACGCGCCGAATTCGACGGGTCGCGACGACGGCTTCGGCAGCGAAGTGCGCCGTGCGCGTCTGCGCGCCGAGGGCAGCATGCCGGGCGGTGTGGGCTACAAGATCGAAGCCGACTTCGCCGGTTCGACCACGATCCTGACCGACGCCTATCTCAGCTTCAGCCACAAGGACCTGACCTTCAAGATCGGGCAGTTCAACACGTTCCAGGGCTTCGAGGAGCTTTCGAGCAGCCTGCATACCTCGTTCATGGAACGTGCTGCATTGACGGACGCCTTCAACTTCGAGCGCCGCATCGGTGCATCGGTGGAATACGAAAAGGGCGACGTACTGTTGCAGGGCGGTGTGTTTACCGACAACTACACGGCGACGCCCAACAAGAACTGGAGCGTCGACACGCGCGCCGTCTACATGCCCAAGATCGGCGATACGCAGCTGCACTTCGGCGGTTCGTTCCACTATGCGGACTACGAGAACGGTTCGACCATCCGCTACCGCCAGCGTCCGTTCGAACACTTCACCAGCGAACGTTTCATCGATACGCGCGCCTTTTCGGCCAAGAGCGAACGCGGCATCGGCCTCGAAACGGCGATGATTTCCGGCCGCTTCCACGCGGCGGCGGAAACCTACTGGCAGAAGGTCGCGCGCACCGGAATGCCCGACCCCACGTTCTTCGGCGGCTATGTCGAGGCCGGCTACTTCCTGACCAAGGGTGACAGCCGCGGCTACAAGAACGGCGTCTATGATCGCGTGAAGCCGGTGAAGGGCTTCGACAAGGGCGGCATCGGCGCGATCGAGATCAACGCGCGCTACGACCATCTCGACCTTACCGATGCGGGTATCGTCGGCGGTACGCAGAACGCCTACCAGTTCTCGCTGAACTGGTCGCAGACGGCCTATACCAAGATCATGCTCGACTACTCGCGCCTGCAGTACAAGGACGCGATCTATCCGACTGCGAGCGGCGATACGTCTTACGCTGTCGACGTCGTGGCGATGCGCGCGCAGATCGATTTCTGATGCGAATCCGGCGCGGACGGCACCTGAAAATGCCGTCCGCGCTTGCAACCGGATCGTCCGGGACCTAGAGGCGGGGCCTTGCCGCTATCGAGTCAAAATGGTCCTGCCGCTCCGGTTCGCGCTTTGGAAAAATTGCTGAAAACCAAGGTTTCTCAATAAATTCAGGGACAAGAAGGCAATGTCACGTCTTCGTCATGGAAGTGTCATTGTACCCCAATAGGGGCGTTCCAGGATAAAGCCCAAGGGGTAAGACTTATGCGTTCCACCAAGACTATCATTTTCACCGCAGTGTCCGCGTTTGCGCTCAGCGCTTGTGGCGGTTCGGGCGGTACCGGCTCCGGCGCCCGCGACTATGTGACCGCCGTCGGTTCCTCGACCGTCTATCCCTTCGCCACCGCCGTGGCCGAACAGTTCGCCAAGACCAGCGGCTCCAAGTCGCCGGTGATCGAATCGACCGGCACCGGTGCGGGCATGAAGCTGTTCTGCGCCGGCGTCGGCGCCCAGCACCCGGACGTCGAGGATGCCTCGCGCCGGATGAAGAAGTCCGAATACGAACTGTGCCAGAAGAACGGTGTCACCGAGATCGTCGAAATCCAGGTCGGCATCGACGGCATTGCTTTCGCGGAATCGAAGGACGGCCCGGGCATGATGCTGACGCCGACCGACATCTACAAGGCGCTGGCCGCCAATCCCTATGGCAAGCCCAACACCGCCAAGACCTGGAGCGATGTGAACCCGTCGCTGCCCAACGAGCCGATCCTCGTTTACGGTCCGCCCTCGACCTCGGGTACGCGTGACGCACTCAAGGAGCTGATCCTCGAAGCCGGTTGCAAGACCGACGATGCGATGAAGGCGCTGAAGGACAGCGACAAGGAAAAGTACGAGCAGACCTGCCACCAGATCCGCGAAGACGGCCCCTATGTCGATGCGGGTGAGAACGACAACCTGATCGTTCAGAAGATCTCGCAGAACCCCAAGGCTATCGGCATCTTCGGTTATTCGTTCCTCGAAGAAAACGCCGACAAGCTCAAGGGCGTGCCGCTTTCGAACGTCGAGCCGACCTACGAGTCCATCTCGGATTTCAGCTATCCCGGCGCCCGTCCGCTCTACATCTACGTGAAGAAGCAGCACCTTGCGCCGATCCAGGGGCTGCAGGCTTACATCAACGAATGGCCCAAGGTCTGGGGACCGGACGGCCTGCTCAAGAAGAAGGGCATGGTCATTTCACCCGATGACGTCCGCGCGAAGAACGCGGAAGTCATTGCCAACATGACCCCGCTCGATCCTTCTGTGCTCAAGTAAGAAGGACTTGACGGCCAGTCATGATTCTCACGGGGGTTCTCCTGGCCGTTATCGGCCTGGGCCTTGTCGGCTGGTTTGCCGCACGAGGCCGGGCGCGGCTGCTATATTCCGGCCGGGGCTCGATGCATTCGATGCCCAATTACCACGGCTGGCATATGGCGCTGTGGATTATCGTTCCGGCACTGATCGCCTGGACCGCCTGGTCCGCGATCATGCCGGGGCTGGTCGACGGGGTGGTCATGGCCGATCCGGCTGCCGCCTCGCTGCCGGCCGACGCCATGCACCGCAATGCGATCATGGCAGAAGCCCGCACGCTCGCAGCCAATCCGGATGCCGCGGCCTTCAACCCGGAAGCGCGCACGATTGCCGAGCCTCTGCGTGCGGCGACGACGCGTTATGGCCTGATCGGGGCGCTGATCATCGGTATCGTCGCCTTTGCCGGCGGCGCTTTCGGTTTCACGCGCATCCGTCCGGATTTCCGCGCCCGAACCCATGTCGAGCGCGCCGTGCTTGGTCTGCTGCTGCTGGCCTCGCTGATGGCGATCCTGACCACGTTCGGCATTGTCGCCTCGCTGCTGTTCGAGGCCGGGATGTTCTTCAAGGACGTCTCGCCGATCGCCTTCCTCACCGGTACGCACTGGTCGCCGGGCAATGCCATCGGCACCGATATCGACGACAACTTCGGTGCGGTGCCGTTGTTCTGGGGCACGATCTACATCGGCGCGATCATCGCCATGGTTGTTGCCATTCCGCTTGGCCTGATGAGCGCGATCTTCCTGACGCAGTATGCCTCGCACCGGGTCCGCCGCTGGGTGAAGCCGATCCTCGAGATCCTCGCGGGCATTCCAACCGTCGTCTACGGCTATTTCGCGGCGCTCACCGTGGCGCCGATCATCCGCGACTTTGGCGCGACGCTCGGCATGGCCAATCCCTCGACCGAGAGCGCACTCGCGGCCGGTCTGGTGATGGGCGTGATGATCATCCCGTTCGTCTCCTCGATGGCCGACGATGCGCTCGCCGCGGTGCCGCGCGCGATGAGCGACGGTTCGCTGGCGCTGGGCGCGACCAAATCGGAAACCATCAAGAAGGTACTGCTGCCCGCCGCGCTGCCCGGCATCGTTGCCGGTGTCATGCTGGCGATCAGCCGCGCGATCGGCGAAACCATGATCGTGGTCATGGCCGCCGGCGCCGCTGCGCGCCTTTCGGCCAATCCGTTCGCCTCGATGACGACGGTAACCTACCAGATCGTGCAGATGCTCACCGGCGACCAGGAGTTCAACAGCCCCAAGACGCTTTCGGCCTTTGCGCTGGGGCTGGTGCTGTTCATCGTCACGCTGGTGCTCAACATCATCGCCCTTCGGGTCGTGAAGAAGTTCCGGGAAGCTTATGACTAATCCGCACTGGCAAACGGACGTGGCCACCAGGCGCATCGAGCGCCGCAACGCCGCAGAACGCCGCTTCAAGCTGCTCGGGCTCGGCGCCATCGTGCTGTCGCTGGCGTTTCTCGCGCTGCTGCTGTTCATCATGCTCAAGAACGGTCTGGGCGGGCTCGACTGGGACTTCCTGTCGGGCACGGATTCGACTTCGCCCGATGTCGCCGGCGTGTGGGGCGCGACCAAGGGCTCGCTGCTGACGATGCTCGTCACGCTGCTGCTCTCGTTCCCGATGGGCGTGCTCGCCGCGATCTATCTGGAAGAGTTCGCCCCGAAGAACCGCTGGATCGACCTCGTCGAGGTGTCGATCAACAATCTCGCCGCGGTGCCTTCGATCATCTTCGGCCTGCTGGGCCTCGCCGTGTTCATCAACACGCTCGACATGCCGCGTTCCTCGCCGCTGGTCGGCGGCCTGACGCTGGCGCTGATGACGATGCCGGTGATCGTGATTTCCGGCCGCAACGCGATCAAGGCCGTGCCGCCTTCGATCCGCGACGCCGCGCTCGCCGTGGGCGCGAGCAAGGTGCAGACGGTGTTCCACCACGTGCTGCCGCTGGCGCTGCCCGGCATCCTTACCGGCACCATCATCGGCATGGCCCGCGCACTTGGCGAGACCGCGCCGCTGCTGATGATCGGCATGCGCGCCTTCGTCGTTACGCCTCCGGGCGGGGTCACCGATCCTTCCAGCGTGCTGCCGATGCAGATTTTCCTGTGGTCGGACGAAATCGATACCGGTTTCGTCCAGAATACATCCGCCGCCATTATCGTCCTGCTGGTCTTCCTGCTGGCGATGAACGGCATCGCGATCTACCTTCGAAACAAGTTCGAAGTGCGCTGGTAGGGACATGAACGAAACCAAGCTTACAGCCCGAAACGTCGACGTTTTCTACGGCCCCAAGAAGGCCATCGACAACGTCTCGATCGACATCGACAACGGGATCGTCACGGCCTTCATCGGCCCGTCGGGCTGCGGCAAGTCGACGTTCCTGCGCTCGCTCAACCGCATGAACGACACCATCGCCGACGCCCGCGTGACCGGCGAGATCCTGCTCGACGGCGAGGATATCTATGCCGCCTCGATGGACCCGGTGGCCTTGCGCGCCCGCGTCGGCATGGTGTTCCAGAAGCCCAATCCGTTCCCCAAGACGATCTACGAGAACATCGCCTATGGCCCGCGCATCCATGGCCTTGCCGAAAACAAGGCAGACATGGACGCGGTTGTCGAAAGCGCGCTGACCAAGGCGGGCCTGTGGGAAGAGGTGAAGGACCGTCTGACCGACGCCGGCACCGCGCTTTCGGGCGGCCAGCAGCAGCGCCTGTGCATCGCCCGCGCCATCGCGGTGAGCCCCGAGGTCATCCTGATGGACGAACCCTGTTCGGCGCTTGACCCGATCGCGACCGCGAAGATCGAGGAGCTTATCGACGAGCTCAAGGAAAACTACGCGATCGTCATCGTGACGCACTCGATGCAGCAAGCCGCGCGCGTGTCGCAGCGCACGGCTTTCTTCCACCTTGGCAATCTCGTGGAATATGGTGAGACAAGCGATATCTTCACCAATCCGCGCGAGGAAAAGACCAAGGACTACATCACCGGCCGCTACGGCTGAGAAGGAAAACGCCATGGTAGATCATACCGTAAAGGCATTCGATTCAGAGATCGGCCAGCTTCGCGGTCTCGTCGCCGAAATGGGCGGCCTCGCCGAAGTCGCCATCCGCGATGCCATCACCGCGCTGACCCAGCATGACGATGAACTGGCCGACCAGGTCGTGGCCGCCGACGCCAAGCTCGATGCGCTGGAGGCCGAGGTGGACCGCCTCGCGGTACGCACCATCGCCCTGCGCGCACCGATGGCCGACGACCTTCGCGACGTGATCGCCGCGCTCAAGATTTCGGGCGTCATCGAGCGTATCGGCGATTACGCCAAGAACATCGCCAAGCGCGTCAATGCGCTGGAAGGCCGCAACAAGATCGAACCGGTCACGCTGGTGCCCGCGATGGCGGATATCGCCGAGAGCATGGTTCGCGACGTTCTCAACGCCTACGGCTCGCGCGATGCGCAGCTGGCGGTGGAAGTGATCCGCCGCGATGCCAAGCTGGACCAGTTCTACAACACCCTGTTCCGTTCGCTGCTGACGCACATGATGGAGAACCCGGCGACGATCACCAGCGCCGCGCAGCTGCTCTTCATCGCCCGCAATCTGGAGCGGATCGGCGATCACGCGACCAACGTGGCCGAGATGGTCTATTACGCCGCGACCGGCGAATACTGCACCGAGCGCGACAGCCAGACCGACGATACCGGAGGCTTCGCATGAACGGCACCGTGCTCGTCGTCGAGGACGACGTCGCGCTCTGCGAGCTGCTCACCTGGAACCTGAGCGCCGAGGGCTATGAAGTCCGCTCCACCGGCGATGGCGAGGAAGCGCTGCTGATGGTGCGCGAACAGACGCCCGACGCCATCGTGCTCGACTGGATGATCGAGCAGGTGCCCGGCATTGAGGTCTGCCGCCAGATCCGCAAGGACAAGGACACCGCGCAGATCCCGATCCTCATGCTCACCGCCCGCGGTGAGGAAGAGGACATGATCCGCGGCTTCAAGACCGGCGCTGACGATTACGTCACCAAGCCGTTCTCGCCGCGCGAACTGCTTGTCCGCATCGAAGCGCTGCTGCGCCGTTCGCGCCCGTCGCTCACCGGCAATGTGCTGCAGTGGGGCGACATTGAACTCGACGCCACCAGCCACCGCGTGCGCCGTGGCGGCGAGCCGCTGCATCTGGGCCCCACCGAATTCCGCCTGCTGCGCTATTTCATGGAGCGTCCGAACCGCGTCGTGTCGCGCCAGCAGATCCTCGACGGTGTGTGGGGCATGGACTCCGACATCGACGAGCGCACCGTGGACGTCCACATCCGCCGTCTGCGCAAAGCGATCAACCGCCCGGGCGACACCGACCCGATCCGCACGGTGCGCGCCGCGGGCTATGCAATGGACGTGACCTGAGGGGGTAACCATCCATCGCGGACTAGCCGGGGTTCCCGTTCGACACGAGCGGATGGTAAAGTTCCAAACGCGAGGATAGTCCAACAATTCGTCATTGCGAGGCCCGCAGGGCCGCGGCAATCCAGAGCGTGCGTAAACCGCCCTGGATTGCTTCGCTCTGCTCGCAATGACGAAGGGGGCGGGTTGCCACTGATCGCTCCCGCGCCTTGCGGGGCGGAACGAGCGCATTAAGGTCGCGCCCACAACGACAATCGCGGGAAGGGCGTCCATGACTGGCAAACTCGGCTTCGGCTATCTCTACGATTTCCGTAATCCCGCGCCGTGGCACCGCGCGCCCGAAGCGCTCTATCGCGACGTGCTCGATGCCGTGGTGGAAACCGAGGCGCTGGGCTTTGACGGGGCCTGGGTCCCCGAACACCACCTTGCCGCCGACGGCTACATGCCATCGCCGATGGTGGCGCTTTCCGCGATCGCCACGCGCACCAGCCGGATGCGTTTGGGCGCGGGCATAGCGCTGGGCCCGCTCTACGAGCCGTTGCGGTTTGCCGAGGATTGCGCGGTGCTGGATATTCTCTCCGGCGGCCGCCTCGCGATGGGCATGGCGATCGGATACCGCGCCCGCGAATATTCCGCCCACGGGCTCGACTTCAAGAAGCGCGGCGCCCGTTTCGACGAGTTCCTGCATGTCGTGCGCCGCCTGTGGGACGGTGAGACGGTCGATTTCGAAGGCACGTTCTTCAACGTGCAGGGCGCCAGCGTGAATCCGCTTTCGAGCCGGGGCCAGATTCCGCTCTACATCGGCGGTTTCGCCCCCAAGGCGATGGAGCGCGTCGCGAAGTACGGCGACGGCTATTTCGGCAATGCCGATATCTGGCCGCTCTACCGCGAGAAGCTGGAAGCGCAGGGCAAGGACCCGGCAGACGCCAAGATCTGGATTCAGGGCCTGATGATGGTCGTCGCGCACGACAAGCAGGCGGCGATGGACGAGCTTGCGCCCTACTTCCTTCACGTCAACAATTCCTACGGCGAATGGATGAACGAGGACAAGGCCATCGGCATCGACGATGCGGCGATCAAGCCGATGGACCTCGATGCCTTCAAGGCCAGCGGCATCCTGCAGATCCTCACCCCGGACGAGGCCATCGCCTATTTCAAGCGGTTGCTGGACAAGGCGCCGGTGGAGCATTTCACCATGATGATGCCGCCCGGGCTTCCGGCAGAGCGCTTCCTCGAATATGCGGGCATCTTCGCAAGGGAAGTGATACCGGCATTCCGGTGAGGGCATTTTGACGAACGAGGCACAGGACATCGGAGCGGCCGAGGAACGCCGGGCGGGCAGTCCGCAGTCGGTGACACGCGTGATCCGCCTGCTCGAAGCCCTATGCGCGAGCAACGAGCCGGTTTCGCTCGCCGACCTCAGCCGCCGACTGGGCACGCCCAAGAGCAGCCTTGCCGCCCTGCTGCGGGGCCTGGCCGACGAGGATCTGGTCGTCGCGTCCGACGGCGCCTGGCGGCTTGGTCCCGGCGCTTTCGGCCTTGGCAGCGCGCTCACCGAAGCGCGCCGCCGCTTGCAAAGTTCCGACCTCATCCGCGAAGGCATGCGCCGGCTGTGCGAGCGCACCGGCGAGACCGTTCTGCTCGCGGTGGGCGACCACGAGGGCGACATGGTGACTTATGTCGATCTCGTCGAAAGTCGCAATGTAGTGCGTTATTCGGTGACGATCGGCGATCGCCGCCCGTTCTATGCATCCGCAGGTGGCCGCGCGCTGCTGGCAACGTGTTCGCCCGAGGCCGTCTCGGCCTACCTCAAGCGCGTGGCGCCGGCGCGCCTTGCCAAGACCACCGAAATCGATCCCGATGCACTGACCCAGGCCATCGAGCAGTCGCGGATCGACGGCTTTGCGCAGACCGTCGATCAGGCCGCCGATGGCGTGACCGGCACGGCGAGCGTGATCCGCGATGCCGCCGGCGGCGTGGTCGGCGCGCTCGTCGTCGCCGCCCCGACCGAGCGGGCGCAGGGCAGGCTGGACGAACTGGCACGGCAGACGCTGGAAGAAGCGGCGGCGATCTCGCGTAGTCTGGGGTTTAGATAGAATTGGCCGTTCTCGACGGGATCGAGGGCCTGCAAAGGAACAACTTCAAGCAAGACCCGCTCACCCTGAGCTTGTTGAAGGGTGCTGATCGCAGCGCCGTGCCAGCGTCCTTCGACAGGCTCGGGACGAGCGGGAGTGGCGCCAAATTTCAGGGGGATGTTCCTTGGCCCAGCATGCGATGCAGGCTGCCGCCGAAGTCGCGTTCGGCCCAGAGCGTCAGGAAGTTGGTCGCGACCAGCAGGAAGCCTTCGACCACCTTGTCCTGTCGCAGCAGCGGATCGAACGGGCCCGTTGCGGCGCCGATTTCGGGGAGGCGGGCGCCGATCAGGGCTGGCAGGTCCATCATCATCGACAGTCCGGTGAGGGTCAGCGAAAGGTCGAAGTGCAGAGCCATTAGGTCGGCGGGTATCTCTGGTCCGCCATGCGCGGCCAGTTCGCCGCGATAGTGGTCGAGCAGGCCGCCAAGTTCCTTCGCGATGAAGGCGGTGGGCGAGGCGGAGAGGCCACCCCACAGCCCCGTCGTGACGTTCATCGGCCGGACCATGCCCCAGTCGAGCAATCCGCAGTGCAGGGTGCCGTCAGCCTCGCGCCAGAACCAGGCGTTGTCGATATTGGTGTTCCAGTGACACACCGCCACGAACCGCGGGTCCGCCTGCAGGAAGCTACGCACCGTGGCCTCGTTCTCGAGGAAGGCTAGCGCATCGGCTTCGAGCCGGGCGGGAAAGGCGCCGTCGGTCAGCGCGGCGGGAAAGAGTTGCGGGTGGCTTGAGAGAAAGGCGCCCAGTGCTGCAACTTTCTCGCGCAGTTCACCGGGACCGTAGCCGATCGGCAGGTCCGCTTCGGCGGCTGCCCGGTCGTAGGGAAACAGCGCTTCGAGTTGCGGCGACAGCGCGCCGCGATGCTGTGCCGCTGCCAGCCGGGCCTGCGCGGAGACCAGTACGCGGTAATATTCGAGCGGATCGGGCAGCAGGTGGTCCATGCACTTCTCGTGCAGCGGCTCGATAGCGCCTTGCCCGAAGGCCACGCGCTCGGTCACGAGCATGCCAGTGCCGCTCGCGGCCTCGAAGTCTGCGAAGACGGGGCGCGGCACGGCCACCGGGAAGGCGGGCAGGCGCGACAGCGCGGCAAGCCGGACTTCGCCGTCGATCTCCGTGCGGCGGCGGTCGCGGAAAGGGTCCTCGAAATCGCGCGAGAACTTGGCGAAAAGCTGGCGCGGGAGGTCGGTGTCGGGCTGCGCATAGGTGACGTCGAGCAGCGCCTTCTGTCCGGAGTTCCCGCCGGAGAATACCTCCAGCCGGTCGACCGACGCGACGCGGTTGTCCGGCGCCAGCGTGCCATAGGCATGCATTGCCCGCGTCAGGAAGGCTTCGGGCGCTTCGCGCAGGTCCGCGACGCTGGCCGGCATGACCACGCCGGTCGCATCGCCGACGGCTGTACGCCTCATTCGGGCTCGAACACCATCAGCACGTTACCGGGGATCTTCGAGACGAAGCCGTAGCCCGAAGAGACGACGACCTGTCCGTGATCGACGATGGGCGCCGCACCGCCGCTCATCGCGCCGCCCTTGGCGGGCACGCCGTTGACGGTGGGAACGTCCTGCACCGTGTCGAAGATCCAGAGCTGCTTGCCGGTCTCGGCGTCGAGCGCGCGTACATATCCGTCGTCGCCGCCTGCGAGCACCAGTTCGGGCGTCACGGTGAAGGCGCCGCTGTTACCGGGAATGCAGAGCGGGCGGCCTTCGCAGACGTTCTCGGGGGGCGGGGTGTACCACAGCTCCTCGCCCGTCTTGAGGTCGAGCGCATGGATGCCCGGCGCGGCGGGGAAGGGGCGCTCGACGAAATCGGGCATGTCGCTGATGGCGACATAGACGCGGCCACTGTCCTCGGCGAGGCCGAAGTGCACGCCGCCCGCCATGCCGCCGCGACCGACCTGCCGCTTCCAGATCAGCTTGCCGGTCTCGGCATCGACGGCCCAGGCAATGCCCGATTTCTGGCCGGCGAGGATGTAGTCCCTCCCGTCTTCATCGGTCGCCAGGACCGGGATCGCGCCGAAATCATAGTCGGGGCCTGCATCCTCGGGGCAGTTGTCGGGATCGGGGGTGACGCAGTCGACGTTCCAGGCATCGCCTTCCAGCGCCTGGAAGTGCCACTTGATCGCCCCGGTATCGAGGTCCAGCGCGACGAGCGCATCGGACAGTTCGGTGGCGGGATGCGTGTAGTTGTCGCCCGTCGCGACGACGAGGCTGCCGCGCTTGGTATCGATGGCGATCCCGGCCCAGACGGGCACGCCCGAAGGACCGAGGAACTTGCCGCCGGGTTGCTCGACGGGCTGATCGACCAGCCACGTGCGCCATTTCTCCTCGCCGGTGCGGGCATCTAGAGCCAGCACCGAACCGCGGAACGAGCAGCACTTGTACCCCGGCGTCGCCGCTGCGGCTTCTTCCAGCGAGGAGATCGGCACGTAGACCGTATCGCCGTAAAGCGCCGGGCTGGCGGTGATCACCGAAGCTGGATGTTCGTCGGCGCGGACTTTCCAGACCAGCTTGCCGGTGAAGGCCTCGATGCCATAGGCATTGCCGGTCCAGTCGCCGAAGTAGGCCATCGGCACCGCGTCGGCATCATCCGCGTCCCAGGGCGAAAGGACGATGCCGGTGCGCACTTCCGAGCCCGCATCGAACGTCCAGCGCGTGCAGCCGGTTTCCCGGTCGAGCGCATAGACCTTGCCGCCGTGGCTGCCGACGAAGATCGCGCCGCCGCCCAGCGCGGGCTGCGACCGCGCGCGGTTGGCCTGCGGGAAGCCGAACGCCCACTTTAGCTTGAGCTTGCCGACGTTCTGCCGGTCCAGCCCGGCCTGCTCGGACGAGACCGAATGGGTCGCGGCCAGATCGAGCCCGGCGCCTGCGAAACCGGGCACCTGCTCGCGGTCGAACAGGGCGTGGTCGGGCGTGCAGGGCGGCGGCTCGGGCAGGTCCGCTTTGGCCATGCCCAGTTCGTGGCCGGACAGGTACTGCGCTACCTGTTCCTTCTGATGCTGGTCGAGCGCGGTGCCCTGCGCCTTCATGGCGCCGCTGGTCAGCGCGGTGACGATCGCGTCCGGGGTCATGTAGCCGAGGATGACGCGGGCCGGCGCGCGTCCGGCGCCGGTGTTGTGGCAGGCGGCGCAGGTCTGGTTGTAGATCTGCGCGCCTTCGGGGAATTTCTCCTGCTTGGCGCCGATGCCGGGGGTGTTCTCCACGGTCTCGCCGAGCAGGGCCGAGGGAAGCGCTATGGCCAGTGCCAGCAGAACGAAGGCCAGAGCCACGAGCCTGGGCGGACGCAGCGCCATGTGCGAGTGCATGAAATTCCCTCTCCCGAATCCTTATCCGGCGGGAAGGAACAGCAATTCTGGACAGTCGTCAAATACGACGAGGCTCAGGCGGCGTCTTTCAGCCGGCGCGCGCTGCCATTGACCGCGGAGGCGATGGCGCAAAGGAACTGGTCCGTGGCGCGCTCCCACGAGTAGAGCTGACCAAGGGCAGCGGCATCGGCGCGGTCGATCGTGAGCGCGGCAGAAATCGCCACATCAAGGTTCTCGTCGATGGCGCCAGCGGGGCGGGCCAGCGGCGTTTCGACACCGCAGCCGTCCGCGCCGAGGATGTCGATCGGGCCGGTGACCGGATAGGCCGCAACCGGCGTGCCGCAGGCGAGCGCCTCGATGACGACGAGGCCGAAGGTGTCGGTCAGGCTGGGGAAGACGAAGCAGTCGGCGGCGCGGTAGGCCGACGCCAGCTCCTCGCCCGACAGCGCGCCGAGGAACAGCACATCGGGATAGCGGCGCTGCAGGCTTTCAAGCGCGGGGCCATCGCCGACAACGACCTTGCTGCCGGGCACATCGGCCGAGAGGAACGCTTCGAGGTTCTTCTCCGGCGCAACGCGGCCCACGTTCAGCAGGACCGGGCCGGGCAGAGCGGCCATGGCCGGGTGCCGTTCGCCTTCGGGACGGAACAGCGAATGATCGATGCCGCGGCTCCAGGACCGGGTGTGGCCGATGCTGCGACCGGCCAGTTCATCGGCCAGGCTGCGGGTGGAAACCAGCACGGCGCTGCTAGGCGCATGAAAGCGCTGCAGGATCGGCCAGAAGTACTCGGCGCTCAGCCCGGTACGCACGGCGGCATATTCGGGAAAGCGGGTGTGGAAGGCCGATGTGAACGGCACCCCGCGCGACAGGCACCAGCCGCGCGCGGCCCAGCCGATCGGGCCTTCGGTGGCGATATGGACGATTTCCGGCTGCGCCTTGTCCAGCATGCGCCGCACGCCGAAGCGCGGCGCCATGGCGAGGCGGATCGAGGCGTAGCCGGGCATCGGCACCGTCAGGAACCGGTCGGGCGTGATCGTTTCCACCGCGTGGCCGCGCCGGGTCAGTTCCTCCAGCGTCGCCGAAAGCGAGCGGACGACACCGTTGACCTGCGGCAGCCAGGCGTCGGTGGCGAGCGCCAGTCTCACGTGCCCGTTTCCATTGCCGCGTCAGCCGTCGCGCCCATGGCCGGGAAGGCGGAATCGTGCCCACCGGTCTCGGCCACCCAGTCGATGATCGCGATGTGTCCGGTCATGTCCTCGGCCAGAGCCGTGCAGCTCTCTACCCAGTCGCCGTCGTTGTAGTAGGTGATGCCGCTGAATTCGCGGATTTCGGCGCAGTGGATGTGGCCGCACACGACACCGTCGAACCCGCGGCTGATCGCTTCGCTGGCCACGGCTTCCTCGTAGCTGCAAACGTACTGGACCGCGTTCTTCACCTTCTTCTTCATGTAGGCGGAGAGCGACCAGTACGGCATCTTCAACCGGCGGCGCACCGCGTTGAAGGCGATGTTGGCGCGCAGCAGCATCGAGTAGGCCTTGTCGCCCAGGAACGCGAGCCACTTGTGGTAGAGCACCACGCCGTCGAAGGCATCGCCGTGGGTGACCAGCAGCTTGCGTCCGTCGACCGTCTCGTGGACCGCTTCGAGGACCAGTTCGACGCCGCCGAATGTCATGCCCGCATAGTCGCGCAGCATCTCGTCGTGGTTGCCGGCGATGAACACCACGCGGGTGCCGCGATGCGCCATCTTGAGAATGCGGCGGACCACTTCGTTGTGGGCATCGGGCCAGTACCAGCCCTTGCGCAGGCGCCAGCCGTCGACGATGTCGCCGACGAGATAAAGCGTCTGGCACTCCACCGAACGCAGGAAGTCCACTAGCAACTCGGCGTTGCAGCCGCGCGTGCCCAGATGGACATCGGAAATCCAGATCGTGCGGTACTTGCGCTTGGGGCGAAAGCCCTTGGGATCGGGAAGATCGAGCCATTCCGGAATGCGAGTGCCGGTGCTCGTGGTCTGTTCGAGAAGAGTATCCATTTGCGTACGCATCGCTCGGTAGCCCCCGTTGCTAGCGCTCTTCCCTATCGCATCGGGGCGTTGCGTCGGCGTGACGGTTGCGGGTCAGTTTCGTGACACATCCGACAAGTGTGCGACTTTCACGGTCTCGTCACCGATATGTCACCCGTTCGTCATATACGGCGGGCAGACAGCCGCCTTACCAACCGGGCAGGGGCGATGCGGCGGATCGATATATTGCTGGCGAGTGAGCTTTCCGGAGGGCTGGCAGCCTTTCGGCACGACGAGTTTGACGTGGTTCTCCACCGCTGGACCGACTTTGCCGAACTGCCGCTGATCGAAGGCGCGCTGTGGGTCTTCATCGACTGGGTTCTGCCCGAGATGTCGGGGCTGGAGCTGTGCCGCCGTCTGCGCGCCGATCCGCTGACCTCGCACGCCCATGTCACCATGGTGCTCGAGGAAGACAACATCGAGGACCGCAAGCGCGCGCTGCGCATGGGCGCGGACGACTACATGGTCGGGCCGCTCACCCGCACGGGTCTGCTGGACCGAGTGCTGGGCGCCAATCTGGGCGATCAGGAAGGCGCGGGCATTCGCGTTGTGGCGCAGGGTGATCTGACCGTGGACGTCGCGGCTTTCCAGGCCCGCTGGCAGGAAAAGCCGATCCCGCTGATGCCCAACGAGCTGCGCCTGCTGCGCTATTTCATCGAGCACCCCGGCCGCGTCTTCAGCCGCGCGCAGCTGATCGCCGCGCTGGGCAAGCAGGACCCGCCGGTGGACGAGCGTACGGTCGATGTGTGGATCGGCCGCCTGCGCCGCGCTCTCAAGTCCGCCGGGGCGGGCAACCCGCTGCGCACCGTGCGCTCGCTGGGATACGTCTTCGACGCGATCTGAGGGCGCTGGTTAAGGTCAGTACCTTGAGGGCGCGTGGGCAGTTTCAGCCGAGACTGATTGTCTGCTTTAGGCAAACCGATCCGGTGGCTTGAATGGCCGAAAAGTCCGGGGAAGCGGAGGTTGTCGTTTTAGTCGGAGTTTCGGACGAACTGGCTTGCGAACTTCACGTTGTAGGCGTGAAACTCACCTTCTGGTGTAATAACTAGTCCCGTGATGTTGGAGCGCTGGAAGCTGTCCTCGCTAGCCGCATCGTTGACCATGAGGTTCACGGTAAGAGTGCCATCCTCCTCCTCGATTGATTTATAGTCGTATTCGACTGTTCGACCAAAACAGGCGACCGCTCCACCATCGATGACCAGTTCGACCGAAGGGTCGTCTACGTCAATCCAGCGCCCTTGCATCGCTGCTGGGATTGGCTCGTCCCGGCCAAGTTGTGTCATAGATGTAAGACCTCCTTATTCGCCTTATCCGACCTGCCGCCGCAGCCGCACCAGCGTTTCGTCCAGAGCCGAGAGAAGCCGCGAGCGGTCGGCCTTGCTGAACGGCGGCGGGCCGCCAATCGCGTCTCCGCCTGCGCGCAAGTCCGCCATGATCGCTCGTGTGGCGATGGCCCCGCCGATGGATGCCTCGGTGAAGGGCTTGCCGGTCGGGGCGATCACAGTCGCGCCCTGCTTCAGGCAGCGGTCGGCCAGCAGGATGTCCGCAGTGATGACGACGCTGCCCTTTGTCGCTTCTTCGGCGATCCAGTCGTCGGCGGCGTCGAAGGCATCGCTCACGATCTTGCGGGTGACCAGCGGATCGCGCGGGATGCGCATGGCGCTGTTGCTGACGACAACCACGGGCACCTTGTAGCGCGCGGCGACCTTGTAGATTTCGTCCTTCACCGGGCAGGCATCGGCATCGATCAGAATTCGGATCATGCCGCCCCCATAGCGGGGCCGGGCGCACTTGGCGAACCCGCGATCAGATCCACCCGGCGGTCTGCGCCAGAAGCCACAGGCCGATGGCGAGGAACAGCAGCGCCGCGATAATGCGTACGGTGGCGAGCGGAACGCGCTTGATGATCTCGTGGCCGAGGAACACGGCGGGCACATTGGCGATCATCATGCCCACCGTCGTGCCGGCCATCACCGGGAGCACGCTCTGGAAGCGGGCACCCAGGGCGATCGTGGCAAGCTGGGTCTTGTCGCCCATCTCGACGAGGAAGAAGGCGATGGTCGTCGCAAGGAACGGGCCGAAGCGGCTGGGCTTGGCTTCCTCGTCCTCGTCGAAGCTGTCGGGGATCAGCGTCCAGCCCGCCATCAGGATGAAGCTGGCGGCCACGAGGTAGCGGAACCAGCGACCGTCGAGGAAGGCTGCAGCCTGCTCGCCCACCAGCGCTGCCAGGAAGTGATTGGCGAGCGTCGCCACGAGAATGCCCGCAATGATCGGCCAGGGACGGCGGAAACGGGTGGCCAGGACGATGGCGAGCAGCTGTGTCTTGTCGCCGATCTCGGCGAGCGCGACGACCGCGGTGGAGGTGAGGAGGGCTTCCATGCAAATTCTCCGGGCCGGGCGAAACGACACAACGACGCGAGCGAAACCCCGCCCGGCCGAACGGTGCCGCAAGCGTCATTGGTCTTGCCCGAACGGTGGCCCGTCCTCCCGTGCGCCATGGCCTCTCGGCCAAGTATGTTGACGACGGGTTCTGCCGGGGCGGCAGACGGCTACTCCCCAGATGACGGAACCCTCCTAGAAAATTCGGCGGCGGGTGCAAAGGACGAAAAAAATAGCCCGGCCGCATTGCTGCAGCCGGGCTGTAAAGGTGCCGTCGGGAGAGCAGGGTCTCCCGGTGAGGATGGGGTCAGAAGTTCACGGAAGCCGACAGCGAGAAGGAGCGGCCGACGTCGTAGGTGTTGACTTCGATGCGTCCGGATTCGAACTGCTGGTATTCTTCGTGCTTGCGGCCGGTGATGTTGCGAGCCTCGAACTTCAACTCAAGTTCGGTGCCGGCCAGTTCGATGCCCTGACGGGCGACGAAGTCGAGCGTGAAGCCGGGCTTCTCAAGGACGTCGGGCTGGCCCACACCGTTCAGACCGCGGCTGATCGCACGCTCGCTGGCATAGTTGATCAGGAATGTCTGCTGCGACAGGCCGCCCTGCTGCTCCAGGCCGATCTGGACGTTGGCGATGTGTTCGGACTGGCCCGTAAGCGGCGCACCGTTGCGGAAGTAGTCGGATGCCAGAGCCGTACCCGAAGCGCCATAGACCTCGGTGGTGTCGGAGGCGCCGACTTTAATCTTGGACTTCGTATAGGTGTAATTCGCACCGACGAGCAGGCGGCGGTCGGCAAACATGTCGAAGTACTTCTGCAGCTCCAACTCCACACCGTAGAGGTCCGCCTTGGGCGCGTTGGCAAAGCTGGTGACGAGCACGTTGCTGCCGGTCAGGAAAGACTCGATCGGGTTGTCGAGACGCTTGAAGAACGCGCCGAGTGACACCTTTTGCTCAGGGGCGAAGTACCATTCGAAACGGCCCTCGAAGTTATAGAGCTGGCTATCCTTTAGCAGCGGGTTGCCGCGGTAGGTGCGGTTACCGTCAGGATCGAAGAACGTCTGGTACAGAAGTTCGCGGAATTGCGGACGTGCGATCGTCTTCGAGGCGTTGAGACGAACCTGCATGCCTGGTTCCAGCTCATAGGTGAGTGTCACCGCCGGCAGCCAGTATTCGTTCTTCAGGCGCGTGTCGGGAATGGAGTTGGCAATGTCAGCTACGGGAACCACTCGCGATTCCTCTTCGGCCCATTCCCACCGTACACCGAGATCGATTGACAGCGATTCTGTCAGCGAACCTGCCAGCTTGGCGTACCATGCGTGGTTGTTCAGACGGGCAGCGAACTTGGCGCTGGTGGCGTCCGTTTCTGTCACGAGGATTGAATAGTCGACCGGCGGGTCCACCACGTCGGGATCGCTCAGGTAGAACGTGCCCGGCTGGAACAGCACATCGGGGCGCAGCATGCCGAAAGCGGCGACATAGGCATTGCTGCCCTCTGCACGATACTGGAAGTTGCGACGCGAGCTGACGCGGTCGTTCAGCTGATAGGCGTAACCTACGGTACCCGACCAGCTCAGGCCGAACTTGTGCGTCAGGTCGACGCCGGCGGACCACACGTCTTCATTGAGCTTGGAAAATGCCACCGTGGCATCGCCGGTCTGTCCGCCGTCGAGATAGTTGACGTACTGATCGCCGTAGGCGCCCGAGCCGAGACGCGAATAGAGCAGCGAGATCTCGTAGGGCGCATCGCGCTTGGAGTTCGCATAGCTGCCGCGCACGTTGAGCTCGGTATCGGGGTCGAGCTTGAACTCGCCGACGAGCTGGGTGTTCATCAGCTGGCGTTCGTACCAGGACGTGTCCTGATACATGTAGCTGATGTTGGTGTTACCTTCCTGCTCGCCGACGCGCAGTGCAGCGCGCTTAAGGGTGTCGTGGATGTAGACATTGGTCCAGCGGATGCGGTTCTCGCCCCATTCCATGCCCAGGCCGACCAGGCCGTTGGTGACGATACGCTGGTTGGTGATGACCGAGCGGAAGTCACGGTCGGGCTGATCCGCGTCGAGTCCGAGTGTGCGCTGCTGGATAACGTCGCGGGTCTGCCACTTGTTCGAATAGCCACCGGCCGCGATCACACCGACGCGGGCGCCGCCCATGTCGAATGCCGTACCGCCGGAGATGTTGGCGGAGAAATTCACCGGAAGGTTGTCGTCGCGCTGAACGACCGCATTGCGGCCGGTGATCAGCTGGCCGCCGATGGCACGCGCAAGGTCGCTGGACCCGTCGGACAGAACTGTTCCGCTATCGAAGTATTCCTTTACTTCGACCGGCAGGTTGCGGTTGCCGTTGTCGTAGCCCGTCCAGTCGGTCTTGCTGCCGTAATAGGTGTAGCCGAGTTCGTTGGTCGTCTCGGTATCCCAGGTGGCGCCGCCGCCTATCTTGAGGAAGCTCTCGTCGGGAATAGCCTTGGTGGTGAGGTTGATCACACCGCCGCCGAATTCACCGGGGAAGTTCACCGAGTAGCTCTTCTGCACCAGCGACGATGCGATGATGCTCGTCGGGAAGAGATCGAGAGGAACGACGCGCTTGAGCGGCTCGGGGCTGGGAAGGGCCGAGCCGTTGAGCAGCGCCAGCGAGTAGCGATCGCCAAGGCCGCGCACAAAGACGTAACCGTTGCCGACAACCGAAAGGCCGGTCACGCGGCCCAGAGCGCCGGCTATATCGCCTTCGCCGGTGCGGGCGATCTGCTCGGTCGACAGGACGGTGAGAACCTGCGGCGCGTACTGCTGGATGTTGCGGTTGCGCTGACCCGTAACGACGATCTCGCCGCCCGGCAGCGAAACTTCGGGTGCGTCGTTCTCGTCGGAGTACTGGTCTGCGTCCTGCGCAGAGGCATCAGCGTTCTGCGCGTTGCTGTCCTGCGCCCATGCAACTGAAGGCATGGCCATCGCGGTGGAAAGCAGCAGCAGCGATACAAGCCGCGGCTTGGTCATTTGTCGTCCCCCTGGAACATATTGGAATGCAGGGAAGGGGGCGGCCTGAAATGGACCGCCCCCCTCAAGTTTTGATTAAGGGCGGCCTTCTCAGGTCGTGGGAAGGGCCGTGCAGGCCGAGCCCGAACCGAAGTCGGCAGTCGAGTTGTCGCAGGTCCAACCGCGGTACCAGGTGTCCGCAGCGTTTTTCACAGCGCCGATGTAGTCGGTGGTGTCGAAGAAGCTGTTGAGCGTCTTGGCATCGAACGCCGGCACGCCGGTCTCGTTGGTGCCGTTCACGAACGTGCTGGCCAGCGTCGAGGTGAACGTGTCGTTGTTGTTGGTGCCTGCGGTGAACTGGGCTTTGGTATCGGCGGCGGTGTAGGAACCGGTGCCGAGGTAGATGGCCGAGTTACAGGTCATGACCACCGAGTTGGCGGTGATGGTGGCCGGGACAGTGCCCGAACCGTTGAGACGCAGACATTCGTTGTTGGGAACGTTGATGATACCGTTAGCCCAGGTGATGTCCGAGTTGCCGCGGATGAGGACAGCAGCATCGTCGCTGTTCGAGTTGTCGGAGGGCTGCACGCCGGTGAAGTTGGCGAGGATGGTCTTCTGACGCGGGGTGTCGCTTTCGGCACCGTTCGAGTCGATTTCCATCAGCGCGTCGCCGTCACCGTCGCGCTGCAGCAGCAGCAGGTACTGGAAGTAGCCTTCTACACCGGTGTCGAGGTCGATGCTGTCGTCGTCGGCATTGACCGCGATGTAGTGCTTGAACATCGGCTTGCCGCCAAAGAACTCCGAACCGTCGTCCGAGCTGTTCACGCTCTGGAAGTATTCCAGCGTGGTGCCGCTGCCAATGCCTTCAGCCGTCAGCGACTGCAGTTCAGAGTTGGCACCCAGCACATAGCCGGAATAGCGGATCTGAAAGTACTTCATGGTACCGGCGTTGTAGGTGTTGTCGCGTCCTCCGAAGACGGCCGGGTTCACCGAACCTTCGGTGTCGCGCTCGCACGTCTTGGCAGCGGTCGTTCCCAGCGAGCAGTCGGTGACGATGCCGCGGCCCATCAGGACGACGCCGCCCCACTGGCCCTGCGATGCGTCGTCATTGGTGCCGACGACGTTCTGGCGGCTGGTGAAGATGATCGGTGCGCTGACGGTGCCGACAGCGTTGATCTTGTTGCCGCGGTTGACGGCAAGCCAGGCCGGCTCAGCGCCGTTTTCACCGTAGACGATCACGCCCGGATCGATGGTCAGCGTCACGTCGGTGTCGGAAGTGAGGGTGCGGCCACCGCAGCTGGCGGTCGTGGTGTCAAACGGCGCGGCCGAGGTCGGAGCGGAGAAGCCGCCGTCGCAGCCTACGTCCACCCGGCCGTTCAGGCGATAGAGAACGCCGGAAACCTTCGGAAGGCTCGAGCTGACGTCGACGAGTGCGGGCAGCGTGCAGACGCGCCATTCGCCTTCGGGGCCCGTGATCGTGCCGCTGTCGGTAAGACCGCCGGTGGCGTTGAAGGAGGGGCAGCTTGCCGCCGGCGTCACGACGCCGGACGTCGGCGTCGGCGTGGGAGTCGGCGTCGGAGTCGGATTGTTGATGGTAATGCTGCCGGCGCCCGGCGAAGAGATATCGTCAGCGCCGCAGCCGGCGAGAGCGAGTGCGCTGCAGCCAACAAGCAGCAGACCTGAAATTTTCTTCACGTTGAATCCCCCGTGTTCTGGTCGGACGAGGCGGCGAGTCCGCCCTCGTTGACCGCGGCGTCTAGGCCGGGGGGGTGACAGTTTGTTGGCGATACAGTGACAGTAATATTCACTTATGCGACGGCAATATGACAACGGTCACATTTGAGCGAAACGCGCTTCTCCGACTCGCCCTTTGAGGCGGCCTTCACGCTTAGATTGCAGTTTTATGACACTTGCGTCATTTTGTTGCGAAATGTCGTCGAGAGCCGGATAGTCGGCCTGCAAACGATAATCGCAAACGGGAGAACCGCTATGTCCCTTACCGCCCTCATGACCGCAGCACTGCTTGGCCAGTCGGCTTTCTCGCTCGGAATGGAGACGCCCGCCGCCGACCGGATGCACGACGTAGCTTATCAGGAATTGTCTGAAGGTCGTTCCGAAGCCGCGTTGCGCAAACTGGAAAGCAGCAGTGCCGTCGAAGCCGGTGATCCCGCGGCGCTGATCAACCTGGGTTCGGCCTATGCGTCGGCTGGTCGCACGGACAAGGCCATCGCAGCCTATCGCGCCGCGATCGCCACGCAGGATCGTTACAGCCTCGAACTGGCGGACGGGTCCTGGGTCGATTCGCGCCACGCGGCTCGCACCGCGCTCAAGAACCTGCTCACCTCGACGGCGCGCGCTTCGCGCTGATGCCGTTGGAGGCTGCCGATCCATTTCGGCAAAGCTGATATTTCCCCATCCGGAGCGCTTCGGGTCGCACGCATTATTATACGCTAGCGTAAGGGGTGGCTGAAGGCGTCGGGATTCCGGCGCCTTCTTCTTTTCTGCATGGGCGCTGTGAAAAAATTCGCGGTCCCATGTGCGCATCTTTCGCCGTGTCATCGTCACATAGTTGTCATCAGCATGGCGCAATGCGCGCTCATACGGAGGGCATGGTGATTCGATACGCTCAGATTTCGCGCCGCAGGATTGGCGGCGCCTTCAATGCATTTGTCGCTATAATCGCGGCGCTTTTTCCAACGCTCGCGCAAGCGCAGGCGGTTGCTCAGGATCCCGCAGGTAGCGGTCCGATCGTGGCCGCACTCGGCTGGCTGCAGGGCACGCTGCTCGGTAACGTTGCGACTGCCGTTGCGGTGATGGCCGTGGCTGCCGTCGGCTTCATGATGCTGACCGGCCGGATGAACTGGCGCTTCGGCGCGACCGTCATCATCGGCGTCTTCATCCTGTTCGGTGCCGGCGCCATCGTTTCGGGCATCCAGCAGGCGGCGGTGGGCTGATGGCTCTGGCGCGCTTTCCCGTACATCGCGCGCTGACGCGTCCGCAAATGTTTGCCGGCGTGACCTACAGCTACTTCATCATCAACGCGGCGGTGACGACCGAGATTTTCCTCATAACCAAGAGCTTCTGGGCGTTGCCCGCGGCTCTTGCGATTCACGGTGTGGGATATCTGGCGTGCCTGCGCGAACCGCGCGTGTTCGACCTCTGGATTGCCAAGGTCAGCAAGTGTCCGCGGGTCGCCAACTGGCAGCGCTGGGGCTGCAATAGCTACGCGCCGTAAACAGGACGGGGTGGGAAGGACTATAATGGCCACGAGCAAGAAATCGCCGTTCAAGGGCTGGGGCGCGAAGGAAGTGCTTGTCGGCGACCGGCTGCCGTATTCGGCGCTGGTCGACGAGAACGTGCTGCTGATGCGTGACGGCTCGGTGATGCTCTCGCTGATGGTGCCGGGTCTCGCTTTCGAGACCGCCGACACCGATGAGCTCAATGCCCACGTGGCCACGCGCGAAGTGCTGCTGCGCTCGACGCTCGATGCGCGCTTCGTCATGTACCACCACGTGATCCGCCGCCGGGTGGAGATCGAGCTGGACGGCCATTTCGAGGATCCGCTTGCCGGGCATATCGATGCCCGCTGGCGGGCCCGCACCGGTTCGGGTGCCCTCTTCGTCAACGACCAGTTCATTACCCTGGTGCGTCGTCCGGCGCGTGGCAAGGCAGGCTGGGCGGACAAGCTCTCGCGCCTGATGAAGAACAAGGGCAATGCCCCGGTCGAGGCCGATCCCGCTGACGTGCGCGCGCTGCGCGCCGCTGCCAATGCCATGGTCGCCTCGCTCGGGGCCTACGGCGCGCGGCTCCTTGGTGAATACGAAGGTCAGGCCGGGCCCTGTTCGGAAGTGCTCGAACTGCTGAGCGCGCTCTACAACGGCGAGATGCGCCCGGTGCGCCGTCCGTCGGAAGAGACCGACATCGGCCACATGCTGCCCTATCGCCGGGTCAACTTCGGCATGGACGCGCTCGAACTGCGCGGCGCCAACGGGCGCGGCTCGGTCGGTTCTATCGTCAGCCTGAAGGACTATCCCGATTCGACCGCGCCGGGGCTGACCGACGCCCTGCTGCGTCTGCCCTGCGAACTGGTGCTGACCGAGACCTATTCGCCCTGCGACCGCCAGATCGCGCGCGAGCGAATCGATCTCGCCATCCGCCGCCTGCGCTCCGCCGACGAGGAAGCCGTGGCCGAACGCCGCGAAATGAACGCGGCGCGCGATTCGCTGGGCACCGGTGCAGTCGCGTTTGGCGATCATCACCTTTCGGTGCTGGTCCGCGCCAATTCGCTCGAAGCGCTCGACGAAGTGACGGCCTCCTGTGCCGCCGCGCTAGCCGATGCCGGTGCCGTGGCGGTGCGCGAGGATGTGAACCTTGAGCCCGCTTTCTGGGGACAAATGCCCGGCAACGAGAGTTTCCTGGTTCGCCGCGCGCTGATTTCCAGCGCCAACATGGCCTGTTTCGGCAGCCTGCACGGCTTTGCCATGGGACAGGCGAGCGGGAATCACTGGGGGGATGCGGTCACGCTGCTGTCCACCACCAGCTCGACGCCGTTCTTCTTCAACTTCCACCAGGGCGACCTTGGTAATTTCACCGTCATCGGTCCGTCGGGTTCCGGTAAGACGGTGGTCATGAACTTCCTCGCCGCGCAGGCGCAGAAGTTCGCGCCGCGCACGATCCTGTTCGACAAGGACCGCGGCGCCGAGGTCTTCTTGCGCGGGATCGGCGGTACTTACAGCCGCATTGCCGCGGGCTATCCCACCGGCTTCAACCCGCTGTCGTTGCCCGACACCGCGACCAACCGCGCGTTTCTGCGCGACTGGCTGGCGGTGCTGCTCGACGCCAAGGGCCCCGAGGAGCTGGCGACGCTCGCCAATGCGGTAGACGCGGCCTATCATAACGACCCGTCGCTGCGCCGCCTCTCGCATTTCCGTGAACTGCTGGCCGGCGCCCGCCGTCCGGAGCCGGGCGATCTCGCTTCGCGTCTCGATGCCTGGATCGCCAATGGTCCAAATGGGGGCGGCGAGCATGGCTGGCTGTTCGACAACCAGCAGGACCGTCTCGACTTGTCCCAGCGCGTGCTCGGTTTCGACATGACCGCGCTGCTCGAAAGTCCGCGCCTGCGCACGCCGGTCATGATGTATCTGTTCCACCGCATCGAGGAACGCCTCGACGGCGAACCGACGATGATCCTGATCGACGAGGGCTGGAAGGCGCTGGACGACGAGGTCTTTGCCGCCCGCATCCGCGACTGGCTCAAGACGCTGCGCAAGCGCAATGCGCTCGTCGGTTTCGCCACCCAGTCCGCTCGCGACGCGCTGGACAGCAAGATTGCCACCGCGCTGGTAGAACAGACCGCGACGATGCTGTTCATGCCCAATGCCCGCGCGCGCTACGAGGATTACTGCGAGGGCTTCGGTCTCACGCAGCACGAACTCGACGTGATCCGCACGCTGCCCGCGCAGTCGCGCTGTTTCCTGATCCGCCAGTCCGATGCCTCGGTGGTGGTCCGCCTTGACCTTTCGGGGATGCCCGAAGTGCTCACCGTCCTGTCGGGCCGCGAAAGCACGGTGCGCAAGCTGGACCATCTGCGCGAACGCTACGGCGACGAGCCTTCGGCCTGGTATCCGGTACTCACCGGCATGCAGTGGCCGGGTGATGCCGAAGACGGCGAGCTCTGGATCGAGGCGGCCGAGTAAGCGTGATGGCCGGTGCCTGCGATCAGCTGACCGAAGTCGCTTCCGCCGGGGTCGCCCCCGCACTGCGCGCCGTCGACTGCGTGGCCAACGAGATGGCCGCCAGCGCTTTCGGCCGCCTGTTCGGCGCGGGCGGTGCGATGGCGCCGGTGCTGACGATCCTGCTCACGCTCTATATCGCCTTCTTCGCCTATTCGCTGCTGACCGGTCGCTCGGCGCTGGGTGTCTCCGCACTCACTCCGCGCATGCTGCGCGTCGGCGTGGTGCTGACCTTCGCGACGAGCTGGATTGCCTATCAGAGCGTGGTGTGGAACCTCGCGCTCGGCGGGCCCGACTGGATTGCCGGCATCCTGATGGGCGTGAAGGGATCGGCGACGACGATCTTCGGCGACCGCATCGACATCGTGTTCGGCGCGATTTCGGACATTGCCTCGAACGGGGCCGGGCAGGGCGGTGAAGGCGGCGGTCAGGCGGCTGCGGCTGCCGGTGCCGGTATGCTCACGCCCGAAACGATCATGTGGATGGGTGCGTTGCTGCTGCTGCTTGGCACGGTCGGTGTGCTGCTGACGGCGCGCATTGCCCTGGCGGTGCTCCTGGCGATTGGCCCGATCTTCGTGGTGCTGGCGCTGTTCAACGGCACGCGCGGACTCACGGCTGGCTGGCTGCGCGGGCTTGCGCTCACGGCGATCACGCCGCTGTTCGTGGTGCTGGGCGGCGGGATCACGCTGGAACTGCTGGTGCCGATCATCTCCGGTCTCGTGCAGAGCGCCGCGCTTGGCGAGATCGATGGCCGCGCGGCCATGGCGTTCTTCCTTGTCGCGGCGGTGCATGTCGCGCTGATGATCATGGTGGTGAAAGTCGCTGCGACGATGGCGGCGGGCTGGAAGGTCTTCGGCCTTGCTGGCGAAGAGGGCGAGCGCGGAGCGCGCGGCGGTCAGGAATCGCCGGCTCCGGCTCCTGCCGCGCCGGCTCAGGCCTACGCCACGCCTGCCCATCAGAGCCGTACGTCCGGCATTGCGACTGCAGGCGCTTCGGCCATGGCCGAGGCACCGGCGCAGGATGGCGGCGGTGCACGCGCCAGCGAACGACGCACGGTAATTACCCAGGTGAGCGGCGGCGGGATCGAGCCGCTGCGCTCGGGCGACAATGCAGCGCGCACGCGCGGGATCGGCAGCCGGTTCCGCAGCGCCTCGAACGATGCCGGCAGGCTGCCGGTCAAGGAGAAGACACGATGACCCGCAAGCCGAACCGGCTGCGCGCCCTGACGCCGCTTCTGGCCCCCATGCTGCTGGTGGGTGTTGTCCCGCCCGCGCACGCCGAAGGTGTGAAGGCGAATGATGACCGCCTCGTCCAGCATCCCTACAGCGACAGCGAAGTGGTGCGCATCGATGGCAAGGCCGGCATTCAGGCCGCTATTGCCTTTGGCGACGGCGAAGCCATCGAGAACGTGGCCGTGGGCGACTCGCAGTCATGGCAGATCACGCCCAACAAGCGCGCCGACCTGCTTTTCGTGAAGCCGCTCGAAGCCACCGCCCGCACCAACATGACAGTGGTGACCAACCGTCACACCTATTTCTTCGACCTCGTCGCCTCGCCCAAGGCGAAGCCGCTCTACATGCTGCGCTTCACCTACAAGGACGAGCCTGTCGCCGCGCCCACACCGGGCGAGGCGCTGGCCGCGCTGACCCCGGCGGAGCAGGCCCTCGCGACCGGCGATCCGGTAGCCGCCCCGGCCGATCCGGCGATCCTGAACTTTGCGTGGAAGCGCACCGGTTCGGACAAGCTGATGCCCGCGCGGGTCTATGACGACGGCGATGCGACGTATCTGCTCTGGCCGGAGAAGGCTTCGGTCCCGGCGATCCTGATCGAGAACGAGAAGGGTGAGGAAGGCCCGGTCAACTACGCCGTGCGCGGATCGACCATCGTCATCTCGGACGTTCCGAAAAAGATTATCCTGCGATCCGGCAAGGCCAGTGCGGAGCTGGAGAATACCCAGCCCGAGCGCGTCCACACTTCGGCGGCGATGGCCGCGAACACGTCCAATCCTGCGGTTGCCCCGGCAGCCGCGAACGGGGGGAACTGATCCATGGCACCCAATTCGTCCCTGCGTGAACGCCTCACGCCCGAAGCCAGCACCGATCCGCGCGAAGGCGACGGCGCGCAGGTCATCGATCTCGCCACGCGCAACGTCCTGCCGCAGGTTTCGCAGCGCAAGAAGGGCGACGGCCTCGGCCTGGCCGCCGGAATCCTGATCGTCGGGGCGCTGGGCGGGCTTACCCTGTTGACGATGAACTCGGCCCGCAATGGCCCGAGCGGCGATGCCGCCCCGCAGCCTGCCGCGGCGCCGCAGCCTGCACCGTCTCCGGCCGCGGTCGCGCCTGCGCCGCAGCCCGAACCTCGCCCGGCCGCGCTTCCCGCACCGGCGCCGTCGCCGGTTCTCGCGGCTCCGCCCGCGCAGAACCCCTCTGCCATGCCGCAGTCCAATCCCTATGCCAGCCCGACGGTCGTCTTCGACGCGGGCGCCAACGGCACGGGCGCTGCCCCGGCTGCCGGTGAGGCCTTCAAGAGCAGCGGCAATGCCAACGAGGATTTCGCCGCGCGTCTGGCGGGCACCGGCTCGACCGCAACGGCGGCCAGCTCTTTCGACCCGGCGACCACGGTGACGCAGGGTACGCTGATCCCGGCAGTGCTGGAAACCGCGATCGATACCGACGTGCCCGGCTACGTGCGCGCCATCGTTTCGACCGATGTGCGCAGCTTCGACGGCAAGAACGTCCTCGTCCCGCGCTCCTCGCGCCTGATCGGCCAGTACAAGAGCGGTCTCTCCGCAGGCCAGAAGCGTGCCTACGTGATCTGGACCCGCCTGATCCGTCCGGACGGCGTCTCGGTGAACCTCGGTTCGCCCGCGATCGCGTTCGGCGGCGAGACCGGCCTGCCGGGCAAGGTGAAGAGCCACTTCTTCGAGCGCTTCGGCTCGGCCATGCTGCTTTCGGTCGTGGGCGGTCTGTCCTCGCTCGTTTCCAGCGGCGCCAATGTGGTGATCGGTGGCGGCCAGTCGGCGGCAGCCGCGGCGGTGCAGAACAGCGCCAGCGTCGGCCCGACGATCCGCGTGCGTCAGGGCGAACCGATCCGCGTGTTCACCGCCAAGGACCTCGATTTCAGCAAGGTCCAGTGATCGGCAATGGCAGAAATCCTTCCCCTGCAGCCGGAACGAAACGCCGGACCACTGGCCATGTCTGAGCCTCCCATCGGCGGCGGCAGCGTGCCGGAGGTACAGGCACCGCGCTCGGTCTATCTCGACGCTTATCTGGCCCCGCTGCGCCCCTGGCTCGACCGCGAGACGGTGACGGAAATTCTCGTCAACCGGCCCGGCGAAGTGTGGATCGAGGATGCCGCGTATCCCGGCATGCAGCACATCGCGCTGCCGGAGATGGACAACCGCCTGCTGCAGCGTCTGGCTGAGCAGGTCGCGCGCATCAGCCACCAGGGCATCAACCGCGAGCACCCGCTGCTCTCCGCGACGCTGCCGGCTTATGGTCCCGGGCCCAATGCACAAGGAGGGGGCGGGGCGCGTATTCAGCTCGTCGGCCCGCCGGCGACGCGCGCCAACTGGGCCATGGCGATCCGCCGTCACCGCCTGCTCGAACTGCCGCTTGACGCCTACGACCGCGGCCCGATCACGCCGCCGCGTGAGGAGCCTGCGCCCGATGCCATGGCCGAGCCCATCGCCTTCCTGCGCGACGCCATCCGCCGCCGCCGTACGATCCTGATCTCGGGCGGTACCTCGACCGGCAAGACGACCTTCCTCAACGCCATGCTCTCCGAAATTCCGGAGCACGAGCGCGTGGTGCTGGTGGAAGACACCGCCGAACTGCGGCTGCCGGGCGCCAATGGCGTCGGCCTCATCGCCGTGAAGGGCGAACTCGGCGAGGCCAAGGTCTCGGCCAACGATCTGCTGCAGGCCGCGCTGCGCCTGCGCCCCGACCGCATCGTACTGGGCGAGCTGCGCGGCACCGAGACCGTGTCCTTCCTTCGCGCGATCAACACCGGCCACCCCGGTTCGTTCTCGACCGTCCACGCCAACACCCCGCGCGGTGCATTGGAGCAGATCGGGCTTATGGCGATGCAGTCGAACATCGGCCTCACCCGCGCGGAGACGCTCGAATACGCTGCCTCGGTGATCGATATCGTCGTCCAGCTGGACCGTCAGGACGGCAAGCGCGGCATCAGCCAGATTGCGGAGACTTCCACGCTGGTCTGAGGTTTCACCAGCGTTTCAACCCAAACAGCCGCTTGTCCTGAGCTTGCCGAAGGGCGCCTGTGCAACCTCGGTTCTGCATCCTTCGACAAGCTAAGGATGAGCGGTGTTTGAAGTGCAGACATTTCCAGTAGAGGCTCACCCCTCGGCGAGAACGTCGCTTTCGCTTCTTATGCACCACTGCAAGCCCAGGCAGTCGGCAAGCGCCCTCAGGTCCTTGGTCGTGCTGCTGGCAAACAGCGGAAGCGCTCGCTCGGACAGAGTGAGCGTAATCTGCTTTCCGTCGCGCTTCAGCGAGGTCCAGGCGAGGGCCTTGGGACTGCCGCCATGGAGCCGGCGGCACAAGCGCACCGCGAGCCCCCAGGCGATGGCGCGGTTGAAGTCCTTCGGGGTGGCGAGGCGGGAAAGCTGTTCGGGCACATCGGTGAGCCCTGAATTGGCGAAGATCGTCATCGCCATCATCCCGCGCCCATGCATGTCGAGGCCGATCCAGCGCTTGCGCAGCGCCCAGGTCATGGCTTCCTCGGTGCGCAGGTTCGGTTCGGTGCGCATGGCGGCGAGCGCCAGCAGGGTCGCGGCCTGACGCAGCTTGCCTTCGCTCGGGTCCTCGTCGCACACGGGGCCGGTCCAATCGCATACCGCTACGGCATCTGCCGCCGTCACGCGCGCACCCATGGTGAAGCCGGCGACACTTGCCAGCATCGGGTCCTGCGCCTGCACTTCGGGTTCGAGCTGCGCGTGGAGCAGGCCTTCGCGCAGGCCCCATGATGAGAAGACCAGCCGCGACGGCGAAAGCTGCGTTACGACTTCCGCCATAAGCGCGGCGGCATCGGGCAGCGTGCCGAGGCGCGAATTGGAAATGCGCGGGTCGGGGTTCTCCACCTTGCCCTTGGCGAACAGGCGCGCGATCTTGAGCGCTTCGGGGGCGGTGAGTTCGAAGCCGTGCGGATCGTCCACCGGCCAGTTCAGCACGCGCATCGCCTGCAGTGCGAGCGCACGCCAGGAACCGCCGACGATATAGAGCGGCAGGTCCACGCCCTGATGCCAGGCGACGCGCTCCAGCCCCTCGCGGACGGTTTCGGCGAATCTGGCAGGCCCGTCCGCGCGCAGGTCGGCGAGGCGCAGGGTGCCGAAGGGCAGGGTGATGCCGCTGCCGCTGGTACCGCGGTCGACTTCGACCAGTTCCAGGCTGCCGCCACCCAGATCCGCGACGACGCCGTGGGCGCCGGGGAAGGCAGCGATCACGCCCATGGCGCTGGCGCGGGCTTCCTCCTCGCCCGACAGCAGGCGGGGCGAAAGGCCGAAGCCGCGGACGGCGTCGAGGAACCGGGGCCCGTTGCTGGCATCGCGTGCGGCCGCGGTGGCGACGCATTCGACCGTCTCCACCTCCAGCAGCTTCAGCAGTTCTGCAAAGCGGGCGAGGGCAGGCAGCGCGGTGCGCATGGACTTGTCGGAAATGGCGCCGGTACGGCCGAGGTCCTTGCCCAGCCGCGCGTTCACCTTTTCGTTGAGGATAACCACCGGCGCACGGGGAGGGCCGTTGTACACGACAAGGCGCACCGTGTTCGACCCTATGTCGATGATGGCGCGCTTCCGGGTGGAGTGGCTGATGCCGATCATTCAATCCAGACGAATCACTGCGCCCGATGTTCCAGGCTACCTGTCGCCCCTATGTCAGATATGCCCGCGCCTTAGCGAGAGCTTCGGCACTTTTCGTCCACTGCCAATTGCCGCGCCGCGTCCCGACAGCGACGGATTCGTCATGAAGTAACGGTGCAGGTTGAAAGGCTTTTCGACCTTGCCCACGCGCTCGTAGGTGCCGTCCGGGTTGAGCAGCCAGCTCTGTTCGGTGTCCAGCAGGTTGGCCATCATCACCTGGTCGAGGATCTGGTCGTGCACCGTCTTGTTGCGCATCGGCACCATGATCTCGACGCGGCGGTCGAGATTGCGGCTCATGCCGTCGGCGGAGGTGATCAGCACCCGCGCGCGGCGGTTGGGCAAATGGGCGCCGTTGGCGAAGGCCCAGATGCGGCAGTGTTCGAGGAAGCGCCCGATCACCGATTTGACCGCGATGTTTTCCGAAAGCCCGGTAATGCCCGGCCGCAGGCAGCAGATGCCGCGGATGATAAGGCTGATTTCCACGCCTTCCTGGCTGGCGGCATAGAGGCGGTCGATCAGGTCCGGATCGGTCAGCGAATTCATCTTGGCCCA
Organism: Novosphingobium indicum; assembly: GCF_014645195.1. Lineage (GTDB taxonomy): Bacteria > Pseudomonadota > Alphaproteobacteria > Sphingomonadales > Sphingomonadaceae > Novosphingobium > Novosphingobium indicum. Next base: position 135,342 of record NZ_BMLK01000009.1, on the reverse strand, counting down.
GATCGCCGCAGGCTTCCCGGCCTTGGCATGGGCGATTTCGGCATCGATCAGTTCATAGAGACGCGAGCGCAGCGAGATCGGCGAGATCGAAAACAGTTCGGTGCGCTTGGGCTCGACGTACCCCGTGATGAAGTTGAACAGCTTGCCCGCGTCGCGTCCGGCCGCCGGATCGGCGGTGAAATAGGAAATGTCGGTATAGATGCGCGCGGTGATCGGGTGATAGTTTCCAGTGCCGAAGTGGCAGTAGGTGCGATAGCCCCCGGCATCGCCGTCTCCCTCGCGGCGCACGACCATCGAGCACTTGGCGTGGGTCTTCCAGTCGACGAAGCCGTAGATCACCTGCACGCCGGCGCGTTCGAGCTGGCTGGCCCAGAGCAGGTTCTGCTCCTCGTCGAAGCGCGCCTTCAGCTCGACGACGGCGGTGACCGACTTGCCCTGTTCGGCAGCGGCGATGAGGGCATTGATGATGCCCGATTGCTTGCCTGCACGGTAGAGCGTCTGCTTGATCGCGATCACGTCCGGATCGCGTGCGGCCTGACGCAGGAAATCGATCACCACCTCGAAGCTCTCGTAGGGGTGCTGGATGACGATGTCCTTTTCGCGGATCGCCGCGAAGATGTCGCCATCGTGTTCGAGAATGCGCTCGGGATAGCGCGGGGAATAGGGTTCGAACTTGAGGTCGGGCCGGTCCTCGTCGCAGATCGCGGAAAGGCCGGTGAAGCCGATGAGCCCCTCGGTCTTCATCACCAGTGCGCGGTCGAGCCCGAGCTGGGTGCGCAGCAGTTCTTCGGCCGCAGGGTCGAACTTGCCCTGCAGTTGCAGCACGATCACGAGGCCGCGGCGGCGGCGCTGGATGGCGGTGCGGAAGTAGCGCACCAGATCCTCGGCATCTTCCTCGATCTCGAGGTCGCTGTCGCGCAGGACGCGGAACACGCCGTGTCCGTTGACGCGGAAGCCCGGGAAGAGCTGCGTCGCGTGGCGGCAGATCAGATCTTCGATAGAGATCCACGCGGCATCCTCGCCGGGAATGCGGATAAAGCGCGGCAACGGTGTGGGGATGAGCACCATCTCCATCACCGGCGCGTCATCGGCGGTGCGGGTCAGCGAAAAGAGAATGCCGATGCCCTGGTTGGCGACGAACGGGAAAGGGTGCGCCGGGTCGATCGCCTGCGGCGTGATTACCGGCATGATGTGTTCGAGGAAGTAGTCCTTGAGCCAGCGTTCGCGTGTGTGATCCAGCTTCTGGTCGCCCACGACGGTGATGCCTTCGCCAGCGAGTTCGTCCTTCAATCCGCTCCAGATCGTCTGCTGGACTTCCTCGAGCGCGAGAACCTTTTCGTGCGTGGCCGAGAGCGTCTGCGACGGCGTCATCCCGTCGATGGAGGTTTCCTCGATCTGGCGGCGCACCTGCCCGGCCAGCCCGGCGACGCGCACCATCAGGAATTCGTCGATGTTGCTTCCCGAGATCGAAAGGAACCGCAGCCGTTCGAGAAGCGGATAGTTCGGGTTGGTCGCTTCGGCGAGAACGCGCTCGTTGAAGGCCAGCCAGCTCAGTTCGCGATTGTAAAAGCGTTCGGGCAAGGCTGCGAGCTGCGAAGTCTCGCAGAAGTCGTCACCACTCGATTCGTCGCGAATGTTAAGCATGTCCTCGGTTTTCACTCGGCGGTCCCTTGCATGCCATGATGACGGTTTAGCGGCAATTGCTCGCAGCTGGAGGGAATCTAGCGATTTTCGCTATGATGCAAAGTGAACATCGTTGCGGTGCAGCAATGTTTGGCGCATCATCGCTTCGATGATCAAAGCGGCTCTGCACCACCTCACTCGCTACCGCTACTCGCGGCGCATAAAGCTTGGCCCCCAGGTGATCCGGCTGCGACCGGCGCCGCACAGCCGCACGGCGGTGCCGAACTACTCGCTCAAGATCAGCCCGCCAGAGCACTTCCTGAACTGGCAGCAGGACCCGCACGGCAACTGGCTGGCGCGAATCGTCTTCCCCGATCCGATCGACCATTTCTCGATCGAGGTGGACCTGCTGGCGGAAATGGCCGTCATCAACCCGTTCGATTTCTTCGTGGAGCCGGACGCGGAAGAATATCCCTTCACTTATTCGGACACGATGAAGGCGGACCTTGCCGCCTATTTCGATATCGAGGCGCAGGGGCCGCTGTTCGAGGAACTGGTGGCCCAGCACGCCGATTATGAAGGGCGCACGGTCGATTTCCTCGTCGATATCAACAGCAAGCTGCAGCAACGCATCAATTATGTGATTCGCATGGAGCAGGGGGTGATGACCCCGGAGGAGACGCTGGAAGCCGGGATCGGCTCGTGCCGCGATTCTGCCTGGCTGCTGGTGCAACTGCTGCGCCGTCTGGGCTTCGCCGCGCGTTTCGTGTCGGGCTATTCGATCCAGCTGGTTGCGGATGTCATTCCCAAGGAAGGCCCCCAGGGCGTGCAGCAGGACGTCACCGACCTGCATGCCTGGGCGGAGGCCTATGTGCCCGGCGCGGGCTGGATCGCGCTCGATGCCACTTCGGGCATGTTCGCGGGCGAGGGGCACATTCCGCTCTGCGCCACGCCGCACTACCGTTCCGCCACCCCGATCGAGGGCATGGCCGAACCCGCCGAAGTCGATTTCCATTTCGAGATGGATGTCTCGCGCATTGCAGAGGCGGTGCGGATTACCAAGCCCTTTACCGAGGATCGCTGGAACGCGCTGCTCGATCTGGGCGACAAGGTCGATTTCGATCTCGATACCGGCGGTGTAAACCTGACGATGGGCGGTGAGCCGACGTTCATCGCCGCCACCGATCTCGAGGCGCCCGAATGGAACAGTGCCGCAGTGGGGCCGACCAAGGCGGCCTATGCCGACGAGCTGATCCGTCTGCTGCGGCAGAAGTTCGCGCCCGGCTCGCTGCTGCATCATGGGCAGGGCAAGTGGTATCCGGGCGAGACGCTGCCGCGCTGGGGGTATTCGATCTACTGGCGCAAGGACGGCGTGCCGATCTGGCGCGACGACAGCCTGCTTGCCGGTGAAAAGCCGCTGGAAGAAGGCGGCGATCCCGATCCGGTGCCCACGCTCGATGTCGATCAGGCCGCTGCGCTTCTCTCGAAAGCGGCGGCAGGCCTCGGCGTGTCGCCGGATTACGTCCAGCCCGTCTTCGAGGACAGGGGCGTGTGGCAGGTGCGCGAGGACGAGCTTCCGGTAAATGTCACCCCGCTGGACCCGCATATCGAGGACGAGGAGCTCGCACGCCGCTTCAAGCGTACGTATCGGCGCGGGCTCGACAAGCCGGTGGGCGTGGTCCTGCCGGTGCAGCGCTGGAATGCGAAGCAGGAGCCGGCACCGCGTTGGCAGAGCGAACTCTGGCGCGTGCGCAAGGGCGTGCTGACGGCGGTTCCCGGCGATTCCGCGCTCGGCTATCGCCTGCCGCTGGGCGCGCTGCCGCATGTGCCGCCATCCGAATTCCCCTATATCCATCCGCGCGATACGGCCGAGGAGCGCGAGACGCTGGCCGATTTCCGCAAGCAGGTGGTCGAACGCGGCAGCCAGTCGCGCGAAAGCCTTGCCGGGCAGCGTTTCGAGCATGTGCCCGAGCCGCACACGTTTCGCGAGCCCGTCGTCGAGCAGGACATCATCGAGGGCGCGGTGCGCACGGCGATTACGGTGGAGCCGCGCGGCGATTATCTCGCGGTGTTCATCCCGCCGACCGAGCGGCTGGAGGATTACCTGGAGCTGGTCGCCTCGATCGAGGTCGTGGCGGAAGAGCTGCAGCTGCCGATCCGCATCGAAGGCTATCCGCCACCCCCCGACCCGCGCCTGACCGTGCTAAAGATCACCCCCGATCCCGGCGTGATCGAAGTGAACATTCATCCCTCCGCCTCCTGGCGCGAGACGGTGGAGATTACCGAGACGCTTTACGACTGCGCGCGCGAAGTCGGGCTTACGGCCGACAAGTTCATGGTGGACGGACGCTCGATCGGTACCGGTGGCGGCAATCACATCGTGCTCGGCGGGCCCAGCCTGCTCGACAGCCCGTTCATCCGCCGTCCTGACCTGCTCAAGAGCTTCGTCATCTACTGGCAGCGGCATCCCTCGCTCAGCTACCTGTTCTCGGGCCTGTTTATCGGGCCGACGAGCCAGGCGCCGCGTATCGACGAGGCGCGTCACGATGCACTCTACGAGCTGGAAGTGGCGCTCGCGCAAGTGCCGGGCCCGGATGGGGAGCAACCCGCGCCGTGGGTGGTGGATCGGTTGTTCCGCAACCTGCTGGTCGATGTGACGGGCAATACCCACCGTACCGAGATCTGCATCGACAAGCTGTTCAGCCCCGATGGCCCGACCGGCCGGCTCGGCCTCGTCGAGTTCCGCGGCTTCGAGATGCCGCCGGACGCCAAGATGAGTCTGGCGCAGCAACTGCTTCTGCGCGCGCTGACGGCGTGGTTCTGGAACGCACCGCAGGACGGGTCGCTCGTGCGCTGGGGCACGCAGCTCCACGACAAGTTCATGCTCGGCCATTTCGTCTGGGCCGATTTCCTCGACGTGCTCGATGATCTGCGCCGGGCCGGTTACGACTTCGATCCCGCCTGGTTCGAGGCGCAGCGCATGTTCCGCTTCCCGGTGCACGGCGAGGTCGAGGGCGGCGGCGTCGTGCTCGAAGTCAGCCATGCCCTGGAACCGTGGAACGTGCTGGGTGAAACCGGCGCGATCGGCGGAACGGTGCGCTATGTCGACAGTTCGACCGAACGCTTGCAGGTCAAGGCGACAGGGCTGGTGAAAGGACGCCACGTCATCACCTGCAATGGTCGCAGGGTGCCGCTGACAATGGTAGCGTCGGGTGAGGGAGTCGGCGGTGTTCGCTACAAGGCCTGGGCCCCGGCCGAGTGCTTGCATCCGATGATGCAGCCTCATGCTCCGCTGACGTTCGACATCTACGACACGTGGAACGACCGCTCGCTGGGCGGCTGCGTCTATCAGGTCGCGCATCCGGGCGGGCGCAACTACGATACCGTGCCGGTCAACGACTACGAGGCCGAAGCGCGGCGCAAGGCGCGGTTCCAGGACTACGGACACTCTCCGGGCTCGCTGCCGGTTCCGCCCGAGGAACTGCCCGGCGAATTTCCCTACACGCTTGACTTGCGGCGGCCTGCCGGCCTGAAGTGAGCGATGCCGCAAACGCAGCCTGTCAGTGCCGTGGATCGCCCGTCGGGGTGGCTTGAGGGGTACCCGGTAGAAGTCGCCGGCGGCGATCTCTACGGCGATGCCGCGCAATCGGTGTCCGACCGCTGGCGGGCCGTCGCGGACGGGCTGGCGGGGATATCCGAAGGCGGCCCTGTGGCCGTCCAGGATATCGCCGCCCGCCACGCGGCGGACCTTGGTCTGGCCTTCCGTGTCACCGGTGACGAGGACGAACGCGCCTGGCCGCTGACGGTCATGCCGCTGATCGTCGGCGCGGAGGAATGGGCGCAAGTCGAACGGGGCCTTATCCAGCGCGCCAATCTGCTCGAGAAGCTGGCGGCCGACATCTATGGACCGCAGCGGCTGGTGAATGAAGGGCATCTGCCGGCCGCAGTGGTCGCCGGAAGCCCGTTCTTCGTGCGCAAACTGCTGAGCCAGGGACCTCGGCGGGGCCATTTCATCAACGTCTATTCGGTCGATCTCGCGCGCGGTGCGCGCGGGCAATGGCGCGTGCTGCAGGACCGGGTGCGGATCGCCAGCGGTGTCGGCTATGCGCTGGAAAACCGGCTGGCGATGAGTCGCACCGCAGGCAACCTGCTGGTCGACAGCCATACCCGGCGTCTGGCCGGGTTCTTCGCGCAGATGCGCGACGGGATGGCGGCCACCTGCGACCGCGAACAGCCGCGTATCGCGTTGCTGACGCCCGGCCGTTTCAACCAGACCTATGCCGAACAGGCGCATCTTGCCCGCTATCTCGGCCTGCCGCTGGTCGAGGGGCGCGATCTCTCTGTGATCGACAACCGGCTCTATGTCGGCACGATTGCCGGGCCGAAGCGCGTCGATGCGCTGTGGCGTTGGATTAACACGACCTCGCTCGATCCGCTGACGTTTGATGCCCGCTCGCAGATCGGCGTTGCCAACCTCTTCGATTCATGGGCCGGGGGCGGGGTCGAGATTACCAACTGGCCGGGCGCGGAAGTACTGGAATCGCCGGCCTTCGCCGCTTTCATGCCGCGGCTGTGCCGGGTGCTGCTGGGCGAGGACCCGATCCTGCCCAATATCGCGACGTGGTGGTGCGGACAGGCTGCGGAAAGCGCCACGGTTGCCGCCCGCTTCGACGAACTGGCGCTGCTGCCCGCCTTCGGAATGCCGGTGGAAGGGTTCTCCTCGCGTCAGCCGGTGGCAGGTGCCGACCTTCCCGAAGACGAGCGCACCGAACTGTTCGAGGCGCTGCGCCGCCGGCCCATGGACTATTGCGGGCAGGAGATCGTCCACCTTTCGACCACGCCGGCCATCATCGACGGCGAAATCGTGCCGCGACCCTTCACCGTGCGCGCGTTCGTCGCCCGCACCGCCGATGGCGACTGGACGGTCATGCCCGGCGGCTTTGCGCGCCTCTCGTCCAGCAATGCCTTGCCGACCTCGCTGATGGGCGCGGGTGATCTCTCCGCCGATGTCTGGGTGGTCGACGAAAAGCCGGTCGGGCACTCGGTCCCGCCGCGTCCCGCCGAAGAGCCGCCGATCTCGCGCGGCGGCGGTATCCTTGCCAGTCAGGCGGCGGACAATCTCTACTGGTTCGGCCGCTACAACGAGCGCGCGGAAACCGTGGTGCGCATCGTGCGTGCGCTGCTCGGCAGCTCGATGGAAGGCGACAGCGGCATCGAGGCGCAGGCAGGCGCCATGCCCGATCTGGTCGATTTGCTGATCCGCTTCGGCGCGGTCGGGCCGGCGATGAAGGACAAGCCTGCCGCGCAGGTCAGTGCGAAGGCGCTGACCGAGACCCGGCTCGCCGGCGGCGTGGCCGCGCTGATGCGTCGTCGGATGGAAGTCGGCATGTCCCTGCGGGAGCGTTTCGCCCGCGATTTCTGGCGTATCGTCAGCCGCCCGATGCCCTCAATCGACGTAAACCGGCCGCAGAGCATGCTCAGCAGCGCCCGCTGGCTCACCGAGCATTTCAGCGCGCTGGCCGGGCAGGTTTCGGAAAACATGGTGCGCTCGGCGGCCTGGCGCTTCCTGCAGATCGGGCAGCGCATAGAGCGGGCGCAGGCGATCTGTCAGTTTTCCCGGATGCTGGCTAGCGGGGACGGAGAGGCGCTGGGCGTCCTGCTCGACCTGTGCGACAGCAAGATCATCTATCGCAGCCGTTACCTCGCGGTGCCGATGACCAACCCGGTGCGCGACCTCGTGCTGCTCGATCCGGACAATCCGCGCGCGCTGAAATATCAGGTGGCACAGCTCGTCGACCATCTGGAGGCCTTGCCCAGCCTGCGCGACGACAACATTCCCGAGCCGCCGCTTCGGGCTGCCCGCGCTCTGCTGGGGGACCTTCAGGCTGCCTTGGCACCCGACATGACGGAGGCGCGGCTGCAGGGCATCTGCGCCCAGCTCAACGAGCTGTCTGACGAGATTTCGGCGCGCTACTTCCTGCAGTTCGACCGCGAAGAGGCGGAACGGCGAACCCGGCTTCTGTGATGCGCTACAGCGTTACCCACATGACCCGCCTCGAATATGCGGCTCCCGTCCGGCTCGCGCAGTTCAATGTGCGGTTGCGCCCGGCCGCATGGCCCGGCCAGACCGTGAGCGACTATCAGTTGTCCGTCGATCCGCAGCCGGCGCGGGTGTTCGAGGCGGACGGCGGTTACCACGTGAACGAAGCGCGTTTCTCGCTGCACAAGCCGATCAGCCAGTTGCAGATCGAAAGCCGCTTTACTGTGGAGCGGGAGGACCTCCCGTTCTTCATGGGCGAGGCAGATGGTCCCGGCCTTACCGACTTGCGCGAACTGGCGATGCGCACGCCCGATCTCTCCGCTCTGGCGCCGGCGTCCTATATCTTCGCCTCGCCGATTGCCGTGCCCGAGCATGACATTGCCCTGTGGGCAGGGAGCTTCCTCGACGAATCCATGCCGGTCATGGAAGCGGGGCGTACGCTCATGCAGGCGATCCATGACGAGTTCGCCTATGATGCCAAGGCGACGGCTACCGATACCCCGCCGATCGACGCCTTCCGGCGGCGGCATGGCGTGTGTCAGGACTTCAGCCACGTGATGATCATCGCCGCACGCGCGCATGGCATTCCCGCCGCCTATGTCAGTGGCTATCTGCGCACCCTCCCGCCGCCGGGGCACGAGCGGCTGGTCGGGGCCGATGCCATGCACGCCTGGGTCAACCTGTGGTGCGGCGAGGAACTGGGCTGGGTCGGCTTCGACCCCACTAATGCCAAGCTGGCCGACGCGGACCACGTCTTCATCGGCATGGGCCGCGACTATTCGGACGTCGCCCCGCTCGACGGCACGTTTCGAGGGTCCTCGCAGCAGCGGATGTTCTACTCGGTCGACGTCGCGCCGCTGGACTGACCGCAGGGCCGCTCAGTCGCGCGTATCCCTGGCGGCAGCGTGTTCGCCGGGAAAGATACCCGCGATGGCCAGCACGGCGCCAAGCTTCGACAGCGTTTCCAGCATCTCGCCCAGGCTTTCCTCTGCCAGCAGCAGTTCCAGCGTTTCGCGGGTCGCCTGGGCACCGCGATCGCGCAGCGAGGTGATGAGTTCGAGAATCACCGCCTCGTGTTCGGAGACGTGCGTGCAGGCGAGGGGGCAGAAGGCGAAAGTCTCCAGCCCGTCGCGGTTGAACAGCAGCATCGCGCGGTGGAACGGCTGGAGCCCGCCGATCATCTTCCACTTGGCGAAAGCCGGTGCGAGCAACTGCGCCGGGCAGCGCTTGTGGCCGATGGCCGTCACCCAGGCGCGCATCGACCAGACTAGGAAGCGACATCCCTCGTCGAGGGTGGTCAGAGGGCGATCTACGTACTGGTACATGTCCGAATCTCCGAGGGGTTGCATTTGCGAATGATTATCATTAGCTATTGATACGCGGCTTGGCTCTCCGGTCAAGCCCCTCCCGGACCCGGCGCTTGTCATGGGGCGTCCGGTTCACTCCTGTGACTGAGCCGGGGCGGTTTCTCCCTATTCTCTCCCAATCCGCCCCGGTTCCTTTTGATCCCGATTTCAAAGTGTTGCCCGCAATCTTCCGTGGTTTTCGTTAACGTAATTTTTCAAGTGACGTCCTAGGCCCGACGCTGAGGTCGAAGGACAATAAATGCTCAAAGTCTTCTCGTGTGTCGCAGATCAGCATAATCATGGACTGGTTCTGATAGCGGGCGTGATCTGCCTGATGGCGGCATTCACGGCGCTTTTCGCTTTTCATCATGCACTTGATGCGCGTTCGCGTCGCGGGCTGTTCGTGGTGGTCGCGGCGCTTTCTGCCGGCCTCGGCATCTGGGCGACTCACTTCATCGCCATGCTGGCCTACGAACCCGGCATTCCGTTAACGTATGACCTGCCGAGGACCCTGCTTTCGGTATTCGTGGCCGTTGCGATGTGCGGTGCGGGCCTGACTGTGGCGCTCAGCCCGCGGCGGGGCATGGGCCTGCTTGGCGGCGCGGTGATCGGCGCCGGCGTTTCCGCGATGCACTACATCGGCATGTCCGCCGTGCGCTTTGCTGGCGACATGGTGTGGGACGAAAACACGGTCCTCGTCTCGGTCCTGATGGGCGTGGCGATGACAATGGGCGCGGTCGGCATGTTCCGGCGCAATCCGCAGCCGATCCCGGTGAAGGCTGGCCTGTTGTTTACGCTCGCGGTCTGCTGCACGCACTTCGTCGGCATGTCGGCGGCCACCATCTATCCGAGCCCTGTGGCTTTCGCCGCCGAGCACACGATCGACAGCGCATACCTCGCCACGGTCGTGACCGCGGCGACACTGGTCATCATGATTCTGGGCGCCGGTATGGCCCTGTTCGATCGCCGGATCAGTGCCGAGCGCCTCGCGCAGGCGCAAGAACGCGCGGCCCTGGCCGAGGAAATCGTGCGCGGTGCTGCCGAGCGCGAAAAGCTTCTGGCCGAACTGCGCCAGCAGGCCGACATCAGTTCGGCGGCGCTCGACAACATGGCGCAGGGTCTGACGATGTACGATGCGGAGGATCGCCTCGTCATCTACAATCGCCGCTACCTGGAACTTTACAGCTGCCCCGAAAATGCCCTTCAACTGGGGGCGACATACCTGGAGATCCGCGAACGGCTTATGGATCGTCTGGGTGCGCCCAGGTCGACATTGGCGGACATTTCAGGGCCAGACGATCCGGACTGGAACAGCGAGCACGAAGTCCTCCTGCCCAATGGACGTGTCATCAAGTACGTTCGCAGAAACCTGCCCGCCGGCGGCTGGGTGGCAACCCACGAGGACGTGACCGAAGCGCGGCGCACGACCCGCCAGATCGCCTATCTGGCGGCGCACGACACATTGACCGGCCTGCCCAACCGCGCGACGTTCTCGGCTCATCTCGAGGCCCACGCGCAAACCGAGCAGCCTTTCGGTCTGTTCACGGTCGATCTCGACCGCTTCAAGGAAGTCAACGACACGCTCGGCCATTCGATCGGGGACGAACTGCTGCGCGCCACGGCTACGCGTCTTCGCGAGGCGACCGGCAGGCATGACATTGTTGCGCGCCTCGGCGGTGACGAGTTCGCGATCATTAGCGCCAGCGCGGCTGACGCGGAGACTGCCAGCGGCCTAGCCGAGAGGATCATCGATCGCCTGTCGGAACCCTTCGAATTCGACGGGCACACCGTCGTCGTTGGCTCCAGCGTCGGCATCTGCCTGTCTTCGGAATGCACCGAGGAGTCGGACGAGATGCTCAAGATGAGCGATCTCGCGCTCTACTGCGCCAAGGACGAGGGCAGGGGGACCTTCCGGTTCTTCGAACCCGGCATGGATTCGCGTCTCACCGAGCGCCGCCAACTTGAGACGGACCTGCGCACGGCTATCGCGGAAGGCCAGTTCGAACTGCACTACCAGCCGCTGCTCGACATGAAGAAGGGCGCGATCAACTGCTTCGAGGCCCTGGTGCGCTGGCGCCATCCGGCGCGGGGGCTGGTCCCGCCGGCGGACTTTATCGGGCTGGCCGAGGAAAACGGGCTGATCGTACCCATCGGCGAATGGGTTATGCGTCAGGCCTGCAAGGACGCAGCCGACTGGCCGGACGATGTCAGTGTCGCGGTGAACGTGTCTCCGGCGCAGCTCAAGCGCGGCGACCTCATCGCCATGACCATGAATGCGCTGAGCGCGGCAGGCCTTGCACCGCACCGGCTGGAACTGGAGATTACCGAAGCCGTCCTCATTTCGGATGAATCGGATGTGCGCTCGACGCTCGACAGCCTCACGACGCTCGGCGTGCGCATCGCCATGGACGACTTCGGGACGGGCTATTCCAGTCTAAGCTATTTGCGCACGTTCCCGTTCAACAAGATCAAGATCGATCGCAGCTTCATCGCGGAGCTGGTAGGCACGTCCGATGCGCTTTCGATCGTGCAGGCCACGATCCAGCTCTCGCAGAAACTGGGCATGACGATCACCGCCGAGGGCGTGGAATCCGAGGAACAGCTTGCCATTCTCTCGGCCGAAGGGTGCACGACGATTCAGGGCTATCACATCAGCCGTCCGGTGCCGCTGGCGGAAGTCGGCAGCCTGCTCGATTTCTATAACGGAGCCGCTGCAATACGCGCCCGCGCCGCAGGATAATCGCCTTCCACAGGAGCAGGCGGAGAAGCGTTCTCCCCCGCCTGTCCCGGAATTGTCCGCAAGGTTGTCAACAGCACGGCCGGGCTGGCTCGACCGTGTGAAGGCCTATTCGGTGGTCTTGCCGTCGAAGTGTTCGTGTGCTGCACCGGCTTCTGCACAGGTCTTGTGGACGGTGCCGTCCAGGTGCTCGGGCGGGCCGTAGATCGTGTAGAGCTTGAGCGGCTCCTTGCCGACGCTCACCACGTTGTGCAGCGCACCCGCGGGCACGATCACGCCATCGTCGGCTTTCACCTTGTGCACGACACCGTCGATCGAGATCTCGGCTTCGCCGGCCTCGATGCGGAAGAACTGGTCGATGTCGTCATGGACTTCGGCGCCGATCTCGTCGCCGGGCTCGATGGACATCAGCACCAGTTGCAGATTCTGGCCGGTGTAGAGTACCCGCCGGAAATCGGTGTTCTCTTCGGTCCGTTTCTCGATGTCGTCGACGAAACCCTTTTTCATGCGCTTTGCCTTTTCCAATGATGGGTATGCCCGCACTCTAGATCAGGTGCGGGCACCGGCAATTGATTTGCATCAGCGATAGTCGAATCCGGGGCCCTTGGGCTGGATTTTCAGGCTGTTCTGCTGCAGCGCCGTCATCAGGTACGAACCGACCAGCATGGGCAGTTCCAGCATCTGCTTTTCGTCGTAGGTCCTGGCCAGCGTGTCCCATGTCGCATCCGACATGCAGTGATCGGCGATCATCTCTTCCACCGCGCGTAGCAGGGCGGCTTCATGCTCGCTCCAGTCGGCGGCGGAGGAGCCTTCGATCACGCGCTCGATCTCTTCGGGGGTGACGCCGAAGGCCTTGCCGATATCCACGTGCTCGCACCATTCGAACGGGGCGCGGGCCAGCAGGGCGATGCGCAGGATCGCCAGTTCTCGCTCGCGCGCCGGGATCGTGCCCCTGGCGGCGATTTCGAGGCCGAGCACCATCTGCGCGCGGAACATGCCGGGATGACGAAGCGTGATCAGGCTGACATCGGGAAAGGGGCGATCCTCGGGAATGTTGAAGGCGGTGCGCATGGCGTTCACCTGCTCGTGCCCTTCCGGGCTCACTTCATCGAGCGTCAGTGGCGCATAGCGCGGGCCATTGGTGACGGTCTGTGCCATGCGGGCATCGGCATCGAAATCGAACTTGCCGGTAATCGGGTCTGCCATCTTGGTGTTTTCCGGGTGCTGGATGTTGAAGAGTGTCAGGCGACCGTTTCGCTGAACGGGGCCCAGGTTTCCATGTGCTTGAGATAATCGGCGAACTGCGCGCGAACCTGATCGAAGTCGAGCCCGAACTTGGACGGGTCGGGCTTGGTCATGCGCTCGGCGCTCTGGTTGCTTTCCCACCATGCGGTCATGGCATCGGCGAAGGCCGGGGAGACCTCTTGCCCCAGCCATTCGTAGAGGCCGCGCACTTCGCCCAGCGGGTCGCGCTGCATGGCGCGGAAGTGGATGTCGTAGAAGCGCGCATCGTTACCCCGCTCGCGGAAATCGATCGCGCGGCGCATGCCTTCGGACCAGCAGCGCACGTTGAGTTCGCCGATGTAGTGATAGTCCACATCGTCGGTGAACTTTTCGATGATGTCCGCATAGACCGTCGCGACGGATAGCATCACGTCCGTCGGGTCGCGGTGCGTCATCACGAAGCGGGCATCGGGAAATGCCGTGTCCAGCGCATCGAGGTAGAGCAGGTGCGTCGGCGCCTTCAGCCGCCAGGGCTTTGCCGGTGCGCCCCATTGAAGCAGCTTGAGCACGCGCCTTTCGTAGAGGTAGGTCTCGGTGTGGTCGGCCTCGAGATCCCACTCGGAATAGCTGGGAATCTGCGCGAAAGCCTGGAATATCTGGCTCTTGAAGTCGAGCGCCATCAGGTCCTGGCACTCCATGGCGCCGTCGATCCCGGTAGGGGTACGCTTGCTGCCCTTCAGCTCTTCCTCGGTGGCGCTGGCGGCAACGCCGCGGCGCGGGTCCGGGCCTTCGACCGTCGAGGGTGGCGGGCAGGGCTGCGAGCTTTCCCAGGCGCGCAGATAGCGGATATCCGGATCGCTCGAGAGCAGGAATGACAGCGCGGTCGACCCGGTGCGCGGGAGGCTGACGCCGAACAGCGGCTCGCGGATTTCCTCCTCCGCGATCTCCGGGTGGCGCTGGTACCAGTCCTCGATCATCAGCCGCTGGCGCAGGTAGAGCAGGATGCGGTCGCGCAGGGCGTATTCGCCGGTGGCGTTGAGCTTCGCCTCGGTGTTGAGCGCCTTGACCAGCCGCTCCAGCCCCTCGCGGAAGCCGTCGCCGCCGAAGTCGGTGAGGCCGACCTGGCTCTGCGCCGTGGCGATCAGGTCCTTGTAGTCTTCCATCGGCTTTGCCTCTCCCGGGGAATACGCGTCCGGCTGTTCCGGATCGGCGCGCACTATGCGGGGGGATCGTGCGACATGCCAACCGCTGCGGCGATGATCTATTTTTGGTTTCACGCGGAGACGGGGAGGCGCGGAGAAGAAAAAAAGGGCCCGCGCGCAAAGGGGGCAGGGTCGCGCCGCAGGCGCTTTCACTCATCCAACGGCGCGTTTGGCGGTATGGTGGGAATTTAAAGCGGCTTCGCCGCAAAGGGAGAAATCTTTGCGTCTCCGCGCCTCCGCGTGAACCTACCCGCGCGCCGCCCGAACCGCAGCTCCGCCCGCAAAAGGTGCAATGGCCAGCAGGACAAGACTGACAGCGCCCGCAAGCGCAAGACCGCTTTCACCGCCCATGCCGAGGCTGCCCGCGCCGAAGATCAGGATCGGCACGGCCATCGGGATCACCAGCAGACCCGACAGCGCCGCGCCGCCGCGCAGGCCCGCGGTCAAGGCGGCCACCGTCACACCCAGCGCCGCGAGGCCTGGCGTGCCGGCCAGCAGGCCGATCTCGACGATGCGCAGCGTCTCGCCGTCGAGCCCGAGCAGGGCGGCGGCGGGCAGGGCGGCCAGCATCAGCGGCGGGCCGAAGCTGAGCCAGTGCGCGAGCACCCGCACCGCAATCACCAGTTCTTCCGAAATGCCGCGCAGGGCCCACTGGTCGAACATGCCCAGTTCGATGTCGGGCTCCACCAGCCGGTCGAGCGGGAGGATCGCCGCGAGCAGCGCCGCCACCCAGATCACGCCGCCACCGGTGCGCGCCAGCAGCGGCGCATCGGGCCCGACCGCAAAGGGATAGAGCATCGCCACCGAAAGGAAGAACAGCACCGGCATTATCGCGCCGCCGCCGCGTCCGCCCAGCAGAAGCCGCGCGAGATCGCGTTTGAGCAGAGGGCCGATGCGTCCGCTCATAGCGCGTAGTCCGCCAGCGCCATCGCCTGCATGTGCCCGAGCCGGAACGGCTGATGCGAGGCGATCAGCGCGATGCCGCCTGCGGTGCAGTGCTCGGCCACCAGCGTCTCGGTCAGCTCGACCGCATGGATATCGAGCCCGTTGAGCGGTTCGTCGAGCAGCCAGACCTGCGCCTTCTGCCCGATCAGCCGGGCAAGGGCGGCGCGCTTTTTCTGTCCGGTCGAAAGGTAGCGCACCGGCACGTCGAGCAGGTCCGACAGGCCAAGCCGCGCCAGTTCGTTATCGGCCGCGCCGTCGATCCGCTGCCAGAAGCCCAGCGCCTTGCCCAGCGGCTGGCCCGGATCGAGTGCGTGGCGCTCATCGACAAGCCCGATATTGCCCTGCGTTTCCACCGTGCCGGCAAAAGCCGGGGCCAGCCCGGCGACGATCCGCAGCAGGCTCGACTTGCCGATACCGTTGCTGCCGGTGACCTGCAGCGCCTCGCCTGAGGCCAGACGCATCGACAGCCCCTTGAACAGGATTCTGTCGCCGCGACGGCACGCGAGATCGGACACGGCGATGGAGCACCCTTGCATGACGGCGTGCGATAAGGGAAACCGCGCGCACTGCCAAGGAGAGTGAAATGGCCATCCCCCGCCTGACCGAGACCGAACGTGACGACGCCCTGAAGGGCCTTTCCGGCTGGACGCTGAGCGAGGACGGCCTCGCCATCGAGATCGAACTGGAATTCGCCGATTTCAACGAGGCTTTCGGTTTCATGGCCCGCGTCGCGCTCTATGCCGACAAGGCCGATCATCACCCCGAATGGTTCAATGTCTACAACAAGGTCCGCGTGCGGCTCACCACCCACGACGCCGACGGGCTGAGCGCGCGCGACGTGGCCATGGCGCAGTTTATCGACGGGATCGTCTAGCCCGGAACCGGCTGCACAAACCTTCCCGCGGAACCCTCCTGCCGGTCTGTCGTTGCAACAGTACGTTACAAAGCGGCGACAGGAGGACCGCGATGGCCGAGAGCCAGCACAGCGGCAAGGGCGACGGCCCTTACTGGAAATTCATGGCGATGATCGGGACGAGCACGGCAGTGATGCTCTTCCTGATGTACCTCAACACCTACAGCATCGATCACGTGTTCTGGAGCGAGACGCGCTTCTGGATGGCCTTCGTGATGGGCGCGGCGATGATGGTGGTGATGCTGCTGTTCATGTGGGGGATGTACACCAACCCCCGGAAGAAAATGATCATTCTGGGTGTCGCGGTCGTCGTGTTCGCCGGCGCCTTGTGGCTGGTGCGCAGCCAGACGACGGTCACCGGCGTCGAATACATGCGCGCGATGATCCCGCATCACTCCATCGCCATCATGACCAGCGAGCGCGCCCACATTCGCGATCCGCGGGTGCGCAAGCTGGCGCACGACATCATCGTCGCGCAGCGCCGGGAAATCGCGCAGATGAAGTACCTGATCGCGGATATCGAGAAGAACGGCGTCCGCTCGACCAAGCGCCTGCCGCAGGAGGTGCAGCCATGAGGGCGATCCTGCTTCTGGGCGTAGCAGCCCTCGGCCTCACCGCCTGCAACCGCAATACGGCGGTCGGCAACGACCGGGAAGCACAGCTCGACCCGGCGCCTGCAGCCGCCCCGATAGAAAGCGCGTCCGCGGCGCTGGAGAACGTCTCCACCGCCATCATCAAGCCCGAAACCATGAGCAAGGCCGATGTGGACGCCCTCGGCGGCAAGCGAGGCCGCTGCGAGGTCGTGCTGACCGAAGTCGCTTTTCCCTCGTTCCTCTATGAACCGGGCCGATCGGGCGCGATCAAGCTCAACGGCAAGCTGATCCCGCTTACCGCGAACGGCGACAACCGGTTTGCCGATGGCGGGCTCTCCGTCACGCTGAGGCAGCTCGAGGAAGAGGGCAACGTCGGCAGCCAGGGTATCGAGATGATCGTCGTACCACCGGGCGCGAAAGACGAAATCGGCTATCACGGCTATATGCGGTGCTACCAGGGACGTGAGGCATGAGCGGCGGGCTGGTCTCATCAGAGGCCGGCTCGCACGGTTAATGCGACGCACACACATTATGAAACTTCTGTAACATTCCATTTCTGATCGGGTGGGGCGATTACTCTAACGAGCCGGTCCTGTTTCTCTGCGATGGAAAGCGGGAGTATCCCCTCTGCAGGCGTTTATCCGCCGTTCACGCAACAGGAGAGGGTCCAATGCTCAGGAAATCCCCGAAAATGCTTGTGTCCATGCTGATGGCGACGACCGCCACGCTGATGGCTGCACCGGCATTTGCCGAAGTCGAAGCCGAAACCGTAAGCGAGGCTCCGCAGCCCACGACCACCAAGCCCGGCGGCCTTACCAACGAGGACTGGTGGCCCAGCCGGCTCGACCTTACCGCGCTGCGCCAGCACGAGGCCGTGTCCAATCCCTATGGTGCCGATTACGACTACGCGGAGGAATTCGCGTCGCTCGATCTGGACGCGGTGAAGGAAGACATCCGCAAGGTCCTCACCACCTCGCAGCCCTGGTGGCCGGCGGACTATGGCCACTACGGGCCGTTCTTCATCCGCATGGCCTGGCACAGCGCGGGCACCTACCGCGTCGGTGACGGCCGCGGCGGCTCGGACGGCGGCGAGCAGCGCTTCGATCCGCTCAATTCCTGGCCCGACAACGTCAGCCTCGACAAGGCGCGCCGCCTCGTCTGGCCGATCAAGCAGAAGTACGGCCGCAAGCTCTCCTGGGGTGACCTCATGGTGCTGGCCGGCAACGTCGCGTTGGAAGACATGGGCTTCAAGACCGTGGGCTTCGCAGGTGGCCGTATCGACGCCTGGCAGCCGGACATGGTGTTCTGGGGCCCCGAGACCAAGATGCTCGGCTCGGAGCGCATGAAGGAAGGCGGCAAGCTGAAGGGCCCGCTGGCAGCCACGCAGATGGGCCTCATCTACGTCAACCCGGAAGGTCCGGGTGGCAGCCACGATCCGATCGCTGCGGCTGCGGCGATCCGTACAGCCTTCGGCAACATGGCGATGGACGATGAAGAAACGCTTGCCCTGATCGCCGGCGGCCACACTTTCGGCAAGGCGCATGGCGCGCACAAGCCCGACAAGTGTCTCGAGGCTGAACCTACTGCGGCCGGGCTCGAGCAGCAGGGCTTCGGCTGGAAGAACAACTGCGGCAAAGGTAATGCCGAGGATACCATCACCAGCGGCCTCGAAGGCGCCTGGTCGGCAGCTCCCACGCAGTTCACCACGCAGTACATCGACAACCTGCTGAACTTCGAATGGGTCAAGACCAAGAGCCCGGCCGGTGCCACGCAGTGGATCCCCACCGATCCCGCGGCGGCCAATCTTGTTCCCGATGCGCATATCCCGGGCAAGACGCACGCGCCGATCATGTTCACCACCGACATCGCGCTGAAAGAGGATCCCAAGTTCCGCGCCGTGCTGGAAAGCTGGCAGAAGGACCCGACGCTCTTCGCCAAGGCCTTTGCCCGTGCGTGGTTCAAGCTGACCCACCGCGATCTCGGCCCCGAGGCGCGTTACCTCGGCAAGGACGTGCCCAGCGAGAGCTACTCGTGGCAGGACCCGCTGCCCGAGGCCGACTACGCCATGATCGACCAGAGCGATGAGGCGAAGCTCAAGGCGCAGATCCTGGCGTCGGGCCTGACCAGCACCGAACTCGTGCGCACGGCCTGGGCTGCGGCTTCGACGTTCCGCGGCACCGATATGCGTGGCGGGGCCAATGGCGCCCGTGTCCGCCTGCAGCCGCAGATCGACTGGGCGGTCAACGACAAGGCCGAACTGACCAAGGTGGTCGGCAAGCTCGAAGCGATCCGCAAGGACTTCAACAAGAGCGCTGCCGGCGGCAAGAAGGTCTCGCTGGCCGATCTGATCGTGCTGGGCGGCAATGCCGCCATCGAGCAGGCAGCGGAGAAGGCGGGCTACAAGGCCGACGTGCCCTTCACGCCGGGTCGTGTCGATGCCACGCAGGCGCAGACCGACGTGGCATCCTTCGCCTACCTCGAGCCCAAGGCGGACGGCTTCCGCAACTTCTACGCCGCCGATGCCTATGATGCGCCGGCTCCGGCGCTGGTCGACAAGGCGGACATGCTGAACCTCACCGTGCCCGAGATGACGGTCCTGGTAGGCGGCATGCGCGCGCTGGGCGCCAATGCCAACGGCACCAGGCACGGTGTCTTCACCAGCCGTCCGGGCACGCTGTCGAATGACTTCTTCGTCAACCTGCTGTCGATGGACACGGTTTGGTCGAAGTCGTCGAAGGCGGGCCTCTACGAGGGCAAGGACCGGGCGACCGGTGCGGCCAAGTGGACGGCGACGCCTGTGGACCTGATCTTCGGTTCGAACTCCGAACTGCGCGCCGTTTCGGAAGTTTACGCTTCGAACGACGCGGGCCAGCTCTTCGTCGACGACTTCGTCGCGGCGTGGACCAAGGTCATGGACGCGGATCGCTTCTGAGCAAGCGGGGCGGGCGGCCGACGCGAGCGGCCGCCCGCCTTCTTCCATTTCCATCGATCGCATGAACCAGCAGATGAAGACATTGTTCAAGACGACTTTGCCCGCCGCGGCCGTTCCGCTGCTGATGGCGTTGGGCGCTACCGGCACCGATCCGATCGCGGCAGAGGCATCCGCAGCAGCTTCGCCGGACCGGCCGCAGGCTTTCGCCGTCTGCGCCGGGTGCCATTCGACGGAGCCGGGGCAGATGCGTCTCGGTCCCAGCCTCGCAGGTGTGGCTGGGCGCCAGGCTGGCACTTTGCCGGGCTATACCTACAGCGAAGCGCTGAAGGCCTCCGGCCTCACCTGGAACGCGGCTACGCTCGACAAGTGGCTGACGTCGCCTCAGAAGACCGTTCCCGGCACCAAGATGCCGTTCATGGGGATTTCGGACCCGGCCCGGCGCAAGCAGGTCGTCGACTATCTGCTGACCCTGAAATAGGCGCCCCGCACCATCCGGCAGGGGCTGGCAGACGATCCTTGCGCCGGACATGGCTGGCCTGAGGCGCCCGAGATGTCGACCCCGATGGCGGATGAGACCGAAATCCCGGCCAGCTGCTGCCGCGTTACCGTAGGGCGCTATCCGGCAGCGGAGCGCCGCGGGTGTTGCGAATAGGGCCGGCGCTTTCCTACACTCCTGCCGGACGTCACACTGCGCGCGGCACTCGTGTTGCCGCGCTCCTTGAACCGTCCATTTTCATGATCTCGCCGCGTTGTTGTGGCGCGATGATATCGACTTTCTAACAGGCTGAGATCACGGGGGATTTCCGAAACTTGCCGTGGCCGGAGTCGACAAACTTAGAGAAGTTTGCGGTGTTACAGCGCCGCGTTGTTGTAGCAGTGCCAGGTGAAGATCGCCGCCGATCCGCGATGGGGGCGCCAGTCTTCGGCGAGCTGGCGGGTTTCCTTCTCGCTCGGGCGGGCGTCCAGCTTCAGGATCTTGTGCAGACCGGCCTGCACCGCGAGGTCCCCGGCGGGCCAGATGTCCGGGCGGCCCACGGCGAAGAGCAGGTAGATCTCGGCGGACCAGCGGCCGATGCCCTTGATCTGCACGAGTTCGGCGATCGCTTCCTCGTCGTCTTCGGGCAGCGCTTCGAGGTTCAGGCTACCGGCGACGACCAGTTCGCACAGCGAGCGGGCATAGCCCTGTTTCTGGCGCGAAAGGCCGCAGCCGCGCAGCGCGTCGAACTCGGCGGCAAGCAGGTCTTCGGGGGGTATTCCTTCGCCCAGCAGCGCCTCCAGCTTGGCCCAGACCGAGGCTGCGGCAGCCACGCTCACCTGCTGTCCGACGATCGTGCGCAGCAGCGTTGCATAGCCCGTCGGGCGGATGCGCGGCTCGGGATAACCGGCGATCGAGAGCGCGCGCGCCATCTCCGGCTGCGTTGCCGCGATGGCGTCGAGACCGGATTTTAGTTGTTCGGCGGAGAGACCCATGATTTCGGCTACCTTGCAAAAGCGGGTTGCAGCCTTTAGCAGCCTGCGGCAAAAGCGCCTATCATTGCATTTGTGATACACAGTGTATCAAAGGGGACTTGTGAGCATGCCGCAGATCATTGTCGTAAATCAGTCGGGTGAAGAATCGAGCCTGGAGGCCAACGAAGGCCGCACTCTCATGGAGACCATCCGTGACGCCGGCTTCGATGAGCTGCTGGCGCTGTGCGGCGGTTGCTGCTCGTGTGCGACCTGCCACGTCCACATCGACCCGGCCTACATGGACAAGCTGCCGGCCATGAGCGAGGACGAGAACGACCTGCTCGACAGCTCTGACCACCGCAACGAATATTCGCGCCTGTCCTGCCAGGTGCCGGTGACCGCAGCCCTCGAAGGCTGCAAGGTCACCATCGCTCAGGAAGACTGAGGAAAAAGCCGGCCCTCGGGCCGGCTTTTCTTGCCTTTCGGGGGCGGTGGAAGTTTCTCTTGCGAGGGGCAAAGGCGCATTTCAATTGCGCCTTTCGTCTGCACTTCCTAATTCCGCCCCATGACTGCACCAAAACCCAAGCGCTCCACGCTCGATCTTATCGGCAACACGCCGCTCGTCCTGCTGAAGGGACCGAGCGAGGCGGCCGGTTGCGAGATCTGGGGCAAGTGTGAATTCGCGAATCCCGGCGCCTCGGTGAAAGACCGCGCCGCGCTGTGGATCGTGCGCGATGCCGAGGCGAAAGGGCTGCTCGAACCGGGCGGCACGATCGTCGAAGGCACTGCGGGCAACACGGGAATCGGCATTGCGCTGGTTGCCAATGCGCTCGGCTACAAGTCCGTGATCGTGATGCCGGAGAACCAGTCCAAGGAAAAGATGGACACGCTGCGGGCGCTCAAGGCCGAGCTGGTCCTCGTTCCGCCCACGAAGTTCTCCAATCCCGGGCACTTCGTCCACACCTCGCGCCGTCTCGCCGAAGAGACCGAAGGCGCGGTTTGGGCGAACCAGTTCGACAACATCGCCAACCGCAAGGCGCACATCGAAAGCACCGCGCCCGAGCTGTGGGCACAGCTGGAAGGCCGCATCGACGGCTTCACCTGTGCGGCGGGCACCGGCGGCACGATTGCCGGCACCGGCATGGGGCTGAAGGCGTTCGACGAGAAGATCACCATCGCGCTCACCGATCCGCATGGCGCCGCGCTCTACAACTACTTCGCCCATGGCGAGTTGAAGGCGGAAGGCTCCTCGGTTGCCGAAGGCATCGGGCAGGGACGCATCACCGCCAACCTCGAAGGTGCGCCCATCGATACGCAGTTTCGCATTTCCGACGAGGAGGGCCTCGAATGGGTGCGGCGCCTGCTCTCGGAAGAGGGGCTGTGCCTTGGGCTGTCCTCGGGCATCAACGTGGCGGGCGCGGTGGCGCTGGGCAAGCAGCTCGGCCCCGGCTCGCGCATCGCGACGATCCTGTGCGACACAGGTTTCCGCTACCTCTCCTCGCTCTACAATCCGGCGTGGCTTGAGAAGAAGGGGCTTCCGGTCTTCCCCTGGCTGCAAAGCTGAGGTAAACCGGAGCACATGGCAGGAAGGCTTCCGCCTCAGATGATCGAGCCCATCAAGACTCCGCAGCACTATGCGTCTCCGGGCGCCCGCGAACTGCGTGCGCAGGCTGTGCACCGCCTGCAAGTAGGGCTGTTCGGCCTGTGCGCGATGCTTCTGCTGGTCGGCCTTGCCAATATCATCATGGACCGCGCAAGGCTGGCCGACAGCGAAGATCCTATTCGCGAAGTCGTGGCTGCCGATTCCAAGCCGAAGAAGCAGGCTACCGATCCGCTGGCCGATATCGGTGTGGTCCCGGCATCCGAGCCGAGCCCGACGCCGAAGCCGACGGTCGCCACAACGCCGAATCCCCGTGACCTGGCCGATCCGCTGGCGCCCCGCCAGTAAGTCGCTCCTTGCCTGTCTGGCTCCGGTGCTGCTCGCTGCATGCGGGCAGGGCGGCGCCTCGCAGGCAGACAAGGGCGATGCATATACCCTGGGGCTGTACACCAGCCTGCCGATTGCCTGGAACGAGAGCGCTGACATCGGCAGCCTCCTGGCGTCCGACGGTCCGGTTCACTGGGCCTTGCCGGTCCTGAAGTCGCATGGGGAATTCGTTCCCCTCGATACGCTGGCGGCTTCTGACGGAACGTTGCCGTTGCCGCAGGACGCGACGCTGGTAATCGCACAGCCGCGCCCGCTATCGCCGCAGGAGAACGTCGCGCTAGATGACTGGGTGCGCGAGGGCGGGCATGTGCTGCTGCTGGCCGATCCGATGCTGACTGCGGACTCGGCGTTTGCGCCCGGCGATCCGCGCCGGCCGCAGGATATTGCCATGCTCTCGCCCATTCTGGCCCGATGGGGGCTTGAACTGGAGTTCGACGAGGCTCAGGAGGCGGGAGAGCACGCAGTCTCCGTTGATGGCGTTGCCTTGCCGGTGAACCTTTCGGGGCGTTTCCGCCTTTTGGGGAAATCCGGAGAGGGCGCTGCATCGGGGAAAGGTGGGGATGCAGTCGCGACCTGTTTCCTCGAGGCGGAAGGACTGCTGGCCGACTGCCAGTCGGGTCAGGGACGCGTCATTGCCGTGGCCGATGCGGCCTTTCTCGAAAACCCTTTGGATTCGAAGGGGGTAGCAGCAGGGAAGGCGGCGCTGGAAGACCTGCTCCATCGAACGAGAATGGGGATGTGAAGGGATCGGTCGGTCCAAAATGGGGATATTTTGGGATTGGCTGGAAATTCTAATTAGTCACTGAAATTAAAAGGGAAAATTCAGACCTCGTGATATGCGAATTCTGTAATGAACTGAAAGAGCGAACTGCAGGGTAATCGGTTTGGTGGATAAATTCCCATCTTTCCCCACATTTCCCTTTTATCCCTAAATTTCCCGTTATAAGAATACAGCCAATCGAAATGGCTGAGTCTCGCCGCGTCCCTTGTGTGGATGCGGAACCCTTCCGTGCGGGTCTGCGGCGGGGCGCGGGGTCGGTCGTTCTCGGGACGATGACCTAAGGGGTGAAACGGGGCGCATGGCTGGGCAGCCAGTATCTTATCACGGGCAGGGCTTCTCGCTTCTTCGCGACAAGAACCGCTTCGTGCTGCCGAGCTCGCTTCGCGCCAAGGTGCGTGAATCCAGCGGCAAGGACGTGCTGTGCCTCGCGAAGTTCCCCGACTGGAAGTGCCTTGTCGGCTTCGGTCTTTCGCGGATCGATGAGTTCGAGGCCGAACTGGACCGCGAGCAGGCGCGCGCCGATGCCGCCGGGCGCCCTTTCAACCGCGTGAAGCAGGCGATGGCTCTCTACACCTTCCAGGAAGTGCCTTTCGATGGCAGCGGCCGCTTCGTCATGCCCGACGGAATGGCGCGCCTCGCCAACATCGGCGACCAGGTCTACTTCCAGGGCGTCGGCAACGTCATCACGATCTGGAACCCCGAAGAACTCTACAAGGAATCCGAGGATCCCGTGCTCGAAGGCGCGATCGAGATCTGCCGCTCGATGGCCGAAGCCGAACTCGCCAAGGCCAAGAAGAAGTGAGCGGTGCTGGCATGCACGAGGGTTCGCCCCATATTCCCGTCCTGCTCGACGAGGTGGTCTCTGCGTTGGAGATCGAGCCCGGCGATGTCATGGTCGACGCGACGCTCGGTGCGGGCGGCTACACCCGCCGCCTGCTCGATGCCGGCGCGACGGTTCATGCTTTCGATCGCGATCCCGATGCGATTGCGGCGATTCGTGCCAATCCTTCGAAATGGCCTGAACTGGAGTGCGACCCGCCCCGTCTGGTTCTGCACCCCCGCCGTTTTTCGGAGATGGTCGAAAGCCTTGCCGAGATCGATGTCGACAAGGTCGACGGCGTGGTGATGGACATCGGCGTCTCGTCGATGCAGCTCGACCAGGCCGAGCGCGGCTTCGCCTTTGCGTCCGACGGTCCTCTCGACATGCGCATGAGCCAGGAAGGGCCGTCAGCTGCCGACTTCCTCAACGAGGCGGATGAAGCCGAGATCGCGGACGTGCTCTACCTTTATGGCGAAGAGCGCCAGTCGCGCCGCGTTGCCCGCGCGATCGTCGCTGCCCGGCCGCTGGAGACGACCGGGGAACTGGCGCGGGTGGTGCGCAAGGCGCTGGGCTACCGGCCCGGTGCGCCCAAGGATCCGGCGACGCGCAGCTTTCAGGCGATCCGCATCCACGTAAACGGCGAACTCGACGAGCTCGATGCGGGCCTGATGGGCGCGGAGACGGTGCTGCGTTCAGGTGGCCGTCTGGCGGTGGTCTCGTTTCACAGCCTCGAAGACCGCAAGGTCAAGCGCTTCCTGCGCGATGCCAGCGGTGCGGGGCAGACGACCTCACGGCACCTCCCGCAAGTCGCAGCCGACCATCCCGCGACCTTCACCTGCGTTTCCAAGGCGATCCGTCCCGGCGAAGCCGAACTCGCCGTGAACCCCCGTTCCCGCTCCGCAACCCTGCGCAGTGCGGTGCGTACCGATGCCCCGGCCCGAGATACCCACAGGAGTGCCGCATGAACCTGACAAGCGACCGTATTCGTTCGATTGGATGGGTCTCTGTGCTGCTGTTGTGCGGCGCGCTGACGATCGCGCTCATGCTGCGGGTCAACGCGGTGAAGAGCCAGGTCTACGACGCCGAAAAGCGCATCGTCTGGGTGCAGCAGGACATCGACTTCCTGCAGACCGAGTTCCAGACCCGCTCCAACCAGCAGGCGCTCAAGCAGCTCAACGATCTCGAGTTCGGGTACAAGGCCCCTGTTGCAGGTCAGTACATCGAAGGTGAGCGTCAGCTTGCCGCGCTCGGCAAGGCCGCTGGGCCCGGCGCTCCGCAGCCGATCCTGTTTGCCAATGCCGAAAAGGCAGATGCGCAAAGCTCCGGTTCTTCGCTTCTGGCGATGGTGTCTCCGATATCGGGCGCCACGGCGGCAGCCATGCCTGAAGCCGGTGCAAGGGAAAGCGAACAGAGCAAAGCCGAGCGCGAAGACCTGGCACGCGATGCCGACGCGCTCGGCAAGCGTCTGGCCCGGATCGAAGTGGCGGAGGCTGCGCAGTAGTGAACGCTCCGGCATTTGCGATAGGGTCGATCCCCATGACCGTCGCGACGGGGCGGTGCAAGCTGGTGAATATCCGGCAGCGCACGCTGCTGGTCGCCAAGTTGCGTACGCTTTGGGTGCTCGGCGTGTTCGTCCTCGTCGCGATCGGGGCATTCACGCGTATCGGCTATCTGGGCGCGACCGGGGCGACGACGCATCGCGGCGAGCTGGGTGCTTCGCTAGTGCCGGACCGCGGAGAGATCGTCGATCGCAACGGCGTCGCGCTGGCGCGTGACTTCCGCGTCTATTCGCTGTGGTTCAACCCCGAGGCGATGACCGAGGGGGCGCCGCTGATCCATTCGCCCGAGGAAATCGCCGACGGCCTGCTGCGCATCTTCCCCGATCTCGATCGGCGCGAAGTCTTGGAGCAGCTCGCGTCGGGCAAGCCGGGCTATCTTCGCCGCTCGATCCTGCCGGAAGAGGCGAACCGGGTGCACGCGCTGGGCGAGCCGGCGCTGGAATACCCCCGCGAGACGACGCGTTTCTACCCGCAGGGCTCCTTGGCCGCGCATGTGCTCGGCTACGTCGACAGCGACGGCAAGGGCCACATCGGCATGGAGCAGGTCTTCAACAAGCAGTTGACCGGCATGGACGGTCGCACCCATCCTTCGGTGCTCTCCATCGACTTCCGTGTTCAGAGTGCGCTGGAAGACGAACTGAGCAAGGCCATGACACTGAGCCAGGCCAAGGGCGCGGGCGGTGTCGTTCTCGACGTGGATACCGGCGAAGTGCTGGCTCTTGCGTCGCTGCCTTCGTTCGATCCCAACCATGTCCAGCCCGAAGACATGATGGTCAGCGATGCCGAGGCACGGCAGGGCGAAGTCCCGCGGGGCTTCAACCGCGTGACCAACCAGGTTTACGAACTGGGCTCCACCTTCAAGCCGATCACTGTGGCGGCTGCGCTCGATGCCGGCACGATCACCGATCTGGGGCGCCGCTGGCCGGCTACGCCGCTCCATGTCGGCCGGTTTACCATTCACGATGACCACAGCTACGGTTCGACGCTGAACGCACCGCAGGCGCTCATCCATTCCTCGAACATCGTAATGTCCGAGATTGCCGATGAGCTGGGGGGGGTACGCCTCAAGAAGACGATGGAATCGCTCGGGATGAACGAGCGTCCCTCGGTCGAGCTGCCCGCGCGCGGCTTTCCGATCTGGCCCACCGGCAAGTGGCCGCGGCTGCGCACCATGACGGTGTCGTACGGGCATGGCATTGCCGTGACCCCCATGCACCTTGCCTCGGCCTATGCCGCGCTGGTCAATGGCGGCATCTGGCGCCCGGCGACGCTGGAAAAGCTCGATCCGTCCGAAGTGCCTGCCGGTCGCCGCGTGTTCACGGCAGCGACGAGTGCGCGCATCCGCCAGTTACTGCGCATGATCGTGAAGTTCGGTACTGGACGGAAAGCGGCTGCTCCCGGCTTCCGCATCGGCGGCAAGACGGGGTCGGCCGAAAAACCGGGCGTGGGCGGCTACCGCCGGCATGCCCTGATCACGACCTTCGCCGCCGCCTTCCCGATGGATCGCCCGCGCTATGTGGTTGTCGCTATGATGGACGAGCCGCAGGGTACCCCGGCGACGTCCTACCAGCGCACGGCGGCATGGAATGCGGCGCCGGCCATCGGTCGCCTTGTTCCCCGCATCGGGCCGCTGCTCGGAATCATGCCTGACGAGACGCGCGATATCGATATTTCCGACCTCAAGCCGCTGATCCCGCAGGAAGTGAGCGAAGAATGAAGCTGTCCACTCTCTGTGCGGCCGCCGGGATCTCTTTCGACGGTCCGGACGCGAATGTGACCGGCTTTGCGATCGACCATCGCAAGGTCGCGCCGGGGACCGTGTTCGGTGCCTTTCGTGGCGCGCGCTTCAACGGTGAGGACTTCATTGCCGCCGCCATCGAAGCCGGTGCGGTCGCCGTGGTGGCAGTGCCCGAGGCGACGGTGAATGGTGCGTTGCACTTCGCCGACGCCGAACCGCGACGCCTGTTTGCCCAGCTGGCGGCTCCGTTCTTCACGCCGGTTCCCGAGACGCTCGTGGCGGTGACGGGGACCAACGGCAAGACTTCGACTGTCGAGCTGACCCGCCAGCTTTGGCGCATGGCTGGCCACCGCGCCGCCTCGATAGGGACGCTGGGCATCACCACCAGCGATGAAAGCGTCTCGACCGGCCTGACCACGCCCGACATCGCGACTTTCCTCGCCAACCTCACCGGCCTGGCACGCGAAGGCGTCACCCATGTCGCTTACGAGGCGTCGAGCCACGGGCTGTCGCAGTATCGCATCGAAGGCCCGCGGGTAGCCGCCGGAGCGTTCACCAACCTCAGCCGCGATCACCTCGACTATCACGCGACGATGGAAGACTACTTCGCCGCCAAGATGCGCCTTTTCGACGAGGTCGTTTCCGATGGCGGCGCGGCGGTGATCTGGGCCGACGATACATGGTCGGGCAAGGCGATTGCCCATGCCCGGTCGCGGGGCCTGAAGCTCTTTACGGTGGGTGAAAAGGGTGAGGGTATCAAGTTGCTCGGCCGCACGCCGGGTGGTCTGGGACAGAAGCTGGAGATCGAGCACGCCGGCAAGACGCGCACCATCGACCTGCCGCTCATCGGCGCTTATCAGGCCGCCAACGCGCTCGTGGCGGCGGGTCTCCTCCTGGCGACCGGCGGCGATGCCGATGCCACCTTCGATGCCATGAAGCGGCTGGTCACGGTGCGCGGGCGTCTTGAGCGTGCCGCAATTTCTTCGGTCGGCGCGCCGATTTATGTGGATTACGCGCATACCCCCGATGCGCTCGAAGCCGCGATTGCGGCACTACGTCCGCATGTGGCCGGGCGGCTGATCGTCGTGTTCGGCGCCGGCGGGGATCGCGACAGGGGCAAGCGCCCGGAAATGGGCCGTATGGCAAGCGAAGGGGCGGATATCGCCATCATCACCGATGACAATCCGCGTGGTGAGGATCCGGCAGCAATCCGCACGATGGTGCTCGATGGCATGACCGCAATGGCCGCCGAAGGCTGGGCGCGCGAGGTTGGCGACCGCCGCGAAGCCATCGGAGCTGCCATTGCCGAGGCCGGGGAAGGGGACATCGTCCTCATCGCCGGCAAGGGGCACGAACAGGGGCAGATTATCGGCAGTGGCGACAATGTCCGCGTGTTGCCGTTCGACGATGTTACCGTAGCCAGGGAAATGGCTGGCACGCTGGGAGGTAAGTGACGATGAACGCTCTGGCTCGCATTCTCGACTGGCCGGTTGAAGTCGAAGAGGAAGGCTCGCACGTCCTGTGGGATGCCATTGCAATTGCCCGTGCGGTAAAGGGCACGGCCAAAGCCGACTTCACCGTCACTGGCGTCGAGATCGACAGCCGCGACGTGCAGCCGGGCGACTTGTTCTTTGCCCTGAAGGGTGAAAGCACCGATGGTCACCGCTTCGTCGAGATGGCCTTCGCCAAGGGCGCGGCGGCGGTCGTCGTCGACCGGCCCGTCGATGGCCCGCACGTTCTCGTCAACGACACCATGGACGCGCTCGTCCGTCTCGGGGCTGCCGCCCGTGCCCGCACGCGCGGGCCGGTAATCGGTGTTACCGGTTCGGTGGGCAAGACCGGCGTCAAGGAAATGATCTTCACCGCACTCGACCGGGCTAGCCGCGGCGATGCGCACCGTTCGGTCAAGAGCTACAACAACCATGTCGGCGTGCCGCTGAGCCTCGCTCGTACACCGAGCCGTACGCGCTTTGCCGTCTTCGAGATGGGCATGAACCACGCGGGCGAAATAGCCGATCTTACCCGGCAGGTGCGCCCGCACGTCGCGGTGATCACGACGATTGCGCCCGCCCACATCGAGATGCTCGGCTCCGAAGAGGCGATCGCGGATGCCAAGGCTGAGATTTTCCAGGGGCTCGAGCCCGGCGGTTCAGCCGTCATCCCGGCCGATAGCGCGCATTTCGAGCGGCTGCGCGAAGCTGCACTCGCCTGCGGGGCGACTGTCGTCTCGTTCGGCAAGGCCGCCGATGCCGATGTGCGCCTGCTCGACACGGTTCCGGCCATCGGTGGCGGGTCGCTGATCACGGTCGACATGGGCGACCGCCGCGTTTGCTACACGATCGCCACGCCCGGTGAGCACCACGTAATCAATTCGCTGGCCGTCATGGCCGCGGTCCGCGCCGTGAAGGGCGATCTGGGCGCAGCCGGTGTCGCGCTTGCCGAAATGGGCGGCCTGCCCGGACGCGGCGCGCGGCTTGAAATCGACGTGCCCGGCGGCGAACCGGACGAGGATGACCTGCGCAAGGCGCTGCTGATCGACGAGAGCTACAACGCCAATCCCGCCTCGATGCGCGCGACGCTGGCGCAACTGGGCCGCACCCCGGCGCGGCGCCGGATCGCGGTGCTCGGCGCGATGAAGGAACTCGGCAGCCACGGCCCCGGATACCACGCGGCGCTCTCCGCTCCGCTCCGCGAAGCCCACGTCGACTATGTGATTCTGGTCGGCGAGGAGATGACCGCTCTGGCCGAGGAATTGGGGAAATCCGCCGCTTCGGAGCTTGGCAAAACGCCGCCCTTCGCCCATTGCACGAATGTGGGGGAAGCTGTCGATGCCTTGCGCGCATTCGGCCTTGAGCGGGACGATGCCATCCTGGTCAAAGGCTCGAATTCGGTAGGGCTTGCTTCTCTCGTGACGGCGCTAAGCAAGCAGGAAGGGTAGGGGAACACCCCGGCAAAATGCTGTATCTCATTGCAGAGTGGATGAATTACGAGGGTCTGGCCAACCTCTTTCGCTACCAGTCGTTCCGCTCCGGCGCGGCGCTGATGACGGCCTTGATCATCGGGCTCCTGATCGGTCCGAAGTTCATCAACATGTTGCGCGTACGCCAGGGCAAAGGACAGCCGATCCGGGAGGACGGCCCGCAATCGCACCTCGCCAAGCGCGGCACGCCGACGATGGGCGGGCTGATGATCCTGACGGCGCTGGTTCTGTCCATGCTGCTGTTCATGGACATGTCCAATCCGTTCGTCTGGGCTTGTGTCGCGGTGACGGTCGGCTTCGGCGCCATCGGCTTCATGGACGACTACGACAAGGTCTCGAAGAGCAGCCACAAGGGGCTGTCGGGCAAGGTGCGCCTGCTGCTCGAGTTCTTCGTGGCGGGCGTTGCCGCGTGGATCATCGTCAGCCAGCTCAATACGAACCTCTATGTGCCGTTCCTGTCGGGCCGCTATATACCGCTGGGGCCGGTCTACTACGTCTTTGCTGCCTTCGTGATCGTGGGCGCAGGCAATGCCGTGAACCTGACCGACGGGCTCGATGGTCTGGCGACGATGCCGGTGATCATTGCGGCCGGTACCTTCGCGATCATCTGCTACCTTGCAGGCCGCGTCGACTACGCCACCTACCTCGGCATCCCGCACGTGCCGCGTGCGGGTGAACTGGCGATCTTCTGTGCGGGGATCATGGGGGCGGGGCTTGCCTTCCTGTGGTTCAACGCGCCGCCTGCTGCGGTCTTCATGGGCGATACCGGCTCGCTTGCGCTCGGCGGCGCGCTGGGCGCGATTGCCGTCGCCGCGCACCACGAGATCGTGCTGGCCATTGTCGGCGGGCTCTTCGTGCTCGAGGCGGTGTCGGTGATTATCCAGGTCTTCTGGTTCAAGCGGACCGGACGCCGCGTGTTTCGCATGGCGCCGATCCATCACCACTTCGAACAGAAGGGCTGGAAGGAATCGACCGTCGTCATTCGTTTCTGGATCATCTCGATCGTTCTCGCGGTGATCGGCCTCTCCACCCTGAAGCTGCGATAGGAGTTCGCGGCGCGTGATCGTCTCTCCTGTCTTTGCCGGAAAGCGCTACGCGGTCCTTGGTCTGGCCCGATCGGGTCAGGCTGCGGTCGCGACGCTGGTTTCCAGCGGGGCGCACGTGATGGCGTGGGACAGCCGGGACGAACCGCGTCAGGGCCTGTGCGAGTGGGTCGATTGCGGCAAGGTGGACCTCGCGGACCCGGTGACTGCCGATCTCTCCGGCTACGACGGCATCGTCGTGTCGCCGGGCATCCCGATCAACCGCCATCCCATTGCGGAAGTGGGCAAGCAGGCGGGCGTGCCGGTGATCGGCGACATCGAACTGTTCGCGCTGGCCCGAGACAGCCTGCCAGCCCATCGCGTAGTGGGCATAACCGGAACCAACGGCAAGTCGACCACGACTTCGTTGGTGCACCATATCCTCACCGAGGCCGGTGTGCCGGCGCGGGTGGGCGGCAACATCGGTGTTCCGGTCCTGAGTGCGGATCCGCTCCCTGAAGGCGGCGTTTATGTGCTCGAACTGTCGAGCTACCAGATCGACCTGACCTACTCGCTCGACTGCGAGGTCACCGCGCTGCTGAACATCACGCCGGACCATCTCGACCGCTACGGCAGTTTCGAGGACTACGCCGCATCGAAGGGGCGGCTGTTCGAGATGCAGGGCAAGGATCATTGCGCCGTGTTCGGCATGAGCGACCGCGAAACGCGCTCGCTGGCCAGGATCGAGGCGGCGCGCCGCGAAACGGGTACGGTGCGTCTGGTTGATGGCAGCAATCTCGCGGAGATGCAGCGCGACTGGCCCTCGTTGCAGGGACCGCACAACCTCCAGAATGCCGCTGTGGCCGTCGCCATTGTCGAGGCGCTTGGGATTACGAAGGCGCAGTGGAAGAAGGCCCTGCGCAATTTCCGCGGTCTGCCGCATCGCATGGAGCGCGTGGCCGAGGCCGACGGGGTGGTCTACATCAACGACAGCAAAGCTACCAACCCGGCATCAGCCGCGCCGGCCATTGCCGCGTTTCCGCCCGATCCGAAGCCGCGCATCCACTGGATCGTCGGCGGTCTGCCCAAGGGCGACGACCTCGACGAGTGCGCGCCTTATTTCGGCAACATTGCGGCGGCCTATACCATCGGCGATGCCGGGCCGCGCTTTGCCGAGATCCTTTCGCCCCATACGCGCGTCTTCCGGTCGGAGATGATGGCCGAAGCGATCCGTCAGGCGATGACCGAGGCCAAGCCCGGTGATATCGTCATGCTCTCTCCCGCTTGCGCGAGCTTCGATCAGTTCCGCGATTTCGAGGCGCGAGGGCAGGCCTTCCGTCAGATCGTCGAGGCGCTGCTCGCGCCGGATGACGAACAGGAGGTGGAGGTCTGATGGCCAGCGTGGCCCATACCCACGGCTCCGTGGCAAGCCGCTACAACCGCAACCGGCGCGGCCGTCTGGCCGTGTGGTGGCAGGAAATCGATCGCGGGACGCTGATCCTCGTGCTGATCCTCATGGCGATCGGCGCGGTGGCGGTTGCGGCCAGTTCGCCTGCCAGCGCGAAGCGGCTTTCCACCGCAAACGAGAAGCTGCCGGGGCTCTACTTCTTCTACCTGCACATGCGTTGGCAGTTGCTGGGGCTCGGGGCCCTTTTCTGGGCATCGAGCCTTACCAAGGACAACGCGCGGCGTTTCGGCATCCTGCTCGGCGGGACCATGCTGGCCGCGCTGGTGCTGGTCCCGGTCATCGGTTCCGAAGTGAACGGTGCGCGGCGCTGGCTGCGCTTCGGTTTCTCGCTGCAGCCTTCGGAGTTTCTCAAGGCCGGCTATCCGATCCTGCTGGCGTGGATCCTCTCGTGGCGTGCGCGGGATCAGCAGATTCCGGTCGTCGCGATCTGCTTCGGCCTCATGGGCATGCTCGCCGTATTGCTGATGCTGCAACCCGACTTCGGCTCGACCATGCTGTTTTCGGGTACGTTCCTTGTGCTGATCCTGCTTTCGGGGATCGATGTGAAGCGGCTCGGTGCGTTCTTCGGGGTCGGCCTTGTCGGCATCGTCCTCATGTATTTCACCTATGACAACGGCCGGAACCGCATCGACAACTTCCTGTTCGGCGGCACCGCGTTCGACCAGGTGGACCTCGCCCAGCGCACTCTGCTCAACGGCGGTTGGACCGGGCTCGGCTTCTGGATGGGCTCGCGCAAGATGGCGCTGCCCGAAGCGCATACGGACTATATCTTTTCGGTGATCGGCGAGGAGTTCGGGCTGCTCGCCTGCATGGTCATCGTCATGCTCTATCTGGCGGTCCTGGTCCGTGTGATCCTGCGGCTGGTGGAAGAGGAAGACCTGTTCACAGTGCTGGCCGCTTCCGGCTTTGCCGCGCAGTTCGGTGGGCAGGCCTTCATCAACATTCTCGTCAACCTGCAGCTCTTCCCGTCGAAGGGCATGACTTTGCCGCTGATCAGCTATGGCGGTTCGTCCACTGTGGCGATGTGTCTGTGCATGGGGCTGCTGCTGGCGATCACGCGACGCAATCCGTTCATCCAGCGCGAGAAGTTTTCGCTACGCGCTATGGGAGACACGCAATGAGCCCGGTTTCGCGCCACTACGTTCTCGCGGCAGGCGGAACTGGCGGGCACCTTATTCCCGCCTTCGCGCTGGCCGCCGAACTCCACCAGCGCGGCCATCACGTCGCGCTGATCACCGACGAGCGCGGAGCGGCGATCCCGGGGAAGCCGGACTACCTCACCTCGCATATCCTGCCGCCGGGCCGAATCGCGGGCAAGAACCCGCTGGGCTGGCTCAAGGGGCTGCGCGGTATCCTGCAGGGCCGCTCGATGGCGCTGCGCCTGTTCGACAGCTTCAAGCCGACCGCAGTCGTCGGCTTTGGCGGCTATCCCGCCATGCCGACGATGCTCGCAGCGACGTCCGCCAAGCTGCCGATCGTCCTGCACGAACAGAACTCGGTGCTCGGCCGGGTCAATCGCTACTTCGCGGGCAAGGTCGACGCGATCGCTACCGCGTTCGAAGAAGTGGACCGGCTCGATCCCAAGCATGACGGCAAGGTCACGCTCGTCGGCAATCCGGTGCGCGACGAGGTGCTGGCTCTGCGCGATCAGCCTTTTCCGGAATTCGCCGAGGACAGCCTGTTCCGCATTCTCGTGACTGGCGGCAGCCAGGGTGCGCGCGTGCTTTCGCAGGTCATTCCCGAAGGGCTGGCCATGCTGCCGCCGACCTTGCGTTCGCGCCTGCAGGTGATCCAGCAGTGCCGTCCGGAAGACATTGACGCTGTGCGTCAACGCTATGCCGTGCACGGTATTCCCGCCGAGCTTGCGACTTATTTCGAGGACATGGCCGAGCGGCTCGCTTCGGCGCACCTGTTCATCGGCCGCGCAGGCGCCTCGACGATTGCCGAACTGACCGTGGTCGGCCGGCCTGCCATCCTGATCCCGCTGCCCTATGCGATGGACGATCACCAGTCTGCGAACACCCGCGAGATCGTCGCTTCGGGCGGTGCTCGCGTGATCCGTCAGCCGGCGGTGACGACCGAAGATCCCGAGCGCTATCGCGGCGATGGCAAGAATGCGCTGCTCAAGGAGCAGGAAGAGATCTTTCACAAGATGGCCAAAGATGTCTGCCTGCAGATACAGGCCATTGCCAAGAACCCGCAGACGCTGGGCAACGCTGCCCATGCCGCGTGGAACTGCGGCTATCCCAAGGCCGCGAGCGATCTCGCCGATCTGGTGGAAAGCTTTGGCGCGGCACCGATCATGGATGTGATCCGCATGGAAAAGACTGCCCCGGCTATGGGCGGCGAGGCGCTGGCGAAGGAACCGGCGCAGTGATCCTTGGACGAGCTCAGGATAAGCGCGCCTTCGTGCGCTGCGATATTCCTCCGCTCATGCTGAGCCTGTCGAAGCATGGAGTTCAGCGGTGAAGGGCGTCGGCACTGATATCGGCACGATCCACTTTGTCGGCATCGGCGGCATCGGCATGTCCGGCATTGCCGAGGTCATGCATAACCTGGGCTACTCGGTGCAGGGCTCGGACATCGCCGAGGGCTATGTCGTCGAAGGTCTGCGCGATCGCGGCATCAAGGTGATGATCGGCCATTCGGGCGAAAACGTGAACGGCGCGGCGGTCGTGGTTACCTCCACGGCGGTCAAGCGCGACAATCCTGAAGTCGTTTATGCGCTTGAAAACCGCATTCCCGTGGTGCGCCGCGCGGAAATGCTGGCCGAGCTCATGCGGCTCAAGAACACCGTCGCCGTGGCCGGCACGCACGGAAAGACGACGACCACCTCGATGATTGCCGCGCTGCTCGATGCCGGCGGGGTCGATCCCACGGTCATCAATGGCGGCATCATCAATGCCTATGGCTCCAATGCGCGCCTTGGCGAGAGCGACTGGATGGTCGTCGAGGCCGACGAGAGCGATGGGTCCTTCCTGCGGCTCGATGGCACGCTTGCCGTCGTCACCAACATCGATCCCGAACATCTCGATCACTACGGCTCGTTCGGCCGGGTGAAGGAAGCCTTTGTCGAGTTCATCGAGAACGTGCCGTTCTACGGCGCGGCGATGCTCTGCGTCGATCACCCGGAAGTGCAGGCGATCATTCCCAAGGTCCGCGACCGCCGTGTCGTGACCTATGGCTTCTCCGCGCAGGCGGACATTCGCGGCGAGAACGTCACGCCGATCCCCGGCGGCAACCGCTTCGATGTGGCACTGCGCCAGCGCGACGGCTCGTTCCGCCGGATCGAGGGCATCGAACTGCCGATGCCCGGCCGTCACAACGTGCAGAACGCGCTGGCCGCGGTCGGCGTCGCGGTGGAAATGGGCTGCCCCGAGGAGATCATTCAGACCGGCTTCGCCAAGTTCGGCGGCGTGAAGCGCCGCTTCACCAAGGTCGGAGAAGTCGCGCTGGATGGTGGCTCGGTGACGATCATCGACGATTATGGCCATCACCCGGTGGAAATCCGCGCCGTGCTCGCTGCCGCGCGCGAAGGCGTGAAGGGGCGCGTGGTCGCCGTCGTCCAGCCGCACCGCTATACCCGCCTGCGCGATCACATGGAGGACTTCCAGGGTGCCTTCAACGATGCCGACGTCGTCTTTGCAACGCCGGTTTATGCCGCTGGCGAACAACCCATCGAAGGCGTTGATAGCTACGCCATGGTCGAGGGCCTGAAGTCGCGCGGCCACCGCTCGGCGCAGGTCATTTCCGGCCCGGATGAACTGGCCGATCGTCTGGCCGAGACACTGCAGCCCGACGACATGGTCGTGTGCCTCGGCGCCGGCGACATCACCAAGTGGGCCGCAGGCCTCGCCGCTGCCATCAAGGCGCGGAGGGCCGTGTGAGCGCGCAGGCCGTTCTCCCCGCAGTTTCCGGCAAGCTGACGCCGAATGCGCCACTGGCGCCGCTCGTCTGGTTCAAGTCGGGCGGGACCGCGGAATGGCTGTTCGAGCCCAAGGATGTGGCGGACCTGCGGCAGTTCCTTCGCGAGCTCGATCCGTCCGTTCCGGTCATGGCGCTGGGGCTCGGTTCCAACATGATCGTGCGCGATGGCGGCGTGCCGGGCGTGGTCGTACGTCTGGGCAAGCCTTTTGCCAAAGTGGACAAGGTCGCCGATCTCACGCTCGCATGCGGCGGCGGGGCCTCGGGTATTCTCGTGTCCTCGACCGCGCGGGACAACGGCATTGCCGGCGTCGAATTCCTGCGCTCGATCCCCGGCACGGTCGGCGGGTTCGTGCGGATGAATGGCGGTGCCTATGGCGGTGAGGTCAAGGACATCCTGATCGACTGCGACGTGGTGCTGCGCGACGGATCGCTGGTGACGCTGCAGAACGCCGACCTCGGCTATACCTATCGCCATTCGGAATTGCCCGAAGGTGCCATTGTCGTGGCCGCGCGCTTCAAGGGGCGCCCCGGCGAGCCGGCAGCCATTCAGGCCGAGATGGACCGCATTTCCGCCAGCCGCGAGGCCTCGCAGCCGCTTCGCAGCAAGACCGGCGGTTCGACCTTCAAGAACCCGGAAGGCCACAAGGCCTGGGAACTGGTCGACAAGGCCGGATGCCGTGGTCTCCAGATGGGCGGCGCGCAGGTTTCGGAAAAGCACACCAACTTCCTCATCAACACCGGCGAGGCCACCAGCGCGGACATCGAAGCGCTCGGCGAGGAAGTGCGCCGCCGGGTGAAGGATAGCGCGGGCATTGCGCTTGAGTGGGAAATTCAGCGGGTGGGGCGGCCATGAGCCCTGCATCACCCCGTTCGTGTCGAGCGAAGTCGAGACACGCAAGAGCCCACGTGTCTCGACTTCGCTCGACACGAACGGAGAGTATTGATTGATGTCGTTGCCCAAGCTCCACGTTGCGGTCCTGATGGGCGGCTGGTCGAACGAACGGCCGGTCTCGCTGATGAGCGGGGAGGGCGTTGCCAAGGCTCTGGAGAGCAAGGGCCACAAGGTCACGCGCATCGATATGGACCGCGATGTCGCGATCAGGCTGGCCGAGACGAAGCCGGATGTCGTGTTCAATGCCCTTCACGGCGCGCCGGGCGAGGATGGCACGGTGCAGGGCATGATGGACCTGATGGGCCTCACGTACACGCACTCGGGCCTCGCTACCTCGGTGATCGCCATCGACAAGGAACTGACCAAGCAGGCGCTGGTGCCGCATGGCATTCCGATGCCGGGCGGGCGCATTGTCGCGAGCGAGGAAATCTACGAGCGTGATCCGCTGCCGCGCCCCTATGTGCTCAAGCCTGTGAACGAGGGATCCTCGGTCGGCGTCGCCATAGTCACCGACGAGGGCAATTACGGCAACCCTATCGCGCGCGATGCCAAGGGCCCTTGGCAGGAGTTCGATCACCTTCTGGCCGAACCGTACATTCGCGGGCGCGAGTTGACGACGGCGGTCATCGGCGATCGCGCGCTGCTGGTCACCGAACTCAAGCCCAAGTCCGGCTTTTACGACTTCGATTCCAAGTACACCGACGGAATGACCGAACACGTCTGCCCGGCGGAGGTCCCCGATGAGATCACGCAGGCCTGCAAGGATCTGGCCCTGCGTGCGCACCAGTTGCTCGGCTGCAAGGGGACCAGCCGTTCGGATTTCCGCTGGGATGACACGCAAGGCGTGGAAGGGCTTTTCCTGCTCGAAACCAATACCCAGCCGGGCATGACGCCGCTCAGCCTCGTGCCCGAGCAGGCCAAGGCCTGCGGCATGGACTATCCCGATCTGGTCGAGGCGATCATCGCCGAGGCACTGGCTGACGCCGAGAAG
Source organism: Novosphingobium indicum (assembly GCF_014645195.1). Classification (GTDB taxonomy): domain Bacteria; phylum Pseudomonadota; class Alphaproteobacteria; order Sphingomonadales; family Sphingomonadaceae; genus Novosphingobium; species Novosphingobium indicum. The sequence continues at coordinate 96,173 of NZ_BMLK01000009.1, read as the reverse complement.
CGGAAGGGGGCCAAATGAGCACGACGATCCGGCGCAAGGCGAAGACGGCGCGCAAGTCGGCCGCTGCGCAGGGCAACAAGGCCAAGGTGCGGACGGCCAGGGCGCGTACCGGTTCGGCTGTCGACATGGCTATGGGCTGGCTGCCGTTCTCCGAAGAGCAGCTGCACCGTATCTTCCTCTTCGCCATTCTGGGCGGCGCGGCTGTCCTTGCATGGGTTGTGGCCTCGATGGCGGGACTGCCGACCATGGCCGAGATGCAGTTTGCCCAGGTCGCGTCCGATGCCGGCTTCGAAGTGAAGCGCGTCGAAGTGCGCGGTGTGAAGAACATCAACGAGCTCAAGGTCTACGAAAAGGCGCTGGCCGAGCGTGACCGGTCGATGACCATGGTGGACCTGGACGGGCTGCGCAGCGAATTGCTCGAGCTCTCGTGGGTCAAGGATGCGCGGGTCTCGCGGCAACTGCCCGATACGCTGGTGATCGACATCGTCGAGCGCAAGCCCAGCGCTGTGCTGCGCAAGGCCGACCACTTCGTGCTGATCGACAAGTCCGGGCATGAGCTCGAAACCGTCAGCCGCAAGAATGCGCAGGGCAAGCTGATCGTGTCCGGCCCCGGTGCAGGACAGCAGGTCGTCGCGCTCTCGCAACTGCTGGAGGCTGCTCCCGCGCTCAAGCCGCGCGTGGCGGAAGCGGAGTGGATCGGGAACCGCCGCTGGAACCTCACGTTCCAGACGGGACAGGTGCTGGCGCTGCCGGAAGGCGGGCGTGAAGCGGCCAGTTCACTGGTGACTTTCGCCCGGCTGGATGGCACCAATCGGCTGCTTGGCGGCAAGGTTACCGCTTTCGACATGCGGGCGAAGGACCGGATCTATCTTCGCGTGCCCGATGAAGAGGGCAAGGAACTGGCCCTGAAAGCCGGAGCGGTTCCGCATACGGCTCAGGCGGGAGACTAGGAATGGCGGCCCCAAGAATCGCGCGTGTCTTCGGCGCGGTGAATATCGGATCGTTCCGCATTTCCGCGATTGTCGCGGGGATCAACGAGCTGGGCGACATGGTCGTGCTGGGCTCGGGCCACCGCGCGAGCCAGGGCATCAAGCGCGGCTATGTGACCGACATCGCCGCCGCCACTTATGCCGTGCGCGATGCCATCGATCGGGCCGAGAAGATGGCCGACACCGCCGTTCAGAAAGTCTGGATCGGCTGCTCGGGGGCGGGGCTGGCGAGCCGCATCGACCAGTTCGATGCCGAGATCGGTGGCCGTAGGATCGAACAGGAAGACATCGACCAGTTGCTGCTGTCCGCCCGCGACGTGATCCAGCCCGATGGCCGCATGGTCCTGCACGCCCAGCCGGCCCAGTACCGCCTCGATGGCGCCCATGGGGTCAGCAATCCGCGCGGCCTGCATGCCGAGCGGCTGGGTGTTGATATTCACGTCGTACTGGCGGACGGGGCGCCCATTCGCAATCTCACCGAAGCGGTCCAGAGCGCGCATCTCGAAGTCGAGGCCGTCGTCGGCTCGCCCATTGCGGCCGGGCAGGCCTGCCTCTCGCCCGAGGAGCGCGATCTGGGTGTGGCGCTGGTTGAATTCGGTGCGGAAGTCACCAACGTTGCGATCTACGAGCAAGGCCTGCTCAAGGACATGATCGCGATTCCCATGGGCTCGGCGGACTTGACCGATGCGGTCGCCTCGGCCTTCGGCATCCGCTGCTATCAGGCCGAGCGCCTGAAGTGCGTCAACGGCTCGGCGATCGCCAGCCCGCACGATCATCGCGAGATGATCCCGGTAAACGCGCCGGGCGAGGAGGAAACCGGCCCTCTCGCAAGGCATGCGGACGAGAAGAACCGCATTCCGCGCGCCGAACTTATTGGCGTCATCACCGGCCATCTCGGCGTGGTGATGGAAGAGGTGAACAAGGCGCTCAAGACGATGCGCTTTACCGGCCAGCGCGGGAAGCAGATCGTCTTTACCGGCGGTGGTGCGGAACTCGTGGGGCTTGCCGACTATGCGCAGGCGGCGCTTGGCAAGCCGGTGCGCATAGGCCGCGTGCCGCACTTGTCAGGGCTGGCCGAAGCCCACGTGAAGCCGGGCTTTTCGACCCTTGCCGGGCTGGTACTTTATGCGGCGGCGGATCCTGTCGACATTCGCGCGATGGGCCGCAACACGCAAAGAACGATCAAGTTGGGCGGCTTTGGAATGGTCGGCCGTGTCTATCACGCGTTGAAGGAATACTTTTGAACTCAGGAATTGCCCGAATTGATGACCCGGCGAACCGTGCCTGTACTGCGGTCGGAAGGCCGCTGGTCCCCGCGAGTTGGCGGTTTTCGTTGTGGACAAAGGTTTACCATGCTTTGCCTCGACGAGTCGAAGCGTGCAATCAGACTGATCAAAGAAATGTCTTCGCGCGCTCGAGCGCCAGGAGAGCAAAATGAGCATTAATATCGGACCGCCGGCGATCGACGAACTGCGTCCCCGGATTGTCGTGATCGGCGTGGGTGGCGCCGGCGGCAATGCCATCGCCAACATGATCGAAGCGCAGATCGAGGGTGTCGACTTCGTCGTCACCAACACCGATGCGCAGGCGCTGAACAATTCCATCGCGGAAACGCGCGTGCAGCTCGGTCCGGATATCACGCAGGGCCTCGGCGCAGGTTCGCGTCCCGAAGTCGGCCGGGCTGCTGCCGAAGAGACGCTCGAAGAGATCGACCGCCTGCTTGATGGCGTGCACATGGTCTTCATCGCGGCAGGCATGGGCGGCGGCACCGGCACCGGTGCGGCGCCGATCATCGCCGAAGCCGCGCGCGCCAAGGGTGTGCTGACGGTCGGCGTGGTAACCAAGCCGTTCCTTTTCGAAGGCACGCGGCGCATGCGCGCTGCCGAAGCGGGTATCGAAGAGCTGCAGAAGCATGTCGATACGCTCATCGTCATTCCGAACCAGAACCTGTTCCTCGTCGCTAAGGCGGAGACGACCTTCAAGGAAGCCTTCCAGCTCGCCGACGAAGTGCTGCAGCAGGGCGTGCGCTCGATCACCGACCTCATGGTCATGCCGGGCCTGATTAACCTCGACTTTGCCGACGTTCGTTCGGTCATGGGCGAGATGGGCAAGGCGATGATGGGCACGGGTGAGGGCGAAGGTCCCAACCGTGCGCTCGAAGCCGCCGAACGCGCCATTGCCAACCCGCTGCTCGACGGCGTGTCTATGCAGGGCGCCAAGGGCGTGATCATCTCGATCATCGGCGGCGACGATATGAAGCTGCTCGAAGTGGACGAGGCCGCGAATCACATCCGCGAACTGGTCGACAAGGACGCCAACATCATCTGGGGTTCGGCTTTCAATCCCAACCTGCAGGGTCAGATCCGGGTTTCGGTGGTCGCCACCGGTATAGAGCAGACTGCCGAAATGGCCGAAGAGGCTTCGCGTCCGCTTAATCTGGGCGCTTCGCGCGGCCCGGTCCGTCCGGCTGTGCCGACGTCCGAGCCTGCCCCGGCGCCCAGCGTTTCCGAAACCGCACCGGCTCCCGCGCCTGTCGTGCCGGAAACGCCCCAGGCAGAGCCGATGCCGGCCGCTTCTTCTGTTCCGGAACCCTATGAACCTGCCGCCGAGCTTGAGCTTGGCGCCGGCGATGAGCTGGATGATGGAGAAAACACCGGTTCGACCTCATCGAGCAGCTACGCCAGCCTGACCGGCGTTGGCGGGGTTCGCAAGGAACCGCTCGATCTGGGACTGGAAGAAGAAGCGCCGGCCGCCGCCGCGCCGCGTCCACAGGGCAAGCAGGACGAACTGCTGCTCGGCGAAGGTCAGGCAGCATCTCCGCAGCCGCGTCAGGATAGCCAGGCGGCGCGTCCCAAGCCCGCAGCCGGGGGCGGAAGCACCCTGTTCGAACGCATGACGAGTCTCTCCCGTCCCAAGCCGGCCGCTAGCGAGGCTCCGGCTGACGACGATGAGGACGAAGACAGCAGTTCGATCAGCATCCCGCGCTTTCTCGGCAGGCAGAACAACCAGTAATCGGGCAGAGCCGGAGCGCGTTGTCGTGCCAGGGAGGCGTTCTGCCTCCCTTTCCCGGCCTGTTCGCATGAGGTTCATCGAACCCGTTGCACGGCATCAGTGCCGCGCGTCGGGGCGGTGACGATATGAACAAGCGGGCGCAAGTCCCGTATCAGGCAAGGGTTTCTCTGATCTTGCGGGTGGAAAAGAGGTTCTTGAAGGCGGTGACGCTGGCGGCGGTCAGCGGCTCGGTGGTTTTGTCCGGAACCGTTTTTGCGCAGAGCGCTCCCGTCGTTTCGCAGCCGGTCGTTCAGGCGCTACCTTCGCAGGATACCCAGAATCTCAATGAAGCGCTGGCCCGGCTCGGGCGCGATCCACGCGACGTGGATGCTCTCATTGCAGCAGGCGATGCGGCACGCGGTCTTGGAGACATGGAAGCGGCCGTCGGTTTCTACCGCCGCGCAGAAGCGATTTCCCCTGACGATGGCCGTGTGAAGGCCGGGCTTGGCCGGACGTTCGTTTTGAAAGGCGATCCGGTCAGCGCAATCCCGCTTTTTGAAGCCGCCGAAAAGGCGGGCGCGGATACCGATGAGATCGCAGCCGATCGGGGCCTGGCCTATGATCTGGTCGGCGATAACGTCACGGCTCAGCGTTATTACTCTGCCGCGCTGGCATCGAAAGACACCGACGAACTGCGTTTGCGGCTGGCCATCAGTCAGGCCATTGGCGGGGATCAGGAGGCCGCTGAGGCGACCTTGATGCCCTTGCTGCGCAAGCAGGACAAACCGGCCTGGCGCACACGCGCCTTTGCGCTGGCCATCGATGGCCAGACCAAGGAGGCCGTCAATATCACCGAGACCATCCTGCCGCCGCAACTGGCCGAGAACGTCGCGCCTTATCTGCGCTACATGCCGCGGCTCACCAAGGCACAGCAGGCTGCAGCCGCTGATCTGGGTCGTTTCCCCCGTGCATCTGAAATCGGTCGTGATGATCCACGCATTGCTGCGTACTCGCCCCGGCGCGTTGCTACTGCGGATAGTGCACTAGTCCCGAGGGGGGAGCCGCTCGACGGCAACCGCAGTCGCAAGACCGCCCGGTCGGCTGACAAAGCAGCGAAAAAGACGACCAGCCGCGCTGACAGCGCGCGCAAGACGCGCGTTGCCGCCGCGGATCCCGACCGCGTAGCGCCGCCCGAGCCCAAGCCCACGATTGAAAGCACCGGGGAACTGCCTCCCCTGCGCAACAGTCAGGAAGCCACTCCTACTCCCACTCCCACGTCGGCGCCAACCCCACCCCCAACTCCTGCCGTGCGCCAGCCCGTGCAGGCAGCAGCGCCAGCCGTATCCAAGCCGGCTGCTGCTGTGGCGGCGGCCCCGACGTCCGCTCCCGCCGCGAAGGCAGCGGCGCCCGGTTTCGATCTGGCGAGTCTGCCCTCGGCACGGTCGCCGCAACCAGCGCAACCTTCCGCGCCTCCGCCGCCGGTACAGCCATCGCTTACCGAGGTCTTCGCCGATCTTGGCAAGCCCGTCGAGAAGGCGGCGCCTGCGTCCGGGGCTGTCGACATTCGAAGCATCGAGCCGGCGAAGCCCGAACCGAAGGTCGAGGAAAAGCCCAAGCCGAAGAAGCCTGCACCGCCGGCGCATCCCAGCCGTATCTGGGTGCAGATCGGTATCGGTCGTAACACGGATGCCATCGCGTTCGACTGGCGTCGCTACACCAGGCAGGCTCCCGAGCTGTTCAAGGGGCGCAAGGCGCACATCACCGAAATGGGCCGCACCCATCGCATCCTTGCTGGCCCGTTCGATAGCCGGAAGGCCGCGAACGAGTTCGTGCAGGATCTCCGAAAAGAGGGCATCGAGGGCGCACTGCCCTGGACCAGTCCCGCCGGTCAGGTCGTGGACGTACTCTCCGTCGACTGACGGACTAACCGCCCCGAATTCGCGGCGAAAATCAGCATTGTTTTGATACAGTCTTAAGAACCGGTTAGCCTTATCCACACGCTGTAAACAGGCTTGTGCAGTTTTGCGCAGGTGATCGAGTCCGCTGCATTGTGCTCCCCCGTCCGGACAAAGCATCCATGCAATTGCAATAGCGGAGGGTTTGTGTCGGAATTTATGAGGACCGTGCAGGACGATATCGATCGCGACGATGAGGCAGCTCCGGTGGAGATGCTCGCGTCCCTGTTCGAGGCGCGCGGCTGGCCCTTCGAATTCACGAGCGAAGACGAGATCTCCGCGGAAGTGAAGGGGGCCTGGGCCACCTATCAGGTTCAGGCGGTGTGGCGTGCGGAGGATCGCGTGCTGCAGCTTCTCTGCCTGCCGGACATCCGCATCAACGATGTCAAGCGCGCGGCCGTCTACGAGGCGCTGGCGCTCATCAATGAGCAGATCTGGCTGGGGCACTTCGACGTCTGGTCGAACGGCGGTGTCGTTCTTTACCGTTACGGCCTGATGCTGGGCGAAGAGGGACTGCTGGGGCCGGGGCAGGCCCAGATGGTTGTCGAGGCCGCGCTTGAGGAGTGCGACCGCTTCTATCCCGTGTTCCAGTTTATCCTGTGGGGTGACAAGAGCCCGGCCGAGGCGCTGGCCGCAGCGATGGTGGACGCTGCCGGGGAAGCCTGATGCGCCCCGGCCTTGGCAGCGTGGCGGTGCTGGCCTAAGCCGTCGCCATGAACAGATTTCAGAATATCCTGCTCGTTGGCTGCGGCAACATGGCCGGTGCGATGCTCACTGGCTGGCTCGCCGGCGGCATTCCCGCTTCCCGGTTCACGGTAGTCGATCCCCACCGTTCCGAAGTGCCTGAGGGCGTTACGTTGCTGCGCGATCTTCCCGATGGTCGCTTCGATGCCGTGATGATCGGGGTGAAGCCCCAGGGCCTCGATGAGGTAGCGCCGGCGGTTGCCGCGCTGGTCGGGCGAGAAACCGCGCTGTTCTCCATCCTTGCCGGGGTGGAATTCGACAGTCTGGCCCAGCGCTTTCCCGATGCCGGGGCTATCGTGCGGGTCATGCCCAATCTCGCGGCGGCAGTCGGCAAGTCTCCCATTGCGCTGGATTCGCGCGGGCTCGATGAAACCGGGCGTGCCGCAGTCACGGCATTGATGGAGCCGCTCGGAACGCCGGAATGGCTGGCGAACGAGACGCTTTTCGACGCGGTCACTGCGCTGGCAGGCTGCGGGCCCGCGTTCGTCTATCGTTTTATCCAGTCGCTTGCCGCCGGAGCCGTCGCGCTCGGCCTCGACGAGGATCAGTCGCAGCGCCTTGCCCTGGCGATGGTGGAGGGGGCCGCGCAGCTGGCTTCGGAGCAGGCCCGCGCGACGCCTCCCGTTTCGCCGGGAGAGCTGGCCGATCGCGTGGCGAGCCCCGGAGGTTCGACCCGTGCCGGGCTGAATATTCTCGACGAAGGTTCGGCTCTGGCCGACGTCATTGCCGAGGCCATGACGGCTTCTCGCGATCGTAATGCGGAAATGGCGGCAGAGGCGCGAAAGCGCTGAGCACAGCTCTTACACTTTGTCACAAATACCTCGCACCGGTTTTTCTTGAATCTTTAACCGGCCGCGCCGATATTGGGACTGTGCGGGGCCGCGTTGTGCGGAAAACCCCGCGAAAGGGAGTTTGAAATGGCGAATTGGAACGACCCCCAGTCCCGACAGGGCTTTGGTGCGTCGCCCAGCCTGGACGGACGTGCGGATGGCCGGGCCTCGTATGACATGGGGCTGCGTCGGCACATGTTGTCGATTTACAACTACATGGCTTCCGGTGTGCTCCTTTCGGGCATCGTGGCAATGTTGTTTGCGAATTCCGGCATGGCCATGCAGATGATCGCCTCGCCGGTGCGCTGGCTGGTCATGCTGGCGCCGCTCGGGTTCGTGTTTGCGATCAGCGGCGGTGCAAACCGCTTCCAGGAATCGACCCTCAAGATGCTCTACTGGGGCTTCTGTGTGGTCATGGGCCTGTCGCTTTCGACGATCTTCCTGGTCTTCACCGCAAGCTCCATTGCAACGACCTTCTTCGCGACGGCGGCGGCTTTCGCCGGTCTCAGCCTCTATGGCTACACGACGAAGAAGGATCTCTCGGGCTTCGGTACCTTCCTGATCATGGGTCTCGTGGGTATCCTCGTGGCCATGCTGATCAATCTGTTTGTCGGTTCGACCGTGCTGCAGCTGGCGATTTCGGTTCTCGGCGTCCTGATCTTCGCAGGCCTCACCGCTTACGATACCCAGATGCTGAAGAATCAGTACTACCACCTGCGTGGCACCGAGTTCGTCGGCAAGGCCGTGATCCTCGGCGCGCTCAGCCTCTATCTGGACTTCATCAACATGTTCCAGTTCCTGCTGAGCTTCCTCGGCCAGCGTAACTGAGGCATCTAGGGGTTCATACCGCACCTTGGTGCTGGAAATCCCCGGTACAGACTCGACTGATATAGATGCCCGGTGCGTTTCGTCGCACCGGGCATTTTCTTTGGCGCGCGACAGCGCTAGATATTCGCGCCTGTGATGGAGAGACAACGGGTGGAATTCGAGAAGTTCAAATCTACCGGCCGCAGGCTGCCTCTGGTGGCGGTGGCTGCCGTAGCCATGACGCTTGCGGCGCTTTCCGGGTGTACGCCGCCACCACCGCCGCCGCCGCCGGCACCGCCGCCGGTTGTGGTCGTTCCGCCGATGCCGGCACCGCCGGCCGGCGCGCCGCTTGATATGACGATCCCGCCGATCGACGCGAATGGTCAGCGCCATACCGTCAACACGGGGATATCGACGTCGCAGGCCGTCTGGAACCTGCGGTCTGCGTACAACGTTGCCGCGCTCAACTGCGTCGAGCCGGAGTACGCACCGATCCTGGACGGCTACAAGCGCTTCCTCGGCGTCTACGACAAGCAGCTCGACGCCGCCAACAAGGAAATCGACTCCAGCTTCCGGGCCGGGAATAGCGCCCGTGCCGCCTTGCGTGCTCGCGAGACCTATCAGACGCAGGTCTACAATTTCTTTGCGCTGCCGCCGGTGACTTCGGGTTTCTGCGATGCAGCCATGGAACTCACTACAGAGTTGCAGACGGTCGATCCCAGCCAGTTCAATACCTTCGCCTTCGGGGGGCTTGCGAAGATGGAAGCGCCGTTCAAGTCGTTCTATAATGCCTACGAGCAGTACAAGGCGGACCTCGCTGCATGGCAATCGCGCTATGGCGGGGGGATGATCACGGTGCGGCCGACTTTCGACCAGCAGGTTGAACAGCAGGCAAGCAATCCTCAGTCCTATTCGCAGTAACGCGGCGCGGGGCCAGAATCTCGGCGCCGCGCGCAATTTTGCTCTTTCATGGCGCAGTTGCTTTCGCTAAAGGGGCGCTCCCGTTGCGCCAAGTGCCGTGCGCGGGATCTTACTGGAACGGGGCCGTAGCTCAGATGGGAGAGCGCGTCGTTCGCAATGACGAGGTCAGGGGTTCGATCCCCCTCGGCTCCACCAGTAATTGATATTCACGCTGACCGGCCGCACATTGTTGCGGCCGTTCGCATTTTGGGCGGACATGACTACGCCTCTGACAGCCGCCGGATAACCGACACATGCATTTTCTCGATCAAGCCAAAATCTATATCCGCTCGGGCGCCGGTGGTCCGGGGGCGGTTTCGTTCCGGCGCGAGAAGTACGTGGAGTACGGCGGGCCGGACGGCGGCAATGGCGGCAAGGGCGCCGATATCATCTTCGAGGCCGTTGCGGGCCTCAACACGCTGATCGACTTCCGCTACACCCAGCACTTCAAGGCGCCACGAGGCGGCCATGGCATGGGCAAGAACCGCAATGGTGCGGCGGGCAAGGACCTTGTCATCAGGGTTCCCGTCGGCACGCAGATCATTTCGGACGAGGACGGCGAAACCGTTCTGGCCGATCTCACGGAAGCCGGCCAGCGCATCACCCTGCTCGAAGGCGGCATGGGCGGGCGCGGCAATGCCAGCTACAAGACCAGCACCAACCGCGCCCCGCGCCAGCACCAGCCGGGCATCCCGGCCGAGGAGATGTGGGTCTGGCTGCGGCTGAAGCTCTTGGCCGACGTCGGCCTCGTCGGCATGCCCAACGCGGGCAAGTCCACGTTCATCAACAAGCTTTCCAACACCAAGGCCAAGGTCGGCGACTACGCCTTCACCACTTTGCGCCCCCAACTGGGTGTGGTGCATCACAAGGGCCGCGAATTCGTGCTTGCGGATATTCCGGGCCTCATTGCGGGTGCTGCGGATGGCGCGGGTATTGGCGACCGGTTTCTCGGCCACATCGAGCGTTGCCGTGTCCTCGTTCATCTGATCGATATTTCCAGCACTGATCCGGTCGAGGCGATGCAGGTCGTCGAAGAGGAACTGGAAGCCTACGGTCACGAACTTGAGGGCAAGCCGCGTCTCGTCGCACTCAACAAGATCGACCTCGTCGATGACGAACTGGCCGGCGAATATGCCAAGGAACTGCTGAAGGCCGGCGCCGAGGAAGTGTTCCCGATCTCCGGCGCGACCGGGAAGGGGCTTTCCAAGCTGCTTGACGCCGTGATCGAGTATCTGCCCGCCGCAACCGTGACCGAACGCCCGGAAGGCGAGCAGGAAGAACTGAACGAGAAGCCCTGGTCACCGCTCTGATGCGCGAGGGGGATCTATCCCCCATCCGTTCAGGAAACCCGATGACTTGCGCGCGCAATTGCACACATGAGCTTTCCTGAGCGCGGCATTTCTCCTAGAGGGTGGCGCTTCCATGACCATCGCCACGCTTTCCGATCTCGCCGAACAGGCCCAGTGCCCGCTCCTTGTCATCAAGGTCGGATCGGCGCTGCTCGTCGGCAAGGAAGGGGTTCGGCGCGAATGGCTGACCGGACTGGTTGATGAGATCGCCGAAGCGCGCACACGCGGGCAGCAGGTTATCGTCGTGTCTTCCGGAGCGATTGCGCTGGGCGCGGCGACGCTGCGGCTGGAGAAGGGCGGACGCGGTTCGCTTGCCGATGCCCAAGCGGCCGCTGCCGTGGGGCAGATCGCACTGTCAGGGCTCTGGACCGATCTGCTGGGCAGTCATGGCCTCACTGCCGCGCAGATACTGCTGACGCTTGAGGACCTCGAAGATCGGCGCCGCTATCTCAACGTGACGGCCACGCTCAACCGGCTGCTCGATGCCGGGGCCGTGCCGGTGATCAACGAGAACGACTCGGTCGCCACCAACGAAATCCGCTTCGGCGATAATGACCGTCTGGCCGCCCGCGTCGCGCAGGCGGCGAAGGCGAGCGTGGTGCTGCTGCTTTCCGACATCGACGGCTTGTATGACCGGCATCCCAGGGAATCCGGTGCGCAGATGGTGCCGCTGGTCGAGGGCATCACCCCGCAGATCAAGGCCATGGCCAGCGCGGAATCGAATTCCGGCATGGGCTCGGGCGGGATGGTGTCCAAGCTGCAGGCAGCCGAGATTGCCGAACTCGCGGGCATCTGTCTCGTCATCGGCAACGGTCAGCATGATCGTCCGGTGGCGCGTATCCTCGAACAGGGGATCGGCACGCTGTTCCTGCCGCGCCGCAAGGCCGGTGCGCGCAAGGCATGGCTGGGCGGCCGCTTGCGCCTCAAGGGCAGTCTTGTCGTCGATGCGGGTGCTGCAGCGGCCTTGCAGCGCGGATCGAGCCTCCTCGCCAAGGGGATGACGGCGGTGGAAGGCGTGTTCGAGCGCGGCGACCCGGTGGCCATCGTCGATGGCGACGGGCGCGTTCTCGCGCATGGCCTGTCCGAATATGACGCGAGCGAATGCGCGGCGATTACCGGCCTGCACTCGAACGAACAGGCGGACGTGCTCGGTTACGCGCCGCGCTCCGCCGTCGTGCATCGCGATCAGATGGTGCTTAAGTGATAAAGACGGACCAACCGACCATTGCGCTGACCGGGGCTACGGGCTTCGTCGGACAAGCGGTGCTCGAGCAGGCTCTGGGGCAGGGCTATGCCGTGCGGGCGCTGACCCGGCGCGATCAGCCGGACCGCACTAACGTGGAGTGGGTGCGCGGCGACCTCGCCGATACGGCGGCGCTTTCCGAGCTGACGCGCGGGGTGGAAGCGACGATCCATGTTGCCGGGGTCGTTAACGCGCCCGATCAGGCCGGTTTCGAGGCGGCGAATGTCACAGGCACCCTGAACGTGATCGAGACGGTGGTGGCCAAGTGCATCCCCCGCTTCGTCAATGTGTCCTCGCTTTCCGCCCGCGAGCCGAAGCTGTCCGATTACGGGGCTTCCAAGGCGCGGGCCGAGAAGCTGCTCAAGGCGAGCCCGCTGGACTGGACCATCGTGCGGCCGCCCGCGATCTACGGGCCGCGCGACAAGGAGATGCTGGAGCTGTTTCGCGCCGCGCGCTGGGGTGTGATTCCCACGCCGCGCGAAGGACGGGCGTCGATGATCCACGTCGATGATCTCTCGCGTCTGCTGGTTGCGCTGGTGCGTGGCGGGGAAGAAGTTTCGGGCCGGATCTTCGAGCCGGACGACGGCAAGCCCCAGGGCTGGACGCACTACGAGATGGCGCGTGCCATCGGCTGGGCCATGGGCAAGCGGCCCAAGGTGCTTGGCTTGTCGCGCAAGGCCATGGAGCGGGCCGCCAAGGTCGACAGGTTCTTTCGGGGCACCAAGGCCAAGATGACACTGGATCGTGCGGCATACTTCAGTCACCCCGACTGGGTGGTTTCGCCGGAGGCGGCTGTGCCGTCCTCGCTCTGGACGCCGCAAATCGAGACGCGACAGGGCCTGAAAGCGACGGCCCAATGGTATCGCGACAACAAGTGGCTGTGAGCGAAAAGGCATTTCGGCGATGAACCGCCTGCTCGCGCGGCTGAACATCGATCCTTACCTGCTGCTGCTTCTGGGTACGGTGGGGCTCGCTTCTGTGCTGCCGGCACGCGGCATCTGGGCTGACATCGCGAGCGGTATGGCCGATGTCGGCATTGCCCTGCTGTTCTTCCTGCACGGCGCCAAGCTTTCGCGTGAGGCGATCATCGATGGGGCGCGGGCATGGAAGCTCCACCTCACGACAATGGGGCTGACTTTCGTGCTTTTCCCGATCGTCGGGCTGGGCGTTCAGGCGATTCCGGGGCTCGATCCCTCGCTGGCGACAGGCGTTCTGTTTCTGACGTTGCTGCCATCGACCGTGCAATCCTCGATCGCCTTCACAGCAATTGCCGGAGGTAACGTAGCCGCAGCCGTGTGCAGCGCTTCGTTTTCCAATCTTGCGGGCATTTTCCTGACGCCGGTGCTGACGGCCGTGCTGATCACCGGAAAGCAGGGGGGCTTCTCCACCGATCCGGTGATCGCGATCTCGGTGCAATTGCTGCTGCCGTTCCTCGCGGGGCACTTCCTGCGGCCCGTGATCGGCGGCTTCGTGACCCGGCACAAGCAGGTACTCGGCTATGTCGACAGGGGCTCGATCCTGCTCGTCGTCTATACCGCCTTCGGGGCAGCCGTCCTCGAAGGCTTGTGGAGCCGGGTGACGCTTGGCGAGCTGGGGCTGATCGCAGCGCTGTCGCTGGCGATCCTCGCCATCGTCATGGTGGCGGCCACGCTGATCGGCCGGGCCATGGGCTTTTCGCGGGAGGACCGCATCGTCCTGTTGTTTTGCGGTTCGAAAAAAAGTCTGGCGACAGGCGTCCCGCTGGCCGGCGTGCTTTTTGCGCAGGCTCAGGTCGGCGCGATCATCCTGCCGCTGATGTTCTTTCACCAGATCCAGCTGATGGTCTGCGCGGTGCTCGCGCGGCGCTTTGCGGCTCAGGTCGAGGCTGCGGCCTAGCGCTTTCCAGCGGGCTCAACCTGCCGCAAGGCCCATTCGGCGAGCTGACGCACTTCGCGGTGTCCTCCACGCAGGCCCAGCGTGGCCTCGAAGCCCATGAGGTGGGACACCCATGTCAGCGCCATGATCAGCCCCAAGGGACTGTCCGGGGCGCCTTCCGGCAGGGCCATCTCCGAGGCTGGCACCAACCGTTCGACTTCCATGGCGCGCAGGACTTCACCGAAGGCCACCGTTTCGCGGCGGATCGCTTCGTTGTGGTTGGATAGCGCCAGGTATTCCATGGTGAGCGCCGCGTCGAAGGGATCGGCGAAGCACTGCCAGAGCGCGTGCAGGGGGCGTTCGGCCGCCATGGCTTCCTCCACCCGCGCGCGCATCTGCTCGGTGCGGCGGCGGTAGGCGGCCAGCAGCAGGTCATCCATTGTCGCGAAGTAGTAGTAGACCGTCTGCTGGTTGATCCCGGCCCGCTCGGCCACGCGGCGCGAGGTGACGGCGGCATAGCCTTCCTCGCGCATCACGGCTTCGGTTGCATCGAGCAGGGCGGCATGGGTCGCGGAATTGCGCGAGCCCATCCGGCGCTTGGGAGCAGTGGCGGTCGTCATGCGGGCTCCGGTACGCGAGCCGGAGCCGGATCGAAAGCGATGGGCAGCGATTTAATGCCCCACACACCGGCAAAGCTGCGCCACTGCGCGGGCGAGGTATGGCGCGGGTTGGTTAGCCGCTGCGCGATCAGGTGGGTGCCTTCCTCGACATTGGCCTGCGCGAGGAACTGGCCGAGGCAGATGTGCATGCCGCGACCGAAGGCGAGGGGGGCAGTGCGGTCCGGTCGCGCCGGATCGAAGCGCAGGGGCTCCGCGAAGAGCGTCGGATCGCGTCCCGATATGCCCAGAGGAAACAGCAGCATGGTGTTGGCCGAGATCGTCACGCCTGCCCACGTCACGTCGCGGGTGGTGAAGCGGTAGGTATTCGAAGGGCTGGTATGGCGCAGCTGCTCGCGCACTACCTGCCGGCAGAAGTCCTTGTCCTGTGCGCAGCGCTGCCACATGTCGGGATGGTCGATCATCGTGTTCATGAGCAGCGTGAGCAGGTTCTTCGAGGTGTCGTAACCCGCGCCGAAAAGGAACACGAGCATCTGGCGCAGTTCCTTGTCGGAAAGCTCCCCGCGCGTGTTGGCGGCGATGAGATCGTCCAGCAGGTCGCCTTTCCCGGCGTCCGGGCCGCGTTCCTCGATCAGGTCGTCCACGAAGCGCCAGAGGACCTGGTAGGCCTCTTCGATCTGCGGCATGTCCTCCACGATCATGTTGAAGCTGGTGCCTTGCACTTCGAGCGAGGAGATGATCGCGGGCAGCTTGCTCACGTCTCCGCCGATCAGGGCGAACATGACCCGAACCGGGAAATTGGCCGCAAATTCTGCGAAGTCGAACGCTTCCTTCGGCGCCCATTCGTCGAGCAGCGCGGAGATCGTCTCGATCATCACCGGGCGCATGCGCTTGACGTTGTTGGGACCGAAGGCGCCGCTTACCGATCCGCGCAGACGCTGGTGGTCCGGGCCTTCGCGCACGAGCATCATTTCCTGCGCGAAGTCGCCCCAACCGGTGCCCTCAGCGCCCATGATGGACACGATCTCTCCGCCCGGCATCTTCAGGGCATCGTCCATGCGCATGATCTCGTCGATGGCGCGGTAGGACGTGAGCACGGGGCCGATGGCGCTCATGGCGAGCCAGGGATGTTTTGCACGGGCCTTTTCGAGCCACGGCGTAGGATCGGCCGCGAACTCGGGCGTGTCGATCGGCAGCAGAAATAGGTCCAGATCTTCGATGCGTTGGGCTGTCATGGTGCTTCTCTCCCGAAACGTCCTCATCGCGGCCGTCGCCTTTGGAGACTCACCGCATTTGCCAGTCGCGTTATTAGCATAACTATGCGGACGTCAAATCTCTGGCGCGATTTTTGGGATTTATTGGGCGACAAGATGGGGGCAGCGCCAGTAGACTTATCTGAAATTTTCCGAGGTTCTGGCAACCTGCGGCTTGGAAAATGCCTCAGGGCATCTGCTTATATCGGGGAAGCCCGTTCTTCAGACAGTGGTCCTAATGTGACACGGCGTAAGAAGCCTTCGGAGCTTCGATCCCAGGTCGCATCAGGAAGGTAAAATCGATGTCGTTCAAGTCCGCACAGGGTGTCAGTTGGTTGCGCCGTCAATCGATTGCGCGTCGGCTTGGTCTGCAGTCCATGGCCGCGGTCATTGTTGCCTTGTGTGTGGTTGTCACTGCCGTCGCAGGTTCGATGCTGACCTTCCACATGATGAGTCTCAAGGAGCAGACCTCGCAGCAGGCGCTTTATGCCGCGCTGCTGGAAAAGGACTTCGCCTCGCTCGAGCGCGACGTGTTCCGCCACGCCGTTTACGGCACGCCTGAAACGCAGGAAGGCTGGCAGAGCAACGCCACCGACTTCGGGACATCGATCAAGGATACGCGTGAACACGTTGACGCTCAGGAGCTTGGTCAGGTCGACGTCGTTAGCGCCAACGCTAAGCAATATGTCGCGGCCGTGCAGGATGCTTTCGCCAACGGCAGCGCCGATCAGGCGGCTCTGGATAATCTCTCGTCCATCGGCGATGAAGTCGACAACAGCATCGAAAAGATCCGCGATCCGGTGATCGCTCGCGCCGAGGAAATCACCGGCGCTCAGGATGCGCTTGCCAAGTGGGTGATGATCGTCACCGTCGGCCTTGCCGCTGCAGCCGGTCTGGTCTCGTACCTTCTGGCCCGTGCCATTCGCAACAGCATCGGCGACGAACTGGACTCGCTGCGCAGCGCCATCGGTTCGATCGAGGCCGGCCGCTTCGATGAGCACATCGACAATCTCGACCGTCAGGATGAGGTGGGGGAACTCGCTCGGGCTGCCGAACGCCTACGCGATGCGCTGCGCTCGAAGGAAGAGGGCGATGCCGAAGCGCGCGAAATGATCGATCTGGTCGGCGACCGCCTGCGGGCCATGGCCGGAGGCGATCTTACTGTCGAACTGCCGCGTCTTGGTGCCGCCTATCGTCAGCTCGAAAAGGACTTCAACGCCACTGCGGCCCGTCTGCGCGACGCCATGGGATCGGTTTCCCGTTCCACACAGGCGATCCGTACCGGCTCGCTGGAAATCAGCCAGGCATCGAATGATCTCGCCCAGCGTACCGAGCAGCATGCCAGCGAACTGGGCCATACGGCCTCGTCGGTAAGCTCGCTGAGCCAGGCTCTGCAGGAAACCGCACAGAGCGCAGCCGATGCCCATCGCAGTGTGGATGCGGCCGTATCCGAAGCGCGTCGCGGCGGTGAGGTGGTGAGCCAGGCGGTTATCGCCATGGAGCAGATCGAAAAGTCCACCGGCGAGATCGGCCAGATCATTGCCGTCATCGACTCGATTGCCTTCCAGACCAACCTGCTCGCCCTGAACGCAGGCGTCGAGGCGGCCCGTGCCGGCGACGCCGGCAAGGGCTTCGCGGTCGTCGCCAACGAGGTTCGCGGCCTTGCCCAGCGTTCCGCCGAAGCGGCCAAGGACATCCGTGCCCTGATCGAGACGAGCTCCGGGCAAGTCGAATCGGGTGTGGACATGGTGCGCAAGACGGGTCAGGCGCTGACCACTATCATCGAACGCATCGACCTCGCCACCGAAGTGGTGACCCGCATCAACGCGGCGTCTTCCGAGCAGGCGAGCAACCTGCGCGATACCAACGACACGATCGCAAAGATGGACGTCGTAACCCAGCAGAATGCCGCGATGGTCGAGGAAGCCACTGCCGCCGCCCGCAGCCTTGCAAGCGAAGCCGATACGCTTGCCGCTCTGGTGGGGGGCTTCAGGATCGGTAGCGAGTCTGTCGTCGCCTTTACACCGGCGCAATCCGTACCGAAGCGTCCGGCGCACGCCCCTCGTCCCAAAGCCCTTCCCGTTCAATCTGGCAATGCCGCGGTTCAGATTGTCGACAACGCCGATTGGTCGGAGTTCTGATCGAAAACCTCGGTTCAAGCGATTGAGTTTGGTGCAGTGCCCCGGTCGGTCCGTCTGGACTGGTCGGGGTTTTGCTTTTTCTCGCCACGGCGATCCCCCTCCTCTGGCTCAATAAGATAGTCTGTACTATCAAATGGGCTGAAACTGATTCTCGCGGAAAAGACGGCGTGCGACCGTCACCGGGGAAGAGAAGGAGAGGACGGCATGCAGAACCTGGACGGACTGGGCTATCGGGGCAAGACGGTGGTCGTTACCGGTGGCTCATCGGGCATGGGCGAGCAGGTCGCCCGCATTCTCCGCGAACTGGGTGCGAAAGTGCACATCGTCGATATTCGCGAACCGAAAGTGGCCTGCGAAAGCTTCCATCAGGTCGACCTCGCCGACTTTCCGGCAGTGCGCGCGGTGGTGGACGCGCTCTCGAAGCTGGCGCCGATCGACTTCCTGTTCCCGTGTGCTGGCCTGCCTCCCACGGTGAAGGGGCCGCTGTACTGCATGCAGGTGAACTACATCGGCACGCGGCACTTCGTCGAATGTCTGCTGCCTTCGCTGCGCGACGGCGCGGGCATTGCGCTGATCTCGTCCGACGCGACGCTCGGCTGGCAGAAGAACCTCGCGCAGAGCCTCGAAATGCTCGCGATCTCCGATCCCGACGAGGCACTGGCGTGGTGCGAGGCCGATCCCGAAACGCGCGTGCGCGACGGCTACACGACGTCCAAGGAAATGCTGGTGGTCTGGGTGCAGAACGCGGCGGTGAAGCTCGGCAACGAACGGCGCATCCGTCTCAACGCCATCGGCCCGTGCCCGACCAAGACTGCGTTCATGGAGGAGCAGGGGCAGCACTTGCCCGCAGGGTTCCTAGATGCCTGGCCCTATCCCTCGCTCGGCCGCATGGCGACGGCGGAGGAGCAGGCATGGCCGCTGGTGCTGCTGAACTCGCCGCTCAATGCCGCAGTGACCGGCGCGTTCCTCCTCACCGATCAGGGTTTTGCCAGCGGCGTCTATACCGGCGCGATCGATCCCTCGTTCATGACGGGGGGCAAGTGAGGCGATGGAGATCGAACCCACTATCCTGACGTACCTGACCGATCTGGAAGGCGCGGTTGCCAACCTGAAGGACACCTGGCGGCCGGACGATCCGGAATACCGGGCGGATGTCTATCGCCAGACGATGACGAGCCTGTCCTACGCCTATTTCATGTACTTCCACGCCGATGCCGAGCATCCCGACTGGGCGCCGCTGTGGAACCCGGTCTACACGCTCCAGCCCAACCCGGACGACATCTACGTGCAGTCGCCGATCCGGGGCGATCTGACCTACCGCGTCTCGGGCAATCGCGGGACCTGCAAGATCCTCTCATTCACGTCGCAAAAGGCGCTTTCGGGCACCGTGGACGAACTGCCGCGCCCGGGCGGGCACAACGAGCTGGACACCAACGACATCGGCATTGGGCTGGGCGAGGATTTTTCCATCGTGTTCAGCGCCGAACGGCCCAGGGGATACGATAGCCACTGGGCGCCGATCGATCCCGAGGCGCGCGGCATGTTCACCCGCTATCGCATGTACGACTGGCACAGTGAGGTGGACCCGGTGCTGTCGATAGAATGCCTCGATCCCGTACCGCCCAAGCCGCGCCTCTCGCCCGAGGAAATCCTGCACCGCATCGGCGAGATGGCCAAGTTTCCGGCGAGAAAGACCAAGCTCTACTACGCGATGCAGAACGGGGTGAAGGAGCGCGTCGGCTTCAACGTGTTCGAGCCGCTGCGCATGCCCGGCGCTCTGGTAAAGCAGACCTACTGGCCCGCCGTATTCCAGCTCGAGGACGACGAGGCGCTGATCATAGAGACCGAGATTCCCGAGCGGGCGCCGTACTGGAACATCCAGCTCAACGATCCCTACTTCAACGCGCTCGAATACGTCTATCGCCTCAGCAGCACCAACGGGGCGATGGCCACGCTGTCGAGTGACGGGAAGTATCGCGGCGTGATCGCACTGACCGACCCCGGGGTGCCCAACTGGCTCGATCCGGCCGGCTATAGGGAAGGCGGCATCTATGGCCGCTGGTACGATTGCGACAGCGAGCCGCTCCCGACGATCACACGTGTGAAACTGGCCGACCTGCGCCAGCACTTGCCCGAGGAGACGCCGATGGTGACGCCCCGGCAGCGCGCAGAGGAAATCCGCCGCCGCGTGGTCGCCTGTCAGCGCAGGAGGCGGTGGTGAGAGTGGCCGCCGGAAGATCCTCCCTGTCGCGAAGCGATGGGCCCCGCCACCACCGGCGAAGCTGGTGGTGGCGGGGCCTTTACCCCTCCGTCATCCGCTGCGCGAATGCCAGCTCCCCATTCCCTGCGGGAACAGGGAGGATTGGGAAAGTGAGCAACCAATTATGGACCTGACCTACGATCCACCCGGTGCTTTTCGCCATGCGATCGACCAGTTGCATGAGGTTGTCTCCGCCGAAACCGGCCTGACCGATTTCGGACCCGATGACTACCTGCCGGGCCTCAAGGTGCTGCTCCAGTCCATGGACTACGACCCGCACTTCTCCGAAACCGGGAGGCGGGTGGCATGGGGGATGGTCGTCGGAGTGCTCCGGGGCCGGGCACAGGCCTATGCCTCGATGAAGGCCAATCCCGGCTTCGATTCAGCGCCGATCCTTGCGCCCGTGGTCATCACCGGCGTTCCGCGCACGGGTACCACCGCGCTGCACCGGCTGCTGGCTGTCGATCAGCGCTTTCAGGGACTGCAGACCTGGCTGCTCGACAGCCCCATGCCGCGCCCGCCCATCGAGAGCTGGGGAGACTATCCCGAATTCCGCAAGACGGTCGAGCAACTCGAAGCGCAATATGCAGCCGCGCCCGATGCCAAGGCGGCGCACTACCGCGCGGCAGAGGAAGTGCACGAGTGCTGCATGGTGCTGCGCCAGTCGTTTGTCTCGAACCTGTGGTCCTGCGGCTGGTCGGCTGCGACGTATGACGCGTGGTGGCAATGTCAGCCCGAAGATGCCGCCTATCGGCACTATGCGAAGTGCGTCCAGCTAATCGGGATGAACGATCCGGACAAGCGCTGGCTGCTCAAGAACCCGGGGCATATCGAGCATCTTGACCTGCTCTTCGCGGTATTTCCCGATGCCCGGGTGATCCAGACGCACCGCGATCCGGCCAAGGCCGTGCCCAGCCTCGTCTCGCTGCTGATGAACCTTAACACCATTATGGAGGGCGACCGGCCGCAGCAGCGCGCGGAGAACCTGCTCCAGCGCGAAGTCGCCAAATGGGCCAATGCGGTGCGCAAGGCGGAAAAGGTGCGCGAGAAGCATCCCGGACAAGTGCTCGACGTGGTCCACGCCGATTTCCACGCGCGCCCGATGGAGACGGTCGAGGCGATCTACCGCTTCATCGGCATGGACATATCCGAGGAGACGCGCGCCGCGCTGGCACGGCGGATCGAGGAGAAGCCTGAGTTGCAGCATGGCGTGCACCGCTATTCGATTACCGATTTCGGGATGAGCGAAGAGCAAGCGCGCGCGCCGTTCGGAGACTACATCGAGCGTTACGATCTGGTGGAACGGCGAACGGCATGAACGTGCAAAACTTCGTCATTGCGAGCGTAGCGAAGCAATCCAGGGCGGTCTCGCGCAGCTCTGGAATGCCGCGTCGGCTGCGCCTCCTCGCAATGACGATGAGGGAGAACGGGATATGAAAGCGGCAATCTATCCGGGTGAGGGCAAGCCCATCGTCATCGAGGACATCGCCGATCCCGTGCCCGGTCCCGGGGACCTGCTGATCCGCGTCGATCGCTGCGGGATCTGCGGCACCGACCTGTCGATGACCAAGGGCGGGCAATGGGATTACGGAAAGGGCGTTCAGTTCGGCCACGAATACGCGGGCGAGATCATGGAGGTCGGCAGCGGCGTTTCCGGCTGGAAGGTGGGCGAGCGGATCGCGGTGCTGCCTTCGGTGGCCTGCGGGACCTGCCCGTCCTGCACGGCGCATGGCAACAACGTGCTGTGCGGAAACAGCCCCGGTTCAGCGATGGTCGGCTTCGCGGAATTGGCCAAGGTGCCCGCCAGCGTGGCGACGCGCCTGCCGCAGACGCTGTCGCTGGCGGACGGGGCGCTGATCGAGCCGATGGCGATCAGCCTCTACGGGACGAAGATGGCGCATATCCAGCCGGGGGACAGCGTCGTCGTGCTCGGCGGGGGCACCGTCGCGCTCTATGCGATCTACTGGGCGCGGCGGCTGGGGGCAGGGCGGATCGTCGCCATGTCGCGCTCCTCGCGCCGCAAGGATCTGTGCCTGGAAATGGGCGCCGATGCCTTCGTGGCTTTCGGAGACAACGAGATCGGCGATGTGCAGGAAGTGCTCGGCGGGGCGCCGCAAGTCGTGCTCGAATGCGTCGGGGCGGAAGGTATGCTGATGAAGGCGGTGATGCACGCGGCGCAGTTCGGGCGGATCATCTCGCTGGGCTTCTGCACATCGCCCGATCCGGTGATTCCGGGCATGGCCAGCTACAAGTGCGTCTCGATGCAGTTCGCGGTGGGCTATTCGATGAAGGAGTTTATCTACATCGCCGAACAGCTCGATCGCGACCGCATTCGCGGCGCTGGAACGCCCGATCCCAAGGCCATTGTCAGCGACAATGTCGGCCTGATGGACACGCCGGCCATGTTCGAAACCTTGCGCGGCCCCAATAATGAGACGAAGGTCCACGTGCTTTGCACCTGACGGAGGGGACTATGGGAGGGGAAGCGCACGAAAAAGGGCTGGCGTTATTCGCTGAAGTCTACGGCGAAGACATGGCCCGCACCACGCGTGAACACATGCAGTCGAATGTCGCGTTCGGCGCGAAGCAGATCGACTGGACGATAGACTTTGCCTTTGGCGAGGTATGGACGCGTGATGGGCTCGACCGCAAGATGCGCAGTTGTGCGGTGCTGGGTATGCTCATCGCGTGTCGCGCGCATGACGAGATCGTCTACCATACGCGCATGGGCATGAAGAACGGCCTTTCGCGCGTGGAGCTGGAAGAGATCTTCTATTCGGCGATTCCCTACGTGGGGTTCCCTGCCGCGCAGGCTGCCAAGAAGGCCATGCTCGAAGCTTTTGCCCAGATCGATGCCGAGGCGGCGAAGCCATAGGGCCGTAGGTCTGGGAAACGCTTGCCGCCATGAGCAGAATGGTAAGGCAGGCATGTATACCTTGGCCGTGCACGCGATGTTCCCGGAGAGTTACATATGATCCTCAGTAGATCATAAATATCTTCTTCAGTTCCGGTTTTCCGCCAACCTGTGGCAGGAAAGATACGGGAATAGACGTCTGTCTATTTGTATACGAAGTTTCGTGTTTTTGCATTGACGAACAATTATTCGTCGATGTAATTCGAAACTGAAAAACATTCGTTTCGATTCCGAATAATGCGGTGCGAAACAGCCGCTGGGGGCGGCGAGAATATTGGGTAACCATGGGAGGGAATGCATGAAATTACACCACAGGACGATTCTGCTCACCGCAAGCGCGCTCAGCGGGTTTGCGGCTGCGCCGGCGATGGGGCAATCAGCGGATCAGGGCAGCGCCAACGACATCATCGTCACCGCACAGCGCATTGAACAGCGCCTGCAGGACGTGCCGGTTTCGGTCACAGTCTTCAGTCAGGAGACGATCGACAACAATGCCGTGAGCAACATCAAGGATCTGGCGCAGTACACACCGGGTCTGCAGGTCAACAACCGCTACGGCGCGGACAGCACCAACTTCTCGATCCGCGGCTTTACACAAGAACAGCGCACGACCGCGACGGTGGGCGTGTACTTTGCCGACGTGGTGGCGCCGCGCGGTTCGGGCGCGTCTTTCGGCGGTGACGGTGCCGGTCCGGGAGCGCTGTTCGACTTGCAGAACGTGCAGGTTCTAAAGGGCCCGCAGGGCACCCTGTTCGGCCGCAACTCGACCGGCGGCGCCGTTCTGCTCGTCCCCAAGAAGCCGACCGACGCACTGGAAGGCTATGTCGAGGGCACGGTAGGCGATTATGACCTGTTCGGCGTTCAAGCCGTCCTCAACATCCCGCTGGCCGATACTTTCAAGGTCCGTCTTGGCGGCGAGCACAAGCAACGCGACGGGTATCTCAGGAACATCGGCAACCTTGGCGATGGCCGTTACGGCAACAAGGGAATGGGTAATCTCGATTACTGGACGTTCCGTGCCAGCATCGTGGCGGACCTGACGCCCGACCTCGAAAACTACACGGTCGCAACTTACACCAAGTCGAAGAGCAACGGCACGATCCCGAAGATCATCGAAGCGTTTGCCGGTGTCAACGCATCGGGAATTCCCTTCGGCGACATGGCCGTATCCCAGATGGCGCGTGAGGCGGCATACGATCCCTGGACCGTGTCCAACCGCCTGCCGGATTCGCAATCGACCATCGAGCAATGGCAGATCATCAACAAGACCACTTGGCAGGCTAGCGACAACATCACCGTCAAGGGCATCCTTTCTTATGGTGAGTTCCGCGGCAAGACCAATCTGGACCTGTTCGGGAACTACTTCCTCAACCCGAACGTGCCGTCCGGGACCGAGACTTCCGGCAGCCAGGTTACCGGCTTTGCCTTCACCCACATCAATCCCTACACGGGCCTTACCAACGCCCAGTCGACTTTTGTCGGCGAACTGCAGGTGCAGGGCGTTTCGACTGACGGTCGCCTCAACTGGCAGGTCGGTGCCTATTCCGAGATCAGCGATCCACTCGGTAAATCTGGCGTGCAGACGGCGACGTTTTCGGCCTGTAACGACATCGATTCCTACGATTGCCCCTTCACCGTCCTGCCGAACTACTTCGCGCCGGGCGTGAACGGCTTTTTCTCGTTCGGGTCGATCAATGGCCAGCTGTCTTCCACCAAGTTCGAGGACTATGCGGTTTACGGGCAGGCCAGCTATGACATCACCGATCAACTGAAGTTCACCGCAGGCCTGCGCTACACGTGGGACAAGCAGACCACCGACGTTCAGCAACTGCGCCCGAACCTTGCCGGCGGTTACTATACTTGCGGCGCGCCGATCGGCGTCTCCAATACGTCCGGGACGACCGTGACGTCGGCGACCAGGTTCCCGATCAGCACGATCTACGATGGCTGTCATGACATCCAGAGCAAGTCGTCCAAGGCGCCCACCTGGCTGATCGGCCTCGATTACAAGCCGATGCAGGACCTGCTGATTTACGCCAAATGGACCCGCGGCTACCGTCAGGGCGGCCTGTCGATCTTCAGCCCGGACACGACGCAGCCCTACGATCAGGAAAAGGTCAACACCTACGAAATCGGTCTCAAGTCCAGCTGGCACGGCGTGATCCCCGGCAGCTTCAATATCTCGGGCTTCTACAATGACTTCACCAACCAGCAGCTGCTGCTGGGTGTGCAGGATCTGATCGCCAACGCCGATGGCACGCCGACTGCGCCGCCGAGCGCCTCGATCGTGAACTCGGGCTCGTCCACGCTGCAGGGCTTCGAAGCCGAACTCAACCTTCGGCCGTTCGAGGGCATGCGCATCAGCGCCGCCTACGGCTACCTGAAGACCAAGATCAAGGAACTGACTGCTCCGACTTTCGCGCCGGGATCCCCGTATGACACGGTGACCCTCCCGAATGTTGGCGATCCGATCCCGAACGCGCAGCCGCACAAGCTGACGCTTTCCGCCAACTACACGCTGCCGCTACCGGAATCGGTGGGCGCAATCACTTTCGGCGGTACTTGGATCTATACCGGGAAGTTCCGCTCGGTTGCGGATAGCTGCCCGACGGCGACGACGCCGGGTTGTCCCACCTTGCGGGATTCGTCGGGCACGCCCTACGTCCTGACCAACCCCGGCGCGGGCATCGTTCCGAGCACTAACGTCCTCAACCTCAACCTGAACTGGAACAACGTCGGCGGCATGCCGGTCGATGCTACGCTGTTCGTGACCAACGTCACCAAGGAGGTCGTCTATCTCAACATCAACGAGAACACATCTCGCGGCTTCCGTTCAGCGTTGCTGGGCGAACCGCGTATGTGGGGTCTTCGTCTGAAGTATCGCTTCGGCCAATAACGCCGCGAATTGCTATCCTGAGATGAAGGCGGGCTCCGGTTTTTCCGGGGCCCGCTTTTTTTGTTTCAGCCTGGCAGATTTGAAAACCAAGCGCTTGCTACATTTTTCACGCATGGCTATCGTCACGCTTCGAATGAAGGCGGCGACCGACCGCGCAGAGAATGATGGGGAGACACAGGAATGTTCGCGACGCAGGTGTTCAAGGGCGTGCGGGTGCTGGAGTTGGCACAGTTCGTTTTCGTGCCCGCGGCCGGGGCGATCCTGGCGGATCTCGGCGCGGATGTGATCAAGATCGAGATGCCCGAAGGCGATCCCTACCGGCGGTTGAAAATCACCGATGGACGCCAGACCAAGTCGGCGAACCTCGCGATGGAACTGAACAACCGCAACAAGCGCTCGATCGCCATCGACCTCAAGAGCGACGAGGGGCGCGAGCTGTTTCTGCAGCTGGTCGAGACGGCGGACGTCTTCCTCACGTCGATCCGTCCGGGCGCGCTCAAGCGGTTGGGGCTCACGCTCGACGTGTTGCGCGAGAGGAACCCGCGGCTGATCTACGCCCATGGCAACGGTCTGGGGTTCCGCGGCGAGCAGGCCGATCGGGCAGGCTATGATGCCTCATGCTTCTGGGCGCGCGGCGGGTTCGCCCACATGCTCTCGACGCCCGGCCAGCGTCCGACGCGGCCACGGCCGGCGCTCGGCGATCATGCGGGGGCGATGAACGTGGCGTTCGGTATGGCATCGGCGCTGTTTCATCGTGAGCGCACCGGCGAGCCGACGACCGTGGAGATATCGCTGCTCTCATCGGCGATGTGGATCCTCTCCGCCGATGTCACGATGGGAGCTGCGCTCAGCGACGAGCAGCTGGCGAAGCTGGCCAATCCCGGCCGCCATGCCCTGACAAGCGCCTACGAGACGGCGGACGGTCGCTTCCTGCAGCTGATGTTCCTCGATCCTGAGCGCTACTGGCCCGAATTGTGCCGCCGGACGGGAAGGGAGGACATGCTGGAGGATGTGCGTTTCGCCACTGTCGAAAGCCGCGTCGAACATGGAGAGGCGTTGCTCACTGCGCTCGACGAGGCCTTTGCATCGCGCACTCTCGATGAATGGCGAGCGGTATTCGCCGACTGGGATGCGCCCTGGGAAGTCATCCAGAACCTGCGCGAACTGGTCACCGATCCGCAGGCGGAGGCCAACGACGTGCTGTTCGATGTCACTGTTGAGGACGGGACGCCGGTGACCATCGTATCGGGCCCGGTATCCTTCGATGGCAGCCCGCTTCCGCCGGAGCCGAAATGTGCCCCGACCATGGGCCGGGACACAGCGGAACTTTTGCGCGAAATCGGGCTATCGGATGAGGCTATCGCCGATTGCGCCGGGCGCGGCGTCGTGACCGGCGTTGCCTGAACGCGCTCAGGCGCGGGCGGGGGATACCGTTCCGCGGCATTCGCCGAAGCCGATTGAAACCGCACCGTCCGCCGTGAAGTGGCCGGCCAGAGAGAGCTCGTCTCCGTCTTCAAGGAAGGTGCGGGTTTCGCCGGTGGGAAGCTCCACCGGCTCCTTGCCGTTGCGGGTGATCTCCATCAGGCTGCCCTGAGAGCCGTTCTTGGGACCGGAAATCGTGCCGCTGCCGAGCAGGTCGCCGGTCTGCATCTGGCAGCCGTTGGAAGCGTGGTGCGTCACCATCTGCGCGATAGTCCAGTACATGTTGCTGGCCGCCCCATGGCTCAGGCGAAGCGGCTCCATGCCCTTCTCCCGCATCGCCGCGCTGCTCAGAAAGACATCGAGCTCCAGCGACAGCGCGCCCTTGCTCTGGTCGGTCTCGTCCCACAGGTAGGGCAGCGGCTTCGGATCGCCTTCAGGACGGGCAGGCTGAGCGCGGCGGAACGGGGCCAGCGCTTCCATGGTCACGATCCAAGGCGACACAGTGGAAAGGAAGTTCTTGGCGAGGAAGGGGCCCAGCGGCTGGTATTCCCACGCCTGGATATCGCGCGCGGACCAGTCGTTGAGCAGAGTGATTCCGGCGACGTGATCGAGGGCCTCGGCGATGGGGATCGGCGAACCGAGATCGTTGCCGGTGGCCATCCAAACGCCCAGTTCCAGCTCGTAGTCGAGCTTGGCAACGGGCCCGAACGAGGGGGCATCGGCAGTCGGAGCCTTGGTCTGGCCCTGCGGCCGGATGACGTCCGCGCCGGTGGCCCGGATGGTCGAGGCGCGGCCGTGATAGCCGATGGGCACGTGTTTGTAGTTCGGGAGCAGCGGATTGTCGGGCCGGAACAGGCTGCCGATGTTGGTGGCATGATGAATGCCCACGTAGAAGTCGGTGTAGTCGCCGACATGCGCAGGCAGGTGCATCTCCGCCTCGCGCATCGGCACGAGCAGCGACTCCACCTGCGCCTTCTCTGCGGCCCCTTCGGAAAGCAGCG
This sequence comes from Novosphingobium indicum, assembly GCF_014645195.1. Taxonomy (GTDB): domain Bacteria; phylum Pseudomonadota; class Alphaproteobacteria; order Sphingomonadales; family Sphingomonadaceae; genus Novosphingobium; species Novosphingobium indicum. The sequence continues at coordinate 67,947 of NZ_BMLK01000009.1, read as the reverse complement.
CTGAAACGCGTTTGCGCAGGGCACGGCGCGGGCCGGTACCGAGCGCGAGCATCGGGTTGAGCGTGGCACCGTTTGCAGCGCTGGCCGCTGCCAGAGCTTCACCGTCCAGCAGGCCGGAGAGGGCCAGCGCGCTCAGGTCGAGGATCATGTCGCCGATGGCCATGCCGCCGCGCGGAGAATCACCATCGCGTGAAAACACGCCCAGCGGCAGGTTCTGAATCGGGAAATCGGCATGCCCGTTGGCGCTCTCGACCCAGGATTTGCGGGCCGGATCGTGGGTTTCGTCGATCATCATGGGGGCAACCTCTTATATCTATCCTTGCGAACGCGGCGTTCCTACAGGGAGAAAACCGCCGGGTCACGGGGCGGTTCCTTTGTTAACTTGCCCAAGTCAATCAGTTGCAGCTAATCAAATGTCTATGACAGACACTACACCGTCGCAAGGCAAGGCCTCTCGTCCCAAGGTCAAGCCGACAATCGCACGCATCCGGGTCGCCGCACGCAAGGTGTTTTACACCAAGGGCTTTTTCCCCGCTTCGGTCGAGGAAATCGCGGAAAAAGCCGGCGTCAGCCGCGCGACAGTCTACCTCTATTACCGCAGCAAGGATGAAATGCTGCTCGACCTGATGCGGCAGGATCTGGAGTATCAGCTTGAGATCTATGCCGAACTGGTGACGGTTAAGCGCCTGAGCCTGTCGTCGGTGCGCAAGTGGATCGTGCGGCTGCGCGGGGAGCAGGAAGAGCGGCGCAATTCGCTCAACCTGTTCTGGGCCGGTGCCAACCTGCAGACCGACATTCTCGATCCGGTCTATCGCCATCACGACAACATTATCGCCACGCTTGGCCGACGTTTTCCGGGTTTTGACCTTGATGCCCTCCCGCGCGACGAACGCGAACCGCAACGGATCAAGTGCTACATGATGCTGTTCATGATCGAGGGCACAACCGTGCAGATTACCGAGGGCGGCCCCGGTCCCAACGTGAAGATGGCGATCGATCATCTCGCGCGCACGCTGCTGCATTTCCTGCAGCACGGGGAAGTGATGACTTCGCCTCCGGAATAGGCGTTCCACGTTAAAATCTTGAAGGCTTGCCTCCTACCCCGCATGAGGGTCGGGAGGAGGGAATGTCATTGAAACCACCATATGAAGACGCCGTCGTCGTCGTGACCGGCGCATCGACGGGCCTTGGCCGCGCCATAGCCGTCGGCGCCGCCGATCAGGGCGCTAAAGCAGTCGTAATCAACTACGCCAGCAGCGAGCAGGAAGCCGAGGAAACCGCAAGGCAAGTGCGGGCGCTTGGCGCGGACGCCGTCGTCGTCCAGGGCGATGTTGCCGAGGACGCCGATTGCGTGTCGATTGCCGCTGCAGCAGCACGTTTTGGCCGGATCGATGCGCTGTTCTGCAACGCGGGCAAGACGACGCGGCCTGCCCACGCGCATCAACTCGACAAGCTTTCCGGCGACGATTTCCTCGACGTCTATCGCGTCAACGTGGTCGGTACTTTTCAGACGATCCGCGCCTGCCGTGAACTGCTGGAACGGTCCGAACGCGCGGCGATCGTGGCCACGTCGTCCGTTGCCGGGGTGACGGGTAACGGGTCTTCAATCGCCTATTCCGCATCCAAGGCCGCGCTCAACACGATGGTTCTCACACTGGCGCGCGGATTGGCGCCCAGGATACGGATCAACGCCGTGGGACCTGGGTTCATGGACACGGTCTGGTTCGACAAGCTGGGGCCGCACCGCGACAAGATCCGTGCGTCCGTCATCGAGCGCACTCCGCTGCAGGTCGCCTCCACCCCGGAGGACATTGCGGGCACTGTCCTGTTCCTCGGCTGCGAGGCCTCGTGCCGCGTGACCGGCGAGACCTTGATTGCGGACGCCGGTTTGCGAATGACAGGCGGCTAAGTCTCTTCGCTTGGCTCTGCGAATTCGGGAGCCAATTCGATGGCGTCCGACAGGCGTACTCCATCGAGCAGGTCGGCCGTGGCATCGCGCACTTTCAGCATCAGGGCGCGGGTGCGGCAGTCCTTTTCCTCGACGCAGTTCTTGCACTTTTCATGCGCGAAGCGGCTGGCGCAGGGCACCAGCGCAAGCGATCCGCGCATTATGCGGATAAGGTCGCCATACGTGATGTCTATCGGCGAAATCGCCAGCCAGTAGCCTCCGTCCTTGCCCCGCTGGGAGTCGACGATTCCGAAGCGGGACAGCTCGGAAAGGATAACGGTCAGGAACTTTGCCGGAATGTTCTGCGCTTCGGCGATTTCCGCCAGCGGGACGGGCCCCTCGCCATACTTGTCCGCCAGGTGCTGCAGGGCCCGGATGGCATAGCGGATTTTCTGCGAAAGCATGGCAGGGGCAGACTCGCGGCAGGAGTATCGCCCTTGCCAATGCTCCTATCGTTGCAGCACCGTCAAGCGCAGGAACGCCATTCTCAAGCGATCTGGTAGATTCTTTCGATATTGGCTTCGTCTGCCTTGTGTCCGGGCTTTTCCTTGCCCGCGATCGTGGTGCGGTGCATCACGCGGCCTTCGTCGGTATAGGGCACCACGCGGTGCATCACGCCCTGGTTGTTCCAGATCACCAGATCGCCTTCATTCCATTTGTGCGTGTAGACGAAGTCGGGCTGGGCGGCCCACTGCTGCAGGCGAGTGAGCAGGGCGCGGCCGTGCGGGCCGGGCATGCCGACGATACCGTCCGCATGGGTGCCGAGCAGCAGCGACTTGCGCCCGTCCTCATGCGTCCAGACGAGCGGCTGTTCCATGACGGCGGCCATGGCCTTGTAGCGCGCGCGGCGTTCCTCGCTGGGGTGGCCGTGGACCGGACGAACCGCGGCTTCGACACAGTGCACGACGGTGAGATCTTCGATTTCTCGCTTCTCGTCCTCGGGCAGCTTGTCCCAGGCGGCGTAGAGGTTGGCGAACTCGGTGGCACCGCCGCTTGCCGAGAGCTTGCGGGCCGAGAGAACCGTGGCCTTGGGCAGCGGCTGGTCGATGGTGATGCCGTCGATGTGCCAGAAAAACGTGCCGAGCACGTAATCGGGCTCTGAATTGAGCTTGCGATCCAGTGTGATCTTGTAGACGTCTGCCGTATCCGCATCGGAGCCCGGCACCTGCCGGGTGAAGTTCACGCGGTCACCCAGCTTGTCGGTGAAGGCGAGCTGCATCTCATCGGATACGTTGATCTCCGGGAAGACCAGAACGCCGCGCTTCTCCAGCTCGGCGCGGACGGTCTCGATTGTTTCATCGTCGAGGAGATGGTCGGGCGAGACATGGATGATGCCGCCAATCAGCGGCTTGGCGGCTTCGACGGTGATGGACATGATGTAGGCTCCTCTCCCAAGGATTATGCTGTACAGGTGTACAGACTGCGCGCGCAGGCGTGGCTTGTCCATCGGATAATTGCGAAACGGCATCGCGCGAGCGCGAAGCGGCTATTCGCCTGGCTCGTAATCCCAACCGTGGGTTTCGGTCATGGTGAAAGGGACTGGCTGTCCTGCCCGATCGCGTGCCGGCTTGAAGCGAAAGCGATCGGTGATGCGTTCGCAGGTTTGGCGGTCGAATTCGGGGAAGCCGCTCGACTGCAATACGCGGCACTGGCTCACGCGGCCATCCACGCCGATCCGATAGCGCAATCGGATTACCCCGCCGTGATCGCGCCGCAAGGCCTTCGGAATCTCCCGATAGTGCAGCTTGCCCGAGGTCTGACGCGGATATGCGGAGAGATCGCCGCGGCCGGAGCCGTTCCCTGATCCTTGACCTCCGTTTCCTCCGCCGCCTGTGCCATTGCCTGAGCCGCCCGATCCTTGACCGGGACCATCGATATTGGCAGCGCCCTGGTTGGAAGCTGACCCCGTCCCCGCTTTCGGCGCTACGGGGACAGGGGGAGGCGCAACAAGCGGCGGTCGTTTCGGTGGAGGCTGGACGATCTGTGCGGGTTCGTTCTCGCGCGAGGGTGGGGCAGGGGCGTTCTGCGGTGCGCCTGCCTCGGCCGGAGGTGGTTGCGGCGTGGGTGTCGGGGAAGGGGGCGTGTTGCGCGTGGGCAGTATGGCTTCGAGCGCTCTTTGCGGAGCCTCGATACCGGGTGCGAACGAGAGACCCAGCACCAGCGCCACCACGCCGCCTGCCACTATGGCAGCGGAGGCTACCGCAGAAAACGCTCGTCTTTTGCCGGGTGTTTGCACGTCTCAAGCCTTTTTCGCTTGTCGTGCAAACGGATGGCCAAGGCCCCGGTTTCCCGGATCAGCCTTTGAACAGTCCCTTGAGCCAGTTGAGTAGACGAGTGACCAACGATGGGTTGGTCGGAGCGGTCGATGTTTCCGCCCCTGACGCAGCCATCCCGCCGGGTCCGGTCTGCGCTTCGATCCGGCCTTTCAGTTCTTCGGCAAAGCCTTTTGCGAACTTGGGCAGGACGGGGCCGCCCATGGCTTCCCACATCGGCGCCATCGGGCCGGACCCGCGCACCTGCACGGCAAGGTCCACTTGCGTCTGCCCGTCAGGCGTGACGGAGGCTTCGTAGGAGCCACCGCCCTCCACCGGGTCGCCCTGCAGCTTGAAGGTGAAATCGACCTGTTCCGGCCCGGCCCAGCGATCGACGTGCACGGCGACTTTCACCGTGCGAACCATCGCGCCGACACCGATCTTGAGGATCCAGAGCGAATTGTCTTCATCCTCGATTTCGCAGGACTGATAGCCGGGCATGATCTCGGCCCAGCGCTCGACATCCTTGGCATAGGCCCAGGTCGCGTCGATGGGCGCCGCAATGGTGACGGTCTGCCTTGTCTCGATCAAAGCGCCAGCCTTTCCGCTTCCTTCGCCAGCAGATCGCTGGGCTGTCCGGCTGCGTGCTTTGCGGCGAGCCAGCCATAAGTCATGCCGCGCGCATTGGAGATGCCCGATTGCATGACCGCTCCCGTTTCCATCCGCGCCATCGAGTTGCCGGCGACGTAGAGGCCGGGAATGGGCTCGTCGTTCCAGTCCAGCGCGCGGCCGTGTTCGTCGGCGAGGATGCCTGTCGAGGGGATGCCCGAGCCGCCGATGCGCTTCAGTTCGACGGCGTAGAACGGTCCCTGCTCCAGCGGGCCGAGCACCGGGTTGGGCTTGTTGTTCTTGTCTCCGCACATCCAGAAGCTCCACGGCTGCTCGCCGCGCCCGAAGGCCGGATCGCGGCCTTGCCGCGCCCCTTCGTTGAAGGCCGCAACGGTTTGCTCCAGCGCTGCTGCGTCCACGCCCAGCTTGCCTGCGAGTTCGCCCAGCGTGTCGGCGATGCAGCCCAGCCCTTCCGGCCAGTCCATGCCCGGCAGGATCGAACCGATCGGGTACTTCGCGCGCGCCTGACTGTCGAAGATCATGAAGCACGGCATGTTGGGATGGGATTGGGTCAGGCCGTCGATCTGGTCGATCTTGTAGTAGAAGGAGCGGTAGAAAGCCTCGTTGCCGAAGCGCTCTCCCGCCTTGTTGACGACGATGATGTGCGGCTGGCCGATGATCTGCAGCGCGCTGCGCCACATCGGATAGCCCTCGGGGTCCTCCTCACCGGGTGAGATGAAGCCGAGGGAGGTAACGTCCGGCACGCGCGCGGTGCGGGCGCCCAGCGGGCCTGTCAGCCGGAAGTTCGCCCCGTCCACGGTCGAGATCGTCACGATGGTGCCGAGTTCGAGTTGCTGGCCGATGGTCTTGTTGTAGTCCTGTCGGCGCTCGTAGCTCGATACCGCTACCAGCACGCCCTTGCGCGCGCGGATGTTGATGTCCTTGCCATCCTTCTGCGCGCGCACGCCGGTGACGCGCGACCCGTCTGCGTAGATCTCCACCACACTCGTGCCGGTCTTCATCTCCACGCCGTGATCGAGCGCGCCTTTGACAAAGTAGGCGGCCAATCCGCAGCCGAGGCAGCGCTCGTCGTTCGCGAGCCGCTGCGCCATCTTCGCGAAGTCCCAGTGCATCATGTTGGCAACGCCGCCGCCTTCGTCGATGTCGGCGTGGGTCATGCCATAGGGCATTTGCGACAGGCGGGTTTTTTCCGCCCAGTCGCCAAGCGATTGGCCGGGGAAGGGCTCAACCTCGAGCATGCGGCCTTCAGGCACGCCGTCGTTGCTGACCTGATAGTAATAGTCCGGGCAACCGCGGATCGGCATCATCTTGAGCCCGATCTTGTCCTCGAACCAGGAAAGCGCGGCGGGTGCGTGGGCAGTGAAGTTGAGGATCGCCGCATCGCTGCCATAGTCTATCGACAGGCGCTTCAGATAACGAAACCCGCTTTCGACGCTGTCTTCCACGCCGATCTCGGCGGCATGGCGGTTGCCTGCGACCCAGACCTCTCCCATGGAAAGGGCTGTGACGCCGCCAACCTGATCGGCCTTTTCCAGCACCATCGCCTCAAGGCCCATTTCGCGTGCAGTGATAGCGGCCGAAAGGCCGCCGATTCCCGATCCGACAGACACGAAATCGGTTTCAGCATCCCAGATTTCGGGCTCGTTCTTCAGCATTCCGGCATCCTCTGTCCCATGCGCTCTTGGCGGTCGTATCCGCGTGCAAGGCGGATTCGGTTCCTGATAGCCTTATTTAAACACCATCGGCGTTTCAATATGTTTTCCGCGCTATCGCTGACTTAGGCAAGCTATAATCGCAAATCCCGCAAATGTTGGAAATTATAAAGCGCCTCAGTGGTTTTAAATATCCCGGTGCGCGGACAAAGGCGTGGTTTTCGTCATCCTTGTTTGCCTCGGCGGCGCAGGGCGCGAAACCTTCCTAGGAACCAAGAGGCGCCCGGTCCGTTATCCAAATCAACACAGACAAACGGAGAAGAAAACATGACTCTTCTGCTCATTTTGCTGGTCGGTGGTATTATCGGCTGGCTCGCTTCGATCCTTATGCGCACCGATGCTCAGCAGGGTATTCTGCTTAATATTGTCGTCGGTGTTGTCGGTGCATTGATTGCCGGCATTATTGTCAATCCGCTTATTGGCGGTGCGCCGATTACCAGTGGTTCTTTCGATATTCTGTCGCTCTTCACTTCGTTCCTGGGCGCAGTCATTCTTCTGGCGATCGTCAACCTGTTTCGTCGCGGCTCGGTTCGCTGATCCCGCGCCGAAAGGTGATCCACGGAAGGTTTGCGTGTCCTTCTCCTAAAACGCGCATATTTCTAAACAGGGAAAGGAATCTCGCCATGAAAGCCATCACCATGCCGCGCCTCGCCATGCTTGCAGCTGCTGCCGGTGCACTCGGACTCGCCGCATGCAACGACCCGGCGGACGATGCCATCGAGCAGCGTGCCGATGCTGTCGAAGATGCATCCGACGCTGCCGCCGACGCGATCAACGATCAGGCAGACGAGCTGGACGGTGCCGCAGAGGATGCCATGGAAGACAAGGCGGATGCCGTGGACGCGGCCGGTGAAGCCAAGGCCGAAGCCCTCGAAGAAAAGGCCGAAAAGGTCGAAGATCAGAACTGATCTTGTTGTTCCGGCCCTTCCTACACCCCCTTGCGGGAAGGGCCGGCAACCGGGGAGAGGATGGCGGGAACTCCGCCATCCTTTTTCGTGTTGTTGGTAGTGAGAGAGGCTGCGCCGCACCCCGGTCTCGTTCAGATTTCTGAAAGCCGAAATCAAAATGCCACTTTTGAACGCTTGAATTGTGGGACCGGAGAACAGACATACGGCGCACGTCTAAAGGCACGTAGGGGGCTCCGCGCCTCGTTCAGTGCCATCCTCAAGCGTTCGTAAACCAGAACAGGAACTTTGCCATGACCATTGCCCTGATGCCGCTTCCTTACGCGCAGGACGCGCTTGAACCGCACATTTCGAGCAAGACCCTCGAAATTCACCATGGCGCGCACCACAAGACCTACGTCGACAAGCTGAACGCTGCCATCGAAGGCACCGAGAATGCGGGCAAGTCGGTCGAGGAACTGGTGAAGTCGTCGTCGGGCGGTCTCTTCAACAACGCTGCGCAGACCTACAATCACGGTTTCTACTGGCAGTCGCTCTCGGGCGAGAAGACCGCGCCGAGCGAAAGCCTCGCGGCCGCCATCAAGAACGATTTCGGTTCGATGGATGCGCTGCTTGAAGCGCTCAGCAACGAAGCGATCAATCACTTCGCCAGCGGCTGGGCCTGGCTGGTCGTCGACGGCGGCAAGCTCAAGGTCATCTCGACCCATGACGCCGGTACGGCCATCACTTCCGACGTCAACCCGCTGCTGACCGTCGATGTGTGGGAGCACGCCTATTACATCGACCAGATGAATAAGCGCCCGGCCTACGTGAAGGCTGTGCTTGAAAACCTCCTCAACTGGAAGTTCGCTTCGGACAACTTTGACCGCGGCACGCCCTGGACCTACCCGGCCTGAGGTCTCTTCCGGTAGACCGGACATAAGGCCCCCGCTTCCCGGACGGAAGCGGGGGTTTTCTTTTGCCGGAAACCGCTGTTCCATCGCGCTATTGTGCAACTGCGAACAAACTGCCAACCAGCCTTTGGGACCTGGAACGGGGGTAGTTCGTGAATCGCGTATTGACGCTCAGCCTTGTCGTGGGAAGCACCATCATCGGTCTGATGGGGACGGACCTCATCCTGCCGGCGGTCCCGCAGCTGCCTGAGGCGCTGGGCGGTGATCCCGCGCTGGCCCAGCTGGTGTTGGCGGCCTACATCGGCGGAGCCTGCGCCGGTTTGCTTGCTTTCGGCGCGCTCGGTGATCGCGTCTCCACCAATCGTCTTTTCATCGGGTCGCTGACGTTGGCAGCGCTGCTCTCCTTTGCCTGTAGCCGTGCGCCCTCGATTGAGGCCTTGATCGGCTTGCGTGCGGTTCAGGGCATGGTGGTCTCCGGGCCGGCGGTCTTCGCGCCGGGGATCGTCAAGGCCTTGTTCGACGAGCGTGGTGCCATGGCGGCGATCGGTGTTCTCGGCAGCATCGAGGCGCTGGGGCCGGCGCTGGCACCGATTGCCGGCGTGGCACTGCTGGCTTTCGGCGGCTGGGAACTCAACTTCGAAGTCATGGCTGGTGTTGCCGGCATGGTGGCGCTGCTCCTGCTGGTGTCAGGCGGGGTTCCCCAAGTCAGCCGGCGCGGGGTGGGCAGCTTTACGGCATTGCTGCGCGATCCGGTGTTCATGCGTTATGCCATGAGCCAGGCTCTGGTGCTGGGCGGTCTGCTTGTCTTCGTCTTCGGTATGCCCACCGTCTTCGTTCGCGTGAACGGGGGGAGTCTTACCGATTTCATCGTGATGCAGGTTTGCGGCGTTACGACGTTCATCATCGCTGCTAATTCGGCGACGAAGGCGGTCGACCGCTTTGGTGCGGAACGCGTGATTGCGACGGGTACCTGGGTCGCGGCTGCCGGTGCGGCAGGACAGTTTCTCTATGCCTTGTCCGGGGGCACTTCGGTTCTGGTGATCACCGCGCTGTTCATCCCGGTGAACTCAGGTCTGGGCCTGCGCGGGCCACCGGGGTTCTTCCGGGCCATTCTCGCATCGCATGGAGACGATGCCCGGGGCAGCGGACTCGTTATCCTGTTCCTGCTGGCCACTTCGGCTATCGGCACCGCGCTCGTTTCCCCCTGGATCGAAAAGGGCACGATACTTCTCGCCGGCATGGCGCTAGCGTTCCACCTTGCGGCGGGGGCGTGTCTGCTTATGCTTCCCAAGCTCGGCGCGACCGATCCGAGCGTCTGACGACGAGGTTCGCCGCCAATCTCGATCAGCCTACGTGTTTGGCCAGAAGCTCGGGTTCGGCATTGAGCTGTTTTGCCAGATCGGCGCGTGCTCTGGCGACGCGGCTCTTCATCGTGCCGATAGGGCATCCTGCGATCTCGGCGGCTTCCTCATAACTGAAGCCCGATGCACCTACGAGCAGCACCGCTTCACGCCGTTCGGGTGCGAGATCCTGCAGCGCGGTTTCCATATCGCCCAGGTGCAGGGGACCTTCCTGATCGGCATCCATTACCAGCATGCGTTCGGCGACGCCTTCGTCGAGGTTGGTCTGGCGCTTGTTGCGGCGCAGTTCGGACAGGTAGTGGTTGCGCAGGATGGCGAAGGTCCAAGCGCGCATGTTCGTGCCGGGCTGGTAGCGCTCCCGCGCTGTCCACGCCTTGATGGCAGCTTCCTGCACCAGATCGTCGGCGAAGTCCGCTCGTCCCGACAGGCCCCGTGCAAAAGCGCGCAGGTGCGGGAGAACGGCCATCAGTTCCTTGCGAAACGCCTCATCTGCCGGCGTTGGCTTGATCCGGTCAGGCATCGTCGCTGTCATCCAGCTTCTTCAGGAGATCCTGAAAGCTGTCCGGCAGCGGCTCTTCTACAACAGAGTTATAGAGCTTTCTCAATCCCGAGGCCCAGCCGGGCTCGCCGTCGCCAGGCGACGTGCGGACGTCGGGCCGAAGGCCCTGCACATTCCCGGAATGCTTCCGTCCATTGGGTTGATTCAACACAAGCTCCCTTTCGTCGCCAATTCTTGCTGAGAGACCGCAATGTGGTCAAGCCCTTAGGCCCATCGACACATCATGGGGTGCTTCCGTGCAGCAAGGCATACAATCGTTCGTCGAGATTGGAACAATTCACCGGCTGCAAGGTTCCCCTGATTGTAAAGAGTTGCCATAGAGGTGCCGTGACGTTCGGGGCGCCGGTCGATTGGTTCAGGAGAACGATGGGTGTGGGGTGATTGACCAGGCTCTGCTTGACAGGGTTCAGAAACAGGCGTGGTTTCACAAATACCCGCGCGGCTGGCCCTTCCTGCTTTTTCTTATTGCCAGCATTACGACAGCCGTTTCCGTCATGGCCATCGAACGGGCGGACCGGCAGACGCGTCAGGTCGAACTCGATCGCAACCTGACCGAAACCGCTTCCGCGCTGCAGCGACGGATCACGGAGAATATTGCCTTGCTGCGGGCCGGCGCGGCCCTGTTCGCGACGCAGGATGAAGTTTCCGAAGCCCAGTTCGCCGAATTCGCGGACGATCTTCAGGGTGACGGCAAACTGTACGGGTCGCTGGGTATGGGCTGGGCGCCGCTGGTACCGGTCGACAAGCTGGCCGAGCTCGAAGTGGCCATCCATGACGAAGGTCGTCCGGATTTCGTGACCTATCCGCGCCCGGAACCCGATGCGGACTACGCGACTCCGATCGTCTATCTGCAGCCGGGTTCACCTGACAATCGCCGGGCCATTTCGTACAACATGTTTTCTGATCCGGTGCGCCGGGCAGCCATGGAAAAGGCCATCGAACTCGGACGGCCGGTGGCCTCGGGCAAGGTGCACCTGGTGCAGGATCGTCACCAGGCCGACGCAGCAGGCTTCCTGATCTATATGCCGGTGACGAATAATTCCGGCCGGCGTCGGCAGGTCAAGGGCTTCGTTTACAGTCCCTTTCAGGCGGAACGGTTTCTGAATTCGGCAAGCGAGCTCTATCGCAACAACGGCATCGAAGTGGCCATCTATGACGACCACGTTGCGCCGGAAACCCTGCTGGCGGAACGCCGTGTGGAAGGCGTCACCGGAACGACCATGGAACGGCGTATCGACGTCGGCAATCACTCCTGGGTGGTGGAGGTCAGTGACAAGAAGGCCGGTGTCCTGTCCGCGCTGGCACGGATTACGCTGTTCTTCGGGACAATCGCCTCGTTGATGGTCATGGCTATTGGCCGGCTCATTACCCGCCGTTCGGCGGAAGACCGGCGGGTTCTGGAATGGCTCACGAGGCAGGCCTCCATTCGCAACTCTCTGACGCGTGAACTCAACCATCGTGTGAAGAATACACTCGCCAATGTCCTGTCGATCGCGGCCCTGACCCGGCGTCGAGCCACGGATATCGAAGACTTCACGGAAAGCCTGACAGCGCGCATCCGTGCACTCTCGGCGACGCATGATCTTCTCTCGCAATCGGATTGGGGCAATGCCGCGATCGGCGACATCGTGCGATCGGAGCTTGCACCATACATGGAAGGCAATGAAAGCCATGTCAAAATGTCCGGGCCCAATATCAAGCTGGCACCGAACGATGCCATGTCGCTGGGCCTCGCAATCCATGAACTCGCGACGAATGCCGCAAAGTACGGTGCGCTGAGCACGATCGAAGGGCGTATCCACGTGAACTGGGAACTCTTGTCTCCCGAGTGCGCTGAAATCCGCTGGAAGGAAGAGGGCGGTCCGCCGGTAAGCCAACCGCAAAAGCGGGGATTCGGGCGCGACCTCATAGAGAAGATCGTCGTGCACGAACTCAAATCCGAAGTGGACTTGCAGTTCAATCCGGGGGGCGTGGAATGCTCTTTGAAAGTGCCGGTGCGGGCCGCGCGGGAATTCAGTCTCAGGGCGGAAAAGATGCCGAAGCCCGGCATGGGATGATGAAGATTCTTCGCAAGCCGCCGTACTAGAGAAGAGCATCGCATCGCGGTGCCGCCGTTCTGCCCTGTGGCAGTGGTCGCCGGTGGCACTCAAGCCACAAACCGGATCGGGGCTCAGACCGGATTGGTCTGAGGTCAGCCGGCAGTGCACTTTCAAAATAAGTATAAATACCCAACCTTGGTTTGCGCCTTGGAAGTGGTGCAATGCGATAACGGGGCTGCGGGGGCGATTTTTCAGATTGAAGCGACCAGGAGTGAAAAAGGCCCATGGCATCAGTCCGTTGCATCGATGAATGGCTCACCGAGGTCGACAACCTGGCGTTGTCGTCTACGGCCGCCAGCGCAGATGCCCAAGCCGGTCATGTCCGGGCTATGGGTGTGCTGATGCGCATGCGGCCCGAAGGTTTGGATGGCGAGCACATGTCGCCGGAAATGGAGGCGGACGTCATGCGTAGCGTCTCCATGGGAGCGTTCGAATCCGCAGCTCTACGCCTGTTGCCCAGCGACGCGCGCATGATGACGTCTTCTCCCGGAGAAGGGCGCCACCTCGCGACTGTCCGTCTGGGAGGGCAGTATGGCGAGTCGACCTCCACCGGCAGCACGTTTGCCTTGGCACTGGTAGGCGCGCTCGCGCTTTCCATTGTGGACCATTATCACGAAGCCCTCGGCGTCATGTGACGCCGAGGGCTTCCGCGTACCTCATTGAAATGATGTTCGCCGAAGGCGATCAGTCCATCGGACGGCTCGATCCGAAAAACAGCGCCTGACTGATGGCGGCGCGGACCGTCGTTTCCTGAAACGGCTTGGTCACCAGATAGGTCGGTTCCGGCCGTTCGCCCGTCAGCAGGCGTTCCGGGTAGGCGGTCACGAAGATCACCGGTACATCGCCGAACTTGAGCAGGTCTTCGACCGCATCGATGCCCGAACTGCCATCGGCCAGCTGAATGTCGGCAAGGACGAGGCCAGCTGGCGACCGCTCGAAAATCTCGACGGCTTGCTTGTGCGTGGCAGCGGTGCCGACAACCTCATGCCCGAGATCGGACACGAGGCCTTCGAGCTGCATCGAGATGAGCGGCTCGTCCTCGATGATCAGCACGCTGGTCCGGCTTTCGCCTTCGATTTCACGGACGGCCTGCGCGATCAGCACATCCACTTCTTCCAGCGTGACGCCAAGAATCTGTGCGGCTTCCTCGCGGGCGAATTCTTCCACCGTCGTGAGCAGCAGGGCCTGGCGATGGGTCGGCGCGATGGTGGCGAGGCGCGTGTTTGCAGCCTGCTCATGCGCGCTGCTGCTGTGCAGTTCAGCGGTCGGTTCTTCCACGTGCCCGGTGGCCCAGATCTTCGTGAAGGCGGCATAGAGTGCCGCGCGGCTGCCGGCGATTTCCTCGCGAAGCATCTGATCGGCAAGCGCGGCTTCAAGAGTGGCGCGCACGTAAGTGTCACCGGAGGTCTGCGACCCTGTCAGGGCGCGCGCGTAACGGCGCAGATACGGTAACTGGACAGCGATCTGATCGGAGACGGACATCGAATTTCCTCAAGACTTTAGGGTCAGTTTATTTCGCGCTTTGCGTGTGACGCATTCTGCCTTCACCCAGACACAGGGGTCTGACTCTGGCAGGGGAATAGGGCAACTGTAAAATTTTTTCGGTCGCATCGCGTTTTCGGGAACCAAATCCGTACATGTCACGTTTGCTCCATATCACCACTGGCTCCCCCCACCCCCCCCCGCAACCGGTGGTGACCCGATCCCGGAGGCCTCCGTCCGCAAAAGAGCGGACGGAGGCCTCAAAGTTTCTGGAGCACACTTGTTCCTGCCGAGCACAAAATTTTTTTCATCCATTGGAAATTTTCAAGTGCCCGGTGAGGCAAGGTTTTCTGTGCGTTTCAAGCATCTTGTTGGCGGGCGTGGCGCACATTTTTCCCGATTTTGGGGAACTTTTTTCGACCGGGTCGCGTTAGCTCGACGACTGGTTAACTAGGAGGGCATGGCATGACCGTAGCAACTGACGCCGGAACCGAGACTGAAAAGGCGCCGCATAAGGCGCTGAGTGATCGCAAGTTCAAGCAGGCTCTTGCCGACGTTGCTCCACACCTGCGTGCATTCGCCAGAGGACTTTGCGGTGATCGCGACCGCGCTGATGATCTGGCGCAGGAAGCCATGCTTCGCGCGTGGGCTGCTCGCGAACGGTACGCTGCAGGCACTAACTTCAAGGCCTGGACCTTCACTATTCTTCGCAACCACTTCTACAGCGAGGCACGGCGCGCGCGCTTTCATGGCGAGTACGATGAAGTGGCCGCCGAGCGCATCCTGTGCGCCGAGGCAAGCCAGGAAAGTGCCATTGACCTTGCAGACGTTATCCGTGCGCTTTCGGCCATTCCCGAAAGCTATCGCGAGGCTCTGGTGCTCGTCGCTGCGGGCAATCTCTCCTACGACGAGATCGCCCAGATCTGCGGTATCGCCCTGGGCACTGTGAAGAGCCGCATCTGTCGTGCTCGCGCCATGCTGGCGAATGTGATCGAGTCCGGTCAGCTGCCCGACTTCCGCCACAATTTCGTCCTCAAGGGCGAGGCGATTGATGCATTCTTTGCCGAACTGGAAAAGATCGCCAATGTCGATGAAAACGGCCGCGTTGCCGCCTGACACAATATAAGGATACAATTGCCGTGGGTGCCGCGACAGTAGCTAGCTCTGGAAAGGTCCTTATAGTCGAGGACGAATTCCTGGTTGCGCTGCAGCTGGAAGATATTCTCCAAGATGGCGGCCATGCCGTCGTTGGCACGGTGCCGGATTCGGCCTCGCTGGCCAAGCTCGCGGACGCCCCCGATGTGGCGCTGATCGACCTCAACCTGCGGGACGGCCTGACCGGCCCGGAGGTCGCGCGCCAGATCGCTCTTAAGTACGGTTCACGCGTCATTTATGTGACCGCCAATCCCAATCAGATCGGGGCGCCTGCCCCGACGGCGATAGGCGTTCTCCAGAAACCGTTCACCCGCCAGGCCATCTTGGGCGCCATCGCCTATGCCCTGGCGGGGTGTCCGGATACGCACCGCCCGGCCGACCTGGAACCGCTTCGCTCGGCGTGACCGTCTTACACGAAGGGAACGATCGGCGTGGCGAGTGATGTCGTCCTACAATCCCTGCAATATTATGGAGCAGGCGCAGGTGCCGTGGCGGCGCTTGTCGTGTCGCTCGACCTCGGCCGCCGGTGGACTGGCTGGGGTTTCGTGATCTTTGTCACAAGTTCGCTGGCACTGATCGGCTGGGGCTTTCTGGATGAAGATGCCGAAGGGATTGGCGCGCAGAACCTTATCCTTTTCGTCATCAACTGTGTCGGCGTCTGGCGCTATCTTCTTTCGCGCAGAGATCGAAGACCATCCGCATAAATAGGTAACGGGCCCGCGCTGCAACAAGGAAAAAAAGGGGCCGCAAAGCTTGAGCTTTGTGGCTCCTTTTTCCGTTTGCAGCGGCAGCGGGATCAGACAGCGCCGACGGCGTGCTCACCGGCTTCGTCCGGATGGATCGTCTTGCCGGTCATCAGCTTGTAGGCACCCTTCAGGCCCAGTTCCGCAGTCCAGACTTCGCCATCCTCGATGTCGAGGCGCAGCATCATCACCGAAGGGTCTGCCTTGCCATTGGGGAACCAGGCTTCGACGGCATTGCTCCAGTGCTGTTCGCGCAGCGCCGGATCGGTTTCCTCGACGAGGGTACCGTCGATGCACGCAAAGACGTCGTGCCCCTTGGTCATGACCTGGCCCATTGCCTTGCCGCCGCTGGCGATCCGGTTGTCGCGCTTGCAGAAAAACCAGATCGCGTGATGGGCGCTCTTGTCGAGTTGCGCGGTCATGGGTTCGGCATGGCTGCTCGACCCGTTGAGGCGCATCATGATGAAAGGGCTGGTCTGGAACGACTTCCAGAAGGTCTCGCGGATGTCGATGTCCATAGAGTTGGTTGCCACAATAATTCTCCTGATTGAGTTCTTGTGGAATCAACGCGTGCGCCACCGGCACGTTCCCCGCTTTTGCCGGTTGCGGGGAACGGCCAGTCGCATGGCTCAGTCGCGTTCGTCGCCCGGGGTGTCCTCTTCCGCGTTGGCCAGTTCCCTGGGCTTGCGCTGCTCGAAGACCTTGGCAAGCCGCTGTTCGGCCTTGTCGGAAAGCGTCTTTGCCGCGGTCGGAAACATCTCTTCTTCTTCCTCATCGATGTGATGAAGATAGCGGTGACGCATGTCCTTGAATTTCGTCAGCCACGCGCTGGAGCTCATGTCTGTCTCGATCAGTTCGGCGAGGAAGTCGTCGATTTCCTTGTGCTCCGCGACCGAATGACGTGCTTCGTCGCGCAGATCGGGGCAGGCCAGCATGGTGGCGTAAAGCGATTCTTCTTCTGCTGCGGCGTGGGCCTGCAATTCCTTGCGAAGCTGCTCGAAGAGTTCACGGCGCTCGGGGCTGTCCCCCTGCGTTTCACCAAGCTGTTCGAGCAGCTTGCGATGCTTGTCGTGATCGTTCTTGAGGTCTTCGAAAATCTTTGCGTCTGTCATGGTCGGCGGCTCCTTGGATCGGTTTGGGATATACCGATAAAACGAGCAGAACCGGCCATGGTTGCACGATCGCGAGGGGCATGCGCCGTTAGCGGCGGCTGCGCATGACCCTCGCGATTGCCGAGCGGATGTCGCGTTCATTGTAGGGTTTGGTGACCACAGGCACACCCTCGAAACGCTCCGCACACATCGAACTGTCACCATAGCCGCTGGCGAAGATGAACGGGATCGAGAGTTCCTGAAGCCTGCCGGCCACCGGTTCGCTGGTGTCCTTGCCGAGGTTTACGTCCAGCATGGCGAATGCGACCCGGGCCTCGTCGATCACGGCCAGCGCCGAACTCACTGATCCGGCGACGCGGCAATCCTCGAAGCCGAAGCCGCGAAGGACGTCTTCGGTCTCCATGGCGATGATCACATTGTCTTCCACGATCAGTGCCACGCCGGAGGCCGCGTCCGGCATGAGTTCGGCTTCGGGGGAATCGTTGGAAATATCGCGCTGTGCTGCACTCGGCGTTTCGAACGAGGCGATATGATCGACGGGTATCAGGAACAGGCCGTGTAAACCGTCTTCCGGGTAGATCACAGACGCAGAGCCTCCCAGTTCATGTGGGATCGTCCGTTCGATGATGGTCGAGCCGAAGCCGCGTCTGGTCGGCGGTGTGACTTTGGGTCCACCATGTTCGCGCCAGTCGATTTCCAGCGCGCCATCGTCGCTGCGACCGAGCGTGACAGCCACGCTGCCGCGGGAATCCGAAAGGGCACCATATTTGCACGAGTTGGTCATCAACTCATGGATGACGAGCGCAAGCGTTGTGAATGCCGAGGGCGCGATCAGCGCATCGGGCCCATCGATCGTTACGCGATCGACGCTATGGCTCGCGTATGCGGCGGTCTCCGTGCGGATCAGCTCGTAAAGCGAGGAGGGCGACCAATCCTTGCGAGTTACCTGATCGTGCGCGCGGGCAAGGGCGTGAATGCGGCTGCCGACGAGTTCGGCGAACTCGTCTATGGTCTTGGCGCCTTCTTTGCTCTGCGAGACCAGGCCGCGAATGAGATTGAGAATGTTGCGAACGCGGTGATTGAGTTCGGCAATCAGCATGTCCTGTTGCTGACCGGCCTGCTCGCGTTCCTGGTTCGCTGCGTCGGAAAGGCGCAGGACCACTTCAAGCAGCGTTACCCGCAGCGATTCAGCAGCGGAAGTCTCTTCCAGCGTCCACGGCTTGGAAAAGCCGCTGCGCTCTTCCTTCCACAACTCAAAACTCTTGCGTGGTGTCAGGCGGGGGCCGTTCGGGCCTAGTTCGATGTTCTTTTCCGGATTGCCTGCCCAGTTGACTTCGCGAATTTCTTCCTTGCGAAACAGGACGATGTAGTCGCGGGGACTGCGGCTGACCGGCAGAGCCAGCAGGCCTGCAGCCCCGTTACTCCATTCCGCGGCCGGCGCGAAAAGGGCAGAGAGGTTATCGGTGGCCCAGACTGTGCTGGCACCGGCCGTGTTGAGAAATCGTGCCAGTTTGGCGAATTGATCGCGTTCGGGAGCTGAGCCCTGGCTCACGAATTCCCCGTCGAACCACCCGGCGATCCCGTCGAACGGGATGACACGGCCGATAGACTCGGCGAAGTCGTTGAATTCTTCCAGAAGGGATCCGCCGCCCGCCACACGCGCCATGATCTCGTCGTGCAGCCGCAGGGATTGCGAGCGCATTTCCAGCGCGAAGTCGGTTTCCCGCTGTTCCAGAAGATACGCGAAGAACTCACCGAAGAGTTCGCTTGCGGTGCGGACCGAATAGGACAGGATCAGTGGAGAATAATGGTGGCAGGCCATGAGCCCCCACAGCTTGCCGCGCCGCATGATCGAGACGGACATCGAGGCCTTTACGCCCATGTTGCGCAGATACTCGATGTGAATGGGCGATACCGCGCGTAGTCCCGACATCGAAAGATCCAGCGGCTCGCCATTCGGGCTGCTGGCCGGATAGATCGGGACGGTGGGATCATCCACATCGGTGATGATGCGCAGCATGTTCTTGGCGTAGAGTCGGCGCGCTTGCGAGGGGATGTCGGAGGCCGGAAAATGCAGGCCCTGGAAGCTGTCGACAGAGCCGTTGAGGCTTTCGGCGATGACTTCTCCTGCACCGTCTTCCTCAAAACGATAGACCATTACGCGGTCGAACCCGGTCAGTCCGCGCAAATGACGGGCAGCGTTCGCGCACAGTTGCTCGACGCTGTCCGCCTGACGCAGACGGTCGATCATCGGTCGCACATACGACACATAGTCGCGGCGACGACCGGCTTCGTGGGGTTCGATCTCGAGAATGAACGAGCGCGCCGAGGGGTGCACGGCCAGATCGAATGTCTTCCCGTTGCCGAGCAGATCGACCTCGAACAGGCGTTCGACGGCATTCGATCCCGCCATCAGCTGCAGCCGCGAACGGATGTCGTGCAGCGTGCTGGGCGAGAGGAATTCGGTCGCGGGCAGGCCGATCATCTCATCGACGGGATTACCGAACAACTGCTCGCAGTTCAACGAGAGGTGGTTGATGATCCAGTCGCTCGAGAAAGATACCAGCCAGCCGAAACTTTGGATTCGGCCAATTATGTGGATTGGTTCGATATCGCAGGAGGTCAGGTCCACCTGATACGTGTCCTCAGCCATCGGCCCTCTTTTCTTTCAGGCTGTCTTCGGCGGGGCTGACGGCGAAAGCCCGTGCGAAAGTGTCAAAACTGGCAAGTGCGGCAGCGCTCACGGCTTCCTGTTCCGCCCGGTTGAAATTGCGTTGACGCATCCATGGCAGCAGGGCCTTCCAGCACGCTGGGCCGCTGTCGTCCTCCATGTAGAGGGAGCGGAACCCTTGTTGCTCGCCCCAGTAGCCCTGGCGGCGAATGACGGAAAGGCCAAGGCGTGATCCCGAGATGACATAACCGATTCCGGGCGCTCCCGCGTCGGTTGCTGCCTCGGGGGGCATGTCGAGCGAGGGCAGGGCCATCGGATCGACGCCCAGTGCGGCGAGATCCTTGTGCAGCATCGTCAGGTAGTCGGGCGCGGGCATATTCAGCTCTTCGCTGACAAAATGCCGAAAAGTTTCGTGCAACGGGGTCATCCCGATCGTGTGCGCAGCAAGAAAGCGCACAAGGCCTTCTCGCCGGTCAAGCGCAAGCGAACCGAATGCGGAATCCAGCCTCTCATGCGACAGCCTAGTACGCTCACGCAGAAGCGCTAGCATGTCGGGCGACGCCTCAACATTTCGGCTTTTGCCTAGGTCAAGTTGCATGAGCGCTAGTATGCATACGGCTCCTGTTCAGCAGGACGGGTTGATTGAAGCAGGCCAGCGGGACACGCCTGATCGGCAGTTCAAACACGCCAGTGCGAGTTATGTTCCACAGGCACGTTTAGACGTCTGGCAATAGCGCGTCTGTTCACTTTTGTACAGAATGGGGAACTCGACTGCATCGCGTGGGTTGAGGTGGGTGTTCAAGCACGCTTGCACACCAAGGATTGTTTCATGCCCCAGTTCACATCCCAACCCCTGGCTCAGACTGCAATAGAGCCGCGCAGCGATCTGCTTGCGGCCCTGCGTCCGGAGGATCGGGCGCTCTTCGAACGGTATTGCACCAACGGCTGGATGAAGGCCGGTTCGGTGATCTACC
Organism: Novosphingobium indicum; assembly: GCF_014645195.1. Lineage (GTDB taxonomy): Bacteria > Pseudomonadota > Alphaproteobacteria > Sphingomonadales > Sphingomonadaceae > Novosphingobium > Novosphingobium indicum. The sequence goes on along the minus strand of NZ_BMLK01000009.1, from coordinate 47,451 downwards.
AGCCGGGAGACAACGTCGAATTCTGTTATCTGCCCACCGGCTCAGCGCTGTGTTCGTTTTTCGTCGAACTTGACGATGGGACCGCGGTCGAGACGATTCTGGTTGGCAGGGAAGGCGCGCTGGGCGGTGTGGTCAGCCAAGGAGCACTGCCATCCTATGCCCGGGCAAACGTTCTCCACGAAGGGCTGTTCAGGCGCATCGCCATGCGCGATCTGGAAGCGGCCAAGCGCGCAAGCCCCGCCATTGCCAACCTGTTTGCTCGTTACGCGGACTGCGTGATGGCCCAGGTGTTCCAGTCGATTGCCTGCAATGCAGTTCACACGATTGAGCATCGCGCGGCCAAGTGGCTATGCGCGGCTGTCGATCGGACAGGGCGCAACGATGTGGCCATGACCCAGGAACAGCTGGCATCGATGATGGGCATCGGTCGCAGCTACGCCAGCCGCGTCCTGCAGCGCTTCAAGCGCGACGGTCTGCTGCGAACCCGCCGTGGCGGTATCGAAGTGCTCGATCAGCAGGCTCTGTGCGAGAGGGCCTGTAGCTGCAACGAACAGGTGACTTCGCATTTCGACAAGGTGCTTTCCGGAGTCTATGTCCCTGCGGATTAGGAAAGCCGGGCTGTCTTCTTTCGAGCTTGATGTTGTCCGAAATCTGTCATCGTAACGACGCTAAATTGCCAAGGTGAAACCCTAGCAACGCTCCCGCTAAACACTTCAGTGGGGCGATGACCTAGATGTCCGATACTCTTGTTCAAAACGGTTATACCGACGGCGACGTTGATACCAATCCGACCAATGCCGTATCCCTCGAAACGCTGGCTGACACGCGCTATTCGCGCCGTCAGGCCATCTTCGGCGGAGCCAAGGCGACCAGTCTGGCCCTGATGGGTACCACGATGCTCGCTGCTTGTGGCGACGACACTATCGAATCGACGCTTGTGGTGTCTGCCGGCCAGAACGCAGCCACCAGTTCCGGCCGGGTCGTGATCCTCACAGGTTCGATAACGGCCGGCGATACCAATGTAACCTCGTCCGCCTGGGCACAGAACAGCGGCCCGGACGTCGATCTGGTCGTGGATGGGCTGACCGCCATGTTCATCGCCCCTGCCGTCGAGACCGCTACCGATCTCACATTCGGTTTCGCCGTGCAGAATGCCGACGGTGAAGCGGCCAGTGCGACCACAACCATCCGTGTCTCGCCGGCGGTGCTCGGCTTTTCGGCCGTCGCGCATAGTCTCGAAGACGTCGTTACCGTTCCCTCGGGTTATACCGTCACGGTCATGACGCGCCTCGGCGATCCGCTTGCGGCAGGTGTTGGCGCCTATGCCAACGACGGCACCGACACCAACTTCGCCCAGCGCATCGGCGACCATGGCGACGCGCTGCACTTCTTCGGTCTCTCTTCTGCCGGCGCGCGCGACGACAACAGTTCGACGCGTGGTCTGATGGTGCAGAACCACGAGAACCTGAACGTCGACTACCTCCACCCCAATGGCCCGACCAACGTCTCTACCGGTCCGCGTCCGGAAGACGAGGCGAAGAAGGAAATCGAAGCGCACGGTGTTTCGGTGTCCGAATATGTCGACGGCGGCGATCGTCAATGGACCTATGTGGCCGACAGCAGCTTCAACCGTCGCATCACCCCGATGACGCCGATGCAGATCATGGGCCCGGCCGCTGGCTCGGCCATGCTGGCGACGGCCTATTCGGCTAACGGCACGGCTGGGCGTGGCACGATCAATAACTGCGCCAACGGCATTTCCGGCTGGGGAACCAACCTGACCTGCGAGGAAAACTGGGCCGGCTACTTCCGCCGCGACGCCTCCGATGTGGCGCTGCGTACGGAGCGTGAACTGACGGCTCTGGCCCGTTATGGCGTTTCGGTGCGGACCGGCAACTATGCCTGGTCGACGGTGGCCTCGAGCGATCCGATGTTCACCAAGTGGAACGCGACGATCACCGGTGCGACGGCCACGGACGACTATCGCAACGAACCCAACCAGTATGGCTGGGTGGTCGAGATCGATCCCTACGACCCCGCCTCGACGCCGCGCAAGCGCACCGCGCTTGGCCGCTGCGGCCATGAAGGTGCTTTCGTAAGGATCGCCGCCGGCCAGAAAGTCGGCGTCTACATGGGCGACGACAGCCGCCGTGAGTACCTCTACAAGTACGTCTCGAACGCCACCTGGGACGCGGGCGACGCCAATGTCTCAAACCGCCTCGCGGTCGGCGACAAGTACCTCGACAACGGCACGCTCTATGTTGCCAAGTTCGAGGCGGATGGCACGGGCACCTGGCTGCCGCTGGTCTTCGGTTCGGTCCCGAACCGTCCGGCCGTGGGCACCACGCCTGCGTATGTGTTCGCCGATCAGGCCGACATCCTGATCAACTGCCGTCTCGCTGCCGATGCCGTTGGCGCAACGCCGATGGACCGTCCGGAATGGACGGCGGGCAATCCGGTGACGGGCGAGATCTATCTCACACTCACCAACAACAATGCGTCGAACCGTCCGCTCGACGGGACCGATGCGGCCAACCCGCGCCACTACGGCGATCCGAATCTTTCCGGCTCGACCAGCTACGGCAACCCCAACGGCCACATCGTCCGCCTGCGTGAAGATGGCGACGACACCGCCGCCACGACATTCGCATGGGATATTTACCTGTTCGGTGCCGATGCAACCGACTACCCGTCGGATGCCAGCGTCAACGTTTCGGGGCTCACGACGTCGAACGACTTCTCGAGCCCGGACGGCCTGTACTTCTCGCGCGACACCAACCCGTCGGGCCAGATCAATCCGGTTCTCTGGATCCAGACCGACGACGGCGCGATGACCGATCGCACCAACTGCATGATGCTCGCGGCACTGCCGGGCCATGTCGCCGACGGTGGCGCCGTGACGATCACCAACAAGGACTCGACCGGCGCGACGGCCCAGCAGGCGACTATTGCCGGCACGCCGGCGACGGCCGCCAACCTGCGGCGCTTCCTTGTCGGTCCGGTCGAATGCGAGATCACCGGCATCGACATGACGCCGGATGGCCGCACTCTGTTCGTTGGTATCCAGCATCCCGGTGAACGCGGCGATGCGACCACCCCGACAAGCCACTGGCCGGACAGCCAGGCCGGTTCGGCGGCTGCGACCGTGCGTCCGCGCTCGGCCGTGGTGGCTATCACCAAGGACGATGGCGGCGTGATCGCGCTCTAAGCGCTCACGGTCGGTAATATAAGTAGTGCACCATGTCGGGGAGGGGGCTTCGGTCTCCTTCCCGATATTCCGTTTTCGCTCGTGGTTCTGACTTGCCCGGACAAATGCAAATTTGATTCAGGTCCTTGCTTGAGCCGACAGCCGGTACCATGCAGCCCACATGGACAAGTCTCTCACGCTCACACTCAACGGTGCTGCGGGCACGGTAACCGGTTCCTGCCACGAGTTCGTTTTCGGCAAGTCGCGCATTCTTGTCGACTGCGGCATGTTTCAGGGCTCGCGCACGTTGGAGGGGCTCAATTCCGAGCCTTTCGCGTTCAATCTGCGTCATATCGACGCCGTGGTGCTGACCCACGCCCATATCGACCACTCCGGGCTTCTGCCGCGTCTCGCTGCTGAAGGGTTCAATGGTCCGATCTGGTGCACGCAGCCGACGGCAGACTTGCTGGAATACATGCTCGCCGATTCCGGGCGCATCCATGAGGCGGATACAGCCCGCCGCAACCGCCGCCGGGACCGCTCGGGCGAGGATCCGATCGAGCCGCTCTACACCGAAGCCGATGCCATGGCCGCCTGGGGCATGTGCCGGCCGGTCGAATTGGAAGAATGGTTCGAGCCGGCGCCGGGTTTTCGGGTTCGGCTGTGGAACGCTGGTCATATTCTCGGCTCGGCATCGGCCGAGCTTGAGGCGAACGGGACGCGTGTGATGTGCTCGGGCGATCTCGGGCCGGACAACAAGGCTTTCCATCCCGATCCGGAAGGTCCTTCAGGTTTCGATCATGTCCTTTGCGAGAGCACTTATGGCGACCGCACCCGCGAACCGGTGACGATCGAGGCGCGTCGCAAGGTGCTGGAGGCCGAAATCCGGGGCGCACTGGATCGCGGTGGCAATCTGCTTATTCCCAGTTTCGCGCTGGAGCGAACTCAGGAACTGCTGCTCGATATCGTCGAACTGCTGCGCGCCAAGGCGATCCCGCCCGTGCCGGTCTTCATCGATTCTCCGCTCGCGAGCCGGGCGACCAGCGTGTTCAAGCGCCATGCCGCCGAACTGGAAGATCTCCACGGCTCATGCGTCTTTGAACACCCGCAATTGCACTATGTGGAGAGCGTGCAGGAATCGATCCGGCTCAATTCGGTGAGCGGGGCGATCATCCTTGCAGCTTCGGGCATGTGCGAAGGCGGGCGCATCCGCCATCACCTGATCCACAACCTGTTCCGCCGCGAGTCGACGGTGCTGTTCGTGGGCTATCAGGCGGGCGGTACGCTGGGGCGGGTCATCCTCGATGGCGCGCAGCGGGTGCGCATTTCCGGGCAGGACGTGCATGTGCGCGCGGCGATCCGGCGCATCGATTCCTATTCTGCCCATGCCGACCAGAGCGAACTGCTCGATTGGGTCGCATCGCGCGCGCCCATCCGGGGCAGCCTGTTTCTCGTCCATGGCGAGGAAGGCGCATTGCAGACGATGAGCCGGCTTGCACAGACACGCGCGCCTGATGCGACCATGGTGGTCCCCGCCATCGGCGAGACCTGGGAGCTGTCTGCTGGCGAAGCCGCTCGCCGTCTGAAGACTGGCCGCGTGGAACTGGCGACCGATATCGATCATGACTGGCAGAATGCCTATGCCGACTTCGTCACCGGGCTGAGGCGCGAACTGGGGCAGATTGCCGACGATCAGGCCCGCAAGGAGGCTCTGGCGCAGATGCGCAAGGTGCTCGACAGCTACGCCGCGCACAAGAATGGGCGGCGCAAGCACGGCAAGAACCATGCATCTCGCGAGCGATGACGGGTTCTGCAGTCTGGAACTCGGTGGCGGGATGGCTTAATAGACATCTGTGTTGAGTAGCGTCGGCGGCAAAGCCCCACGTGCTAAGGATAAGGCCGCAGGTGCCAAGGGAGACGCAGCGTGAACAAGCCTGAGAAATTCGATCCGAACCGCCTGACGGCGCAGGACATGGACGACGAGGTACTGTCGACCTATCCCACCGAGGCCTTTCTCTCGAAGGAATACCTCGCGGCCGAGAAGAAGCTGCTGTGGCCCAAGGTGTGGCAGATGGTCGAGCGCGAAACCGACCTGCCGAACCCGGGCGACTGGATGACCTACAATGTCGCCGATGAATCGATCATCGTGCTGCGCAAGGACGACGGCAGCCTCAAGGCGTTTCACAACGTCTGCCCGCATCGCGGTCGTCAGCTCGTGTCCGTGCCCGACATGTTGCCGGGCAACATCCACGATGTACGCGGCAACAATCGCAAGAACTTCATCTGCGGCTTCCACGGCTGGACGTTCGATCTGGACGGGCAGAACACCTACATCCTCGACCCGCAGGACTGGGATAACAAGCTCACGCCCGAGATGACCTGCCTTTCGGAGATCAAGGTCGATACCTGGGCAGGCTTCATCTACATCAACATGGATCCCGACTGCGTTCCGCTCAAGGAATGGATGGGGCGTGCCGGTGAGATCCTGGGCGCCTACGAGATGGACAAGATGCGTTACAAGTGGCGCCAGTGGGCCATCTACGACTGCAACTGGAAGACAGCGATCGAGGCCTTCCTGGAGCCCTATCACGTCGCGGGGACGCACACCCAGCTGCTGGCCTATGGCGACTATTACGCGCTGTCGAAGCAGTACGGCCTGCATTCGGTTTCGAGCTACGATACGCGCGACGCCAAGTTCAAGATGAACGAGAGCGCCGGCACCACGCGTGCCGGCAAGGGAGACGATCCGCGCGTTTCCACCTACGAGCTGATCCGCGAGAACTACGAGACGGTGAACTACTCGGCCTCGACGGAATCGCTGGTGAAGGCCGCGAGCCGCCTGCAGCACGAACTGCCCGAGGACGTGACCCCGCAGGAGTGCATCGCCTATTGGCTCAAGATCGCCAAGGAAGCCGATGCCGAGCGCGGCGTGATCTGGCCCGAGATTCCCGAAGACGTCATGGCCGAAACCGGGCTCGCCTGGGGCCTGTTCCCCAATCAGAACATCCTGCACGGCGTCACGTTCGCGCTGTGCTACCGCGTCCGCCCTTATGGCGACGATCCCGACAAGTGCATCTTCGAAAGCTATGCGCTGGAACGCTTCCCCGAAGGCGAGGCGCCGGAAACCGAATGGGTCTATGCCGATCCCATCGGCGAGAACTGGGGTTCGGTGCTCGCGCAGGATTTCTCCAACATGCAGTTCGTCCAAAAGGGCATCAAATCTTCGGGTTTCCGCGGCCCGCTGCCCAATCCGCACCAGGAGCAAAAGGTGATTAACCTGCACCGCAATCTGGCCAATTTCATGGAAGGGCGGGGCGCGCCGACGAAGCTCGACATAGATTAAGGGGTTATCGCGTGATTCGCATCGAGCCGGACTGGCTCGGTGCGGCCGCGATAGCCAAAATTACCGTACGAAACCGTACACTTAAGCGTTTGTTTGGATTTTTCGCCCTAAGCTTGCGCTGAAAAATTCAAACGTTTGCAATGTTTTCGGGGTGATTGTTCCGTTTTGGACGCAAAATCCCGATTTGTGGATTAAAATAGGGATTAATCCATACAGGAAACGTCCGTATTCTAGCTACATGGAACAGTATCGCACCATCGCCGTCATCGAGAGCAACTACCAGAATCGGGCCAAGGTCACGAATGCTCTGTTCTCGGGCGGGTATCACGCTGAACCGTATGAAGAGATCGAAGAGTTCATCTCTGAAAGCCGGGACGGGTATGTTGTATTGATCAGCGATGTCGACGGCAACGTCGACCGGCTCCTGGAATTGATGCACCGCAATGCCATGTGGTTTCCGATCATTCCTTATTCGGAGACCTCGTCGCTCGACTCTGTTGTTTCTGCCATGCTCAAGGGTGCAATCGGTTACATCGATCGCCTACCTGATCTCGAAAGTGTTGTTAACGTCATCAACTCGAACCAGCCGGAGCGCAAGAAGCTGGTCGAAACCGGTCGCATGCGGGCCAACGCCCGTGCCAAGATGGTGCTGCTGACCAAGCGCGAGCGCGAAGTGCTTCAGTGCATGTCCGAGGGCATGTCGAACAAGGTGATCGGCCTGAAGCTCGGGATCAGCCCGCGCACCGTCGAAATCCACCGCGCCAACATGATCACGAAGCTTGAAACCGAATCCACCAACGAGGCGCTACGTCTCGCGGCGTATGCCGAAATCTGAATAAGTTAGCGTAAGGAGCCTGCCGGGTCGGGGCAGTCCCTTACGCTACGAGTGCTTTCTCAGTTTAATCTGCGAAAGCGTCTCGCCCAGAATAGCCTCGCGCGCTTCGTCGTATTCGCTGGTTCCCGGTTTCAGCTGGCTCAGCCGCGGCGGATGATGCTTCTTCTTGTTCATCATGAGGAAGCACCGGTCATAGAATATCTGCACCAGTTTTCGCAGGGCAGAGTCTGTCAGCTGAATGTAGACCCGCCGCGAATCCTCGTTGTCGCGGTATCTTCGCACCAGGTCCTCGCGTTCCAGCAAGGCGATCCAGCGAAGGGCTGTGGTTTGCGGAACCTGCGCGCCAATACAGACGCTTGTCGTCTGCATTTTGACGTTCTTCAGCTCAGCCATGAACAGGTCGAGGAGAATGTCCCAGGTCGGTTCTCCGAATAACTGGGACGTTTCGAATATTTTCTCCCTGTGTCGCCTGAGATTATAGGTTTCCGAAACGGTATCCATCCAGTCTTCGATGGTCGGTGTCTGGTGATGTTCTTCCGGATCATCGAGCGAAAGCTGGCCCGCTTCGAGCCGCATGATGAGGTCGTTCAGCTCTTCGGCCAATATTTTCATTCTTTTGGTCGGCATGTTCGTCTCTTTCCCGACTACTATTTCCTCTCCGCGAATGAATTTACCGGGTTGCGCCCTGCCTCTCCCTTCCAGTTAACGTCGCCGGCTCTCGCGCCCGGTAAACGAATTGAAGGTCGGCCCGTCGGCGCAGAAAGTCAATCGCATGAAATTCCTGCAATGTCCGCACTTTGCAGGGACCTATTGACTTCTTGTGTGAAGGCATCAACATATAGCCGCCGCACATTTGACGTGGTTAACTTATTGCTAATCTGTGCACTTTTGACCGCACCAACTTGTTTGGGTTGGTGGTGAGAGTGGTCGCCTGCCGGTAGCGATTTTCGCAACAGCTTCTTTGCTTGACCCTGCGGCAAACATCGCCTAAGCGCGCCCATCCCTCGGGCATGGCCTGAAGGATGATATAGAGCTGATCGATGCCATTTCGGCGTTTCCGGGGCTTTTTGGCGGTTTGCCGAATTGGTCCTTTCAGGATGGCCTTGCTCCAAGTCGGGTAAGGGCGCTATTTCCGGAAATCCGGTGGCAGAGTAATCCGGTGTTTCAGGCCGGGTGGAGTGTTTTCGGCTCACGCGTACCGATGTCGCGATTGCGGTTTCGATGGTCCTGCCCGTGGGCGAGGTCGAAACTCTTCCGGCGCATCCGTTACCGCGTGACTGTGTTCTCTGCCTTCTTCTGAAAGCTGGGCCCCAAGACCCGGGGTGCGACGGGTCCGTCCCGTGGCTTGCGGTTTTCGCCCACGGTACGGGCCGGATCCATCGCACTCCCATTTTGAAAGAAGAGTATAGATGCCCACTATCAACCAGCTGGTCCGCAAGGGCCGCGAGCCGCAGAAGGCCAAGAGCAAGGTCCCGGCGATGGAGCAGAACCCGCAGAAGCGCGGCGTCTGCACCCGCGTCTACACCACGACCCCGAAGAAGCCGAACTCGGCTCTTCGCAAGGTCGCCAAGGTGCGCCTGACCAACAGCCGCGAAGTCATCTCCTACATCCCGGGTGAAGGCCACAACCTGCAGGAGCACTCGGTGGTCCTGATCCGCGGCGGCCGTGTGCGCGACCTTCCAGGCGTGCGCTACCACATCCTGCGCGGCGTGCTCGACACGCAGGGCGTGAAGGACCGCAAGCAGTCCCGCTCGAAGTACGGCGCCAAGCGTCCGAAGTGATCTGGCCGCGGCGCTAGCATGCGTCGTGCCCTAAGAGATTGACCGGCCGGCTGCGGCGTTAAGCCCCCGGCCCGAAAACAAGGAAACACAAGCGATGTCACGTCGTCGTCGTCCCGAGAAGCGGGAAATCCTGCCGGATCCGAAGTTCGGTGATCTGGTCCTGTCGAAGTTCATGAACAACCTCATGTACGACGGCAAGAAGTCCGCCGCCGAGCGCATCGTCTATGGCGCGCTCGACACCATGGAATCGCGCGCCAAGGCCGATCCCGTGCAGCTGTTCCACGATGCGCTGAACAACGTGAAGCCTCAGATCGAGGTCCGCAGCCGCCGCGTCGGTGGTGCGACCTACCAGGTTCCCGTCGAGGTTCGTCCCGAGCGCGCTCAGGCCCTGGCCATCCGCTGGCTGATCACGGCCGCGCGTAACCGTCCGGAAACGACCATGTCGGCTCGCCTTTCGGGTGAACTGATGGATGCTGCCAACAACCGTGGCAACGCCGTCAAGAAGCGCGAAGATACGCACCGCATGGCAGACGCCAACCGCGCCTTCTCGCACTACCGCTGGTAAGCCGCGCCGTGTCGCCCGCGGACTGCGTCATGCGGGCGTCACACTTTCAATTCAGGGGGCGGGGGTCTATTTGAGGGCCGCTTCCTCCCAAACTCCTGCTAAGGATTTTCACCATGGCACGCAGCCATCCGATCGAACGCTACCGCAATATCGGTATTATGGCGCACATCGACGCCGGCAAGACCACCACGACCGAGCGTATCCTCTACTACACCGGCAAGTCCTACAAGATCGGCGAAGTGCACGACGGCGCCGCCACCATGGACTGGATGGAGCAGGAGCAGGAGCGCGGCATCACCATCACCTCGGCTGCCACCACCACCATGTGGAAGGCTGACGACGGTCAGGGTGAAGAGCACCGCATCAACATCATCGACACCCCGGGACACGTCGACTTCACGATTGAGGTCGAACGTTCGCTGCGTGTGCTCGACGGCGCGGTCGCCGTGTTCGACGGCGTGGCCGGCGTTGAGCCGCAGTCCGAAACCGTGTGGCGTCAGGCTGACAAGTACGGCGTTCCGCGCATGTGCTTCATCAACAAGCTCGACCGTACCGGCGCGGATTTCTACTACTGCGTGCAGTCGATCATCGACCGTCTTGGCGCGACCCCGCTGGTCCTGACGCTGCCGATCGGCTCGGAAGCCGATCTTGCGGGCGTGGTAGATCTCGTCAAGATGCGCGGCATCGTGTGGGAAAACGACGGCCTCGGCGCATCGTTCAAGTACACCGAAATCCCCGCCGAACTGGCCGACAAGGCTGCTGAATATCGTGAAAAGCTTCTCGAGACTGCAGTCGAGCAGGATGACGACGTCCTGGAAGCCTACCTCGAAGGCAACGAGCCCGATGCCGACACGCTGAAGAAGCTGATCCGCAAGGGTACGCTGGCCCGTGCGTTCGTTCCGGTGCTGTGCGGCTCGGCGTTCAAGAACAAGGGCGTTCAGCCCCTGCTCGACGCGGTTGTCGATTTCATGCCGAGCCCGATCGACGTTCCGCCGATCGAAGGTGTCATCCCCGACACTGATCAGGTTGCAAACCGTCCTTCTTCGGACGAGGAGCCCTTCGCGGCGCTGGCGTTCAAGATCATGAACGACCCGTTCGTCGGCTCGCTCACCTTCTGCCGAATCTACTCGGGCATCCTGTCAAAGGGCAGCTACCTGAACTCGGTGAAGGACAAGAAGGAGAAGGTCGGCCGCATGCTGCTGATGCACTCCAACAACCGTGAGGACATCGATATGGCCTACGCTGGCGACATCGTCGCTGTCGCGGGTCTGAAGGAAACGACCACCGGTGACACGCTGTGCGCCGAAAAGTCGCCGATCATCCTCGAGCGTATGGAATTCCCCGAGCCGGTCATCGAACTGTCGGTGGAACCCAAGACCAAGGCCGACCAGGAAAAGATGGGCGTTGCCCTCTCGCGCCTGGCTGCCGAGGACCCGTCCTTCCGCGTCTCGACCGATCACGAGTCGGGCCAGACGATCATCAAGGGTATGGGCGAGCTTCACCTCGACATTATCGTCGATCGCATGAAGCGCGAGTTCAAAGTCGAGGCCAACGTCGGTGCGCCGCAGGTTGCTTACCGCGAATATCTCGGCAAGCCGGTCGAGCTGACCTACACCCACAAGAAGCAGTCGGGTGGTTCGGGTCAGTTCGGTGAAGTCAAGGTCAAGGTCACCCCGGGTGAGCGCGGCGCAGGCATCACTTTCGTCGACTCGATCAAGGGCGGTAACATCCCGCGCGAATACATTCCTGCTGTCGAAAAGGGCATGCGCGAGACGGCCGAGACCGGTGCGCTGATCGGCTTCCCGATTGTGGACTTCGAGATCGAGCTGCTCGACGGTAAGTACCATGACGTCGACTCTTCGGCGCTGGCGTTCGAAATTGCGGGTCGCGGTGCGATGCGCGAAGCGGCACAGCGTTCGGGCATCAAGATCCTCGAGCCGATCATGAAGGTCGAGGTCGTGACGCCGGAAGAGTTCATGGGCGACGTGATCGGCGACATCAACTCCCGTCGCGGTCAGATCCAGGGCACCGACAGCCGCGGCAATGCCCAGGTTGTCGAAGCCAATGTGCCGCTCGCGAACATGTTCGGCTATGTCAATCAGCTGCGCTCGTTCACCCAGGGCCGTGCGCAGTATTCCATGCAGTTCAGCCACTACGACGAAGTTCCGGCAAACGTCGCGGCCGAAGTGAAGGAGAAGCTTGCCTGAGGGCAAGAATGGTTCTAGGGGCGGCGCCTGCTGATTCCGCGGGCTCCGCCTACCTACCCGCAGATTCAATTTTGATACGAAAGAAGGTTTGAAAGATGGCGAAGGCAAAATTCGAGCGGAACAAGCCGCACTGCAATATCGGCACCATCGGTCACGTCGACCACGGCAAGACCACCCTGACGGCTGCCATCACCAAGGTCATGGCAGAAACCTACGGTGGCGACGCCGTCGACTTCGCCAACATCGACAAGGCTCCGGAAGAGCGTGAGCGCGGCATCACCATCTCGACCGCGCACGTCGAGTACGAAACCGACAAGCGTCACTACGCGCACGTCGACTGCCCGGGTCACGCCGACTACGTGAAGAACATGATCACCGGTGCTGCCCAGATGGACGGCGCGATCCTGGTTGTGAACGCTGCTGACGGCCCGATGCCGCAGACCCGCGAGCACATCCTTCTCGCCCGTCAGGTCGGCGTGCCGGCTCTGGTCGTGTACCTGAACAAGGTCGACCAGGTCGACGACGAAGAGCTCCTCGAGCTCGTCGAACTCGAAGTTCGCGAACTGCTGTCGTCGTACGAATTCCCGGGCGATGACATTCCCATCGTCAAGGGTTCGGCTCTGGCCGCTCTCGAAGGCCGCGACGACGAAATCGGCAAGAACTCGATCCTCGAGCTCATGAAGGCCGTTGACGACTACATCCCGCAGCCGCCGCGTCCGACCGACAAGCCGTTCCTGATGCCGGTGGAAGACGTGTTCTCGATCTCGGGTCGTGGTACGGTTGTGACCGGCCGCGTCGAGACCGGTATCGTCAAGGTTGGCGAGGAAGTCGAAGTCGTCGGCATCCGCGACACCCAGAAGACCACCGTCACCGGCGTCGAAATGTTCCGCAAGCTGCTCGACCAGGGTGAAGCCGGCGACAACATCGGCGCGCTGGTTCGCGGTCTGAAGCGTGACGACGTGGAGCGTGGTCAGGTTCTCGCCAAGCCGGGCACCGTTACCCCGCACACCGAGTTCGACGCCGAAGTCTACGTGCTGTCGAAGGACGAAGGGGGCCGTCACACGCCGTTCTTCGCCAACTACCGCCCGCAGTTCTACTTCCGCACCACCGACGTGACCGGTGAAGTGATCCTCCCCGAGGGCACCGAGATGGTCATGCCGGGCGACAACGTTGCCCTGTCGGTCAAGCTGATCGCCCCGATCGCCATGGACGAAGGCCTCCGCTTCGCTATCCGCGAAGGCGGCCGCACCGTCGGCTCGGGCGTTGTCTCGAAGATCACGAAGTAATTCGCTGATCCTCGGATAACCGAGTTAAAAGCCCGGTCTCCGCAAGGAGGCCGGGCTTTTTCGTTGTCGTCGGGCCTCCGGTGAGGCAGGGGGTGTCGCATGGCGCGCAAGTATTCGAAGCATGGTCCGCGCGAGGACTTGTTTAGCGATGACGAGGATCAGGCTGACAAGGGACCGCCGCCGCCCGACTGCTGGCTTTGCGGCAGGCCCTGTGGCGAAACGGTAGTATGGCATCATCCGGTTCCCAAGAGCCGGGGAGGGCGCGACACGGTGCCGATGCACCCGATCTGCCAGAACATGCTGATCACCACCTTCAGCAATTCCGAATTGCAGCGTTACGGGCTCGACGTCGACCTTCTGAAACTGGATCCCCGGATCGAGAAATTCCTGGGCTGGGTCGCCAATAAGGACCCGGACTTCAATGCTACTCTCGGCAAGAAGAAGCAGAGATAAGCCTGCAGCTTCATGACACTGGCCTGTCGGTGCCTATGGAATCGTGCGTAGAAGGGCGCAACTGAATCATTTCATTGCGCGTTTACCTGCAGCTGGCCCGCCTCCGCGGAATTCTCGAATTTTCGCGCAATTCAGCCCTTGCGCGAATCCGGATCGGGGTGTAGGGGCGCGCTTCGAATTGATCGGGGCGCAAGCCCTTTGGCTCTTTCTCATCGGTAGTAGGTAATGGAAGCTCAGAACATCCGCATTCGCCTGAAGGCGTTTGACCATCGCGTACTCGACCAGGCCACTGGCGAAATCGCTGACACTGCACGCCGCACCGGCGCGCTCATTCGGGGCCCCATTCCGCTGCCGACGAAGATCGAGAAGTTCACCGTGAACCGCGGTCCGCACATTGACAAGAAGTCGCGTGAGCAGTTCGAGGTTCGCACCTACAAGCGTCTGCTCGACATCGTGCAGCCGAACGCTGCGACCGTCGACGCGCTGATGAAGCTCGATCTGGCCGCTGGCGTAAACGTCGAGATCAAGCTGGCCTGAGCCGGCAAAGGGGCTGCTTCTGGCGGCCCCTTCGGTCCATTCCGATCGGACCTTAAACGATCGGAGCGATATTCGAACCTTCGGGTTCAGATAACCTTGTCGATCCCAGAGATCGGCTTTGCGGTGAGAAAGCCGCAGAGACAGAGCCCCCAAGGGAAACCGGGCGGGGACACAAGGGATACCTCCGGCGCCGCCTTCGGGCCAAGTGCCGGGAATGCGTCCCCCGTCTCGCTTCCGCGACCCTGAGTACAGGGTTTGCAGGGAGCACCCAGCCCGGACGGGGCATGCATCACAATTTGGGCTGGACACGCCTGTTCGGGATGGGCCCGGGCAGGCCTCTGTAAGGAGTAAAGGTCATGCGTACCGGCGTGATCGCAAAGAAGGTCGGGATGACCCGCCTGTTCCAGGAGGACGGTCGCCACGTGCCCGTCACTGTCCTGGCTTTGGAAGACTGCCAGGTGGTTTCGGTTCGCACCGCCGACCGTGACGGATACGTCGCGGTTCAGCTCGGTGCTGGCGAAGCCAAGCAGAAGAATGTTGCCAAGCCGCAGCGCGAGCATTTCGCCAAGGCTGAAGTTCCCCTCAAGGCCCGTGTGGCAGAATTCCGCGTCGCCGACGATGCGCTGCTGGAAGTCGGTTCCTCGATCGCTGCCTCGCACTTCGTGCCGGGCCAGCTTGTCGACGTCGCCGGCCACACGCAGGGCAAGGGCTTCGCAGGCGCCATGAAGCGTTGGGGTTTCGGCGGTCTGCGCGCAACCCACGGCGTTTCGCTCTCGCACCGTTCGCACGGTTCGACGGGTAACCGCCAGGATCCCGGCAAGGTCTTCAAGAACAAGAAGATGGCCGGCCACATGGGCGACCGTCAGCGTACGCAGCAGAACCTCGAAGTCGTCCGCGTGGATGACGAGCGCGGTCTGATCTTCGTGAAGGGCTCGGTCCCGGGCGCGAAGAATGCCTGGCTCACCGTTTCGGATGCCGTGAAGGTTTCCCGTCACGCCGAGGCTCCGTACCCCGCCGGCCTGAAGCAGGCCGCAAACAGCAATGACACGGCCGCTGCCGACACGCCTGCGGAAGAAACCGCGGCGCCGGAAGCGACCGAAGGCCAGGAGGGCTAAGTCGTGAAGGTTCAAGTCCTCAATATCGACGGTTCCGCCGGCAAGGGCGACATCGAACTGTCGGATGACGTGTTCGGCCTCGAGCCGCGCGCCGACATCCTGCACCGTGTCGTAACCTGGCAGCTCGAAAACCGTCGCGGCATCGCCCGCGCTACCCGCGAGCGTTCGGACGTTGCCCGCACCGGCAAGAAGTGGGGTCGCCAGAAGGGCGGCGGCACGGCTCGTCACGGTGATCGCGCAGCCCCGGTGTTCATCGGTGGTGGTAAGGCTCACGGTGCCCGCCGCCGCGAGTTCAATCCGTCGCTGAACAAGAAGCTTCGCGCTCTCGGCCTGAAGATGGCGCTGTCCTCGAAGGCTCAGAACGGCCTGGTGATCATCGACTCGCTCGACGATGCCGAGGGCAAGACCAAGGCTCTGGCCGGTCAGCTTGCCAAGGCAGGCTTCGGCAAGAAGGTGCTCGTGATCGACGGCGAAGCGGTGAACGACAACTTTGCTCGTGCAGCTCGCAACATCGTCGGCGTGAACGTGCTCCCGGCTCAGGGCGCCAACGTCTACGACATCCTGAAGCATGATACGCTGGTGCTGACGCGCGCCGCGGTCGAAAAGCTGGAGGCGCGTTTCAATGGCTAAGACCAAGGAAGTGGATATCCGTCACTACGACGTGATCCTGTCGCCGCACATCACCGAGAAGTCGACGCTCGTCTCCGAGAACAACGCTGTCGTCTTCAAGGTTGCCGATTCGGCGACCAAGCCCGAGATCAAGGCCGCCGTCGAGGCGCTGTTCGACCGCAAGGTCAAGAGCGTCAACACGCTGGTCACCAAGGGCAAGACCAAGCGCTGGCGCGGTAAGGCTTACCGTCGCAGCGACGTGAAAAAGGCGATCGTGAGGCTGGCCGAAGGCGAGCAGCCGATCGACATCACCGAAGGCGTACAGGGCTGATCCGATGGCACTCAAGAACTACAACCCGACCAGCCCCGCCCGTCGCGGCCTGGTCCTCGTCGACAAGTCGGCGCTGTGGAAGGGCAAGCCCGTCAAGGCTCTGACCGAAGGCAAGCGCAAGACCGGTGGCCGCAATAACAAGGGTCATGTGACCTCGCGTGGCATCGCCGGTGGTCACAAGCAGAAGTACCGCTACATCGACTTCAAGCGTCGCAAGTGGGACATGGAAGCCACCGTCGAGCGGATCGAATACGATCCCAACCGCACGGCGTTCATCGCTCTGGTGAAGTACACCGACGGCGAACAGGCGTACATCCTCGCACCGCAGCGCCTGGCTGTTGGCGATGTCGTCATCGCCGCTGAAAAGGCCGACACGAAGCCGGGCAACGCCATGCTTCTGTCGCAGATGCCGGTCGGCACCATCTGCCACAACGTGGAGATGAAGCCGGGCAAGGGCGGTCAGATCGCGCGTTCGGCCGGTACTTATGTGCAGGTCGTCGGTCGTGACCGCGGCATGGTCATCGTTCGCCTGAACTCGGGCGAGCAGCGCTACCTGCGTGGCGATTGCATGGGCACGGTCGGTGCGGTGTCGAACCCCGACAACCAGAACCAGACCCTCGCCAAGGCAGGCCGCAAGCGCTGGATGGGCCGTCGCCCGCTCACCCGCGGCGTCGCCAAGAACCCGGTCGACCACCCGCACGGTGGTGGTGAAGGTCGCACGTCGGGCGGTCGTCACCCGGTTACCCCGTGGGGCAAGCCGACCAAGGGTGCCCGCACTCGCAACAACAAGCAGACGGACAAGATGATCATCCGTTCGCGCCACGCCAAGAAGAAGAGGTAAGACACGATGGCACGTTCCGTCTGGAAAGGCCCCTTCGTCGACCTGTACCTGCTCAAGAAGGCTGAGGCCGCGCAGGATGCAGGCAATCGCGCCGGTCCGATCAAGACCTGGTCGCGTCGCTCGACGATCCTTCCGCAGTTCGTTGGTCTGACGTTCAGCGTCTACAACGGGCACAAGTTCATTCCCGTCTCGGTCAACGAGGACATGGTCGGTCACAAGCTCGGTGAATTTGCGCCCACGCGCACCTTCCCCGGCCACGTCGCCGACAAGAAGGGCAAGCGCTAATGAGCAAGCAGGCAGCACCGCGCCGTGTCGGCGAGAAGGAGGCCCTGTCGGTCGGCACCACGATCCGTGGTTCGGCGCAGAAGCTCAATCTCGTCGCTGGCCTGATCCGCGGCAAGAAGGTCGAGGAAGCCATGAACATCCTCGCTTTCTCCAAGAAGGCGATGGCCCAGGACGCCCGCAAGGTTCTCGCTTCGGCGATCGCCAATGCGGAAAACAATCACAACCTCGACGTCGACGCACTGGTCGTCGCCGAGGCTTCGGTCGGCAAGTCGATCACCATGAAGCGCTTCCACGCTCGTGGTCGCGGCAAGTCCACCCGGATCCTCAAGCCGTTCTCACGCCTGCGGATCGTCGTTCGCGAAGTCGAGGAGGCCTGATCCATGGGTCATAAGAGCAATCCGATCGGTCTGCGTCTGCAGATCAACCGTACCTGGGACAGCCGCTGGTTCGCGGAAGGCCGGGACTACGGCAAGCTTCTTGAGGAAGACCTCAAGATCCGCAAGTTCATCATCGAGAGCGTGCCGCAGGCGGCTATCTCGAAGGTGGTGATCGAGCGTCCCGCCAAGCTGTGCCGCGTGTCGATTTATGCCGCCCGTCCGGGTGTCATCATCGGCAAGAAGGGCGCCGACATCGAGAAGCTTCGCAAGAAGCTCGCTGCGATGACCGAAAGCGAAGTGAAGCTGAACATCGTCGAGATCCGCAAGCCGGAAATCGACGCCAAGCTCGTCGCTCAGGGCATTGCCGACCAGCTGATCCGCCGTGTGGCGTTCCGCCGGGCGATGAAGCGCGCGATGCAGTCGGCCATGCGTCTTGGCGCCGAAGGCGTGAAGATCATGTGCGGCGGCCGTCTCGGCGGTGCTGAAATCGCCCGTGTCGAGCAGTATCGCGAAGGCCGCGTTCCGCTCCACACGCTGCGTGCCAACATCGACTACGCCGAAGCCGAGGCGCTGACCGCCTATGGCATCATTGGCATCAAGGTCTGGGTCTTCAAGGGTGAGATCCTCGGCCACGACCCGACGGCGCAGGACCGGCTGATGATGGAGGCTCAGACCTCCGGCGTCCGCCCGGCGCGTTGAGGCTTAGGATAGAGTAAGCACCATGCTGCAACCGAAAAAAACCAAGTTCCGCAAGGCGTTCAAGGGCAAGATCAAGGGCGCTGCCAAGGGCGGCACCGATCTGAACTTTGGATCGTACGGCCTCAAGGCTCTTGAGCCCGAGCGGATCACCGCCCGCCAGATCGAAGCGGCTCGCCGCGCGATCACGCGTCACATCAAGCGCCAGGGTCGCCTCTGGATCCGCGTCTTCCCGGACGTGCCGGTTTCGAAGAAGCCTGCCGAAGTCCGTCAGGGTAAGGGCAAGGGTTCGGTCGAATACTGGGCTGCCCGTGTGAAGCCCGGCCGCATCCTGTTCGAGCTCGACGGCGTTGCCGGTCCGCTCGCTGCAGAAGCGTTCAGCCGCGCTGCGATGAAGCTGCCGATCAAGACCAAGGTCGTTGCCCGTCTCGGCGACACCTCGCACCTGGAGGGTTAATCATGGCCGCCAAGATCGAAGACCTTCGCGCCAAGACCGACGACCAGCTCTCGACCGAGCTGGCCGACCTCAAGCGCGAGCAGTTCAACCTGCGTTTTCAGGCCGCTACGAGCCAGCTCGAAGCCCCGGCCCGGATCAAGCAGGTCCGTCGCGACATCGCCCGCATCAAGACGCTCCAGGCTGAGCGTTCGGCTGCGGCGAAGTAAGGAGGAAACACGATGCCCAAGCGTATTCTGATCGGTACCGTCGTTTCCGACAAGACCGACAAGACCGTTACCGTGCTCGTCGAGCGTAAGGTGAAGCACCCCCTGTACGGGAAGATCATCCGCCGCTCGAAGAAGTACCACGCCCACGATGAAGACAATGCCTACCGCACCGGTGAGCGTGTCCGCATCGAGGAAACCAAGCCGATCTCGAAGACCAAGACGTTCCGCGTCCTGGATCGCCTTCAGGCCGGCAAGGGCGTGGCGTTCGAAGCGAACCTCGAAGTCGAGGGTGCCTCGAACTAAGTAGACGTTTTTTGGAACTGCCGGACTGGTTCCGGCAAGCCAGTTGAGAAGGAACCGGATCGATGATCCAGATGCAATCCAATCTCGACGTCGCGGACAACAGCGGCGCAAAGCGCGTCCAGTGCATCAAGGTACTGGGCGGGTCCAAGCGTCGTTTCGCAGGCGTCGGCGACATCATTGTGGTGTCGGTAAAGGAGGCGCAGCCGCGCGCTCGCGTCAAGAAGGGCGACGTTCACCGTGCGGTGATCGTGCGCACCAAGAAGGACGTGCGCCGTCCCGACGGCAGCGTGATCCGCTTTGACAGCAATGCTGCGGTGCTCATCAACAAGAGCGAGGAGCCGATCGGCACTCGTATCTTCGGCCCCGTCGTCCGCGAACTGCGCGGCCGTGGCTTCATGAAGATCATCTCGCTTGCTCCGGAGGTGCTGTAATGGCTGCTGCGAAGATCAAGAAGGGTGACTCGGTCGTCGTCCTGTCCGGCAAGGACAAGGGCCGCACCGGAACCGTCCTCCAGGTCATGCCGAAGGACGGCAAGGTCGTGGTCGAGGGCGTCAACGTCGCGACCAAGCACCGCAAGCCGACCCAGATGAACCCGCAGGGTGGCATCGACCGTACGCCGGCTCCGATGGCGATCAGCAAGGTCGCCGTGGCGGACAAGGACGGCAAGCCGACCCGAGTCCGTTTCGAAGTCAAGGACGGCAAGAAGGTCCGAGTGGCCGTGAAGTCCGGGGAGACCATCGATGGCTGAGAAGTACACCGCACGCCTTCGGGCGAAGTACGACGACGAGATCGTCCAAGCCATGACCGAGAAGTTCGGTTACAAGAACCGCTTCGAAGTGCCGAAGATCGAGAAGATCACGCTCAACATGGGCGTCGGCGAGGCGAGCCAGGACAAGAAGAAGGTCCAGACCGCCGCAGCCGAGATGGAAGCCATCTCGGGCCAGAAGCCGGTGATCACTCGTGCCCGCAAGTCGATCGCGCAGTTCAAGCTGCGTGAAGGCATGCCGATCGGTTGCAAGGTTACCCTGCGCCGTGAGCGTATGTACGAGTTCCTCGATCGTCTCGTCACCATCGCAATGCCCCGCATCCGCGACTTTCGTGGTCTGAACCCGAGGTCGTTCGACGGTCGTGGCAACTACGCGATGGGTCTCAAGGAACAGATCATTTTCCCTGAGATCAGCTACGATCAGATCGAAAAGGTGCGTGGCATGGACATCATCGTCACCACCACCGCCAAGACCGACGACGAAGCGCGCGAGCTGCTGCGTCTGTTTGGTTTCCCGTTCCCGGCTGAAGAGTCGGAACAGAAGGAAGCGGCGTGAGCCGCCGCTGAGGAAGAGAGCTTAAGTCCATGGCGAAACTGAGTTCCGTGAACAAGAATGAGCGTCGCAAGAAGCTCGTCAAGAAGTATGCAGGCAAGTACGCGCGCCTCAAGGCGATCGCTGACGATGAATCGCTCGACGAATCCGAGCGTCTCATTGCCCGTCTGAAGCTGGCCGAGATCCCCCGCAACGGCAACCCGACCCGGGTTCGCAACCGCTGCGCCACGACCGGTCGTCCGCGCGGTTACTACCGCAAGTTCGGCCTGTGCCGCATCGAGCTGCGCGATCTTGCCAACAAAGGCATGATCCCCGGCGTGACCAAGTCGAGCTGGTAAGGGATTACGAAGCATGGCTATGACCGATCCCCTGGGTGATATGCTCACCCGCATCCGCAACGGCCAGCAGGCGAAGAAGGACTCCGTCCTGTCCCCCGCCAGCAAGCTGCGTGCACACGTGCTCGAGGTTCTCCAGCGCGAGGGCTATATCCGTGGTTTCAGCGATGATGCCACCGGTGCCCATCCGCAGCTGCGGATCGAGCTGAAGTATTTCGAGGGCGAGCCCGCTATCAAGCACATCGCCCGCGTCTCCAAGCCGGGCCGCCGCGTCTACTCGGGTTCCAAGGAACTCCCGGTTGTGCGCAACGGGCTTGGCATCACCATCGTCTCGACGCCCAAGGGCGTGCTCTCGGATGCCGAAGCGCGTACCGAAAACGTCGGCGGCGAAGTGCTGGCGGAGGTGTTCTAATGAGCCGCATCGGCAAGAAGCCGGTAGCGATCCCTGGTGGGGTCACTGCCAATATCGACAACGGCGTGCTGAGCGTGAAGGGCCCCAAGGGCACTCTCACCATGGGCCTGTCCGAGCTGGTGAACTACACCGTCGAGGACGGTTCGATCGCCGTGAAGCCGGTCGACCAGTCGAAGAAGGCGCGCAGCCACTGGGGCATGCAGCGTACGCTGGTCTCGAACCTGGTTGCAGGCGTCACCGAGGGCTTCTCGAAGGTCCTCGAGATGAAGGGCGTCGGCTACCGTGCGCAGATGCAGGGCAAGACCCTGAAGCTGCAGCTCGGCTATTCGCACGATGTCGACATCGCCGTGCCGGAAGGCATCGAGATCAAGACGCCGGATCAGACCACGGTCGAGATCTCCGGTATCGACAAGCAGAAGGTCGGCCAGCTCGCTGCCGAAATTCGTCGCTGGCGCAAGCCCGAACCCTACAAGGGTAAGGGTATCAAGTACCGCGGCGAGTACATCTTCCGCAAGGAAGGGAAGAAGAAGTAATGGCAAAGCTTTCCCTTTTCGAACGCCGTCGCCGGCGTGTCCGCACCGCTCTGCGTGCGCGTGCCGGTGGACGTCCCCGTCTCTCGGTGCACCGCACCGGCCGTCACATCTATGCGCAGATCATCGACGATGCGCAGGGCCGTACCGTCGCCGCCGCCAACACGCTTGGTGCCAAGGGCACGGACGTCGACGCCGCTACCCGCGTAGGCAAGGAACTTGCCGAGGCCGCCAAGAAGGCGGGCGTTACCTCGGTGGTGTTCGACCGCGGCGGTTTCCTGTTCCATGGCCGCGTCAAGGCGCTGGCCGATGCCGCCCGTGAAGGCGGGCTGGAGTTCTGATCATGGCAGAAGAAAACACCAACCCCGAACAGCCGATCGCAGCTGAGCACCCGCAGGGCGGTGAACCGCAGGCGCAGCCGGAGGCCCGTGAGGGTCGCGGTGGCGGTCGCGGAGACCGTGGCGGCCGTGGTCGCGGAGACCGTGGTGGCCGTGGCCGTCGTGACGATCGTCGTGGTGGCCGTGGCGGCGACGACGATGGCGGCGAGGAGCTGATCGAGAAGCTGGTTCACATCAACCGCGTCTCGAAGACCGTCAAGGGCGGTAAGCGCTTCGGTTTCGCTGCTCTGGTCGTCGTGGGTGACGGCAAGGGCCGCGTCGGCTTTGGTCACGCCAAGGCTCGCGAAGTTCCCGAGGCGATCACCAAGGCGACGGCTTCGGCCAAGAAGAAGATGATCCGCGTCGCTCTGAAGGAGGGCCGCACCCTCCATCACGACGGTCGTGGCCACTTCGGCGCCGGCAAGGTGAACGTCCGTACGGCGCCTGCCGGTACCGGCATCATCGCCGGCGGCCCGATGCGCGCCGTGTTCGAGAGCCTGGGCGTCGCTGACGTCGTGACCAAGTCGGTTGGCACCTCGAACCCGTACAACATGATCCGCGCCACCTTCGACGCGCTGACCAACCAGACTTCGCCGAAGTCGGTTGCCCAGCGTCGCGGCAAGAAGGTCGCTGACCTGCTCGGTCGTGGTGGCGCCAGCGAGGTAGAGGCGGAAGCCGCTGCCGAAGCCATCGTGGAGTAATCGATCATGGCCAAGATCAAGATCAAGCAGATCGGTTCGCCGATCCGTCGCCCGGAAAGCCAGAAGAAGATCCTCATCGGTCTCGGTCTGGGCAAGATGCACAAGGTCGTCGAACTGGAAGACACTGCGGAAGTCCGCGGTGCCATTTCCAAGCTGCCGCACATGGTTGCGGTCGTCGACTGAGCCTTTCGGCATCGACACACTATCAGAAAGGCCCCGGTGGAAACGCCGGGGCCTTTCGCGTTGGATAGCAGGGCATTGCGCCCTTTTCCCGTTGCGCGGCTGTGCTATGCGCGGTGCCCGACTTCCACGGTGGAGCAGGTCTTGAAGTTCAGCGGACTGGCAGGAACGATCCTGGCTTTTGTAGCGGTGGCGGGCTGTTCGCCGCATGCCACGACGGGTAACGTCAACGCAGACGGAGCGGCTGTTGCCCATTGCGGAGACCGGCGCGCGGACCCGGCTATTCTTGCCGCAATGCGCGAGTCCGACGAGGCGCTGTTCAAGGCGCTCGCCACTCATTCCGAACCGGATCCTGTCGTCGAGGCCCGCAAGGCGCTCGATGCCGGCGACTACCGCCTTGCTGCCGCAACCACGCCGGACGGCGTTTCGACGGAGCTATACGGCGCGGAATGCCGGGTTCTGGGTGGCCTGAAGCCGTGGATGGTGCGTGCCATCGCCTATGTGCCCGACGAGGCTGCAGCGATGGGTCGGGGCCCCGATGATAAGGTCACCGATTTCGGGCGCCGCTATAATGCGGCTGTCTTTTCCGATGTACGATATCCCTATGCCGATGTTTGCCGCAGCGTCGAAAAGGCAGGGCCCAAGCCGGACTTCTCGGATGCGGCGACGAGCGGGATAGAACTGCCGTTCGGCTTTGCTGAGCTTGGGCCTGCGCGCATGTCCTACGGGCTGGGGGCAGCCGCGCGCCGCGGTTCGGTCTATGATATCAACGTTCTCATCCGGCGCGATCATCAGGACGTGAATGCGCCGGACATGTTCGGCATGACGCCATTGGCCTGGGCCATTGCCTATCACCGCTGGCCGGCAGCCGAGGCGCTGCTGCGGGCCGATGCGAATCCGACGGGTGCCGCGTGTCAGACCGCGATCGACCGCGAATCGCCGCTGCAGGTTGCCCGTATCATGCGTTGGTCTGGCATGATCCGCCGTCTGCGCCCCTTGGTGACCGAGGAGCAGTTTGCCAGCCTGCGCCAGAACCCGAGCTGGGACGACAAGAGCCTGCAGGAGCTCAATCACGCTCTGACCGAGTTGAAGGAGCGCTACGCCGAGCAGCTTCGCCGGCAGAACTTCTCACGGCACAACGTCCTGTTCGAGATCGACGACAAGGGGAACTCGGTGTCGTGCAAACTTGAACCCGAGGCGGAGATTCCCGAGTTCGGCGAGGAATTGTGCGGCCTTGCGGTGGATATCGTCCAGTGGGCTCCCGCGCGCGATGCTTTCGGCGTCACCGTGCCGGAGAGCGCCAAGCTGCTTGTGGGCTTCGGCGGAAAGTAAACTCGGACGTTTCGCGTTCGCCGTCAGGGTAAAACGGACGCGGTCTTGCCTGTGCGGCAGTCGGCCCAGACGTCGATGATGCTTTCATTGAGCCAGTCGGGGGTGTCGACCCGTGCGACCCGCCTGCAATGGGCATGGAAATAGGCGCGGACGAGATTGTCCGTCTCAAGGTTCGGCGGGCCCTGCCGGGGCTGGGGGGCAGCAATGATCGTGCTCGGCCGCATGGCGAGCACGCGCTTCACCTCTCCAAGTGTCGAGAGATGGCTGACGTCCCTCTCCATCAGGTGCCCGAGATGGGCCGTAAAGACGAGCGGTGTCGGGAAGGGCTTGTCCGTCATCGTATAGAGTTGGTGCGGGCCGTCGAACACGAAGAGCGGGCCGCCATCGTCGTGGTCCCGGATCGCCTGCGTCAGTTCATCGAATGCGGCCTGTGAGCGCCGCGCGTGATCGAAATCGAGGACCTGGCTGTCGTGCAGCGCGAACCATGCCATCACCATGAAGGCGATCGGGCCTAGCCACTTGCGGCCGAGAAAGGCTGCGGCGGCGACGCTGACGGGAACGAGCACCGGCAGGCCATAGTGCATGAAGAAGTGCGGAACCGACGCGACTCCCACGAATGCAGCCAGAAGCCATAGCAGCATGAAGCTGCGGCGGTTGCCGGGTGTTTCCGGAAGCGAAAGCACGGCCACGATCAGCAGCGGCGCCATCCGCGATAACATGATGGCGAATCGGATCGCCGAAGATGTCAAGTCGGGCGACTTGGTGAAGTTCGAAGTCACCATCGCGGTACAGTAGATCGACCAGTATCCCGCAAGCGCGTATCCTGCGGCAATCAGCAAGGCGGGGGCGGCGCCGAGCAGCGCCCAGGCCACTATCGTGCGCCCCGGCGGGCGTTTCGCCCAAGGCGCCGTCAGAAGCGCGGTAGAACACCATAGTCCGAGGAATGCGGCCTCGAAGAAGGCGGTCGTCTTCATGGTGATGGCAATTCCCGCAAGCAGCATTGCCAGATGAGATCGCCAGTCGACGTCGCCGTTGCGCAAGCCGGGAGTGGCTCGCAGCACCAGCAAGGCCGCAGTCGCAATAAACAGGTTATAGAAAACCGGGCTCTGGCCGCCGTACCCCTGAAACGGGATCAGGAAGACCAGGTAGGCGAGGCCGGCGAGAAGCGCTCCCTGCCGGTCCGTCCAGCGAATCGCGATGCGTCCGATGATCCAGGCTGTTGCAGCGGCAAATCCGGTCGCGATCAGCTGATACCCTGCAGGGGCTGAGGAAATGCCGGTGATCAGGTAGAAAAGGAAGAACAACCCCCATGGCTTCCTATCCCACACATCGACGTAGGGCACCGCCCCATGATGCATGGCGATGCCGACAGTCTGGTAGAAGGTCTCGTCCCCGCCGACATTGGGATCGCCGAAGGTGCTGGCCCTGAGCGCCACCGCGGCAAGCAGCAACAGGAGCAGGGGGCTGATGCCGAAGGCGCCCTCGGCCATTCGGCCGGCTTTGGTCAGGGGCAAGGGAACGGTCTCCGGAAGAGCCTGCAAGGAGGATACAGGCGTAGCGGCTCGGAGAATCGGTGAAAAGGGGGCGTGACAATCGCCTGCGCATCCGCTAGGGGCGCCGCTTCCTTTCAAGCGCGACTAAAAGCGAAAGCGAGTGCAGACTATGAAACTGAATGAAATCCGCGACAATTCCGGTGCCCGTCACCGCCGCATGCGTATCGGCCGTGGCATCGGCTCGGGCAAGGGCAAGACCGGTGGCCGGGGCCAGAAGGGTGCCAAGGCACGTTCGGGCGTCTCGATCAACGGCTTCGAGGGCGGCCAGATGCCGCTCCACATGCGTCTTCCGAAGCGCGGCTTCAACAACAAGAAGTTCGCCAAGGACTACGCCGAAGTGAACCTGGGCATGGTCCAGAAGGCGATCGACGCCGGCAAGCTCGAAACTTCGGGCACCGTCGATCACGCGGCTCTGCAGGCGGCCGGTCTTGCCCGTGGTGGCAAGGACGGCGTGCGTCTGCTCGCCAAGGGTGAACTGACCGCCAAGGTTGCGTTCAACGTTGCCGGTGCTTCCAAGAGCGCCGTGGCTGCGGTCGAGAAGGCCGGTGGTTCGGTGACGCTTCCCGCCAAGGAAGCCGCCGAGGCTTGAGCCCGCGTGGTTAGACCGAATTAGGCAAGAGGGCGGGCGCCAGGCGCTTCGCCCTCTTGTGCTTTTCAGGGTACAGGTCTTTCGGACATTCCACGAATGTCTATATGGCCAGTTCCGTTCCGGGGTTCGACAAGGCAGACGCCAGTCGCTAAGGGCGAATCCGACAAGATAATTCGAGGCATTTCCCAAGTCATGGCTTCCCGCGCCGACAACATCGCCAGCTCGCTCAGCCTGGCCAACTTTTCCAAGGCTACCGAGCTCAAGAAGCGCATCTGGTTCACCATCGGTGCGCTGATCGTCTTCCGTTTTCTGAGCTTCGTGCCGCTGCCGGGTGTGAACCCGCTGATTCTCGAATCGCTCTATTCGCAGACGCAGGGCGGTATCCTCGATCTGTTCAACACGTTCTCGGGCGGTTCGCTTTCGCGCATGAGCCTGATTGCGCTCGGCGTGATGCCCTACATTACCGCCTCGATCGTGGTGCAGTTGGCCGCTTCGCTTCATCCGGCGCTGATGGCGCTGAAGAAGGAAGGCGAGGCCGGCCGCAAGAAGCTGAACCAGTACACGCGCTACGGCACGGTGGGGCTCTGCGCGCTGCAGGGCTACTTCCTGGCTGTGAGCCTCGAAGCCTACGGTGCCTCCAGCGGCATGCAGGCCGTGGTCGATCCCGGCTACGTGTTCCGCATCGGCGCGGTCATCTCGCTTGTCGGCGGCACCATGTTCCTGCTGTGGCTGGGTGAGCAGATCACCTCGCGCGGCATCGGCAACGGCGTCTCGCTGATCATCATGGCGGGTATCGTCGCCCAGATGCCGACGTTCGCCGCCAATCTCGGCCAGGCCTACAGTGCAGGCGACACCGGCTCGGTGCTGATCATCGGCCTGATCGCGCTGATCGTGGCTATGATCCTGCTGATCTGCTTCTTCGAGCGGGCTACCCGCCGCCTGCTGATCCAGTATCCCAAGCGTGCGACGCAGAACGGCATGATGCAGGCGGATCGCAGCCATCTGCCGCTCAAGCTCAATACGGCCGGCGTTATCCCGCCGATCTTCGCGAGCTCGCTGCTGCTGCTGCCGCTGACAATCACGCAGTTCGCGGGCAATTCGCTGAGCCCGGATTCGACGATGGGCTCCTTCGTCATCTCGCTCAACCAGTACCTGGGCCACGGCAAGCCGCTCTACATGCTGCTCTACGCAGCCGGCATCATCTTCTTCAGCTTCTTCTACACGGCTGTCGTCTTCAATCCGGAGGAGACTGCCGAAAACCTGAAGAAGAACGGTGGCTTCATCCCCGGTATCCGTCCGGGCGCGCGCACGGCCGATTATCTCGATTATGTGCTGACCCGCGTGACCGTGATCGGCGCGATCTACCTGACCATCGTCTGCACGGTTCCTGAGTACTTCCTGTCGATGACGGGCTTGCCGCTCCTGTTCATGGGTGGCACGAGTTTGCTGATTGTCGTCAACGTGACTGTGGATACGATTACGCAGATTCAGTCGCACCTGCTGGCGCACCAGTACGGTGACCTTATCAAGAAGGCGAAACTGAAAGGTCGCATGCGCTGAGGCCGTTGGGGCTCAGCTGGGGCGATAGGGTATATTGAGGGGTAAAGCGTGAATATCATTCTGCTGGGGCCGCCAGGGGCCGGTAAGGGAACCCAGGCCCAGCGTCTGGTCGAGAAGCACGGCATGCGCCAGCTCTCCACCGGCGACATGCTTCGTGCCGCCGTCAAGGCGGGAACGCCCACCGGGCTTGAAGCCAAGGCCGTGATGGATCGCGGTGAACTGGTTTCCGATGCGATCGTTTCGGCGCTGATCGGCGACGAGCTCGATGCGATGGGCCCCGATGTCGGCGCCATCTTCGACGGGTATCCGCGAACCGCTGCGCAGGCCGAGGCACTCGACGCCATTTTGGCCGAGCGTGATCGTAAGCTCGATCGCGTGATCGAGCTGGGCGTGAACGAGGAGGCGCTGGTTGAGCGCATTACCGGGCGCTTTACCTGTGCGACTTGCGGCAAGGGCTACCACGACAAGTTCGAGCAGCCGAAGATTCCCGGTACCTGCGACAAGTGCGGGGGGGCGGAATTCAAGCGCCGGCCGGACGACAACGCCGAAACCGTACGTACCCGCATGGCCGAGTATCGCGCCAAGACCGCACCGATCCTGCCGATCTACGAGGCGCGCGGGATCGTGAGCAAGGTCGATGGCATGGCCGAGATGGACGAGGTTACCGCTTCGATCGAGGCGATCCTCGCTTCCTGACGTACGCGTCGTCGGTCGCGTCAGGTCGGCGGTGAATGCTGGATAGATCGAGGGAGCCGGAGATGATTCCGATGAAACGCTGTGTGGGCAAGATGCTGCTGGGCGGTATCGCTGCCGGTGCAATGGCCGGGCTTTCCGTCCCGGCGGTTGGCAAGGTGGCGAGTGTATCGGATCGCGGTTTCGTCGTTCAGCAGGTCGTCGAAGTTTCCGTTGCTCCCGATGAGGCCTGGGCGACTCTGATCAAGCCCTCCGAGTGGTGGGATTCGAACCACACCTGGTCCGGCGACGCGGCCAATCTCTCGATAGAGCCGCGTGCCGGCGGATGCTTCTGCGAAGTGCTTCCCAACAAGACCTCGCCGCGGGCGGCGCCGCGCGGCAGCGTCGAGCACATGCGTGTCGTCTACATCGAGCAGGAGCGAGTCCTGCGCATGGTGGGCGCACTCGGGCCTCTGCAGGGCGAGGCGCTCAACGGCACCATGACCATCCAGCTCAAGCCGGAAGGCGAGGGCAGCCGAACGCAGATCCTGTTGGAGTACGTGGTCGGTGGGTATTCGCGCTCGGCATTCGAAAAGCTCGCCGGATCGGTGGATGGTATGCTTGGCGAACAGCTCAAGGGCTATGTCTCCAAGTTCGGCGGCGCTTTCGATGCGGCATTCCCGCTTTCCGAGCCAGGGTCTGAGCAGCAGGCCGAGGTACCCGAAGGCAAGGGGACGATTCCCGGCGTTCTCCCCCTTCAGGAGATCCCTCCTGAAATCGAAGGCAACGAGGTCATCGGTCGTTAAGCGGCGGTGATGCGGCGGGTTGTTTTGACTGCGGCCCCGAGTTGCGTTAAAGTTTGCTCATACGTGCTGACAAGCTCGCGGCCCCTCTCGGCCAGTGAGCGTTTTCTGGCTCGCCGGGCGTTGACACCCCCTGCGAATCATTCTAAGCGCGCCCTTCACTCGTCAGCTTCGGCAAGCCGGTTGGCCCAGGCGTATGTGCATTTCAGCGCAGCCTGAGAAGCCTAACTGGTCTGTTGCCGTTTCATGGCTACCGGGTGTCAGCGTTGAGATGGGGGCCATGTCGCATGTGCCTCTGTGGAGCATGGAGATTTAAGTGGCTCGTATTGCCGGGGTAAATATCCCCACCAACAAGCGCGTTATCATCGCGCTTACGTATATCCATGGTATCGGTCGCACCAAGGCCGTCGAAATTGCCGACAAGCTCGGCATCGACCACGCCCGCCGCGTTCAGGACCTGTCGGACGCCGAAGTCCTGCAGATCCGCGAAACCATCGATTCCGAACATCTGGTCGAAGGTGACCTTCGTCGCGAAACCGCGATGAACATCAAGCGCCTGATGGATCTCGCCTGCTACCGCGGCCTGCGTCATCGCAAGGGCCTCCCGGTTCGTGGCCAGCGCACGCACACCAATGCGCGCACCCGCAAGGGCAAGGCCAAGCCGATCGCCGGCAAGAAGAAGTAAGCCGCTCGGCCGGTCATCGGTCTTTGCAGCGATTTATCGACAGGATACACGGATATGGCACGCGAACCTCAGCGCGTTAAGCGCCGCGAACGCAAAAACATCACCAGTGGCATCGCGCATGTGAATGCCAGCTTCAACAACACCATGGTGACCATCACCGACGCCCAGGGCAACGCGATTTCGTGGTCCTCGGCCGGCATGATGGGCTTCAAGGGCAGCCGCAAGTCGACTCCCTATGCGGCCCAGGTCGCAGCCGACGACGCGGGCAAGAAAGCCGCCGAGCACGGCGTGCGCACCCTGGAAGTCGAGGTGAAGGGACCCGGTTCTGGCCGCGAGAGTGCGCTTCGTGCTCTGCAGGCCGTGGGCTTCACCATTACCTCGATCCGCGACGTTACGCCGATTCCACACAACGGCGTCCGTCCCTCGAAGCGCCGCCGCGTCTGATCGAGTCTTTGCCGAGCAACGAACCGGTCGTTGCTCGGTTATTTCGGAACATCCCGGGCCTTTCCACCAGGCTTTGGGATGTAACCGCCATCGAAATCCCAGGGGAAGTCCATGACTGTCAACATCAAGAACTGGCAGGAACTCAAGAAGCCGAACAGCCTTGAGATCAAGCCGGGACCAGACCCCAAGCTCAAGGCGACCTTCGTTGCCGAACCTCTCGAGCGCGGCTTCGGTCTTACGCTCGGCAACGCGCTGCGGCGCGTTCTTCTGTCTTCGCTTCAGGGCGCGGCGATTACCTCGATCAAGATCGAGAATGTTCTTCACGAGTTCTCGTCGCTTGCCGGCGTGCGTGAAGACGTCACCGACATCGTTCTGAACGTCAAGCAGATCGCGCTCAAGATGCAGGGCGAAGGCCCCAAGCGTCTTCAGCTTTCCGCCACCGGCCCGGCCGAGGTGAAGGCTGGCGACATCGCCGTTTCGGGTGACATCGAGGTCATGAACAAGGACCTCGTGATCTGCCACCTCGACGAGGGTGCGACGCTCAACATGGAACTGACCGCCGACACCGGCAAGGGCTATGTGCCCGCCGTCGGCAACCGTCCGGTGGACGCTCCGATCGGTCTCATCCCGGTCGACTCGCTCTACTCGCCGGTGCGTCAGGTCAGCTACAAGGTCGAGAACGCCCGTATTGGCCAGGAGCTCGACTTCGACAAGCTGAGCCTCACGGTCGAAACCGACGGCACCGTCTCTCCGGAAGATTCCGTGGCCTATGCCGCGCGCATCCTTCAGGACCAGCTGGCGCTGTTCGTTCACTTCGAGGACATTGCCCCGGTCGGCGCTTCGCCGATGGTCGGTGTGGCTGCCGGTGGCGCCGCTCCGGAAGAGAGCGATGCCAACCAGCTCAACCGTTACCTTCTCAAGAAGGTCGACGAGCTGGAACTGTCGGTCCGTTCGGCGAACTGCCTCAAGAACGACAACATCATCTACATCGGCGACCTGGTCCAGAAGACCGAGGCCGAGATGCTCCGCACGCCGAACTTCGGCCGCAAGTCGCTCAACGAGATCAAGGAAGTCCTTTCCTCGATGGGCCTGCGCCTTGGCATGGACATCCCGGGCTGGCCGCCTGAAAACATCGAAGAGATGGCCAAGAAGCTGGAGCAGGAACTGCTGGGCTGATCAATCTGTCGACCCGGTTCGCACCGGGTCGAACTTTTGGGCGGACGGTGGCGGCCTGAAACGGCCACCAGGATCGGGCTACCTTACACGGGCCCCCTACGAACGGAGAAACGAATATGCGTCACAAGTACGGTCAGCGTAAGCTGCAGCGCACCTCGAGCCACCGCGCCGCCCTGCTGCGCAACATGGCAGCCGCGCTGATCAAGCACGAGCAGATCCAGACCACCACGCCCAAGGCGAAGGAACTGCGCCCCTACATCGAAAAGCTGATCACGCTGGCCAAGCGTGGCGGCCTGTCGAACCGTCGTCTCGCGCACGCGCGCCTGATGGACGAGACGCAGGAGAAGAAGCTGTTCGACGTTCTGGCCGAGCGTTATGCCGGTCGCAACGGTGGCTACACCCGTATCATCAAGGCTGGCATCCGCGCTTCGGACGCTGCCCCGATCGCGATCATCGAACTGGTCGACCGCGACACCGATGCCAAGGGGCAGGACTCGGGTCCGGTTGAAGCCGAGACCGAGGAATACGCAGAGGCCTGAGCCCTGAGCTCATAACTGCGCATCCGCAAGGATTACGAAAAGCGGTCGCGAGTGCTAGGCTCGCGGCCGCTTTTGCATTGGGAGAGAAGCATGTTCCGCCTGCGGGCGCTGATCGGGGGCTTGTGGCTGGCCGTCTCGGCCGCCATTACCGCTGAACCCATGCCTGAAATCAACTATCCCGAAACCCGCCGCGACAACATCGTCGAAGACCACTTCGGCGAACAGATCGCCGATCCCTATCGCTGGCTCGAAGCCGACGTGCGTAACGCGCCCGAGGTAGCCGACTGGGTCGCGAGCGAGAACGCCGTCACGGAAAGCTATCTGGCCGGGCTGACGCAGCGCGGGCATTTTGCCGAACGGATCCGCGCCTTCATGGACTTCGAGCGCTTCGGCCTGCCGGTGAAGGCGGGCAAGCGTTATTTCTACACGCGCAACACCGGGCTGCAGCCGCAGGCGCAGCTTTTCGTACGCAAGGGGCTGGGCGGTGATCCGAAGTTGCTGATCGATCCGAACGCATGGGCCAAGGATGGCGCTACCGCGCTCGACGCGTGGGAGCCGTCGGACAACGGGCATTACCTGCTCTACAGCGTGCAGGACGGCGGCACCGACTGGCGTATCCTGCGCGTTCTCGACGTGAAGACGGGTGAAATGCTCGACGACGAGATCCGCTGGGCCAAGTTCACGGCATTGGCCTGGGTGGGCGAGGAGGGCTTTCTCTATTCGCGCTTTCCCGCTCCGGAAGAAGGCGCCGCATTCCAGTCGCTCAACTATAATCAGGCGGTCTATTTCCATCGCCTCGGCACTTCGCAGGATCAGGACGAGCTGGTCTACGCCACGCCCGATCACCCGGACCATGGCCATAGTGCGCAAGTGACACAGGACGGCCGGCTTGCGGTAATCACCAGCCATGTCGGCACCGATGCGCGCTATGAAGTGCATGTGATCGATCTCGCCCATCGTAAGCGCGACGGGTGGAAGGCGCGGCCGCTGGTTAACGGGTTTACCGACGACTGGAAACTCGTCGAAGGGGCCGGGCACTATCTGTGGTTCGTTACCAACAAGGACGCCCCGCGCTACCGCCTCGTCTCGATCGATCTGGAAGCGGATGCACCCGAATGGTACGAACTCGTGCCCGAGCGGGAGGATATCCTCGAACGCGCCGGGATCGTCGGCGATCAGCTCGTTCTCAATTACATGCGCGATGCTGCCAGCCATGCCGAAATCATCGGGCTCGACGGCTCTCCGGGGCGGAAGCTGGCGCTGAACGGTATCGGCACGGCATCGGGCTTTCGCGGCAAGCCCGGCGATCCGGAAACCTTCTTCGCCTTCACCAGCTTCAACTGCCCGGCAGCGATCTACCGGATGGATATCGAGACCGGAAAGAGCAAGCCGTTCGCCCAGCCGAGCCTCTGCTACGATCCCGACGCCTATCTGGTCGAGCAGCGCTTCTACACTTCGAAGGATGGGACGCGCGTGCCGATGTTCATCGTTCGCAGCAAGGCGGTTGCCGAAGCGGGTACGCCGGTGCCGACGCTCCTATATGGCTATGGCGGCTTCGACGTCGCGCTCACTCCCGGCTTCTCGGCAACGCGCATGGCGTGGCTCGAGGCGGGTGGGGCCTTCGCGCTGGCCAACCTGCGCGGCGGCGGCGAGTATGGCCGTGAATGGCACGATGCCGGGCGCCGTGAGAACAAGCAGAACGTCTTCGATGATTTCATTGCTGCCGGCGAATTCCTGATCGAACAGGGCATCGCCAAAAAGGACGGCCTTGCCGTTCAGGGCGGTTCAAACGGGGGGCTGCTGGTCGGTGCCGTCCTCAATCAACGGCCGGACCTGTTCGCGGCGGCCGTAGCGCAAGTCGGCGTCATGGACATGCTGCGCTTCGACCGCTTTACCGCCGGACGCTACTGGGTGGACGACTACGGCTATCCGGACCGCGAGGCGGACTTCAAGGTGCTGCGGTCCTATTCGCCCTATCACAACATCCGCGACGGCGTGGACTATCCCGCGATCCTGGTGACCACCGCGGACACCGATGATCGCGTAGTCCCCGGCCACTCGTTCAAGTACACGGCGGCCCTGCAGGCCGCCGATCTTGGCGACAAGCCGCAACTCATCCGGATCGAGACGCGCGCCGGGCATGGCTCGGGCAAACCGACGGACAAGGCGATCGAGGAAGGCGCGGATATCCTGGCATTTCTGGCGCAGTGGACCGGGCTTTCGCCGCGCTAGCTGCGGCGTTCAGAAAAATGCCAATTAATATGAATAGTGTCTGTAGATAGGGTTCAGGCTCACCTCACGGCCCCTTTGGTAAAAGGGAAACATCGTGGGACATTCCGTTCCGGGTGTAGAGAGGAACAAGAGCCATGCAGACCTTTACGAAGACTCTGATCGGAACCGCCGCCGCCGGTGCCATGGCGGTTTCGGCGGCCGCTCCGGCACAGGCACGCGATCGCGGCGGCGTCGACGCAGGCGACGTTATTGCCGGCGCCGTGGTGATCGGCGGCATTGCCGCCATCGCAGCCGCCGCCAGCAACAACGACCGTGACCGCTATCGCTACGATAGTCGGTGGGATGGCCGCTATGACCGGCGCGACAATCGTCGTGGCCGCTATGACTATCGCCGGGGTGTCAATCCGCGCAGCGCGATCCAGCAGTGTGTTGCCGCGGCCACGCGCACGGTCAACCGCTACAGCTATGGTGGCCGCGCGAAGGTGACCGACATTCGCGACGTCGACCGCAAGCGCTATGGCTACAAGGTCGAGGGCCGCATCGCCGTGAACACGATGGGTCGCCATTGGCGCAGTGGTGATCGGCGCTATGGCCGCGGATGGAACAACGACCATCGTGGCTGGAATCGCTCGGTGCGTGGCTACGATTCGGGCCGGTTTACCTGCAAGGTCGATTATCGCGGCCGTGTTGCCGATCTCGACTTCAAGGGGATCCGCGGTCTTTGATTGGGCCTGGGACTTCAGGCGGTTCATGCCGAAGACAGCATGAGCCGCCTAACGTCTGTTAATCATGGGCGGCGCGGACTGTGCGCGCCGGGTGTGGGATAGTCTCCGATGAAATTCTTCCGCTCACGTACCGCTGCTTCGCTTGCGGCTCTGGCTGCGTTCTCGATGACGGCAACGCCCGTGTTCGCGCGCGGTTATGATCGCTGGGGGCGTCACCACCACCATCACCGCAACAACGGCATCGACGGCGGCGACGTGCTTGCCGGCCTGCTGATCGTCGGCGGCATTGCCGCCATCGCCAGCGCCGCCAGCAAGTCCAACCGCGATAAGGCTCGCGACGAGCAGTATCGCTATCCGGGCGGCCCCGCCTACGACGAGAGCGATGCCCGCTATGACGAGGCCCCGCCGCCCCCGGCCTATGGCGAAAGCAGCTATCCCGGCGGTCCGCAGGCCGCCTCCGGCAGCTTCGATGCGGCCGTGGATGCCTGCGCCGACGAACTCGAGCGCGGCGAGCGCCGGATCGGTTCGGTCGACAATGTTCGTCGCTATGGTGAACGCTACAGCGTCGAAGGCCAGCTCGAGGACGGGCGCGGCTATGCCTGTAGTGTCGATGACAGCGGGCAGATCCGCTCGGTGGCGGTCGATGGGCGGGCGCTGACCTAGCGCTGCAGGTCAGTTCGGCCCCTTGTGGGCCGGCAGGCCCAGCGACCAGTGGATCGCCGCGCCGCGCAGCGCAAAGCCCCCGGCTACGGCGACAGCCCAGGTAAGCCAGGGGGCCAGACCCAGGGTCATGCCGGCGGCGGCCAGCACCGCCGCCAGCGCGGCCGCGGTTACATAGAGTTCGGGGCGCATCAGGATGGATGGCTGGTGCGCCAGAACGTCTCGGATGATGCCGCCGACGCATCCGGTGACGACGCCCATCAGGATGGCCGGAACGATCGGCACGCCCCAGGCCAGCGCCTTGATCGTGCCGAGCACCGAATAGACGGCGACGCCCAGCGCGTCCGCCCATTCCAGCAAACGGCCTTCCCACCAGCGGACCGGTGTGAACCATGCCACTAGCGCGACGGCCAGACATACCGGTGCTACGGTGCGATCGTGCACCCAGAAGACCGGCGCGCCGATCAGCAGGTCGCGCAAGGATCCCCCGCCGACGCCGGTCACCAGCGCGAAGAAGGCGACGGTCACGAAAGTCTGCTGCAAGCGCGCGGCAACCAGCGCCCCGGTCAGCGCGAAAACGGCAATCCCGATCAGATCGAGGGCAGGGGGGAGAACGGGTTCGACGGGTGTCATACCCGAGCCTCTAGCACGTCTCTGCACATTGACTGAGCCGGTATTTGTGATACACGAAGGATCATAAAGTACGGGAGAGTGGGCGCGTGTCTTACGAAAACGCCGATTGGTACACGGACGTCTCATTGGTCGACGATCCGCACGCTTATTTCGACTATCTTCGCCAACAGGGGCCGGTCGTGAAGCTGCCCTATCGGGATGCCGTGGCGGTCGTCGGCTACGAAGAAACCATCGAACTGATGCTCGACACCGAGCATTTCTCTGAGATCAATGCCGTCACCGGCGGTCTGGTGGAACTGCCCTTCACGCCTAAGGGCGACGACATCACCGACGAACTCGAGGCGGCGCGCAAGAATATCGATTTCGCCGACCAGATCGTTGCCGAGCGCGGAGACCGGCATGCCGACCTACGTTCGGTGCTCTCGCGCCTGTTTACGCCCAGCCGCCTCAAGCAGTTGCAGCCGCAGCTACTGGCCACGGCCGAAGGTCTGATCGACGAGTTCCACGCCGATGGCAAAGTGGACATCGTGCGGCAGTACGGCGGGCCTTACGGCGCGCTCGTCATTTCCGATCTGCTCGGCCTGTCGGACAAGATGCGCGAAAAGTGCCGGCGTCTGCTCGAAGGCACGCTACCTGTGCCGATGGATGCGACCAAGGAAGACATGATGAAGAACCCCCTTGTCCCGGTGGGCAAGGATCTGTTCGGCCTCATCGCCCGGCGGCGCATCGCCAACCATCCGCTGCTCACGCCCCTGCGCGGTCTGCTGGCGCACGAAGACATTCTCAACGAACTGGCGCAGGCGACCTTTCCCGATGGGTCGAAGCCGTCGCTGGTGGACGTTACCGGGCTGGCCGCGTTCCTGTTCGGTGCCGGGCAGGATACCACTAACCGCCTGCTGGCCAACGGCTTCAAGGTCATCGCGACGAGACCTGACATTCAGGCGGAACTGCGCGCGAACCCGAAGAGGATCGAGACCTTTATCGAGGAACTGCTGCGCTACGACGGCTCGGTGAAGAGCGGCGGACGCATCTGCCAGAAGACGACGACGCTGGGCGGGGTGGAGATCAAGGCCGGCACACCGATCCTGATGAGTCACATGGCGGCCAACCGCGATCCGCGCCGGTTCCCCGATCCGCATACCTTCGACATGGACCGCCCCAAGCTCAAGGAGCACCTCGCCTTCGGGCGCGGCGCACATACTTGCATCGGCGCTCCGCTGGCCCGCCGCGAGGTGGCGACCAGCATCGAGCGGCTGCTCGCGCGAATGGGCAATATCCGCTTGTCCGAAGCGCACCATGGCCCCGAAGGCGCACGGCATTTCGAGTACGAGCCGACTTACGTGCTGCGCGCATTGAAGAGCCTGCACCTGGAATTCGATCCGCTCTGAGGCCGTGGAGCAGTGCCGCTGCCGGGCTTGCACCCGGGCGGCAGGGGGCTAGGGTGCCGTCATTGCTGATATGACGGAATATCCCCCCATGAATACCACTCGATATCTTTCTTCTGCCGCGCTGCTGTTGGCGAGCGCGGCTTGTGCGCAGGCGTCCTCGGAGGTGGCCTCCGCGCCTGCGGCTCCGGCAGAGGCCCCGGCCGAACCGGACCACAATCTTGCCGCGCAGAAGGCGAAGCTGGCGGTGATCGACATGGATGTCGAAACCGGCTTCCTCAATGCCGAACAGCGCGAGGTCGTGAACCTGCTGATCAAGGCGTCGGACCTGCTGGACGAGGTCTATCTGCGCCAGCGCTATGCCGAGAACCCGCAGATCCGCCGTGCGATCTCGGTAAATCGCCGCGCGGACCGCGACCTTCTGCTCGAAATGTTCGACCGCAATTTCGGCCCTTGGGACACACTGGCTGAATTGAACCCCTTCTGGGGTTCGACGCCGATGCCCGAAGGGGCGGGCTTTTATCCCGCGGACATGACGCGCGAGGAACTGCAGGCCTATATCGCGGCACATCCCGATCAGAAGGACGAACTGCTCAGCCCCTACACCGTGGTGAAGCGGGAAGGGGACAAACTGGTCGCCGTGCCATACTCGGTGGAATACCGGCAGTGGCTGGAACCGGCGGCCAAGCTTCTCGAACAGGCCGCGGCCAGGACCAGCAATCCCAGCCTCAAGACATTCCTGAGCCTGCGGGCGAAGGCGTTTCTCGACGACGACTATTTCGAGAGCGAACTGGCGTGGATGGACCTCAAGGACACCCCCATCGAAATCGCGATCGGGCCTTACGAGGTCTATACCGACCGCCTGATGGGCGCGAAGACGGCGTTTGAAAGCTTCGTGACGCTCAAGGACCCGGAAGAGTCCGCCGCGCTCGCCAAGTACAAGAACTATCTCAAGGACATGGAAGCGAACCTGCCCATCGAGGATCAGTACAAGAACTTCCAGCGCGGTTTCGCCAGCCCTATCGCGGTGGCCGAACAGGTCCACGGCGGCGGCGACAACGTACCCGGCGTGCAGACCATCGCTTTCAACCTGCCCAATGACGAGCGCGTGCGCGAGGCCAAGGGCGCGAAGAAGGTGATCCTGTCGAACGTGCTGGGTGCCAAGTTCGAGCGTATCCTGAAGCCGATGGGCGCGCTCGTGCTCAAGCCGGATCAGGCCGGTCTCGTGGCCAAGAAGTACATGCAGTACGAGACGCTGTTCCACGAGCTGTCGCACAGCCTCGGGCCGGGCACGATTACGGTGAACGGCGAGAAGACCACCGTCGACAAGATGCTCAAGGAGGAGGGCTCGGCGCTGGAAGAGGCCAAGGCCGATGTTGCTGGTGTCTGGAACATCCTGCTGATGATGGACAAGGGTGAGATCCCGGCATCCGAGAAGCCGCAGCTGTTCGCCACCTACTTCACCGGCATCTTCCGCGCGGTGCGCTTCGGTGCGGTCGAGGCTCATGGCAAGGGCGCCGCGCTGCAATACGCCTACCTGCGTGATCATGGCGCTTTCACCTACGATCCGGCGACCAAGCGCTATGTGGTCGACGATGCGAAGATGGAGGCAGGCGTGCGCAGCCTGCTGCACGATATCCTGATGCTGCAGGCCAAGGGCGATTACGAAGGCACCAAGGCCTTCATGGCCAAGTGGGCCAAGCTTGATCCGCAGGCCGAAGCGGCGATTGAATCGATGGGCTCGATCCCGGTCGATATCAAGCCGGTCTATCCGGATTCGGTTTGAAGCACGGTTTTACGCAAAAAGAAGGCGGGGTTCGTTGAGCCCCGCCTTCCAATCTATCGGAAAGGCGAGATTTGCTTTCCCTGCCGCTCAGTGCGGCACAGTGCCCAGTTCGAAGCCGGTCTTGTCGTGCAGGGCGAACTTGTCGACGATGTCGGCGCTCGCCTGATTGTAGCCGATAACCTGCACATCGGCGCCGCCCTTGGCGAGCTTGCCGACGATCTTGTCCAGCGCATCGACCGAGGAAATGTCCCACAGGTGCGCGTGGGTCATGTCGATGACGACCTTGGGCGCGGTTTCCTGATCGGTCTGCATCTGCTCGACGAAGCGGTGGACCGAGGCGAAGAAGATCTCGCCCGAGATGATGTAGGTCGCGGTCCGGCCGTCTGCGCTGATCTCGCGTTCGACGCGGAACAGGCGCTGCACCTTGTGGGCGAAGAAGATGCCCGAGAGCAGCACGCCGGCACCGACGCCCAGCGAGAGGTCGTGCGTCGCGACGACGACAACCACCGTGGTGATCATGACGACCGAGCTCTGCCACGGGTGACGGCGCAAGTTGGGGATCGAGTTCCACGAGAACGTGCCGATCGACACCATGATCATGACCGCCACCAGCGAAGGCATCGGTACCTGTCCGACGTAGGGACCAAGCACGGCCAGCAGAATGAAGAGGAAAAACCCGGCGACGAACGAGGAAAGGCGCCCGCGCCCGCCCGAAGTGATGTTGATCACCGACTGGCCGATCATCGCGCAGCCGCCCATGCCGCCGAACATGGCCGCCACGATATTGGCGATGCCCTGACCCCGGCACTCGTAGCGCTTGTAGGAATCGGTGTCGGTCATGTCGTCGACGATCTGTGCGGTCAGCAGCGATTCGAGCAGGCCGACGGCGGCCATGGCGCCGGCGGTGGGCGCGATGATCCGGAAGGTCTCCCAAGTCAAGGGCACGTTCGGCAGGCCGAAGCTGGGCAGGCCCGAGGGCAGTTCGCCCATGTCGGCCACCGTATGGACCGGCAGCCCGAAACCGATCGACAGCGCGGAAAGCACGATGATCGACACCAGCGGGGAGGGTACTGCCGTGGTGATCCGGGGGAACAGGTAGATGATCGCGAGGCCACCCAGCACCATCGCATAAGTGTGCCAGGTCACGTCCATGAGCTGTGGCAGCTGCGCCATGAAGATCAGGATCGCCAGCGCATTGACGAAGCCGGTGATCACCGAGCGCGACACGAACTGCATCGCGAGGTTGAGCCGCAGCAGGCCGGCCAGAATCTGGAAAACGCCCATGAGGATCGTGGCTGCGAACAGATAGTCTACGCCATGTTCGCGCACGAGCGGGATCACCAGCACCGCCACGGATGCCGTCGCCGCCGAGATCATGCCGGGGCGACCGCCGGTGAACGAGATCACGATGGCAATGGCAACCGATGCCCAGAGGCCCACGGCCGGATCGACGCCGGCGATGATCGAGAAGCCGATTGCTTCGGGAATCAGGGCGAGGGCAACGACGATGCCGGCAAGAATGTCGGCCCGGATGTTTCCGAACCAGTCCTCTCGGAAGTTGCTGAAAAAAGCCATCTCACAGTCCAGCCGCAATAGGGCCGCGCCACGCGCAGATGCAGGCTCGGCCGATTTCGGAAAAAGGCAGGCGTCTTCGCACCCGCAGCAAAATACGCGGGCGCTCATGCCTCATCGGGCCGTTTCGCGCAACCCGTCGATGGTCAGGAGCGGCTTGCCGCTACTCTGCCGCTTCGCCCATTTCCTCGGCCTCGGCGGCCTGCCGCGACCACATTTCGGCGTAGAGCCCGCCATAGCGCAGCAGCTCGCCGTGGGTGCCGCTTTCCTCGAGCCGGCCTTCGTTCAGGACGAGAATCCGGTCCGCGTCCGAAATGGTCGAAAGGCGGTGGGCGATGGAAATCGAGGTGCGATGCTCGGCTACGCGGTGCAGCGTCGTGAGAATGTCCTGCTCGGTGCGGGTGTCGAGTGCGCTGGTCGCTTCGTCGAGGACGAGGATCGGCGGGTTCTTCACCAGCGTACGGGCAATTGCCACGCGCTGCTTCTCACCGCCCGATAGCTTGAGCCCACGCTCGCCGACTTCGGTGTCGAAGCGCTTGGGCAGCCGGTCGATCAGCCCCATCAGTGCCGCGCCTCGGGCCGCCATTTCGATTTCGGCCTGCGTGGCGTCTTCGCGGCCATAACCGATGTTGTAGCCGATGGTGTCGTTGAACAGCACGGAGTCCTGCGGAACGATGCCGATGGCCGCGCGCACGGAGGCCTGA
This sequence comes from Novosphingobium indicum, assembly GCF_014645195.1. Lineage (GTDB taxonomy): Bacteria > Pseudomonadota > Alphaproteobacteria > Sphingomonadales > Sphingomonadaceae > Novosphingobium > Novosphingobium indicum. The sequence continues at coordinate 5,133 of NZ_BMLK01000009.1, read as the reverse complement.
GTGACTTCCTTGATATCCTGCCCGTCGATCAGGATGCGACCGCTTTGCGGATCGTAGAAACGGAACAGCAGGCGCGCGAGGGTCGACTTGCCCGCGCCGGACGGTCCGACGACGGCGTAGTTGCGGCCGGCAGGCACCTCGAAGGACAGCCCATTGAGGATCGTGCGATCCTTGTCATAGCCGAACATCACGTTGTCGAACGCCACGGAGGGCTGGCGAATGATCAGTGCGGGCGCGCCGGGCTTGTCCGAGACCTCCACATCGGTGTCCATGAGGCGGAACATCTCGGCCATGTCGATCAGCCCCTGGCGGATCGTGCGATAGACCATGCCAAGCATGTCGAGCGGTCGGAACAGCTGGGTAAGGTAGGTCTGTACGAAAACGAGCTGGCCCGCCGTGTACTTGCCCTGGTACCAGCCCCACACCGTCCAGGCGAGCGCGAAGGCCATCAGCAGATTGACCACGACGGCTTGCACAATGTTCAGCATGCCGAGCGAGTTTTCGCTTTTCACGGCTGCTTCCGCATAGGCGCGGGTCGAGTTCGCGTAGCGGGCTTCTTCGCGCGCTTCGGCGGAGAAATATTTCACCGTTTCGTAGTTGAGCAGCGAGTCGACCGCGCGGGCGAGGGCCTGCCCGTCCAGGCGGTTCATCTGCTCGCGCAGCTTGGTGCGCCATTCGGTGATCGTGCGGGTTACCCATATGTAGGCGCCGATCGCCACTGCGGTCGCGGCGACAAGGCCGGGGCCGAAATTCAGCCAGAAGATCACCGCGACGACGAGAAGCTGCAGCACGGTCGGCGCGATGTTGAACAGCATGAAGTAGAGCATCGTGTCGATGCTCTTGGTGCCGCGCTCGATGGTCTTGGTGACTTCTCCTGTCCGCCGGCCGAGGTGGAAACGCAGCGAGAGCCGATGCAACTGACCGAAGACGTTTTCCGCCAGAGCCCGCGTTGCATCCTGCCCGACGCGTTCGAAAACGATATTGCGCAGGTTGTTGAAAGCGGTCTGCGCGAAGCGGCCGGCGGCATAGCCAAGCACGGTCCACATCGCCAGTTGCAGCAGCTTGGGCCCCGTCGCGCCCATTGCGTCGACCGCCCACTTGAGCAGATAGGGCAGGATAAGCTGGGCGGCGGTCGAGGCGAGGATGAAAAGGCAGGCGACGACGATCCGCCAGCGCAGGGCCTTGTTGTCGCGCGGCCAGAGGTAGGGAAGGAAGCGCAGCAGGGTGCGCCACCCGTCATGGCGGGCGTTAGGATCGTGAACGGCTGTATCTGGCGGCATCGGCGCTATTTAGGCCAGACGCGGCGTAAAACAATCGCCGCGATGGCTACTGTGGCAGGTCAAACAGGATCTGGCGCGAATCGAAGTCGATGGCGACGCGCTTGAACCCACGGATTTCCCGCATGCCGAGAAAGATCGCAGGCCGCTTGTCGAGCTTGAGTTCCTTGAACGCCGGCGCATCGGCAAAGGCGATCAGCACGTTGTCGACATTGAGCCGGCCAATATTGAGCCGGTTCGCCAGACCCATATTGGCCGAGATCGTGTGCCCGGTGACGCTGGAAAGGGTAGCCTCGCCCATTTGCTTGTCGCGTAGCGCACGCTGGAGCGCCCGGTTACCTACGGTTATGCTCGACCCCGTGTCCACGACGACATTCACGCGAATACCGTCGATGTCGGCATTGGTCATGATCAGGCGGCCCGAACGCCGGCGGGCTCGCACGACGATGTCGTATCCCCGGTTTCCGCCCAGTTCGTGCCGCTCGCCAATGGTGATGGTGTTCTTCGCGAAGTCGAGCAGTACGCGCTGGTGTTGCAGACTGTCGGTGCCGATGATGCCGTCGGCGCCGATGTGCCGGTCTTCGAGCAAGGGCACCGTGAGACCGTAGAAAGACTGCCTCCCGATATCGAGACTGTCCAGTTGGGCCGTGTCGACCTGATCGCGCCCGGCCATGCCGACGATGCGCACGCGCGGTCCGAGAGTCAGGCCGAGATTACCGGCGACGGCCGTCGAGACCACGGTGCGCTGGGATCCGGTGTCGATGAGAAAGCGATAGGGGCCGTGGCCCTGAACCGCGACGTCCACGGTCATGCGCTGATCGCGGTCGGCCTGCCCCTGCAGGGTTTCGCCGGCAATGTCGGTATCTTCGGTGATCGCCAGCGGCTCGCTTCCCAGAATCACCGGGTCGGCAATCAGCAGAGCCAGGGCCAATGCGGTTCCAGACATATCCCTCTCCCGCAGGCGAATTACGCACCTGCTCTTCCTTGTGAAACATTATTATCACAATTGCGGGAAGAGCGCCACTTTCAGGCGAAGCGGAGTTTGAGGCGCTCGCGCAAGGGACCGAGGATGTGGAGGGCCATGCCGACAAGGTCCTCGCGGGCCGGATGGCGCAGCGCGAAAATCGCGGCGAGCCATGCCAGCGCCGAGGCGGCCGCGGTAAGAGTGAAATCGACGAAGCCCAGAGTGCCGGGGCTGCGCCAGACGAACACGGAATAGAGCGCCGGCATGATCGTCACCAGCGCGACGCCAAGGCTGGCGGTGTAGATGCGAAGGACCTTGCTCCAGGAGAAGCCGACCAGACGCTGCATCCAGAAGGCATAGAGAAGGAACCAGCCCAAGCCGTAGACGATGCGCGAGGCAGCTGCCGCTTCCACACCGATGGCAGCGCCGGCCATGAGTGTGGCAACAGACAGGGCGGTATCCGCAAGGTTGAAATAGAGAAGCTGGCGCAGGCGGCCGAGCAGGATCGGAAGATCCATGTGAAGCGGCACGGCAACGAAGAAGCACTCCGCCAGCGCCACATAGGCAAGCAGGGGAGCGGCATCGACCCACTTGGGGCCATAGAGCAGAAGGATCACCGGCTGCGAAAGGACGGCAAGCAGCACCATGGCCGGCCAGACGATCGCGCCGTGCGCCGCGACTACGCGCTCGTAGTAGGGGCCCAGATCCTTTTCCTCCTCGCGCAGGCGCGCGAAAGTCGGGTAGTAGATCGCGCCGACGGCGCCGGCGACGAGGTAGTGTAACTGAGCGGCCAGCGCGACGCCGCGGCTATAGAGGCCCGCCGCGCTCATGCCCTGCATGCGGCCGACGATAAGGTCGGGCGTGCGCATGCCGATCCCGCCCGAGAGATAGAGCAGCGCGCTGCTCGCGCCGAAACCGATGATCTCCTTGGCGCGAGCGAGGCGCACCTTGAAGGTGAACGGCGTCGGGCGAAGTATCTGGGCCATCACCGCGCGCACGGCGGCCTGCACGATCATGGCCCAGGCGAGCGATTCTGCTGAAAATCCCATTGCCGCCAGTGCCAGTGCGCTCCCGCTGTTGGCCACCGCGCCCGAGGCGTTGACCATGAACGTCCCGCGAAAGTCCAGCTTGCGCGAGAGCAGGGCGACCGGAACGATGCTCCACGGATTGAGCAGATAGGAGGCGGCGATGAGGCCGAGGATCGGGAGCAGGCGCGGTTCGGAATAGAACGCGGCCATCGGCCAGGCGATGGCCAGGATCAGCGCGGCGAGGATGAAGGAGAAGGAGGCCGCAATAACCGTGCAATGTCGGACGGTGTCCTCGTCCGCCGTGGGATGGCGCCCCAGATAGCGTGTCAGCCCGAAGTCCTGAATGATCGACAGGATCATCGCGGTCGCCAGCGCGACGGAGAACAGGCCGATCTCCTCGGGCTTCAGGAAGAAGCGCGAAATGATGACCGAGGTGATGAATTGCAGCGCGAACTGCGAATACTGGCTCGCCGCAGCCCACAGCGCTGCAGACTTCACGCTGCCGGTTCCGCGCCCGTTGTCCGGTTCGGCCTCGGGCGTCGAGGAGGATTCGTCTGCCACCGGTTCAGGCGGCCTGCGATTTGGTCAGCGTTGCCGCCAGACGTAGCGCACGCAGCGGCTCGCCGAAACGCAGCAGGCGCAGGACAGTGCGCCACATGCCGTCGCGCCGACCGCCTTCGCGCAGGTGTGTAACCAGCAGGTCGAAACCTTCGTCCCGCATGGCGCTGGCCGAATAGCGCAGACCCAATGCGACTTGCTCGCGAACCTGATGAGAGATGCCCGGACGGCCGAAGAGCGCATCGAGGTCGTCGATAGGGGGGAGGCGGTCGAGCGTTTCGGTCGGATCGGCACGTCCGGCCTTGCGCTCGCGCCAAGCGGCCTGAGCGACGGCGGTACCGATCTGCTGCTCGGTGGCATGGCGCGAGGAGACCTGGCCGGGATATCGGCGATAGCGGAGAAGCCGTTCGGGGATATTGCCCAGCTTGGTCACGCTGGCGAGCCGCAGCCAGAGGTCGAGGTCTTCGCAATGCCGGAAGGCGGCGTGATAGCAGCCCACCGACTGAACGATGTCGCGCCGGTACATCGCCGCAGGATGACAGATGAGCTGTCCGCCGAATTCGATGGCTTGAAGCAGTTGCTCGTGCGTCAGTGGATGGTCGGCCATGCCGATTCGTGTGAGCGGCTCACCGAATTCGCCGATATCCTCGCTCCAGCTGCCGACGACGCCGTAGTCGGGATGCTGTTCCAGAAAGGCTATCTGCTTGGCGAAACGGTCGGGCCGGCAAATGTCGTCGGCATCCATGCGTGCGATGATCGGGGCACGGGCGGTCTCAATCATCTCGTTGAGGCTCGCGATCAACCCGCGATTTTCGCGAAGGATAGGGCGGATGCGCGAATCCAATTCCGCATAGCTGCGGATCATCTGCGGGGAGGAATCGGTGGAGCCATCGTCGACGATCAGGAATTCGAGGTCGGTGAACTCCTGCGCCAATACACTCTCTATGGCGAGCGCGAGAAAGCGTTCGCCGTTGTAGACGCTCATTGCAACGCTGATCGCCGGTGTCGGCATCTATGAACGGTTCCCGGTTGTTTGCGGCGCGAAAGGGCGCCCGATTGTGCACGCCTCAGGATTAGCGCTGCATGGTAAACAAAGGGTGTGAACTGGCGGCAGGGCAGGCCGTTACAGGGCAGGGGAATCGCCTCGCGTTCGATCATGGCTTGAAACCGGGCGGAATCGCCCCATATTGAAGTTCAGGAGCGCAAAACTCACGGTTTTCCTTCGCTTCGGAACTTTTCAAAACTTTTTTGAAGAAAGTGTTTGACCGAATCGAGGGGTGCTTTTAGAGGGCCTCTCACCGCAGCG
>NZ_BMLK01000008.1 GCF_014645195.1 Novosphingobium indicum | reverse complement strand
CCACAGCGTCCGGCAGCATCGGCATCTCCGTCGTCAGGCTCCCAAGCCTTGTCCAACCCGGTTTTTGCGGGTCTCCAGCTCTTTTGCTGACGGCTTGCGATGCCAAACAGGCGGATCAAGCGGCCGACGCCGGCGAAAACAAAGTGTTCTGCGAAGCCACTCTCGAATATGTCACGCCGCAGGATTGTGAAGACTTCACCCGGCAGGCCGAAAGGCAGATGCCCGGCAAAGCGGCGTTCAACGCCCCTCATCCACTCAAGCGCGGCGACACCTTCACGGTGTGGCTGGCCGTAGCCGTCACGCCGCCCAAGCCGCGACCAGAACCGCCCACCGAAGCCGTTCTCCTGCCGAGACCGACAGCTCCCGAACAGGACCTGGTGATACACTCCGAAGAACCGGCAAGCAGTGTGGCAACAGAGCACTCCGTCACCGCAAACGCGAACTTCGGATCTCAACCGGACGACGAAGAATACATCGCACCGGATCCGTCAGAAATCGTCGGCCGCATGTCCGGCCATCCGGAATATTTCAGCGCCGTGGTGGGCGATTATGTCGCTGCCGAACTCGACGGCGATGCCAGCTTCGAGATCAAACCCGCATCGGACCGCATCCAGCGGGTCAAGCTCGGCCCGCCCTGGTCCTCCACAATTTGGAAATGGCACGTCACGGCCAAACGCGGCGGCAATCATACGATGACGCTGAGCACCGCGGTTCAGGTCCGGGATCGCAACGGGAAGTTCCACGAGATCGACAGCACGCCGCGCGCCTTTGCCTTCGATGTGCAGGTTACCCCGCTCGACAAGGCCAGGGACATCCTGACCGATGCCCCTATCTGGATGAAGCTGATCGGCGGTGTCTTTGCTGCCGCTGCCCTCTTGCTCGGCACCGTCAAGGACTTCCGCAATGCGCTGTTCTCGCTGTTCAAGAAGGAAGAGAACGACGAGGACCCCGCCGGGAAATGAACGCCGGCGCGGCTGGGCTCAGCCTTCGATCTCGATAGCCACCCGGTTGCAGATGCGCGTCATCCGTTCTGCCCACTCCGCCTGCCCCGCGTCGTCGGCGATGAGGTCCTGCCGGATTTCGATGTAGAGATAGGGGCGTCCCTCGCTCTCGACGTGGCGTTCGATGGCGGCGTTGTAGATCTTGCCCGAATAGGGAAGCTGGTCGCCGACGGTCAGCCCCTCGGCCTCGAGCAGCGGCTGGGCCGCGCGGGCGCCGCGATCGTCCTGATCGTAAAGCAGTCCGCAGTGCCAGGGGCGCTTTTCGTCCGGCTTGCTGGCAAGGCACGGGGTGAAGCTGTGCAGGATCAGCGTGAGCGCAGGCGGCGTGCCTTCGAGCAGCTCGGTCAGCTTGTCGTGAAACGGACGATGAAACCGCGCCAGCCTCGCCTCGCGGTCGATGCCGATATTGCCCGGGATGGTATGGCCGTCGCTGGCTTCGGGGATGGAGGCCGGGTCCTGCTCGGTGCGGTTGGTATCGCAGACGAGGCGGCTGACATTGCCGAGCAGCGCCGCCGTTCCTTCGCGCTTCGCCATATGTTCGGCGATACCGGTGACGCCGATGTCGATGGCGATATGCTCATCCATCAGCTCTGGCGCGATGCCGAGGTCGATGTCCTCAGGCACGCGGTTTGAGGCATGATCGGCCACCACAAGGATGCCGCCGAAACGCGGGGTGCCGACGATGCGAAAGGCTTCGGAATTCAGGGGAGCATGCATGGCCGTAACCTTAACGCAGTTTGCCCGCCATTTGCCACCAGCCGGGCCGGTCGCTCGCGATTTTCTCCGCAGCCGCCTGCAATTCCGCCTCGCTATCGTAAAGCGCGAAGCACGTTGCCCCCGATCCCGACATGCGGGCGAGGAACGGTCCAGTGTCCCTCAGCGCCGACAGGACATCGGCGATGACAGGGCAGATCGTGACGGCCGGCGCTTCCAGATCGTTGCGTCCTTCGAGCGCGATCTGGCGCAAGCTGCCGGTCGGCATCGGCCCGCGATCGATCTGATCCCACGCCTTGAAGACCGGTCCCGTCGGCACCGGTTCACGCGGGTTCACCAGCAGCACCGGGCAACCGGCGAGATCGTTGACCGCGACTTCCTCCAACTCCGTGCCTGTCCCCGTTCCCACCAAGGGACGCGACAGCACGCAGGCCGGAACATCCGCGCCCAGCTTCGCCGCGCGCGCATGCCAATCCTCCGGCAAGCCCTGAGCCCGCTCGACCATGCGGAACACCGCACCGGCATCGGCCGAGCCTCCGCCCAGCCCGGCGGCAACCGGGAGCCGCTTTTCCAGCGTCACCGCCCATCCCTGCCCATGCGGCAAGGCGGACAGCGCCTTGGCGACGATGTTGTCGAAAGGATCGTCGATCCTGCCGGCAAACTCGCCCAGCGTCGTCAGCGCATCGGTATCGGCAGGAGCGGCCGAAAGCCGGTCGCCATCATCGACGAAAGCGAACAGCGTTTCCAGCTCGTGATAGCCATCATCCCGCCGCCTGCGGACATGCAGCGCGAGGTTGATCTTGGCATAGGCGGTTTCGGTCTGCATCCGATCCTCCCCGTTTCGGGGAGGATTACATATTCGGATAGTTCGGACCTCCGCCGCCTTCGGGCGTGACCCATTCGATATTCTGGGTCGGGTCCTTGATGTCGCAGGTCTTGCAGTGGACGCAGTTCTGCGCGTTGATCTGCAGGCGCTCGCCGGTGCCGTCGGGATCGACGAACTCATAGACGCCCGCAGGGCAATAGCGCGCCTCTGGGCCAGCATAGACCGGCAGGTTGATCTCGGTCGGGACCGTCGGGTCCTTCAGCTTCAGGTGACAGGGCTGCTCTTCCTCGTGGTTGGTGAACGAGTAGGAGACGCTCGTCAGGCGGTCGAAGCTGATGACGCCATCGGGCTTGGGATATTCGATCGGCTTGTAGAGATCGGCGCGCTGCGTGTTCGAGGCATCGGTGTGATGCTTCATCGGCTTGGCGAGGCCGAAGCCGAACAGCGTGCGCAGCCACATGTCGGCGCCGGCGAGGATCGTACCCATTTCGCCGCCCCACTTGGCGACCATCGGCTCGGCGTTCTGCACGAGCTTGAGTTCCTTGGCGATCCAGCTGTCGCGCACGGCGGCATCGTATTCCATCAGCGCGTCCTGCTCGCGGCCCGCCTTGATCGCCGCGGCAATCGATTCGGCGGCGAGCATGCCGCTCTTCATCGCGGTGTGCGTGCCCTTGATGCGCGGAACGTTGACGAATCCGGCCGAGCACCCGGCGAGGACGCCGCCCGGGAACGCGAGCTGCGGCACCGACTGCCAGCCGCCCTCGTTGATGGCGCGCGCACCATAGGCAACGCGCTTGGCGCCTTCGAGGATCGCCTTGATCTCCGGGTGAGTCTTCCAGCGCTGGAATTCCTCGAACGGGTAGATGTAGGGATTCTTGTAATCGAGCGCGGTGACGAAGCCGAGCGCGACCTGGCCATTGGCCTGATGGTAGAGGAAGCCGCCGCCCCAGGCGTCGTTTTCCGAAAGCGGCCAGCCCTGCGTGTGGATCACCCGGCCGGGAACGTGCTTGTCGGGATCGATGTCCCACAGTTCCTTGATACCGAGGCCGTAGATCTGCGGCTGGCAATCGGCTTCGAGGTCGTACTTGGCCTTGAGCCGCTTGGTCAGGTGACCGCGCGCGCCTTCGCAAAAGACGGTGTACTTGCCCAGCAGGTTCATGCCCGGCTGGAAGTCGTCCTTCGGGTTGCCTTCGCGGTCGACGCCCATGTCGCCGGTCTGCACGCCGATGACCGCGCCGTTGTCGTCATAGAGGACTTCGGCAGCGGGGAATCCGGGGAATATCTCGACTTCGAGCTCTTCCGCCTTTTCCGCCAGCCAGCGGCACAGGTTACCGAGCGAGCCGGTGTAGTTGCCATGGTTCGACATGAAGGGCGGCTGGATCAGGTGGGGCAGCGAGAACTTGCCCTTCTTGGTCAGATGCCAGTGCCAGTTGTCGGTCACCGGGGTCTCGGCCAGCGGGCAGCCGTCCTCGCGCCAGGTCGGCAGCAGCTCGTCGAGCGCCTTGGGATCGACAGTCGCGCCCGAAAGGATGTGCGCGCCGATTTCCGAGCCTTTTTCGAGAACGACGACCTGCAGTTCAGGGTCGACCTGCTTCAGCCGGATCGCAGTGGCAAGGCCGGCAGGCCCACCGCCGACGATGACGACGTCAAATGGCATCTCTTCGCGTTCAATCATGGGTAACCCCCGAAACCTGTGTATCCGGCCATTTAGGCGCGCGATTAATTTCCCCTTGTGCCTTGATTGCTTGCGCGCGGCAGGTCAAGACCCGCTCCGATGGATGACCCTGCAAATCCGGATTTTCTGGCCGATATCACAGGTGCGCTCGACTGGTGGCGCGATGCGGGCGTCGATTACCATTTCCTCGACGAACCGCGCGAATGGTTGGCCCCGCCCGAACCGGAAGGCGACGAACGCGGCACGCCCGAACGGCGTCCTCAGCGCGCGCCAGCAGCCCCCGTCGAGGAGGGCCCGGCGCGGATCGACCCCGCCGCGCTACCGCAGGATCTGGCCGCTTTCGTCCCCTGGTGGCTGACAGAACCGCTGCTCGACGAAGGCCGCTCCGGCGGGCGCATCGCGCCGCAGGGCGCGGCGGGAGCCAAGCTGATGGTACTGGTGGAGGAACCCGAGGCGGAAGACAGCGAGGCTTTGCTCAGCGGACCGGAGGGGCGGCTGCTCGATGCCATGCTCGCCGCCTTCGGCCTGAAGCGCGAGGACGCCTACCTTGCCAGCGTCCTTCCCCGGCACAAACCGGCTCCCGACTGGAACGTATTGATGCAACAGGGAATCGGGCAAGTAATCGTCCATCACATCAGCCTGGCCGCGCCCGAACGCCTGCTTGTGCTCGGCGGCAACATCCTGCCGCTTATCGGCCACGAATTGCCGCAACGCCCTGCCGTTTTACGGCAATTTAACCAAGAAGGGCGAACGATACCGATGCTTGCCTCCTGGGGCCTGCCGGCGCTGATGCGACAACCTCGCGCAAAGCCGGTCCTCTGGAGAACGTGGCTCGAGTGGACCGCTGCCTGAACGACTGGCGGCCGCCCGGGGAAAAACCAGCAGAGGTCTCGTTTTATGCGGGGACAAACTTTGAAGACGAATTCACGGGCAAAATGGTTTGCGGGCCTGAGCCTTGCCGCTGCGGCGGTGATCTCGGCAACGCCTGCTTTCGCCAACAGCGCGGCGGTCGACTACTTCCGCACGCGCGCGGATCGCACGGCGGTGCCCTCGCTGCTGAGCCAGGACGACCGCGCCTATTACAAGCAGATCTTCGACGCGATCGATTCGAAGGACTGGTCGACGGTGCAGCGCCTGCTGGCCGACCGCCCGGACGGCCCGCTCCACCAGCAGGCCCGCGCCGAGTATTATCTCGCCGCCGGATCACCCAAGATCGAACTGCCCGATCTCGAAAGCTGGCTATCGCACGGCACTGAACTGCCCGGCGCCGACCAGATCACCCGCCTCGCGCTCAAGCGCGGCGCCAATACCGTGCCCTCGCTGCCCAGCGAACAGCAGTTCGCCCGGCTGCCGTCGATGCCCAAGCGCACCCGGCCCGGCTCGATCAACGACGGCACGATGCCCGGTGAAATTTCCGCCGGCATTCTCGACCGCATCAAGAACGACGATCCGATGGGCGCCCGCGTCCTGCTCGACGGGATCGATGCCAGCCTGAGCAACGCGACGCGCGCCGAATGGCGCCAGCGCGTCGCCTGGAGCTACTACATCGAGAATCAGGACGGCCCTGCCTACCAGATGGCGCAGCTCGCCACGCTCGGCAGCGGCCCCTGGGTCGGTGAGGCCTGGTGGACGGCAGGCCTCGCGGCCTGGCGTTTGGGCGACTTCGACGGCGCTGCCGATGCCTTCGGCAAGTGCGCGAAGACATCCACCAACGATGAGCTGACCACGGCCGCGCAATACTGGCAGAGCCGTGCTTTCATCCGCCAGCGTCGGCCCGACAAGGCTGGCGAGGTACTGCGCGATGCCGCAAAGCTTGACGAGACGCTCTACGGGATGCTTGCCGCGGAACAGCTCGGCATGCAGCTGCCCGAACAGCACTCGGAAGCCGACTTCACCCAGCGCGACTGGCAGTACCTGCGCACGAACACCAATGTGCGTACTGCCGTCGAACTCGCCGAGATCGGCGAAGACGGTCTGGCCGATGAAGTGCTGCGTCATCAGGCGCGCATCGGCGATGCCTCGCAGTATGAACCGCTCTCGCGCCTCGCCCGCGATCTCGGCCTGCCTTCGACGCAGCTGTGGATGGCCTACAACGCGCCCTATGGCGGCAAGCCCGAACCGGCGACCCGCTTCCCGACGCCGAAGTGGACGCCGGTGGGCGGCTGGAAGGTCGATCCCGCGCTGGTCTACGCCCACACGCTGCAGGAATCGATGTTCCGCACCAGCGTCGTGAGTCCTGCCGGAGCGCGTGGCCTGATGCAGATCATGCCGTCGGCCGCGAAGGATCATGCTGGCGATCTCGGCGTCTCGGGCTCGGCCCGCGATCTCAACAATCCGGAAGTAAACCTCGCCTTCGGCCAGCGCCACTTGCTGATGCTCAAGGATTCCTCGGGAACGCAAGGCCTGCTGCCCAAGGTCATGGCCGCCTACAACGCAGGGCTCTCGCCCGTCACCCGCTGGAACACAGAAGTGAAGGACGATGGCGATCCGCTGCTGTGGATGGAATCGCTACCCTACTGGGAAACCCGCGGCTACGTGAACATTGTCCTGCGCAACTACTGGATGTACGAGCGTCAGGCCGGCGGCCCTTCGGAAAGCCGCATGGCACTGGCACAGGACATGTGGCCCACCTTCCCCGGGCTGTCGGGATCGCAGGGGGTTCGCATGGCAGCGAACGGAGCGATATTGCGTGGCCATTGATACGGAACGGACCTTCAAGCCGATCAACATCGCCCTGCTGACCGTTTCCGACACCCGAGGCCCCGAGGACGACACTTCGGGCGATATTCTCGCCCAGCGCATCAAGGATGCCGGCCACAAACTGGTCGCCCGCGCCATCGAGAAGGACGATGCAGCGCGCATCGCCAACCGGCTCAACAACTGGATCGACGACCGCAAGATCGACGCCATCGTCTCGACCGGCGGTACCGGCCTGACTGGCCGCGACGTGACGCCAGAAGCGCTCGACCGGATCAAGGACAAGGAAATTCCCGGCTTCGGCGAACTGTTCCGCTGGCTGTCCTACAAGACCATCGGCACCTCGACCGTGCAGAGCCGGGCCATGGCCGTGGTCGCGCGCGGCACTTACGTCTTCGCCCTGCCCGGCTCCAACGGCGCGGTAAAGGACGGCTGGGACGGCATCCTCGCCGAGCAACTCGACAGCCGCAACCGGCCCTGCAACTTCGTGGAACTGATGCCGCGCCTCAAGGAAGTGTGAGCGGAACCTGCCTTCGTGCCATCTGTTGACCAGAGGCCCCACAGCGAAGGAAACTCCCGATGAACCCGCAGCAGCGCGACGTCCTCGATTTCTGGTTCCGCGAACTGACCCCCAAGGACTGGTTCGAAGCCGGCGAGCGCAACGACCCGCTGGTGCGCGAACGCTTCGGCGCCTTGCTGGAACAGGCCCGCAGCGGCGCGCTGGACGACTGGGCCGAAACGCCGCTGGGGCGACTGGCGCTCATCATCGTGCTCGACCAGTTCTCCCGCCACATCCACCGTGGCTCCGGAGAGGCCTTTGCCTCTGACGCGAAGGCGCAGCAGCTTGCGCTCGATGGGATCGCGGCAGGCGAAGACGAGCAGCTCGCGATTAGCCAGCGGCACTTCCTCTACATGCCGCTCATGCACGCCGAAGACCTTGGTATTCAGGCGAAAAGCATCGAACGGTTCGAAGCGCTGCGCGACTATGCCGAATGGATCCTGCAGTTCGCCCGCGATCACCGCCAGGAGATCGTGGACAATGGCAGGTTTACCGGACGTGACGAAGCATTGGGCCGCTCCGACTAATCCGGTTAATCAGGGCTTCCCGCTGTCCATAGTGTGAGTTGCAGCCGCACCCTGCCCTCTTACGCTCCCCGTCGGATAAACAAGGATGGGAGAGCAGCGGCCGTGGCAACTATGGCGCAAACGCGTCCGGATAACGTTCCGGAAGACCGTGTCATCGAATTCGACGTCTTCGCCCCTCCGGGCGGAGAAAGCGACTACTTCGCTGCCTGGAATACGGTGCGCGGCAAGCAGGGCCTGCTCTGGGCCACCGGAAATGGCGGCCACTGGATCGCGGCGGATGGCGAGCTGACCCGCCAGATCTGGGGCGATGCGGAGGCGTTCTCCAGCGAAGCGCTCGCGGTCACGCCCGGCCTCGGTGAAGCCATGCGCTTCATTCCGCTGCAGCAGGACGCGCCCGAGCACAAGCCGTTCCGGGCCGCGATCATGAAGGGCTTCGGCAACAATCACGTGATGGCCATGGAGCCGGTGATCCGGAAGGTCACGCGCGACCTTATCGCCGATCTGCGCCCCCGGCAGGGCTGCGAGTTCATGCAGGAATTCGCCGAGATCGTTCCGATCCACGTCTTCCTGACGCTGATCGGCGTGCCCACCGAAGACCGCGCGAAGCTGCGCCCGCTCGGCCAGCAGCTGACCCGCCCCGACGGCACGATGACCGTCGAGCAGCTGCGCGATGCCGCCGACGATTACCTGCGCCCCTACATCGAGGAGCGCCTTGCCGATCAGGGGCCGGACCTGTTCAGCCGCATTCTCGCGATCCCCATCGAAGGGCGGCCCTGGACGCTCGACGAGGCCCAGCGCATGTGCCGCAACCTGCTTTTCGGCGGGCTCGACACCGTCGTCTCGATGTTCGGCAACATCGCGCTCCACCTCGCCCGCAACCCGAAGGATCAGGCACTTCTGCGCGAGCGACCCGATCTCATCCCGCAGGCCGCGGATGAACTGATGCGCCGCTATCCGATGGTCTCCGTCACCCGCAACGTCGTGCGCGACGTCGAGATGGACGGGGTGACGCTGAAGGAAGGCGATCTCGTCTACCTCAACAGCTCGATTCACAACCTCGACCCGCAGTGCTTCGACAATCCGCTTTCCGTGGACTTCGAGCGCACCCTGTCGCCGGTGCGCCACACGACCATGGGCGTGGGCGCACACCGCTGCGTCGGCGCCGGCCTCGCGCGGCTGGAAGCGATTCTGTTCCTTGAGGAATGGCTCGCCGCGATCCCGCCGTTCCGCGTACGCGAAGGCACCAGCCCGACCTATCGGGCCGGCAATGTCGGCGCGATCACCGACCTGCGTCTCGCCTGGGACTGACCGCTCAGTCGAAAAGGCCCAGCCGCGCGGCGTCCTCTTCGGCCAGGGCAATGCGAAACACCTCGCGCAGCGTGCGGGCATAGTCCGCTGCGTCGGCAATCGTGCGCGTTTCGCTGGTCCCACCGGAATAGACGGTCATCTGTCGGTCGGTCAGCGCGGCGAAGCCCTCGGGCAAAGCGATGCTGGCGACACGCAGCGTGGTGAAGCGCGTGTCCGGGCGGGTCGAGGTCCAGTGATTGCCCTGTTCAAGATCGTCAGGTGCCACTTCGCCCAGATCGAAGGTATATTGCGGCTGCCAGTCGCCATGCGGGGCGCTGCGGCCGTCGGTGGCGCTGGCCGGGCCTGCGCGTTCGAGCAGCCATTCGCCGACGAGCGAGCCGGCAATACCCGTCTTGCGCAAACGGTGACCCGCGCCATCCGCCGTAGTCGCTTCGGCGCCGTCTTCCAGCGACAGGGGCGGAACGAAGCTCCCGCCGAACCCGGCATCGGCAATCCACTGCCTGCCATCCAGCTCCACCAGCAACAGCACATGCGTGCGCGGCGGGGTGATGCCCATAGGATTGCCCAGCCGCACGCGCGCCAGCAAGGGCCGGTTGGCAATGCCAAGCGCGGTCAGCGCATCGGCGTAGAGCCGGTTCTGCTCGAAGCAGTAGCCCCCGCGCTCTTTCGCAACGAGCTTGTCGAACACGCTCACCCCGTCGATGCGAATACCGCGACCGAGCGGAATATCGAGGTTCTCGAACCCGATCGCCTGCCGGTGCGCGGCCTGCAGCACGGCGAGTCCCTCCGGGGTTGCTTCCGGCCGGTTTTCCATGCCGACACGGGCGAAATAGCGATCAAGATCCATGGGCCGCGCTTACGCTGTGGACGCCCCGGTGGGCAAGCCTGTGGATATCGTGTGGACCGGGTGTGCACCGATGCACCGATCCGCCCGGCGGCTCATTCGCATAAGCTGAACATTTACATTGAACTTAACCCGGTATTTCGAACGAAGGACAGGCCTTATGTCCTGGTCTTGGCTCACGATGACAGCGGTAGACAACGCTGTCCCGCGCGAGAGACACAGCCTGTCCGTGAAAGGAACCTGACATGATGCGCCAACCGGTCTTCTACATCCCCCATGGCGGCGGCCCCTGCTTCTTCATGGACGACCCGGCGGGCACCTGGACCGGCATGGAGGCATTCCTGCGTACCCTCCCCTCGCGGCTGCCCGAGCGCCCGCGCGCCATCCTGATGATCTCCGGCCACTGGGAAAGCGAAGGCCGCTTCCTGTTCACCGGCAGCGCCAAGCCGGACCTGCTGTTCGATTACTACGGCTTTCCGCAGCACACCTATGAGCTGCGCTACGATGCGCCGGGCGAGCCGGACATCGCCGCTCGGGCCGTTGCGCTGATGGAGACAGCCGGCCTTCCCGCCGGGATCGATCCTGAGCGCGGGCTCGACCACGGTGTCTTCGTGCCGCTCAAGGTCGCTTTTCCCGATGCCGATATTCCGGTGATCGAGATGTCGCTAGACCGCCATCTCGATCCCGCGCTGCACATCGGAGCCGGCCGGGCGCTGGCGCCCCTGCGCGACGAAGGCGTCGTCATCGTCACCTCGGGCATGAGCTTCCACAACATGCGCGGCTATGGCGATGCGCGCTTCACCGAGCCCTCGGAGCATTTCGACCACTGGCTTTCCGAAAGCGTAGCGCTGGAACCGGCGGCCCGCGACGAGCGCCTGCGCGCTTGGGAAAGCGCCCCCGGCGCGCGCCAGTCGCACCCGCGCGAAGAGCATCTGATCCCCCTCTTCATCGCTGCCGGAGCCGCCGATGGACCGGGCGAGCAGATCTATCGCGAGACCGTGATGAAGACGGTGATCTCGGGCTTCGCCTTCGCCTGAGAGGCAACCTCGGACGGGAATGTTGACCTCTCGCGGGTCAGCTTCCCTTGCCCGGCGTGTACCAGATTGGCGAGCTGATGCCGCGCTCCTGCAGGGTCGGCGCGATGCCTTCGGGCAGCGGCAGGCCCCGCGCCACGGCCAGCAGGGTCGGCCAGCGCGGCGTCGGGATCTCCAGAGCGCGGGCGTAGTAGACCGCAGGCACGGCAGGATCGAACTCGGGGTCCTGCCACAGCGCGCGCAGCATTGTCGCGCCGACGGAATTCTCGTACTTTGCCGTGGCGAGATCGACCGTGTTCTTCACCGCAGGCACCTTGCCGGTGCGCGGATCACGCTGACGCTCGGACGACCAGACAACGTCGAAGACCTTTTCCTTGTAGTCTTCGCCATCGAGCCAGATCTTGATCACCTGCAAGCGGTCGAGATTGGCCCCGATCGGGTCCTTGGCAGCTTCCAGCAGCAGCGTGGGCGCAGGATTGCCCTCGCGGCGGAGCGGCAGGTCCGCGCCCATCGGCACACCCATGCGATAGGCGCGGGCGACCCAGCCCGCCTGCTGCATCATCCCGCCTGGCAGGTTCCAGCCACCGAACATGCGCAGCCGCAACTGTGTGCCCGATGTCGCGAAGGTCTCACGGCGGCGCAGCGCGGCATAGATCGCGGGCCGCGTATTCTCCTCGGCCCAGACACCGGTCAGCCCCGCGCTCGACCAGTTGAGCAGCGCCGCCGTATGGCGCAGCGCCTCGGGATCGGTTGGCCGGTTCATGTTCGCCGCCGGTGCCCCTGCCCCCGTCGGATCGACCTTCTGCGACAGGATCTGCCTGGCGAAAGCCTTGTCGGGCAGGTTTACCTGCGGGTCGGTGCTGTTGAGGCCGTTACCCGCATAAGCGCTTTCGGCGGAATCCGAGAGGCCGTTGTGAAAGTCGCTCGATCCCACGAACCCGAAAGCGAAGGGATTCGCGCCCAGCTTCTTTTCGAGCACCAGCCCTCGTCCCAGCGCCTGCCGCGTAAAACTGCCGTTCACTTCGCCCTTGCCGCCGGTCAGCAGCGCTTCGGAGCGTTCGAAGTCGGCAAAGTCATCCTCGGGCGAGAGCAGCGGCGAGGTCTCGCTCTGGCCCTTGTGCTGATAGACCTCGACCAGCGGCTCGTTGAGCGCGCGCTGCTGGGCATAGGCCTCGTCGATGGGGCGGCCATCGCTTTTCTTCCAGTCGAACATCAGGCCGCCGCTGGCATTCGAATTGTGCGGGATGGCCAGCCCCTCGATCCCCATGGCGCGCTGGGCATCGAGGAAGTCCCAGAGATCCTCCGGCCGCCGGCTGTCGGTCGCGGTAAAGGGCGCGGCAGGCCCTTCGTCGGCGAAGATCACGTTGCGGTGCAGGTTGTACTTACCCTCCTGCATGGTCGTCCATTCGTAGGCGACGAAAGTGGTGAACTTGCCCGGCTGGTTGTAGCGGTTGGCGGTATCGACCTCATACTTCCAGGCCGAGGCCATGGCATCGTCCATCGCCGCGCTGGTCGGCTCGTCGCCGCTCAGCACCGATACCAGCTGGCCGAGCGCGGCGGCGAGCGGGTTCGATGCCATCAGCTTGCCGCCCTTGCTCTGTGCGAGCCCGCCTTGCGGCTCCTTGTCGATGCGCATGAAGCTGCCGAGGTACTCGGAGTGATCGGTCACCGCCATGAAGTCGAGCGGGCGCGAGCGGCGCACCGTGTCGCCGAGATAGGTCACCGCCTCTCCCCGGCCGAAGCGATAGGCCGCATCGGGATCGGCGCGGCTGCCCATCAGGGCATAGGCATCGAACGAATAACCGGTGTGCAGGTGCAGTTCGCCGAAATAGGCGCGGCGCGTCTCGGGCGCGGCTGTGACCGGGGGGGAGGCCCGCTGTGCCTGTATAGCCGGCGGCGGCGTCTCGGGCGGCACCGGCTGCGAACAGGCGGCAAGGCCAGCCAGAGCCGCAAGGGCGCTCATGCGGGTATCGATCATCATTCCCTCTCCCGTACCGGACGGCGCTCAGGTGAAGACCCGGGCCGTTCTCTCGACGAACAGAAATCCAGCGTAACAGCCCAGGGCGTATGGAGCGACCTTTCGCAGCATCACTGGCTCGGCGCCGCGCCAATCCGCCCGAGCGATGCGCCGCCAGGTCCAGGCCAGTGCCAGCAGCACACCGACGAAGAACAGCTGCCCTGCCTCGACACCGAGATTGAACAGCAGCAGCGCGACCGGGATTTCCTGATGCGGCAGGCCTGTTTCCGCCAGCGCGCCGGCAAAGCCGAAACCGTGCAGCAGGCCGAAGGCAAAAGCCGCGATCCACGGCAGCCTTGCGGTGATCCCCTTCGCACCGCCGTCCTTGCGCGTGAGTTCGAAGGCGAGGAACAGAAT
Source organism: Novosphingobium indicum (assembly GCF_014645195.1). GTDB lineage: Bacteria > Pseudomonadota > Alphaproteobacteria > Sphingomonadales > Sphingomonadaceae > Novosphingobium > Novosphingobium indicum. The sequence continues at coordinate 213,303 of NZ_BMLK01000008.1, read as the reverse complement.
GCTCCACGCGATCAACGCCTCGATCGTCGCGGCGGGAGCATGAACCCATCCCAGCGTACCGGCTGCCAGCGTCACCGAATGCGCGACCGTGAAGGCGGTAATCGCCCCGATCAGCCGCCGCCCCGCACCGACCAGCAGCACCAGCCCCGCTACGAACGCGAGATGGTCGATGCCGGACAGGATGTGTTCGACGCCAAGGCGGAAATAGGCCGGCACGGCCATCGGCGGGGCTTGCGTCAGGGCGAGATCGATCGCGGTCCGGTCACGCCGCAGGATCGTGTCGATCCCCGTTCCCGACCGGCTGCGGACATGGACGATGACGTCGGTAATCGTGCCGTCTAGCCCGCCGACCGAGAAACGCGCGCCGTCGAGACCGCCCGACGGCGCCTTGATCGACCAGCGGCGCAGATAGTAACTGGAGGTCAGTTCCTCCCGCAACGGGGTCTTCGCAAGCCATCCGTTGGACAGGTGCGGTTCCAGCCGCACCGCGCGATCCCCCATGACCGGCTGCTTCCACGTCACCTGCCACCGACCGGGCACGGTCTCGACGGCCTGAAACAGCGCGGGACGCACTTCGTGTGCGCTCGCCGCCTGCGGCCCAAAAGCCAGCAGCACCAGCAGAAGGACAAGCAAAGCCCTCATATGTCGGCTCCCACCACGGTGTAGCGCGCGCGGATTTCAGCGAGATGTCGGGCATTCGCATCCTTGCGCGCCTGCTCGATCCAGTCCTCGCGGACCTGATCGCGTACTCTCTCGAACGGCTGCGGCCGCCCCGCCTGCGCGGAGGAGACGCGCACGAGGTGCCAGCCATAGGCCGACCGGAAGGGCCCTGCCCATCTCCCGACCGGCGCGGCAAACAGTGCGGTCGCCATGGCACTGGTACCGAACAGGCGTCGGGCGTCCGCGGAAGTGAAATCGGTGAAGTCGCTGAGGTCCGGGAACGGATCGCCCCTGACCGGTGCCCGCAGCGTACCGGGCTTCAGACCATCGAGAACCGCGAGCGCCCGCTTCCGGCTCTGCTGCTCCGTGCCTGGCTCTGCCGCGAAAAAGACGTGCGTGAAACTCACTTTGCCCTGCGAGGCGTAGCTTTCGGCACGGGCATCGTACCACGCCCGCAAGACGTCGTCTGACGGCGGTGCCGGCGTATCGACGCCCTCGATCATGAAAGCCGTCTTCTGGATGATCCGCCGCCGCACGATCTCGTCGTCCGCGGCAAGACCACGGGCCTGCCCTTCCCGATAGAGGATCTCACCATCCACATAGGCATTCACCAGATTGCGGAGCCGCCCGGGCGCCGGGTCGGAACCGTACTCGGCGCGGTAGTCCGCCTTGATCCGCTCGATCGTCTGCGCCGTCACCACGATCCGGTAGTCGTCATGCGCTGCACGATAGTGGGAAGACGCTACCCACAAGACCACGCCCACCAGCAGAAAGTGCACCAGCGGCTCTTTTACCACGCGCATGAAAACGCGCACAGGCCCGCCCGCGTCGCCGCTTGACGTCACCATCGACTCCCCCCTTTTTTCTGGCGTTCTTGTTGCACAAAACGCCGGAAAAACAAACGGCGGCCTCCACGAGGGAAGCCGCCGTCGCCAGGTCAGGAGAAGGAGATCAGCCTCCGAAACGGACCTTCAGGCGCATACCGTACATCCGCGGCGGATTGACGAGCTGCGATTCCAGGCCGAACGAGTTGAAGCCGTTCACGACGTTCACCGGGAATTTCTCGTTGGTGACGTTGGTCATGAAAAACGCGGCATCGATCGGGCTGCCGAAGATCGAATCCCAGTTGGCATTGAGATTGAGCAGGTTGGTTGCCGGCATCAGGCCCGGATTGCGCGGCGGCATGACGTCGGCAAAACCGATCCAGTCCTCCGGCGTCGTGCCCTCAGGTGGGTTCTGGTAGTTAGCCCAGGCCTGGTCGTCGGCCCGCGAGGCGTATTGCTTGGCGGTATAGACATAGGTGGCACCGACCGAGATCTTGCCCACGCTATCGGGAACCGGAATGTTCAGCGTGCCGGTCACCGTCAGGCGATGCTTGGGCGAAAGGCTGAGCGGGCCGCCGACGACCGCCGTCGGCACGACGCGCGCCCACGAGCTTGCACCCGGCTCCCAGGGCACCAGTTCGTCGTCGGGAATGCCCGCGAGTTCCTGCAGCTTGGTGTTGAGATAGGTATACCCGGCATCGATCTTGAAGATGCCGCCGATGGACACCGAAGCGTCAGCCTCTAGGCCCCATATGCGCGATTTACCTGCATTGATGATGGCCGTTCCGCCCAGTAGCGGAGCCCCTTCCTTCGCCACGAGAGTGGCCTGGATCTGCTGATCGCGGAAGTCGTTGTAGAAGCCGGTGAGGTTGAAGTAACCCTTCAGAGCCCCGCTGTAGAACGAGGTCTTGGTGCCCAGCTCATAGGTATCGACCTTTTCCGGTCCCCACAGATTGAAGGGAACGTAGGTCGGGTTCACGCCGCCGGCACGATAGCCGCGCGTCCACTTGGCGAACAGCAGGATATCGTTGGTCGGCTTGTACTCGAGGTCGATCGTCCAGGTCGGCTTGTCCGACTTGGCCGTGTCCTTCGCGTAGCATTCCTTGAAGTCCATCGGCGCGATGGGCTTCTTCTGACCGGTGTTCACGCCATCGACGATCAGCCCGTTCAGCAGCGGGTTGTTGCAGTACCAGGACGGCACGAACGGCGTTTCGAAGAAGATGCCGGTACCATCGTACTCGTAGCTCTGGCTGTCCCAGGTGTAGCGGGCACCGGCCGTGATCGCGAGATTGTCGGTCAGGTCGTACGTACCTTGCGCATAGACCGCGCGGCTCTTGTACCACCGCTTCTGCCAAGGCGCCGAAATGCTCGAGGACGTCGGGCTGATACCAAAGCACTGGTACTGATAGGGATCGACGCAGTTGAGCAGGAACGGCGTGAACTGCACTGCATAGCCCAGCGGGTTCGACTGCTCGAAATAGCCGCCCGCCTGCCAGGTGAGCCTGCCGTCAGAGCTACGACCCTGAAACTGCAGCTCCTCGGTGATCGTCTCCTGATCGGTGCTCTTGAACCCCGGGAAGTTGCCCAGATGGATCAGGTTGATGAACGGATCGATCGTGCCGTAGGGGCTCGTGCCGTCCGGGATGTAATAGTATTCGCCTTCCAGCGTCTGGCGCGCGATTTCCTTGAACTGGCCGTAGCTGACGATGTTCTTGATCGTTAGGTTGTCGCTTGCCTGCCAGGTCGTGGTGTTGATGATCTGCCAGGTGGTGAACTTGTTGCGCGCATAGGGATCGGTGTTGGAAACGTCCCACCAGCCGCCGCCGACCGATGCTTCACCGGCAATCTGCCGCGCTGCGAAGCCACCGAAGCCGGAGTTCGGGTTATAGGCCATGACCTTGGGCACCGTACCGTTGGTGTCCGACTGGCTGAAATTCGCGACCGTGTAGTTTTCAAGATTGGGCGTCAGTTCGGCCAGGATGCTCAGGCGCGCGGCAATGTAGTCGGTGTCGTTGAAGTTGCTCGGGCCGATATCGGTCAGGTTGTTGATATAGCCGTCACGCTTCATGCGGTCGACGCCGAGGCGGACCTTGAAAGTATCGGAAAGCGGCACGTTGAGCACGGCCTGGACGCGGCGCATGTCAAAGTTGCCGATCGATCCCTCGACATAGCCTTCGAGATAGTCGGTCGGCTTGTTGGGCACCAGCAGCACCGCGCCGCCGGTGGTGTTGCGGCCGAACAGCGTACCCTGCGGGCCCTTCAGCACCTGCACGTTCTGCAGGTCGAACAGGCTGCCCACGCCCGCGCCTTCGCCCGACGTCGTAGCGCCGCCGCCGCGCGGGGCGACGGTGTCGGCGAAGTAGACGCCCACCGACGGCACCGTGCCGAGATCCTGCACGAAGCCACGGATCGAGAACGAAGCCTTCTCCGGGCCGAACTTGGAGTTCACCGAAAGCGATGGTGTGTAAGTCGCAAGGTCTGCCGAGTTGACGATGTTGCGCTTGGAGATGTCTTCCTGACTGTAGACCGAAATCGAGATCGGAACGTCCTGAAGCCGTTCCTCGGTGCGACGCGCGGTCACGATGATGGCACCGGATTCGATTGCCTCGCTACCCGAGTCCTGCGCCATGGCCGGTGCCGACAGCACCACGCCCATTCCGGTCGCCGCGAGAATCGCGAACCTGCCGGTGAAACCCTTCATGCATTTCCTCCCTATGTTCACGGACGCCGGGCAAGCCGTGGCCCGCAAAATCCAGTCAGCGCATGGGGGAGAAAACTCCGAACGCGCGGTCCCTTGCCAAACCGCCGCAAGCCTTTGCCAAACACCTGCGTCCGGCTGTCATCCTCCCAAGGGCGCCTTCGAGGCACCTCTCATGCAACGCGGCTTCTTTGCCTGACATTCTACACAGGTGTCAATAATTTGCAGGGTCCGCCGGCATTGCCAGATCGTCCATACCCATCCCGCAGCCCCGAAATTACTTGACCCTATTATTCATGTATTTCTGTATTTTAGATCGGATAAATTTGACGGTCGCTCAGGAAATAAACCGCCATTTCGCGTAGCCGCACCCACGATGGCGGGCATAGACAAGCGTCTTGTCACCTCAAGGCGAGGCGACAAGACAGAGCGGTCAGTCACCGATGAAATCGAGAATCATCGGAGCCAGCTTGGGCCACGAACGGAACAGCGTGTGGCCGTCCTTGCCGCCCATGGTCTGGGCGGAACGGTAGTTCCACTCGTCATCGTTCCACGGCGGATCGAGCATGACCGACTGCGGGATCAGACGGTGCACCCATTCAGAGGTCGCGCGGGTATGCGACAGGTCGCTCTTGCCGCTGCGGAACACGAGCGTGGGCATGGTCAGCCGCGCGAAATCGCGCTGGGTCATCCCCGGCACCGGCGTGATCGGCGAAGGCACATAGGCGGCGGCCCACTTCTGCATCACGGCAATGAACCGGTCCGGATCGTAGTTGCGGATGTACTCGCGCGCCTGCTCGCTCTTGGAGAAGTTCTCGGCCCAGCTCGTCGCATTCAGCACCGCTTCCATGCCGCCCGCGCTGGCCATCGTCGCCGCCTCGCCGCAATAGTAGGTGGCAAGCTGCATGAGACCGATGGGGTCGCCCGAGATCCACCAGATCGCGAGGTGCGAACAGATCTCCGGATCGCGCGCGGCGGCAATCATCGAGACACGGCTGCCGCCCGAGCCGCCCGCGATCACCGTGGGGCCTAGGTCGAGCTTGCGGATAAGACCGGTCAGTGCCTCGGCCTGCATCTCGGACTCGCTGTCGCCGAGCAGGCAGGCGTCAGACAGGCCGCAGTTGGGCCGGTCATAGATCAGCACCCGCTTGCCGGCCTTGACGAATTCCTCCGCCATTTCGCGCAGGCCCGGCACGTCCATGGTGAAACGGCCGCCCGGCGTCAGGGCGACCGCCGGATCGCCTTCCTTGCCGAGCAGCTCGTAGGCAATCCCGATTTCGCCGCCGGTCACGGCGATGCTGGTCTTTGGCATGTATCTCTCCCAAGCAGTTTGGCCGCATCGTCGACCGCCCATGCCATGCACGCAAGTCCCTAGATTGGAACGTGCGCGCCATCCCGTGCAGAGCCAGCCGGCAGCGCCAGTCACGGCGATTGCCGCAATGCAGCGGAATGGCTAAGCTGGGCAGCGGCTTGCTCGGACCGAGACCAAGCCTGCGCAGCCGGTGGAGGCAGGCATCGAGCAATTGTACCAGCTTGCCGAGGCAATCGGCATTGCCCGCCAGTGGTGGGACGTCGACGGCATGCGCCAGACCGTCTCCGACGCCTCGCTCGCAACGATCGCGTCCGCGCTGGGCTATCCGGCCGAAAACGAACGCGACATTGCCCACAGTCTGGAGCAACTGGACGCAGAACAGCGCCAGCCGCCAGCGATGATCGTCACCGAAGCGGGCCTGCCGACGGTGCTGCCCGCCAGCCTCGCCCGCGCCGAGCTGACCGACGAGCACGGGTTCACCACCGCGCTTCCGGTCGAGAACTGGACGCTGCCTCCGGTCGACGTGCCGGGCTATTACCGGCTTTCACTGGCCGGCCACGAGCTGACGCTTGCCGTCGCGCCGAAAAGCTGCCCGACGGTTCACGACTTCGCACCCGGCAAGCTCTGGGGGCCGGCGGTCCAGATTCCGGCCCTGCGCGGCGCGGCAAGCCATCCTTTCGGCAACTTCGGCGAACTCGACGAGGCCGTGAAGCTCTTCGCGGCGCGCGGGGCGGACGTGATGGCGATCAACCCGGTCCACGCGCTGTTTCCCGGCAACGGCCAAGGCTTCTCCCCCTATTCACCCTCCAGCCGGCTCTATCTCAACACCGCCATGGGCGCGCCCGAGCTGATGGGTCTGCCCCCGCTTCCCGAACAGCCGGGCGGCGCCCTGATCGACTGGGAAGGCGCTCTGCCCCGGCGCCTCGCCGACCTGCGCAAGACCTTCGCTGGCCTTGATGCGGCGACCCGCGCGCGGATCGCGCTGGACAACGCCCCGCACGGCGAAGGCCTGCAGCGCCAGGCGCTGTTCGACGCGCTCGATGTGCGCTTCCGCGCCCAGGGCGCGGGCGGCTGGCAGGACTGGCCGGCCGCCTTCCACGACCCCGATGGCCCTGCCGTGGCGAAGTTCGCCGCAGAAAACCGCGAGGAGATAGAATTCCATCTCTTTGCCCAATGGCTGGCGCGCGAAAGCATGGCGAAAGTGCAGGCCAACGCGACAGGGGCCGGCATGGCCATCGGCCTGCTCGCCGACCTTGCCGTGGGCGTCCACACCGGCGGCGCCGATAGCTGGTCCATGCGCGATGCCATGCTGCAGGGCCTCACGATCGGCGCGCCGCCCGATCCACTCGGCCCGCACGGGCAGAACTGGATGCTCACGAGCTTCTCGCCGCAGGGCCTCAAGCGTGCCGGCTATGCGCCGTGGATCGCCACGCTGCGCGCCGCGCTCGACCGCGCCGGAGGGCTGCGGATCGACCATGCCTTTGGCCTTGCACGCCTATGGCTGGTACCTGCGGGCGAGGAAGCCAGCGCCGGAGGCTATGTGACCTATCCCTTTCTGGACATGGTCCGCCTCGTCGCGCTCGAAGCGCACCGCGCCCGCGCACTGATCGTCGCGGAAGACCTCGGCACCATGCCCATGGGCTTTGCCGCCCCGGTCGCCGCTGCCAAGATGCTGGGCATGCGCGTCCTTTGGTTCGAGCGCGCAAAGGATGAGGGCTTCATCGGCGGTCAGGACTATCCGCCCGCCAGTGTCGCCATGACCGGCACGCACGACACCACGACGGTGGCCGGATGGTGGACCGGGCGCGATCTCGAATGGGCGGAAAAGCTGAGCCGCTTCCCCGCAGACACCACTCTGGCACAGCAAGCGGAGCGCCGCGACGAGGACCGCGCCCGCCTCTGGGGCACCCTCACCCACAACACCCGCCCGCGACCCAAGCCCGACGATCCCGAACCGGTCGTCGACGCCGCGCTGCGCCATATCGGCCGGTCCGCATCGCAACTTGCGATAGCCCCGCTCGAAGACCTGCTGGCCGAGCGCGAACAGCCCAACCTGCCCGGTACGATCACCGAGCACCCCAACTGGCGCCGCCGCCTCGACGCGCCGCTGGCAGACCTGCTGGACCAACCCGACACCGCCGCGCGGATCGAGACGCTGGATAGGGCGCGCAAGGACTGACCCGACCAGGGTGAGCGGGGGTTGCGTTGGTTTTGGCGCTCTGGTCTCTACCCCGGCAAGCCGCCCGTCTGCCGCAAGGCCTCGCCCAACGCGAGCGCGGCTGCCGTGGCGAGGTTCAGCGAGCGCACTTCGGGACGTAGCGGAATGCGGACTTTCGCATCGCAGACCTCGGCGACATGCGGGGGAACGCCGGCGCTTTCCTTGCCGAACAGCAGCACGTCGCCGGGCTGATAGACGAAGTCATAGGCTGATTGCGTGGCCTTGGTCGTGAACAGCACCAGCCTGCTCTCGTCCACGGTCGACCGGAACGCTTCGAAGCCGTCATGCCGCGCGAAAGTGACATGATCGATGTAGTCCATGGCGGCGCGGCGGACGCGCTTGTCGTCCCAGGCGAAGCCCATGGGTTCGATGAGATCGACCGGCGTGCCCATGCAGGCGCCCAGCCGCAGAATGCCGCCGACGTTTCCGGCAATTTCAGGTTCGAACAGAGCAATGCGCATCGCGGCTGCTTGGCGGGAGCGGCGCGCCCGTGCAAGCCTAATCCCAGCGCGGCTCGCCATCGGGCGTGTCGAACACCGTCCCCTTGGGATCGAAGACCGTACCGGTATCGCAGACCGCCGTGCAGGGCATCATCACGATATGCTTGCGGTCGATGATGCGGTCCTCGTCTTCCTGGAACAGACGCTTGATGCCCGGCGATTCCATGATCGCCTGCACTTCCCAAAAGGTCGCCTCGTCGGGCAGCGTCCATTCGGAAAGCAGGTCCCAGGTCCACTCCATCGGGCCGAAACCGCTGCCTTCCTCGCGCGGATCGCCGCCGCCCAGCACCGTGTTCACGTAATTGCGCCGGTACGAGGTAAACAGGTGCCCGCAGAACTTCAGCGCCATCGCCGCATGGCTGCGCTCGAAGTGGTCGCGAAACTGCTCATGCGTAAGGTGCGGCTTGCGCTTGATGAGGTGAATCGCCCGGTACATCGAACTCTCCCGTCTGGTTTGCGCGGGAGGCTATGGGCGATTGTCAGACGCGGATAGTCCCCGGAAGGAGATAGCTGCGATCCAGTTCATCCAGCCGGTTCACCCCGACCATGGCCATGGCAACGTCGATCTCGTTCGCCAGCAGGTCGATGGCATGGCGCGCGCCTGCCTGTCCGCCCGCCGCGCAGCCATAGAGCGTGGCCCGGCCGATCAGCACCGCCTTGGCTCCGATCGCCAGCGCCTTCACCACATCCGCCCCGCGCCGCACGCCGCTGTCGAACAGCACGGTGGCGCGGTCTCCCACCGCATCGACCACCGAGGCCAGCACATCGATGGCGGGCGGCGAGGAATCGAAATTGCGCCCGCCGTGGTTGGAGACGGCAATGCCATCGACACCGTGATCGAGCGCGATCTTCGCGTCCTCCGCGCTGAGCACGCCCTTGATCACCAGCTTGCCCGACCAGCGCTTGCGTAGCTCGTCCACGTCCGCCCAGCAGACCGAGGCCGAATTGGCGACGCGGCTGACCGTGCCGGTCAGTTTGCCGCCCACTTCCGGGGGATAATTGGCGAACTGAGGCAGCCCGCCCTGCAAGTAGTAGCGGGCGATCACCGACGCGAACCACGAGGGCCGCTTGAGGAAGTCGGAAACCAGCGTACGGTTGATCCGCACCGGGTTGCCCATACCGGCGCGCTTGTTGAACTCGCGCAGCGGCCACATCGGCGTATCGACCGTGAGCACCAGCACTTCGGCCCCGTTCTCTGCGGCATTCTCGACGACGCGCCAGGACAAGTCGCGGCGTTCCCACAGATACATCTGCATCCAGTGCCCGGCGGTGGCGCACTTGGCGATGTCGGCAAAACTGGTGGTCGAACTGGTTGTCTGGGTGAAGGGAATACCGGCAGAGGCCGCGGCGGAGGCGATCGCCCGCTCGCCGCGATGCCACAGCAGGTCGGACACGCCCGTCGGCGCAATCACCAGCGGCAGCGGTTGTCTACGCCCGAAAAGTTCGATCTCGCTCGAACGCCCCGACACGTCGCGCAGGGTGCGCGGCAGCAGCTGCACTTTCTGCAGCGCCTCCACGTTGCGGCCCGTCAGCAGATCGTCTTCGGTGCCGCGCTCGATAAATTCCCAGATCGCGCGCGGCAGCCTCCGCCGCGCGAGGTCGCGCACCTGGGCAATGTTATGCGCGCGCCGCGAAATGTCCCCCATGCTCAGGCCAGTTCCAGATTCTCGCGGAAGGTCGTGCCTTCGTATTCGGTACGGTAGATGCCGCGCTTCTGCAGGATCGGCACGACTTCGTCGACGAAGGTCTCGATCGAAGTGGGCATCACGTTGGGCGTCATGTTGAAGCCGTGGCAGCCGGTTTCGCGCCAGATGTGCTCCATCTGGTCCGCCACCTGCTCGGGCGTGCCGACAAGCTGCGGCATGCCCACCGAAAGCCCCCACTTCTGCGCCACTTCGCGCAAGGTGAAAGGCCGGTCGCCCAGCACAGAGGTAAAGGCCTTCATCAGCCCCTGCGAGGCATTGGTCTTCTGCTCCTGCATCGGCTTGTCGAGATCGATGCCCGCAAAGTCGACGCCCATGGTGCCCGAGAGGCGCGCAAGGCACGCGTCGAGCGGCATGCGCTCGATCAGCTCGTCGAGGTTCCTTTTCGCCTCTTCCTCGGTACCGCCGAGGATCGGCTGAATGCCGAAGACCACGCCGGGCGCGGGCTGACCGATTTCCGCCGCCGCGTCGCGGAGCTGGCCCATGTAGCGCATCATGCCCGGCAGGTTGGGCTGGATCGAGAACACCACGTCACCGTGCTCGATGCCGAACTTGAGGCCGCGCCCGGAGGTACCCGCCTGGAACAGCACCGGCCGACCCTGCGCACTCGGCAGCACCGGGCCGACCGTCTCGCAATTGAAGAACTCACCGTGGTAGTCGACGAACTTCACCTTGGACGGGTCGGCATAGACGCCGTTCTCCCGGTCGGCGAGGATCGCGCCCTCGCCGATGGAATCCCAGAGCGCGTAGCAGACCTCCATGAACTCGTCCGCCGCGTCGTAGCGGCGGTCGTGTTCCATCACGTCCTTGTATCCGATCGCGCGGTGCTCGCCACGCAAGTGGCCGGTCACGATGTTCCAGCCGACGCGACCTCCGGACAGGTAATCGACGGTCGAAAGCTGGCGGACGATCGACCACGGCTTGTACGACGTGGTCGACATCGTCGCGGCAAGACCGAGGTGCGTGGTCGAGGCCGCGAGCGCGGAAAGCAGCACCACCGGATCGTGGCTCGGCCAGCACACGCCGTACTTCACGGCATCCTCGTGGCTGTCGCGGTAGCGGTCGAACACGCCCGGCGTATCCGCGAAGAACAACCCGTCGAACATGCCTCGCTCCAGCGTGCGGGCGAGGTCCTGCCACTTCTTCAGGTCCGCCATGGCCTCGAGCCGGTTGTCGCCCGGGGCGGCCCAGCTGAGCACCGTGTGGTTGATCGGTGAATGGATCTGAAAGCTGATCAGGTGGATTTTCTTGCTCATGGTCTTTGCCCGTTCTTCGCGTTTCCTCTCGTGAGCGGGTGATGGAACCTCGGCCGGTCCGGGGCAAGGACTTTTTGCAGTTTATGTATACATTAATCGTGCAGGCAACCGAAATCGGGGGCATAACCGCCATTTTCGGCAGCGCAGCATATCCAATTTGGGTGCTGGTCAGTCGGAAGACGTCGCGAGGCGGTCGCGCCAGCGGGCATAGGCGGCGTCACCGACGAAGGGATTGGTCTGCCGCTCGTGCCCGAAGGTCGAGGTCTCACCGTGCCCCGGCACGAAAGCGACGTCGTCGCCCAGCGGGAACAGCTGTTCGCGGATCGAATGGACCAGCGTCTTCAGGTCGCCGTGCGGATGGTCCCAGGCGCCGATCGTATGGCGAAAAAGGATGTCGCCGACGAAAGCCTGGCGGCGCCCCGCATGGAAATAGGCGAGGTGTCCGTGCGTATGGCCGGGGCAATGCAGCACTTCCAGCTCCTCCCGGCCGAAGCGGACACGCTCGCCATGCTCCAGCCAGCGGTCGGGGGTGAAGCTGCGCACGCCCGAGGCCGGAGGCGGGACCTCCCCCTCCCCGCTGCGCACGGCCACTTCGCGCGCGCTCGGTAGCGGACCTTCCAGACCAGCCCGCGCCGCATGAAAAGCGGGCTGTTGGCCGAGATTGCGCAGCAGGGCCGCATCGCCGCGATGCGGCCCCTCGATCCGCGCGCCGGTCAGCGCCGCGAACTGCGCCGCGCCGCCGCAATGGTCGAAATGGCCATGGGTGACGAGCGCCAGTTCGGGCTCCAGATCCAGCAGTTCGATAAAGTTCAGGATTTCGGGAATGTCGCCGCCCGGATCGATGACCGCAGCGCGCCGCGTCGCCTCGCACCACAGGATCGAGCAGTTCTGCTCGAACCGGGTAACGGGGAGGATCTCGAATTCCATGGATGCCACGTTAGAACATCACAGGCGCCAAGGGCACCCCGAAGCGCGGAAACTCAGGCGACCTTGAGCAGATTGCGGCCGGCATGCTTGGCGTCATAGAGCGCGCGGTCTGCCGACTGGAACAGCGTTTCGAGCGACATGCCCGGCTTGAACTCCGCGAGACCGATGCTGGTGGTCACTGCAGGCATCCCGACTTTCTGCTCTGTAATCTCCATCACACGAATGCGGATGCGCTCGGCCACGAACTGCGCCGTCTCGACAGTGGCGCCGGGCAACACCACGAGGAATTCCTCACCCCCGATCCGGCCGAAGGTGTCGGTGCTGCGCAGGCAACCGGTGCCGATGTCGGCTACCTCGCGAAGGACCCGGTCCCCCATCACGTGGCCGTAGTTGTCGTTGACGACCTTGAAGTGATCCACATCCAGCACGGCAACCACAAGGTCAGTACCGGCGGCCTCGGCCTGCCTCAGGGCCGCTTCGAATTCGGCCATCGTGCGCCGGCGGTTCGGCAGCCCGGTAAGCTGGTCGGTATTGGCAAGCACGCGTGCGTGCGTCGCCTCGTCCACCGCCATCTGGCGGGCGCTTTCCAGCTGCTGGTTGACCTTCACGCGCTGGCTGATGTCCTGAAACACACCGAACACGGCGAAGATCTTGCCGTTGGCATCCACCTCGGCCCGGCCGCGGCTGTTGACGTGGCGAGCCTCGCCCTGCGAGGTGATGATCCGGGCGTCGAAATTGAAATCGCCGCCAGTCTCGATGCACTTCGAGAGCGCACTGTCCACCGTTTCGCGATCGTCGGGGTGATAGGCGTCGATGGCCGATTCAAGCGGCGGCGGGGCGCCGATCGGAAGGCCGTGAATGCGGAAGACCTCGTCCGACCAGGTCAGTTTCTGCCCTTCCAGAACCAGACGCCAGTGACCGATATGCGCGGTCTGCGAAGCCATTTCGAAAAAGCCCTTCTGCCGCATCAGCTCGTTGTAGCTGGTGTTGCGGGCTGCCAGCGCAGCAGCCAGCGGCAGCGCGGCGAGCAGCAGGGTTACGAGGTAAAGCTGCAGGAACGTGATCGGCGAGACGCCCATCGCGGCTACCTCGGTACAGGGCCCCAGACCTGCCACGGTCGCAAACGACCCGATTGCCGCGACGACAAGAACGCTGAAGGCAGCACCGAGCGGGCCGAACCGGTAAGTCGCAAACAGAATGGGAAGGACAGGAACGAAGAGGACAGGAAAGTCGGACTGGGAAAAGACGGCCAGCGAGGTGCCCACCACAAGCGCGAGCGGGACCACCGCCTGCCCCAGACGCCACTCGGCATTGCGGCTGAAGAACCGGGGCGCCTTGCGCCGGATCGTGACCACCAGCGGAGCGAAGATCAGCTGCCCCAGCAAGACCGTCATGAACCACGAACCGATGAAGTCTCGGCTGTACTCGCCGCTCAGAATGACAGCGGCAGCCGTGCTCAGCGTCGAAGACGACACGACGACGATGGCGAACCGACGCACGGCCATCGGGTCGCTGAACGACAGCTTGCGCGACGTGATGACCCGAACCAGCCCCATCGAGATCAGGGTCTCGAGAAAATTCGCCCCGGTATAGGTGACGGCAGTCACAATCCCGCTGCCCGAGGCAAGGTTCGCGGAAATGCTGGCGACCGCCACAGCCGCCAAGATCTGCCGATACGCGCCGCGCGTGGCGACCAGAAGCGCACCCAGAACAATCCCGCTGGGCGCCCAGATCGTTGCCGTGTCGTTGGGCCCATGACTGAGTTTCAGCGCAGCGATTGCCGTGACGAAGTAACTCAGCCCGACAAAGCCGAACCAACCCCACTTGCGCGCATGATCAACAAACGTTTGCATCGCGGGTATTAGAGGCCATTCGGGGTAAATATGGCGTTAAAATCGCATGCGCGACCGGCAAGTTGATGCTCGGCTGAAGGGGCCCGATCGCCGCGGATTTCGGGCTTAGCAATTTTTCAAGCAAGTTCTGGGACACAGGTTCCTTGGTTATCAAAGGGCTGCTGCGTGAGTTACCTGGATCCGGCCTTTCCGGCACAGGCTGAAACGGTCACGAAACGACCGAAATGTTCGGGATGCAAGGATGGCACGCGCCTGCCGTTTTCCTTCACCATGGCCTTCCAGCCGATCGTCGATCTGTCCTCCGGCAACGTCTGGGGATATGAAGCGCTGGTCCGCGGCCCCAATGGCGAATCGGCCGCATCGATCCTTGAACAGGTCGATCCGCAAACCGTCTATGCCTTCGATCAGGCCTGCCGCGTGAAGGCCATCGAACTCGCCGCCCCGCTTATCCCGCACGACGGCAAGACCAAGCTGTCGATCAACTTCAAGCCGAACGCCGTCTACGAACCCAGCGCCTGCATCCGTGCCACGCTCGATGCGGCGAACCGGACCGGGTTCGACAAGTCGCAGCTGATGTTCGAATTCACCGAAGACGAGCCGATGACCGACATTCCGCACGTCCGGCACATCATCGAAGCCTACCGTACTTTCGGCTTCACCACGGCCATCGATGATTTCGGCGCCGGGCACGCCGGGCTCGCCCTGCTGGCAGATCTCCTGCCCGATCTCATCAAGCTGGACATGGCGCTGATCCGGGGGATCGACGGTTCCCCGGCGCGCCAGACCATTGTGAAGGGCATTGCCGACATCACCGGCCAGCTTGGCATCACCTGCCTCGCCGAAGGGCTCGAGACGCGCGAAGAGGTGGAAACCGTGCGTGATCTGGGACTGGACCTGTGTCAGGGCTACTTCTTCGCCAGACCCGAAGTCGCGATGCTGCCGGAAATGCAGATCGACCTGGCCCCGCTCTTGCCCGCGCAAGTGAGGCGGCCCGGCCAGGGCTAATACGCTCCCTCGTTGGGGATATGCAGCAGGTGGCCGCAGTGCTTGCAGTGGATTGCATCGGGCTCGTGCAGGAACAGCCCGCAGTCGGGGCACTCGTATTCCAGCTTGGGGGGACGAAACAGCACCTGGATCAGCCGCACGAACAGCGACACGCCGAAGATCATGATGACGACCGATAGCAGCCTTCCGGTCGGCCCTGGCAGGGTGATGTCGCCGAAGCCGGTGGTCGTCAGCGTCGTGACCGTGAAATAGAGTGCATCGGCATAGTGCTGGATATCGGGGTTGTTGCCGTGCTGCGTTTCGAACACCAGCGCCGTGGTCACGAAAATGAAGAGCGCGAGATTGATGACCGCGAACACCGTCGCCTCGTTGCGGCGGAAATAGTGGAAGTCGTTCCGCAGCTGCCGAAGCAGATGATACGAGCGCAACAGGCGGAAGGTGCGCACCACGCGCAGGAAAGCGAAGCCCTCGCCCGCAATCGGCGCCAGCAGCGAGAGCATCACGATGAGGTCTGCCAGCCCCCAGAAACCGAACGCCGTGCGTATACGGTTGCGGCTCACGATAACCCGGGCGGTGTAATCAAAGGCAATGAAGAGGCCCAGAACGAGGTCGATGATCTCGATGACCTGCGAGCCCCAGAAAAACGACGAGATGACCACGTAGAGGATCATCGCCGCATCGAAGGCCAGCAGGAAGTAGCCATAACGGCGAGACACCACGCCGCTGTCATCATAGAGCCGTGCCAAGCGGCTTCGCATGTTCACGTCTTGCGCCCCTCCATTTGCCGCGAGAGTTTTTCTCCAATCGCGGCAAATGTCCAATGGCATGCCTCCCGCTACGGGCATTGACGCGGGTCAAGCACGCGCCCTTGGCTCCGCGTTTGTGGGTTTAAGACCTGAATTTACGCGGTCAGGTAATCACATCGGGCTTCGTGCGTCCGGTATGCTTTTCGATCCCGGCAATGGCCTCCGCAGCGGCGATCTGCGGTGCGAGCATGTCGGCCGTCTGTGCATCCAGATCGCCGTCCGGTCCGGTGTAGTTTTCCAGATAGACACGCAGCGTCGCGCCTTGCGTGCCGGTGCCCGACAGGCGGAAGACCACGCGGCTGCCGCCTTCGAACAGCACACGGATACCCTGGTTGGCGCTGACCGACTGATCGACGGGATCGGTGTAGGAAAAGCTGTCCGCCACAGCCACGGTCAGCGGGCCAAAAGCCTTGCCCGGCAGCGTATCGAGCTGCGCCTTGAGGCCTTCCATCAGCGCATCGGCGCCGGCCTTGTCCACGCCCTCGAAGTCGTGGCGCGCATAGTAGTTGCGGCCGTACTTCGCCCAGTGTTCGCGGGCGAGCGCATCGACGCTGATCTTGCGCACGGCGAGGATATTGAGCCAGAGCAGCACGGCCCAGAGGCCATCCTTCTCGCGTACGTGGTCGGACCCGGTCCCCGCGCTTTCCTCGCCGCAGATCGTGACCTTGCCGGCATCGAGCAGGTTGCCGAAGAACTTCCAGCCCGTCGGCGTCTCGAAGCAGCCGACACCCAGCGCCTCGGCGACGCGGTCGGCTGCAGCGCTGGTCGGCATGGACCGGGCGATACCGGCAAGCCGGCCCTTGTAGCCCGGCGCACATTCGATGTTCGCGGCGAGCATAGCTAGCGAGTCCGACGGCGTGATGAAACGGCCGCGACCGATGATGAGATTGCGATCGCCATCGCCGTCGGAGGCGGCGCCGATGTCCGGCGCGTCATCCGCCATCATCGCCAGATAGAGCGGTTCGGCGTGGATCAGGTTGGGATCGGGATGATGACCGCCGAAGTCCTCCAGCGGCGTCCCGTTGATCACGGTGCCCTTGGCAAAACCAAGACGGTTTTCGAGGATCTCGTGCGCATAGGGACCGGTGACCGCGCTCATCGCATCGAAGCGCATCGTGAAGCCGCCCTGCACCGCGGCGCGGATCGCGTCGAAATCGAAGAGCGTTTCCATCAGATCGGCGTAGTCGGCAACCGGATCGATGATCGAAACCGTCATGCCCGCCACCTGCACGTCGCCCGGCGTATCGAGGTCGATGTCCTCTGCCGAAACGGTCAGCCAGCGGTCGATTTCCTGCGTTCGGGCATGGATCGCCCCGGTGACGCTTTCGGGAGCCGGGCCGCCGTTGGCTATGTTGTACTTGATGCCGAAGTCCTCGTCCGGACCGCCGGGGTTGTGGCTCGCGGAGAGCACGAGGCCGCCGCTGGCCTTGTACTTGCGGATCACATGGCTGGCTGCCGGGGTCGAGAGGATACCGCCCTTGCCGACCAGGACCTTGCCGTAGCCGTTGGCCGCGGCCATGCGGATCGCTTCCTGGATCACCGTGCGGTTGTGAAACCGCCCATCGCCGCCGATCACCAGCACCGCGCCGGGCTCGGGCGCGACTACATCGAAAACGGACTGGATGAAGTTCTCGGCGTAGTTCGGCTGCTGAAATACCTTCACCTTCTTGCGCAGACCGGAAGTACCGGGGGCCTGACCTTCGAAAGGCGTGGTGGAAACGGTAACGATCTCGCTCAAGCGTTATACTCCATGGTACCCGCCGCTATTCGGTCGGCGCGGCTCTAGACTGCGCTTTCGACAGTTTCGTGTCGCATCGACGATGTCAAACGTTCGCAGCCTTGCCGGAGCGAAAAATCGCGGGAGCCGTTCGGACAGCGCGAAATCCCGGTCAGCGCGGCGGCGGGAGCGCGTTGCTCCACGAGGGGTAGTCGCCGATCCGTTTGTGCCGCGAGATGTGCCAGATCAGCCCCAGCGTCAGGGCCGCAAGCTGGATGTAGGAGGGGATCATCGACATCATCTGGTAGGCGAACAGGTTGATGTCGGTCAGCGAGAGCCGGTAGCCATGCGCCATCATCGCGATGATCTGCGCCGCTCCGATCCACAGCGGATAGACCCGGTTGGCGCGCAGCGCGACGGGAATGACGACCGCGAACGAGACGCAATCGAGCGCGAGGTGGCCCATGTCCGCCTC
Organism: Novosphingobium indicum; assembly: GCF_014645195.1. Taxonomy (GTDB): domain Bacteria; phylum Pseudomonadota; class Alphaproteobacteria; order Sphingomonadales; family Sphingomonadaceae; genus Novosphingobium; species Novosphingobium indicum. Next base: position 195,349 of record NZ_BMLK01000008.1, on the reverse strand, counting down.
GCGCCAGATGATGCCTTCGTTCCCAACGATCAGGTGATAGATGCGGTGGACGATCACGATGCCCGCGATCGTCCCCGTCAGAATGCGTTCGGGAGCCGCGCCGCGCCGCAGGGCGACAAGGAACAGCAGCACGAAGCACGCGTGCTCGATGTAGGCCTTGTTGTACCACAGTATGTCAAGCATCCCGCGGCCCCTGCCACGCTCCCCCGCGCCCCGGCTCCCCTCTCGCGGGGAAGCGCGGGGATGGCACCCCCGTCAGGCGGTGCGGACGAACCGGGCGGCGTCTTCCAGCGAGGCCTGGTTCGGGCAGGAGCCGGGATCGTCGTCGATCGCCTTCACCTCGCGCCCGGTGTCGAGCAGTTCCCGGTGGACGCGGATCATGTCGTTCTGGCTCTCGATCAGCGAGCGCTGCGAGCGGGCGAGCCGCAGCAGCGCGGCCTGGCCTGCAAAGGTCTCCACCCCGTCGCTCTGGCGGGCGAGCAGCATGGATTCCATCAGCCGCGTCGAAGCGAGCAGCGCGGCATCGAGCGACAGCTCCGCATCGGGAAGCTGACGAGAGATACGGGCCGTGGCGGCGGCGATCGTCATGGTCATCGAATTCCTCCCTCGGCAGCATCGGCCCGGTCGATGTGCCCATCACAGCAGTCATGTCAGGAGGTCCGCGCCCAGGCCGGTCAGATGATATGGCTCAGCGATTGCACCACGCTCAGACCGACGAGCCCCGCGAGGAGTATCCCCACGGCAATCGCGATCATCGCGGCGGTGCGGCTGAGCCCGGCATGGGCACCGTCGAGCGCCTCCGGGACGACCCGGCCTTCGCGCTCCCGCTGCCGTTCCGCTGTGAGCCTGTAGATCACCGCTTCGGCAACGGAGGCATCGTCGGCCATCGCGTCCTGCCATCGAGATTGCTGCTGACCCGACCCGGAGGGAACCTGAGTAATCTTGCCTGTTAGCGGCTTACAGGTTTCATCGTCCTCATCCGCGGTTTCCTGCGCCTCCGCGCCCTCGCCATCCTGCTGGTAGAGCCGATAGGCACGCGCCAGCTCGGCCCGCGGCGGAGAGCCCGTGCGGCTGCGCACACCCTCGATCCGCTGGTTCACGGCACTTTCCGAAATGCCCAGCTCGAAGGCGATTTCCTTGCTGGTGCGATTCTCCGCCACGAAGCGCAGCACCTCGTGCTGCTTTGCCGTCAGCCCGGGAAAGGCCTCCAGCAGCCGCTGCGTCGAATCGGAAGCCCGGGCCAGATCGGCAATGCGATCGCCCGCAGCCTCGTCCTCACTTGTCATTATGCTTCAGCGCGCCGCCACGCTGCCCCATGATCGATACCGTTCCGCCAATGTTCGACCCATAGATAACGCATGTTAGGCAACGGCGGCACCCCCCAGATTACAAAAATGTCACTGCGGTTGTGTCCACTATCGAACGTTTTCCGATAGTTGGCACAAAATGGCTACGCCCATTCTCCTGTCCTACAGCCCCGGACCTGAGTCACAATCGCCCGGCATCCGGCCCCTGCAGCTTGGACGGTCACCCCGGCTGCTCCGTTGCGCCTTTTACGTTAGTCCTTGCCCATGTACGAACTTTTGCCTTGCATGCGCATAGATATGCGCATAAAATATGCACATGCCCCCCCCGCATTCCGCAGACACAAAACCCAATACGGGACGCCGCGCAACCAACGTGTCCCTCAACCGCGACCATCTGGCGGAAGCGCGTGAACTGGGGATCAACATTTCCCAGGCATGTGAGCGGGGTTTAACAGCAGCGATTGCGGAAAAGCGGACTCAACGCTGGCTGGCGGAAAACCGCGAGGCGATGGATTCCTATAATCGCTACGTCGACGAGAACGGACTACCACTCGAAAACCTGCGCTTGTTCTGACATGGCGCAATTCGACGTACACAGGCTCACCAAAGGCCAAAGCCTTGTGATCGACTGCCAGTCAGATTTGCTTGATCACATCGATAGTCGTTTCGTCGTACCGCTTCTATCTGCCGAGCACGCCCCGAAACCCATAACGCGCCTTAATCCGCTATTCGATTTGAATGGTGAAGAGTTCGTGATGCTAACGCAGTCTGCTGCGGCGGTCCGTCGGAGCGATCTGGGGCCTGCTATCGCTTCTCTCTCGGATCACCGCGACATAATCATTGGTGCAATAGATGTATTGCTGGCTGGGGTCTGACGCAGTTGCGTAGGCTACAATCGCAATGGAACTATCTATTTATCGTAATTTCCGCGCAGGCTGGAGGTTTTGCGCGTTCCAGCTACGCGAGGCCAGCCGGAATAGCCGCCAGCAGGACCGCAACTGCCTGCTAAAACTGGGATTGCTGCGCGAGCCTCGCTCACGCCGCTGCGGCTATTCTTCCCCCATCCTCAGCGCAGCGATAAACGCCTCCTGCGGGATGCTCACGTTGCCGTATTCACGCATCCTCGCCTTGCCCTTCTTCTGCTTTTCGAGGAGCTTCTTCTTGCGGGTGATGTCGCCGCCGTAGCACTTGGCGGTCACGTCCTTGCGCATGGCGGAGATGGTTTCGCGGGCGATCACCTTGCCGCCGATCGCAGCCTGGATGGGGATCTTGAACAGGTGGCGCGGGATGAGGTCCTTCAGGCGCTCGCACATGCCGCGGCCGCGTTCCTCGGCGACCGAGCGGTGGACGATCATCGAGAGCGCGTCGACCGGCTCGTTGTTGACGAGGATGTTCATCTTCACGAGGTCGCCGGGGCGCAGGCCGATCTGTTCGTAGTCGAAGCTGGCATAGCCGCGGCTGATCGACTTGAGGCGGTCGTAGAAGTCGAACACCACTTCGTTGAGCGGCAGTTCGTAGGTCACCTGCGCGCGGCCGCCGACGTAGGTGAGGTCCTTCTGGATGCCGCGCCGGTCCTGGCACAGCTTGAGGATCGGGCCGAGGTATTCGTCGGGGGTGTAAATCACAGCCTTGATCCACGGCTCCTCGATTTCCTCGATCCGGTTGGGATCGGGGTAGTCGGCCGGATTGTGCAGTTCGATGGTCTCGGCATCCTCGGTCTTCGAGTGCGAGAGCTGGATGCGGTAGACGACCGAGGGCGCGGTGGTGATGAGGTCGAGGTCGTATTCGCGGCTGAGGCGTTCCTGGATGATCTCCAGATGCAGCAGGCCCAGGAAGCCGCAGCGAAAGCCGAAGCCGAGCGCGGCGCTGGTTTCCATCTCGTAGGTGAAGCTGGCGTCGTTGAGGCGCAGCTTGCCGATGGATTCGCGCAGCTTCTCGAAGTCTGCCGCATCGACCGGGAAGAGGCCGCAGAACACCACGGACTGCACTTCCTTGTAACCCGGCAACGCCTTGGGCGCGCCGTTCTTCACGGTGGTGATGGTGTCGCCGACCTTGGCCTGCTCCACTTCCTTGATCTGCGCGGTGATGAAGCCGATCTCGCCCGGGCCGATTTCCGGCAGGTCGATGCGCTTGGGGTTCATGCAGCCGACGCGGTCGACCAGATGCTCGGTGCCGCCCTGCATGAACTTGACGTTGAGCCCCTTCTTGATGACTCCGTCGTAGACGCGCACGAGGATGACGACACCGAGATAGGGGTCGTACCACGAGTCGACGAGCATGGCCTTGAGCGGGGCGTCGCGGTCGCCTGTGGGCGGCGGGATGCGCGCGACGATGGCTTCGAGCACTTCCTCGATGCCGATGCCCGACTTGGCGCTGGTCAGCACCGCGTCGCTGGCGTCGATGCCGATGATGTCCTCGATCTCGGTCTTGACCTTCTCGGGCTCGGCGGCGGGCAGGTCGATCTTGTTGATGACGGGGACGATCTCGTGGTCGTGCTCGATCGACTGGTAGACGTTGGCAAGCGTCTGCGCTTCCACGCCCTGCGCCGCGTCCACCACCAGCAGCGCGCCCTCGCAGGCGGCGAGGCTGCGCGAGACCTCGTAGGCGAAGTCGACGTGGCCGGGGGTGTCCATGAGATTCAGCTCATAGGTCACGCCGTCCTTGGCGGTATAGTGGAGGCGCACCGTCTGCGCCTTGATGGTGATCCCGCGCTCTTTCTCGATGTCCATGTTATCAAGGACTTGCGCGGACATTTCGCGCTCTGTGAGGCCGCCGGTGAACTGAATCAGCCGGTCGGCGAGCGTCGACTTGCCATGGTCGATGTGGGCAATGATGCTGAAATTACGGATCTGCGAGAGTTCGGTCATGAAAGCGCCGTTAGCAGCGCTTTACGAGCCTGTCAGCAGCCCCTTTCAGGCAGACCGCCGCAATTTGTGCTGTTCACCGTCCTCCCGCTTCGGCCGGGGCGGTGTAAACAGCACGCTGCCGTTGTCGTCCAGCTCCAGCGGCTGGGCGAACTGCACGCCCATGCGGTCTTCCTTGCACCAGCGCGACGTGGCGATCATCACGTAGTCCTTGGCCAGATGCACGCCGAACTGCGTTCCCACCGGCACGTTCCAGAGCCCCTCGATCAGTGCCCCGGTCTGCGAGATGTTGCGGATCGTGCCGTTGTACGCATGCTTTCCGTGTTCCAGCAGGACCTTGCGCAGCATCGTCTGGCGCGGAGCGCGGGCGGAGCGCGGCCCCTTGGCCACCGCGCTCAGCCCATGGCTCAGACGCTCCGTCGCCGCCTTCATGCTGAGCGCCTTCTCGTAGATGTAGCCCTGAATGTGGCTGCACCCGAGCATGCGGATCAGATCCAGCTCGTCGAGCGTCTCGACGCCTTCGGCCGTGGTTTCCATGCCCAGCGCCTCGGCAAGGCTGACGATGGAAGAGATAATGGCACCGTTGCGGCTGCCCTTCACGGTCGCCCCGCGAACGAAACTCTGGTCGATCTTGATCTTGTCGAACGGCGCCCGCTTCAGATAGCCGAGCGAAGAATAGCCCGTGCCGAAGTCGTCGAGTGCCAGACGCACGCCCACGTTCTTGAGCGACGCGAACATCGCTTCGGTGGACTTGTCATCGCCCAGAAACACACTCTCTGTGATTTCCAGTTCCAGCCGCTCCGGTGCGATTCTGGCTGCCGTAATCGCATTGGTGACGATGGCGGGCAGCGCCGGATTGGCGAACTGCAGCGGTGACACGTTGACGGCGACACGCACGCTTTCCGGCCACTGGGCCAGGTCTTTGCAGGCCGTGCGCAGCGCCCACTCGCCGATCTGCGCGACCAGACCGGTTTCCTCGGCAATCGGCACGAACTTGGCGGGTGAGATGTAGCCGTGCTTGGGATGCTTCCAACGCAGCAAGGCCTCGAAGCCGGTAATCTTCTCGGTCGTCGTGCGAACCTGCGGCTGGTAGTGCAACTCCAGCGAGCCGCTGGCGATGGCATCGCGCAGGTCTTCCTCGAGCTGCTGACGCTCCTTCGCGTCGGAATGCAGGTCCTCGTCGTAGAAGTGGTGGCGGCCTCGTCCACGCCCCTTCGCCGCGTAGAGCGCGAGGTCGGCATTGCGGATCAGGTCTTCCGAATTGACGCCATCTTCCGGACAGATCGAAATGCCGACGGAGGCGCCGATGATCACACGGGCCCCGTCGATCGAATAAGGCTGCGACAGGTTTTCAATGATTCTGCGAGCTATATGGGCCAGCCCTTCGCGCTGGTGATGACCGGGCAGAATGACCTGAAACTCGTCACCGCCGAGACGGCCCACACGGCCCATGTCGCCGACCGTCGTCGTCAGGCGTTCGGCAACCTGCTTTAACAGGGCATCGCCCGCCGGGTGCCCCATGGTATCGTTCACCTGCTTGAACCGGTCGAGATCGAGCAGAAAGACCGCACAAGCCCGGCTCTCGACGCGCGGGGCATTGAGGACCTTTTCCAGCCATTCCGACATCTGGAAGCGGTTGGCGAGCTTGGTGAGCGAATCGAAACGCGCGAGCTGCGTCACGTGCTCCTGCGACTTGCGCGTCTCGGTCAGGTCGGTGCCCGAACCGCGAAAACCCATGAAGTTGTCGAACTGGTCCATGACCGGTCGGCCCGAAATGGACCACCAGCGTTCATCCTGCTCGCCCGTTGCCGCCCGAACGGACAATTCCTTGAACGATGACCGTGTCGAGAGGTGAAACGGCAGCGTGCGCTCGCTTTCCTGCGCATTGGCTTCGAGCGAGAACAGACTGGTGAACGGCTTGCCGTCGAATTCGTGAGGCGCCTTGCCCAGCAGGTGGGAAATGCGGGGCGAAACGTAAGTTATGTTGCCGCGGCGATCGGTTTCCCAGAACCAGCCTTGCCCGGTTTCCTCATATTCGTTGAGCAGTTCTTCGGCACGGCGATGTTCGCGCTCTCTCTCCGCCAGACGGGCAGCTTCATCGGCCGCAAAGCGCGACTGCCGGATGATGAGGTACAACCCGAAGAATGTACCTGCGGCCAGCATCAGGAACGATGTGCCCGAACCATCGACGAACGTCACCCCGGCCCACAGGGCGATGGTGGCGGAAATGATCGAAGTCATCCGTCCTTCGAGCAGTGCCGTGGCGATGAGCACCATGAACACATAAGCGTGGATCGTCATTTCCCAATGAAAAGCCGATCCGTCCGCCGCCCATTGCGCAGTCGCTGCACCGAACAGCACCATGGGCCAGTCCACGACGGTGACCATGAGCAGATAGCGGCGCCAGTCGCGGTGGTGTAGCTTGGCCTCCAGCCGCGATAGCGTCGGTGCCAGGAGGCAAATCAGCGCCGCCCCGACAAGAATCGCAATCGATGCAGCACCCGGTATCGTGCCGGACAGCAGCGCCAGCAAGACGGCAACGCCCAGCAGCGAAGGCGCCATGACCGCCCAACTCGACGGCACAAAGAAGTGCAGCGGATCGCTGACAGGTCCGGAAAGCAGGCGCGCAAAGTTCGCCAGCTCCTTGGATTCCGTGTCTATTGGAGACGCTTTGCCACCTTTCCGCCTGTGACGCATTTGAGTGCGTGCGGAATTTTCGTCGGATCGAGCCGATTCAGGAAGTGAGCGAGACGCCGTTCTGGCCATGGAACGCTATTGCCCGAAAGGCCATTTCCAAACCGTTAAGCACGCTTTTTCCAATCGTTTGCATTCTTGTGGAAAGGCGACAGGCCGTAATGCTGCCATACCCTTGGCCCAGCGTAATTTTACTTGCCCCTGCTACCTTGGCCGTGCTTGCTTGCATACAAACGGACCAAACTCAGTCCGGCCAAAGGGAGACATGTTCGTGCGGCACATAGCAATCGTCGGCTCCGGACCCGCTGGTTACTACACGGCGGAAGCCGCGCTCAAGCAGTGGAGCGAGGACGTACGGGTCGACATTTTCGATACCCTCCCCGTCCCCTTCGGGCTGATCCGCACCGGCGTGGCTCCGGATCACCAGTCGATCAAGGGCGTCTCGCGCCGGTATGAAACGACGGCCCTCAGCGAAAACGTTCGCTTCGTGGGCAACGTGACCATCGGCAAGGACATTGCGATTGCCGAACTGCAGGACCTGTATGACGCCGTAGTCCTTGCGACGGGCGCGCCGAACGACAAAAAGATGGGACTGCCCGGTGAGGAACTGCCGAACGTATTCGGGTCGGCTTCCTTCGTGGGATGGTACAACGGTCATCCCCACTTCGCCAAACTCGATCCCGCGCTCAGCCACGATACGGCCGTCATCATCGGCAATGGCAACGTCGCGCTCGATGTGGCGCGCATCCTCGCCAAATCGCAGGAGGAATTCGAAGGCTCCGATATCGTCGCCCATGCGCTGAGCGCGCTCGATGCGTCGCAGATCCGCCGCATCGTCATTCTAGGGCGGCGGGGGCCGCACCAGATCGCCATGACCCCCAAGGAACTGGGCGAACTCGGAAAGCTTGCGCGGGCCTGCCCTCACGTAGATGCTGGCGACCTGCCCGACGAAGCCGAGGATGCCGCGCTCGATCCCGGCCAACGCAAGTCGGTTGGCCACTTGCGCACCTTCGCGGCGGCCGAGCCCTGCGCAGACCACGACATCGCCATCGAATTCGACTTTTTTGCCTCGCCGAAGGCGATCCTGGGCACCGAGCGCGCCGAGGAAGTGGAAGTCGAACGCACCCGGCTGGAGGACGGCAAGGCCGTGGGGACCGGCGAGACCTATCGCATTCCCGCCGGGCTGGTGGTCGCCTGCATCGGCTACCAGACTTCGAAAATCCCCGACGTGCCCTATGACGACAAGGCAGGCCACTTCGCCAATCAGGAGGGGCGTATTGCGCCGGGCCTCTATTGCGTGGGCTGGGCCCGCCGCGGCCCTACCGGCACCATCGGCACCAACCGCCCGGACGGCTTCGCCATCGTCGAGAAGGTCGCCGAGGACATCGGCGAAGGCTCCGGCAAGGCTGGGCGCCCCGGCTTCGATGCCCTGGCGGATTCACGCGGTGTGGATTACGTGAAGTTCACCGATTGGCAGAAGATCAACGAGGCCGAGATCGCCAATGCCCGCGAAGGATCTCCCCGCGAGAAATTCGTGGCCGTCGAGCACATGATCGATGTCGTGAGCAAGGACTGAGCCGGTGGCGTTATCGCTGCAATTCATCGGTTGCGGCGATGCCTTCGGCTCAGGCGGACGCTTCAACACCTGCTTTCATCTCGTTGGTGAAACGACGAACCTGCTGATCGATTGCGGCGCCACGGCGCTCGTGGCGATGAAGCAGTTCGATATCGACCGCAACGCTATCACGACAATCGTGGTCACGCACTTTCACGCCGATCACTTCGGCGGCATCCCCTTCTTCCTCCTCGATGCCCAGTTCTTCAGTAAACGCCGCGAGCCTCTGACGATTGTCGGCCCTGTCGGACTTGAGAACTGGTTCGAACGCGTCATGGAAACCGCCTTTCCCGGCTCGGCCAAGGCTACCCGCAAGTTCGATCTGCATTTGCGCGAGCTGGCGGCGGGAACTTGTGTCGACATCGGAGGCATACGGGTGCTTGGCGAACAAGCGCTCCACGGACCGCCAGGCGGTCCCTATCTATGCGTGCGGGTCGAGGCCGAAGGACGATCGGTTGCCTATACCGGCGACACTGAATGGACCGAGGCCCTGATCCCGATCGCGCGCGACGCCGACCTGTTCATCGCCGAAGCCTACTTCCGCGACAAGACAGTGGTCACGCACCTCAGCCTCCATTCAATCGAGGCACACCATGAGGAACTGCGACCAAAGCGCCTTGTCCTGACGCACATGAGCGAAGAGATGCTTGTCCACCCCGACCTCGCGCACTTCGAAACGGCCGAGGACGGCAAGACGATCACCGTCGCCTGACGAAAAAGGCCGGAGCCAAGCCCCGGCCTTTCCTATCTGTTTGCTTGGGCCAGGATTACACCCGCATCGGCATCAGCACGTAGAGCGCGGGGCTCTTTTCGTCCTGACGGATCAGCGTAGGCGCACCGGCGTCGGCGAGGTGGAGTTCCACCGAGTCGCCTTCGATCTGGCCGAGGATGTCCTTGAGGTAATTGGCATTGAAGCCGATCTCGAAGCCATCCGCCTGATACTGCGCGGGCACTTCTTCGGCCGCCGTGCCGTTGTCGGGCGAGGTTACCGAGAGCGTCACGCGGTCCGGCTCCAGCGCCATCTTCACCGCGCGGGTCTTTTCGGTGGCGATGGTCGCCACGCGATCGACGCCTTCGAAGAAGCTGCGCGGATCGATCCTGAGCAGCTTGTCGTTGCCGGTCGGGATCACGCGGCTGTAGTCCGGGAACGTGCCGTCGATCAGCTTGCTGGTGAGCACGACGCCGTGCTCGCCGCCCAGCGTGAAGCGGATCTTGCTGGCGGACAGATCCACCAGCACGTTGGTATCCAGTGCCTCTTCGAGCAGCTTGCGCAGCTCTGCCACGCACTTACGCGGCACGATCACGTCAGGCATGCCCTCCGCGCCATCGGGGCGCTTGATGGTGAAACGGGCGAGACGGTGGCCGTCGGTGGCCGCAGCCTTCAGCTCGTCATCGGCGACGTGCAGGAAGATACCGTTGAGGTAGTAGCGCGTTTCCTCGGTCGAGATCGCGAAGCGCGTGCGGTCGATCATCTGCGCCAGCGTCGCCGCCGGAATCTCGAAGCTGGTCGGCAGCTCGCCCTCGGCAATCACCGGGAAGTCGTCGCGCGGCAGCGTCGGCAGCGTGAAGCGGCTGCGGCCAGCCTTCACGATCATGCGGTTTTCCGCGGCATCCAGGCTGACCTGGCTGCCTTCCTGCAGCTTGCGGGCGATGTCGAAAAGCAGGTGCGCCGACACGGTAATCGCGCCGGGCTGCTCGACCGACACGGCGCCGAGCGTCTCGATCACCTGAAGATCGAGGTCGGTCGCCATGATCTTGACCGATCCGCCGGCCGAAGCCTCGATCAGAACGTTCGACAGAATGGGAATGGTGTTGCGCCGTTCGACAACCGACTGCACGTGGGACAGGCAGCGCAGAAGCGTGGAACGTTCGATTGTGGCCTTCATGACAGCCTCGGGTCCCCCTTGGTAGGCCTGGGATACTGAAGATCCCCGAATACAGGACAGATATCTCTAACGCGGCCATGGCGTGCGGCAAGCATGATGTGCCTGCAAAACCGCGAATCTGGGGATAAAATCGGGGTTTAATGTGCTATATTTGCAGGGCGCCGCATGCCCGCTGCGTGAACATCCCACGAACGGGCGGAATTATGGGAGGCTAGACACTTGGTCGAGAATCTTCACATCCAACGGCAGGACACCGCCGGCAACCGCGATGCCATCACTCTCGAGGAATGGACCGAGGCCGTCGACCACATCGAGGGCATACGCTTGGCCCAGGGCGATGCCGTAGCCGCCAACCCACTGGACGAAACCGTCGTCACGCTGCCCAACCGAGGCGGCGACGCGGAAGTCTACCGCGAGGACTGCCAGACCTGGATGCGCACCATGTTCTGGACGCCCGAGGGCACGATCCGTTTTGCCGCGCCGGAGAGCGAGGACGACACCATCCTGCCCCTGGCCGGCAAGCTGGCGACGGAACTCAACGCCGCGATCTACGACGAGGCGGGCAAGGGCCTTTCATAAGCCCCGCCCACCATCAGCCGTCAGACCATCACCATGCCGCCGTTGACGTGGATGGTCTGGCCGGTGATGTAGCCGGCTTCCTTGCTGGCAAGGAACACCGTGGCAGCGGCGATGTCCTCGCCCTCGCCCATGCGGCCGGCGGGGATCTTGGTGTTGAGCGCGTCCTTCTGCGCGTCGGGCAGGACGTCGGTCATTGCGGTGCGGATGAAACCGGGGGCGACACAGTTCACCGTGACATTGCGGGTCGCCAGTTCCTGCGCGAGGCTCTTGGACATGGCGGTGATGCCGCCCTTGGCCGCGCAGTAGTTCATCTGGCCGGGATTGCCGGTGGTGCCGACGATCGAGGTAATGTTGATGATGCGGCCGAAGCGCGCCTTCATCATCGGCTTGGTCACCGCGCGCATCAGGCGGAAGGTGGATTCAAGGTTCACGCGGATCACCGCGTCCCATTCCTCGTCCTTCATGCGCATGGCGAGGTTGTCGCGGGTGATGCCGGCGTTGTTCACGAGAATGTCGATCTTGCCGAGCGTCTCGAGCGCGGCCGGAACGAGCTTCTCGACCTGGTCGGGATCGGAGAGGTTGCAGGCGATGGCGACGTGATCGACTTCCTGCAGATGCTGCGGCGTGTGCTCGTCGAGCTCGTCGCGGAACACGCGCAGCTTCTCTGCATTCGAGCCCGAGACCACCAGACGCGCACCCTGCGCAGCAAGGCCGCGCGCGATCGAAGAACCGATCCCGCCCGAAGCGCCGGTTACCAGGGCAGTCATTCCGTGAAGGTCGAACATCTCAATCTCCGTATTCTTTTTTCACGCGGAGGCGCGAAGACGCGGAGCGGCCTTCGGCCGACTGGTATCCGTTGACGATGCGCCGGATGCCCTCCTTCATTGTCTCTCCGCCAAAATTCAACAGCAGCCCTACGGGCTGATGGAGCAAACGCAAGTATGTGAGTAGCTGCTTTCCATGGACACGGGCCAAATGCTCCACAGATTTGATCTCGACGACAAGATGCCCGTTCACGATCACATCGGCTCGAAAGGCTGCAGGAAAGTGCATCCCATCGAATTCTATGTCGACCGGCACTTGCCGGTCGACATAGAAACCTGCCCGCTCGAGGCTGGCGGCCAACACGGATTCATAGACGCTCTCAAGAAGGCCTGGACCGAGATCTCGATGAATGTGAACAGCCGCATCCACGACTTCCGCACTCAGGCGATCGATGTCGGTCATGGGTCCTCCGCGTCTCCGTGCCTCCGCGTGAACCTATCCGAGATCGCTCGCAACCAAGCGTGAAACTTCCTTAAAGCACCTTGGCCAGCGCCTCGATGTCTTCCATCGACAGGGCAGCCGTAACCTCGACTTCGCCTGCCGAGCGCTTGATCATCGGGCCGACGACCTTGCCGCCCAGTTCGATGAAGCTCTCCACGCCGGCATCCTTCATGGCGATGGCGCTTTCGCGCCAGCGGACGCGGCCGGTGACCTGTTCGACGAGCAGGCGCTGCACTTCGGCGGGGTCGGTCACGACGCTGGCGGTCACGTTGGCGAAGAGCGCAACGCGCAGCGTGCCGGGCCGGGTCTTGTCGAGCGCTTCGGCCATGGCTTCGGCGGCCGGCTGCATCAGCGGGCAATGGAACGGGGCCGAAACGGGCAGCAGCATGCCGCGCTTGATGCCATGATCCTTCACCATGGCAACGGCGCGCTCAATGGCTTCCTTGTGGCCGGACAGTACGACCTGCGTCGGGTCGTTGTCGTTGGCGACCGTGCAGACCTGCCCTTCGGCGGCTGCTTCGGCAAGCGCGGTAGCCTTTTCGATGTCGGCACCCAGCAGCGCGGCCATGGCGCCTACACCCACCGGAACGGCGGCCTGCATCGACTGGCCGCGCAGCTTGAGCAGACGCGCGGTGTCGGCGAGGCTGAAGGCCCCGGCAGCACAGAGGGCGGTATATTCGCCCAGCGAGTGGCCGGCGACGAAGTCCGCCTTGTCGGCCAGCGCGATGCCGCCTTCCTTTTCGAGCACGCGCAGCACCGCGATGGCATTCGCCATGATCGCCGGCTGGGCGTTTTCCGTCAGGGTCAGCTGATCCTCGGGGCCTTCCGTCATCACCTTGAAAAGGTTCTGGCCCAGAGCGTCGTCGACTTCCTCGAAGACCTCGCGGGCCACCGCGCTGGCCGCGGCGAGTTCGGCACCCATGCCGACTTTCTGGCTTCCCTGTCCCGGAAATAGGAATGCACGCATCGTTTCTGTCCTCCATCCTCGCGGGGTTTGGCGACCCTCGTCCCGTTGCGGAACCTGCCCGAACGAGGAAAGCGGCAGCGCTTATTGTCCTCGCGCGCTAAGGGCAAGCCCCAAGTAAGGTTCATTAACCAGCTTCAGCCCAGCCCGATATCCCTCAGCACGCCTTGCGACATGTCTCCGGCACTGGCGCGCACCAGCGCATAGAAGCCGGTCAGGGCCGGTAGCGGGGCATAGAGTTCAAGCATGTGGCCATAGCACTGCAGGGTATCGACAAAGACATAGCGGAACCCGTCGTTCATCGTCGCATCAAGCGCGATCTCGTGGCCCCGCGCCTTCCATGTCTCCGACGCCTCCGCCACATCCTCGACGAACAGCGCGACATGGTGCAACCCCGTGCGCCCCGAACCCTCGGGGTAGACATCGTGAAAGGCCGAGGGGCCGGGATTGTTCTGCTGGCAGAACTCGATCATCACCTCGCCCCACTGGCCATAGGCGCTGGAGTGATCGAGCGCCCGTTCCACGCCCCGGTGGACCGAGCGCTTGAGCGGGATGTTGTCCGCCACGAAATAGGGGCCGGACCCGAAGGCCTCGGCATGCGCCTGCGCGGCCGAGCGGATATCCGGCACGAAATAAGCGATCTGGCGGATCGGCAGGTCTGGCATCGTCTCTCCCCGTTTTGTGTGGAGACGATGGTGCGCCGGGCGTCAGCCGAACGGAACTATCCTATTGGTTGAGTCGTGGCCGATGTCGGCCTCGCCCAGGAAAGCGATCGCATGGCGCTCGCACCAGTAGCGGGCGATTTCGGACGCTTCGCTCCCGAACGGGCGGTCGTTTTCCGGCACGGCGCTGACGCGGCCCAACCTGAGGCCGGCGATGCCCCCCAGATGCGCCGTCAGATGGAAGAACAACCGGTCGACCGCATAGAGATATTCGGAGACTTCCTCGACCATGACCACGTGGCCGGCGAGCCCCGGCATCAGCCGCGTACCGCCCAGCATGGCGAGCGTCATCAGATTGAAGGCCACGACGGGATGCTTCTCCGCTGACAGCGAGGGTTCGAGCCCCGAGCGGTCTCCCGAGAGAAAGGCCAGCGTCCGGCGGATCGCGTCCTCGCCGCCTTCGCGCCGAATATCGGCAAGCATGGGCGCGTGGACAGGCTTGCCGATCCGCTCGCGATAGAGACCGCCCAGCATGTACCCGGCGTCGGAATATCCCAGGAACAGCTTGTCCTGCGCCGCATGGGTCAGACCTGCGAGCGCGTCTTCCGCGATCCGGCAGGCCCCATATCCGCCGCGCGCGAACCAGACGGCGTCCACCTGCGGATCGTTCGCGCATTCGACGAACGCGGAGAGTCGCTCCTCGTCGCTGCCGGCAAAATGCCCCTGCGAGGCAAAGCACTGAGGATGGATATCCAGCATCAGGTCGGGAAACTCGGCGGCGGCGAGCGTCAGCACGCGGTCCGCGTCTTCGCGGGCGATCGGGGTGGACGGTGCACAAACTGCGATACGGGCCATATCCGCTTCCTATCGTGGTTGTCAGACGGAGCAAGGCCGCATACCGAAGCGTCCATGACGAACGCGCCCGCCCTCACCGATCATCCCTGGTTCTTCTGCGGCATCGGCGGATCGGGCATGCTCCCGCTCGCGCTGATCCTCAAGGGACAAGGCGCGCAGGTCGCAGGGTCCGACCGCAGCCGCGATCAGGGGCGCACACCCGAAAAGTTCGCCTGGCTAGAACGCCTGGGGTTCGACCTGCATCCCCAGAACGGCAGCGGGATGACTTCGGCGGACCAGACACTCGTCGCCTCGGCGGCCGTGGAAGACACCGTGCCCGAAGTGGTGCGCGCAAACGCGCTGGGTTGCCCGCGGATGAGCCGGGCGGAACTGCTCGCCACGCTCTTCAATGCCGCGCCCTTTGGCATCGCCATCGGCGGCACCTCGGGCAAGTCGACGGTCACCGGAATGACTGGCTGGATCATGACGCAGGCGGGCCGCGATCCCACGATCATGAACGGCGCGGTGATGAAGAACTTCGTCGCCCCCGACGCCCCCTTTGCCAGCGCACGCGTCGGCAAGGGCGATGTCTTCGTTTCCGAAGTCGATGAAAGCGACGGCTCGATTGCGCTGTACCGGCCGAAAGTCGCGGTGCTGGGTAACGTCAGCCTCGATCACAAGAGCCTGGAGGAGCTGCGCCAGCTCTTCGGCGACTTCGTGGCGCACGCCGGTGTCGCCGCCGTGAACCTCGACGATGCCGAAACCGCTGTCCTCGCAGCGCGTGCCAAGGCGCAGGTGACGTTCGGAATCACCTCTCCGGATGCCCAGATCGGCGCGACCGATGTCGTGGAGAACCCGACCACCCTCAGCGCCAAGATCATCGACCGTCGCGACGGCAGCAGCCATGCGCTGGCCCTGAAGGTCCCGGGCCGTCACAACCTCTACAACGCGCTCGCCGCCATCGCCGCTGCCAATGCCGCCGGCGTTTCCGTCGCAGAAGCGGTCGCCGCTCTCGGGAGCTTCGCAGGCCTTGCGCGCCGCTTCGACATTGTCGGCACCAAAGCGGCAGGCGTGACCGTGATCGACGACTTCGGGCACAACCCGGACAAGGTCTCGGCCACGCTGGCAACGCTAAAGGCGCATCCAGGCCGGGTCATCGCCTTCTTCCAGCCCCACGGATACGGCCCCTTGCGCCAGATGGGCGCGGAACTGGCGCAAGTCTTCGCCCGCGAGCTTGGCCCCGAAGACATGACGATCCTGTGCGATCCGGCGTATTTCGGCGGCACCGTCGATCGCTCCGAAGGCAGCGAGCGGATCGTGCGGCTGATCGGCGAGGGGGGCGGCAAGGCCGAGTACATCGCGTCACGCGAAGACTGCGGCCGACGCATTGCCGAGATTGCCCACCCCGGAGACCGCGTGGTGATCATGGGCGCACGCGACGATACTCTGAGTGCTTTCGCGGCCGACATCCTCGCGATGGCAGGCGGCTGACGCGCGCTCGCCCGCCCGTAGTTCGGTGGCCTCGCGAAGGACGGCAACGGGCGTTATCATTTTGTAATATTGTGAAGAATACCTAGCCGAGCGGATACCCAAAATACGCGATAAGCTCCCTAGGAATTCCTTGCATCAGTGCGAGGAATTCCATGCCGACTACGCCCCCCAAAAACGACATCTCCGCCAAGCTCCGCGCTTTTTCGCTGGATGGCGACGATTTCTCCCGCTTCGCCGACATCGGCCGTTCGATCGAGCGCTATGCGCCGAAGATTCTCGACCGCTTCTACGAACAGGTCCGCGCCGACCCCGCGCGTGCCAAGTTCTTCCCGTCGCAGCAGATCATGGACAGTGCCCGCTCGCGCCAGTTCAAGCACTGGATGGATCTGTTTTCCGGCACGGTGGACCACGCCTATCTCGAACGCGCAGAGCGGATAGGCCAGACCCACGCCCGCATCGGGCTCGAGCCCTCCTTCTATATCGGTGCCTATGCCGGCATTCTCGCCGAACTGATCGAAAACGAACTCGGCCGCTCCATCGGCGGCGCGCTTGGCAAGGCGAAGGCGCGCCGGATCGGTACGCTGGTCAAGATGGCACTGCTCGACATGGAACTGGCAACCTCGGCCTACCTCAAGGCGCAGGACCAGAGCCGCGAAATCACGCTGACCAGCCTGTCGCGCACGCTTGAGGACATGTCCAAAGGCGACCTCACGGCCGAACTGGACGGACTGCCCAAGGAATTCGAACAGATCGAGCGTGACTTTGCCGCCATGCGCGATTGCATCTGCGAAGCCCTGGCCGGTGTCTCGGCATCCTCCGAGCAGGTTCACGTCGGCGCTTCGGAAATCCGCACCGCCAGCGACGACCTCTCGCGGCGCACCGAAAGCCAGGCCGCTGCGCTCGAGGAATCGGCCGCAGCCCTCGACCAGCTCACGGCCGGCGTGCAAACCGCAGCCGAAGGTGCCGGCAAGGTCAACAGGTCGGTCAGCGAAGCGGAAAGCGAAGCCCGCGAAGGCGGTAAGGTCGTCGAGGACGCGGTCGTCGCCATGGACGGCATCCAGAAGTCATCGCAGGAAATCGGCGCTTTCGTGAACGTGATCGACTCGATCGCCTTCCAGACCAATCTTCTCGCGCTCAATGCGGGCGTCGAAGCGGCGCGTGCTGGCGATGCCGGCAAGGGATTTGCCGTCGTTGCCACCGAAGTGCGTGCCCTGGCCCAACGCTCTGCCGAAGCGGCGCAGAGCATCAAGAACCTGATCAGCGATTCCGAGCAGCAGGTCGAACGCGGCGTCACACTCGTCGGTCGCACCGGCGAAGTCTTCAACCGCATTGCCGAGAAGGTCAGCGGAATTACCGGTCTTGCAGCAGAGATCTCGGAACTATCGCAGCAGCAGGCCGGGCAGCTCGGCCACGTCAACTCGGCGATCAGCGACATGGATCGCATGACCCAGCAGAATGCGGCCATGGTGGAGGAAGCCACTGCGGCGGCCCGCAACCTGGCTTCGCAGGCCGAGGAACTCGCGCGCCTGGTCAAGACGTTCAAGCTGCGCAACCAGCAGCCTGCCGCAACCTTTAATGCCCCAGCCCGCATGGCGCCAAGAAGGCCGCAGGCCGCCCAGCCCCGCATGGCCGGTTCGCTCGCGCTGCAACCGCAGCCGGTTCACGCGCCGGACAACGACTGGTCCGAATTCTGACCGCAGCAGGCGCGGTGATCAATGGGCCTTGCCCCGCATCTGGCCGATCATGTGCACGGCCACGGCGATCACCGCGCCCAGCACCAGTCCGACCAGTGCCGAGGCGGTAGCGTAACCGAGCCATCCGATCACACCGCCCAAAGCGCCGGTCGCTTCGGCAAGGCCGTGTTCGATGGCATGGGCGAGATGTGCAGGCTGAGGAATGCCCAGTTCCTCCAGACCGTGGAGAATGATTCCGCCACCGACCCACAGCATCGCCAGCGTGCCGACACTGCCCAGCAGCTTGAGTACCACCGGCATCGCCCGCAGCAGAAAACGGCCGGTCGCCTGCGCAACCGAACCGGGCTTGTTCGCCAGGTGCAGCCCCACATCGTCCATCTTCACGATCAGCGCCACCGCGCCATAGACACCGACGGTAATCAGAATGCCGACCAGCGCGAGAGCCACCGCCCGCGTCAGCAAGGTCGCGTCCTCCACCTGCGAGAGCGAGATCGCCATGATCTCTGCAGACAGGATCAGGTCCGTCCGGATCGCACCGGAAACGCGGGACGCTTCGAAGCTGGCGGGGTCTTCGATGGGGTCCTCCAGCGTTTCGCCGTGTTTGGCGCCGCCGAGTTTCTCGATCACTTTTTCCGCGCCTTCGAAGCTGAGGTAGCAACCGCCCAGCATCAGGATGGGAATGATCGCCTGCGGCAGCAGCGCACTCAAGAGCAATGCCAGCGGCAGCAGGATCAGCAGCTTGTTGCGCAGGCTCCCCTTGGTGATCTTCCAGATGATCGGCAATTCGCGGTCGGGCGTAAACCCGGTGACATAGCCCGGCGTGACCGCGGCATCGTCGATCACGACGCCCGCGGCCTTGGTGCCCGCCTTGGCGACACCGACACCGACATCGTCGAGGGAAGCGGACGCGGCACGGGCGATAACCGAGACGTCGTCAAGAAGAGCAACAAGACCGGATGGCATGAACGCGCAGTTCCTAGTGTGCGAAAGACAAACTCAGGGGATGCGGGCGTTTTTTTCTTCAATCAAGGGCGACAAAACGAAACCCACGGAATTACGCGATTTTTTCACAAATCGTGGTCTCCGGACGGTCATAGAATTTACCAAAATCGCAATAATCCCTTAAAGCTGGTGAACAGCGGCCGTTCTCATCCTTGTCCGAAGGGCGCTCCCTATAGGCGCTCCCAAGCGACTGAAAACTGGGGAATTAATCATGGCTGTTATCAACACGAACATCAGCGCCATTCGCGCTTCGAATGCTTCCATCTCTGCCAACAAGGCTCTCGCGACTTCGATGGAGCGCCTTTCGACCGGCAAACGCATTAACTCTTCCAAGGACGACGCGGCTGGCCTCGCCATCGCCACTTCGATGACCTCGCTCATCAAGGGTATGAACCAGGGCATACGTAACGCAAACGATGGCATCTCGCTCGCCCAGACAGCAGACGGTGCCCTCTCGGAAGTTACCAACATGCTCCAGCGCGTTCGCGAACTGGCCGTCCAGTCCTCCTCGGGCACCTACCAGGACACTGACCGCGCCGCGATGCAGTCGGAAGTCTCCGCTCTCACGCAGCAGATCGACGACGTCCTGTCGCAGACCACTTTCAACGGCAACACGCTCTTCTCGACCACCTCGGGCACGGACGTCACTTTCGACATCCAGACCGGTGCGAACTCGGGCGAAACCGTAACGCTGACCTCGAGCGCCATCGACGGCACCAACATCGATGCTTCGGCTCTCGACGTTTCCTCGCTTGCCGCTGCCCAGACCACGCTCGACAACGTCGATGCCGCTCTGGACGAAGTGAACGCGACCCGTGCTACGCTCGGCGCCGGCCAGAATCGCCTCGAATCGGCAATTACCAACCTCACCAGCAACGTGACGAACCTCTCGGACGCACGTTCGCGGATCCAGGACGCGGATTACTCGGAAGAGACCACCGCAATGGCGAAGTCGCAGATTCTCTCGCAGGCTTCCACAGCGATGCTCGCTCAGGCCAACCAGGCCCAGCAGAACGTCCTAAGCCTGCTGAAGTAATCCCCAGCGAGACCACACCAGGTCCCGAAAGCACCCGGCGGGCACTAAGGTCCGCCGGGTCACTTTCCTGTTCGGGACAAGGCAAGAGGTTTCCGGAAGCGCGACGGGCAAACACGGTCGCGTTCGCCGGAAACGAAGCCAGACGGATCAGAACTCGACGTCGAGTTCTTCCATCTCCTCGGGCTCGGCGCGTGCAGCGGCAGCCCATTCCTTCATCGGCTCCCACTCGGCGATGGTCTGGCAGTAGGCCTCGCTCACCGGCGACACCGCCACGGCATAGCTGATGAAGCGCGTCGCGACCGGCGCATACATGGCATCGGCCACCGTCGGCTTTTCGCCGAACAGGAACGGTCCGCCATAACGCTCCATGCACTCGTTCCAGATCGCCTCGATCCGTTCGATGTCCGGCCGGGCGCCGGAAAAGACCGGGAATGAAGCGTGCCGCACTTTCAGGTTCATTGGCAGCGCCGAACGCAGGTTGGTGAACCCCGAGTGGATCTCGCCCGAAATGGACCGGCAGTGCGCGCGGGCAATCGGCTCGGCCGGCAGCATATGCGCATCGGGAAACTGTTCGTTGAGAAATTCCGCGATCGCGAGCGTATCCCATACGCTCGCGCCCATGTAGCTGAGGCGCGGAACCAGCACGGACGGGGACAGCAGCAACAGTTCGGCCCGATTGGCCGCGTCGTTGGCGACCTGTTGCTCGGCGACATCGAGCCCGGCCAGCTTGCACAATAGCCAGCCACGCAGCGACCATGCCGAATAGGTCTTGCTGGAAATCGTGAGCGTCGCCCCGATGGTTGCCCCAAGGTCAGCCTTGCCGGACATCGACTTCACCTCCATTGCCGTCTTTTGCTTGCATCAGCTTATGATGCAGCGCAGCATGAATCCAGCCCAATCGATCTGCCTTTCATGAATCGAGGCGGATTTGGCCGGTCGGAGGAATGTTGCACGTGCTCTATCAGGCATATCAGGCCTATTGCGATCTGATGGAACCCGCGCGGATTACAGCACGCGCGGCTACCGGATTTCGCGACCGTTTTCTGGGCGATGCAGACGCCATGCCCTTCGCGCGCCGCTTCTTTGCGCTCGCCGAAGTGTTCGAAAAGTCCAAGATCACCCACCGGCGCCCGCCTTACAACATCACCGAAGTGCTCTGCGGGAACGCCATGGTAGACGTCCGCGAGGAAGTGGCGCTCGACATGCCTTTCGGCGACCTGCTGCATTTCGCCAAGCCGGAAGTTACTGCACCGCAACCGAAAATTCTCGTGGTCGCACCACTGTCGGGGCACTTCGCGACGCTGCTGCGCAATACCGTGGAAACGCTGCTGCGCGACCATGACGTCTATATCACCGACTGGAAGAATGCCCGCGACGTGCCCTTGTCCGCCGGTGAATTCGGCTTGGATGACTACGTCGACTACATCATTCGGTTCCTGCAGGAGATCGGCGATGCGGAAGCGGGGCGCGGCGCCCATCTGCTCGCCGTGTGCCAGCCTTGCGTGCCGGCACTCGCTGCCGTGGCTGTTATGGCGCAGAACGAGGATCCGTGCCAGCCGCGCACGATGACGCTGATGGGCGGCCCGATCGACACGCGCGAATCGCCGACCGTCGTCAACGAGCTGGCGATCGGCCAGTCCTACGACTGGTTCGAGGCCAATCTCATCCACACCGTGCCGTGGCGCTACAAGGGTGCGGGACGGAAAGTCTATCCCGGCTTCATCCAGCTCATGGCCTTCATGTCGATGAATATGGGCCGCCACGTCGGCCAGTTCCGCAAGCTCTACCAGCACATCGCGGACATCGAGGAAGCCGAGGCCTCGAAGATCATCGATTTCTACGACGAATATCTCGCCGTGCTCGACCTTACGGCAGAGTTCTACCTGGAAACCATCGACAAGGTGTTCCAGCGCGCGCTGCTCGCCAGGGGCGAACTGACCCACCGCGGCCGCACCGTCGATTGCGGCGCGATCCGCAAGACAGCGCTGCTCACGGTCGAAGGCGAGCGCGACGACATCTGCGCGGTGGGCCAGACCGCAGCGGCGCACCTGTTGTGCACCAGCCTGCGCCCGCACCTGAAGCGCCATCATCTGCAGCCCGGCGTCGGCCACTACGGCGTGTTTTCGGGTTCGAAGTGGGAAAAGCAGGTCTATCCGCAGGTCCGCAATCTCGTTCTGGCTATGCACTGATTGCGGCATTGATCGCGGCTCCAGCGGACTGTCGACGCAGCGCACCCGCCTCGCGATGTTTTGATTCAAATCGATGACTTATGCGGTGAAGGGCGATACGGGCGCTTCCAGATGCACTCGATTCGAGCCTTCCTGAGCCGGCACCTCGCGGTCGCGGCCACGATCCTGGCGCTGGCGCTGGCGATGAAGGCGTTCGTGCCCGCCGGCTACATGGTGGGATCGAATTCCACATCGATCACCATCGAGATCTGCGGCAGCCAGGGCGATCGGGTGCTCTCGAAGCTGACCATTCCGGGCAAGGCCGGGGATGCTGGCAGCGACCACGCCAAGGCGGCCAAGGACTGCCCCTTCACCGCGCTCTCGATGCATTCGCTCTCGGCCACCGACGACGGCCTGCTGCTCATCGCGCTGGCCTTCATCCTGGCGCTCGGCTTCGTCGCTGTCGCGCAGCTGTGCCTGCCGCGCATCGGCTTTCTCACGCCTCCGCTGCGAGGACCGCCAGCCCTTTCCTGAAACCGGCCCGTTGCCTGCGCCGAGTGAGCGCACCGCACGTGCCGTGACGCAGCCCATCGCCGAACCCGCGCGCCTTCGCGTCGGCCGGACGATGCCGCTTTACCGTGCGATTTTCAGGAATATTCAATGCCCCAACTTATTCGCCTTAGGCATACCCGCGCCCTGCGCGCAGCCCTTCTGACCACCTGCGTCTTCTTTGCCTCCAATGCCCATGCCCAGGACGGGGACAACGCCCTGCCCACCGTCGATGTCGACACTTCGGCACAGGTCCAGCCCGGCGCCACGCTCTCGCAAACCAGTGTTTCCGCCGAGACCCTGCGCGCCGGCGACGCAACCTCTAGTGACACCGCCGGCATTCTCACCGCCATTCCCGGCGTGAGCGTCAACGGCGGCGGCGGTTTCTCCTCGATGCCGGCGATCCGCGGCCTCTCCGAACAGCGCATCACGGTGCTGGTCGACGGCCAGCCGATCGACGCCGCCTGCCCCAACGACATGAACTCGCCGCTGTCCTACACGATGCCGCAGACCATCGCCTCGGTGACGGTCGTGCCCGGCGTCGCGCCGGTGAGCATGGGCGGCGACAACATCGGCGGCGTCATTTCCGTCACCGCGCCCGAACCGCGCTTTTCCACCGACGGCACGCTGCTGCTGACGGGCGAGGCCTCGGCCTTCTACCGCTCCAACGGCGACGGCTTCGGCGGCGCGGTCACGCTGACCGCAGCGGGCACCAACCTCTCGGCCACCTACACCGGCTCCTACACGCAGGCCGACAACTACAAGGGCGGCGGCAGCAAGGGCGAGGTGCTCTCGACCGAATACGCCAAGACCGACCATGCACTCGCCCTCGCCTGGCAGAACGCGGCGGGCCTGTGGGAGATCAAGGGCGGCTACCACTTCAGCCCCTACGAAGGCTTCGCCAACCAGTGGATGGACATGACCTCCAACAAGAGCTGGTTCGTGCAGGGCCGCTACCGGGGCGTGTTCGACTGGGGCGACGTCGACCTGTCGGCCAGCTACCGCGACACCGACCACGAGATGAACTTCCTCGCCGACAAGCTTCCCGGCGACATGCCGATGAACACCGAGGTCCACACCTTCACCAGCGCGGCGAAGTTCCAGATCCCGGTGAGCGCGAACCACACCGCGAAGTTCGGCCTGGAATACAACCACCAGTGGCTCGACGATTACTGGCCCCCGGTCGAAGGCTCGATGATGATGGGCCCGAACACTTTCGT
Organism: Novosphingobium indicum; assembly: GCF_014645195.1. Lineage (GTDB taxonomy): Bacteria > Pseudomonadota > Alphaproteobacteria > Sphingomonadales > Sphingomonadaceae > Novosphingobium > Novosphingobium indicum. The sequence goes on along the minus strand of NZ_BMLK01000008.1, from coordinate 171,518 downwards.
GAACGTTAACGAGGCCTACCGCAACCGCATCGGCGCCTACGCCGAGTGGCAGGCGCAGTTCTCCGAAACGCTCTCGGGCGTGTTCGGCGTGCGCTATGACCGGGTCGAGATGAACACCGGCGACGTCCAGCCCTACGGCACGTCGATGATGCAGATGGCCGACGTCATGGCGGCCAATGCCTTCAACGCCAGCGACCGCAGCCGCAACGACAACAACTGGAGCGGTTCGGCCATCCTCACCTGGGCGCCGAGCGACAGCCTCGCGCTGGAGCTGGGCTATGCCCACAAGACCCGCTCGCCCAATATCTACGAGCGCTACACCTGGGGCCGCGGCTCGATGGCGAGCCGGATGATCGGCTGGTTCGGCGACGGCAACGGCTATGTCGGCAACCTGAACCTCAAGCCCGAAAGTGCCGACACCGTCAGCGCCACCGCGTCCTTCGCCCCGGCGGCGGGGCTGAGCTTCAAGGTCTCGCCCTACTACACCCGCGTCGACGACTACATCGATGCGGTCTACGTGCAGGTCCTGCGCGACATGATGGGTATGCCCACCCCGTTCGTGCAGCTGCAGTTCGCCAACCTCGATGCCGAATTCTACGGTGTCGACGTTTCGGGCGAGGCCGTCGTTTCGGGCACGCGCGAACAGGGCACGCTTGTCACCGCGTCGCTGGCCTGGGTCCATGGCGAGAACCTCACCGAGGACCTGCCGCTCTATCACCAGATGCCGCTCAATGCGAAGCTGGGCGTGGCCCACCGCACCGGTGCGCTGGAACTGGGCGGCGAAGTCGAATGGGTGGACCGCAAGGACCGCGTAGACCCGCGCCGCAACGAACCGGAGACCGCCTCCTACGCCCTCGTAAACCTGCGCGCGGCCTATACGCTCGCCGGTGTGCGCCTGAGCGTCGAGGCGGCGAACCTGTTCGACAAGGGCTATGACCTGCCGCTCGGCGGCATGGCCATCGGCGAATACCGCAGCACCGGCACGCTGCGCCCGGTCGCCGGGCGCGGCCGGTCGATCAATCTGGGTGTGAGCACGAAGTTCTGATCATGCGCGTGCGCCCTGCCTCCCCCCCGGACAGGGACCCCGGCCGCTATGCCCCCGGCCGGGGCTCGCGCACGCGTCATGGCGCTGCGCTGGCAGGCAGCCTGTTGCTGAACCTCCTGCTGCTTGCCGGCGTAGTTGCCGCCATGCGGGGCCCCGATTTCCTGCCTTCGGGAAACCACCCCGCGCTCGTATCGATCTCGATCACGCCCAAACCGCAAAAGACGGCCCCGCCGCCGCCTCCGTCGAATACCCCGCCCGCGCAAAAGCCGAGCCTCGCCCCGACACGGCCCGCGCCGCAGGACAACCCCGCGCCGCTGCCGATAGCCCCACGCGGCGCGCCACCGGCGAACACCGCCGCGACCACGCTCCCCGAACCGAAACCGGCGCTGCTCCCCGCCGCCGCGCCGACCATGGCGCCGCCACCGGGCAGGCCAGCACCGAACGCCGACCGCCTCGACGCCTATCGCCAGCAGCTATGGCACCGCATCCTCGCCGCCCGTCCCCGCCGGGCGAGCGGAACCGGCACCGTCACCATCCGCTTCCGCATCGACCGCCAGGGCGCGCTCGTCTCGACCGAAGTTGCCGGTTCGAGTGGCCAGTTCCTGCTCGACCGGCTGGCGCTGCAAGCCGTCCGCAAGGCCGCGCCCTTCCCGGCTCCGCCTGCGGAGCTAGATGACGCCGGACTGACCTTTACGGTGCCGGTGGCGTTTCATGGGTGAGGTGGGGAGAAAGTAAGGCTGCAATGGGCCGGTAGGCAGTTTCCCAGAATGACGATAAAACGTCGTAGGGGGAAGCATATAGGGATTCGAGCAATGCCGACGGCAGATGAGTTTCGGAGTGAGGTAGGCGCAATCCTCCGCGCAGCAGAGCTTCAAGGCCTACAGTTTGTTGATATCAATGCGGGCGAACTCCACCGAAAACTCGGCGGCTATCCCGGGGGCAATCATCAGATGCCGAATTGTTGTCAGGTGATGGAACAAGAACGTCGTGTATTAGACGAAATCATTTCGAGTCCGCCGAGTGGCAAAGGGGCAAGCCTAACTGTGCGCTATCGCCTACCGCGCTAATCACGCATTTTCGGGTCCGTTGCAAAAAATCGACTTAGGGATTTGTTACGCAAATTGCTGTCGCAAGGCCATGCCAGAAAGCCTAGCCAGGGAGGGTTTCTGAAGCTTTCTCAATCCTATAGGTTTTATGTTTCATCCCACTCCGCACAAAGTGCAGGCGACGACCCGCGCGGCTTGCATATGATGAAATCGCATACCTCCCTTGGCAGGGGATCTCTATTTCGGATGCCGTCGAGTTGGCCGACGTTCGCCTCCCCAATCTAAATCAGATCTTACAAACCAGCTAGAACTTTCATGGTCGAAGTGCCTTAACTCAATAGGCTTGAGCCCCAGCTCCTTTCCTAGCATTTTGGGAGACATAACCTTAGTTTTTAGGTTCTTCATAACCGGTCGATCTCTTTGACTATGGACAATGTTGAGCAATTTCTTGTCCATAGTCAGAAAGGAATACAAACCATGCACCTCGGCTGTTCGAATATGCCAAGCATCTTGGGAGTTTGTTGGACCCATAACTTTTAAGAGGGCCAAATACAGTTCATCTTGGGACTGCTGCAAGACATCCTTCAATGCGGGCGCCGTCCAAGCTTGAGGCGAGAATGGGACTGAAAGGATTTTGTCGTACGGATCTCCATCAATACTAGGCAATTCGTTGCGACCGAAGAGATTGAAATCAAACCAACCTACGTCTGCATAACGCGCCCGAGGGTGTGGGTCCCGCTCAAGTATCAGGTGGTGTGAAGTCCAGAGCTTTGCCCTTTCAACCTTGGCCAGCTGAGCAATGGCGGCGAGATAGCAAACGTCCTCGTATGTCTCGGATTTCGAGCCCTTTGGGTAGACGGGAATCCTCGCCGCATACCCCGTTCCTCTGACGGCTGACCCAAATCTTGATTCGCCGGTCACGACCCAGCCTGTCTCGTGGGTGATTGTGTGAGAGTGGACATTGCTGTCAATCAATAACTCTATAACTTCGCAGGGCGTTCCCATCTGGACATTCTTTATACTTCGCTGAATTGCACGCCGCGCCATCCAATGGCGATACGCAGAAGCCAATCGTGTCTTCGTTCTGATGAAGATCATAGGTTTTGTATAATGCACAAGAAGACGACCTTCACGACTATATTTCCTTGTCGCGAGCACAATTCCATCACCCCCCTGCACAATTCCCGAAAGGCGGCGTTTTCTAGCACGCCAAACTTCAACCTGCTGCTTTGGCAGCTGAACGGCCGGCTCGGGCGCAAACCAAACGCCAACGCCTGATCTGCTGCCCCCCAAACCATTTTCCTACACGCCCCGCCGCGCGGTATTCTGCGCGGATGCGCCGCTCCTCTCCCGCCTCATCGCCCCGCCGGTCCAACGCCGAATACCGCTGGACCCGCGACAAGATCCTCGCCTTTCTGCGCGTGCTGGCCTTACGCGGGTCGGTCGCAAAAGCGGCGCGCGAGGTGGGGATGAGCCGGCAGTCGGCCTATCGCCTGCGCGCGCGGCTGGGGGCGGAGTTTGCGCGGATCTGGGACGATGGGCTGGCGATCGGCGCCGCGCTGCGCCGGGACGGGCTGGTGCAGGACGGGCGGTTTGTGCGCGAGCCGCATGGTGACACGCGCAGTTTACAGGGTGACACCGGCGGCCTGCAAAGTGACAGGTTCTCCGCGCATGGTGACACAATAGCAGCACAAGGTGACGGTTTCGGGCGGCAAGGTGACAATGGAGGCGCAAGGTGACGGGTTTTGGCTCTGGACCGTGTCACGCGTGTCAACCTGTCACCTTGCGGGGGCCTTGCGGAAAGGCTGCGCTTGGAAGCCCACCCCCGGCCCCTCCCGCAGGCGGGAGGGCCGCGAGACTTGGTCCTGCGGCGCAGGGCCTAGTCGCAGCGGGGTGGGCTCCCAAACGCAACCTCCGCCGCACCACGCCGGCCCCAAACCGCTTGCATTTACCCGCCAATCCGCTAAGGGCCCGCCTTCCCCTTGTTCGGGGGAGTTTGAAGAAAGCCGGAGGGGCCCCGCAATCCCGCGGACAAGCCAGCGATCGGTTAGATGAATGAAAGGAAGCGCCCGTGGCTCTATATGAGCACGTGTTCCTGGCACGCCAGGACCTCAGCCAGTCGCAGGTAGATGCGTTGGCCGCCGCCGCCACCGAGATCGTCGAGAGCAATCAGGGCAAGGTCACCAAGACCGAGACCTGGGGCCTCAAGAACCTCGCCTACAAGATCAAGCGTAACCGCAAGGCTCACTTCGTGATGCTGAACATCGAGTGCGCCGGCGACGTCGTTGCCGAGCTCGAGCGCCAGACGCAGATCAACGAAGACGTGATCCGTTACATCACCATCCGCGTCGACGAGCACGAAGGTGGCCCGTCCGTGATGATGCGCAAGAACGACCGCGACCAGCGTCGCCGTCGCGACCGGGAGAACTGATCCATGGCACGTGCATTCTTCCGTCGCCGCAAGTCCTGCCCGTTCTCGGGCAAGAACGCGCCGAAGATCGATTACAAGGACGTCCGTCTGCTGCAGGGCTTCATGTCCGAGCGCGGCAAGATCGTCCCCAGCCGCATCACCGCGGTTTCCGCCAAGAAGCAGCGCGAGCTGAGCCAGGCCATCAAGCGCGCCCGGCACATCGGCCTGCTGCCTTTCATCGTCAAGTAAGGAGGACTTTCCCATGGACATCATCCTCCTCGAACGTGTCGAGAAGCTGGGCGCCATCGGCGACGTCGTTTCCGTCAAGGACGGCTACGCCCGCAACTACCTTCTTCCCAACAAGAAGGCCCTGCGCGCCAACGAACGCAACAAGAAGGTCTTCGAAGCCAACCGCGCGAAGATCGAAGCCGAGAACGCCGAGAAGCGTTCGGACGCCGAGAAGCACTCGAGCAACGTCGAAGGCAAGCAGGTCGTCCTGATCCGCGCCTCGTCGAACTCGGGCCAGCTCTACGGTTCGGTTTCGGTGCGCGACATCGTCGAAGCCCTCAACGAACAGGGCGCCGAAGTCGCCAAGCAGATGGTCGTGCTCGAACGCCCGATCAAGACGCTCGGCGTGTTCGACGTGCGCGTGAACCTGCACCCCGAAGTTTCGGTCAACGTCCAGGTGAACGTCGCCCGTTCGCCGGACGAAGCCGAACTGCAGGCGCAGGGCGTCGACGTCATGGCCGAGATGTTCGAACAGGACACTTCGGGCTTCACCGAGGCTTACGATCCCAATGCCGAACCCGGCGAGATCGCGACCGAGGACGCCGACGAGGCTCCGGCCGAAGGCGAAGAGGAAGCCTGAGCTTCCTCTGCCTGGTCAGGGAATTCAGGGCCCTCGCTCCCACCGGAGCGGGGGCCTTTCCCTTTTCTGCAACGCTTCCATTTTCTGCAACACTGGCATGCAAAAAGCCCACCTATTGCGATGCAGCATGAATTGCGCGATAGACGGCCATGCAAATGATGAAAGAAACCCTCGCGGAATTGGTCCGCGTATATGAAGCCGCCGTAGCCTGCCTGAAGGGCGATATCATCGCCTTCATCGATAACGGCACCCTGCCCCCGTCCGACCGCCGCGCCGACCGGCTCTGGTCTTATCCCGAGCTTCGCGTGACCTATCGCGGCAAGGAGCGCGCCGCGACCGCATCGCGCGCCTTCGGCCGTCTCGAGGCGCCGGGGACCTACGTCACCACCGTGACCCGCCCCGGCCTCTTCGCCGAGTACCTCGCTGAACAGCTCTCGCTGCTCGAAGCCGAGTACGAGGTGGAATTCGAAGTCAGCCGCTCGGCGCAGGAGATCCCCTTTCCCTATGTGCTCGACGGCGTCGCCATCGGCACGGTGAAGCCGCAGGAGCTGGCGCAGCACTTCCCGAGCACCGACCTCGCCATGATCGGCGACGAAATCGCCGACGGCATCCATGTCTTCGGCGAGAGCGACCCGCAACCGCTGGCACTGTTCGACGGACTACGCACGGACTTCAGCCTTGCGCGCCTGGCGCACTACACCGGCACGAGCCCCGAGCACTGCCAGCGCTACGTGCTGTTCACCAATTACCACCGCTACGTCGACGAATTCGTGGACTGGGCCGGCAAGCAGGTCGGCTCGGACGGCTACGTCGCGCTGTCCGGTGCCGGCGGGCTCTACATCGATTCCCCGACCGAGAATGCCCGCGCGCGCCTGTCCGACACCGCATGGCGCCGCCACCAGATGCCGGCCTACCACCTGATCAAGGAAGACCGCTCTGGCATCACGCTGGTCAACATCGGGGTCGGCCCCTCCAACGCCAAGACCATCACCGATCACCTCGCGGTGCTGCGTCCGGAAGCATGGCTGATGATCGGCCACTGCGGCGGCCTGCGCGAAAGCCAGCGCATCGGCGACTACGTGCTTGCCCATGCCTATCTGCGCGACGATCACGTGCTCGACCCGGTCCTGCCGCCCGAGATCCCGCTCCCGGCCATTGCCGAGGTGCAGCAGGCGCTGGCGCAGGCGGCTGAAATGGTCAGCGGCGGAGGTGGCATGAACCTCAAGAAGCGCATGCGTACAGGCACCATCGTCACCACCGACGATCGCAACTGGGAACTGCGCTACACGGCCTCGGCCAAGCGCTTCAGCCTCAGCCGCGCCATTGGCATCGACATGGAAAGCGCCACGATCAGCGCCCAGGGATATCGTTTCCGCGTGCCCTACGGCACGCTGCTGTGCGTGTCAGACAAGCCGCTGCACGGCGAGTTGAAGCTGCCCGGGCAGGCGAACCGTTTTTACGAGGAGGCCATCGCCAGCCACCTCAAGATCGGCCTCATAACCTGCGACCTGCTGCGTGAACAGGGCGAACGCCTGCATTCGCGCAAGCTGCGCGCCTTCAACGAGCCGCCCTTCCGCTGATCCGCAACACGTGCGCCCGAACCCATTTGGCTCGGGCGCACTGCCATATCAGCTTCCGCCGTCGAACTTGTAGCCGATGGTCACACCATAAGTGCGCGGTTCGGCCATGGGCGAATAGGTGCCATACGAAGTCGTCCCGCTGTAGTGCAGGCGATAGCGATGATCGGACAGGTTAGTCCCAAACACGCGGACGTAATAGGTGTCCGTGGGATCGGTCCAGGTGACCGAGGCATTGAACAGGGCGTACTTGCCTTCGCGGTAGCGCTGCTCTCGCTGGCGATCCGCGGGAACGCCGGCGCCGTCGCCCCAGATGCCGGGATTGGTGACGACGTAGCTGTCGGTGTACTTCAGGTTGGCTGCATACAGCACCCCGCCTTCGCCGATCGGCACGAAGTAATCGACACCGATATTGGCCGAGAAGTCAGGCGCACGGGACATCTGCAGCCCCGACAGATCCTGCACCTGCGAAACGTTCAGGTAGGTCTTGAGCGGATCGGAATTGGTATTCACGCCGACACCGCCACCTTCGGCAGGCGAGTTGCTGACACCCGTGCCGCTGAAGGTGAAACCCGATCCATAGCGCGCATGCAGGTAGATCGCCCCCGCCCGGATCTTGAGGTTCTCGATCGGCTCGAGTTCCAAGCTGGCCTCGATGCCCTTGATCTTCGCCTTGGGCGCGTTGGTCACATCGACGAAGGTACTGCCGTCGGCCAGAGTGACCGTCGAACTCACCTGCAGATTCTTGTAATCGTAGTAGAAAGCAGCGACCTCTGCACGAAGCGTCGCCCCCGCAGTCTTGAAGCCGATTTCATAGGCATCGATGGTTTCCTGCCTGGCTGGCCGGTAGCAGGTCGGGTCCGTCAGCAGACAGCCCGGCAAGGTTGAATTGAACGCGCCGCTACGGAAGCCCTTCGAGTACGAAGCATAGATATTCGTGCGGGGAGCCACCTCGTACCGGATGGAGGCGCGCGGCGTGAACTTGCTGAACTTGGCATGGGCGCTGGTTTCCGGACGGGTCGACGTCGGCGAGATGCTCGTCTGGACCGCCCAGGGATCCTGCGTCTCCTCGCTGTAGCGACCGCCGATGTTCAAACTGAGCGCATCGGTCGCATGGAAAGTGGCATCCGCGTAGACAGCCCAAGCTTCCTTGGTCTGCGCGAAATCGGCCTCGAAGAACTTCACGTAACTGTCGAGCCCGGGCGGGTTCGCCGGATCATAAGGGGCACCGAAGACTGCCGGGCCGAGATAGAACTGGTTGGGATCGATGTACTTGGTCCGATCCCGGAAATAGGTGCCGCCCACGATGAGGTCGACCCGGTCGATCGCCGTCACCGTGAAGTCGAGAGCCTGCTGGAAGGTGCGGTTCTGAATGCGGCTCGTCGACCACGACAGCGGAATGTAGGAGCCGTCGAAGTCGAAGCTCGTCCGGGCGCGGGTCTGGGTATAGCCGGTAATCGACTTGAGCACGCCAACGGAGGTATCCAGTTGCAGCGTCAAGGAACCTTCGTGCTGTTTGGTCGTGACTTCCGTGCCGATATCGTATGCCGCCACGCCCAGTCGGTTGGGCTGCAGTTCGCCGCCGGGCAGCAGGAACGTGGGCGGCACATTCTCGAAAGTCGTGAACATGTTGCCGCGCCCGTCGCTGACGCGCGTGTAGTTGTAGGCCAACGTTGCCGTGAACGTATCGGTGAGGCCCAGCTTCAACTTGGCCCGGATCGAGTCCTGCTTGAGCGGCGCCGCATTGCCGTCGGTCTCACCCGGCGTCGTACGGCTGGCCAGCTTCATGTAGCCATCGCTGCGGCGCATATAGCCCGAAAGGCTGATCCCCACGCGATCGGAGACAGGACCGGCCACATAGCCACTGATCCGCTTGTCATCGAAACGCGCATAAGTCGCCGAGGCCTCGCCCTGCCACCAGTCCGAAGGGGTAATGGTTTCAAGCAGGATCGCGCCGCCGGTGGCATTGCGTCCGTAAAGCGTGCCCTGCGGCCCTTTCAGAACCTGAACGCTCGCAATGTTGGGCAAGTCGATGTTGATGGTCTGCGGATTGACCTGGTAAATTCCATCCACATAGACGGCGACGTTGTTTTCAAATGTGCCGTTGATCACGGTCGTCACACCGCGGACCGAGGGCTGCGGAAAGGCGCCGCCCTGCCCGAGCTGAATGCCCGTGGTGACGGCCTGGATATCGCGCAGCGAGGTTACACCCGCGCTTTGCAGCGCGTCGCCACTGAGTACGGCCACCGACATCGGCACATCTTCCAGTGCTTCCGAACGCCGCTGCGCGGTCACGATGATAACGCTGTTGTCGACCCGGCTGGTTTCCTGCGCGAGTGCCGGAGCAGCGAAGACCGGCGCCGTGAGGGCAGTTGCCCCGGCAATAACGGCAAGCCAGCGACGCATCCTGCTGCCCGGCCCATGAGCCGGTCTTTGAAGTTCTCGCAGCATATCCTCTCTCCCCTGGTTTTCGTGCCCGTTCCGGGTCACGTTGATTGCCGATCCCCGCTCACATGAGCGGGCACCGCCTTTGGCGCTTGCGATCGAAGGGCCCGCTACGGCCAGAGAAAGGAGATCGATAATGCTGTGATGAAACGACCGAGAAACCTGGCGCGCGTGTGCTTCCGCCTACCAGTGACACGTCACGGGTGCACGAAACGCAGCCTAAGCGTGTCAGAGCCTGCGGCTCCTCTATCCCGGTGCCCATCACAAATGCCTCTCCCTTGCACTTGTCCGCGCTGCCGGATTTTCCGGTCAGCCGATGGCATAACCTGTTATGCGAAAGGGGTGCCCGCGAAGCCGAAATTCAACAAGTACAGATTTGTACAAGTGTCTAATTTTTGCAAAAACTTGCATTGTCAGACAATCGCGCCGAACGAAGCATTCTCTCAGAGACAAATTTGTGGTGAATGCACACTTTCAGCTTCGCCAGACCGCGCAGCGTCAGGGTCGATCTCGCAAGGCAATCCGTCGTAGCGCCTGCCCTGGCGAGAATTACAGAAAACCCGTTGTATTCCGATCCTCTGATATGCTTACACATGGGCATGGAAATTCAGAACGGCGCCATCGCTGCGGGAATCAAAGGACGCGTTTCGATCGTCTTGATGGTCCTTGGCCTCATGTCCTGTGGCGCAACCGATGCCCCCACACCCTCAGTGACCGCATCGCAAACTCCCGCCATTGCAGCGGACAGCTGGAGCACCGGTGAAATCGACAGCCTCAGGCAGTGGGTCCGCTGCGCGCCGCGCGATGCCTTGCCCTCGCCGGATGCCGGCGCGCTCGAAGCAGCCGTCGCCAGTGGAGACCAGGCTGCCATTGATGAGGCCGCGACTGCATTGGCGCTCAAGCTCGCGCGCTTGCACCTTTTCGGCACTGCCGACACGGCCCAGCGTGCAGGCTGGCGCATCAAGGACACCGACACCTCTATCGACCTGCCGTCGCGTCTTCGAGCGGCCATCTCGAAAGACGATGTCGACGGCTTCTTCAACGGAATGCGTCCCTCGCACCCCGACTACGCCGCCTTGCGATCGGCCTATGCTGAGGAAACCGATCCGGAACGACGCAAGACGATAGCCCGCAACATGGAACGCTGGCGCTGGATGCCGCATTCGCTGGGGTCCTCCTACGTGCTGGTGAACACCGCGAGTTTCGAGGCCAGCCTCTGGCGCAACGGAGCCCGCCAGAAGACCTGGCCGGTCATCGTCGGCAAGCGCTCGACGCCGAGCCCGGTGTTTTCAGCCACGATAACCGGTGTCGTGCTCAATCCCTGGTGGCACATTCCCGCCAGCATCATTCGAGAAAAACGCGGCAATTTCCCGGCACGCCTGGGGTATGTGAAAACAGCAAATGGCTACAGCCAGAAGCCCGGCCCCAACAATGCGCTCGGCGAAATGAAGCTGGTCATGCCCAACCCATTCAGCGTTTATATGCACGACACGCCAAGCAAGAGCCTGTTTTCTCGCGACGTGCGAGCATTCAGCCACGGCTGCATACGCGTCGGCGATGCACTGAATTTTGCCACCACCCTGCTGGACGGAGCAAAGTCACGCGAAGAGGTCGACCAGATTGTCGAGACGCGGCGAACCACGACTGTAGACCTGCCGACGCCCCTGCCCGTCTACATCACCTACTTCACGGCCACGCGTCTCGGAGACGGCTCCTTCGTTGTCGAACCGGACATCTATAACCGGGACAAGCGAGTGCCTGCGACAGCGTCCGCGACAGACACCGAGTGTTCGGCCTGAACGCCAAAGACTGGTCAGTCCTTGAGAAATGCCGCCATTGCGCGGCCCATTTCCTTGAAGGTGACCGAGGACATGTGGTTGCCCGGCACTTCCTCGTAACGCCCATCGGGAAGCGCGTGGGCCAGATCGGGCGCGGAGCCGTTATCGCCATCGTCGGCACCGCACACACATAGCGTGGGCATGGTCACTTCGGTGAGCGCTTCCGGCGGTGTGTCGTCCACCGAGCCGAGCAGGAGACGCGCGGCAACGCGGTCGACTTTCATCGTCTTCATGAACGCCTGTGCCACAAACGCCGGATCGCCCCGCTCGATACTCCCGAAGCGGTCGATGGCATCGACGAAATGAGCACTGCGCCGCGCCCAACCGGCCAGTCCCGAAAGTCCCATGCCGCCAAGGATCAGCTTGCGCGGCGCCAGTCCGGAGAGGACGCCGCGCACCGCGGTCCGCGCGCCGAGCGAGAAACCGCCCAGATCGAAATCGGTCAGCCCCAGTTCGGCTACGAGGATACGCAGGTCTTCGACCAGAACGTCTTCGGGATAGAGGGGCGGATCGTGCGGCGCCTCGCTTTCGCCGTGGGCGCGCAGATCGGGCATGATGACTTCGAACCCGGCCTCAGCCAGGATCTCGGCGTTGCCGAACTTGATCCAGTTGACCTGCGCGCTCGAAAACAGACCGTGCAGCAAGAGAACCGGCCGGCCCTGCCCCATGGTATGGACCGCCAGGTGCGTCCCGCCGAAACCTTCCACGTAATCCTTGCGCACTTCACTCACTCGGGAATCTCCAGTCCGGCCGCTTTCCACTTTGCGGCGACACTCGCGCTATCCGCTGTGCGATGGCGCGGTAGCTCCTTGGTACCCAGCCAGCCTTCCTGCAAGCTTTCCGCGCAGCACTTCGCTTCACCATCGCCTCAGCCTTTGGCCTTCTCGTCCCACTGGTCGAAGGCTTCCAGCGCCTGCGCGGCATACATCGCCGAGGGGCCCGCACCCATATAGACGGCAACCCCCATCGCTTCGGCAACTTCCTCACGCGTCGCGCCCTGTCGCTGCGCGGCGGACGAATGATAGGTCACGCAAGGGTCGCAGCGCACCGCCACGGAAATGGCCAGCGCAATCAGCTCCTTGGTTTTGGTATCGAGCGCGCCCGGTTCCAGCGCCGCCTTCCCCATTTCGGAAAATGCCTGCATTGGCCCCGGCGAAGAGCGCTTGAGTTCACCCACCGCAGGATTGAGAGACTTGGCCATGTTCGGCCAGTCCTTGAAGTTGCTTTTCGACATGAGGCTTCCTCCTTCAAATCAAGCTAACCTGTGTTGTGGGCGGGTTGCCTTGGCACAAATCAAACGAAGCGTAGGAAAGTGAATTCGTTTCAATCAAACTTGTTGATTGGCGCGGCAGCGTTTGCTGCCTCTTGGGCAGCAGCCGCTGCTTGCTGAGCGCCTTGTTCGGCTGACCCGGTACCAGTCCGGCCTGCATCCGCATCCGAAAAATCTAGCGACCGCGAAGTTACAATTTTCGCTGCCTTGGCATCTACTATGACAAAGCGCGCCTTTATGGCGCTGTCCCAAACAATCGCACTGAACGACGCATCATCAAGCCGGGTTACCGCATCAAGTGCATCAATCGCAGAAGCCACTACGTGGCGCGACATGTCTGAAAACCGGACAAAGACGAAATCGAAAATTGGCCGTCCGCTCTGCTCGCCCGTCTTGACCAAACCGACATAACCAAACGTTGCAACGCTTCCGGCCCCATAGATTTTGGCATCCCGATCATCAGCAAGCGCCACCACTTTGCCACTTTGCATGTCGACGAACCTGATATCGCGCTGTGCCTCGGAGTCAGAATCCTGCCTTGCATAAAGCGTGATCTTGCCCTGAGGCCCTTTGAGAATTTCACCTCGCGGTTCAGTGGAACGAACAAACTGCTCCGAATAACGGTCGTCTGAACGAGTGTACTCGGCAATTCCAAAACCGACGATAGTGATCAACAATACCAGCAAGGCAGCAAGGGCCACGAGATTGGCCCGCACCAGAAATCGCTCAAATCGCACAAAAAAGGCCCCCGGCAATCGCTCCCGGAGGCCTTCTTCTCATCTAAACGGGCTATTGCATAGCCCTGAAAAATCAGCCCTTCTTGAGGTGACGGCGTCCCAGCAGCTCGGCGATCTGCACGGCGTTGAGCGCAGCACCCTTGCGCAGGTTGTCGGACACGCACCAGAGGGCGAGGCCGTTCTCCACGGTGGGGTCCTCGCGCACGCGGCTGATGTAGGTTGCGCTGTCGCCGACGCACTCGACGGGGGTGACGTATCCGCCGTCCTCACGCTTGTCGACGAGCATGCAGCCCGGAGCCACACGCAGAATATCCTGCGCTTCCTCGGCCGAAATCTCGTCCTCGAACTCAAGCGTGATCGACTCGGCGTGGCCAACGAAGACCGGCACGCGCACGCAGGTGGCCTGCACCTTGATCGACGGGTCCATGATCTTCTTGGTCTCGACGACCATCTTCCACTCTTCCTTGGTGGAACCGTCATCGAGGAACACGTCGATGTGCGGGATCACGTTGAAGGCGATCTGCTTGGTGAACTTGCTGGGCTCGACCTGATCACCGACGAAGATCGCACGGCTCTGTTCGAACAGCTCATCCATGCCTGCTTTGCCCGCGCCGGAAACCGACTGGTAGGTCGAGACGACGACGCGCTTGATCTTTGCCTTGTCGTGCAGCGGCTTGAGCGCCACGACCATCTGCGCGGTCGAGCAGTTGGGGTTGGCTATGATGTTGCGCTTCGTATAGCCGTCGATCGCGTCCGGGTTCACTTCGGGAACCACCAGCGGGACGTCCGGGTCCATACGGTAGAGCGACGAGTTGTCGATCACCACGCAGCCCTGCGAAGCCGCCTTTGGCGCATAAGCCTTGGTCGGCCCCGAGCCCGCGGCAAACAGCGCAATATCATAACCCGTGAAATCGAAATGCTCGATGTTCTTCACTTTGAGCATTTTGCCGGTTTCGCCGAATTCGATCTCCGTACCCGTCGAGCGCGACGACGCAACCGCCGCGATCTCGTCGCAGGGAAACTCGCGTTCGGCGAGGATATTGAGCATTTCGCGGCCGACATTTCCGGTCGCACCGACAACGGCTACCCGGTAACCCATTTCACATTCCTTTTTCTTGGCCCATGCGGAAAAGCGTTTCCGCACGAGGGCGGCGCGTTAGCGCCAGTACGTGCGCGTGACAAGCATCTGCGCACGACGATTGCTTTCAGTCCGCCTTATGCGACTGAAAATTGCAAGGGCGGGGCATCGCCACGAAATGCGAAGCCCCGCCCGTTCGAATCAGTGTGCGGTGGCCGAAGGGACAGCGCTGTGCACGGGCGCAGCGGCCAGTTCGTCCGCCTCGGTCCACTCGATGGCTTCGAGCGGCTCGGTGAGCGCGCGCGACAGAACCTCATCAACGTGCGAAACCGGCACGATCTCAAGGCCTTCCTTCACATTCTCGGGAATTTCCGCGAGGTCCTTGCGGTTCTCCTCGGGAATGAGAACAGTGGTGATGCCGCCGCGCAGTGCCGCCAGCAGCTTTTCCTTGAGACCGCCGATCGGCAGCACCCGGCCACGCAGGGTGACTTCGCCGGTCATGGCAACGTCCTTGCGCACCGGCACACCGGTCAGCGTCGAAATGATCGAGGTGACCATACCGATACCTGCCGACGGGCCGTCCTTGGGCACGGCGCCTTCGGGCAAGTGGATGTGGATGTCGCGGCGGTTGAAGACGCTCGGCTTCACGCCATAGGCGGGTGAGCGCGCCTTCACGAAGCTCCACGCAGTCTGGATCGACTCGTTCATCACTTCGCCCAGCTTGCCGGTCGCCTTGATGGCACCCTTCCCGGGAACGGTGACGCTTTCGATCGTCAGCAGTTCGCCGCCGACTTCGGTCCAGGCGAGGCCTGTAACCGCGCCGACCTGATGCTCTTCCTCGCCCACGCCATGACGGAACTTGCGCACGCCAGCGAAGTCGGCGAGGTTCTCCGGCGTAATGACCACCTCGGTCGCCTTGCCTTCGAGGATCTGGCGCAGCGACTTGCGGGCGAGACGCGCGATTTCACGCTCCAGCGTACGTACACCGGCTTCGCGTGTGTAATAGCGGATCAGGTCGCGCAGGCCGTCGTGAGTCAGCGTGAACTCACCCTTCTTGAGCCCGTGCGCCTCGACCTGCTTGTCGATCAGGTGCCGCTCGGCAATTTCGACCTTCTCGTCCTCGGTATAGCCTTCGAGCCGGATGATCTCCATGCGATCGAGCAGCGGCTGCGGCAGATTCAGCGAGTTCGCGGTACACACGAACATCACGTCCGACAGGTCGATATCCAGCTCCAGGTAGTGGTCCTGGAACTTCGCGTTCTGTTCGGGATCGAGCACTTCGAGCAATGCCGATGCCGGATCGCCCCGGAAGTCCTGGCCGAGCTTGTCGATCTCGTCGAGCAGGAACAGCGGGTTCGACTTGCCAGCCTTCTTGAGGTTCGTCACGATCTTGCCCGGCAGCGAGCCGATGTAAGTGCGACGGTGACCGCGAATTTCGGCTTCGTCGCGCACGCCGCCCAGCGACTGGCGGATGAACTCGCGCCCGGTAGCCTTGGCGATCGACTTGCCGAGCGAGGTCTTGCCGACGCCCGGAGGGCCGACAAGGCACAGGATCGGCCCCTTCAGCTTGTTGGTACGCGCCTGCACGGCGAGATACTCGATGATCCGGTCCTTGACCTTGTCGAGTGCGTAGTGGTCGGCGTCGAGCACGTCCTGCGCCGCCGCGATGTCGCGCTTGAGCTTGCTCTTCTTGCCCCAGGGCAAGCCGAGCAGCACATCGAGATAGTTGCGGATGACCGTCGCTTCCGCGCTCATCGGCTGCATCGACTTGAGCTTCTTCAGCTCCGCCGTGGCCTTCTCGCGCGCTTCCTTCGAAAGCTTGGTCTTCTCGATCTTTTCCTGCAGCTCCTGCAGTTCGTTGGCTTCCTCGCCATCGCCGCCACCCAGTTCGTTCTGGATCGCCTTGAGCTGCTCGTTGAGGTAATATTCGCGCTGCGTCTTTTCCATCTGCCGCTTCACGCGGCCACGGATCTTGCGCTCTACCTGCAGGACGCCGAGTTCGCCTTCCATGAAGGAATAGACCATCTCGAGGCGCTTGAGCGGATCAGCTTCGGACAGCACGGCCTGCTTGTCGGACACCTTGGCCGACAGCTGCGCAGCGACAGTGTCGGCAAGCTTGGCGGGGTCCTCGATGTCGTCGAGCTGATCGCCGGCATCCTGGCTCAGCTTCTTGTTGAGCTTCGCGTACTCGTTGAACTGGTCGATCACCGACCGCATCATCGCGGAGACTTCGGTGCCTTCGGCCTCGAGAGGATCGATCTTCTCGACCTCGGCAATGAGCATGTCGCCATCGTTGGTAGGTTCGGTCTGCAGAGTGTTCAGCCGTGCCCGGTCCTGCCCCTCGACAAGCACGCGCACAGTTCCATCGGGCAGCTTCAAAAGCTGCAGGACGCTGGCAATGACGCCGGTGTCGTAGAGATCGTCACGATCGGGATCGTCGCAGCCCGGATCGAGCTGCGCTAGCAGGAAGATGTCCTTTTCGCCGGCCATGGCCGCTTCCAGAGCGGCGACCGATTTTTCGCGGCCGACGAACAGCGGCACAACCATGCCGGGGAAAACGACGATATCGCGCAGCGGCAGAAGAGGTAACAGGTTCACTACAAATACATCCATTTCATCGCCTGCGAAAAAGGACGGTACCCCTCCCGCAGCATTCAGCGAAGGATATGGGGTGTCTCTTCCGCCATGCAATGGATTGGGCAGGAAAGCCTGTGGAAGCGCGCGCTGCGCTTCGCATGACTTCCCCCCAAGTCATCACCCGCAGGTCAGAACGGCATCTTGAAGCCCGGCGGCAGGCCCATGCCCTGCTGCGCCTTGGCCATTTCCTCGTTCGCGACCGAGTCCGACTTGACGCGCGCATCATTGTAGGCGGCGGCGACAAGGTCCTCCAGCATGCCCTTTTCGGACGGCTGCAGCAGGCTGTCGTCGATCGAAACGCCGATGACGCGGCCCTTGGCCGTGCAACGGATCTTGACGAGACCGCCACCTGAAAGCCCTTCGACCTCGAGCTGGTCGAGCTTCGCCTGGGTCTCGTTCATCTGCTTCTGGATGGTTTCGGCGGCCTGCTGGGCCGCCTGGATCATCTCTTCCATGGACTTCATTTCAGCGTCTCCAATTGCGGGACCCGCCGATGGCGGCAGGCCGGTCGTCTTCGATCAGTTCGGAATCGGGAAAAGCGGCCAGCGTCGCCTCGACAAGCGGCGAACGGCGCACGGCCTGGGTATCGGCAGCTTTGCTCGCCTCGGCCTGTTCGACCAGCGTCGGCGCGCCTTCGGCATCGACGCGCTCGACGTGCCAGCGCTGGCCGGTCGCCTCGGCAAGGCTGGAACGCAGCTGACCGGAAATGTCTTCCCTGAACCCGGGGGGCTGCGTGTAGCGCAAGAGGCCGGGCGCGAGTTCGACCACCCGCACCTGCATGCGCATGACATTGGCCGCAACCGGCTGCCCGTAGTGCTCGACTTCGTCGACCAGCGCTTCCCAGCGCGGCGCAGCCGCAGAGGGCGCCGAAGCCGAAGGCGCGCCCGACGGCGCAGCCCCGCCGTCGCTCGCCGGTGCCGGGGCGGGAGCGCGCGAAGCCATATCCTCGAGCTTTTTCACCAGTGCGCCCGGATCGGGCATGTCCGAAGCGTGCATGATCCGCAGCAGCGCCATTTGCGCGGCAACCAGCGGATCGGGCGCGGACTTCACTTCCTCATAGCCTTTGAGCAGCAATTGCCAGAGGCGGTGAAGGTGTCCGGCCCGCAAGGCCTTGGCCCAGCTTTCAACGGCCTCGCGCTCTTCGGTCGAGGGAGCATCGGCGCTGCCGCTCACCTGGGTGACGGCGATACGATGCGCCAGTTCCATCAGCCCGCGCATCATCGCCAGCGGTTCGACGCCCAGCGAGAACTGGTGTGCCACGAGCGCGAGCAGATCCGCGCCATTGCCATCGAGGATCGCGCCGAGCAGCTTGCGCTGCACCGACTTGTCCGAGAGACCGAGCATGTCGCGCACCTTATCGGCGCGAACCTTGCCCTCCCCGTCTAGGTCGGCATGGGCAATGGCCTGATCGAGGATCGACAGACCATCGCGCACAGAGCCTTCGGCAGCGGCAGCCACCATCGCGAGCGCCTCTTGCTCGGCGCCAACACCCTCGTTGGTGCAGACCCAGGCAAAGTGCTCCGCCAGCATCGGCGTGGCAATGCGGCGCAGATCGAAACGCTGGCACCGCGACAGCACGGTGACCGGGAGCTTGTCGACCTCGGTCGTGGCGAAGAGGAACTTCACATGCGCCGGCGGTTCCTCGAGCGTCTTGAGCAAGGCGTTGAACGCATTGCGCGAGAGCATGTGAACTTCGTCGATGATGTAGATCTTGTAGCGCGCGGAAACCGCGGCATAGCGCACCGCCTCGATGATCTCGCGCACATCGTCGACGCCGGTGTGCGAGGCGGCATCCATCTCGATCACGTCGATATGCCGGCCTTCGGCAATCGCCTGGCACGGCTCGCACACGCCGCAGGGATCGATGGTCGGGCCGCCCAGCCCGTCCGGTCCGATGCAGTTCAGCGCCTTGGCAATCAGACGGGCGGTAGAGGTCTTGCCGACACCGCGCACGCCGGTCATCAGAAAGGCGTGGGCCAGTCGGTCGCGCTTGATCGCATTGGCGAGGGTCTGGACCATCGCCTCCTGCCCGATCAGTTGCCCGAAAGTCTGCGGACGATACTTGCGCGCCAGAACACGATAGGGCTGCGTGGGTGTACCCGTCGGCGGGCTTGCCGGGGCAGCAGCGACGGGCGCAGGCGCCGCCTCTGCCGGAGCGGCAAACATGGCCGATTGCCCCGCGGCTTCCAGTTCCGCAGTCGTGGGCTCGGAGGGCTGTTCGGGCTCAGGCGGTTCGGGAGCGGGAGCACCGAACATCGACGACTGACCGGCCGCCTCCAGTTCGGCGGCGCTGGGTCCGGCGCTGGGTCCGGCGCTGCCTTCCTCCCCATCGTTCCAGGGAGGGGAATCGCCAAAGGTGTCGCGTGAATCGTCCATCGCTTCTCAAGGTAGGGACCAAACGCGATCAGGTCACGCCCGGCGGGCATGTTTTACGCTACGATGCGGCGATGAAGGAGCCGAGCGACCCGCCGCAATCCGTTGTGGCTGCTTCCTTCCGGACCTGACCAGGTTGGCGGACGCAAACGTCCACCCGACTCCCGGGCGGCCATATGGCTGTCGTCCGACCGTTTGTCCAGTCCCCCTCGGGACCGGATCACCGGCTCAGCGGAAATTGTCTGCGTAAGCCTGGATCTTCAGGCGGCGCGGCGGCGTCGCATGAATTTCCGCGTTGATACCGTAGCGTTCGGCGTAGGCCTTGGCATCCTCGCACGTCGGGAAGCGCAGGAGAACCTGCTGCTTCGTGTCACCCGAACCGGCCCAGCCCATCAGCGGATCGGGCTTCTTGGCCTCGGCTGGCGCGAATTCGAGGACCCACTGGTCGAGAAACGCCTTGCCAGACTGCATGGCGTTTTTCGGGCGTTGATAGATGCGTGCACTCATGAACCAGCGCTTTGCCTCCGAATCGCGGCGAAAATCAAGCTGGAATTACGTTCTCTTCGAAGCCTCGAAGGCATTGCGCGTCTTCAGGCTGGGATCTTCGGCCCACGGTTCGTCCGGCCAGCGGTGTTTGGGATAGCGCCCCTTCATCTCGCGCTGCACGTCCTTCCACGATCCACGCCAGAAGCCGGGCAGGTCTCGCGTAGTCTGGATCGAGCGCCCCGCCGGCGACGTCAGCTTGAGCAGCAAGGGCTGCGGTGGCTGCCCGAATGTGGGATGCCGATCGAGCCCGAACAGCGCCTGTACGCGCACCTCGACGCTGGGGCCGCCCTCATCCTCGTAGTCGATCGCGTGCGATGTCCCCGCCGGACTGCGAAACTCGGCAGGCGCCAGCTTTTCAAGCGTCTGCTGGTCGTCCCACGTCAGCCGGCCGCGCAACGCTCCGCCAAGCGCCCCTTTGTCCACGGCATCGAGCCTGCGGCCCAACAATGGCCCAAGCCAGATATCGAGGTCGTCCAGCAGTGCCGTCTCAGACAGCGCCTCGATCCCGGCATAGCGTGCGCGACGCAGCAGCGAGAGGCTGGACTTGCCGAAGGGCAGCAGCCCCAATCCCTTCTGTCGCACGCGGTCGAGCAGGAACGCCGCAATAGCCGCCGGGTCCGGTGAAGGATCGGGGCCGCTGGACAGGGTGATGGCGCCAAGACGCCGCTCCAGCCGCGCTTCGACGCGGCCTTCGTCCTCGTTCCAGCGCAGGAACGAGCGGCGCTCAATCGCCCCCCCAAGCCATTGCTCCACTTCCGAGGGCTCAAGCGAGGCTCCGGAGAGAATGCGCGCACCTTTCGCCTGCCCCTGCGCGTCGCCGATCACCAGCCATTCGCGCGTGGCCAGCGGCGATGCTGGATCGAGCACGTAGCCCCTGCCCCCGGCCGACAACCAGCTCTCACCCGAACCATCGCGGCGCCGGGCCACCATGTCCGGCCTGCCGAGCGCCAGGAGGACGCCGACAGGGACGTCTTCATCGCGCAGATCGCCGGACACGAGCGAACGCGCCCGCTTGGTCCATCCGGCCGCCAGCTTGCGCGAGGCTTCCGCTCTTGGCGAGCGGTCCCCGTTCCAGCGCGACAGCCGCTGCACGAGGTCGTCGCTGCGCCCGCCCAGCCCGCGCTCCTGCAGCAGCAGGGCCAGCTTCGCTGCCCCAGGTCCCGCGCCCAGTTCCGTAGCCTTCAGGATCATGGCCGCTTGCGCCGGGTCCATCGGCAAGCTCGCCACCTTGGCTCCGAACGGCGTGATGCGCCCATCTTCGTCGAGAGCACCGAGCGCCTGAAGGCTCTTGCGGGCAGCATCGAGCGCCGGTGCAGGCGGCGCATCGAGCCATGCCATAGCCGCGGGATCGGTATTGCCCCATTTGGCCAGTGCCAGAGTCAGGGGTGCCAGATCGCTGGTGACGATTTCCGGCGGATCGAAAGCGAGGCGCCCGGCATGGGCCGCCTCTTCCCAGAGACGATAGGCAACGCCGGGGCCCTGCCGCGCGGCACGCCCTGCCCGCTGCGCGGCCGACGCCTGACTGGCGCGGTGGGTCACCAGCCGGGTAACTCCGGCCGCCTTGTCGAACTCCGCCCGGCGCGAAAGGCCGCTGTCCACCACGACGGACACACCATCCAGCGTCAGCGAAGTCTCGGCAATTGCGGTGGCCAGAATCACCCGGCGGCGGCCCTGCGGATCGCGTCGGATCGCCGCGCGCTGCGCCGCCGGTTCGCATTGGCCGTGCAGCGGCAGCACCAGGGCTTGCGGCAAACGGTCGGACAGCCGCTCCCCCACGCGGTCAATCTCGCGCACGCCGGGTAGGAAAGCGAGGACGTCGCCCTGCTCTTCGCGCCATGCCGTCGCGATAGCGGAGGCCATGGCATCCTCGACCCGCTGATCGGGCGAGCTGCCAAGCCAGCGCAGGCCGAGAGGCCAGGCCTTGCCTTCGCTCTCGATGACTGGCGTCTCTGGTCCCAGGAGGTTCGCAAAGCGCGAGCCATCGATGGTAGCGGACATAACAACCAGCCGCAGATCCTCGCGCAGCACATCCCGGCTTTCGATAGCGAGCGCCAGACCGAGGTCGCTGTCGAGATGCCGCTCGTGGGCCTCGTCGAACAACACCGCCGAGACGCCGGCAAGTTCGGGATCGGACAGAATGGTGGAAACGAAGATCGCCTCGGTCATCACAAGCACACGCGTTGCAGCCGAGCGTTTGACATCCAGACGCGTCACATAGCCGATCGTTTCGCCGGCCTTCTCCCCCAATTGCTCCGCCATCCGCTCTGCCGCGGCCCGCGCGGCCACGCGACGGGGGGAAAGCAGGATCACGGTGCCAGCGCACCATGCCTCGCCCAGCAGGGCCGGCGCGACTGTCGTCGTCTTGCCCGCGCCCGGCGGCGCTATCAGCACGGAACCGGGACCTCGCCGCAACGCGTCAAGCAGATCGGGCAGCACGGTATGGACGGGCAATTGGGTCACGCCGCCGCTCTTAGGGGTATGGAGAGGCAAGCGAAAGCACCTGCCAGCCGAACATTACAGACAGTCATCGCATGAAAACGCGGATTTTTCACGATCAGCATCAGTTGCTGAAATCTGTCCACGTTTCCTAAAGACTTCCTTATTACTTGATAATGCACTTACCGCCGATCAAGCATAGAGCCCCAGCATTCATGCAATGAGTCCCGCCGGTCAACATCCCCTCCTAGTAGCGCAATATCTGCGACTGCGTGAGCATATCCCGGCCCTGTACGGGGTACTGTCGGTCAACGCCGCGATCCTTGCGTACACGCATCGGGGGCTGGCGCCGGGGCCGCTGGTACTCACCGTGCCGGCAATTCTCATCGCCATATGCATGATCAGGATGCTGGTGTGGATGCGCCCGATCACCGCTACGGACCTCGACCCGGCCCTCGTGAAGATGCGCATGGCGCGGGTCGTGGCGCTCGCCGTGGCCTTGTCCGTTGCCTACGTGAGTTGGGCGCTGATGCTCGATCGCTACGGAGGACCAGACGAGCACGGACATGTCGCGATCTTCGTGGCGGTGACCGTTCTGGGCTGCATCTTCTGCCTAACATTTCTGCCATTGGCGGCATTGCTCGTCGCTGTCGCCGTGCTGGGCACCTTTCTGGTCTACTGTTTCAGCGTAGGCTCGGAGGTGTCGATCGCTGGTGCCCTCAACATCACACTGGTTACCGCCGTCGTGGTCAAGATCCTGCGCGACTACTACGATTCCTTCGTCAGTCTCGAAGTATCGCAACGCGAACTGCAAATAGAACGGCGGCAGGCCCAGGCGCTGGGCGAGGAAAATGCACGGCTGGCCCAGACCGACGCCCTGACCGGGCTACCAAACCGCCGGTATTTCTTCGCGACGCTGGAAAACCTGCTCGAAAACGCCGGTCCGGACGAAGTGTTCACAGTGGGCCTCATCGACCTCGACCGGTTCAAGCCGATCAACGACACCCACGGGCACGCCCACGGGGATCGGCTGCTTCAGGTGATCGGCAGTCGGATCAAGGCGCAGTGCCCGGAAAGCGCAATCATTGCCCGGCTTGGTGGCGACGAATTCGGCATGATCGTCATGTCCGGCCCGGAAGAGACCGAGGGGATCACCCAGATCCTGTGCAAGGCCATTCACGAGCCGGTACGGATCGGCGACACGCTGGTTTCAGTGGGCTGTTCTGCCGGCCTGGCCGTTTATCCCGAAACCGCGAGACAGGCAGACCTGCTGTTCGACCGGGCCGATTTCGCCCTCTATCATGCAAAGCGGAACAAGCGCGGCCAGTCGGTCCGCTTCTCGGAAAACCTTGAAAAGCTCATCCGCTCGGAGCAGGCCATCGATGCAGCGATCCAGACGGCGGATCTCTCAAACGAGGTATCGCTGGTCTATCAACCGATCGTCGCGACCGACGACCTATCGCCAATCGCCGTGGAGTGCCTAGCCCGCTGGACGTCACCCACGCTCGGAGCAGTATCGCCCGAGCAACTGATTGCTTCTGCCGAGCGCGTCGGCCGCGCCCGCGAAGTCACGCTCCTCCTTTTCGATACCGCATTGGCCGCGCTTGCGCAGCTACCGCCTTCGTTGCGCATGACCTTCAACCTGTCCGGCTATAATCTGTGCGATGCGGAGACGATCACGGCGCTCCTGAAACGCATGACGGATGCCGGGTGCGATCCCTCCAGGCTGATGTTTGAAATCACCGAAACATCGCTCATCACCGACCTCAGAATGGCCGACCGCGCCCTGCGCCGGCTGCGCGAAACCGGCGCGTGCATCGCTCTGGACGATTTCGGCACAGGCTATTCGAGCCTCTCCTCGCTCCATCGCCTGCCTCTGGACATGGTGAAGATCGACCGCAGCTTTGCCGCACGGCTCGACGAGTCCTCCGGCCGCCGCCTCATCACCGCGATCCGCAACCTCGCGCGCGCCCTGTCTCTCGAGTGCGTGATTGAAGGGATCGAGACGGAAAACCAGCTGATCAGTGCCCGGCTTGCCGGTTTCACGCTGGTTCAGGGGTTCTTCATCGATCGCCCGATGCCGCTATCCGATCTGCTCGAGCGCTTCAGCGACCTTCCAGGACAGGAAAGCACCCGTCAGACTGCCGCCGAGTAAGCATTGGCGGGTCAGCCAGTCGCCCTGGCCGTACCGTAATCGATACGAATGCGCACCCAGGCCCCGAGTTGCGGCTTGCCATTGATTCGCGGCGGCACCACCTGAAACTGCCATGCAGCATCCAGCACGGCCCGCCCAAAGCCGGAGCCGCGCGGGGATTCGCCAAGAATCTGGCAGTTGTCGACGCGATAGTGTTCGAGCGTCTGGCAAGCGATCATGCCCCATCCCTCACGCGGCGCGCTGGCAGGCAGATAACCGCCCAACTGTGCGTTGGTCGGCTCGCGATACCAGTCGGCATTGTAGAGGATGGCTCCGCCCGGCCCTTCGCCGGGACCATAAGTAGCTCCGGTACTGGCGGTATCACCGCCGCCGGGCTTCGTCATGTTGCCGATGTCGGCTGCTGCCATGTCTGCCCGCGATAGCTTCAGAAAAGTGAAGGCCGGCTTTTCCCGCGTAACGGGCGTCTCGACGGGTGGAACCGGCGTTTTCACCTCTGCCCGTTCGGGCTTCGGCTCATCCCGTTCCTGCCTTTCCGGCTCCTTCTTCTTCTCCTGCCCTTTCTGGCCGGCATCGGACTGGTCGCCGGCGACGTCGAAAGTGACAGGGTTCTTCTGCGTCTTGAGCTTCGGCGCGACCTGGGTCTGGTAGATGGCCAGCAGCAGCCCGAGCACGATGATGCTGGCAGACAGCACCGTCGAGACCAGACGCTGGCGGGGCGAACCGGGTTGATAGCCCGTTGCCGCCCGATCGGATTCAGAACGCATCACGCGGTGAAATTTGTAAGCCTGAGTTGCACTGCAATTACGCCGATGTTGCAGCTTCCGCCATCAGAAAACCGCGAGTTGCCTCAGTAACGCCGCGCGACAACGAATTCCACAGCCTCAGACATCGCCGCGCGCGCTTCGGCCGATGGGAACCCGGCGATGGCATCGATCGCGCGCTGGGCATAAAGCCGGGCGCGCTCGCGGGTCGCCTCGACGCAGCCGTGGCGATTGATCAACTCCACCGCGTAGGCAAGATCCTCGTCTTCGGTACGGAAACCGGCGATGGCATCCTCCCAGAACTTGCGCTCTTCGGCATCGCCGCGCGCATAGGCAAGGATCACCGGCAAGGTCATCTTGCCCTCGCGGAAGTCGTCGCCCTTGTCCTTGCCCGACTCGGCGGCTTCGGAATCGTAGTCGATGGCATCGTCGACAAGCTGGAAGGCAATGCCGAGGTTGCGGCCATAGGTATCGAGCGCCTGCTCCTCGGCCTCGCTCTTTTCGGCCACGATGGCGGCAATCCTGGTAGCAGCGGCAAAGAGGGCTGCCGTCTTGGAGCCGATGATCTGCAGGTAGTGCTCTTCGCTCGTCTCGATCTTGCGCTGGGCGGTCAGCTGATCGACCTCGCCTTCGGCAATGACCGAGCTGGCTTTCGAAAGGATCTTGAGAACCTTGAGGCTGCCGTCCTCGACCATGAGTTCGAAAGCGCGGGTAAACAGGAAGTCGCCGACGAGAACCGTGGCCGGGTTGCCATAGACGATGTTGGCGGCTGCCTTGCCGCGGCGCAGGTCCGATCCGTCCACCACGTCGTCATGCAGCAGCGTCGCCGTGTGAATAAATTCCACCGCGGCGGCGAGCTTGTGATGGCGGGTGCCCTGGTAGCCGCACAGTTCCGCGGCTGCCACCGTCAGCATCGGGCGCATGCGCTTGCCGCCTCCCGAGATCAGGTGCCCCGCCAGTGCCGGAATGAGCGGAATCTCGCTCTGCATCCGATCCAGAATCACGGAATTGACGCTGTTCATGCCCGGGGCGGTAAGCGCCAGCATGGGAGCAAGGGAGGGCTGCTGCCTGCGCGGGCGCAGGGGTACGACATCTGCACTCATCGTCGGGCGCATTGGGGGCTGCGCGCGATTAACGCAAGTGCAAACACCACCAGATGTACAAACTGTCCGACTGGCAGAGCCCCGAAACCCGTGCTAGCGCAGCCGCACGATGACCCAGGACACAACCGCTCCCGACCCCGTTCTCGCCGGTTTCCGCGCGAGCATCGACAACATCGACGCTGCTCTGATCCACATTCTGGCCGAGCGCTTCCGCATCACCAAGGCGGTGGGTGCCTACAAGGCTGAGCATGCGCTTCCCGCCTCCGATCCGTCCCGCGAGGAACGCCAGATCGCCCGCCTTCGCAAGCTGGCCGAAGACGCCAACCTCGATCCCGATTTCGGAGAAAAGTTCATCCGTTTCGTGATCGACGAGGTGATCCGCCACCACGAAAAGGCAAAGGGCGAAGCCTGACGGGCTCCGCCCGAAGCTGGTTAGTCCTCGACGACATCCTGCAGCTTCGCCATCAGGTTCTGAATGCGCGTGGCGGCTTCGGTGAAGGTCTGCACGTCGGCCCGGTTGCCGTTGCCGCGCGCTTCCTTGGCCGATTCGACATAGCCCTCCATGTCGACCTCGAGCGCATCGACCAGCATTTCGATCTCGTCGGAGGTCAATGAGAGGTTGATGGTCTTGTTCATGGATGCTCCTTGAAAATCACAGATGCGCACATGAGGACGCGACCGCCCGGCTGCAACCCGTAATGTGCAGCTTGTCCACGGCCCTCAGGCCACCGCGCGGGGCAGCTTGAGCTTGACCAGCAGACCGCCAAGGTCCTCGCTTTCGTCCAGTTCTACCGTACCGCCATAGATTTCGACGACATCGCGCACAATGGCAAGGCCAAGGCCGGTGCCGGGCTTCTCGGTATCCAGCCGCGCGCCGCGATCAAAAATCCGCGTCCGCTCCGCTTGCGGGATTCCCTTGCCATCGTCCTCGATCCAGATTTCGCAGTAGCGCGAATTCCTGACCACATCGACGGTGACGAAGACGCTGCCTCCACCGTACTTGGCCGCATTCTCAATGAGGTTGCCGAGGATCTCCTCGAGATCCTGCTTTTCGATCGCCACGCTGACATCGTGGTTGCCGTCCAGATCGAAGCGGGCCTCCTCGTACAACCGCTCGACGGCGCGCAGCACCGCCTCCAGGCTCGGCCAGACCTCGGCGCGGGACATCCCTGCTGCGCGGCGTCCGACGGCCCTTGCCCGGGCCAGATGGTGATCCACCTGCCGCCGCATCACCGCTGCCTCGCGAATGACGGTGTCCGAAAGGTCCGGCGCCCGCGCGGTCGCGGCATTCATCAGCACCGTCAGCGGTGTCTTCAGCGCATGGGCGAGATTGCCCGCGTGCCGGCGCGCTTCCTCGGCCTGCCGCTCGTTGTGCGCCAGCAGGGCGTTGAGTTCGTCGACCAGCGGCTCGACTTCCTGCGGAAGCGGTTCGGTCACCCGTCCTGCCCCCGTGGTTCGCAGCTTCTGGATCGCGCGGCGCACATGGCGTAGCGGATAGAGGCCGTACCAGGTCTGCAGCCCGGCCATCAGCATCAGCCCGACCGCGAGCGCCACGAAGCTGTAGACGAGGATCGAGCGGATCATCTTGATCTGTTCGTCGAGATCCTTGCGACTTGCGGCCACCGTGAACATCCAGCGGGTATCGCTGCCCGGCAGGATGATCGAGCGCTCCATGATACGCAGCGGCTCGCCGGCGAACTGATCGCTGTCGTAAACGTGCGGCTTGGCATCGAAATGGTCTTCGGGAACATCGAGGCTGCGGTCCCACAAGGAGCGCGAGGGGAAATCCTCATGCCCCTTGCCGCGGATCTGCCAGTAGAGACCGGAATTGGGCTCGAGGAAGCGCTGGTCTCCCAGCGGCCGGATGAAAAACACCTCGCCATCCGGGCCGATCTCGGCAGAGCCGATCATCCCGGTCAGCATGTAGCCGAGCTGTTCGTCGAAATTGCGGGTAATCAGGCCGGTCAGCGTATGGTCGAGGGCAAGGCCGCCGACGAGCAGCAGGATGGAAATCCACCCCGCGGCCACCAGCATCATGCGCCGGGCAAGCGAACCTGTATGGGGCGTGCGCGCAACCTCCTGGCCGCCCGCTGCTTCCGAGGCCACCGCCACTGCGGCGGCACCCTCGGCCGGAGCGACCGGGGACTCAGCGACGCGGGGCGTCGGCGGGATCGTCGAGGCTGTAGCCAAGGCCACGGATCGTCGTGATGACATCGGCACCCAGCTTCTTGCGGATGCGCGTGACGAAGACCTCGATCGTGTTCGAATCGCGGTCGAAGTCCTGATCGTAGATGTGCTCGATCAGTTCGGTGCGGCTGACCACCTTGCCCTTGTGGTGCATCAGGTAGGACAGCAGCTTGTATTCCTGTGCGGTCAGCTTCACCGGCTCGCCGGCCAGCGTGACGCGGCCCGAGCGGGTGTCCAGCCTCACATCGCCGGCGGTCAGCTCGCTGGAAGTATTGCCAGAGGCGCGGCGGATCAACGCGCGCAGGCGGGCGATCAGTTCCTCGGTCTGGAACGGCTTGGCGAGATAGTCGTCGGCCCCGGCATCGAGACCGGCCACCTTGTCGGACCAGCTATCGCGGGCGGTGAGAACCAGAACCGGGAAGTTCCGGCCTTCCTTGCGCCACATGCCCAGAACCGTCAGCCCGTCGATCTCCGGCAGGCCGAGGTCGAGCACGACAGCGTCATAGTCTTCGGTCGAGCCCAGGAAGTGGCCGTCCTCGCCATCGGCGGACAGGTCGACGGCATAGCCGTTCTGCTCAAGCGTGGTCTTGAGCTGGTTGCCAAGAGTGGGTTCATCCTCGACGATCAGGATGCGCAATTCAGGTCTCCCTTCGTGAACCCGCCCGAGATGGGCCCAAAGCCGGGCAGCGTCAAGCGACGCCCCCCACACGCGAAGTCATCGTGACTGTCCGATAATGCGCCCGGTACGGGCATCGACATCGACGAAATAGACCTTGCCGTCCTGTATGAACTTCAAGCGGTAAGCCATTGCTGCCGGGTCGTAATCGGGGCCGAGGTACTGCTTTCCGGACATGCGCGGCAGCACGATCTTCTCGATCTGGCGAATCGACAGGATATTGCCCGCCTTGCGTTCCTTGCGCGCTTCGCCCTGCTCGCCGCTCTCGGCATGGGCGGGATGCGGGAGCGAAGCGACACCGAGTGCAAGGAGCGACAACGCGGAGAGAGGGGCAAGAAGCATCTTCATGGTGACTTGGGTGCCTAAGCTACTGGCATTGAACAAGCCCTGAATGTGTCCGGATAGCCGCACGGGCTTTCAGGTGTTGCCGAATTCCCACTCCCGCTTGCCAGCTCCATGCCACGCCCTGTAGGGCGCGGCCCATGGCAATAGCACCAATCCTCAGCTGGGAGGGCCTCGGCCTCATCCAGGGTTCCGGCTGGCTCTTCAAGGACCTGGACATCAACATCGGTCCGCGCGACCGGCTGGCCCTGATCGGCCGCAACGGCGCGGGCAAGTCCACGCTGCTGAGGCTGATCGCCGGCGATGTCGAGGCCGATCAGGGCAACCGTTCGATCCAGCCCGGGACCCGGGTGGTCACGCTGGAGCAGGACCCGTTCTTCAAGGGACACGAGACCCTGCTGGATTTCGCGATCCACGGGCCCGATGCACCGCAGCAGCACGAGGTGGAGGCCATTGCCGACCAGCTCGGCATCGATCTGTCTCGCGAGGCCGCCAGTGCCTCGGGCGGCGAACGCCGCCGCGCCGCGCTGTGCCGCGCGCTGGCTTCCGATCCCGATTTGCTCCTCCTCGACGAGCCGACCAACCACCTCGACCTTGTCGCCATCGACTGGCTGGAAAGCTGGCTGCAGCGCTATACCGGCGCCTTCGTGGTCATCAGCCACGACCGCACGTTTCTCACCCGCCTGACCAGGGCGACCCTCTGGCTCGACCGCGGATCGCTGCGCCGTAAGGAAGTGGGCTTCGGCGGGTTCGAGGCCTGGGAAGAGGAAGTCCAGAAGGAAGAGACGCGCGCCGCCGAAAAGCTCGATGCCAAGCTCAAGATCGAGGCGCACTGGCTGGAGCGCGGCGTCACGGCGCGGCGCAAGCGCAATCAGGGCCGTCTTGCCAAGCTGTGGGAAATGCGCGCCGAACGCGCCGCCATGCTCAGCCCCACCGGGACGGCCAAGCTCGCCGTCTCCGGAGACGGCAGCAAGACCAAGTCGGTGATCGTCGCCGAGCATGTGACCAAGCGCTTCGGCGAAGGCGAGAACCAGCGCACGATCTTCAAGGACTTCAACCTGCGCATCCAGCGCGGCGACCGGATCGGCATCGTCGGCGCCAACGGCGCGGGCAAGTCCACCCTGCTCAAGGTGCTGATCGGCGAGATGGAGCCCGACGAAGGCACGATCACGCTCGCCAATACGCTGACCACCATCGTCATCGACCAGCAGCGCAGCTTCCTCAAGCCCGACATGCAGCTTCGCGACGTGATCGCCGAAGGCAGCGATTGGGTCGATGTGCGCGGCGTGCGCAAGCATGTGCAGGGTTACCTCAAGGACTTCCTGTTCGATCCAGGCCTGATCGACGCCAAGGTCGGCACGCTTTCGGGCGGCGAGCGTTCGCGCCTGCTGCTGGCCCGCGAATTCGCGCGGCCCTCCAACCTGCTGGTGCTCGACGAGCCGACCAATGACCTCGACCTCGAAACGCTCGACCTGCTGCAGGAAGTGATCTCCGACTACGACGGCACCGTACTGATCGTCAGCCACGACCGCGACTTCCTCGACCGCACGGTGAACCTGACGCTGGGCCTCGATGGCTCGGGCCAGATCGACATCATCGCCGGCGGCTATGCCGATTGGGAAGCCAAGCGCAAGCAGCGCACCGTCTCCGCCAAGGCCAAGGCGAAAGCCGAGGGCTCTGCGCCGCCCCCTCCCCCGCCGCCGAAGAAGACCAAGCTCTCCTACAAGGATCAGCGCGACTACGACCTGCTACCGGGCCGGATCGAGGAGCTGGAAGCGGCTATAGTCCGCGACGAGGAGGCCCTGGCCGACCCCGATCTCTACACCCGCGATCCGGACACGTTCGCAAGGCTGACCGCTGCCATCGAAAAGGCCCGGTCCGAGAAGGAAGCGGCCGAAGAGCGCTGGCTGGAACTGGCGGAACAGGTCGAGGGCTGACCCTTCGACAGGCTCAGGGTGAGCGGAGTGCGCATGATGCCCCGCTCATCCTGAGCCTGTCGAAGGATGCGCAAGGTGACACCCGGTTGACACGGTTTACAGTGTCCAGGGGAAGAAGTGTCATCTTGGCCTGCATGTGTAACCTTGTGGGTTGAAGTGTCACTTTGCACGGCACCCCAACCCCACCGTTCGTGTCGAGCGAAGTCGAGACACGTCAGGTCCGCGCTACCGTGTCTCGACTTCGCTCGACACGAACGGAAAGGGCCACTTGGCAACATGTCTCCCCCTACCCCGGTAGCCGGTAGAATGCGGCCACCCGGTCCAGCGCCAGCCCCAGCACCAGCTTTCCGCTGCGCACCGGCCAACCCAGCGCCTTCTCGGCCACAGGCACCCCCTCCCCGGCGCAAGCCACACGCCAGAGGATGTCCGAGAGGCCCGGCCCCGCTTTGGCAATCGCGCCATCGAACCGCGCCTTGGCGGCCACTTGCCGCTCGGCCGGCGACAGATCGGCATCCCGTCCGCCCGAGACCCGCACCGGATCCCAGCGCATAGTGACACGCGGGGCAAGCGCCGCGCGCTCCCAGTCGGCGCGCAACTGCTCCCCCGCCGCCAGTTGCCGATCGGTAAGGTGGCCACGCGCATGCAGCCACGTGAGCGGGGATTCTGCGACATTCACCGTCGCGCTGCGCCGACCCTTTCGCGGCCTACACCGCGCCGGGCCCTCGCTGGTCAGTTCGCGTTCGACGAGTTCTCGCTTCATGGCTGGCTCCTGAAAGTGAAGGCCAAACTTGCCAGACCGGCCCATTTGTAGGAAAGCTGGAAACCATATCGGTTAAGGGGCATGCACGATGATCAACCGCATCCGCGACATCCGCCGCCAGAAAGGCCTCACGCTGGCCGACGTCGCGGCAACCTGCGATCCCCCCACGACGGCGCAGACGATCGGACGGCTCGAAACCGGTATGCGCAATCTGTCGCTGACGTGGATGAACCGCATTGCCGCCGCGCTGAAAGTAGAGCCCGAAGTGCTGCTACGCAGCGAGGACAGCGAGCCGCCCCGGATCGTCGCGGTGCTCGGCGAACAGGGCGCCGAAGCGGCGCGCCATCAGGTCGAACCGATTCTGCCCAATGCGCTTTCCGCCGACACCCCCTGGCTGGTACTGGTGGTGGAAGCCTCCTGCGGCGAATACCGCAGTGGTGATCAGGTCTGGCTGCGGCAACACGAGCCCGCAGAATCGAGCAAGCTGATGAACCGCGACGTGCTTGCACCGCGCCCGGGAGGCCGCTTTTCCTTCGGCCGGTTGATCGATCTCGACAAGGACCGCGTCGCGCTTCTGCCTCCTTCCAGCGGGCAGCGGCAAGTGGTGGTGGAACATCCTGCATGGCTGGCCGTTGCCGAAATGCTTGTCAGAAAGCTGTAAGGCGCGTTAGCAACGGCACCAACCCATGCGGATCCTTTCGATTTCCACGCTCTTCCCGAATCCGGTGAAGCCTTCGTTCGGCGTTTTCGTCGGCAATCAGATGCGTGCCGTCGTGGCGCGCGATGATGTCGACCTGACGATGATCAGCCCCATCGGAATGCCGCCCTGGCCGCTGTCGATGCGGTCGAACTACGCCCGGCTGAAGAACGTGCCCGAAATGAGCGATGCCGTGGGGCTCAAGGTTCACTACCCGCGCTTCACGCTCATCCCCAAGATCGGCGGCGATTCGAACCCCGGCCGTATTGCCGATGCGGTGCTGCCGCTCGCGCGAAAACTGCACGCGGAAAAGCCGTTCGATCTGATCGACGCGCAGTTCTTCTTTCCCGACGGGCCGGCAGCCGCGAAGGTTGCGCGCGACTTGAACCTGCCGCTGACCATCAAGTCGCGCGGGGCGGATATCCACTTCTGGGGGAAACGCCCCAGTGCCCTAGCGCAGATGAAGGAGGCGGCAAGTCAGGCCGCCGGTCTGCTCGCCGTCAGCCTTGCCCTGCGCGAAGACATGATCGCGCTCGGCATGCCCGCCGAGCGCATCGGCGTGCACTACACCGGACTCGACCGCGAAAAATTCCACCCGGTGGAACGCGGCGCAGCCCGCGCGCTCGTGTCGGCCATGCCCAACCTCGGCATCTGGTCAGAGGGCCCGCTGCTGGTCACACCCGGCGCGCTGATACCCCGCAAGGGCCAGCGGCTGGTGATCGAGGCGCTCAAGCTGGTCCCCGAGGCCCGGCTCGCTTTCGCTGGTGCAGGCGACGATGAAGCGGCGCTGAAAGCGATGGCCAAGCGCCTCGGCGTTGCGGACCGCGTCCACTTCCTCGGTCTGGTCGACCACGAGGTCCTACCGCACCTGCTCTGCGCTGCCGATGTGCTGGTGCTGCCCTCTGCCAGTGAAGGGCTCGCCAATGTGTGGGTGGAAGGCCTTGCCTGCGGCACCCCCATCGTCATTCCCGACATCGGCGGCGCCCGCGAAATCGTGAAGGACGACAGCGCCGGACGCATCGTCCCGCGCACCCCCGAAGGTATTGCGGCCGCCGTACGCGAATTGCTCGCGAACCCGCCGAGCCAGGAGGATGTCGCCGAAAACGCCAGCCGGTTCAGCTGGGGTCTCAATGCCAGCAATATCGTGCACTTCTGGCGCGATGTGCTCGAAGGCAAGCCCATCGCCGGTAACCAAGAACTGATGCAGGCCTAGACCCTTTTTCCGTCAGTCCATTCCGTTCGTGGAGTTTAGGTTCACATGAACCGGATGGACGGACCTAAGCCAAGGGCTCGAGATATTCCGGCCTTGGCAGAATCTCGCGCCAGATTCCCGTCTCGCTCATGGACGGCCCCTCGACAAAGCGGATGTCGCCCGGCCGGTGCGCGCGAAAGTTGACGAAGGAGAGGCCTTCGGGCCCCGGCGTAAAGCTGTAGAGGGTATCCGCGGCAATCGCGAGCGCCGTACCCGGGCCGACCAGCTTGCCGCCCAGCCGCATAGACCCATCCAGCACGACGATGATCTCGTCCTCGCTATGCGAATGGACACCCTTGGCGGCTTCTTCCGGGGTCGGCGGCTCGGCACCGCTGAAATGGTTCTCGTGCAGCCACACTTCGCAGCTCGGGCAATCCGAGTCGGCGTGGATGGCGCCGCCAGTGTCGCTCTGCTCGCTCATGCGCTTGCAGGCTGGGACGCGCGACCGGGGCAGCAGGTGGACATGACCGCCCTCGCCCCGCCCCGCGCGGGTTCCGGCGAAAGCCAGAACGACAGCGCCGTCAAACCCGGCCTGAACAGTCTCGTTGGCGCCGCGTTCGACGATGACGCTCGATCCGATGGGCAGCGAACACCCGCCCGCGCCGATGCCGCCGCTCACGACGTAAAGTACCGTATCGGCCTCGCGCGGGCCGATCGCCACGCGCTCGCCGGGCTCCAGTTCGAAACGGTGCAGTTCCAGCGGAAAGCGGTCCGCCGTGACGGCGGCGAAGACCTTGCCCTGCCCGCGCATTCCCGCCGGCATGGATGCTTCCGCCGCCTTCTCCGGCTCGACCACCAGAACCTTTGCCATCGTCCCTCTCCTTCATCCCGCTCGCTGGTCGGCGGCGGGCGAGGAGCGGAACCGGGTTACGGCTTCGCGCTGCGCTCCCGCGCCAGCCTTTCCTGACGGTCCACCGCCGATTCGGTGGGCACGAAGCTGCTTCCGCTCACGCCCAGCCAGATCAGGATAGGGGCCGCCATGTAGATCGAGCTGTAAGTACCCACGAAGATGCCCAGCACGATGGCCGCGGTCAATCCGAACAGGCTTTCCGGCCCAAAGACCAGCAGCGGGATCAGCGCCACCAGCAGCGTCGCCGACGTCATCACCGTACGCGCCAGCGTCTCGTTCACCGACATGTCGAGCAGCTCGGGCAGCGGCATCTTGCGGTATTTCTTCAGGTCCTCGCGGATACGGTCGTAGACGACAATCGTATCGTTCAGCGAGTAGCCGATGATCGCGAGAATGGCGGCGATGATCTGCAGGCTGAATTCGAGCTGGAGCAGCGCGAACATGCCCAGCGTCAGCGACACGTCGTGGAACAGCGCGAAGAGCGCACCCACGCCGAACTGCCATTCGAAGCGCACCCAGATGTAGATCGAGATCGCCAGCATCGCCGCGCCCAGTGCATAGAGCGCGGTCTGGCGGAATTCGCCCGAGACCTTGCCCGACACGGTACTGACGCTTTCGATGCGCACATCCGGATTGTTGTCGCGGATCGCGCCAATCACCTGCTTGGAGATTGCCTCGGCCGCGCCGGGGTTACCCTCGGCGCTTTCCGGCAGCTTGGTGCGGATCGAGACCTCGTTGGGCGCGCCGAAACGCTGGATCACCGGATCGCCGTAACCGAGTTTACCCACCTGATCGCGCAGCGCCGCGACGGGCGCTTCGGTCTGCTTGGTGAAAGTCGCCTCGATTTCCTGACCGCCGGCGAAGTCGACGCCGTAGTTCAGGCCCTTGGTGAGGATCAGGCCCCAGCTCGCGGCAATCAGGATGATGCTGACCACGTAGAACGGCACCCGCCAGCGCAGGAACTTGATGTTCGTGTCGTCGGGGACAAGCTTGAGAAGACGCATGATCGCAGTCCCTTAAACGTTCAGTTCGGTCGGCCGCGCCTTGCGCAGCCAGTTGGCGACCCACATGCGCGTCAGCATCACGCCGGTGAAGACCGAGGTGAACAGGCCGATGATGAGAACCACGGCGAAACCGCGCACCGGACCCGAGCCGAAGGCAAACAGCAGGACGCCCGCGATGAAGTTGGTGATGTTGGCGTCGTAGATGGCGCGGCTGGCTTCCTTGTAGCCGTTCTCGACCGCCGCGATCACACGCCGCCCCTTCTTTCGCTCCTCGCGCATGCGCTCGTAGATCAGCACGTTGGCGTCCACCGCAGCGCCGATGGTCAGCACGAAACCGGCGATACCGGGGAGCGTCAGGGTCGTGCCCATGACCGCCATAATGCCGAGGATCATCAGGACGTTGAAGACGAGCGCGATGGTCGCGTAGACCCCGAAACGCCCGTACGTGAGCATCATCAACAAGACGACGAGCAGCGAGCCGATCCCCATGGCGATCAGGCCCTTGCGGATCGAGTCGGCACCGAGGTCAGGTCCGACAGTGCGTTCCTCGACAACGGTCAGGTCTACCGGAAGCGCGCCCGACCGCAGCGAAATGGCGAGCTGCGTGGCCGACTGCACCGAAAAGCTGCCGGAGATCTGAGCGCTGCCGCCCAGGATCGGCTCATTGATGCTGGGCGCCGAAAGCACCTTGCCGTCGAGAATGATGGCAAAGCGCTTGTTGACGTTCTCGCTGGTCAGCTTGGCGAACTTGGCGCCGCCGGTCTGGTCGAAGGTGATCGAAACGACAGGCGAGTTGTTCTGCTGATCGAAGGACTGCTTGGCGTTGGTGAGCTGATCGCCCTTGATGCCGCCCAGACGCTTCACCGCGATCACGGGAACACCGCCGGCACCGGGCGAGCTGGGATCGGCCCAGGGGACAATCTCGTCACCCGGAGGTGCGATGCCTTGTGCCACGTCGCTCGGCGTCGCGCTTTCGTCGACGAGCTTGAATTCGAGCTTGGCGGTCTGGCCCAGCAGGCTCTTGAGCGCCTGCGGATCGTCGAGGCCGGGAACCTGCACGACGATGCGGTTCTCGCCCTGGCGGATGATCGTCGGCTCGCGCGTGCCCAGCGCGTCGATACGCTTGCGCACGACTTCAATGGCCGAGTCCATGGCATTGGAAACCGCCTGATCGAGACCTTCACGGGTCGGCGTCAGCACGAAACGGCTGCCGTCCTCGACGCGGATGTCCCAGTCGCGCTGGCCGGTGAGGCCCGCGCCGGTCGTCAGCGGCAGGATCTCGTCGCGCGCGGCATCGACCTGCGAGGGGTCCTTGAGCATGAAAGAGAGACGGCCGTTGGCACTGGAAATGTCGCCGATGCGGATACGCGGTTCGGCCAGCCTCAGCCGACCACGAACCGACTCTTCCATGTTTTCCAGACGCTGCTGCTCGACCTGGCTTTCATCGGCCTCGAGCAGGATGTGGCTACCGCCGGCCAGGTCGAGGCCGAGGTTGATCTCCGGATCGGGCAGGAACCTGGGCCAGGGAAAATTGGCGACGTTGAACAGGGAAGGCAGCGCGGCGGCGGCGATGACCAGTGTCAGCCCCCAGAACCAGACCTTCTTCCAGGTGGGAAATTCGAGCATTGCCTGTGGCTTCTCTCCATTCGGGGCCCCTTACATGGGACGGCCCCGGAAAATCCGCGAATTCGCGAGACCTCAGTCGTTCGCGGGCTTCGCACCGCCCGGCGGAATCACATCGACGATGGTCGACTTCAAGGCCTTGACCTTGACGCCCTGCGCCAGTTCGATCTCGGCGTAGTTGTCATCGACCTTGAGCACCTTGCCGACGAACCCGCCGCCGGTGAGCACCTCGTCGCCCTTCTTCATCTCAGCGAGCTTCGCCTTGTGTTCTTTCTGCTGCTTCATCTGCGGACGCAGGATGAGGAACCAGAAGATCACCGCCATCGCGACGAACGGCATGTACTGAATCCAGGCCGGGGGCGCGCCGGTCGGGCCGGCGGCGGCAAGCTGGTTGAGGATCGAGGTGTTCATTGAACTGAGGGGCCTTCTCGTGTGCGACCGGGTACCGGCTTGCCTGGCGACTCACACGCGGCATCCGATATGCCGCACATCTCGCCGGGAATCCGTGCACCCGACCTTTCCGGATGCGGGCGACTAGCAACAAAGCGCGGCACTGGCAACGCGCGGCCAGCCGGTGCCCCTTGGCGACATCTGCCTTAACCGCACCTGTGCGGGGCGCGACAAGACGAAGATCAAAACTCTTTTCGGGAGCGCTTGCCTAAGCGCGACGAGGTGCCTATAGGCCGCGGCTCCGGTCGGGACGTAGCGCAGCCTGGTAGCGCATCACACTGGGGGTGTGGGGGTCGGAGGTTCGAATCCTCTCGTCCCGACCAAATTTCTCCGAACAGCACGAAACACCCCGGCGCTCCTGCACGAGAGCCGCCGTTTTCCTACATCGACCGATATGGTTATCTGGGAACGAGTCATCACCTCACGCGGGAGACTCGTCCATGCCGCTGCTCGATTCGATACTCGGCCCCGTCACGCATATCATCGACAAGGTCATTCCCGATCCCGAAGCCCGGGACCGGGCGAAGCTGGAACTGCTCAAGCTGGGCGGCTCGCAGGAACTCCAGAAGCTGGAAGCGAGCCTCTCCGCGATCGTTGCCGAGGCGGGTTCGCCCGATCCCTGGACCAGCCGCGCGCGGCCAAGCTTTCTCTATGTCATGTATGCCATGATCCTCTGGGCGCTGCCGATGGGCCTGATCGGCGCCTTCAGTCCGGCCACGGCACGCGCCATCGCCTCGGGCATGACGGACTATCTCGCGGGCATCCCCGAGCCGCTCTATGCCCTCTTCGGCACCGGCTACCTCGGCTATTCGGCGATGCGGCAGTGGGGCAAGACCAAGGGATCGGACCGCTGACGAAGCGTCGCGCGAGCGCGGCACTAAGAAAACGATAAGCCTTTTCGATTAACCAGACCGCCTGAACTCTCGTGTTTTTGGCAATTCAGGTACGTCCGGTGTTTGGTAAAGTCGCGCGCATCGCCCTTCTCTTGAGCCCTGCCCTTGCGCTGGGCGCATGCGATTCCTCGCGCGAGGAGGAGCTTGCCAAGCAACTGGCAGAGGCCAAGGCCACGGCGGCCGAGCAGGCCGCCGCGCGCAAGGCGGCCGAACATGATGCCGCCGCGCTGCGGGCCAAGGCGCGCGATGCCGCACTCGCCGATTTCTATGCCGGCGAGAGCGGCCCCGACGAGGAACCGCCCGAGGCGCCCGAAGAAGCCCCCGCAGCAAACAGCGGCTCCGCCTCGCTTCCCGACGGCCCGCCCGCCCCGTTCGCGGATGCCCCCATCGCCGGTCTGCCCGCCGCCGGGGGCTGACCGCGACGCTTGCGCGCGGCGGCACGACAGCTAAAGGTCGTGCCCATCGTCAAAGCGGGTCCGGGATCCAAGCAATTATGGCAAGCAAGCTGGTCTATGTCCTCAACGGACCGAACCTCAATCGGCTCGGCAAGCGCGAGCCGGGAATCTACGGCTCGCAGACGCTGGAAGACATCGCCGCCCTGCTCGTCGAACGCGGGCAGGCGCTCGATTGCGACATCGAGATGCGCCAGACCAACCACGAAGGCCACCTCGTCGACTGGCTGCACGAGGCCGACGACGAAGGCGCGCACGCCGTGCTGCTCAACGCCGGCGCCTATACCCACACGTCCGTCGCCGTGCTCGACGCGATCCGCGCGATTTCGGTGCCGGTGATCGAAGTCCACCTGTCGAACCCGCACACGCGCGAAGCTTTCCGCCATGTATCCTGGGTCGGTCAGGCCGCGAAAGGTACCATCGCCGGCTTCGGCGCGCAGAGCTACCTGCTGGCGCTGGAGGCCGCTGCGGGGCTTTGATCTAGGCCCGCCAAACGGGAAACACGGCATTGCCCGTGCTTCGCATCGCATCCGTGAAATGATCTTTATCGAATCCGGGCAGCGCCATGATCCAATCGATCACTGCCTGCTCGCCGCTTGCGCCCTGAGGCCAGACAATCTCCAGCCGGTCATCCTCTCCGAAAAGCAGCCACCAGACATCGCTGCCCCAAGGGCCGCTGTCATTTGTCTCGATAGCGATGCCGCGAAGAGCATTCTTTTGCATGCGCTTTTTAGATCCGTCCCTATCGCGCAGTTCTATGGAACTGGCGGTGCAGGAAATTTCCCATTCGCATTCGGGCTGGAGCACGGGGGGCGAGGCTTTTGCTGCTGGCCGCTTGAAAATCCGGCGCAGGAGAGCCCGCAAGGGAATCACCCCTCCAGCGGTACGCCTGGCACACACTTGGACGTGCGGATCGTCAGCGACGTCTTCACGCTGTCCACATTGGGCGCAGGCGTCAGCTTGCTGGTCAGGAATTCCTGGAAGCTCTGGAGATCGCGGCTGACGATCTTGAGGATGAAGTCGATCTCGCCGTTGAGCATGTGGCACTCGCGCACTTCGGGCAGCGTCTTCATGTGATCCTCGAACGCGCGCAGCGATTCCTCGGCCTGGCTCTTGAGGCTGACGAGCGCGAACACGGTGATCGTGAAGCCCAGCTTGGACGCATCGAGATCGGCGTGATAACCCTGAATGATGCCTGCTTCTTCGAGACTGCGCACGCGCCGCAGGCACGGCGGCGCGGTCAGTCCGACACGCTGGGCGAGTTCCACGTTGGTGATCCGTCCTTCGGCCTGGAGTTCGGCGAGCAAGCGACGGTCAATTTCGTCGAGATTGATCATTCAAATTCCCCTGCAGGCCTCTCCCTGTCCCTTCGATGCAACATCCACATCGAAAACACCGCCAGCCTGTAATATTATTGTTCCATAGCGTAATCGTCCCGCTTTGCAACGCCCTCAAAGTGAACGCTTTCGATCATCCACCACTTTGGTAGGAGAAAACCTTCCCCGCTTTCCCGTGTTGGGTAAAAGGCGGGGTTCACCTGCTGCCGCGAGCCCATCATCGAGGGCTCGCGGGGCCGCGCCTGGAGTATCGATGCACTTCGACGATCGCCTGGAAACGGTACTGCGCCTACCCGATTCCGGCGACGGGCTGGCCCGTATCCAGTACCGGCAGCTGATCGACATCATCGGACGCCTGCCCGCGCATGTCTCGTCCGATGCCCTCGATGCCGGATTCGCGCAGCTCCATACGCTGGCGAAGCGCATTCCGGCTGCCGAACGCGCCCGTTTTCTGCGCCAGCCGCTGCAGCCGATCACCAATGTGCGCCTGCTCCACACGCTCGCGCAGGACGAACCCGAAGTCGCCTCGGCGGCGGTGTGCTCGGCCCGGCTCGACGATGCGCACTGGCTGCAGCTGATACCCGCCCTCCCCGTGCGGGCTCGCGGCTTCCTGCGTCATCGCCGCGATCTCTCGCCCCCTGTGGAAGCGCTGCTCGAACGGTTGGGCGTGCACGACCGTGGCTTGCCTCCGGCAAGCCTTGCCGTGCCGGAAAGCCCGGTAGTCGCAACCGGCGTCGACGACACGAACGAAGAGTACATCTCGGACGACGTGCTCGAACTGCTCGACATAGCCGACGATCCGCCCGAACCCACCTCGCTCAGTGAATGGGCCCGCACCAAGGCCGTCCGCGACAGGCAGCCTTTTTCCGCCGCCGCGCCGGTATCGCGCGCC
The DNA here is from genome assembly GCF_014645195.1 of Novosphingobium indicum. Taxonomy (GTDB): domain Bacteria; phylum Pseudomonadota; class Alphaproteobacteria; order Sphingomonadales; family Sphingomonadaceae; genus Novosphingobium; species Novosphingobium indicum. The sequence goes on along the minus strand of NZ_BMLK01000008.1, from coordinate 129,841 downwards.
TCCGACGAGGCCGGCATCGGCGCCATCGTCCGGCGCATCGAGGAGTTTCGCAAGGCGCGCGAAGCCCGCTCGTTGCCGCAGGCAGCCAATGAAGATCCCCGCCTGCCGCTTGGTGATACGAAGTCGGCCGCCGAGCGTCGGGCGAAGACCATCGACTTCACGACCGATCCCGAGGGCCGGATTCGCTGGGCGGACGGGCCGCATGCACCGGCGGTCTTCGGTCTCAGTATCGCGGCGAACGACGATGATCCCGGCGACATGCCCGGTCCCGGTTCCGCCGTGCGCAAACGGCTGCCGCTCGAAGGCGCCCGGCTTCAGGTCAACGGCGCGCCTGCCGTCAGCGGCGAATGGCAGGTCGATGCTGTGCCGCGCTTCGATCCTGCAGGCCAGTTCACCGGCTATTGCGGCCGCATGCGGCGCCCCGTAGTGCTCGCTTCCGTGGAGGCCGCTGCGGCAACCCGGCGCGAAGCCGACCGGATGCGCGAAATTCTGCACGAGCTGCGCACGCCCGCCAATGCGATCCAGGTCGCCGCCGAGATCATCCAGCAGCAGCTCTACGGCCCTGCCCCGCACGAATACCGCGCCCTCGCCGCGGCCATTGCCAGTGACTGCGCCCACATCCTTGCCGGGTTCGAGGAACTCGACCGTCTCGTGAAGCTGGAAACCGGCGCACAGCAGATCGAGTCGGGCAGCTGCGATCTCGTTCAGGTCCTGACGCGTACGGTCGACCAGTTGCGCTCCTGGACCGAACCCCGGCACTCCGGCTTCACCATCGACCCTGCGCAAGTCGCGGCCACGCTCCCTGTCGGCATCGATCCGACCGAGGCCGATCGGCTGATCTGGCGGCTGTTCGCCGCGCTGGCCGGCGCTACCGCACCCGACGAGGCCTTGCCGCTGACATGGAAGCGCGAAGGCGATGCCCTCACGGTCGATGTCACCTTGCCGGCCGCCCTGGCCGAGCGCGAGGACGGCCAACTTTTCGGCACGCCTGCGGGCGGGCGCGGGCAGTCGCTTTCAGCCGGGATGTTCGGGATCGGCTTCAGCCTGCGTCTCGCCGCTGCCGAGGCCGCAGCTGCCGGTGGATCGCTGCAAAGACAGGATAATTCTCTGCACCTGTCCCTCCCCTGCTTGACCCTCGCAGATGCAGGCAATAGCTCTTCAGAACACCATTCGCATTAAGGCACAGGCGCGCAAGCTTTCCTGACAGCAGCCCGCGCGCCGTCAGTTTCAACAGTGCCGATCATCCGTAGCGGAACAAGGGGACGTTCTTTGCCAGGGCCCAATCTTCTGGAACCACCCGGCAAGGATGCCAGGGCCTCCTTCAAGGAGGGCTTTGGCCAGCGCTTCATCGTCACCGTCGACACCGAGGAAGAGTTCGACTGGGACGCCCCGCTCAACCGGGAAAAGCATAGCGTCGTCACTGTGCCCGCCCTGCGCAAGTTCCAGCAGTTCTGCGAAGGCTTCGGCGTTGCGCCGACTTATCTTATCGACTATCCCGTCGCCTGCTCCAGCTTCGCGCCCGAAGCCATCGGAGACGCGGTCCGCAGCGGCCGGGCGGATGTGGGCGTGCAGCTTCATCCCTGGGTCTCCCCTCCCTTCGAGGAGGAGGTCAGCGAGTTCAACAGCTACGCCGGCAATCTGCCCTTCGAACTGGAGCGCGCCAAGTTCCGCACCCTTCGCGACAAGATCGAAACGGCCTTTGGCGCCGCGCCGCTGATCTACCGCGCCGGCCGCTACGGGCTCGGCCCGCGCACCGCGGAAATCCTGCGCGAGTGCGGCCTTGCCATCGACACCTCGGTCCGCGCGCATTTCGACTATAGCGGCAAGGGCGGCCCCAATTACCGCGAACATCCGCTGCACCCCTATTGGATCGACCCCGAGCACACGCTGCTCGAACTGCCGCTCACCACCGTCTACTGGGGGCCGCTGCGGCAAATGGGCAATGTCATCTATCCGCACTTGTGGCGCGCGCCCCAGATGCGTGGTGTGCTCGCCCGCACGGGTCTGCTCGAGCGTATTCCCCTCACTCCGGAAGGCGTGAAGGCCGAAGAAGCACTGCGCGGCGTCGACATCGCCATCGACGAAGGCCTGCCGGTGCTGGTGTTCTCGTTCCACAGCCCCTCGCTGGCACCGGGGCACACACCCTATGTCCGAAACGACGAGGATCTGGATGCGCTCTACGACTGGTGGCGCACGCTTTTCGGCCATCTCGAACAGCGCGGTGTAAAACCGACCAGTGTTCGGGAAATCATGTCGTCCGTGACGCTTGCCTGATCGCGCACATCCCGCTAACGCGCGTCGGCCCGGTCGGCTCGTGTACCGCCGGGCGCACGGCGGTTGGGGCCTGTAGCTCAGCGGTTAGAGCTGGCCGCTCATAACGGCTAGGTCGCGGGTTCGAATCCTGCCGGGCCCACCACCACCGTGGACATACACGCCCGAAGGGTCGGGGAGTGGCGCAGTCCGGTAGCGCGCCTGCTTTGGGAGCAGGATGTCGCAGGTTCGAATCCTGTCTCCCCGACCATTCTTTCAATCACTTAGCGTCTCCGTACTTCTGGCGGTTTACACGCGGTTTACGCAGTCTCACTTTGTTCCGCGGCTGATCCTGTCGGCAAGAGCGACCACGACGCGCGCCTGATCGACATAGCGAACCCGGATCGATGCCACGTCCTTGGTGTCCCATCCGAGGATGTCTGCGATCTCCTGATCGGTCAGACCGGCGATCATGCAGCGCGTGGCGAAAGTGCCGCGCAGGTCGTGCAGGTTGACCTTGATCCCGCTCGCCTGCTTGGCGTCGTTGAAGCGGCTACCGAATCCCTTTGGCGTCCAAGGGCGCCATGACGAGTTCGACAGCGCCGTCTCGGGCAATGGCTTGCGGCGCGACGGCCGCCTGCTTTCCATATCCTCGGCGTGGCGGGCCTTGATCCGGTCGAGAACCGCGCGTGTCTCTGGCAGTAGAGGTATCACGATGCGCGTTCGCCCCCGGCTCTTGCCGGTGTGCCAGATGATGGCGTGTTCGCCGATGGCGTCCCATGGCAGCTTGACCAGGTCACCGCGCCGCAGGCCGGTGCATGCCGCCAATTCGACAGCCTCCTGCACCTCGACCGACGCCTGCGGGTTGAAGGCCTTGAAGTCCGTCGCCTCCCAGATGATGGCAGACCTGTTCACATCGTAGAGTTGCTCGATGCCGCTGGCATGGTTCTTCTCAAGCCGACCGCGATCCACACCCCACGACAGGACGCGCGAAAGCACCTGTATCGCCATGTCGGCGCTGCGCGGCCTATCGGCCCACTGATCGCGCCATTCGAGGATGTCTCCACGGATTCGGCGGTCATTGAAGACGGCGAGCCGGGCCTTGCCGAACTTCGCCTCGATGCGATCGAGCCAAGGCCGCCAACCACTTTGCGTCGTGTCGGCGAGTTTTTTCCATTCCGGGCTGGCGCGATAGCCAACGACAAGCGCCTTCATTGTCTCGGCCGCGACGAATGCGCCGTGCTTCTGTCGAGCCGCTCCGATGGCGTCGATGATCTCGCCGGTGATCTTGGGGCGCTGCCCACCCTCCTGCTTGTGCACGAGCGGCCCGCCGCGCCACGCATAGACGTAGTAACGCACCGGACGGCCCGGTTTGCGTTTCGTGACGATGTGCGGGCCTTGTGCCAAGCTCAGTTTCCTTCGCGCTTCCAGTCGTCATAAGCACTGCCGGTGTTGGCGGCGCGAACGGCCTGCTCAGCGAGGATGCGGATAGTACCATCGGGGGCGAGTTCGACGCCACCGATCTTGATGCCGAGCTCGCGCGCCGTCTCGACATACGATTTCACCTTCGCCTTGGTGGCGTAGTGTCGTGATCGGGGCTTGCGGGCTGCGGAGCTCATTGCCTCGCCCTCTCCTCTCGCTGGATGTCGCCCCTCGCCCGAATCCGGTTGAGCGCGCGCTGGTAATCCGCAGGAGCGTCGAAAAAGACGCCCATGGTGTGGAGGAATGCGACGCAGTGCTCTGCACGCTCCTCGTTGGTGTGGTTGCGCCAGTCGGTGGCTTGGTCGAGGAGGTTCATTCCGAATTCCCCTTCGCCTTTCTCGCTCGCCTTGCCTCTTCCCACTCGCGGTTGATGCTGCCCATCTTCGCCACATCCTCGGGAAAGATGCCCTCACCGCAATGCGGACAGGACGGGACCATCTTCTTGCGGCGGAACAGTTCGTCCATCCGCTTGGCGGCGATGCGGATGATGTTGTGCGAAACGGCCTCTTTGACCTCCGCCTGGCGCCGCTCAATCTCTTTGGCCGCGCGGTCAAAGTTCTCGACGATCAGCATGAAGGCGTCGAACGCTTCTACGTCCGTCTCGCAGTCCTTGCACCAGATCCGGCGCTCTTTCTGATCATAGACCAGCGGCCGATGCTTGCAGGCGCTGACCGGACGGCGGGACATGCCGCGCGCAACGCGCAGATCGCCGATGTCGACGACCTTCAAGCCATAGAGGTAATCCTGTTCGACGACGGGCGGGGTTTTGTCGGTCATGCCGCGTCACGCTCCCTGATGGCCGCAACAGTATCGAGCTTCATCTGGGCCCGCTCGCGCTGCTCCGGCGTGGCGCCGTCCCATGCCAGCATGCGGCGTGCCTCATGCTCGACCGGGCCATACCGATCGGTCAGCACCGCGCCGTGGCGGATCGCCAGCGCTTTCTTGCTCAGCGCAATGTCGAAGTGGACCCAGCTCGCATTGCGGTGCTTGCCGAAAGAGAGCGTCGGGTGCCCCTGTATCCACTTCCTCTGCACGCCGATCAGATCAACCATGGCGAGAAGCTCATCGAGCGTATCGGCCCACATGTGGCACATGACCATGTTGCCGAAGCGGTGGCGGACGTCGTCTACGTAGACGGTCATGCTGCCCTCACCTCCTTGCTCCGGTCAAAGATCGTGAAAGGCAGCACCATCTCAGGCGGTAGCACCCACATGTGGTACATGTCCGCCTGGTCGATGAGCTCCGCGTCCGGCGGCATTACTTCGACGGCGGTGTACTCCGGGCCGAACAGTTCGTTCTTGATGCGCTGCTTGTCGCGCCATGGCGGTTCAAGGTTGCTGGCCGTCCGGATCGCGCAGTGCTGCACGAGGCCCCATTCAGTTCGCACCGGGCGCACGAGCACCGCATAGAGGTCGTTGGCATGCGCCGACCTGATCTCCTTGCACCAACCGTTTCCACCAGGCAGGCCGAACGGCAGGTTCGAGAAGCGCCACGCGCCCCAATGGCCGGTCTTCCATGCCTTGCGCTCAAGGGCGACTGCGTGGCGATTCTGCTGACGGTTTCCGGTCATGCCGCATCCTCCAGACCGAGGAGCCCGAACAGCGTCGGGATAGCCGCCTGCCGCTCCGCTTCCTGCAGGTAGCGCACGCTGTGGGCGAAGTAGTCGGGGTTGAGCTCGCTACCCTGCCCGCGCCGCTTCTTGAGGATCGCGCGCATCGGCACGGTTCCAAGGCCGCAGAAGGGATCGTAGACGAGCTCGCCTTCCATGCTGAACCGGTCGATCAGGCGGTCGACGATATCGAACTGCAGCGGGCAGACGTGCTTCTCGCGGCCCTTGGCGACCTGTTCGGCGTTGAGCGTGCGCATGCGGACGATGTCGTCCCAGGTGTCGGGATCGTGCGCACCGGGAGCGAGGCTCATGAAGGTGCGCGGAAGATGGCCGCGCGTGTCGTTCACGTCCCGCGCCTCGATGTGCTCGCCGATCGCGACGTGCTTGTCGAAATTGTAGATCATGGCCCGCGTACCCTCGGTGAAGGCTTTGACCAGCGGCCCGACGCCCATCTCTCCGAAGTGCTCAGCCGCTGCGCCGAGTTCAGCTGGCATGGCGAGGCGCTCGCCACTGGAACGCCAGAAGGCATGCGCGTCGATCTGCCATTTCGCGAGGCTATAGGCATCAGGCTCCTTGCGCACCGGTCGGTCCGCATAGCCGCGGCTCCGGTCGCTCTGCGGCTTGCGCATCAGCAGCACATACTCGGGCGAGCCCACGCCCATCTTCGTGCCGTCCTTGAGCATTTCGCTGTAGGAGAGACGATAGGTCTGGTTGTTCTCGCGAACGACGTCGGTGTTGACGTGGATCATGCCCATGTATTGGAAGCCGTGGCGCAGATAGTGATCGATGCACTTGGCATGGAACGGGTTCACCGTGGGTACGCCATGCCCGGTCACGTTGCCGAACATGATTCGATCCTTGACGTGGATGCAGGCGAGACGGCCGGGAGCCAGCGCGCGGAGGAGTTCGGGCGTCAGGAAGTCCATCTGCGCGAAGAAATGCGCATCATCGTCGGTGTGGCCGAAGTCGTTGTAGCTCGGCGTGTACTCGTAGTGATTGCTGAAAGGGATCGACGTGACAAGCAGGTCGACAGATCCATCGGCCAGCGTGCGAGCCTCCTCGACGCAATCGTTATGCGCAAGCTTCCACCCGGCGCCGGTCATTTCGGTACGCTCCACTCCGATGCTCCTTTTCATGGCGTCGGCGGCAGCGGCGTGGTTGAGGCCGTACTTGCGGATGATTTCCGACATGCGGGCCTTCATCTCATCGTCGCGCTGCCACTTGGCCAGCAGTTCGCGCCGCACCTGATCCTCGGTTTCGGCGTAGATGATGTCGATCTCGACCGGGCACGGCTGGAGGAAGCGGTGCAGACGGTGGATCGCCTGAATGAAGTCGTTGAACTTGAAGCCGACGCCCGCGAAAATCGCCCGGTGGCAATGGCGCTGCAGGTTCGTCCCGCTGCCGAGCATTACCGGCTTGGCGGCGAGGCGTGAGAGCTCACCGTCTGCAAATCGGCCGATGATCTCCTCGCGGCGGTCGAGGTCCTGCGCGCCATAGACGCTCTCGACGCCCGCGATCTTCTCAAGCGCGCGGCGCTCATCCTCGAGGTCGTGCCAGAGTAGGTAGTGGGCGTCCGGATCCTGCTCCATGATCTCGGCGACCTTGCCGATGCGCTGGTCGAGCGTGCGGCGCTTCTCGCGGCTGGCGCCCACCACGCCGACTGCCTTGTCACGGAACAGCGCCGCCTGGCCGAAGTTGTCGACTTCCTTGCCGCCGGAGATGTCCGTCTTCACCTCGTGCCAGCGGACCGTGATCTCAGGCAGGTCGTATCCCTCGTCGCTGAACCCGAGGTCGCTGGGGCGCTGCAGAAACACCGCCCAGCTGTTCACCCACAACCAAAATTCATCTTGCTTATGTTCGTATAGCTTGAGGTCGTTTGCCTTCTCGCTGTTGCGCTGGAAAAAGCGCGTGAGGGCCTGCCCTGTATCCATGATGCCGAGGAACCCGGCATAGTGGATCAGTTCCTTGTAGCGGTTCGGGCTCGGCGTGGCCGTGGCGACGAAGCGGTACGGGACAGCCTCGAAAAGCGGCAGGAACTCCTGAAACGTCTTGCTGCCGTAGCTGCGCAGGACGCTCGCCTCATCGAGGCTGCAGACCGTGAACCGGCTGACATCGACCTTGCCATCGCGCACGCTCTCGTAGTTCGTCAGGTAGAGCCCGCACTCATCGCCGATCTCGTCAATCTCGGCGTCCGACTTCACGAAGTGCAAGGGGATGCCTAGCTTATTGGCATCGGCGATGAACTCCCGGCGCACGCCAAGCGGGGCCACGATCAACCCCATGATCGCTCGCACTGGATCATCATTGGTAATGCGCATCCTCTCGACAATGCTGAGGATGATGTCGCAGATCAGCAGTTGTTGGATCGACTTGCCTAGCCCGAAGGCTTCGAAAAGGGCACGACGCCCGCCCTCAACGGCCCAGCGCACGATCGCGCGCTGATGCGGCTTGATTTCGTCGCCGGTGCGAAGGTGTGTCGGTATGTCGTCGAGCGTACAAGGTAGCCCGGCCGGGAGTGCGAGCGGAGCCTTCGCTTCAAGGAAGGCGCGATAGTCGGTCATGCAGGCCTCCTGCAATCGACGTGCAGCCCATGCAGGGGGCAGGTCACAATGCCCTGGTCATCCGGTACGAGACTGGAGAGGTCGGCCTTGCGGTGCGGGCACAGCAGGCGGCCATCGGTACGCCGGATGGGTTCGGCTGGATTGGGATAGTCGGCGCGCAAGGCCTGAATTACCGGCTTGCCGCCATGCACGTAAGGCGTGTCCGCAGACCGACACTTCCGAAGCTTGAGGATAGGCCGGCCCTTCTCGTGCGGCTCACCGCGACGAAACAGCGGTTGCGCCTGTGTCACCGCAGCCAGCGAGCCGTAGAAGGTTCCGCCGTATCTCTCGACGCGGCGCGCTTGCTGCTCAGTTAGAAATCTCGGGTCCACGTGATAGTGCGCATCCGGAAAATTGAAGTGCTCCAGATCGGTGTGCATCGGCCCGATGACCGGCCAATCACCTTTCACGCCGCAGTAGATGTAGGGCACAACCGGGACCATGTAGAACTGTCCGGGAACCGGCGGGACGCGCAGATCGGAGAGAAGCGGAACACTCATACGATCACCGTCACGCGCTCGGCCGCACGGGTTACGGCCGTGTAGAGCCAGTTCTTCTTCGCATCCCGGAAAGCCCCGCTTTCATCGAAGATGATCACGTCGTCCCATTGGGAGCCCTGCGACTTGTGACACGTGATCGCCCACCCGAAGGTGAACTCCTGCGTGCCGCGTTTCTCCTGCCATGGGACGGTCTGCTCGGTGCCGTTGAAGAACTCCTCGAACACCTCGACCTTGATCGGATCGCGCTTCTCGTCGAGCGAACTGGCCGTGATTTCCAGCTTGCCGCCAAGGTCCTCGATCACCTCGGCATCCCACAGGCCGCCGTTGAATATGTGCTTCGTCTTGTCGTTGCGCAGGCAAATGAGGCGGTCGCCTGCGGTCGGATGCCACGGCTGCAGCGACCCGCGCAGGCCCTTCATGGCCCGGATGCGCTGGTTGTAGGACGTGCGGGTTCGATTGAGACCGCATAGCAGCTGGTCAGCGCCGAGAACGAGTTCGCCCAGCTTGTCGCGGCCAATGTCGCGACTGCGGGTCACAAGGCTGTTGCCGTACTGGCCCATCTGCAGGCGCTTGCCCGCGCGAATGTCCATCGACATGCGGATGATCGGGTTGTCCTGTGCCTGGCGGTGGACCTCGGTCAGCATCACGTCCGGTTCGGCGTTGATGAAAAAGCCCTCGTCCTTCACGGGCGGCAGCTGCGCCGGATCGCCCAGAACGAGAATGCGCGTACCGAAGCTGAGCAGATCGCGGGCCAGCGCTTCGCCGACCATGGACACCTCGTCCACGATCAGCAGCGCGGCATCGACGAGGTCGCTCTCATCGTTGAGCTTGAATTCCGCCTCACCGGTCCGCTCGTCGACTTCCACGCAGTAGATCAAGGAATGGATCGTCGAGGCGCCTTCGCAGCCCTTCTTGCGGAGCACGAGAGCGGCCTTGCCGGTGAAGGTGGCATAGAGCACCTTGCCCTTCACGGACCCGGCCAGTTCCTTAGCCAGCGTCGTTTTGCCGGTGCCTGCATAGCCGAACAGCCGGAAGCATTGCTTGGCAGCGGGATCGGCTAGCCATGCCTTCACGCCGCGGATCGCGGCATCCTGTTGCGGGGACCAGCTCATGCAGCGACACTCCGGAAGTGGTTGGCATGGATGGCGCGTTCAGCGGCTTCAATCTGGGCAGTATGCTCGAAAATTCGCGGAAGCATCGCGCTCGCGGTCGTCATATCGTGCGCAGCAACAGCGTTGAGGCACGCCTCAATCGCAACAAGCTGATCAGCCGTGTAACCGGGAAGTTCACGCCCAAGGGCTTCCCGCAGCTGCTCGACGGTCGCCTCTTCAAGCGCTTCGTCGATATCAACGTCGGCCGACACGGTCACGACCATGCCCTCGTGGCCCTCCTCAACGGCGGCTCGCTTGGCATCGTCTACGTCGCGGACGTCGACCACAACTTGCATATTGACGAAATTAAGCGGCATGGCGGCCAAGCTCCTCTGCGAAGTAGGCGGCTGAGCGTTCCGACCACTGCACGCCATGCTTGGCGCCAACGGCGTAGATCAGTTCGATCAGCCCGGAAAATTGCGATTTGGTCAGCATCGATGAGCTCATGCCGACCGGGAACATGCCCTGCCCCTCAAGCGCTGGCAGGAAGCGCATCTCCATGCCGAGCAGGTTCAGGAACCGCAGCTTCATGTCGTTCGCGCTGAACTCGGCGAACTCGGGCACCTGCGCCTGCAGATCGGCGAGCATCGGCCACATCTTGCGGTTCTGCGCATCGCTGCGGGTCGCCTCGCCGAGCCGCATCACGAAGTTGGGCGGCGCCTGGTCGATGAGGTTCTTCGCGTGCTGACGCTGGGTATCGCCAACGAGGAAGATGGTGCGCTTGAGGGGGTCAGACATCGGTCATCCCCTCAAAATGGAATATCGTCATCGAGGTCGTCGCCGAAGCCACCGCCACCACTGCCGCCGCCAGAGCCCCAATCGCTCGATCCACCCTGCGAGCCCCAGCCATTTCCGCCTTGGTTACCGCGTCCGCCATCGTTGGACCGGCCACCGCCCTGCCCTTCTCCGGCGCTGTCGAGCATGGTAATCTTGCCGCCCATCCCGCCGACCGCGACCTCGGTCGTGTACCGGTCGTTGCCCTGCTGATCCTGCCACTTGCGGGTGCGCAGCTGGCCCTCGACATAGATCTTCGAGCCCTTGCGCAGATAGCGCTCGACAATGCCGACAAGGCCGTCCGACTGAACCGAAATGCTGTGCCACTCGGTACGCTCCCGGCGCTCGCCGGTCTGGCGATCCTTCCACGTCTCGGATGTGGCGATGCGCAGGTTCGCGATGCGGCCACCGTTCTGGAACGACTTCACTTCCGGGTCGGCGCCCAGGTTGCCGATTAGGATTACTTTGTTGACGCTGCCTGCCATAACTACGCGGCCTTCTTGTCTTCGTGGAATGTCACGCCAGGGATGTTGCGGCGCGTGGCTTCGTTGCGCGCATCGCGGTCGGCGAGCGTCTGGATGAGTTCGCGGAAAGCCTCGGGCTGCTGCGCGAGATAGTGGAGCAGCGCGGCCTTCTGATCCGTGATCTCGGCGCGCCAGTACGACCGCAGGCCCAGCGAGCGCGTGCCCTCGCCGCCGCCAGCGCCGACACGCTCCTTGCTCACACCCTTGGCCTGCCTGAGCAGGTCCTCGGCACTGGCGAGCATGTCGTCGGCCTTGTCCATGTCGGCGAGGTCGGTAGAGGTCTTCGCCTCCTCGCGTGCAGCGATGGCTTCTTGCGCGGCTTTCTGGGCAGCCGCGGCAGCTTCGGCTTCGCGCTGGCGGCGCTCCTCGTCCTTCTTGGTCAACCATGCCGTGGACATGTTGCCGCATGCGAGGATGGCCTTGGTCAGCTTGCCGTCCGGGATCGTCTTCTTGCCCTTGGACGTGTAGCCGTTCTGCCACTCCGCAATCTTCGCGATGGCTTCGTTGTGAGGTTTCTTCTCCTCGGCAGCGTTGTCATCGACCAGCTTTGCGGCTTGCTGCAGCTGGCGCATGAGGCGACCGACCGCGTCGGCCTGTTCCTGGCTTTCAATCACGAAGCCATCGGCCCAATTCGCCGCCTCGGTCAGCAGATCGTCAACATGGGCGTCGATGGCACTGCGGCCCGTGGGGCTCGGTGCGGCCTTGTCGCGTATCGGAGTTGGCGGGTTGTTGTCGCCCATCGGCGCCGGGCCGTCGCGAACCGGCGTTTCCGTGTCGCTTTCGGCAGCCTCGGCTTCGAGCCGCTCGACGTGCGCGGTCAGGGCTTCGATCTCGGCGGTACGCTCCGGCTCCTCGCGATGCAGCTTGGCAAGCGCGTTCTTCGCGTAGGGCAGCGGCATGGTTGCGATCTCTTTCGCGCCCTTGCTGGATTTGTAGTGGGTGAGCATCGTGCAGGGCTCCTCAGAAGGGCACATCGTCCGGGTTGATGTCGTTGAAGTCGCCGCCATCGGACTGGCCGGCGCGGTTTGTCTGTTCCTTCGCCTTCTCGGCGAACTTGTCCTCAAGGTTGTTGATGACCTTCATCGCCTGCGCGGAGGTCAGTTGCTTGAGGTTGTTGACCTTGAAATGGTCGAGATACGGCGCCGGATTGAGTTTCAGGTTGTCGAGAATGTCGACGATCCGTGACCACTGCGCCTCGCTGATAAGCTCAGGTCCTTGCTGCTGCCTGTCCTGATGCTGCTCGTGGCGCTGATTGCCGTTGCCTTGCCGTCCATTGGATGGATCGCGGCGCTCGGCACCACGCATGGCGGCTTCTGCGTCATCGTCTTCCGTGGCGATGCCAAAGGCCGTCTGCAGCGCGTAGCGGCGGCAGTAGGTCACTGCTGAGCCGAAGCCTTGAGGATCGCGCTTGTTGGTCGGAACGAACATTTCGCCCGCCGACAGTTCGTCCCCGCTCTCGTGAATGTAGAACGTCTCGATCAGCGCACCGTCAGGATCGCGCTTCGGAACCTGGCGGTACCAGATACCATGCTTGGCTACGGGACGGATCGCGGCAATCACCGACGAGAGGTCCGCATAGGTCTTCTTAAAATGCGGGTTCTCTGCGTTCTTCTGCGCGCCCTCGACATCGGCGAGCGCCTTCGCCAGTGCGCCGATGATGGAAGGCTTGATCTCGGTCTGAGCGTTCATCGCGTCATTCCCTGTGTGTCGCCCTGCACCGAAAGGGCGACACTGGTTGAGCATATCCGGCAGGGGGGACTGAGCCGGTCGGTGCTGCGGGGGGTCAGATCAGGCCGAGGCCCTTGAAGAGGACGAGCCACACGGCGAGCGTGAGGAGGCCGAGGATCGCGTAGGCCGTGCCGTTGCCGGGGCCCGGCTGCGGATCCTCGCCAGCCTCGCGGGCCAGTTGGGCCTCCTCGCAGCGCATTTCGCGCAGCTTTTGCGAGTAGCTACGGGTGCTGTTGACCGTGCTCTGGCGCAGGCGGGGCGGAGCGTTCACGTAGGCCGGGCGGCCATCGGCGCGGGTTGCAGGCATTATCGTGCCCTCCCATCGATCAGGTCGCGATCAGCGCCCACCACATCGGCGCCGGGGCTCCAGCGGAACGGCTCGACCGGCGAGAACTCGGACACGGCCATCGTGAACAGCGCGGCGGGATAGAAGCGCTTGGCTTTCACCGCCCTGCCCTTCTCCTTGTCGAAGACGTAGGGCGCCTTGGTGTCCTGCTTGATGGCGTAGAAGTGCGCCATGCGCTTGGCTGAGACGGTATCGGTGACCAGCACAACGAGCGCGTCCTTGTGCTGCAGGGCATTGCCGACGAGCGCGGCATTCACCGCCTCATCGAGCGTGCGGACCTCACCGATCGTGCACGGGATGGCCTCGGCACGCGGGTTGTCCGGGGACAGGCGCCATGCCGCGAAGACTTCCTTCGGAGCCGGGCGGGCGTCGCGGTCGGCAGCGACCATGACGCGGGCTTGCTGGGTCATGTTCATGCCGCCGCTCCCATCGGAATGTTGCTCTCGGCTGCGCGGCCTTCCGGCTCATCGTCGCCGAAGTAGAGCACACGATCAGGGCGACCTTCGCCGCTGAACCGGATTTCCTCGACGTCGGACCAGCGCGCGACCTCGGCGAACCCGCCCATGCGGCTGACCTCGATGCCATCATCCGACACGGCGCGCACATCGGCATCCACGAACGCCACGCCGGGCGTGAAGATGTCGACGAATACGGTGCGGGGGATCAGGTAGCCGTCAGCGTTGCGGCTGCGGTTCAGGCGAGCGCCCACGAACGGGGCGAGCATCGCGCGGGCTTCGGTGATGTTGGCGGGGTGTGCCATGACGATCTCCAACGAAGGGCCCGTTGGGTCTGCGCTTTCGGCTCACCGCTGGGCTGTTGGAGACTGAATAGTAGGACTGGTCCTACGTGTCAATCTAATAAGTAGGACTTGTCCCACATTTTCAGTCTGGCCACTCTTCGTCGGGCATCCAGCCCGGATCATAGTCGCGAACCTCATCGAGATCGTGCTGAGCCGATTCTCGTCGCAGAGGCAGTTCCGGCTGCTCGCCATCAAAGGCGACGCGCACGACCGCGCCGTAAGGTGCCGGCTCCTGGAAGATGGCAGACCACTCGACCCCGCTGCGGATCAGCTGTCCCATGCGTGGCGCGCGCTCGGCGGTGAGGTAGCCGATCTGGATGCCGCGCGCGGAGTAGACGGCGACGGCGCGCTCATCTGCCGCGTTGTCGGGTTCGGGGCGCAGGTCGACCGGCTCGCCGGGGATGCACATGGCGATCTCGAAGCGGCGGTCGGGTCCGGACTTGTTGGGGTAGTCAGCGCCGACGACGGCGAGGGAGAATGGGAGCAAGGCTCAGGCGGGGAGTTTTTCCAACTTGCGCAATGTCTTCCTCGCGGCTCTTTGCGCTAGTGCCATTTCCCGAGCCGGCCTGAGCCTGTAGATTTCAGCATCCACCGGCATGTCATTGATCGTGCATTCCTTCACAGAAGCCACACCCGTGCCATCGCCGTCGATATGGAATATGCCTCCGAGCACCTTGGGCAGCACTTCAGACGGCGCCGACAGGTGAACGTCTACCAAACTCAGTCCGTCGATAGGATCGAATTGTGAAAGCGCCTTGGAGATCAGCGCATAGGTTTTCCTTCTACCAATAACATCAACAAAATCAGTTACCACGGTGTAGCGCCAATCTTTGAGGTGGTAGAAATGAATCCAAAGCGCGCCCTGGGGCTCGATCCCCATCTCATCGAGGTGCTCCAGCAGCGTGCGACCAGCCTCAATCAAGTCCGGTGCCACTCGTTCAATAGCCATTGCCAAATCCCCAATTCAGGCTGCAATAGTGCAAGTCTAAAGTCCTTGCCTTCCTTTACCGGGAAGGCTTGGTTCGGATATCTGCGCCCTTGGTCCCAGTCTCGGACAGTAAGCCAATTAAAGAGCTGGGCACCCTTCAAATTCCCTAATGCCTGCCCAAGCCCAGCCTGTTGAGCCACGAAATTCAGATCGTGCGAAGCCGCTGTTCTCATGTGTGAAGGCATACTTCTTTGCTGTGTGTTGCGAAGATATAACGCCTTCAGCATGTACTCAACTGACGATCCATAGCTACGGTAAGCGCCGCGCCAGTCATTTCTTAACGCACAAAAATCGCCGACTTCCTTGAGCTTGCAGGCGTCGTCAAACCATCGGTTTGCTGCGGCGCTCAATTCCCATTCACCAGCCAGATTGCGCGGCAGTGCATGCGATACCCGCGGCCAAATTTGTTTTGATGGCTAGAGCCTATGACGGCAATGGTGAAGCGAATAAGGCTCAATTGAAGAAGTCTTTTAAGCGGTCCGCGGCGAGCACGATGCCGCCGAGGATTGCGACAGACGACCCCATGGCAGTCACAATGAAGCCCTTACTTGGCAAATGGGCGACGCGCTCCGTCAGCGTTGCGATAGACACTTCGACGGCACTCAGCCGGTCAATGATTCTATCGAGACGTTCTTCAACACGATTTACACGACCTTCCATGCCGTCGGATGTGCCACCGCCACCGCCACTTTTCAATCGCCGCAACTCTTCAGTTTGCCGGTCGTAAGCTTCACGAAGCAACCTCAGATCAAGATCCACCATTCTCGCCCCCCGTGGCGGCCAGTCTTTCAGCCATCGACCATAAGTCGTTGGAAGACTCCAAAATGTCACGGAGACGCTTGTCGAATTCAGGAGCATCGCGCCTCAAAGCATCCATCGCCAACGCCACATTCCTGAGGCCCAGTGACGTGCGCGCAGCAATCACCGCCATCTCTTTCTCGACAGCCAAGAAATGCGATTCAACCGCCTCCTTATAGCTATCGTGCATTTGTTTTTGAGCAACTGCCAACTCAAGCTGCTGCCTGCGCAATTGGTCGTATAAATCATCCTTGGACATGGCTTCAGATCCCCCTTGCCAGCCAGATCGCCCTTCCCTGAATTCGCAGATCGGCGGCGTCGACTTCCTGATCGGGGACGTCGCGGTTGTCGGAGATGACGAGCACCCTGCCCTGCCCGACGGTTCGCAAGCGTTTGATACCGGAGGCGCCGAAGAGGTCGATCCAGTAGACGCCGTCCTGCCGGGCGAGCTGGCGGTCGGTGGTGTCGATCAGGATCACATCACCCCAATTGAGCGTGGGATACATACTATCACCGATGCCGGTCACCAGCTTAAGCCGGTCGGGCGGCGAGCGGGTGATGCCGCGGATGAATGCCAGGTCGAAAGAAACCGGCTCAGCCTCGACCCACTCGTCGATCAAAGTGCCGGGGCCCATTGAGAGGGATAAGTCGAGCTTTTGGATGTTTACGGTTTCAGTCTCGCTTGCCCGCCCAAGCGCATAGGCGTGAAGCTCGACGCTTCTGAGGTCGAGATCTTCCTTCTTTTCCGAAACTCCCCCGGACCATTGGCTTTGCGGCTCAACGTCCTCCCCGGCCACCGCGCGCTCCAGTAGGTCTCTAGGCTGCTCCAATACCTCGGAGATCGCATTCAGTTGAGCCAGGCTGGGGTTTTTACTCTTGCCGCGATCGATATCGTAGATCGGCTTACCCTTGGTGCCGAGCTTCTCTTGCAACATTCGGTCGTAATAGTCGCGCTTCTGCGGCATCAAAGCCACGGCTTGACGGATGAATCGCTGCAGAGGCGTGCTGTCGTCGCTCATGTAGGGCGCATCCCACTTTCCGCCGCCAAGCGGAAGGTTAGGACTTATCCCACTTTGTCCTATTGACCGTAGGACTGATCCTACGTTAGAAGCTTGGTCATGTCCAAGCATCACCCTGACCTGCTCGCAGAGATAGAGGCATTTGTGGCTGAGGCCGGAATGTCTGAGATCACGTTTGGCCGAAAAGCGATGAGCGATCCGCACTTTGTGCGCGACATCCGCAATGGTCGACGGCTCTGGCCGGAAACTGAACTGCGGGCTCGCAACTGGATGCGAGACTGGTCTCCTGACCAGCAGGACGCCGCTGCATGACCGCCCGCCAACCCACTCCGCGCGCGATCCAGTACGGAGGCCCGCACCACCGCATCGCCAACAAGCCGGTCAAAGGCACCGGGGCCCGCATCACCCTGATGCCGGATCATCCCGCCATGCGCGAGGGCCGCACCATCTTCCCTTCGCGCGTCGTCCATCCCGACGACAGCCCGCGCCTGCTCGTCTCGGGCACCAACCAGCGCAAGATCGGCGTGAAGGTCACCAAGGGCCGGTGGAAGGGCTTCCCGCTCTACACCCTCACGCTGGAGGAGCGCGCGACCTGTCCGCGCAGCTGCAGCGAGTGGGCCACTTGCTACGGCTCGAACATGAACTGGTCGCGCCGGCACATGCACGGCATCGACCTCGAGGTGCGCCTCATCGACGAAATCGTCGAGCTTGAGCGCAAGCATCCCAGCGGGTTCGCTGTGCGGCTGCACATCCTGGGCGACTTCTACAGCGTGGCCTACGCGAACCTGTGGCGCCACCTGCTCGCCGAGTGCCCTGCCCTTCACGTGTTCGGCTTCACGGCGCGCCAGCCCGGAACCGACATCGGCGCCGCAGTGACGGCCATGAATGCCGAGAACCCGGGCCGCTGCGCAATCCGCTTCTCGGGCCGGGACAGTCTCGTGATCGACCGGCACGAGGACAGCGAGCATGTCGTCTGCCCCGCGCAGTCCGACCCCAAGGGCAAGCGGTGCTGCGGTACGTGTGCGTTGTGCTGGGCCATGCCGCTCGACCGTCCCGTCGAGTTCGTGAGGCATTAGGCCATGCTCGAGCAATACGCCCAAGCCTTCGGCCCCTTTGCTGCGATGCTCGTCCTGTCGGGCGCGCTGATCGCCTGCGCCCTGCGGAGGGCCGCATAGATGGCCACGAAAGCCGACTTCCGCCGCGCAATCGTCCGCACTGCAGCACTGGCCCACTGGCGCCATCACTTCACCGCGTGCGCGCATCCCGCGAACGACGATGCTGCGGTGCAAGGCGAGTTTCAGAAATTTCATACCACGGGAATATACTATGTCTAACCCGACAATCGCCGGGAAACGACCGGCCTATTCCGCTTCCAACGCACTTGCAGCATTGGGCCGGGCTATCTCCGAGATCAAAGCCGAAGACGGCCTGACATGGTCCGATGTGGGCGCAATCCTCGGCGTTTCCGACGATCAGGCCTCGAAATATGCCGAGGGCACCGCGACCATGAACGCCGTCACCTTCGGTCGCGGCAAGCGGGAGTGGAACGGACGGTTCACAGGGTACTTCGACCGCCTGTGCGTCGAGAGCCGCCCCGGATCCGTGGATGACCGTCTCGCCGCGCATAGCGTGCTGCAGGCGGCAATGACGCTCTCGGACGCCCTGACCAAGAGCGACGAAATCCCGCTCGAGATGATCCGCGCCAACCGCGCCGTGCTCGAAAACGCGCGCGATGCGATCGAGGAGCAGCTTTCCAAACTTCGCCCGGCGGCTTGACCATGCTGACCGACGATCAGGACCATCTCCGCAAGGCCCTGACGGCCGCCGAACCGACGCTTGAGCGGCACGAGGAGATCGTCGCCTGCGCTGAACGCCGGGTGCGCCGAGCCTCCGAACGCCTCGACCGGGCCCAGACCGAACTCGCTGAGGCCGCCGAAGCGCTCATCACGGCGCGCGAGGCCCGGACCGAATGGATCGCGAACAACCCCGATCCGCAACTCATGATGCTGTGAGGCCCGTACATGAAGATTTGCGACATCTGCAGGCGCCCGATCAAGGCGGAAACGAAAGGGGGCCTGTGCGTCACGCACCACAACGAGGCCCGCACGGTCAATCGGCTGTTGAACGAAGCCAGGATCGTGACGATGCTTTCCGCCGGGCTACCCGTCGCCCAGGTGGCTCGTGAGCTAGGCCTGTCCGACTATACTGTGCGCCGCTGCGCCGAGAACAACATGCCCCCGCGTGTCCGGACGCGCCGAATGGCCGACATTCTCGCAGCCGCTGCCTACCATGCCAACGTCACGGTGGCCGATATCAAGGGGCCTTCGCGCAAGCGCCCCATTGTGATGATCCGTCACGCGGTCTGCCTGATCGGGGCGGAGTGCTACCATAGCCAACCCCAGATAGCCCGAGCGGTATGCCGCAAGGACCATACGACCGTTCTGAGCAGCATTCGGCGCGCGCGTGATCTGGAGGCATCGCGCCCCGACTACGCAGATTTTCTCGATGCCGTGCGCACCAAGCCGATTGAAGAGGCGCCTACCGAAACGACACCGCCGGAAACGGTGCCGAACGAACGCAAGCTTCTCGTTTGTCGCCCCATTGCTCCACCGGCCATCTCTTACAAACCGTCGATCAAACCGAGGAACGACTTTTCCTCACAAGGCGAAGAGCAGGACGATTCCCACCGGTTCCACGCCGATATCGGCAAAGGCTCGCAGACGCTCCTCGCGGCGCTGAGGGCGGCTGCCTGATGCCAACGCCTGCCTTCCTCGTGCGCCTGATGCAGTACCGGGGCCTCTCGCGCTCCGTCCGGATCGGACCGGAGGATAGCGAGTGCCTGGCGTTCGCGACCGAGCTTCGCGCCGCAGCGCTGGAGGGGCGGTTGCGGGCCGTGTTCACCCACCCGGCGAATGAACTCGCCGGCATGGTGCGCAAGGGGCCCGGAGGCAAGGTCATCGTGCCCGCACAGGTCGCCCTCGCCCGTGCGCTGGGTCTGATCACCGGCACGGCGGACTACCTGTTCATGATGTGCGACAGCTCGCTCGCCATCGAGTTCAAATCGAAGAACGGCAGCATGACGGAGGGGCAGAAGGACTTCCGCGACTGGTGCGAGGCCATGGGCGTGCCGCACCATGTCGTGCGCAGCGCCGAGGGCGGGTTGCAGATCCTGCGGGATGCGGGGGTGCTGTCGTGAAGGTGTCGGAACTCATGCAGGCCATGAGCGATGCGGGCGCGCCCATGGAGGCAATCCTCATCGCCGTTCGGGCCATCGAAGAAGCCGAGCAACGCGCAGGCATGGCCTTGGAAGAGCTCGAGGCGAAGCGCACGGCCGCCCGGGACAAGAAGCGCCGCCAGCGCTCGATGTCCCGGGACAAATCCGATGATGTCCCGGGACCGTCCCGGGACACAGACGGGACAGTACCGGGACCGTCCGGGGACTGTCCCGATCAGCCCTCCCTTTCCCGCCCCCCCAATGAAAATAATTCTAACCCCCCCACCCATACCCACCCGGAATGTGAATCCCCGCGCACGCGTAAGGCCGACCCGTTCCCTCGTCCGGAGTGGGCAGACCCGGCAGTGTGGTCCGATCTCCTGAAAAACCGGAAGTCCAAGCGGCTGACCAACACCGCCACGGCGCACACCAAGTTCATCCGGGACCTGATGGCCATGGTCGACGACGAATGGCCACCCGGCCGCCTGCTGGAAGCCATCGTCGCCCGAGGATGGGGCGGAGCCTACGACCCGAGAGAAACCCGAAATGACCGACAGTCTCAGCAACAGCCCGTTTCACGATCTGCCGGCCCGCGTGGCGAGCGGCCAAATCCCTGCCTCGACATGTTCCTCGCCGCCGAGCAGGAAATCCGTGCCACCGCAGATTCGGACGCTGATTGGCAGCCTCGGTCTTCGCTACGAGCCCTCCCGTCAAGCTGACCTGCAGGCCCATGGCGCACGCATCGCCTTGCTCTCCGAGGACATGGCCGAAGCCAATCCCGACCTGCTGGCCCGCGCGATCGAGCGCTGGGTTCACGTCAAGCCGTACCTGCCCAAGGCCAGCGAGTTGCACGCCATCATCGAGGACATGCAGGCTGCCCAAGCACCCGGCGCATTCTGCGACCTCGAGCGGATGGTCGAGGATGGCAACCGAGAGGCTCGCGCCAAGGGCATGGATTGGTTCTTCCGCATCGCGGTTCGCCACATGCCTGACGGCTCGCGCCAGCGCTACGTCGAGCGGCTCGAAGGCTGGCGCGCCGAGGAAGCCCGCCGCACCGATGCCGGGGAGCGGTCCGGATACTGGAAGCCGGAACCGGGCGAGGTCGAGGACATCAACATCCGTGTGTCGCGCTTCGTCTCGGAGGGCTGGTCCCAGCACGAGTTCAACGAGCATGTTCGCCGCACCGGCGGGAACATCTGACCATGCCGCCCGACCTCTTCGCCCCGGCCTCGACCACGCATCATCGCGGCGGCAACGGCACCGTCCTCGGCCTGATCCAGAACGCCCGCGAAGGCCGCTGCGCGTTCACCCGCGTCGAGCTCAGGGCCGGGATCAGGGAGGGCCGGTTCACGGACCTGCACCGGGACCTGATCGAGAACGCGCTGCAGGAGGCGGGGCTGTAATGATCCGTGTCACCGCCCATGCCATCGCCCGCGCCATGGAACGGATCCCTGGCCTCAAGTCCGAGGCGCAGGCGCTCGCTCTGCTCAAGAGCGCGGCGGTGACAGCAGCGGTCGACTTCGCGCCGCGCGGCTCGATCTACATCCGCCTCGCCAGCGGCAATCGCATCGCGGTCGAGGACGGCAACGTCGTGACGGTCCTGCCGTCGCACATGAATATCCGCAAGCTGAGCTCCGAAGCGCATCGCTACCGCCAGCGCGTGCGGGCCGAGATCATCGCAAACTGGAGCAAGAGGGGCTGAATGTACGCAAGGGGAGCCATAGCCATGAAAGAGACCACACCGCCGGCCAGCTTTCGGGGGCACCACTGCGTCGATTGCGGCACGCCGATCAGCCCGTATTCTCGCGGTCGGTGCAGGTCCTGCGGATACAAGGGGTTGAAGCGCGAGGCCCCCGACGACTTCGCGAAGGTCGTGCGGGTCATGGGATCGCAGGGCGCGGCCCGGCACTACCACACCTCGCTCAGCACCGTGACGCGCTGGCGCCGTGAAATGGGCATGGTGAAGCACGAGCGCGCCAAGCGGCCCAGCTTCTCGGGCGGCGGCACGTTCCGGACACGCGGTTTCGTGGAGCGCCCACTCATGACCAACCGCGACTTCACGCTGGCGGGACAGGCGGCCGAGTTCCTGCGGCACTACGGTTCGGTCTACCGCTGCGATGCCAGCGGCAAGCCCAATGCGAAGGGCACGCACTGGAAACGCAACTTCTCGATCCTGAGCGATGACCAGATTGTGAGCCGGGCCAAGCGCCTCGGTTTCGAGCCGTTCGACGTTTGAGGATAGGCTGAGATTATGACGCCGAAACAGCAGCGCTTTGTCGAGGAATACCTCGTCGACCTGAACGGAACGCAGGCAGCGATCCGGGCGGGCTACAGCGCGCGCACTGCAGAATCCCAGGCATCGCGCCTGTTGAGGAATGCCAAGGTTCTGGACGCCGTTGCAGCGGCCCAAGCCGAACGCTCCGAGCGCACCGCTATCGACGCCGAATGGGTGCTCCGGCGCCTCGCGATGGAAGCAGAGGCGGACCTCGGCGATCTGTACGATGCGGAGGGTACGCTCAAGCCGATCGGAGAATGGCCGCTGATCTGGCGGCAAGGCCTCGTTGCCGGGATCGACGTCGAGGAAATCCGCGTCGAGGGCGTGACCATCGGCAATGTGCGCAAGCTCAAGCTGTCCGACCGCGTGAAGCGGCTCGAGCTCATCGGCAAGCATGTCGACGTGAACGCCTTCAAGGAGAACCTCGACCACCGATCCAGCGACGGCAGCATGTCCCCGCCGAGCTTGAAGGACTTCTACGGCGGGATGGGCAAAGCCGATGAAGGGAGGGACGGGTGACCGACCATTTCTTTGACGGTGACGATCAGCACTTGGACCCCGTGGTCAAAGAGAAGGCATTGGCTCTTGCTCTCAGGCGCGGCGGGCAAACGACGCCAGTCAGCAGTTATGACATCGATCACGCTCGGGAGATCGTGACTGGAGAGGTGAACGAGATCGCGAAATTGCGCGAGCGTCTCGCTGATGCTCATAAGGCACTGCGTTCCATCGCCGAAGGCAGCCTCGGCGACCTGCCTTGGCAGGCAAATTATGACACGATCCGCACCGTAGCGAGGAACGCCCTTCCGGAAGATCAGCGAAGCCCGTGACCACCCTCCCCGGCATCGGCCACAACGGCGGCCCGACGCTCAATCCCGTCCTGCAACCCTTCTGGCTCGCGGCAACAAACGAACGCAACGAGCCGATCCGCAACCGCGTGCTCTACGGCGGCCGTGCATCGTCGAAGTCATGGGACGCGGCAGGCTTCGCGATCTTCCTCGCCTGCAACGTCAAGGTGCGCGTGCTCTGCGCCCGCCAGTTCCAGAACAAGATCGACGAATCCGTCTACGCCCTGCTCGTGGTGCAGATCGATCGCTTCGGGCTGCGCGACCAGTTCAGGATCCTCGACAACCGCATCATCCACAAGCGCACGGGCAGCGAGTTCCTGTTCTACGGCCTGTGGCGGCACATCAACGAGATCAAGTCGCTTGAGGGCATTGATATCTGCTGGCTCGAAGAAGCGCACGCGCTGACCGAGGAGCAGTGGAAGGTGCTGGAACCGACCGTCCGCAAGGAGGGCTCGCAGTTCTGGGTCATCTTCAACCCGATGCTGTCCACGGACTTCGCCTGGCGCCGGTTCGTGGTGAACCCGCCACCGGGCACGATCAAGCGGCTGATCAACTATACCGAGAACCCCTTCCTCTCGCAGACCATGCTCGACGTGATCGCGGCGGCCCGCGCCGAGGACGAGGAGGAGTTCGAGCACATCTACCTCGGCGTGCCGCGTGACGACGACGACGCGGTTGTCATCAAGCGCTCTTGGATCATGGCCTGCATTGATGCGCACAAGGTGCTGCGGATCGAACCGGCCGGGAGCAGGCGCGTCGGGTTCGACGTGGCCGACGATGGCCCCGACCGCAACGCGCTCATCCTCTCCCACGGATCGCTCGCCATGCAGTCCGATCTGTGGAAGGGCGGTGAGGACGAACTCCTCAAGTCGGCAACGCGGGCGTGGAACCTGTGTCAGGAGAACGAGGCCGATCTCGTGTACGACAGCATCGGCGTGGGCGCTGGTGTCGGCGCGAAGATCAACGAACTGAACGCGGCCCAGCACGAGGCGCACCGCAAGTTCCATGTCAGGCACACCGGCTTCAACGCAGGCGGCGCAGTGGACAAGCCCGATGCGGTCTACGCTCGCTCACACCCGCCGCGCACGAACAAGGACATGTTCTCGAACATCAAGGCGCAGGCATGGTGGGGTGTGGCCGACCGTGCCCGCAACACGTACAACGCGGTGAAGAACGCGGGGCCCGATCCGTGCCAGATCGATCAGGGCGAGCTCCTGTTCATCGATGGCGATATGGCGAACCTGTCGAAGCTGATCGACGAACTGTGCACGCCGAAGCGCGACTTCGACAATGCGGGGCGGGTGAAGGTCGAGAGCAAGAAGGACCTCGCCAAGCCGAACCGCGAAGGCGGCCCGCGCCCCTCGCCAAACCTGGCCGATGCGTTCGTGATGTCGCAGCTACCCGGCGCGCGGGCGATGAAGATCAATCCTGAGGTGCTTCGGGCGGCGTAGGCTCGTCCTCGCCCTCCGGCAGTTCGATACCGGCCTCGCGCATCTGCCGCATGATCTCGGCCCGCTCCACCGCGGCAATCGCTTCATCCAGCAGGTCTGCAAGACTCACCACCATGGCCGGTGCATAGCATAGGGCCGCGCCCGCTAACATGGACCTTACACCGTCGCAGTGAGGGACCATGGCAAAGATCGAAGCGACCATCCGCTACCGGTTCACCGTTCGCGCCCGGTTGATGTTGTGGGCCTGCAAGGCGGCGGCACGGCTCGGCATCCCCATCGACCTTGATGCCGCTGGCAAGGCAATCGTCTCCAAGATGCGCCTCGAGGTGCGCTGATGTTCGAGCGCATCAAGGCCGCGTGGCGCGCGTTCTGGTACGGCACCGCCGCACCCGTCGCGGTCGTGGAAGAGCCCGCCCCCGACATGCGTATCAGCAATGCGGTGATGTGGGAGGCATCGCGCCACGGCGCCCCGGCTGTCATGCCGGATAAGGTGTTCCAGCGCCCCGCACCGCTGCCCGGCGTGCTTCCGGCCGGGATGGCGCTCGACGCGGCCCTGCCCTCGGTCGATGTGCTCAATGCCTACGCGATGGAGCAGATGTTCCACGAGGGCCTTGGTTTCCTCGGCTATCCCTATCTCGCCGAACTGTCCCAGCGCGCCGAATATCGCACCATCGCCTCGATCTGGGCCGAGCACTGCACGCGCAAGTGGATCCGGATCAAGGGCGACGACGAGAAGGTCAAGGAGCTCGAATCCGCTCTCGACGACCTGAAGGTGCGCGACCTGTTCCGGGAAGCCATCGAGAAGGAATGCCTTTTCGGGCGCATGCAGATGTTCCTCGACTTCGGCGATTGGGACGATGACATCGAGATGGCCGCGCCGCTTGCCATGAAGGCGGAGAAGATCGGCCCGACCCGTCCGCTCAAGCGCATCGGCATGATCGAGCCGATGTGGAGCTACCCCGGCCCGTACAACGCCCAGAACCCGCTCGCGCCGAGCTTCTACAAGCCATCGACCTGGTATGTGTCGGGGCGCACGGTACATGCGAGCCGCATGCTGACCCTCGTGGGCCATTCCGTCCCGAACATGCTCAAGCCCGCCTATGCCTTCGGCGGCCTCGCCCTGACCCAGCTCTGCAAGCCCTATGTCGACAACTGGCTGCGCACCCGGCAGGACGTGTCCGACCTCGTGCATGCCTTCTCGGTCATGGTGCTCAAGACAGACATGGGCCAGGTCCTGCAGGGCGGCCCGGGCGACAATCTGTTCACGCGCATCGATCTGTTCAACAAGATGCGCGACAACCGCGGCACCTTCGTCGTCGACAAAAACTCCGAAGAGTTCGAGAACGTCTCCGCACCGATTGCCGGTCTGCACGAGTTGCAGGCGCAGTCGCAGGAGCACATGTCCAGCGTCTCGGGCATTCCGCTCGTCATCCTGCTCGGGATCACGCCATCTGGCCTCAATGCCTCCTCCGAGGGCGAAATCCGCGTTTTCTACGACCGCATCATGGCATACCTGCAGCGCGTCGTTGCCGAGCCCATGCTCACAATCATGGACGCGGTGCAGTTTTCCCTTTGGGGTAAGATCGACCCGGAAATCACCTTCGAGTTCGAATCCCTCTGGGAGATGAGCGACAAGGACAAGGCGGACATCCGCAAGTCCGATGCGGAGGCCGATGCCATCTACATCGATGCGGGCGTTGTCGATGCCGAGGAGGTCCGCGAGCGGCTGCGCAACGATGAGACGTCGCTGTATCATGGCGTGGACCTGACCGGCCCCGCACCCGAGCCGGAGGTCGACGATATCGACATCGACACAAACGCTGGCGGCCGCACCAGCGAGGAGCGCGATCCCTTCAGCGCAATGGATGAACGCACCACACATGCCGCCGGCGTTATGTGCGCCCTGCCCGATGGCCGGATGCTCTTCCTGCGCCGAAGCGGTGACGCCGCATCGCACCCGGGAACGTGGTGCTGGCCGGGCGGCAGTATCGACGAGGGCGAAGACGCATACGAGGCGGCGATGCGCGAGTTGCGCGAGGAGACGGGGTTCGACGATGTCCTGCTCGGCAACCCTGTCGACATTCGCGATGGTTTCGTCACCTACCGTGCCGACCTGCCCGCCCCCTTCGATCCGGAACTGAACGGCGAGCATGACGACGCGGTCTGGGCTCATCCGCTCGACGTGCCCGGCCCCCTGCACCCCGGAGTGGCAGCCACGCTCAAGGCGCTCTGATGCCCCGCCGCGGCAAACCCCTCACCCTGCGGCCAATTCGCCCCGCAGCCCCGATCCGCGAGAAGTACGAGGCCCGGCTCAAGGCGGCCGTGGATCAAATGCACCGCAGCATTGCGCGCGAGATTGCCGCCGAGTGGCGCCGCAACACGCCCGAGACGGTCATGTTCGGTGAGGATGAGACCTCGGCATCCGCGATGCAGAAGGTCATGAACCAGCTGTCGCGATCATGGCTCAAGCGCTTCGACGAACTGTCCGAAAACCTCGCCGACTACTTCGCCAAGGCGGTGTTCGCCCGTTGCGACCGCACCCTGCAGGCAGACCTGCGAAAGGGTGGCTTCTCGGTGCGCTTCAAGATGACCAAGCCGATGCGCGATGCCTATGCCGCGATCCGGGCTGAGAATGTCGGCCTGATACGCTCGGTCGCGGAGCAGCACCTCTCCAAGGTCGAGACGCTGGTCATGCAGTCGGTCAGCCGTGGCCGCGACCTCAAGACGCTCACGAGCGAGCTCACCAAGCAGACGGGCATCTCCAAGCGCCGGGCGGCCAACATCGCCCTGCATCAGAACAACATGGCCACTTCGACCATGCGCAGCGTTCGCGAGCGCGAACTCGGCATCACCGAAGGCGAGTGGGTCCACAGCGGCGCGGGCAGACATCCACGGCCCGCGCACAAGGCGTTTTCCGGCAAGCGCTTCAAGCTGTCGGAGGGTCACGACTTTGGCGACGGGTTCGGCAAGGTGCTGCCCGGACAAGCCATAAATTGCCACTGCACCTGGCGAGCGATCGTGCCCGGCTTCGATTGATGCCACGCGCTCTGCGTCCCCCGTATCCTGAGATTACGGAGGTACCTCACGCATGGCGTCCACTCTCGTCGATCTTGTTAAAATCTCGTCCGCCAGCACAGGGACGGGGGCAATTTCGCTCGGCCCGGCGGTCCAAGGGTATCGCGGCATCGAAGCCCTGACGAATGGCGAGGTGTACAGCTATTCGATCCAGGACGGGAGCGCATGGGAGTTCGGACGCGGAACTTTCCTATCCGATTCCAGCCAGTTCATCAGGACGCCCATAGATTCGTCGGACGGCGGCGCTGCGATCAACATCAAGGCCAACTCGCAGATTTCCTTCGTGGCATTGTCGGAAGACCTCGACGCGGTACAGCTGAGCAACAACGCGCTCGCAGCGGCGTCGCAGACCCAGGTCGATGCGGCGCAAGTAGCTCAGGATCGCGAAGTGGTCGAAGCGGCTGCCGCGAACGTTACCAGCGGCGAGCCCGCCTATCCGAACGCCTACGCCACTACCTTGCCTCTCGGTGTGACCTATCTCAGCGATGATGGCCTCGGTTCGGGAACTGGAGGAACGCCCGGCACGTATGAGGGCGGTGTGTCTGGGGGGCCTTCCGGTTTCGCATGGACCTACGATATCGGCGACGACGGATCGATTGCGGACTACCGCATCACAAATCGAGGTCTTTCGACTTCGAGCACCGCGCCGACACTGTCCTATCCCAGCGGCTCCATAACCGGCGCGACTGTGCCGACCGCTTCTGTGGGAAGCCGAGTTGGTGAAGGCGACCGTTACTGGGCTGTGTCCGACGACGGCGCCACTCTGGACATGTGGACGAATGACGGGACCAGCACGCCCGCAGCCGTGCTTGATCCCAATGGCGATCAAATCAAGCTGTATGTGGCCTCTGGCCTCGATGGGCTCGCCTCACTTTTCACCGCATCCATCGACGCGAGCTTCTCTCCACCGAACTACGCGGTTCCGCTCGTCATCGACGCCGATGGCAATATTCCGATTTGGCTCTTGAAAGGCCTCCTCGATGGAACCGGTATCGGGCCCAACATCCGCGGCATCATCGCAGGTGACATCGCGGGCGCAGTAGACGGGTCCATCGACCGCAGCTTCGCACCCCCGAATTACGTCGTCCCGCTCGTCATCGACGCCGATGGCAATATTCCGGTATGGCTGCTTAACGGCAACCTAGATGCGACCGGAATTGGCCCGCAGATGATTTCGGTCATCAAGTCGGAGTTGAAGGTTGCCCCGGAAGACTTCGCGCTGCGCAATTCCCCGACTACTGCCACCGCGCCTGTCGTCACGGACGGGCGCACGCTGTGGAAGGCGCGCGGCAAACTAGCGACGTTGGCGAATGGCGGCACTGCGCTGCTCAGTATTGTGCTGACCGGTAACAGCTGGTCCGAACAGCTTCCTATCGCCACGGGCATGCGCACCTATCTGGAGCGGCTAGGCTACACCTGTGCTGGGCCGGGCTGGATCTATGTCCGCCCCGGCGATGGGATCGACGACAACCAGTGGCCCGAGGTCAACCTGTCCTTCTCGGCGGGATGGTCGCTTTGGGACGTGGTCGATGCCGGCCCGCCCGACACTTACGGCTGCGGACCGGATGGCCACGCGCTCTGGGCCACCGGGACGACAGCAACACTCGACCTGACGGCAGAGGGCACGGACTTCCGCATCTTCTACCGCAAGACGCTGGGCGCCTTCGTGTGGTCGACCGATGGCGGGATAACGTGGTCCGACCCGGTGACCGGCGACGGTTCGGGCGATCTTGGCATCGTGCATATCGAGGGCCTGGGCTCGGGCCAGCACACGCTGAAAATCGCGTTGACGGGTAACACCGATACCGTGGTGCTCTACGGCTTCCATGCGATCGACACGACGGTTTCGGGCTTCGTGATCAACAAGATGGGCAACGGCGGCGCTGCCGGGAACGATTATCTGCTCTGGGCCGACGACTACATCCAACCCTGTGCAGCCGAGATCGGCGCCGATGTCATCATAGACAACACGGTCGCCAACGATTTCCGCCTCGCCACATCGAACGGCGTGGCGAACACCCCAGACACCTGCGCGGCCGCTGCCGATGCCGTCGCAAGCAACTGGCAGGCGGCTTGCCCGGGAGCGGCGGTCATAACCGTGTGCCCCTCCTTGCTCAACGCCGCCGCAGGCAGCGGGTA
The DNA here is from genome assembly GCF_014645195.1 of Novosphingobium indicum. Classification (GTDB taxonomy): domain Bacteria; phylum Pseudomonadota; class Alphaproteobacteria; order Sphingomonadales; family Sphingomonadaceae; genus Novosphingobium; species Novosphingobium indicum. Next base: position 100,274 of record NZ_BMLK01000008.1, on the reverse strand, counting down.
CGAGATCCCGGCCTATCGCGACGCGCTTTACAAGGCCTGCATCACGTACGGTCGCGAGTTCGCGAACCTGTGCGACACCTGGGGTGGCTGGGCCGACGAAAACGCCAATGGCCAGTACGCTGCCGGCGCGCTCGGCAACCTGCATCCCGGCGACATCGGCGGTTATCGCATCGGCCGCTTTCTCATCTCCACATTCCCGAATCCGGAAAGGCTTAGCGCATGAGTGCGATTCTGAAGCAGGCGGACGTGTCACTGCCGGGTACCGGCCATGGCAAGCCGATCAACGCGAAGCAGGTGGTCATGCCTGTTGTAACCGGCCTTGCCCTACATGCTCTTTTCGGCGGCGCGGATACCCTGTCTCGCTTGAACCGGGTTGATGGCGAATTGCTCGAAAAGACGGGCGTGCCGACACTCACCGACATCGGCGCATCGTTCACCCCGATGTCGAAATACTACGACAGCGGATTCGAGCCAGGGGCGGCTTGGACGGCAATTGTCGTCGCAAAGATGCCCGCCGCTGCCGAGGCTGCGAACCGGGGGCAAATTCTTCTCTCGAACCGTGCAGCCTCGGGTGACAGTCTTGTGCTCGATCTCAGCGGGACCGATCCACGGATCCTCGTCTACGGCAAGTACAGCACCGCAACTGCATCCAGCGCTTGGGTTATGGAGAACTCGACGCCCGGAGATTACAACATCTTCGCCGGCCGGATCGAGGCGACCGGGGAGCGCCAGGTCTGGTGGAGCCATGACGGCACCGTAGAAACGATCAGCAAATCAACTGCTGGAACCCGCGCTCCGGTTGCGGCGAACTTCCTGATCGGCAGCGCCTATTCCGTGCTGACTACGTTCAACGATCCCAACTCGGTGATCGGAGGCGTGTTCCTCTTCGATGGCGCGCTTTCCGATGCCGATATCGCATCGAACTTCGACGCCATCCGGACATTTTTTGCCGATGAGCTCGGCGTTTCCACGCTCTGAGTGGAACGGCATGGCGGACGCAACTTCCATCCTGTCGATGATCCCCTCGGCCCTGCCGGGGTGGATCGGCGCCGGCGCTGCTGCCGGGGGAGGCTTCGGCATCATCAAGTGGGTATTCGAGTACGTCGGGGGCCGAATGGACAAGAGGGCCGACCGGCTCGACGAAGACACGCGCTTCGTGATCGACAATCTGCGCGCAGAAGTGGAGCGTCTCAAGGACGAGCGGGTCGAAGATGCTCGGCGGCTCGATGATGCCTTCGCGCGTATCGACGAGATGCGCAGGGAACTCGACGACTGCAACCGCAAGCACGCCGAGGCCGAGGCACGGGTGAAGCACCTCGAGGCGATGCAGCAGGGATACGGGGATGCCCGGCAGCGAGTGCAGACCGAGCGCGCAGCCGAGATCGTGGAAATCAGGAAGGACCGTTCGTGACTACCTTTCAGCGCAAGCCGATTTTCGATGCCGCGCGCGTTCTTATGGGGCGCGGTTTTACACGGTCCGACATCGATCTGCTCGACGATGCGATTGATGAGGCGCTGGGTATCGAGAAGCCAAAGACTGGGGCGCGGCGCACATCCGCAGCGGGCATCGCCCTGATGCACAAGTGGGAGGGATGCGGGAAGCGCTGCGATGACGGTAGCCTGCAGGCCTATCCCGATCCCGGATCGAGCAACGGCAAGCCGTGGACCATCGGTTGGGGATCTACCGGCCCGGATATTGGGCCCGGCACGATCTGGACGCAGGCGCAGGCGGATGCGCGTTTTGAACGGGATCTGGTAAAGTTCGAGCGCGGTGTTTCCCTCGCCATCGGTGATGCCCTCACGACACAGAACCAGTTCGATGCGCTGGTATCGTTTCACTATAACACGGGCGAGATCGGTTCGGCGACGCTGACCAAGTTGCACGTTGCCGGGGACTATGCCGGGGCAGCCGCCGAGTTCGGCAAGTGGATCTACAACGACGGCAAGCCGATGAACGGCCTGCGAAACCGTCGCGCGGATGAAGCGGCGCTGTATCGGAGGGCGGCATGAAGCTGCCAACGATCCGCTGGCCGGACTGGCCGCCGCACGACTGGCGCGCATGGGCCGCCCTGCTCTCGGGCATTGCCGGCGGCGCGGCGCTAACCGTGTTCGCGGCATGGGTAGTGTGGATCATCGCCTTCTCGGATGAATGGTCGACCGCCACAGAGGCTGCGCGGGTCCAGATCCTCGGACGCGCACTGATGCTGCTCTTGGTGGGGATCGTCGCTGTCCTCATGGCCCAGGGGCTTGCAATCAACCGTCGCAAAATATCCATCGGAAAGAGCGGGATCATGATCGAGGGAGGCGGTGGTCCTGCTGCAGCCGCGATCGACAAAGCCCAACAGGCAGCGCGCTCGATGCCGGAAGGGGAAGCCTGATGCTCGAATGGATCATCGGCGCCCTTGGTGCCAGCGGGATAGCTGCCGCCATCGCTTTCGTTCCCGGCGCCAAGGCCATCGCCCTGCAGTTCATCGGCTTCGTGGCGGAGCTGGTGCGGCGCTACCCGTGGCAATGCGCGGTCATCGCCGCCCTGTGCTGGGGCGCGTGGCAGTGTCGCCGGGCGGAGGCGTGGCACGATCACTCCGAACGCGAGGCCGCCAATCATCGCGAAACGAAAGACCTGTTCGCCGATGCCCGCCGTGAATGGCTGGCACGCACCGTTGCCGCGACCAAGGCACGCATGGAAGCCGAACGCAAATCGAAGGAGACTGCCCATGACGCCCAAGCGCAATACGAAGTGCTGCTGGCCGATAACGATGGCCTGCGCGATTACATTGCTGCTCACCGCCTGCGGGACGGACGACGTCAAGAGCGTCCCCTGCCCGCCACCGGAGCCGACGAAGATCATGCTGCCGGCGTTCCTGCTGGCGCCGCCCCCGGCGCCCTCGTGGCGGTCAGTGAAGCCGACCTCGAGCGATGCGACGCCGACTACTCCTACGCCGCAGCCGCGCATCAGTGGGCCCAAGGACTGATCAACCAGAACCTGGCCGAAACAGCACCGTAAGTCCCGCCCCTCCGATACCCTGAGGTTACAGCCTCGGGGGCTGATCGGAGCGACTGCCAATGACCACCGTTCTTCTTGCCATGGACCGCGCATCGGTACGCCGCCGCGATGCGAACGGGTTCATGCACGTCGAGATCAGCAATATCTCGAAGGCGAACATCTGCCCGTACTACGGCAGCGAAATTCCGAACTGGCAGGCGCTGGGACTGGAAGCGGACCGCGTCTACCAGCTTTACCGGCACCCCGAAGAACTGGCCAAGGCTGCCGAGACGTTCAACAACGTCCCTCTGCTCTCAGAGCACCTGCCGGTCGTACCGCACGACCTGCCCGAAGATCTGATCATCGGCTCGACCGGCACGAACGCCAGCTTCGACGGCGAGTACCTCAGCAACAGCCTCGTTGTTTGGTGCGGCGAGCATCAAGAAGCCATCGAAACGCGGCGCCAGCGCGAGCTTTCCTGCGGCTATCGATACCGCGCCGACATGACCCCCGGCGTGACCGAAGAAGGTTTGCGTTACGACGGTGTAATGCGGGAGATCATAGGCAACCACGTTGCTTTGGTAATCGAAGGGCGAGCAGGCCCGGATGTTGTGGTCGGAGATGAACTGATGAAGCTCAAGTCGCGCACCGCGCTCATGATTTCGGGGGCCCTGCAGGCTCACATTCGCCCGCTCCTCGCAGCTGACGCGAAGGTCGACATTGCGCCGGCCCTTGCCGCTGCCGATGCCGCATCGCTCGCCATGGACGGAGCGCCCAAATCGCTTGCCGACAAGGTCGCCGTGATCGTGAAGCCGCACCTCGCTTCCGACAAGACGCTCGACAATGCCGCGCTCGCCAGCATCATCGGCTCGATCACGCCCCTCGCCCTCGACGAAGACAAGATCGAGGAAGCCGAGGACGAAGATGACGATGACGACAAGCAGGCGCAGGACGAGGATCCCGACGCCGAGAAGGACGACATCGCCGAGGACGAAGATGGCGAAGAAGAAGACGACGACAAGCCTGCGATGGACAGCGCATCGGTCCGCAAGCTGATATCCGATGCCGAGAAGCGCGGCGCCAAGCGCACCGCGGCCATCGAAATCGCCAAGGCTGACGTCAAGCCTCATGTCGGCGAAGTCATCGGCATGGACAGTGCCGAGGCGATCTACCGCTTCGCCCTCGACGAAGCCGGTGTCTCGACCAAGGGCGTCCATCCTAGCGCGCTCAAGGCCATGGTCGCCATGCTGCCCAAGCCCGGCACCGAAATGGCGCAGGACCGCAAGCAGCCGGTCATCGGCGGCAAGCTCGCCCAGATCGTCCCCAACCTTCCCAACATGATCCGGAGCTAAGGCAATGGCTTTCCAGACTTCCGTCGCGTCGCAGCAGAGCCCCGGCATCGAGGGCGGCTTCTATGGCGCAAACCCGCATTACACCCTGACCAATCCCGACGAGGGCATGTGGGTCGCTGGCCCCGATGGCGTGACCATCGGCCGCTTCGCATGGGCCAACACCGCCAACGGCCAGGTCTCTAGTGCTCACCCCGGCGTCACCACGGTTCGCGTCGGCTTCGTGCACCGCGATCAGAGCGCCGTTATCGCTGGCCTTCTGGTCGGCGCCTCGAACACTGTGGTTGCGGGTCAGGGCATCGATCTCGTGTCCGACGCGCCGGTCTGGGGTCGCTTCGCTGCGGGTGCGGTGATCGACCAGAAGGTCTATGCGAACTACGCCGATGGCGCGCTTGTCTCCGCGGCGACTGGCTCGGCTGCGACCGTCACTCGATCGGTCACCACGACCAACGGCTCGGCGAACATCAGCTACACCGGCGGCCAGATCTATGCCGGCCAGCCTGTGAGCGGCACGGGCATTCCGGCCGGCGCCTATATCGTCAGCGTCGATGCCGATGCGGGCACGGCCGTCATGAGCGCGAACGCTTCGGCCTCGGACACCGTGACCGGCACTTTCACCACCAATTACGAGACCGACTTCGTCGTCCGATCCACGGCCGGCGCGGGCGAGCTCGCCAAGATGAGCGTTCGGGGGTAACTGAAAATGCGCGATCCAATTCTTCGCCAGGAACTCGCCGAGCGCGGCGTCTTCTTCCCGGGCAATGCGGTCTTCGGCCACGACGGCACGAACGAAGGCAAGCAGCGCTACGACCTGTGGAAGCGCGACTACAACCTTGCGCTCGACTCCAATCCGCACCTGCAGATGGCGCTCGACGCGCAGCCGGGTCTAGTCACCTCGCCCAACGCCGGCGTGCTGCTCTCGGCGGTGTCGATCATCGATCCGGAAGTGGTCCGCGTTCTCTTCACGCCGATGCGCGCTGCCGAGATCATGGGCGGCGAGGCCCAGAAGGGCAGCTGGATCGATCAGGTTGCCTATTTCCCGGTCGCTGAATCGATCGGTCAGGTCGCGACCTACGGCGATTACAGCGAAAACGGCAACGTTGATGCGAACGCCAGCTGGAACTATCGCCAGCCCTACACTTGGCAGGCCTTCAAGCGTTACGGCGAACAGCAGCTGGAACGCTGGGGAGCGGCTGGTCTCAACTACGCTTCCGAACTGGACGTGTCGCTGGCGCTGACCTTCTCGAAGTTCAGCAACAAGACCTATTTCTACGGCGTCTCGGGCCTCGTGAACTACGGTCTGCTCAACGATCCCTCGCTGATCACACCGATCTCGCCGGGCACGAAGGCAGACAACTCGCAGGGCGTGACCTGGCTGGTCGCCACGGCGCTGGAAATCTTCAACGACGTGAAGGCGCTCTACACCAAGATCGTTGCCCAGATGGGCGGCAATGTCGAGATGACCGACGCCATGACCCTCGTCATGTCGAGCACTCGTCAGCCCGCGCTCCTGACCACCAACGAATTCGGTCTGAACGTGGAGGACCTTCTCAAGAAGGCCTTCCCAAACCTGACCATCAAGGTGGCGCCGGAGTACACCACGGAAAGCGGCGAACTCATGCAGCTGATGCTGCCCACCGTGGACGGCGTGAAGACCGCCTATCCGGCCTACACCGAAAAGCAGCGCGCGCATGCCCTCGTGACCGAAGCCTCGGCATGGTCGCAGAAGAACAGCGCCGGCAGCTGGGGCTCGATCATCCGCCGCCCTATCGCCATCGCCCAGATGCTGGGTATCTGAAGGAGCACCCACCATGCCCATGATCGTCGGTTGCAAACTCCCGCACGGACTGGAGGTCACGCACAAGGACGCGACCATCGTCCTCAACGGTGCAAACGTCGGCTACGATGCCGACAACCCGTGGAAGAACGGCGCCTCGCCCGACAACTACGACCGGACCAGCGGGGTCGGCCTGACCACGCTTTCGCCCGATCAGGAAGAGCCCTTCAAGGATTGGCTCGAAACCAGCGGTAAGGGTCCCGGCCCGGTTCGCTCCGGCCTGATCTTCGTTGCCAGCTCCAAGAATGACGCTTCGAAGGAAGCGCAGGCGCTCGAAGGCGAAAAGACCGGCCTCGGAGGCCTCGATCCCGAGAAGGATCTTCCCAAGGGCGTCGAAACCGACACCGACACTGCGGGCAAGTCCGGCAAGAAGGGTTGATCCATGGCCGTAGCCGAGTTCAACTACTCGGCCTGGACAACTCGGTATCCTGAGTTCGGGGCGGTCGACGAAGCGTTGGCCGCCCTGTTCTTTGCCGAGGCCGGGCTTTACCTCGACAATACCGACGCCTCGCCGGTGTCGGATGTCAACCTGCGGGCGATGCTGCTCAATATGTTGACGGCCCATATCGCGGTCCTGTCGGGCGCACTGGAGCCTGATGGCAAGCCTTCCGGTATGGTCGGCCGGGTCAACTCGGCCACCGAGGGCGGCGTTTCGATCGGCATCGACAGCGGAATGCAGCCCGGCACCGCGCCGTGGTTCCAGCAGACCAGCTACGGATTGTCGTTCTGGCAGGCCACGAAGAACCTGCGCAGCGCCAGTTATGTCGCGGCGCCGGCGCGCGTGACCGAGCCGTGGGCAGGTGCGGTATGGCGCAGGTGAGCGGAGGCGATAAACTGGATGCGGCGCTGAGCAATCTGCGAGATCGCATCCTCAATGCTCACGAGGTCCGCGTCGGATTCCTCGAGGGAGCGGAGTACCCGGACGGGAACCTCAACGTGCCGACCGTGGCTGCGATCAACAACTTCGGTGCGCCAGAGGCGGGTATCCCGGCACGGCCGTTCTTCACGAACATGATCGCGCGGAACTCGCCGGAATGGGGTGAGCGGTTCGCCGTCGTGCTCCAAGCCGCGGACTACGACGCGAAGACCGCGTTCGAGCTCATGGGCACCGGCATGGCGGACCAGCTTCGCCAGTCGATCATCGACACGGACAGCCCGCCCAACTCGCCGGTCACCGATTTGCTCAAGCAGCGCTTCCCGGACGCCGGTGGACGTGCGGAGATGACCTTCGCGGACGTGCAACAGGCCCGTGCCGACGTGGCGGGCGGCGTGACAGCGTCGGCAGGCAAGCCCCTGCAGTGGACCGGGCACATGCTCAACAGTGTGGATTCGGAGGTCGAATGAACCTGCGAAACATGGCCAACCGCTACACGCGCCGCGTCAATGAGAACGTGCCTGCAACGCTAAAGCGATCCACAGGCTACACCACTGCGCCCGATGGCAAGCAGGTTCCGGCATATTCGGATCCTGAGCCGATCTCGATCCAGATGCAGGCGCTACAGAAGTCAGAGATCGAGCATCTCGACCGGCTCAATATCAGCAATGCGCAAGCCAGCGTGTTCGCCGATACCCAACTGAGCAACGGCGACCGTCCGAGCCAGACCGGTGGCGATCTCATCGAATTCGGCACCGACGCCAAGATCCCTGCCACGCTGCGCGGGACGAAATGGCTCGTGGTCGCCATGCTGGAGGGCTGGCCCGGCTCGGGATGGTGCAAGGCCGCAGTAACGGGGCAGATGCCATGACACCGGCGATCACCGAAAGCGCCATGTTCACCGGCCTGCGCGCCTTCCTGCTGGCGGTTGCCCCCTCCGGCGCCGAAGTAGTGCAAGGGCTTGGCAACCGTGTGCCGATGCCCGCCGCTGGCACTCTCGTGGTCATGACCGAACTGCGGCGCGAGCAGATGGCCCAGACGACGCACGCGTACCGGCCAGATGACGATAAGGAAGACATCGCACGATCCACTGCGGTGCACTTTCAACTGGACGTCTATGGCGAGACGGCCGGCGACACGGCGCAGGTCATCACGAACCTGCTGCGCGATGCCTGGGGCGTCGATTTCCTCGCCCCGCACAACATCGCCCCACTCTATGCAACCGACCCGGTCAGCATGCCGCTGATCGCTGGTGAGATGCAGTACGTGCAGCGCCGGGTGATCTCGATTGCCCTGCACGCAAACCTGATCGTGACGGTGCCTGCGGAATTCGCCGACAATCTGATTACAACCTTGGTGGAGGTCACCTAAGATGACGAGCATTCCTGCATCGGCAATCGTGAACGTCCTGCCCGCCGTCATCTCTGCTGGCGGCTCCGGGCTCGACATCATCGGCCTGATGCTCACCGACAATGAACAGATCCCGGTCGGCACGAAGCTGGCATTCGCATCGGCCGCCGACGTGTCGGTGTACTTCGGCCCGCTTTCCACGGAAGCCACTCTCGCCGCGATCTACTTCGCCGGTTACGACGGTTCGACCATCAAGCCCGCATCGCTGCTGTTCTGGCGCTACGCCACGGCCGATGTGGCCGGGTACGTGCGCGGCGGCAGCGTTGCCGATCTCACGCTGGCCGAACTGCAGGCCCTGACCGGAACCCTGACCCTCACCGTGGGCGGTACGGAAAAGACCTCGGCGGCCATCGACCTTTCCGGCGCGAGCAGCTTCTCCAACGCTGCCAGCATCATCGAGGCGGCATTCACCACGCCGAACTTCGCAGTGACCTACGATTCCATCTCGGGCGGCTTCGTCTTCACCTCCGACGACACAGGCGCGAGCGCAACGTTCACGTTCGTCTCGGGCACGCTGGCGACCGAACTCAACCTCACCGAGGCGAACGGCGCGGTGCTGAGCCAGGGCGCGGACCAGATGGTCCCCGGTACGGCCATGGCGGAGGTGATCTCGATCACTCAGGACTTCGTCAGCTTCATGACGACGTTCGAGCCCAGCGATGCGGACAAGCTGCTCCTTTCGGCATGGGTCGATGCGCAGAACCAGCGCTATCTCTATGTCGCTTGGGACGACAATGTCGCCGCGAAGGCCGCCGGCGACACCTCCAGCTTCCTCGCACTCGCGATCGCCGAAGGCTACGGCTCGGTTGCGGGCGTCTACGATCCCAACAACGGGGCGTCGGTAGCCGCTTTCCTCATGGGCGCCATCGCTTCGATCGACTTCAACACCACGAACGGGCGCGCCACCCTCGCCTTCCGTTCCGGTTCGGTGAATGCTGGCGTGACGAACCAGACCATCGCCGCGAACCTCAAGGCGAACGGCTACAACTTCGTCGGTGCCTACGCGACGGCCAACGACCAGTTCGTGTTCCTCTATCCCGGCCAGGTCACGGGCGACTTCGAATGGATCGACAGCTGGGTCTGTCAGGTCTGGATGAACAACGCGTTCCAACTGGCCCTGATGGAGCTCCTGACCAGTGTCGGGTCGATCCCGTACAATCAGGACGGCTACGCACTGATCGAGGCATCGCTGCGCAGCGTGATCGACACGGCGGTCAACTTCGGGGCGATCCGCGCCGGGGTGACGCTGAGCGCCCAGCAGAAGGCCGAGATCAACAACGCTGCCGGCGGCAATGTGGCCGACACGGTCGAGCAGCGCGGTTGGTTTGTGCAGGTGGCCGATGCCAACCCCACGGTTCGCGCCGCGCGCGGCTCGCCCCCGATCTTCGTCTGGTACACGGACGGCCAGTCGGTGCAGCAGATCACGCTCTCCAGCGTCCTTGTCCAGTAAGGGGCCCGGCACATGAACAACCGCACTCTCACCAGCGCCAATGCGATCCTGCTGATCGGGGTCGATCTGATCTTTCCGGTCGCCCAGCGCATTCAGGGTTTCTCGACTGACGATCTCACCGACATGGACAATGTCGAGCCGGTCGAAACGGCCATGGGCATCGATGGCCGCCTCAGTGCCGGATTTGTGCCCGTGCCGACGCGGCAGAACATCACGCTGCAGGCAGACAGCGAGAGCAACGACTTCTTCGACTTCTGGCACACCTACGAGCGCGGAAAGCGCGAAAAGGTCGTTGCGACCGGCACCCTGATCGTGCCCGGCGTAAAGACGCAGTGGGCGATGACGCGCGGTTTCCTGCGCAGCTTCCCGCCCATTCCGGCGCTGCGCAAGTCCGCGCAGCCGCGCCGCTACACCATCGAGTGGGAACGCGTCGTCCCGGCGCCATACATCTGAGGCTGAGGCATGCGTAAACACAAGGTCGTTACAATCGAGGCAGAGGGGCGCGACAAGGGTAAGTCGTTCCTGATCCTCGAGAAGAGTGCCTTCGATGCCGAGCGATGGGCTATTCGCGCTCTGCTCGCGCTTTCGAAGGCTGGCGTCGAGGTCCCAGACGAGGCGATGCAAGCGGGGGCGTTGGGCATCCTTGCCATGGGCCTCGACGCCTTCCGGATGATGGATTTCGAAGATGCTGAGCCCCTTCTCGAGGAGATGCTCGCCTGCGTACACTTCGTGCCGAACCCGGCCGACAAGGATCCGATGACGGGCCGCCCAATGACCCGTGCACTGATGCAGCCGACCGAGGCCAACGACGGCGACATCGAAGAGGTGTCCACGTTGCTCAAGCTGCGTGGGGAGGCGCTCGAACTGCACCTGGGTTTTTCCGTCGCCGCCGTCCTGTTCAATATGGTGGAGATGGCGGCCCGGATTTCGAGCCTGCAGAATTCGTCAACATCCCCCCCAGCTGCGGATCAGCCATCGCCTCAGGCCGATGCAGCCTGAGCGAATTGCAGACCTCCTACAGCCTTGAGGACGTGCATCTCCTGCTCGAAGTGGCGCTTGTGATAGGCGAGAACGAAAGCCGAGCCAAAACGGCGGCGGAAAGGTCCCGAGACCGCTTCTAGGCGTACTAGACTACCAAGTGTTAACTGACTTTCGGTTGAAAGTGGCCAATTCTGAGAATAGCCTGCACCATCACTGTGAGGGCTATTGATGAACGCTTCTGATGAGGGTCGGCGCCCGATCATAATCTACCAAGGTCCACGAAAGAACAGTTTTCAAAGCTGCATGGGATGCCTTGGCCTGATCATAGCAGCATTTATTGGCCTCGCGATCCTTGGAACATTCGTAGATCCGGGTGAAGAGCGAGAGGCGGAAAGTCAGACGGGAAAAGCGGGGTTTTCGGCAATTGCAGCCCAGAAGCAAAGTGCATTAGCGCTTGATCGCGAGTGCCGGGGCGGCAACCATACGCCGAATGATGAGACGTGCCGTGCCAGGGACAAAGCCTTCGACGATTTGAGAACTCAAGGGGTTTGCTGGGCCTACAGCGATCCAGACGTCCCCCCATTCGAATACGATTGGCACGACTGCCAGAAAGCCAATCCGTAAGCTTTTAACGATAGCAAGCGCCCTTGATCTACCCTGAGGTTACAGCCTCGGGGTGCCCATGTCCGTTAACATTCTAGATGCATTCCTGGTCTCTTTCGGGCTCGAAACTAAGGATTTCGAGGAAGGGGAGCGCAAGGTCCGCGAGGGCTCCAAGCGTCTGCGCGAGGAATCGAAGAAGACCTTCGATGGCATGGAGCGCGAAGGCAAGCAGGTCGGCGCTGCACTCAAGTCCGTTCGCAACGAGGTGGTCGGGCTTGGCCTCGCCTTCATGGGCGCGCGATCGATCACCGACCTGATTGTAGGCATGGCCACCGGCGCTGCCACCGCAGAGCGCCTCGGCCAGACGATGGGCATGACCACGCGTCAGGTCTGGTCATGGCGCCAGGCGATGCGTGGCGTGGGCGGGAAGGATGGCGATGCCGACGCTGCCCTGCAGTCCATCCAGCGCCTGCGGATGAGCTATCAGCTTGGCACACTTGGTGCCGATCAATCGGGAGCTCTGGCCCGTCTTGGCATCAGCGGTGGAGACCTGCGCAGCGGCAACCCGGGCGATATCCTCCGGAAACTGTCCGCGGCGCAGGACCGCATGAACCCGCAACTGTTCGCCAGCCTTATGCAGCAGATCGGCCTGAACGGACCCGTCACCTACTTTCTGATGAAAGGGCAGGATGCGGTCGAAAAACTCCTATCGAAGTATGAGGAAAGCGCTGACCAGCAAGAGGAGTTGGCGAAGAAGACCGAAGACCTCCAGCAACAGGTTGCGGACCTCAACGCTAAGATACAAAGCGCTCTCGTGCCCGTGCTCATTCGGGTTGCAGATGGCCTCGACAAGCTGGTCTCGCTTCTGCCCGGCGGAGGATCCGTGGGGCACAACAACTCCGAAGGCCGCAAGGTCGTCTGGGAAGACAAGACTTTCGGCGGCCTGTTCACTCTCTATGCCGACAAGCCGCAAGGAAAAGGCGCGGGTGTGGACCCGTTCACGATGGCGGAAAACATGGTGAAAGGCTTCACCGGCATGCCTGTCAATCTCGACCCGAGGAAGATGGGTCAGGGCCCCGCTGGATCGACGGCAGGCAACGAGGCAACCATCTACCAGTTCCTTCGAGGCAAGGGTTTGGCCCATGCGCAAAGCCTCGGCATCATGGCCGCCCTGCACGCAGAATCGAACCTGAACGAGCGCGCCGTCAATCCGACCTCGGGCGCATACGGGATCAACCAGTGGCTTGGTTCGCGCAAGAAGACACTGATGGCCAAGTACGGCCCGAACCCGACACTGAAACAGCAGCTCGACTTCCTCTGGTGGGAGTTGAATGGTGGCGATCATGGCGGTGACGATGTGCTGGCCGAGAAATCGTCGCGTGGTGCAGCGCGAGCGATGATCAGCAAGTTCCTTCGTCCCGCAGCTGGTGCTGAAACGCGGGGCGACTGGCAGCGTGCCCAGCGCTACATCGCACGTGGCGGGAACGGCGGCATCTACATCAATCAGATGACGGTGCAGACCAAGGACGCGAACAGCTTTTCCACCGACCTGAAGGCAAAGACCCGCCGGCACACCGTGGCCAAGGCTGATCAGGGGGTTGCTCCCTGATGGCAGGACCAATCTATCCAGACGTCCCAAAGACCGAGGGCGTCCCGGCCGTGAAGCGCTCGGCTGAGAACCCAGGCACTGCGGCACAGTCGAAGATGTCGGGCGACACCATCACGGTCACCGGATATCGCGATGACGAGTGGGGCATCTACAAAGCCGGGACCAAGGAGCTCGCGCTGAAAGCCGACAGCGTGATCTCGGTCGGTTTCGACGCCGAGTACCGCATTGCCGACTATCCCATCGAAGAAGGCGGCTTCGAAACCTACGACAAGGTCGCCCTGCCGTTCCTTTCCCGCGTCCTGTTGAGCAAGGGTGGCACGCTCGAAGAGCGCAGCGCCTTTTCGCGCACCCTTGAGGACATTCGCAAGGATACCGAGCTCTACTCTGTCGTCACGCCGGAGCAAGTCTATCTCAACGTCAACATCGCTCGGGTGAGTATCGATCGCAGCCCCGAGGCGGGTGCAGGAATGATCCGGGCCGATATCGTCCTGCAAGAGATCAGGCAGGACGCATCATCCTCGTTCTCTAACACGCGCGACGCCGCCAGTGTCGACACCGTGAACAACGGAAGCACTCTTCCCGCTACCTCGGCAGCCTCGACGGACGGTGTGCAATGACGGCTATCCGTGTCCCGCTGGCCGCGCAGCCATCGCAGATGCTGAGCATTCGCCTCGGCCAGAAGTCGTGTCGCCTGAAGGTCTACCAGAAGCGAACCGGCCTCTATCTGGATGCCTGGGTGAATGACGCTCTGGTCCTTGCCGGCGCGCTGTGCCGTGATCGTGTGTGGATAGTCCGCTCCAAGGCGAACGGCTTCCCCGGCGATCTGGCCTTCATTGACACGCAGGGTCGAAGCGATCCGGAATACACGGGTCTCGACGCGCGCTTCCAGCTTCTCTGGGAGGGCTGAATGGCCTTCGCCAAGCGCAAGATTTCCCTGCAGTTCATGCTCGGCCAAGGCGATTTCGGCGAGAGCGGAAGCGACACGGTGACGCTCGAAAACCTGCGGTGCAGCGTCAACATCGTGCGCGCCGGCATAGGTTACTCGCAGGCCGACATCACCGTCTACGGCATGACGCTCGACCTGATGAACAAGCTGACCGTCACGCAGAAGTTCTTCTTCGAGCAGCGTCGCTACAACCAAGTCATCGTCAGCGCAGGGGATGAAGACAGCGGCATGGCCATGTGCTTCGGCGGCGCGATCATGGAGGCGTGGGCGGACGGCAGGCAGGCGCCCGATGTCGCGTTCTATGTCTCGGCGCAGTCCGGGGCATTTGAACTCATGAAGCCCGTGCCACCGGTCAGCTTCAAGGGATCGGTCGATGCCGCCCTCGTGCTTTCCGGCATCGCCGAGCAAATGGGCTACAGCTTCGAGAACGGCGGCATCAGCGCAGTGCTCAACGATCCGTACAAACCCGGCACGCCAAAGGCCCAGATCGCATCGATTTGCCGCGATATCGATTGCCAGTCCGACATAGACGATTCGACGCGGGTCGTGGCGGTCTGGCCCAAGGACAAGGCGCGCGGGTCGCAGGCGATCCGCATTGCACCCGACAGCGGTCTGATCGGCTATCCCAGCTTCACGCAGGGCGGAATTCAGTTCTCCTGTCTCTACAACCCCAACCTCGTCTTCGGTGCGCCGGTCAAGCTGGAGAGCCAGTTTGCCGCGGCAAGTGGCCAGTGGAAGGTCTACCAACTCGCTCACCGCCTCGAGAGCAATGTGCCCGGCGGCCTTTGGTCGACCGATGTCGAGTGCACCTATCTGGATCAGCAGGCATGAGCGAGAACGTCACCGGATTCGGCGACCTGCCGTTCACACAGGACGAATACTCCATGATGGAGTTCATCGCTCGCCAGGTGATGAACGGCATGGCCACGTCCACGCCTGTGGAGGTCAAGGCGGTTCACGTCGACGGGGACGACGTCGCGGTCGATGTGAAGCCTCTCGTGAACCAGATCGATGGCGCGGGCACCGGGATCGCGCACGGCATAATCCACGGCCTGCCCGTCCACGCCATGCGCGCCGGCCCCTGTGTGATCCGGATCGCACCGCGCGTCGGCGATATCGGGCAGGTCATGTTCTGCCACAACGACATCTCGACCGTGAAGAAGACCAAGGCGGTGGCGAACCCTTCGAGCCGGCGCCGCTTCGATTGGTCCGATGGTGTTTACTACGGCGGCATCATGCCGAAGACGGCCGCCACGACCATCATCGAGATCGACGCCGACAACAATGTCGCGATCACAGCGCCCACGATGAACGTCACCGTCACGGACAAGGTGGCGGTTACTGGCCCGGTCGACAGCGATACCGAATACCGCATCAACGACACGAAGGTCGTGGGCGAGCAGGAGGACGCCATCACGGATCCTTCGGGCGGCTCCACCATCGACAGCGAGGCGCGGACGACGCTCGGCTCCATCCTTACTGCACTGAGAGCGCATGGCCTCATAGCGTCGTAGCCTAGATTACATGGCCACCACCCTTCTCCTTGATCGCGACAGCTGGGATTTGTGCCTCACCGCAAACGGCGACATCGCGGTTGCGAGCGAGCCCTATAGCCTTGAGCAGGACGTGGCCTCCGAGTGCCGGGTGTTCGAGGGTGAGTGCTACTACGACACGACGCGTGGCATACCCTACCCGACATCGATCCTTGGCCGCCCGGTGCCGGTGCAGCTGTACAAGGAAGCCCTTTCCACCGCGGCCAAGCGCGTGCCCGATGTTCGCGATGTCACGGTCTACCTTTCTGAACTCACGCCCCGCAGCATCGGCGGGCAGGTACAGTTCTCGCGTGGGACCACGACGCTATGACCACCAATGTCCCTGCTCCCGTGTTTGCCACGACAGGCCTGAGCGTCCCGGCAGAATCGGAAGTCAAAGCCGGGCTCTGGTCCGACTTTCAGGGCGCGTTCGGGGGCAACCTCAACGAATCCGACGCCACTCCGCAAGGGCAGTTGGTCGCGGCCCTCGCCGCCATCATTGGCGCGAAGAACGATCAGCTTCTCCAGTACGTGAACCTGATCGATCCCGCGTTCACGTCGGGCCGCATGCAGGAGGGCATCGGGCGCATCTACTATCTGGAGCGCCTGTCCGCACAGGCGACCGTCGTAGAGGCGACCTGCACCGGCGCCAACGGCACCGTCATTCCGGCCGGATCACTCGCCCAAGCGGCGGACGGCACGATCTATCAGAACCTGTCGAGCATCACGATCCCGAGCACCGGCAGCGTCACGGCCAGCTTTCAGGCGATCACGACCGGGCCTATCGAGTGCCCGGCCGGAACGCTCACGACGATCTACAGGGTCGTGCCCGGGTGGGATGCGATCACGAACGACGCGGACGGCACGGTCGGGCGCGATGTTGAAACGCCGGCAGAGTTCGAAGCCCGGCGTGCGGCTTCGGTCGCAGGTAACGCCGCGGGCATCCTTCCGGCGATCCGGGGCGCTGTACTGGCGGTCGATGGCGTGATCGATGCGCACGTTCGGGAGAACGACACCGGAGCCACAGTAGCCATCGGCAGTGTCGATATCGATCCCAACTCGCTTTATGTCGCGGTCTATGGCGGATCGGACGCCGATGTCGCCGCCGCGATCTGGTCGAAGAAGCCTCCGGGGTGCGCCTATACCGGCGACACGACGGTCACGGTGAGCGATAGTGCCTCCGGGTACTCCCTGCCCTACCCCGAATACGACGTGACGTTCCAGCGGGCTACAGCGCTGCCGATCTACATCAAGGTCACAATTGCCGATAACGGCCTTGTCCCGGCCGATGCGGAGGAGACGATCCGCGAAGCCGTGGTCGCTGCCTTCAGTGGTGGCGACGGCGGACCTGCGGCACGCATCGGCGGCACGCTCTATGCCCTGCGCTTTGCCGGCGCCGTCGCATCGGTGGGTAGCTGGTCCCAGCTCGTGTCGATCACCATCGGCACCAGCGCCAGCCCGACTGGTTCGGAGGTCGCTGTAGGCATCGACAAGATGCCGACGATCACTGCCGCGAACGTGTCTCTGGTCCTGGCATGACAACGCTGGTCCCTTTCGTCAGTCAGCCGCTGGGCTACACCGGCGAGGACGATGGCGGCGAGCATCTGTTTTTCGATGCGCGGCAAGTCCTGCTGTCGCAGTACGCCAACAGCCCCATTCTCGTTGCCCTGATCGGCGCGCTCAACGAAGCGGTCGACATGCAGGAGCGCTTTAACGACTTCTACGACAACGTCTGGAACGTCGACACGGCCGTAGGGTTCGGGCTCGATATCTGGGGGCGCATCGTCGGGGTCAGCCGAGCCCTCTACGTCTCCGATCAGGACTACCTCGGCTTTTCCGAATCGACCGAGAACTTCCCGTTCGGTGAAGGCATCTTTTACGGCGGGGGCAACCTCACGCCGAACTACAAGCTCAGCGATGACGCCTATCGCCGGCTCATCATGGCCAAGGCTGCGCTCAACATCACGAACGGCTCCATTCCAGCCATCAACGCCATCCTGCGCGCGCTCTTCCCCGAGCATGGGAACGTGTACGTGCGCGACAACAACGACATGACCATGACCTATGTCTTCGGCGCCGCATTGTCGAAAGTAGATTACGCGATCGTTTCGCAGTCCGGTGTGCTGCCGAAGCCGGTCGGTGTGTCCTTCACCGTAGAGCAGCCCTGACATGCAACAGAGTGACCTTCCCACCCGCTTCCCGATCCCCTTCGCGAACAACGCGGGGGCGAGCTACATCCGGGACATCCCGCAGGCTGCGCAGACGCCGACCACCTCGGACGCGCCTGCGAGCCTCTACGATGGCTTTCCGCCCGAGACGTTCCAGCCCTCGGGTAGCGGCGGCATCCCGCCCAGCGGCGCCGATTTCAACGGCATCCTGAACCAGATCACGGCAGGCCTTCGCTGGCTCGCTGCGGGCGGCCCAGCGGTCTACAACTCCACCTTTGCCACGAGCATCGGCGGCTACCCGAAAGGGGCCGTGCTGACATCGACGGTCACTGCAGGCGTTCAGTGGATTTCGACGGTCGAGAACAACACCACGGATCCTGATGGTGCATCGCCTTCCGGTTGGTCACGGCTCGCGCCGCAGACCTATTCCACCGACGTCTCCGGCAACTGGAAGCGCGTGGCGCCAGATGGCTTTATCGAAATGGGCGGCATTCTCTCTCCCGTGCGCACCACACAGGGCCCCTTCACCGTGACCTTCCCGTTCGGCGGCTTCCCCTCGCAGTGCCTGGGCATTTTCGGCGTATTTCGGAACACGACACAATCGAACCACGGCAACCCGACCGCGCAGGAAATCTCGCTCTCAAAGACGGCCGCCACGCTCTACCTGCAGAGCCATCAGGACGGGAACACCATCGGTGGCGGGATGCGCTGGAGGGCTTGGGGCATCTGACGCCGGAGGCTCAGTAGCTCATCCAGTCCAATTCCGCGTCATCGACAGCGGCGAACATGTCGCCATCGGCCATGCACTTTCGTAGATGATTGCGCACAGCCTCCGGATCGCCGTCGAGGGGGAAGCGCGGGTCTGCCTTCGCTGCACGCGCCAGCGCGCCCAAAATTCCGGTCGATGGCTGCCGTACCAGCCATCGACCGAACGGACCTCGCTCAGCAGGTGGTAGCGTTCGCCCATCCGTGGTTTCGACGTTTGTGCGAGGTGCAGGCGTGAATTCCCGGTAGTCCTTCGGCTTCGTAATGTCCTGCCAGTCTCCCTTGCCTTCACAGATCCGGTCGACCTCCCGGCGCAGGTCGTCGAGTATTTTGGCTCTGTCCGTCATCGCACGCGCCTCACAGCCTGCTTCCATGTTCGTACGTCTGGCCAGGGCAATTCGAAGTCGTGCTGGCCTTCCGGCACCGGCTGGATGCGGATCGGCCGGACCTTTCTGCGCAGCTTCGATCCGCAAACGCGGCACCAGAAGCGTTGGCGCGCCTGAGCAAACCGGTCATCCCAGCCTCGGCGATAAAAATGCCACCACAAGCAGTGCGCCTCGAACCGGACCGTGTGCTTGCAAGAGCATTCGACCTGCACCGCAAAGTGAAGCGTGGCGGCTTCGAATATGTTCGTCGGCACCATCAAGCCGTCTTGCGACCATCGCATCGTTCCCTCTGATTCGGTAATTCTCTACCGAGAACACAAAGAGAACAAACGCGCAAGCGGCCCAAGATTGACTCGCGCCCTCAAGCGCCCATCATGTCGGTCATGTGCAACCTCTACCGCATGTCGGCCGCCGTCGATGAAATCGCCCACCTGTTCGAGCGGCACGCTGCTGCCGGCGCGAATTTCGGATCGGAGGTCTATCCGGGCTACCCTGGCTTGGTCGTGGAGGGCGACAGCATCCGCACGATGTCGTGGGGCTTCCCCTTGTCGCTGAAGAGCAAGCGCACGGGAAAACCACTCAAGCCCAAGCCGGTCAACAACACCCGCGAAGACAAGCTGCACACCGCGTTTTGGCGCGACAGCTTTGCGAAGCGCCGATGCCTTATCCCGGTTACAGCATGGGCCGAGGCTGAGGGGGAAAAGGGCAAGATGACCCGGACATGGTATTCCCTCCCGGACCAACCCGTCTTCGCCGTCGCCGGCATCTGGCGGCAGAGCGAGGAGTGGGGCGAGGTCTATTCCATGGTGATGGTCGACGGCTGCGAGCAGATGGCCGATGTGCACGATCGCATGCCGACGATCCTACGGCCGGAAGATTGGATACAGTGGACAGACGGCACTCCGGAGGAGGCGTTCGAGCTCTGCCAGGTCTGGGATGCCGAACTGAAAGTGGATCGCACGCCAGAGCCTTGGTTCAAGGCGCGCAAGTCCGGCGCATGATTATTTCCAGACGCGCGCGAGCCCTATCGAGACGAGATAGACTCCGGCGTCGCGGCCATTTACCGACAGCGTTGCCAGCGTCCGGCCGTAACGATCGGTACCGCTACGGGATATCGTCACCGACCCGCGCGAGAGGAAGGCCCTGAGGGCGTCACGCGAACGCTCGCCGAGTGCGAAGTTGCACCATGGCGGGTTCTTTGACCCAGCGAGCCGCTGCCTCGACCGCGCCGAACATCGCGAGGAATCGCTCAGTTCGGGTGCATCGATGTTGAGGATGCGGATACGTTCGCCGTCGCAGGCGCGCACGGTGTCGCCATCGTGGACATAGGCGATGCAGAGGCCTGCAGCAGCGGCAAGAAGAAGTGGCATGCGCGGGCGACTACCAGATCTGCGGAATGACGTCGAAGGCCCAGCGGACAAGGGCCAATGCGCTGAAAATCGAAAGAATTGCGAACTCTGCCTCAGCCTTCATGCTCGCCTCATCCTTCGGATCACATCGGCAACGACCTCGGCCGGCAGCGGTGCCGAACCGCGAGGCCGCTGGCTGGGTCATCCACGCCATGCTGAACACGGATCCTCGCCTCGAGGGAATTAGCCTCGAGAGCGGAGCGGCAATCCTCAAGTGAAAAGATGGCAAGAGGTTCGTCGGTTTCGATGTCGACAAGGTAGAGGAAGTCAGCGGGAATCGGGGGTATACCGTCCTATTGCACTCAGATTCGACAATCGCGCGAGGCGTATCGCCGCAAGATATACACCAACGGAACTGTGGAAGGTTGCGCCAAGGTCACTCCCCTTGCGCCACGAATCGGCTATGATCTGGGAATGCGGTCGGCTTCAACCCTGACCGCGGGAACGGTGAGCGCACCGACCGGGAAGTCCTTTTACCCCTTCCACAAGGGTAATCGCGCCGCTCACCGTTCCCCTTATTCATGCCACTGCGCGCTGAAATCTCCAAAGCATCGACATACACAAGTTGTGGATACGCGCAATTAAGGTGGCTCTGGCGGGTCGCTAGGCCGCCCTCTCCTTGAGCTCTGACATCCTGCAATCGACATTCGCGCCCGCCAGTGCTTCGGAGAGCGGCGGGCAGACACTGTTGCCGCACTTGGCGACCTGGGCGGTCTTGGTGATCGGCTTGCCGTGGGCGTCGGTGTCGATGATGTAGTCTGGCGGGAAGCCCTGCGCGTTGAACAATTCGCGCGGGGTGAGCATGCGCATGCCGATGTCGACGATGACGTATTCCTCGCCCGCGATCGTGACTGTTACGAGGCCGAAGCGGTCCTGCACGGTGACGGTGCCGAGCGGGTTGTCGAGGCCGTGGCCGTCCTGCTCGTTGCCGTAGTACTTGATCAGGAAGGCGCGGACCTCGGCCATGTGCGTGCCGCCGGCGCAGACGGTGTGCAATGGTTCCTCCACCGAGACGCCACAAGATGCCGCATGGCTGTCCTCACCTCCGCGCAGCTTCACGAGGTTGCTGGTGACGAGGCGCTGCTGGCTTCCCTTGGCGGCGATGGTCGACAGGGGATCGTCCGCACGGCGACCGGCGAGGTTCTCGTTATTCGGGCCGCCGTTGGCCTGTTCCAAGTGGGCGCAGACGACCGCAGTCTTGCCTCCGCCGCCCGCCGTGATGGTCGGCGCCGGCTCGCTCGCATCGGCGCCCATGCTCTTGCCGAACTGCCGTTCAAGCAGAGCGGTGACGAGGTGATGCTTCGTTCCGCCCGCCACGACCGTGCCTAGCGGCTTCTCGATATCCATGGCGCGCGGAGCCTGACCCTCGCGCTCGCCGTTGCCGATGTGGACCAGATGCGCTGCTGCAACGCAGTTCTGGTCCTTGTTGTTGGCACAGATGGTGTGGTGCGGATCTTCGACAGAGCGGTTCGCGCCGCCTTGCTGCGCATAGGTGACGATGGGGGCCAGCGCTGCTTCTACGACACATGCATCTGCTTTTGTCGTGACCGTGGGGAATGGCTGCTGCGGCCCGACTGGCCCGCTTTGCCCACGCCTGCCGCCGCAACCCACGATCGTGGGTGAGACTATCGCCATTTCGCCGCGGTTGGCGCCGGTGACGGTCGGCAGCGGTGTGTCCAGACCATAGGACCGGCCCGCGCTGCCGTGGTGGGTGAGCGGCACGATGAACGGCGACGGGTTGTTGACGACGAACTTCATGATGCCGTGCGCGATGCGGCGCAGGGTCTTTTCGGCCAGCGGCTTCTTGCGTTCGAAGATCGACGGGCAGGGAATCGACCAGTCGATGATTTCCGCGGCGGTGCGCCACGGCTTTCGCTTCCCGCTCTCGACCTCGGGCGTGCCGGGCTTGCCGTGCGTGGGTTCGGGCCAGACGATGGGCTTGCCGTCGCAGCGGGCGATCATGAAGAAGCGCTTGCGGATCGTGGGCGCGCCGTAGTCGCAGGCGCGCAGTTCCTTCCACTGGAGCTTGTACCCGGCCTTGCGCAGTTCGCGCTGCCACTTGTCGAACGTCTCTCCCTGCCGTTCCTTGATCGGGCGGCCCTCGCTGCAGAGCGGGCCCCAGGTGCGGAACTCCTCGACGTTCTCGAGCAGGATCACGTCGGGCCGGACGCGCTGCGCCCACAGGACCACAACCCACGCCAGATCGCGGATCGACTTCTCGCGCGGCTTCCCGCCCTTAGCCTTGCTGAAATGCTTGCAGTCGGGCGAGAACCACGCGAGATCGACGCGCGGCAGTCGGGTGGCCGGGTTGATATCGACCTGCCGAGACGGATCGGTTTCGCGCAGGCGGGCTGCTACGTCGCGGACGACCTCTTCCGGGTCGATCTGCCAGATGTTGTTGCGGGCATGCATGGTGCCGGGGTGGTTGGCCTCGTGCATCCGGATCGCCTGTTCATCGTGATTGATGGCGAGGTCTACCGCGCGGCCAAGCGCGGCCTCGATCCCGGTGGAGGCACCGCCGCCGCCGGCGAAATTGTCGACGATCAGGCCTTGGCTTGAGCCTCCGCCAAGTTTACACGGGTTCTGTAAGCGATTGAATCCATTGGCGTCATTGGTGGCATGGTTTACATGCTTCTTATTGATTTGATTGGATAACGTCTCGCTTTGGGAGCAGGATGTCGCAGGTTCGAATCCTGTCTCCCCGACCAATTCCTCCATTGATCATTCCCAGCGCGGGAAACCGCCGCTTACCCTGCCTTCGCGAAGCGGCGGGCGAGGACGGCGCAGACCATCAGCTGGATCTGGTGAAAGAACATCAGCGGCAGCACGATGGCGCCAACCTGCGACGAGGCGAACAGCACGCTGGCGAGCGGCACGCCCGTGGCCAGGCTCTTCTTGGAGCCGCAGAAGACGAGAACAATGCGGTCTTCGCGTGAAAAGCCCAGTACCCGGCCCATCAGCACCGCAGCCATGAGGACCAGCGCCAGCATGGCGAGTGAGAGCCCGGCAATCAGTCCCAGTTCACTCGGCGTCACTTCGCTCCACAGGCCTTCGAGGACCGCGGCGCCGAAAGCGGTGTAGACCACCAGCAGGATCGATCCGCGATCCACGTAGCCGAGCACTTTCTTGTGCCGCGTGACGAAGCTGCCGATCCATGGCCGAAGGGCCTGTCCGAACAGGAACGGCAGCAGCAGCTGCAGCGAAATCGCCACCACCGGATCGGTCGAGAAGCCCCCTTGCTTGCCCGTGATCAGCAGGGCTGTGAGCAGCGGCGTGAGAAATATACCCGCAAGGTTAGAGAACGATGCACTGCACACCGCCGCCGCCACATTGCCGCCGGCGATCGCGGTGAAGGCGATGGAAGACTGCACGGTGGATGGCAGCAGCGTGAGAAACATCAGCCCCATGGCCAGTTCCGGCCCAAGGCCCGGTATCGATGAAATGGCGAGGCCGATCAGCGGGAACAGCACGAATGTGAGCGACGCGACCGAGAGGTGCAGTTTCCACGCCCGCGCGCCGTCCAGGATCGCTTCGCGCGACAGCTTCGCCCCGTGCAGGAAGAAGAGCAGCGCGATGCCCGCATCGACCACACCGCCGGCAATGTCCGCGAAGACGCCCCGCGCCGGCAGCACCGAGGCGAGCGCCACGGTCGAGACCAGCAGCAGCAGATAGGGATCGATATTGAGGCGGGCGATCAGGCGCTGCATGGGCGGTTCAACCGAAACCGGGGCCGATGCCCGCGCCTGACGCGCGAATGGCGTCTGCAATATGCGAGAGATCTTCTCCGGTCAGTTCGAGACCAGCCGCAGCCACCCAGCCATCGACCTGTGCCGGACTGCGCGCGCCGACGATCGCGCCGGTCACGCCCGGCACCGCGAGGACCCAGGCCACCGCGACCGCAGCCTGCGACACGCCGTACTTCTCGGCAACCGGCTTGAGCGCTTCGGCGACCTGCAGGTTCTGCAGCAGCGCCTCTCCGGTGAAGTCGGGATGGCTGGAGCGCCAGTCGTCATCGGGCAGGCCCGCGACACGCTCGACGGAAAAGCCGCCCGTCAGCAGACCCGACTGCATCGGGCTATAGACGATCACACCGGTGTCATGGACGAGGCACCACGGCAGCTCGCGCTCGATGGCGCCGCGCTTGATCGCGGAGAGCGGAGGTTGCAGCGTATCGACGTGCCCCAGCTTCTCGGCCTGCTCGAGCTGATCCGCACTGTGGTTGGAAAGCCCGACGGCCCGCACTTTGCCCTGCGCCTTCAGGTCCAGGAGCGCCTCCCAGTATTCCTCGAGCGCGCTGCCGTCTTCGGCCGGCCAGTGCATCTGGAACAGGTCGATCACATCGACATTCAGCCGGCGCAGCGAATCCTCGCATTCCTGCATGATCGACTCGCGCCGCCCGACGCGGATCTTGCTGTTGCGGTCTTCCGGGTCCCAGACCTGCCCGCACTTGGTGAAGACATAGGGCCGCTGGCCCGCCGGCATTTCCGCCAATGCCCTGGCAACGACTTTCTCCGAGTGACCGAGGCCGTAGATCGCCGCGGTATCGATCCAGTTCACCCCGCGATCGACCGCATGCCGGATCGCGCGGATGGAATCGGCATCGTCCTGCGCCCCCCAGCCGACCGCCCAGTCGGGTCCGCCAATGGCCCAGGCGCCAAAACCGACGCGGGTGATCTCCATACCGGTGCGGCCAAGCATGCGGGTTGCGAGCGGCTGGGATAAGGGACTGGTCGTCATGGCGGGGCATCCTCCTGCAAGGTCTTGGGCCTTGCCCCGCCTGTGGCAGCCCTGCCCCCGCAGGTCTTGTCGCTGAGCACGCTGCTCCCTTGACGCGAGGCGCCATGGCCCGGTCTTGCGCAGTGCAACCAAACGGGCGCGAGCAGCAAGAAATTCCCCGAAATCACGAAAAATGGCGAAAAACTGCCACAATCTCTTGCCTCACGCCCTGCCTCCGG
Organism: Novosphingobium indicum; assembly: GCF_014645195.1. Lineage (GTDB taxonomy): Bacteria > Pseudomonadota > Alphaproteobacteria > Sphingomonadales > Sphingomonadaceae > Novosphingobium > Novosphingobium indicum. The sequence continues at coordinate 75,017 of NZ_BMLK01000008.1, read as the reverse complement.
GGCTCTCCAGTCAAGTACTTATTCGCAATTGCACAAGACCGCGCTCCGCACTGCGGCCAAGTTTCCCTGCAAGCGGCCACTGTCACACAACCACGAGCCGCAAAGCCCGGGAATCGTTCAGACGTCCAGTTCGGGGAGCATTCATGACTCGCAAGTCCTACATAGCCTTCGCATACGCATCCGGCATTTCCCTTCTCGCGCTCGCATCGGGCACCGCACATGCGGACGAAGCCGAGACTGCCGCCCCTCCGGTTGCCGGAGCCGCAGCAGCCGCCAGCGGCATTACCGACATCGTCGTGACGGCAGAACGTCGCGAAGTCAGCCTGCAGGACGCGCCGCTTTCCGTCAGCGCGGTTACGTCCGACCAGCTCGAAGCGGCCAACATCAACGACATCACCGGCCTCAACGGCACGGTTCCGGGTCTTGTCGTCGCTCGCAGCGGTGGCGGCGAGCGGATCATCTCGATCCGCGGCATCGGCTCGGAAACGCCCGAGAACACCAACACCCAGCCGGGCGTCTCCTATCACATCGACGGCGTCTATATCTTCAACTCGATCGCCGCGAGCGCGGCCTTCATCGACGTGGCTCAAGTAGAAGTACTGCGCGGCCCGCAGGGCACGCTGTTCGGCCAGGGCTCGACCGGCGGCACTATCAACGTGGTCTCGATCGAACCGACCACCGACGAGACGACCGGCTACGTGAAGGCGGGCATCGGCAACTACAACTACAAGGAAGGCAGCGCCGCCCTCAACGTTCCGCTCAGCGACACGCTGGCGGTCCGCGGCGCGTTCCAGTTCACGAAGCACGACGGCTACGCCTATGCAACCGAAGTGCCCGGCTTCGAAAAGTACGATCTCGACGACGAGGACAACACCGGCTGGCGCCTCGGCGCGAAGTGGTCGCCCACCTCGAACTTCTCGATCACGCTGAACACGATCCAGTATAACAGCGAGACCAACGGCCCGGCGCAGAAAAACATTCTCGATCCCGAGCCCGATCCGCGCGTGCTGACGCAGGACTATCCGGGCCGCTCGGTGGTCAAGACGCAGTTCTATTCGGGCGTGATGCGCTACGAGACGCCGTTCGCCGTGATCAAGTCGATCACCGGCTACCAGAAGCTGCATTCCGAGCAGGCCTGGGACGCGGACGGCCTCGACTCCGACCTGTTCTACGATCTGACGTTCAGCCCCCTCACCTATGGCGGATCGACCTACGACCACGTTCCGCTGTGGGAAGCGGACACCGAAAGCTGGAGCCAGGAAGTCAACCTGACCTCCAACCATGGCGGTCCGCTCTCCTGGGTCGTCGGCGGTGTCTACCTGCACTCGAAGAACAGCCAGTACATCAACGAGTATCGCGGCTCGGACGACCAGATCCTGCGCCCGGTGCTGCCGCTGGACACGCCGTGGAACGATCCGGCCGTCGGCATCATCACTTATGCCGAGCTATCCTCGATCAAGCGTGAACTCTACGCGTTCTACGCCCAGGGCACCTACGAACTGACGCCCGAGCTTAAGGTGACCGCCGGCGCGCGCTACAACCACGACAAGGCCTCGGGCATGTTCGACAGCGCTTCGGGCGGTGCCTCCAGCCAGACCTCGGGCGCGTTCCTGCAGCCCTCCTCGACCGGCTCGCGCAAGACCGATGCATGGACCGGCAAGGTGGCGCTGGAATACCAGTTCAGCCCCGATAACATGCTCTATGCGAGCTGGACGCGCGGCTTCAAGCCGGGCGGCATCAACAGCGCCTCTTCGGCTTGCGGCGGTGCCTACTGCATCTTCGGCTGGGAAGATTCGATCAAGCCGACCTATAAGGACGAGACGGTCGACTCCTTCGAAATCGGTACGAAGAACCGCTTCCTCGGCGATACGCTGCAGCTGAACGCTTCGGGCTTCCTCTATAACTACAAGAACATGCAGTTCCTCGAGGAAGATCCCGTGCTTTACGGTGAGGGCATCAGCAATGCGCCCAAGGCCCGCGTCTACGGCATCGAGGTCGAAGGCATCTGGGCCCCGACCGACGGGCTGCGCTTCGACGCCTCGCTGTCGTGGCTCGAAGGCGAGTTCACCTCGCACTATCTGGCGCTCGACCCGGCCGCTGCCACCTCGGCGCAGAACACGGCGGGCTATCCCGACTGGCTGTTCTGGAACAACTTCTACGCGGCATCGGTCGCTCGCGATGCGGCCCGCGCCGACATCAAGGGCAACCGCGTTCCCAAGCTGCCGCGCTGGCAGGGCAACATCGCCGCGACCTGGAACGGCAAGGTCGGTCCGGGCGAGCTGACCGGCCGCGCCCAGCTGATCTATCGCGGCAAGTACCAGTACCGTCTGTTCAACGACGGCGCGATCGACCTCACGCCGTCCTACACCCAGGTCAACCTGATGGCGAAGTACGAGCCGGAAGGCACCAACACCGACATCACCCTGCGCGTGATCAACCTGTTCGACAAGAACGGTATCAACTCGCGCTTCTCCGATCCTTACGGTTCGGCCCAAGTGATGGACACCTATATCCCGCCGCGGCAGGTGATCGTGTCCTTCGGCTACAAGTTCTGATCCGCCGGAACGCTTTCGGAAGACAGGGAGGAGGGCGTGGTGACGAAAGTCACCGCGCCCTTTTCGCGTGTACGGGGCAAAGCCTGCCCCTAAAGGCCACGATCAAATCTTCAGGCGCATACTATCAAGAGTGCGCGCCCACCCCGTGACAGCCTGCTTACTGACGCATTTCCCGGATTCGTCCGCCCCCCAATGCTGGAGAGACCATGCCCCGCAACGCACAGGTCATGTTTGCCGCTTCGCTTGCCTTCTTCTTCGTAACGGCCACGACCTTCACCTCGCTGGGATACGTTCTCTACACCATGGTCGCCGAGCTGAGCTGGTCCAAGGCGGCCGCCGGCCTCAGCTTCTCGCTGCTGGGGCTTGCCTGCGGCATCGCCAGCCCGCTCCCACCGGTGCTGATGAAGATGATCGGCACGCGCTTGACCATGTTCGCGGGGTGCCTGGTTCTGGCGGCCGGCTTCCTGATCGCATCCATGATCAGCGATCTCACCTTTTTCTTCGTAGCGACCACGCTGATGGGCATCGGCTTCACGCTCGCCGCCCCCTCGCCTGCCGTCTACCTGCTGGCGACGTGGTTTCCGCGCACCTCTGCCCGCATGATCGGCTTCTACTTCATGATCGGCTCGTCAGGCGGCATTGCCGGTCCGCTGATCGTCGGCACCATCGTCGGCCTGACCGGCGACTGGCGGCTGCACTGGCTGGTCATGGCGATCTGCGCCGCCCTCGTCGGTCTAATCTGTCTAATCTGCGTGCGCGATGCGACCAAGGTGGAAACCGTCGAACAGGTGAAGGGCGTCGCGGGCGGCGACGCCAATCCGGCGACAAGAAATGCCACCGGCTGGACCGTTCGCAAGGCTTTGCGCAGCCCGACCTTCATGGTGCTCGCCACGATCATGACTGTGGTCCAGATGGTCGTCACCACCACGCACTCTACCCTTGTCGCCCATATCGCCACGCTTGGCGAAGGCGCGGCGCCCGGCGCGATCGCCATGAGCCTGCTGGCCTTTGCCGGAACCGGCGCCAAGGGCATCACCGGCGCGGTGTGCGAACGCCACGATCCGCGCCGCATCCTGATCGCCGGGCTTGCGCTGCAGGCTGCGGCGATGGCGCTGCTGTGGTCCACCCCGGTCGTGCTCATCGCCTGCGTCGCCGCCGTTCTGTTCGGCACCGGCTGGGGCATGGCCTGGCTTTCGGCCCATGTCCTCATCCTGCGCTACTTCGGCGCCGCTATCGCAGGCGACATGACCGCCATGGCCACCACCGCGACGACGCTGGCGGTGCTCGGCCCGATCGGGGCGGGCCGGATAGCCGACGTGACCGGCAGCTACGCGCCGGCCATGCTGATCTTCTCCATGCTGCTTCTTGCCGCCACCGGCATCGCCATCCTGTTCCTGCGCGCGCCGAAGGAGAACGAGGAAGCCGCCGCAGTCAGCGAAAACGGCGAAGAAGTGGGGGACCTGGTCCCGGCGGAATGAGCCCCGGAACCCGTGCCAAAAAACACTGCGCCCAGCGCAAAGCCGCTTCCCGACAATGCCGCTAACGTCACCGACATAGCAAGTCGCGCACGAAGCGCATTTCACCGGTTCGCGCAAAACGGAAGCAGGCCCCAATGACCATCCTCACAGATCAGTTCTTCGACAGTCTCGCCAGCTCCAGGCTGGACACGCTGGAGGCCGAAACCCTGCCTCCGGTCTGCTACACCAGCGAGGAATTCCACCACTTCGAGATGGACGCCCTGTTCCAGCGCGAATGGCTCTGTGTCGGCCGCGAGGAATGGCTCGAGGAGCCGGGTGACTTCTTCACCGTCACCCGCGCGGACGAGCCGATCATCGTCACCAGGACGCGCGACGGAACGATCAAGGCGCTTTCCGCCGTTTGTCAGCACCGCGCGATGCTGGTGGCCGAGGGCCACGGCAATACCCGCGCTTTCGTGTGCCCTTATCACCACTGGACCTACGATCTCGACGGCGCCCTCGTCGGCGCGCCGGCGATGAACCGCACCTGCAACTTCGACAAGAAGGCCGCCGCCCTGCCCGAAATCCGCCACGAAATCTGGCACGGCTTCGTCTTCATCAACCTCGATCCCGAGGCCGAGCCGCTCACCCCGCGCCTTGCCGCGCTGGAGCCGGTTGTTGCCAACTACGATTTCGCCGCGCTGCGCGGCCCACGCCCCGAGGAACCGACGATCTTCCCATGGAACTGGAAGGTCATGCTGGAAAACAACAACGACGGCTATCACGCCAGTCGTCTGCACGCGGGCCCGCTGCACGACTTCATTCCGAGCGGCCTTGCCAGCTTCCCCGAAGTTCCGGTGGATTCCGCCGCCTACTACCGGCTCAACGGCACGCTTCACAAGAACGCCGCCTTCAACGCGACGCAGCGTGCGGTCTTCCCGGTCTTCCCGAAGCTGACCGAGGAAGAACAGAACCGCCTGCTCTTCGTCAATCTCCCGCCCAGCCTCTCGCTGGTCGTACTGAACGACACCGTGCTCTACCTCATCATGGACCCGCGTTCGGCGGAGTCGCACGCATTGACCATCGGCACGCTGATGATGCCCGAAGCGATGGACGATCCGCTCTACGAGCAGAAGATGAAGATGAACGATGCAGCGGTCGAGCAGATCGTCGGCCAGGATTTCCACGTCGACGAACTGGTCCAGCAAGGCCTTCGTTCCAAGCACGCACCGCGCGGCCGCTACTCCTGGCAGGAAGGCGCCCAGCGCCTGCTCAATGTCTGGCTGGTCGATCGCTACTGGGCCGAGAGGGACCGCCGTCGCGGCCCCTCGGCTCCGGTGACCCAGATCAAGCGGACCGGCGCGGCCTGAGCGCACCAACCCGGTTTTTCATTCCCGACGGCTGCGGCGTCCGACCAGTTCGGACGCCGCCTTTTTACGTGCCGTCCGCGTGACAACGGGCTGGCGCGGGCAATCAAGGATTCGTGCGCGCGGTGCCGAGCAAAGTTCCTTCCCTCGGCTAGGCCTTGGTCCAACGACAAGGGAGTTCCTGATGACCAACAGCCTGATTTTCTTCGACTTCGCCTCGGACGACCCGGACAAGGCCGGCAAATTCTACGCCGAAGTCTTCGGCTGGGAGGACGATCCGCGGATGGGCGGGCTGTTCCACCGCATGGTTCCGGGCGGCTTCTTCAAGAACAAGGACGGTTCCGACAGCGAGATCGGCAATCTTCACTTCGGTATTTCCGATGCCCGGAATTCCCGCCCCCACCCCGATCCGGAAGGCGTCGAACCGCGCACGCTTGCCACCGAAGGCCGCAAGGCGCGCGTCTGGATTCTGGTCAGCGAGGACGACACGCCCGAGCGCATTCTCGAAACGGCGGAAAAGCTGGGTGCGACCGTGCTGTGGCGCAATCACTACTGGAAGGAATTCAACGGCTTCAACTGGGCCTTCCGCGACCCCTGGGGCAATGAAATCATCCTGTGGATCAAGGGCGGCGACAACCCCCAGATTCCGGACAATTTCACCCGCGAATAGGTCGGATCAGGCTTCGGTCTTGCTGCAGCGCGACAAGTTCTTGTGCGCATCGCCGCAAGACCGGAGCCCACCCCCGGCATAGCCTTCCCTCGAAACACGGAAATAACATCCGCGAGCCCCGGGTCAGCACGCTGCGGAAATGCGAATGGAGCCATTTACGATGAGCCGTCTTCCGATTGTCTTCTTCGGACATGGCAGCCCGATGATCGCGCTGGAAAAGAATGCCGTCACGAAGACGTGGAACGACATGGCTGCCCGCATCGGCAAGCCCAAGGCGATCCTGTGCATCTCGGCCCACTGGCAGACGCGTGGCACTGCAGTGACGGCAATGGCGCAGCCGCGCACGATCCACGATTTCGGGGCGTTTCCGCAGGCCCTGTTCGACATGCAATACCCGGCCCCCGGCGATCCGGAACTGGCCGCCCGCGTGCAGGAACTGCTCGCCCCCATGCCGGTCAAGCTCGATGCCAACTGGGGCCTCGATCACGGTACATGGTCGGTGCTGGTCCACGCCTATCCCGAAGCGGACATTCCGGTGATCCAGCTCGGCATGGACGTCGGCAAGTCGACCGCCGAGCACTGGGAAGTCGGCCGCATGCTGCGCCCGCTGCGCGATGAAGGCGTGCTGATCATGGGCACCGGCAACATCGTCCACAACCTGCCCGCGATGGACTGGGGCAACCCGGCAGCAACGCCCTATCCCTGGGCCGAACAGTTCAACGCGACGATGTGCGAAGCCATTGCCAGCGATACGCCGCAAACGGTGATCGATTACGAGGCGATGGGCGATGCCGCGCGCCTTTCGGTGCCCAGTTCCGACCATTTCCTGCCGCTGCTCTACGTTCTCGGCGCCCGCCACGAAGGCGAGAAGGCCGAATTCGCACCGCATTTCATCCAACACAAGTCCCTGAGCATGACAAGCATCCTCATCGACGCTGCATGACTTCGGGTCGCACCTTTCAACCTGCCCAACAGGAGTTCAGATGGGACTGATCAGCCTAAAGCCCGATGCCGCCAAGGAGGCCGTTCAGCCGAGCGCGCTCCACCACCTCAGGGCAACGCCTGAAACGGTGCATTGGGGTTATTTCTCGCCGGAGATCAAACCGGCGCTGACCGTCAAGAGCGGTGACCTGATCCAGGCGCAGGCAGTTACCCATCACGCGGGCGACGATCCGGACCTGATGTTCGACGACGAGATCAAGCGCATCTTCACCGAGGTCGATCCGACCACGCGCGCGCCGGGTTGCCACATCATGACCGGGCCGATCTACGTCGAAGGTGCCGAACCCGGCGACATGCTGGAAGTGCGCTATTTCGAGATGCGCCCGCGCATGAACTACGGGTCGAACCTGCAGGCCAACTGGGGCCACCTCTACGAGGAATTCGGCAAGACCGAGCGCGTGACGATCTACAAGCTTGATCCCAATGCGAATACGGCCAGCGCGCTTTATGCCTACGATGTGGACGGCGTCTACACGGAGCCGGGCCGCATCACCCATTGCCCCGAATGCGACCGCTCGCCGGCGCTACCCGGCATCACCTTGCCCGCGCGCCCGCACCTTGGCACCGCCGGTGTCGCGCCGGCCGTGAACGAGCGTGTCAGCACGATCCCGCCGGGTCTGCATGGCGGCAACATCGACAACTGGCGCATCGGCGCCGGCGCAACGATGTACTATCCGGTGCAGGTGAAGGGCGGGCTGTTCTCGATCGGCGATCCCCACGTCAGCCAGGGCGACGGCGAGATCAGCGGGACCGCCATCGAGGCCTCGCTCGACGTGCTGTTCCAGATCATCCTGCGCAAGGACTTCGCCTTCCCGTCGCCGCTGCTGGAAACGCCCGATTGCTGGATCGTCCACGGCTTCGGCGAGGACCTCGACGAAGCCATGAAGGGCGCCTCGCTCGACATGCTTCACCTGCTCACCGAGCATCAGGGCCTTTCGCGCCACGACGGCTACTCGCTGATGAGCGTCGCCGCCGACTTCGGCGTGACCCAGGTGGTCGATGGCACCCAGGGCATCCACTGCAAGATCGAACGGCGGATCTTCCCTGAAAAGGGCACCGTCAAGGATCCCGATTAACGACCGGAACCACGGTCCGACTTGACTGAACGTGTGCCGGGTAAAGCGGTCCCAACCACCCGGCACACACCTGCCTCGCAAGGCGGCTACGGAGAATGACGATGGGTTACGAACTGATCGATGTGCGCCCGATGACCAAGCGGATCGGCGCGGAAATCTTCGGCGTCGACTTGCGCGAACCGCTGGGCAATCAGACCTATGCGGAAATCCACGATGCGCTGATGAAGCATCAGGTGGTGTTCTTCCGCGATCAGGAAATCGATCACGAAGCCCACAAGGCTCTTGGCCGCGCCTTCGGCGACCTGCACATGCATTCCGCCGTGAAGGGCCTCGACGATCATCCGGAAGTCGTCGCCATCCATGCCGACGAGCACAGCAAGTTTGTCGCCGGCGAAAAGTGGCACTCGGACCTCTCGTGCGATCCCGATCCGCCGATGGGCTCGATCCTCTACATGCACACGCTGCCCGAATTCGGTGGCGATACGCTGTTCGCGAGCATGTATGCCGCTTACGACGGCCTTTCCGAGCCGATGAAGGCGTTCCTCGAACCGCTCACCGCGGTCCATGACGCCAATCCGGTCTACAAGGCGCTCTTCCCCGACGTGGACAAGACCTACGAGTGCAATTCGCACCCGGTCATCCGCGTCCATCCGGTCACCGGAAAGAAACTTATCTATGTGAACTCGTCCTACACGACGAAGATCAACGAACTGTCACAGGAGGAGAGCGATGCCGTGCTCGCGTTCCTCTATGAGCACATCAAGAACGCCAACTACCACGTCCGCTTTCGCTGGCAGCCGCACTCGATCGCGTTCTGGGACAACCGCTGCACGCAACACTTCGCGGTGTGGGATTATTTCCCCGAGACCCGCTCCGGCTATCGCGTGACGATTGCGGGCGACAAGCCGTTCTGAGGTTACTGCCCTGGCTGCTCGCAGCAACGGCGCTGCTGCCCTGTGCCGCGCCTGCTGCCACCACCGAGACTACAGCGTCTGCGGAAGAAACCCTGCGCGCGACGCTCGATGCGATGATCGCTGCGGGGGAACTGCCGCAAGCTCTGGTACTGATTGAGCAGGACGGAAAGCCCCTCATCGAAATCACAACGGGCTTTGCGGACATCGAGAGAGGCAAGCCGATCGCACGGGATGCGATCTTCCGGCTCTATTCGATGTCGAAACCGATCACGACCGTCGCGATCCTGCAACTCGCGGAAGCGGGCAAGCTAGCACTCGATGACCCAATCGGTGTCTATCTTCCCGAGTTGGCTGACCTGCAGGTATGGGATGGCACAGCCAGCGATCCGGTGCGGACCGTTTCGGCAGAACGCCCCGTCACCATCCTCGACCTGCTCACCCACACCTCGGGCATCACCTATGAGTTCATGGGCGATACGCCTGTCCATCGCTACTATCGGACGCACGGCGTAGGTCGCGCGACCCCGGTCACCAGCGGTAAATCGCAAGTCAGCCCCGCCGGATCACTGGACGAACTCATCACGCGGCTGGGCAAGGCACCGCTTCTCCACCAGCCAGGCGATCGCTTCAGCTACGGTTTCTCGACAACCGTGCTCGGCGCCCTGATCGAAAAGGTCAGCGGCGAAACGCTCGACGCTTACTTCCAGACGCACATTTTCGATCCCCTGGAGATGACGGATACGACCTTCGTCGTCAGCGACGAAAAGGCCTCGCGCCTTGTCGTCGAGTACAGCGCCACGGCGCAGGGGCTCAAGGCCGTCGACCGGCTGGAAACCTCAGAATACCGCGACCCTGCCCGCCTGCGCGATGGCGGCGGGGCTCTCGCCGGAACGCTGGAAGATTACCGCCATTTCGCGCAGATGTTGGCGAACCGGGGTGTGTGGCACGGTCAGCGCGTGCTTTCTGCTGCCAGCGTCGATGCCATGTTCTCACCGCGCCTGCGCACCGGTGGCGGCCCCGATCTCGACATCCCGTTCGGCCTGGGCCTCGGCATCGGCGATGCCGGAACGGAAGCGCGCGGCGGGGTTCCCGTCGGCGCGGGAAGCTGGTCTGGCTCGGCCAACTCCTATTTCTTCGCCGATCCCGTCCACAAGATCGTCACCATCTTAATGACCAACGAGCTCACGCCCGGCCCCTTCATGGCTCGGACGTGGAAGCTGCGCGCAGCCATCGACCGCGCGACTCTCGCGATGGCAAAGCGCTAGCTGGTGAACAGCGCCTTGCGGATCACCGCATGCACGCCGAAGTTGCCGTTCACGACCTGACTTACCCCGAAGTCGACACCGACCGAGAGCAGCGAGATCGCCTCGTCCTCGCTCAGCTGCTTTGCTGTCATCAGGAATCGCCGCGCCTTGCGGAAGGCATCGCGCATGGCGGAATCGATCGAGCTCTGCTTGTAGACTTCGCTCTGCGCGTCTTGGCCGAGTTCCTTGAGATAGTCGGGATGGCTGAAGCCCATGATCACCCATTCGGTCTCGGTCTCGATCAGTGGGTAGTCGACATCCTTGAGCTGGTCCATCAGCCCGGCAGCCTTGTGGTGCACGATCTGGATCAGCGCCGTCATCGAGCATTCGATGGCAGTCCCGCACAGTTCGCTGTCGCCCTGCGAGGCATGCGGATCGCCCAGCGACAGCAAGGCGCCCGGCACCTGTACCGGCAGGAACACCCGTGCGCCCGGCCCGGTTCGCCAGTTGTCGAGGTTGCCGCCGTAGGAGGCCGGCGGAACGGAGTCGATCAGGCCATTGTGCGCAGGGGCCACGGCGATCACGCCGAAGTGGGGGCGGATCGGAATCTCCACGTTGCGCAGCACATCGTAGTTGCGCTCAACCGTCGCCGGATCGACCGGAACGCCGGGATAGTCGTAGCGGGGATGCTTCACGCCCGAAGGATCGATCTGCTCGGTCCAGCGATAGGAGTAGACCGCATGGGCGGTGGGCATGCGCGCGCCGGTCGCTTCGACCTCGTAGATCGTCACGACTTCGCGCATCTTCGGCTCGGTCAGCAGATCGTGGTAGTGAAAGCCCCAGTAGGTCGCCGCATTGCTGCCGAAGCACTTGCCGGCAAAGCGCGGATTCCCGCTCGGCCGCGGCTTGAGATCGAGAATGCGCACTTCGATGAGGTCGCCGGGCATGGCGCCTTCAAGCGCGATGGGGCCGGTGCAGATGTGCACGCCGAACCCCTCACCCGGCCCGCGTCCGAACGCGCTGGCATCCATCGGCCCGGCGCCGCGCCGTTCGATCGCCTTGCCGTTCTCATCCCAGTGGTAGACGCTCTCCGCCCCTTCGTCGCCACTGACCATGCGTTCCGGATCGTCGTTGGCGTGATGGGTCAGCGTCTCGATGGTGACGAAGTCTCCCGAGCGAACGTGGAGGGCCGGTTTCAGATCCTTGCTGAAGTAACCCCAATGCACCGTCTCCGGCGAGACCGGGAGATGGTGGTGGCGGACCGGCTGGCCATCGGTGAATTGCGAGGCATCGACCGTCGTCGCGGTGCAGCTGTCATCATCCTCGTTCTCCGGTTCAGCCTGGTATTCCGGCTCCTCGACGGTGTCTGACGGTTTCTCGTCGGCTGCAGGCCCGGCTTTGGCAGCAACTCGTTCACCCTTTGCCGGACGGCCGCGGCGCAGAAGTTCGACCGCTTCCTGTTCCTGCGGCTGCGCCTTGCGGTATTCGCGCGGGGATATGCCGTACTGCTCGCGGAAGGCGCGGCTGAACGAGGCGGAATCGTTGAAGCCCCATTCGAACAGGATGTCGGAGATCGACTTCTGCACGTGAAGCGGGCTGCGCAAATCGAGCCGGCAACGCTCGAGGCGGCGGACCTTGACGTAGTGCCCGAAGGAATCGTTGATCGATTCGAACAGCTTTTGCAGATAGCGCGGCGAAATGCCGTGTTCGGCGGCGACCTGCTGGTAGTTGAGATCGGGGTCCGACAAGCGGATCTCGATGGTCTGGAAGATGCGTTCGAGCAGCGCCGCCCGCATGCCCGCCGCGCCGCCGAGCGCCTTGGCCGGGGCGTTGTCGAGCAGGCTGGTGACGAGGAATTCGGGAAAGGCCAGCTCCACCGGCCGGGCCTGGTCGGTGGTGATGTCAGAGATCGTTTCGGCCAGCGAGCGCAGCATGCCGGCGAAGACGCGGGCGGTGCCGGTGTCGGTGGCAATCTTGCGCGGTGTGCCGCCGATCGGTGTCTTCAGGCGCATCGACAGTTCGCTGTGCGGCACTTGCACGATCAGGCTGCGGTTGTCGCCCGCGAACGCGAGATGGACCGGCGAATCCCCGCGCCCGCAGATAATCTCGCCATCGCCCAGCCTGATCTCCTGCGCGCCGTCGCGCATGGTGGCCGTGCCGTCGAGAATCATGGCGAGCCAGTAAGTCTGAGGCTGTTCACGAAAGTCGATCGACCACGACTGCGGTGTGCCGGTCACGCGGATAAAGTCGATATTGGTACTGGAACGGAAATGAATCAGTTCGCCATAAAGCGTCGCCTCGTCCGCTTCATCGAGCGTGAGCGACAGGCGCTTGAGCGCGAAGCGCCAGGCATCGCGCCGCTGTTCCTTCGGATAGACGTTGGTTGTTATTCGCAATCCAGAACCCACCCATAGTTGGCGGCATCCTGTCCCGGCAGTGAACGCTTCTTAATTTGACGACCTTGGGGACCGTCTATCCAGCGTTGCCCCAACCGGCAAGGCTCCTGATCAACTGTTCGCAAACGGTGTTTCGTTTCCATACACGCTCGTGCTGCCTCCCGACAGCGCCGGCGCCTCTCCCCGTCCGCACACCGCCAGCATCGTCAGCGCATAGACCAGCGCACTGGAAGCCATGTCCTCCGGCGTCGGTCGCCAGCGAGGCATGCCGGTGGTAACCGCAGGCACGCGGTGCATGTTGAACACGTTATGATCGCGCCACATGCTGGAATAGACCGGGTGCGCCGGTTCCAGAGGAGCGCCTCGCGCAAGGCGGGTAGCCGCATCGACTGCGCCGACCAGCGGCGCCACCTCGTCCGGCCGCGCCTCGAAACCGTGGCGCACAACCACTGGCTCGACATCGAAACCCTCGACATCGACCCCGCGCATGGCCTCCATGATACCGTGCCAGGCATCCGCCGCCTTCTGGCGCGGGTTGAGCGACACATCGATGTAGAGCGCGCAGACTTCCGTGCCCGCGCCGAAATCTATCGGCATGCCCCCGCGCACCGAGGCGATCTGCACCTTGGGCGCAACCGGGCCGCTTTCGGTTTCGATCCGGCTGCTCTGTTCGAACGCCAGTCCCCAGGCGTGAAGCGCGTCGATCACCGGTCCCAGACGATAGATCGGGTTGGGATGGGCCCGCGCATCGGCGGGAGCATCGAGGATCGGCGAGAAGACGCCCTGCCCGAAGATGCGCACCCGAAACAGCGCATAGCCCGATCCCTGCCACGTCAGGCCGTAGTCTGTCCCTTCCGCTGCAATCGCATAGTCGGGTGCGACCCCGCCGTGGTGGAACAGGTAGTGCGCGCCGATATCCTTGCCATTCCAGTCGATGCCGGAAAATTCCTCGATCGGTTCGGGGCCGATCTCGCCGGGACAAGCTGTGAGCCAGCACTTGCCGGCAAGGCCGATCCCCGCCTTGCGCAGCGCCTTGGCGGCGATCAGGAAGCACGACATCGGCCCGCGGTCGTTGGTGACCGGATAGCCGCGAATGCACCCTTCCTCATCCTGCCAGCACTGCGTCCACTCGGGATCGGCGAGCGTGCTCTCACGGTAGCGGAACTTGTCATGCTCGCGCATGCCGCTCGGGCTCTCGGTGTCGAGATGCGCCGTGAACAGCAGATTCGCGCCGCGTCCCGAGCCGCCATATTCGCCGATCACATTCGGCCGCTCCGGGGTCGCGCCAACCTTGCGCGGCGAAAAGCCTTCCCTCGCCATCCAGTCGTGGACGAATTCGGCCGCCGCAAGTTCCTCACGCGAGCGACTGGGAATGTTGCCCAGCGTCAAAGCGAGTTCGACGAGCTCCTTGGTATCGATGGCCTCGGCAATCGCCGCACGCTCTTCCTCGCTGACGGTGTAAGGGGCCTTGGCCGGATCGCTGAAAGTCGCGCCGGAAAGGTCTCGTTCGGAATAGTCAGCCACCAGCAGCTCCCAGGATCGGTGTGGTTCTTCGTGTCAATGGCCGACGGCCATCAGGCCTTCGGCGGTATCCGCCGGACGGCCATAGCGCGGCAGGAACATCAGCAGCAGCGCGCCGGCCACCAGCGCTCCGCCCACGCCCAGCAGTGCCGGCCGATAGGAATGCTGTGCGTCGAATACGGCGTCGAGCAGGATCGGCGTGGTGCCCTGCGCGGCGATCACCGCCGAATACATCGCTCCGATCACCGAGCCGAAATGGCGTGTGCCGAAATAGCGGGCGACGAAGTAGGGCAAGGCGCCGAACTGGCCGCCGAGCCCCACACCCAGCAGCGCGCCGCCAATCAGCAGTTCGGGCATGCTGCCGCCGGTCTCGATCAGGATGAGGCCGACCACGGCCATGAGGTACATCGGCACCGCTACGCGCGGCGTCTGGATCCGGTCCATAATACGCCCCGTGGCAACCTGCCAGGCCGACGTCACCAGCGCGAAAACGCTCACCACGGCCGTGCCGGTCGCGACGGAGAAGCCGCGATCGCTGAGGATCGGCACGACGTGGCTGAACACGGCCGTCGTGCCGCCAGCGCCTGCGGCCACGGCAATCAGCGTGAGCCAGAAGGCCGGCGTGCGGAGGGCTTCGCCCAGGGTCATGCCCTCGCGAGCGACAGCCGTTTCGGAATGATGGCCGGAGCCGGCCTTGTCGCGCAGCAGCAGCCAGAGCAGCGGCAGCGCCACGATCAGCATGAATCCGCTGATGCCCAGATAACCAGCACGCCAGCCCCATGTCTGCACCAGAACCGCGGCCAGCACTGGCAGCACAACCGAGCCCAGACCATTGCCGCCACCGGCGCTGAGACCCAGTGCCGTACCCCGGTTCTCTTCGAACCAGTCGGCAATCACTTTCTGGAAAATCGGCGTGCCGGCCATCGCCCCGAAAACCGCCAGAACCGTGAAGGTCGCATAAAACTGGAACAGGCTGCCAGTGGTCGCGGCGAGCGCGCTGATCGAGAGGGCAAGGCCCAGCACGCCGGTCAACAGCATCCCGCGTGCGCCATGCTTGTCCACATAACGCCCGATCATCGGATAGGATACCGCTCCGACCAGGGCGAGGATGCCCAGCACACCCGAAATGCTCGCGCGCGACCAGTCGAACTGTGCTGAGAGCGGCACGAGAAAGAGCCCGAAGACGGCATGGACAGCCGGTGTCACACTCACGGCATTGCCCAGTGTGCAGGCTATCAGGACGCTGCGAGGCGAGCCCTTCCTGTATCCGGGAACGGGCGACGTCAAAGAACCGGCCATGTGCTGGGAACCTCCATGCCTGCGCGCGCAAGAACGGCCGCCCCTGCCTTCTCGATCTGCGCGTAGAGCTTTTCTTCGTCGATCAGCGTCGAACGATAGTTGTCGACCACGCGCTGGCCATCGACCCACACGCTGTGGATGCCTCTGCCATCCGCCGAATAGACGAGCTGGTTGACGACATTGAACAGCGGCCGCCACTCGGGCCGGTTGCGGTCGTGCAGCACGAAGTCGGCTTTCTTGCCGGGTTCGAGCGAACCGATGCAATGCGAGAGCTGCGCGCCCTTCGCGCCATTGACCGTCGCCATTTCCAGCACGCGCGTGGCGGGGAACATGTCCGCATCGCGCAGCGCATCCTTGAACAGCCCCGCGCTGGCGAACATCGCGCGCATCATGTCGGAAGCGTTGCCGTTGTTATTGCCGTCGGTACCGAGCTGAATGTTGACGCCTTGCGCCACCATGTCCGGGAAGCGCCCTGCCGAGCTGGCCCCGTAAGCGCCCTTCATCGCCGTCATCGGGCAATGCGTGACGGTGGTTCCGCTCTGCGCCAGCAGTTCCACTTCCTGTGCATCGAGGTAGATGCCGTGGGTCAGCGAGAGATGCGGCCCCAGCGCATCGAGCGCGGCGAGATGGACGATCGGGCGCTGGCCGGTTTCGGCCAGATAGAAATCGGGATCCGCCGGATCGGCGCTCATGTGCGCGGTCACGCCGCAGCCGGTCTCGCGGGCCAGCGCCGTCGCCTCGCGCCACAGCGTATCGGTGGCAGTGTTGTGGCCGACCAGACAGGGCCAACCCGCCAGCAGCGGATCGCCCGCAGCGGGCCAGCGCGAAAGCTGGTCTTCCAGCTTGGCGACAGCGCCCGCGGTCATAGCTGCCTGATCGTCGTCCGGCGCAAAGGCCCGGTCCTGCACCCACTGGCCAATGCGTCCGCGAATCCCTGTGGCGGCAAGCGCATCGAAGACGGCCGGCAGGTCGAGGATCGTTCCCGCCTCGACAAAACATGTCGTGCCCGTGCGCAGCATTTCCAGTGCCGCGAGCGTGGCCGACAGCGCTTCGTCCTCGGGCGTCTGCGCCATGTAGGTCGGGATCAGCCAGTCGAAGACATTGGTCCGCCAATCGGTATTGTCGGGCACAGAGCCACGCGTGATCGGCTCGCCAGTGATGTGGACATGGCCGTTCACGAAGCCTGGCGTGACCACGAAGCGGTCTGCTCCCTCGATCACTTCGCGGGGAGAAACCGATCGCTCGACTTCATCGGAAGACCCTAGGGCAACAATGCGGTCATCCTTGATGGCGATGGCGCCATCGCGAAAGATGCGGCGCTCCGCGTCCATCGTCACGATCCAGGCATGGCGCACCAGCAGGTCGACGGGAACAGGCGGGGTTTCGCTCATTGCTGATCGGCTCCGGCATCTGCGTAGGAAGCGCGCGCCATCTGGTCGATGTGTTCGCTCACGGTCAGGTCGGCCAAGGCCTCATAGGCCCGATCGGGCGGGCAGCTCGGCGCGCGGCCCATGCGGTAGAGCGGTTCGAGTTCGAAGAAGCTCGCGATCGAATAACGCGCGGCATCGGGCGAGCCATTGCGCACGCGGTGCAGGTTGGCGCGATAGATGCCTGCCGTGAAGCGCTCGACCATCTGGCCGATGTTGATTACGAAGGTGCCCGGGATCGGCGTCGCGAGGATCCAGTCGCCCGCGGCATTGCGCACTTCGAGACCGGCCTTGCCATCCTGCAGCAGGATCGTGATCGAGCCCCAGTCCGAGTGCGCGCCGGCGCCCAGCACGTTGTCGGCGCTGTCCTGCGGCTGCGGCGGATAGCGCAACAAGCGCACACCGCACTGCGGCTGATCGAGCCCCGCGGCGAAATAGCCGTAGTCGAGATCGACCGACATCGCGATCAGCCCCATGAGGTGCCGACCGAGGTCGATCATGGCCCCCTGATAGGCGAGCAACTGTTCACGAAAGCCGGGCAAATGCTCTGGCCAGAGGTTCGGCCCCTGCCCCGGCACACCCGCGACGACGAGCGGATCGTCCTCGGCGAGATCGATGGCAATGGCGAAGCTTTCCTTGTGGTCCGCCGCAGAGCCCGCATCGAGCACTTGCGCACCCACGCCCTCATAGCCGCGCCAGTGCGGCGAATGCGCCTTGGACACGGCCTGCTTGGCCTCGTCCGATTGAGCGAAGAACCGGCGCGCCGCGGCGAGCTGGCTCTCTACCAGCAGAGGATCGATACCGTGGCCCGAGACGTAGAAAAATCCGGTCTCGCGGCAGGCCCGATGGATCAGCCGCGCGGCATCCTCACGCGCATCGTCCGAGACAAAGGTGCCGGTCAGATCGATGACAGGAATGTCCTTTGCGGCACGCGGCGGCGTGTAGGGGATCATGCCGCGCCTCCGACGAGGCGAAACGCATTGCCCTCCGGATCGCGCAGGACGGCCAGCAACGCACCGAAGTGCGTGCGATACGGCGCTTTCACCAGCGCGGCGCCCTGCCCCACGGCTTGTGCGACCGCCTCAGCCATGTCCGCTTCGGGAACTTCGAAAGTCAGGAAGGAGCGCAGGCCCGAAACCTCGGCATCGTCCTGAAGCCCCAGCAGTTCGTAGGCCCCGGTAAAGGCGAAACCGACCCGCACGCCTCCGCCTTCCAACTCGCGATAGCGCGGGGAATCATCGACAGTCTCGGCCAGCCCCAGTGCCGCGCCGTAGAAACCCGCAAGGGCATCGACATCGCGCGCGACGAAAGTGGCGGCCGAAAGCTTCAAGACCAGACCCCGGCGACGGCGTCGCTGGTGACCAGCAGGGCCAGATTCTTCTGCAGGACGTTGAGCGTGCCCGAATGCAGATCGGGCTCGTAGGCCGCGCAGGCATCGGACACGACGAAGACGTTGTAGCCGTTGTGAAACGCTGTGCGCGCAGTGGAATCGACGCAGCAATCGGTGCTGACGCCGGTCATCACCAGCGTGTCGATACCGCGCGCCTTGAGCTGCTCGTCGAGATCGGTGCCGTGGAAGCTGTCGTACATAAGCTTCTCTATCTCGATATCGCCCGGTTCTGGCGTGACGCGATAGTAATCTGCCCCGCCGCCCTCGGCGCGGCAGATCCCTTCGCCGCCCGGGCTGCCCCGGCGCACCATCAGCGTCTTGAGCGCCTCGGTGTCGGTTTCGGGCCGCGTGACGACACGCATGAAGGCGACATGGGCACCGGCCTTACGGGCGGCGGCGATCAGTTCCTCGATCCGGTCGATCGCGGCCTCGACCGTAGTCATGTCGGCGCCGAAGCTGCCAACGAGACCGTGGGGCGCGGCGAAATCGGTCTGGATATCGACTACCACCAAGGCCGTCTTCGCCGGCGGCAGCATGTCCTTGAGCGCACCCGCATCGATATGCGGAAGGTCGGCGGCCTCAACCATGGGCGGTCAGCTTGACCTTGCCGGGAAAGCGTTCGCGCAGCACCGGCAGCACTTCCTTGCCGAACTTGGGGATACCGGTCATGTAATCCGGGAAGATCATCATCAGGCCGTCGGTGTTCGAGACTTCGAAGATCTCGCTCAGCTTCTCGATCACGGTTTCGGTCGAGCCGACCACGTGCGCGGCCATAAAGCCGGAGCGGCTCTTCTTCACGAAGGCGTTTTCCTTGCCGATCTCCTCGTCGAGGAAACCGTAGGCCTTGAGCATGCCGTGGAGCGCGCCCTCGTCGAGCCCGTCGGTGTAGTGCCTGGCGATGGCCTCGGCCTCTTCGTCGGTGTCGCCGAAGACCACGGTCATCATCGAATAGGTGCGCACATAGCGGTCCAGTTCGGCAGCATCGTCCTTGGCGGCGCGGCTGGCTTCGGCCAGCTCCGCAGGTTCGCCGCCGCTGAGGAAGATCGCGTCCATTTCCTCGGAGGTGAAACGCATGCCCTTTTTCGAGGAGCCGGCGCAGACGAGGAACGGGCGCTTTTCGGGCTTGGGCCAGGATTCGCACTCGTCCATCGTGAAATACTTGCCGTCCATGGTGACCGAATCCTCGGTCCAAAGGCGCTTCACCGCCGTGACCCACTCCTTGGCGAGGTCGTAGCGGGCATCGTGATCGACGCCTTCGGGCCATGCGCCCATCTGCGAGAATTCGCCCTTGTAGGAGCCGGTCACCACGTTGAGGCCCGAGCGCCCCTTGGACACCTGATCGAGTGTCGCCAGAATCTTGGCGACCACCGCGGGGTTCTGCAGGATCGTGTGGATCGTGGTCCACACCTTCACCTTGCTCGTCACCTCGGCTAGCGCGGCCATCAGCACCACCGGATCGAGCGAGCTGTTCCAGTGATCGGTCTCGCCGCCGTAACCGCGAAACTTCGACATCGACATCACGAAGTCGAAACCGGCCTCTTCGGCCAGGATCGCGCATTGCCGGTTATAGGCATAGGAGCCGTCTAGCTCCGGCTTGTTCTTCGAGAGAATCCAGCCGCCGTTGGCGATCGGCAGAAAGATCCCGATGTCCTTGCCCCCGGTATCTGACGGGATGTCGAAAGGGGTAGGCTGGAACTCGGTCATCTGGAACTCCCTTGCGTGAACGCGGCGTGTGATTTCAGCTTAGGGAAGCGCTCTCCCGGTTCTTGATTTGCGGCGCATGTTCTGTTGCCGGTCCCGAAAGCAGGTCCAGCACCGCCGCCCGCGTCGGCATCGAAGGCGCCGCCCCCTGCCCCAGAGTGCACAGCGCAGCAGCGGCACTGGCGCAGGACAGGGCATCCTCGAGGCAGCGCCCCTCATCCAGCAGCGCGGCCAGCGCGCCGCAGAAGCAGTCGCCCGCGCCGATCGTGTCCACGGGGATGACCGGTACAGCCGCTACGTGGCGATGCCGGTCCTTGCGCACGGCAATAGCGCCATTCGCGCCCAGCGTCACGACCACGGCCTGATCCTCGCGGGCCAGCAGACGGCGTGCGCGGACAATGTAGTCTTCGCAATCCACTGTTCCGCTGTCGGAAGGCACATAGACGCCCAGCTCATGCTCGTTGAGCACGAGAATATCGACGTGCTCGAACAGCGCCTTCGCCTCGGACAGCGCCGGCGCCGTGTTGAGAATGCGCACCGCCTTAGACTGCGCGAAGACCGGGAGCAGCGCCGCGACGGGCA
This sequence comes from Novosphingobium indicum, assembly GCF_014645195.1. Lineage (GTDB taxonomy): Bacteria > Pseudomonadota > Alphaproteobacteria > Sphingomonadales > Sphingomonadaceae > Novosphingobium > Novosphingobium indicum. Next base: position 54,416 of record NZ_BMLK01000008.1, on the reverse strand, counting down.
CTTCCAGTTGCGAAAGCAACACGCCCTCATTCACCGGGGCCGGCGCTTTCAGCCTCGCGTTGGCGCCGGAAACCACGATGATCTGATTTTCGCCCTCGGCATCGACGGCGATATAGGCAGTGCCGGTTTCCTCGCCCGCCAGCGTTTCCACACCCGATACGTCGATGTCGTCGGCCGCGAGTCGCTGCACCATCCAGCGCCCGGCATCGCCGTCACCGACCGCGCCGATCATGCGCGTCTGCGCGCCCATGCGTGCTGCCGCCACGGCCTGATTGGCACCCTTGCCGCCCGGCAGCCGTGCCGTGGCATCCGCCAGCACAGTTTCGCCCGGCAAAGGCAGCCGGTCGAGCGAGGTAATGATGTCGATATTAATGGACCCGACGATGTGAACAGCCAAGTGCGCGCCCCGTCTTTATACAGTTGAAACAACGGTGCAGCATGGGCGCCGTCCTCCGGTCAAGCGCGAGACGCCCCCGTGCGCCCTGACACAAGATTTGCGGTCGTCAGTGCCAAGAGAGCGAACCGGCCCAGGCCCTAGGCTCCGTGCAACAACGGAGGGTACGATAATGAAAAGCTGGCTCATCACGGGAATCGGTGCAGGTCTGGGCCGGGCCCTCGCCAAGGCAGCGCTCGCACGCGGCGACACGGTCGTCGGCACCTCACGACAGGCCGAGGATGCCGGGTTCACGGGCATGGCGCCAGGCCGTGCCCACCTGATCCAGGTCGACCTGCGCGACGAGGGTTCTGTTCACGACGCCGTCACCCGCGCAGAAGAGCTTACCGGCAGTATCGACTACCTCGTCAACAATGCCGGCTACGGTCTGATCGGGGCGATCGAGGAAGTCTCCATCGAGGACGCAAAGGCGCTGTTCGACATCAACGTCTTCGGCGCGATGCGCATGATGCAGGCCATCCTGCCGGTCATGCGCGCACGACGGGCCGGGCACATCGTCAACGTGACCTCGGTCAGCGGCCACGCTCCCTGGGCCGGCACTGCAACCTACGGCGCCAGCAAGTATGCGCTGGAATGCCTTGGCCAGACGCTCGCGCAGGAAGTGGCGCCGATGAACATCCGCGTCACCAATGTCGCCCCCGGCGGCATGCGGACCGAGTTTGCGGCTGCCGGCCTGCGCCTCGCCGAGAAGGACATCGCCGACTACGACAGCGTTGCCCATTTCGCGCGCCGCAGCCTCACCGAGAACGCCGGCAAGGAAAAGGGCGATCCCGACCGGGCCGCGATGGCGATCCTGACGGCGCTCGATGCGCCCGAACCGCCGCTTAATCTCTTCCTCGGCGAGGATGCCCTGCACTACGCCACGGACCAGCACGCCTTCGTCTCGGCGCAGATCGAGCAATGGCGCGATCTCTCGCTGTCCATTGCCTTCGAGGACGCCTGATGCATCGCATCGACCTGCCCGACTGGGCAGTGGAACGCGGCAAAGGCTACAACACCTTCGACCGCATCGATCCGGCACGTACGGCCTTCGTCGTGGTGGACATGCAGTCGGTGTTCGTTGCCGAGGACGAGGTCTTCGGCAACGAACATGCCCGTGACGTCATGGCGCCGATCAACCTTCTGGCCAAGGCCATGCGCGATGCTGGCGCGCGGGTGATCTGGACACGCCAGACCGTGGGCGATGCACCGCATGTGGCGATGCCGGAATGGCAATACGACATGTCCGATCCCTTCGTCCTGCGCGCGGTGGAAGCCCTCCAGGCGGGCGCGGATTCGCAGGGTATTCACCCGGTCATGGCCAAGGGGCATGACGATCTGGTGCTGGACAAGTTCCGCTACGGCGCCTTTTCCTGCCCCGCCGGAGCCCTGGCCAAAGTGCTCGAACTGCACGGCATCGAGATGCTTGTGCTCGTCGGCACCCTCACCAATGTCTGCGTGGAATCGACGGCCCGCGAAGGAAACATGCGCGGCTACAAGGTGATCGTCGTAGCCGATGCCTGCGCGGCCGTGACAGACGCCGAACACAACGCCGCGCTGCTCAACCTGCGGCTCAATTTCGCGGATGTGAAAACGACCGACGAGGTACTGGCGCTGCTCTGAGCGAGCAGCGCCAACGCGGCCTCAAGAAAGCAGGCGCGGCACCGAGACCGAGTAGATATCGAAGTGGCCTTCGGGATGCTCCTCGGCCCCGCCGCGCGGCGCGGAGCGATGCTGCACCACGCCGTTCTTGCCAAAGCCGGGCGCAACCGGCCGGTCGGTTTCGCGGCTCAGCCACAGGCGCAGCAAGTGGCGGCGCCGCTGCGGTTCCGGCCAGTCCCAGAAGGTCGTGCGGGCATGGAGCGCGGCGTAGTTCGAAAGCCACTGGATGTCACCGGGACGGAAGTCCATCGCGATGGCCATACCCTCTTCATATGTGATCGTGTCGAAGAGCTCGAGAACCTCGATCTGTTCGGGCGTCAGTTTGGGCACGCCCTCGTATTCCTGCGCGGTGAGGATGTAGAGCGAGCCCGCGTACATCGAGAACACCCCGTCGACGAGGCTGACGATGGGCGAAGTATAGGTATCGGCCGGTGCGTTGTGATCCTGCCGGCGCCAGTCCCAGTGGAACGGTTCGAGCAGCAGCGGCGCGAGATCGGGCCGGCGCTCGAGAATCTCGTTGTAGATCTGCGCGCCGGACACGAGGCAGGACAGGCCGCCTTCTTTCGCCGGACGCAGGCACATCAGCGCCACGACGTCAGAGCTATCGGAGTGATAGACCAGCTTGTCGCGCACCTTGGCGGACAGCGCGGTAGGATCGTCCATGGTCTTGTCCGACGTCGCGTAGACGTGGTCGATCAGGTCGCCCATCTCGTTCTGCCGGATGGGATCGCCCATGTGCAGGCCGAGAATGTAGTAGATCGCCGAGGACAGCGCGTCCGAGTAGAGATGCGTGCGCAGCCCGCGAACAAGCACGAAACCCCGCCCGAAGTCGACATCGCTGCCCCATTCCTTGACCGCATCGGCGCAGGCGACAAGCGGATAGTCCTCGGCCTGCACCGTGCGCAGATCCGGGTTTTCGGCCAGGAACCGCTCGCCCAGCGCCTCGAGTTCGGCCACCTGGTCGTCGGAAAGGAGGTAGATCCACTCGCCCGTCTTTTCGAGCTCGTCCCCCCGCCACGCCGCGGCGGTCTTTACGGGCGGAGCTGCCTCCAGCGACGAGGACGGGATGCTGGCCATTCGCGGATCCTTAGCTTGAAAAGAGTGCGGACTGTTACGCTCATGGTACGGCCACAGCCGCGCCGCGACTTGTCAGCGCATGTCTTAAAGGTTTTCCGCTGGCGTACATCGACGCCGGTCAAACACCCCGCCCGGGGCGGGTCATGCAGCCCCCAGCCGCGCCAGTCCGTCAGCCTCACGCGGGATCGCAAACCGCTCCATGTAGGGCGCGAACCGGGCGAGCGCTGCGTCTTCATCGATACCGTATTCGGCCAGCGTGTACTCGTTGCGGCCGCGGGCATTCTTGGGATTGGCGGCATGCCAATCCGCAACCGCGCCAGCCACCGCATCGGGTGTGTCGATGCCGATCCCGCGGTGGATCGCACGCATCTCGCCCACCGGATCAGCCACCAGCGCATAGTAGTCGACATGCACGACTTTTCCGCCATCGGGGCCAGCATCGAAGGCCATGATCCGGTCGATATGGCGCCCGACGAAGTGCAGCATGTCCCGCCCGACCTCGTGTTTGTCGAGCGGACCGGCGGCCCGCATCGAGCGCAGATTGAACGTCATCTTGGCGATCGAGGCCAGCGTTTGCACCGGATCGCGGTGAGTCATAACCATGCGCGCATCGGGATAGACCTGCAGGATCGCATCGAGCCCGGCGACGTGGTTGGGGTACTTGAGAGCCCACGGTTTGGGCTGTGATCGCCACTGGAGCAACTGCAACTGGCGTTTGTGGATGCGGTAGGCCTCGACCAGATCGGCCTCATCCAGCAGGTAGTCGAAATAGCCGGGAACGCGGTAGAGGTTGTGCAGGCCGGCCGCGCCGAAGCTCTGCTCCATGAAGGCGTGACATTCGTCCGACCCGTCCTCGTCATAGAGATGGAGGGCCTCGAAGCCCTCGAAGTGGGGGCGCTGCTTCTGCATCTTCGAGAACAGGGCCCGGCGTTTCTCCACCGATTTCGCATCATAACCCGGAGGCGGTGACGGCATGACCGATTCCCATGTCCGGATCAGCCGGAATCGCGGGTCGCGGTCGAAAAGGTACTGGAAATAGGTCGTGCCCGACCGCGGCAGCCCCATCAGGAATACCGGCTCAGCAATCGGCTCCTCGGCGATCTCGGGATAGTCGCGGAGCCACTTCAGGGCTTCCAGCCGATTGAGCGTGTCGCGCAGCAGGGCATCGCGGACCGAGGCCTCGCCCTGCTCGGACATCGGAAAATCCCGATTGAGCGCAAAGACCAGCCTTTGCAGGTTGCCGCCTATCCCGGCGTCGCTGTCCGCCATGCCGACGCGCGCCTCGGCATCGGCAATGATCGTATCCGCTTCGAGCATGGCTGCCTCCTCTCCCGTTTATCGTATTGAGAGGCAGGATGAAGGCAGCGACAGCGGTAGCAAAGACCCCGAACCGCAAAGAGGCGGATTGATCGCCCTAGCGCACCGCCTCTGCGATCAGCTGCAGGAGGAATTGCCGCCCGATCCGGTAACGCCGGATGTCAGGTTGCGATCGTCTCTGATGATGAAGGCGGCTTCGCGGTGAAACACGGTGTCGCCTGCGAACATCGTACCGAACAGCGGCTGATAATCGTAGAACACCTCCACGAACATCACCGCCGAACTGCTGTTGGCCGTTATCTTGTTGCTGGCCGGCCCCATGCCCGGCAGCGTGAGTACCGAGAGACCGGTACCTGCCGGGCCGTAGGTGGAATCGCGATCGAGATCGCCGGTGCAACGCTGCCAGTGGATGTACTGCTTGCCGGTGATAGAATCCTTTTCCAGGCTCGAAAGAATGATGCGTCCATTCTTCTTGAAGTCGAAGGCATCGCCTTCGAAGAGCGCGCCGATCATCACGGAATCGATCTGCGCTTCGGTGACTGTCGGCGTCACCGAGCTGTTGTCGGTCTGGCCAAGACGCGAGGCATTGTCGGCCACAGAGATCGCGATCTCGCCGACCTGCATGTTCACGGTGGCCATATAGGCCATTTCGGTGCCGTAGAGGCCAAGGGTCAGCAGGAAGGGCAGCGACAGAGCCAGTTCCAGCAGCGATACACCGCTGTTGTCGTGGCGCAGCCTGCGGGCGAACCTGCCGGTGCAGATCGCCCGGCGGCACAATACCTGCCGGATACGGCTAGGTGTCAGTCCGCCCGCGCTCAACTGCATGTTCCCGCTGCAGAACCCTTGCTGCCCTGAAGCGCAAACGGCTGGTTCTTTCGAACGGCGCTGGCACTGAGCGTACGGTTATTTCCACTGCCATCCACCCAGGGGATCGGAAAAAGCGGCTTGTACGTGACATCAACCGTGTAAACGACGACGTCGTTCGCACCGCCGTTGCCGCTCTTGCCGACGTCCGCATCCCAGTGACCGTTCTTGTTCTCGTCGGTGTAGCTCTCGGAATTGTCGCAGACACCGTTGTTGTTGGCGTCGTTCCAGGCTTCCGGCTGCTCGATATTGGCAAAGTCGTAGTAGCTCTTGCGCTTGGTCGTTACCGTGGCGGCCGGAGCGGCGCGTCGAACGAGAGTCTCGATGAACTTGTCCTGCGTCGCGGTATCCGCCGATTCAATGGCACTGTCACGCGCCGCGCGCTGAACCGCGCCGTGCAGCGCGGCACTGACGTAGGCCATCTGCGCAAGGTCGAAGATACCGAGCAGAAGGATGATCAGCACCGGGGCCGCCATAGCGAACTCGACGATGGTCACGCCCCGCCGATCGTCGCGGCACTGCCGCAGCACCGCCCGCGCGCGCTGCCACCCGACCCGGAGCGATTCCGCGATCATTGCGTAATTCTCAGCTCGCCGACCTGCTTGGCGATCTCCTGGAACGCCGCATTGAGCTGGCTCGAGTCGGCTGCGGTAAAGGAGCTATTGTCGGATGCGCAAGCCTTGAGGTCGTCAGAGAGGCCGGACGTAAAGGCAATCACCCAGATCCGGATGCCCTTGTCCTTGATCGCTTCGCACGAGGCGAGGAAGCGCGACGTGTGGCGCGCGGTATCGCCGCTGCTGCCGTCGGAGGTGACCTTTCGATCCCACCATTCCAGACCCCACGCCTGGTTCACCGACTTGTTCGGCTCCATCACGCCGTCGGTCATGAACACGATGTGGCGGGACACTTCGCCACCATTCGCCGGCGGCGAATTGACGGTGCTGGAGAAGATGCCGTCGGGCGAAAGCAGGCGCCCGCCCCAGATCATGCCGATGTCGAGATAGGTGTTGCCCGTAGCCGACAGCGAATTGGCATAAGTGTTGAACTGGCTCTGGGTCATTTCCTTCAGACCCTGCGCAGCCGCCGGACAGGGCGAGGATGGACGGGTTCCGTAGTCACCGGTGCCGTAAGTATCCTTAGCGATAACCCGGCCCCACTTATCTGTTTTAGGCTGCCCCCAACTATCTCGTTCGATCACCTCGCGTGTATAGACAACCTCCGGCCACATCGGCGCCCACTTCGTGTCCTCGTCGTAGACATCGGGAGCGGAGTCGATGTCGAGGTCGCGCGCACCCGTCGGCGATATCCCGTAGACCGATGAATAGCTGAAGCTGGACTGCGCCACCGTCTTGCGCTCATGTATGCAACCATTCCAGGTCGAATACACCGGCGTCACCGTCGCAGCCCCTTTTGGGGTATCGCCCGTCGGAGCCGAGACGGAGGTGAAGGTCTTGTAGGTGCTGGTATCGTACTCGACCGCCGGTTTGTAGTCGAAGTGATCGAACTTCTTGGTCTCGGTCGTGGTGATATTGAACAGGTCGTTCTTGTAGGTCACCTTGTCACGCGACTTGTACGTCACCTGCATCTTGTAGGCCGTGTAGGGCCAGCCGTAATAGTACGCTGTGTACCCCGTACACCGTACGCCGGTGATCTGGACCTGTCGCTGGGTTGTGGTTGTCGTGTTGACTTTCTGACCCGATCCGTTCGTCGATGTCGATGTGGACGTCGAAGATGAACCATAGTCCGCATAGGTGCTGGTCACCGGGATCTTGTTGTTTTCGCAACTGGACTGCGGGTAGTAGCCCGACTGGTAATCCTGCCACGAGCCGACGGTCTGGTAGTTGATATAATCGGGACCGCCATACGTGGTTCCGGCCGCCGTTTCGGTGGTATTGGTCTCGGTCGTGTAGACCGCTTTACGCGACGAATAATAGAACTTGTCCGCGATGTAGTCTGGATTGAGATCATACAGCATGCGGCCTACATTGACCGACGTGCTGTAGGGCACGAAGCCATACCGGATGCGCGCGCTGGTGCCGTTCGTCGCATTCGAGAGCGTCGTGTAGAAATTCTTCATCGCGCCCTGCAGGGCTTCGAGGCGCGTCTCGCTGTAGCTCAGGTTGCTGCCCATCGACCCGGTGTTGTCGAGCACCATGACGACGTCGGAATTGCCCACCCCCATAGACGAGGTGCAGGTGGCCTCCAGCGCGAAGTTGTTGAACCCGAACAGGCGCATGATAGCCGTGTCGAGCACCGTCTTGGCGACGCCCTTGACGGTATTCCCGTTATCGTCGGAACTCGCCACGAACGTCGCCGTCGAGCGGGTTTCGTTGTTGCTGCTTGCGAAGTTGGTTTCGAAGTAGTCTTCGGCCGCGTCCTTGGCTGGCTTATCGAACCCATTGGTCAAGACCGTCCGGCGACCGGCAAGGACGCCCGCGTCGCAGGCCGCCTGAAGCTGGTTCTTCACGCGATAGGCGCGGCTGAGGTCGACCGCAGAGCCGACGATAATCGACGCGACGACGGCGCCGACCGCGGCGATCGGCAAGATATTACCCGCCGTGTCACGACGAATACCACTTAGGATTCTCATGATCTTGCGCATCGGTTAACCAGCCCCACCCGCCCGGATGGAGGGTGTTCAACACCTGAACTACCCTCCAATCCTTAAGGAAACCCTGCGTGATATTGGTCTGGCGAACGTCTCCGCTCTCTTATCAAACTGGGATAACGTAAAATTTACCGTGATTTGCAGGGCGGCTTTTACGCTACAAGCGCACTCGCCCCTTCGGGCAGGTGACGCAGGGATCACCGGCGTCTAGATGTGCTGGCATGCCCGATCAGATCCCCTCTCCTTCCGTCCTGTTCGTATGCCTCGGCAACATCTGTCGCTCGCCGCTCGCCGAAGCCGCCTTGCGGCATCATGCACAAGAAGCGGACCTCGATGTCATTGTCGATTCCGCCGGAACCGGCTCATGGCACATCGGCAAGTGCCCGGATCCGCGCTCGCGCGCCGAGGCGCTGCGCCATGGCATCGATATCGGCGCCTATCGCGCCCGGCAGGTCGGCCCGAAGGACTTTACGCGCTTCGACAGGATCATTGCGCTCGACCAGTCGAACCTTGCAGATCTGCGCAGGATCGAACCGGCGCAATCCCGCGCGCGGCTATCGCTGCTGCTCGACCACATTCCCGGAATGGCGGGGCAGGACGTGGAGGATCCCTACTTCGGCGGACCGGAAGGCTTCGAAGTGACGTGGCACCAGGTCAGCGAAGCCGCGCAAAACCTTGTCGAGGCGCTGTTGCAGGAACGCAATTAGAAACGCCGCATCCAGTACTGCATGGGTTTGGAGGTTTCCTCCGCGTCGCGGTGATCCTTCCACTCGAACGTGGTCACAAACCCTTCCGCCGGCGCGTAACCGCGCTTTCGCCAGAAGGCGTCGAGCGGAACATAATCCGCCGGGCGGTAGGGATGATCCTCGGGACGAATGACCGCTGCAAACGTCGCCGCTTCCGCCCCGCACTTGCGTGCCTGCGCCTCGCGATGGTCGAAGAAGGCATGGCCGACCCCCTGCCCGCGATACTCCGGAAGGAGCACGGATTCGCCGAAATAGAAGAGCCGCGCGATATCGATGCCCCGCGCTTCGAAGGGCTGGCGGAACTCGGCTTTCTGCGCGTGCATGGGTGAGGCCGTTGCTGCACCGACGATCCGGTCCCCATCGCAGGCCGCAACCAGAATGCCATCGGGCGCCTCAAGAAACTCGCGCAGGTATTCCACCTCATAGGCAGCATCGCCATCGTAGAGATAGGGCCACTCGGCGAAGACCGTCATGCGCAGCGCCGCGAGATCGTCCATCGCGGCCTTTATCTGCTTTCCGGTCAGGGCGCGGACGGTAACGGTCATGCGAACTGCGGCTCCTCAGGTCACGTACAGCGCCAGCCAGGTCGCAACGAGCGCAGGCTTTTCCTGCCCCTCGATCTCCAAGCTGGCCTTGAGCCGCTCGCGATACCGGCCGGGCTGCGCCTCGACAATCTCCTCGGTGGTGAAATGCCCCCGGATACGATCGCCCGCATAGACCGGCGCCAGAAAGCGCACGGCATCCAGACCGTAGTTCATCGCCATCTTGAGGCCGGGGCACGGCAGGAGCCCGGCATTCATCCGCATCGGCGACATCAGCGAGAGCGTCAGGAAGCCATGCGCGATGGTCCGGTCCATGCCGGCGGCGCTGGCTGCTTCTTCATCGACATGCAGGAAATTCCAGTCGCGCGTCACGTCGGCGAAGCCGGTGATCATCTCCTGACCGACGGTCACCCAGTCCGAGACGGCCGGGTGCCCCACGACCCGCGCAATCCAGTCCTCGACGGTATCCGGCGCATTCTCTCCCACACTCTGTCTCCTTTTGTCCGGGGGCACCTTGCACAATCGGCTGGTGTCCACCAAGAGCAGTGCGCGCAGTTTGCTTTTGACCCGGCTTGCACTATATGCCCGCCCAATTGCCCCGGCCCGTGCAGTCGCCCGCGACTCGACTGGGCCGGGGTTTGCTCTTTTTGACGTTTGAAGGACGAAACCCATGTCCCGTCGCCGCCAGATCTACGAAGGCAAGGCCAAGATCCTCTACGAGGGTCCGGAACCCGGTACGCTGATCCAGTACTTCAAGGACGATGCCACTGCGTTCAACGCGCAGAAAAAGGGCACGATCCAGGGCAAGGGCGTGATCAACAACCGCATCAGCGAGTACGTCTTCACGCGCCTTAACCACATCGGCGTGCCCAACCACTTCATCCGCCGCCTGAACATGCGCGAGCAGCTCGTGCGGCAGGTCGAGATCATCCCGATCGAGGTGGTGGTGCGCAACGTCGCCGCCGGTTCGATTTCCAAGCGGCTCGGCATTCCCGAAGGCGACATGCTGCCGCACACGCTGATCGAATACTGCTACAAGGACGATGCGCTGGGCGATCCGCTGGTTGCCGAAGAGCACATCCGCTGCTTCGGCTGGGCCGGGCACGACGAGATGCAGGACATCGCCGACATGGCGATCCGCGTGAACGACTTCCTGTGCGGCATGTTCGCGGCGATCAACATTCGCCTGATCGACTTCAAGCTCGAATTCGGCCGCATCTGGGACGGCGATTTCAGCCGCGTGATCCTCGCCGACGAAATCAGCCCCGACGGCTGCCGCCTGTGGGACATGGTCACTGGCGAAAAGCTCGACAAGGACCGTTTCCGCCGCGATCTGGGCGGCGAGGAAGAAGCCTATCAGGAAGTCGCGCGCCGTCTCGGCCTGCTGCAGGACGATAACGGGCCGAGCGAGGTCTTCGACTTGTCCAAGCACCGCAAGCTGCGCGGCAAATAAGCACTGCATAATCCTCCCTGTCGCGAAGCGATGGGGAGGTGGCATTACACGGTTGTTATCCTGATCCCTCTCGGGCAGGTGTTCGGCAATGAGAGGTTTTCTGATTGCCGTCCTCGTGGCGCTGGCCCCCACGCCGCTGGCCGCGAAGCAAGTTCCCCAAGACAGTTCCTGGGCTTTCGAGAACAGCGACATTCCCGTCGATCCGGACTTCCGCTTCGGAAGGCTGGACAATGGCATGCGCTACATCGTGCGCCACAACGCGACGCCTGCCGGCACCGCCGTGGTGCGCATGGTCGTGAACGCGGGATCGCTCGACGAGACCGACAGTGAACTGGGATATGCCCATTTCGTCGAGCACATGGCCTTCAACGGCTCCAAGCGTGTGCCCGAAGGCGAAATGGTCAAGCTGCTGGAGCGCGACGGGCTCGCCTTCGGCGCCGATACCAACGCCTCGACCAGCTTCGAGCGGACCGTCTACAAGCTGGACCTGCCGCGCTCCGATCACATCCTGCTGGACACCGCACTGATGCTGATGCGCGAAACCGCGAGCAACCTCACGATTACCCAGGGCGCCGTCGACCGCGAGCGCGGCGTGATCCTCTCGGAAATGCGCGACCGCAACACATGGGACTATCGCAACAGCCTCGATTCGACGCAGTTCTTCTACCCCCAGGCCCGCTATGCCCGGCGCTTTCCCATCGGCACGACCGAAACGCTCAACGCAGCCACCAGCGCGTCGCTGCGCGCCTTCTACACCCGCGAATACGTGCCGGGGAACGTCACGCTCATCGTCATCGGCGACTTCGACGTCGGCGCGGTCGAAGCAGGCATCATCCGCCATTTCAACGACTGGTCCGGCCCTGACGCCGAAGCGCAACCCGGTGCCGGTCCCGTCGCCAGCGACGACAGTGGACGGACCGAAGTCTACATCGACCCCGCCCTTTCCGAACGCGTGACCGTCCTGCGCAACGGCCCCTATCTCGATCAGCCCGATTCCGTGGTCGAGCGCCAGCAGAACCTCCTGCGCAACATCGGCTATGCCATCATCAACCGCCGGCTGCGGCGCCTTGCCCGCACCGCCGAGCCCCCCTTTCGGGGCGCAGGGTTCGGCACCGGCAACATCTTCGAAGCGGGGCGTTCCTCGCGGCTGATCATCGATGCTGTGGATGGCCACTGGCAGCGCGGGCTTCAGGCAGCGGTGCGCGAATACCGGCGCGCGCTTGCCTACGGCTTCACCAAGGGCGAAGTCACTGAACAGCTCGCGGAAATCCGCACGTCGATCGCCGATGCCGCGGCCTCCGCCGACACCCGCAGCAATCGTGCCCTCGCCGGCGCTGCCATGGCGCTGGTGGCGGACGAGACCATTCCCTCCACGCCCGCCTCGGTGCAGCAGCGCTTCGAGAACTTCGCGCCGCAGATTACCCCCGATGCCGTTCTGGAGGCCATGAAGCACGAGGCCGTGCCACTGGATCAACCGCTCATCCGTTTCGAGGGACGCAAGGCGCCGGAAGGGGGCAGCGAGGCTCTGCGCAAGGCCTGGCAGGACCTGATGCAGGAGCCCGTTGCCAAGGCCGCCGACGAGGGCTCCATGACTTTCGGCTACACCGACTTCGGCCAGCCCGGTAAGGTCGTGAGCGACACGCGAGATCCACACCTCGGCATCCGCGAAGTGCGTTTCGCCAATGGAGTGATGCTGAACCTGAAGCACACCGACATTGCCAAGGACAAGGTGCTGGTCAGCCTCGCCATCGACGGCGGGGACATGCTCGACACCAGGGCCAATCCCCTCGCGAGCGAGATGGCGCCCTATCTCGATGAAGGCGGTCTCGGCAAACACAGCCGCGATGCGCTCGACACCATTCTCGCGGGGCGCACGCTCAGCTTCGGTCTTTCGCGCGGGGCAGCCACGTTCACCCAACGGGCCCGGACCACGCCGCGAGACCTGCCGCTGCAGCTCGATCTGCTGACGGCGCTGATCACCGACCCCGGATATCGCCGCGAAGGCGAAGTGCAGTACCGCCAGTCGGTGACGAACTACTTCGCCCGCCTGCGCGCCACGCCGCAATCGGCCCTGCAGGCGGATCTTGGCGCCATCATCTCGGACGACGATGCGCGTTTCAGCCTGCAGTCGCTCCAGGACTATCGCCAGCTCGGCTACGACAAGCTGCGCGACGACATCGGCGACCGGCTTGCCCACGGCGCCATCGAAGTGGGCATCGTCGGCGATATCGACGAAGATCGGGCCATTGCGCTTGTCGCGAAGACGCTGGGCGCCCTGCCCCCTCGCGAGCCGACCTTCCGCAGCTACGACGACCAGCCGCAGCGCACTTTCACGGCCGACCGCTCACCGCGCGTGATCCACCATACCGGCCCCGCCGACCAGGCCTTGCTGCGAATCACCTGGCCCACGCGCGATGACAGCGATCCGGTTGCGGCGCTGACGCTGGAAATGCTCGAACGCGTGATGCGCGTGCAGCTGACCGACCGCCTGCGCGAAGCTCTGGGCAAGGCCTATTCCCCCTCCGCCAACAGCTGGCTGTCGCGCCACTGGAAGGGATACGGCACGTTCTCGGTCAACGCCTCGGTCGACGTCCGCGATGTTCCCGCAACGCGCGAGGCGATCCACACGGTAGTGCAGGATCTCAACACCGCCCCGGTCAGTGCCGACGTGTTCCAGCGCGCCCGGCAGCCTTTGCTGGAATCGCTGCACAACGCACTCAAGAGCAACTCCGGCTGGCTTTCGCTGGTCGACCGCGCCCAGTCCGAAGCAGAGCGGATCGACCGCTACGAACAGGCGGAGCAGCGCATTCTGGCACTGACCCCGGCGGATCTGGAAGTCATGGCGCGGCGCTACCTGACACCGAACAGCGGGTTGGAAGTGCTGGTCCTGCCGGAGGGTGTATCCACACCGGCGCAGAAGTAGGCACAAACCGCCGAATACAATGGTTTCGGCGGATCCACTCAGCGGCCTGCAGAACAATTGTATACATAGAAGATGTTGGCACCTAGGGTCTCGCGATTGATCCTGAAGCCCCCGATACAAGCCCCCCGGAACCCACGAGAACATGAAGACGAAGACAGGCGAGAGCAAACAGCTGATAGCATGGCAGGAATGGCGGCAGTTCGGTGGTATCATGCCCGCGTGCCTGTTCGGCATGGTGCTGGTGGCAATCCATTCCTATGCTCTGGGTGTCATGATCGAACCGCTCGAGCGGGAATTCGGCTGGTCGCGCTCGCAGATTTCGGCAGGTCCGCTGGTCACCTCGATCGTGACACTGCTCATGGCACCAGTAGCCGGGCGGGCCCTCGACCGGTATGGCCCCCGGCGGATTGCACTGATCGGCATTCCGGTCTTTTCCGTAGCGCTCGGCCTGCTCTCCACGGCAGGGCCCAGCCTGATCTCGTGGCTGGCGCTCTACGTGGTGCTGGCCCTGGCCCTGTTGCTCATCTTCCCGACGGTCTGGACAGCCGCCATCGCCACGCGCTTCGACAAGAACCGTGGCCTTGCCATGTCCATCGCACTTTCGGGAACCGGCATCACTTCGGCAATCGTCCCGGTCCTGACGGCAAAGCTGGTCGAGGAGTTCGGCTGGCGCGGCGGCTATGTCGGCCTTGCCGCGCTGAGCTTCGTCATCGCCTATCCGCTGATCTATTTCCTGTTCGACCGGGATGGCGAAAAATCCCGGCAGGAACAGCCCTCTCCCCATGCCTCCGCCGCTGCGCCGCGGGCCACGAACGAGTTCCGCTCGCCCCGCTTCATCCGTCTGGCCTTGTCCGCGCTGATCTATTCGGTCGGGGCGACCGGCCTCGGTATCAACGCCGTGCCCATTCTCATGCAGGAAGGCTTCGCGCTGGTCCGCGCCGCCGAAATCGCCGGCCTGCTGGGTATCGGGACCATCACCGGGCGCGTGCTGGGCGGCTTCCTGCTCGACCTTGTCGACGGCCGGCTCGTTGCGACCGGATGCGGCATGGCGGCCATGCTGTCGGCGGGTGTCCTGCTGGCGACCGATCAGTCACCCGGCGCGGCCATGGCGGCGTGTTTCCTGCTGGGGCTCGCCAGCGGCGCCGAATACGATGCCTGCGCCTATCTGACGACGCGCTATTTCTCGCACCGAGTGTTCGGTTCGCTGTTCGGCGTGATCGGCGCGCTCTCGGCTGTCGGCTCCGGCTTCTCGCCGCTGATCGCGAACGCCATCTACGATGTGACCGGAACCTACGAAGCGGTGCTGTGGGGCATCTTCCCGCTGTTCACCATCGCGAGCGTACTGTTTCTGTCGCTGGGCAAGTATCCGGACAAGGCCGACCTGGCCTGATCGCCCTGAGCGACACCTTTCAGCCCAAACCGATCCCGCCGGCAATGTCTTCCAGCATGGCGAAGGCATCCTCGTTCTCCAGATCAGGCACACCGAGGAGAATGCGGCCAACACCGGCGTCCTCGTATTCCGCGACGAGTTCGGCCGGCGGGCGCGGCTCGAGATTGTCGTAGGCCCCCGCACCCCTCGCCGGCTGCGGGCCGGTCATGGCGGGGAGAGGATAATTGCAGGGCGGTGCCTGCAAGTCGCTTCGCGTGAAACGCCAGAAGCATTGCCCCTGCGGTCAAATACGCGCGGCCATCAGGGCGCGTGGTTCGGGCGCGTGGGACGTCCGGTCTTTTCGGCCCACTCCTCGATCAGCCCATCGTAGAGCGGGTGATCGATCAGTTCGTACTTCTCGGGGAAGTTGAAATTGCCCGATAGCATGCGGCCTTCCTCCTTGAGCTCGCGCATGAGCTTGAGGTGGTTCGCGGCGGCCGTCACCCAGCCGCCCGTGGCCATGTTGAAGGCGGTATCGGGCAGCGTGAAGCCCATGGTCGCGACCGGGATCTTCGATCCCAGCGCCTTCACCACTTCGGGCACCCAGTCGGGACGCGGCGGGTAGAACAGCACGTCGGCGCCCGCTTCCATGTAGGCATGGCCGCGCTTGACAGCCTCGTCCATGCTGCCGGTGCCGCCACCGCCCATTTCGCTGGTGTAGAGTTCGTCGCAGCGGGCGATGATCACGAAGTCCTGCCCGCTGTCGCGCTGCGCCCGTCGGGCGGCATCGATACGCGCCTGCTGGTCCTCGATCGACCACAGTCCGTTGACGTGCTTGGAGTGCTTGGGATTGCGCTCGTCCTCGACATGGAAGCCGGCAATGCCCTGCTGAATATAGCGGCGCGTGAAGTGATAGGCATCGGCCACTGTCTCGCCCAGCGTATCGGCATCGGCGATCAGCGGGATCGACATGACGTGCGCTATGCGCGCGGCCTGCTCGATCTGCTCGACCTGGCTGTACACGCCGTTGTCAGGCACCGCGTAGTGGAATGCGGAACAGGCGTGACCGCCGAGATAGGCCGCGGGAAAGCCGACATGCTCAACGATGCGCCCGGTCAGCGCCGAAAACACATCGCCGCACACGAAGTGCTCGCCGTTCTCGATCAGGCTGCGCAGTTTCTCTCCCGGTGTCGGCATGTCTTGTCTCACTAAAACCTATTGGCTCAGGGCTGGCATGACCGTCCGCGCGAGGCAAGGCATCGCACTTGCCTGAGACGGTTATCGGTGGGGCGGTGGGGGGCAAATGAAGATTTGTGCGAACCCGGTAACGCAGTTCGAAGGGCCCTGCTTGTCAGCAGAGCCCTTCGCACAACACCTGGTCAATTCAAGACAAACTCGAATGGCGATTCCGTCTAGCGCACCCGAGGACCGCGTCCGAACAGGAAACCAAGGACGAGGATGACAACCGCGACAATCAGGAAAATCTTTGCCAGTCCGGCAGAAAGCCCTGCGACGCCGCCAAAGCCCAAAAGAGCCGCTATAAGAGCGACGACGGCGAAGATAATGGCCCAACGAAACATAAGTGCTCTCCCTCGAGAAAACGGCTCTGCCGTCGTGTTCGACGAACAGCCAATCCTACAACTTTCGGATACCAATAATGTTCCAAAGGGAGATCACCGTCTCGCGAACGACGATCGTCCATGTCGTTCCGATTACCCCAGCCGCTGCAGCGCCGGGATCAATTCATCGAAATGGTCGATCACGCTCGCCGCGCCCAGATCCGCCGGAGCCTTGTCGTTGAAGCCGAAACTCACGGCCACGCAGGGCAATCCCGCAGCTGCGGCAGCGCCGGTGTCGTAGGTCGTATCGCCGACATAAGCCGCCGTGCCCCCGCCCGAGCGCTCCAGCATCAGGTGCAGCAGATCGGGGCGTGGCTTGGCGCGGCCTGGGCCCAGCGTATCGCCGCCGATGATCGTGAAGAAGCGATCGGTCAGGCCCAGCTCGGCGAAGATCTTTTCCGCGAAGCGCTCCAGCTTGTTGGTCACCACGGCCAGCTTCACGCCGCGCTCGGCCAGTCCGTCGAGCATCTCTTCGCCGCCCGGGAACAGCTGCGTCTCTACCGCGATATTGTTCTCGTAGAACGTCAGCAGCGACTGGTGCAGTTCGTCGAAGCGGGCATCGGGAACGGCCCCGCCCGTCAGTTCCAGCGCCTTGGCCAACATCTTCTTGGCACCGCCTCCGATCAGATCGCGCACATCCCCGGCGGGGATCGCCGGGCGGCCCTCGATCGCAAGGGCGTGGTTCACCGCGTGGGCCAGGTCGCCGTGGCTGTCGAGAAGGGTTCCGTCGAGGTCGAAACCGACGATGTCGAAAGGAAATGCAGTCATGATCGCCCCAGTGCAGTCTTGGTGTGGAAACCGCAACATTTTGCTGGCAGATGGTCCCCATGACTTCTGCCAGTAAGCCTCTCGCCCTAGTCGTCCTCGCCGCCGGCAAGGGCACCCGCATGAAGAGCGACCTGCACAAGGTGCTCCACCCCATCGCCGGCAGGCCGATGTTGGAACACTTGCTCGACAGCGCCCGGAAGCTGACGCCGGAGCGGGAGGTCGTGGTCGCCGGGCATGGACGCGAGCAGCTTGAAAAGGCGCTGCGAGACCGCGCCACCATCGCCGTGCAGGAACCGCAGCTCGGCACCGGCCATGCGGTGCAGCAGGCGGAACAGGCGCTGGCCGGCTTCGACGGCGACGTACTGATCCTCTACGGCGACGTGCCTTTCGTGCGCACCGAGACGATGCGCGCGATGATCGAGCGGTTGCACGCGCCCGACGCGCCCGCCGTGGTCGTGCTCGGCTTCGAACCGGAAGACCCGCTGCAGTACGGTCGCGTCCTTGCTCACGATGACGGCCGGATCGCGATGATGGTCGAATACAAGGACGCCGACGAGGAACAGCGCGCCTGCCGTCTGTGCAACTCGGGCCTCATGGCGGTGAAGTCGGCGGACCTGTTCGATCTGCTCGGCAAGGTCGGCAACGACAATGCGCAGGGCGAATACTACCTCGTCGACATCGTCAATATCGCCACGCTCGAAGGCCGCGACTGCGCGGTGATCGTCACCGACGATCCAGACGAAGTGGGCGGCATCAACAGCCGCGGCGAACTCGCCGAGGCCGAGGCCCGCTGGCAGAAGAAGCGCCGCGTGCAGGCCATGGCGGACGGAGTGACGCTGATCGCGCCGGAAACCGTCTTCTTCGCCTGGGACACGCAGCTCGGCCGCGATGTCACCATCGAACCCAATGTAGTGTTCGGCACCGGGGTATCGATAGCCGACAATGTGACGATCCATGCCTTCTCGCACCTCGAAGGCGCGACATTGGAAACCGGCACATCGATCGGCCCATACGCCCGTCTGCGGCCAGGTGCGGTGCTCAAGGAAGGCGCCAGGATCGGCAACTTCGTCGAGATGAAGAACGCCGTGCTGGGTGAAGGCGCCAAGGCCAACCACCTGACCTACCTGGGCGATGCCAGCGTGGGTGCCAACGCCAACATCGGCGCGGGCACCATCACCTGCAACTACGACGGCTATTTCAAACACAAGACCGTGATCGGCGAGCGTGCCTTCATCGGCTCGAACAGCGCTCTAATCGCACCGGTCAAGATCGGAGCCGATGCTATCGTCGCCGCCGGCAGCGCCGTAACCCGCGATGTGGCCGATGGCGAACTGCGGCTCGTGCGCGGCGAACAGCTGGTCAAGCCCGGCTGGGCCGACCGCTTTCACGACGCGATGAAAAAGAAGAAAGCCGAAGCGAAGAAGTAGGGACCAAGGCCCAGGCGCCGTTCGTCCTGAGCTTGTCGAAGGACGCCGGTATCACGCTGCATCGGCACCCTTCGACAAGCTCAGGGTTAGCGGGGCCTTGATCTGATTTCGAAGCCTAGGCTCTGAGGCCGTCTCTTACGAACCAATAGCTTTCTTGCGCGCGATGTAGCCGAGCTCGACTTTCGCGGCTTCGCTGCCGGGATCGTATTCCTGCGACTGGCGGAACAGGTTTTCCGCCGCATCGAGATCGCCCATCTCGATCTTGTTGTAGCCCATCCCGCGCAGCGCCCGTGCAGCCAGCGACGCGTCCGGCCCATCCTTGTCCTTGCTGGCGATGGCCCAGGCATGCGCGAAAAGATCGTAGCTTTCCTGCCACTGGCGCCGCGACTTGAAAAGTTCGGCGTACTCGTTGGCGAAATGCGCATTACCCGGCGCCATCTCCGTCGCCTTGCGCAGTTCCGCTTCGGCAAGGTCGCCCCGGCCGAGATCGATCAGCGCAAAGCCCTTGCCGAAATGCGCATCGCATAGGGCGCCGTCGACGAGCACCACGCTGTCGGCAGCGGCATCGGGAGCGGTGCGATCCGAATTGCACAGCGGCGTACGCGGATCGCTGGCGAGATAGCGGTCTGCCGAGGCGATGACCGTATCGAAGACCTTCACGGCCCTCGCCTGCTTGCCGCTACGGATCAGATCGAAGCCCTTGTCCACCTGCGCACCGACATCCAGGCCGGCCTGCGGTTTCGCGTCGTGGCCAAAAGCCATCGCGAGTGCAGCGGTTTCGGGGATCGCGGACGAAGATGTGTCGGCTACAGGCGCTGCATGAGCCGTTCCGGCCAACAACAGGCCCACTACTCCTGCAAACGCACTTCTCTTGAACATCGACGAATTTCCTCTCCCCGGAACACCGATACTGCCTAGGTCTGGGCCGGACCCTCTTCATGGGCCTCGCTCGTCAGACGGTGTTCGTTCAAGCGACAAGAATATCCGACCAGCGCGGTTTGACAAGTCACAGCGTGGAAATCACACCGTCACACACCGCAGTGATCACAGCGTTCATCCCTTTTCGCGCAATACGGAGTGACCCGATGTCCAACAGCCCCTGGAGCCATACCCGCAGTTCCTCGATTGCCGACGATGTCGATTTCGAGATCAAGGGGCAGGAACTCCAGTTCGTCGAGATCGAGCTTGATCCCGGCGAAAGCGCCGTCGCCGAGGCCGGGGCGATGGTCTGGAAGGATTCGAGCATCGAGATGTCGACCGTGTTCGGCGACGGGTCGGGCGGCGAAGGCAGCGGCTTCATGGGCAAGCTGCTGGGCGCGGGCAAGCGCCTCGTCACGGGCGAGAGCCTGTTCACCACGGTCTTCACCCATCATGGCCATGGAAAAGCCCGCGTGGCTTTTGCAGCGCCGATCCCCGGTTCGATCCTGCCGATCAAGCTCGACGACGTGGGCGGACGCCTGATCTGCCAGAAGGACGCCTTTCTGGCCGCGGCGCGCGGCGTGTCCATCGGCATCCACTTCCAGCAGAAGATCATGACCGGCCTGTTCGGCGGCGAAGGCTTTATCATGCAGAAGCTCGAGGGCGATGGCTGGGTCTTCGTGCAGATGGGCGGCATGGTGGTCGAGCGCGAACTGCGCGCCGGCGAGGAACTGCACATCGATACCGGCTGCGTCGCTGCTTTCACTTCGGGGATCGATTTCGATCTGGTTCGCGCCGGGTCGGTGAAGTCGATGATCTTCGGCGGCGAAGGCGTGTTCTTCGCGCGGCTGCGCGGACCGGGCAAGGTCTGGATCCAGTCGCTGCCCTTCTCTCGCCTCGCCGGCCGCATGCTCTCGGCGGCCCTGCCCGGCGGACAGCGGCGCGGTGAAGGCTCGATCCTCGGCAGCTTCGGAGACCTTCTCGACGGCGACTGATCGGACTTTCCACAAGCGTGCACGCCTGCTGCGCGTCTAAACCACTTCTCAAGCTTGTTTCGGCAGGCTTGAGCCTGCAATTGCTTGGTCAACACGGTTAAGGCAGCGAACACGGCACATGTGTGGAATTATCGGCATCGTCGGCAAGGAAGAAGTCGCGGACAGGCTGGTCGACGGCCTGAGGCGCATGGAATATCGGGGCTATGACAGCGCCGGTGTCTGCACTGTCCATGACGGCCAGCTCGTGCGCCGCCGCGCCGAAGGCAAACTGATCAACCTCGTCAAGGAACTGATCACGGACCCGGCCCAGGGCCTGACCGGCATCGCCCACACCCGTTGGGCCACCCACGGCGCACCGACCGCGGCCAATGCCCATCCCCACGCGACCGGCGAATTGGCCCTCGTCCACAACGGCATCATCGAGAACTTCCGCAGCCTGCGGGAGGGTCTGGAAGGCCGGGGACGCACATTCGAAAGCCAGACCGATACCGAAGTCGTCGCGCACCTCGTCTCCGAACAGATCGAGGCCGGGCTTTCGCCGCAGGACGCGGTGAAGGTAGCCCTGCCCCAGCTGCGCGGTGCCTTCGCGCTGGCCATTGCCTTCCGCCGCTTTCCCGACATGCTGATCGGCGCCCGTCTCGGCTCGCCGCTGGTCGTCGGCTATGGTGACGGCGAAACCTACCTTGGCTCCGATGCGCTGGCGCTCGCGCCGCTGACCCAGAAGATCACCTACCTCGACGAAGGCGACTGGGTCGTCATCACCCGCGACGGCGCGCAGATCTTCGATGTCGACAACAATCCGGTGGAGCGCGAAATCGTCGCCTCGGGTGCCTCTGCAGTCGCCATCGAGAAGGGCAATTATCGCCACTTCATGCAGAAGGAGATCTTCGAGCAGCCGACCGTGGTCGCCCAGACGCTGCACAGCTACGTGCGGCAGGTCGACCAGTCGGTGGCCCTGCCTCAGATCGATTTCGACCTGTCCAAGGTCCAGCGGATCACCATCGTCGCATGCGGCACCAGCTACTACGCCGGTATGGTCGCAAAGTACTGGATCGAGCAGTTCGCGCGGCTCCCGGTCGATATCGATGTCGCTTCCGAATTCCGATACCGCGATCCGGTGCTCGAGCCGGGCGGCCTTGCCCTGTTCATTTCCCAGTCCGGCGAAACGGCGGATACGCTGGCCGCCCTGCGCCACTGCAAGGCGGAGGGACAGACCATTGCGGTCGTGGTCAACGTGCCGACCAGCACGATGGCGCGCGAGGCGGACCTGCTGCTGCCGACCCACGCCGGACCGGAAATCGGCGTTGCCTCGACAAAGGCTTTCACCTGCCAGCTTGCCGTACTCGCCGCCCTCGCCGCGCGGCTTGCCGTGCTGCGCGGCCGCATGGACCGGGCCGAGGAAATGACCGTGGTGAAGCACCTCGTCGAGACGCCGGCGTGCCTCAATGCCGCGCTGGGCCACGACGAGGAAATCGCGGACATGGCGCACCTGATCGCGCCAGCGCGCGACGTGCTTTATTTGGGCCGTGGACCGGACTTCCCGCTCGCTCTCGAGGGAGCGCTAAAGCTCAAGGAAATCAGCTACATTCACGCCGAGGGCTATGCCTCGGGCGAAATGAAGCATGGCCCCATCGCGCTCATCGACGAAGCCGTTCCGGTGATCGTGCTGGCCCCATCCGGACCACTGTTCGAAAAGACCGTTTCGAACATGCAGGAAGTGCGCGCACGCGGCGGCAAGGTCGTTCTGATCTCCGACGCGGAGGGCATCGCCGAAGCGGGTGAAGGCTGCATCGCAACGATCGAAATGCCGAAGGTCCATCCGCTGATTGCCCCGCTCGTCTATGCCGTACCGGTGCAGCTCCTCGCCTATCACGTGGCCTGCGTGAAAGGCACCGACGTCGACCAGCCCCGCAATCTCGCCAAGAGCGTCACCGTCGAATAAGTCGCTTCCGCGCAGCATTCGCCGCAAAATAATCCGCCAAAGGCCATCGCGGCTTTACCCGGTAATAACCCTCCTGAGGGTATGGAGACCGGGTGCAAGTAAGGTCTCTTCAGAACAAAGCCCTCCCAAGGAAGCTTCCGGTCATGGCCGTACTCGGGTTGAGCGACCCGGACAACGGCGACTGGGCACGGCTGCGGGGCCTGCAATATTCAAGCCTGCGCAGCGGCACGTTCTCGCGCATTGCCACACAAGTCGCGGCGATGCTCGCAATCGTCACACTGACGATGGAACAGGTTCCCGTCGTGTTCATGGCCGGCTGGATCACCGTGGTCGCACTGACCTTGTGGCATGGCCAGCGCATCGACCGCTCGCTCGCGGATGCCGACCGCCGCCGCATGTCGCGCGGCGAAGTGCAGGCACAGATGGTCGCCTCGATCTTCAGCGGTCTCGTCTGGGCGGTCCCGCTCGGCTGTTTCGGCCTGTTCGTCGATGCGGCGACGCAGGTGAAGATCTGGACGGTCCTTGCCATGCTGATGACGGCATCGGCCATCCTGCTGCCGGCTGTCCCGATGGGCACCCTGCTGTTCTGCGGAATCGTCGGCGGCTCCACGATCGTCTATTTCCTGTTCACCCATACCTACGACATGGCTGCGATCACTGTCGTGTTTACCGGCACGATCCTCGTCGGCGCGGTGGAAGGCGCCAAGCGCTACATCGCGACGAAGATCGCGGAAGCCGGCATTCTGGAAAAGAACGAGGTCGTCTCGCTGCTCCTGCGCGAATTCGAGGAAGGTGAGGCCGACTGGCTGTGGCAGACCGATACCAACCGCCGCGTGCGTTCGGTTTCCCCCCGCTTTGCCTTCGCGCTTGGCTGCAACGCCAAGGAAGCCGACGGCAAGTCGTTCATTCAGCTCATTTCCGGCCCTGCCTGGGAAACCGGGCAGTTCCCTTCGAGCCTTCACGACCTCGCCGAGAAGCTGAAGCGCCGCGAGAACTTCTCAAACCTGCTGGTGCGGGTGACCATCAATGGCGAATCGCGCTGGTGGGAGCTTTCGGGCACGCCGCGCTTCGATGAAGACGGCATCTTCGACGGCTTCCGCGGCGTCGGCTCGGACGTGACCGAGGCGCGTGAGAACTCTGACAAGATCGCGTGGATGGCGCGCTACGACACGCTGACCGGTCTGCCCAACCGCATGATGCTCACCGAAGCGCTCGGCGACGCGCTCGATTACGCGGAAAAGTGGCGTACACGCTGCGCCTTCCTGATGATCGACCTCGATCGCTTCAAGGCCGTTAACGATACCCTCGGCCATCTCGTCGGCGACCAGTTGCTGGCCCGCGTCTCCGAGCGTCTCAAGGAGCAGATGACCGAGAACGAACTGTGCGGCCGCCTCGGCGGCGACGAGTTCGCCATCGTCATCCGCGACGCCTCGGATCTGGAGCACGTCAAGGCGGTGGCGCAGCAGGTGATCCGGCGGCTCTCACAGCCCTACGAGGTCGAGCATCACACGCTCTACGTCGGCGCCTCGGTCGGTTCGGCCTTCGGCCCGCGCGACGGCGCCACGGTCGAAACGCTGATGCGCAATGCCGACCTTGCACTCTACCGGGCCAAAGACACCGGCGGCAACGCGCACTTCACCTATGAGCCCGCGCTGCATGCTCATGCCGAGGAGCGCCGCCAGCTGGAATTCTCGTTGCGACAGGCGCTGGACAACAACGAATTCCAGCTCGTCTACCAGCCTGTCGTCGATGCGCATACGGAAGGCGTGGTCAGCTTCGAGGCGCTGCTGCGCTGGAACAGCAAGGAACACGGCTTCGTCAGCCCCGGAAAGTTCATCCCGCTGGCCGAGGACACGCGCCTGATCGTTCCGATCGGCGAATGGGTTCTGCATCAGGCCTGCCGCGAGGCGATGAACTGGCCCGAGCACGTGCGCGTTGCGGTCAACGCCTCGGGCGAGCAGCTGCTCGACCCCAATTTCTCCGCGAGCGTCATCAGCGCCCTCACGCAAAGCGGTCTTTCGCCGCGCCGCCTCGAAATCGAGGTCACCGAAAGCATCTTCCTGCGCGATGCCAGCCAGGCACAGGCCGCGCTCGAGCAGATCATGGCGCTGGGCTGCGGCATCGCGCTGGACGACTTCGGCACCGGCTATTCCTCGCTCGGGTACCTGCGCAAGCTGCGGTTCTCGACGATCAAGGTCGACCGCTCCTTCGTGCAGAGCGCCGCGACCGGCAACGTCGAAAGCCTCGCCATCATCCGCGCCGTTGTCGCCATGGCGGACAGCCTCGAAATGTCGACCACGGCCGAAGGCGCGGAGACCGAGAAGGAAGTGGAACTCATCCGCCAGCTCGGCTGCCGGAAGATCCAGGGCTACTTCTTCGGACGCCCGATGGCGGCCAAAGACGCCGAGGACTTGTTCCGCAACCCGCATTACCTCGCCAAGCAGAGCGCCGCCTAGGTTTCCGCCGAAAGGCTGACTTCCCGCTCCAGCTTAAGCGCATCGCGAAACCCTCGGTCGTGGCTGACGCACAGCAGCGCACCGTCATAGGCCTGAAGCGCTTCTTCGAGCAGCATCGTCGCTTCCACGTCGAGATGGTTGGTCGGCTCGTCGAGGATCAGCATACGCGGCGGCCTTGGCCGGGAGAACAGGCAGGCCAGTGCCAGACGGACGCGCTCACCACCTGAAAGGCTCTCCACGGTGCGGTCTCCCCAGCGATTGCGGAATCCATAGGACGCCAGAGCATCGTGAGCCTGCGCCGCAGTAATCTCCGGATTGAGACGGCGCATGGCCCCCAGCGCGGTTTCCGAGCGTTCCAGCAACGAGATATGCTGGTCCAGCAAAGCCATGTCACCGCGGTCGGCGGTGATGGCTCCCTCTTGCGGCGGCTCGTCGCCCAGCAGCAGGCGGATCAGGCTCGTCTTGCCCGAACCATTGGGCCCGGTGAGCGCAATCCGTTCGGGGCCGCGAATGGTCAGGTCGAGCAGGCCGAACAACCTTCGTCCTTCACGTTCGCACATCACGTGCCGCGCCTCGACCAGCACATGGCGTGTCGGCAATCCGCAGGAAGGCATGGCAATCCGGATCGGCACCACCCGCTCGACCTCCGCCTGTGCCTGCGCAAGCGCATCCCCTGCCTGCGCCACGCTGTCATTGCCGACGGCGCGGTAACGCGCCGCGGTCTGCTCCGCCCGCTGCTGGCGCGCATGTAGGAGGATCTTCGGTTCCGATTTCCGGGCAGCTACGGCCCGCCCGCGCTTGTCGCGCTGGGCCTGCTTTTCCGCCTCGCGCTGCCGGTCGCGCCGCGCGCTTTTCACCGCCGATTCCGCCTTGTCGAGCGCGTCGAGCGCGCGCGCCCGCTCGGCGCTCCGCTGCTGTTCGAACACGCTCCAGCCCCCACCGACGACATGAATGCCGGTCCGGGTCAATTCGACGATACGGTCGACATGCTCGAGCAAGGCACGGTCATGGCTGGCGACCAGTACCGGCCCATGCCAGCGCTGCAGCAGATCGAGCACCGCATCGCGGCCTGCATCGTCCAGATTGTTGGTCGGCTCATCGAGAAGCAGGACATCGGTGTGGTCGAGCAGCAGCCCCGCCAGCATCACGCGCATGCGCTCCCCGCCGCTAAGCGCGGCGAGCGGCCGTTCCACGTCGAGCGGTGGCAGCCCGACCGAAGCGGTGGCGGCATCGAGGCGCGCGGGCAGTGTCCAGTCCGCCTGCTCGTAATCGGCATCGGCGGCAGTGCCGCTTTCGATGCGCCGCAGGCAGGCTAACGCCCCTCCACCTAGCGTATCGCCGACAGTCTGCGTACCGACCGGCGGCAACTGGCGTAGGAAGCCGACCCTGCCCCGGCAGGTGATAGTTCCCTGTGCTACAGGGCCTTGCATGGCAATCGCCTGCAGCAAGGTCGACTTGCCAGACCCGTTGCGGCCGACAAGCCCGACACTTTCATGCGCCAGCGAAAGATTGAGATCGGAAAAGAGAAGAGAGCCATCCGGCGTTGCACAGGCAACGCCATCGAGAGTCAGGTATGACATGAGAACACCAAGCAAGCATGGGGAGGAAATCCGCGCTGGCTACTTAGTTGTTCATCGCACCTTCCTGTCTGTGGCCTGGCCGCCGGATACGGGGCTTTCGCCGCAAAAGCAAATCAGGCCGGACAAGAGCCCGGCCTTCCTGCTCACTGCGAGGGGCTGCTCAGGCGCCGACCAGTCCCTTGATCGCGCTTTCGAACAGCGCGCGGCCATCGGTGCCGCCATGCGTCGTTTCGATGGCGCGTTCGGGATGCGGCATCATGCCCAGCACATTGCCCGCGGCATTGAGCACGCCGGCAATCGCGCGGGCCGAGCCGTTGACGTTCTCCGCGTAGCGGAAGGCAACCCGGCCCTCGCCTTCGAGCCGGTCGAGCGTCTCGTCGTCGGCGAAGTAATTGCCATCGTGATGCGCCACCGGGATCACGATTTCCTGCCCTGCCTCGTAGCCGCTGGTGAACAGCGACTGGGCGTTCTCGACCTTGAGCGTGGCGTCGCGGCAGACGAAGCGGATCACCGAATTGCGAAGCAGCGCGCCGGGCAGCAGGCCGCTTTCGGTCAGCACCTGAAAACCGTTGCACACGCCCAGCACCGGTACACCCTTTTCGGCGGCGGCGATCACTGCCTGCATCACCGGCGAGCGCGAGGCGATGGCGCCGCAGCGCAGGTAGTCTCCATAGGAAAAGCCACCGGGGAGCGCGATGAAGTCCAGCCCCTCGGGCAGGTCGTGGTCGCCGTGCCACACGCGGTGCGGCGCGGTGCCCGAAACCTTCTCCAGCGCATCCGCCATGTCGCGGTCGCAGTTGGAGCCGGGAAAGGTGATGACGGCGGAGCGGAAGGCCATCAGGCGGCCACCTTCTCGATGCGGTAGTTCTCGATCACCATGTTGGCGAGCAGCTTGCGGCACATGTCGTCGAGCGTTTCGTCGCTGGTGCTGTCCGCCACATCGAGCTCGAACAGGCGGCCGGCACGCACATCATTGACACCGGTGAAGCCCAGTCCCTCGAGCGAATGGTGGATGGCCCGACCCTGCGGATCGAGAACACCGGGCTTGAGGCTGACGTGGACGCGGACTTTCATCGCAGGGCCTTTCGCTAGGGAGCGGGCAGATTCGTTAGCAGCGCCTATGACTCGGGAGGCGCGCCGGGGCAAGTCGCTGTCTCGGGATGTCCGCCGGATTTGGCTGACACGGGACCGCACGGCATTGCGCAAAACTCTCGATTGAACGGCCCGCCGCAACCTGCCATCCCGCCAATAACACTTACGGGAGTCCCTCATGTCCATTTCCCTCGACGGGCAGGTTGCCATCGTTACCGGGGCCGGAAACGGTCTGGGCCGTGCCTATGCGCTGGAACTGGCCCGGCGCGGCGCCAGAGTGGTCGTGAACGACCTAGGCAGCGCGCGCGACGGCACCGGCCATTCCGACGCTGCGCTGGCCGTGATCGAGGAAATCCATGCCGCAGGCGGCGAGGCGATGGCGGATGGCGGCGACGTTTCCGACTTCGCGCAGATGGAGGCGATGGCCGCGCGCGCAATGGAGAAATGGGGCGGCATTCATATCCTCATCAACAATGCCGGCATCCTGCGCGACCGCACGTTCGCCAAGATGGACCCGGCCGACTTCGACCTGGTCCTGCGCGTCCACCTGCTCGGCAGCGCCTATGCGACCAAGGCGGTGTGGAACATCATGCGCGATCAGACCTATGGCCGCGTGCTGATGACCACGTCCTCCACAGGGCTCGGCGGGAACTTCGGACAGGCCAACTACGGCGCGGCCAAGGCCGGCGTGCTCGGGCTCGCCCGCACGCTGCGGCTGGAAGGCGCCAAGTACAACGTGCGCGTCAACTGCATCGCTCCCACCGCCGGCACGCGCATGACCGCCGACATCTTCCCCGAGGAAGCCTACAAGGCCTTCGAGCCGGAAAACGTGGTCCCCGCAGCGATCTTCCTCGTGTCCGAAGACGCACCCACGGACGCCATTGTCGCAGCCGGCGGCGGCGTCTTCCAGAGTGCCTTCATCACCATGAATGAGGGCATCCTGCTGCCCGAAAACGAACGCACCGCCGAAGGCTTCGCCAAGGCCTGGCCGCGCATCCGCGAGCGAACGGGAGATCATGTGTTCGAGAACGGCATGGAACAATCGCACCATGCGCTGCGGATGCTGATGAAATCGCAGCATTAACAGTTAGAAACGCCATTTAAGACGACGCCGCTGGCAACGACAACCAGCCATCGCGCAGGAGGGACATGCCAGAAACCACGCTTTGGAAATGCTTGCGAGTCCTGGAGGCGCGCCGCGCCTTCGCGACCTATGTCATCTATGCATACATCGGCGTATCTGCGTTCAAGATCCTTCAAGTCTTTGGCCTGATGGCGGGGCAACTGAACTATGAAGATACCGGCAACCTGGACGCGCTGAGTATGGTGGGCCTCGTCGTCGGACTGCTTAACTGGTTCCTGCAAATTGCCGCCACCATCCCGATTGTAATGTGGATATACCGGGCGCACGCGAACCTGGTCGCGATGAAATGCCCCGACCTGAAGTACTCGCCAGGATGGGCTGTCGGATGGTATTTCATCCCCATCGCCAACCTGATCGAACCATTTCGCGCAATGCGCGAACTCTGGCGACGCAGCCACTCTCTCGAATCTGGGGCCGTGCGGGACGCTCCCGAAATGGCCCCGTGGTGGACGACGTTTATCGCGGCCAATACCCTGTCCTTCATCACGGCGTTTTCACCAGCACATGACAAGCAGGATTTGTTCGGGCTGCTTTCGCTCGCCCTGTGCATCGCATCGGCATGGTGCCTGCTGCAGATCATCAATAAGGTGACGCAGGCTCAAAGCGATCTTCTGTCCGCCCGCCACACTTTCGCCTGAGGCTCAAGCCCTGCATCAGCTTCAGTAGCGACTCTCAGGCGTTTTGCGGCACGATCAAAGAGCATGCAGCATCGCTGGCATCGTCATGCCGATTAGCAATCCCCGGTCATTGGCTCCACCTGCAGAGAGTGGCAATCCGCGCGCAATTGCTTCTGAAGGGACACCATGTTCATCGATCGATATGGGCCTTGGGCTCTGATTGCTGGCGCATCCGAAGGAACCGGGGCTGCCTTTGCCCGCCGCATCGCTGCCGAAGGTATACGCCCCATTCTGGTTGCGCGACGGATAGAGCCGCTGAACGACCTCGCGACCGAAATCGAACGCGAGCACGGAGTGGAAAGCCTGACGATCGCCACCGACCTTACGGCCGAGGATGCCTGTGACATCATCGTGCAGGCAGTAGGTTCCCGAGAGGTCGGCCTGTTCGTGGCCAATGCGGGCGCCGACCTCAACGGCCAGGAATTCCTCGATGCTGATATGCCTGCCTGGCTCGATCTTGTCGCGCTCAACGTCGCCACGCCTTTGAAGCTTTGCCACCACTTCGGTCGCCATATGCGTGAGCGGGGACACGGCGGCATCATTCTGCTTGGCACCGGCGTGAGTTACGGGGGCATGAAATCGCTCGCCGTCTATTCTGGGGCAAAATCATTTCTGCTCAGCTTCGGCGAAAGCCTCTGGTCCGAACTGAAGCCCTACGGCGTCGATGTTCTCAATCTGATGCTGGGCCGGACCGACACACCGGCATTTCGGCGCGCCCTTGCGGAAAAGGGCCTTCCTCTGCCGACCGGCCTGGCTGCACCACAGGATGTGGCGGAAACGGCGCTGAAAAGGCTCGCACTCGGTCCCGTACACAATTGGGGGGCAACGGACGACTTGCCGGGGTTTGCGCCCACTTCGCCAGACGAACGCCGAGCGCGAATTGCGCGGCTGGAGGAAGCCGGCAAGGCCGTCATGAAATGAAGCAGCAAGCATCTCGCCTGGCGACGGCTCGCTGCGCCGCGCTAGCCTCTACCCTTCGACGACCTTCAGCAACTTGCGCTCAAGCGGGCTGAGCACACCAGCAAGCTCGTGCCCGCGCTTGAGAATCTGGCCGGATTCGCCGAACAGCGTCCACATGCCCTGCTTGCTGCGCAGGCTCGGGCGCTTTTCTATGCGGGCCTGAGGCCGTTCGGCGGCGCGGCGGAAGACGGCGAAATTGGCCGCGTCCTTGCCGAAGTCCATCGCGTAGTCGCGCCAGAACCCGGCAGCGACCATGCGGCCATAAAGATTGAGAATGCGCTGGAGTTCGAACCGGTCGAAGCCCACCTGCTGCGGGCCTCGTCCGGGAAAGGCTACAACGCTGGACGAAGCGGAATTCGCGGAACCGGTCGGGCCTGCCGCCATTCAGATCAGACGCCCTTGCAAGCCGGACCGTCGGACTGGGCTTCCTCGCGCTCGGACTGAGCGGCAATCAATGCCTCGACCTGCTGACGCAGGAGCGCGATCTGCTCATCCAGCTCGTCGACGCGCTGGTTCGGCGCCGGTTCGCACGGCTCTTTGCACGGCGTGCCGTAAGGCATGAACTGCTTGGCCCAAGTCTCGGCGGAAACGAGCGTGGAGCGGGCCTTGACGCCGATCATCGTCGCGCCTTCGGGCACATTCTCCGTCACGACCGCGCTGGCGCCCACGCGGGCCCGCTTGCCGATGGTGACAGGCCCGATGATCTGCGCCCCCGAACCGACGATCACGTTGTCCTCCAGCGTCGGGTGACGCTTGCCGCCAACGCCGTTGGTCGGATTCGAGCCGCCCAGGGTCACGCACTGGTAGATGGTGACGTTGTCGCCGATCTCGGCCGTTTCTCCGATCACGGTGAAGCCGTGGTCGATGAAGAAATTCTTGCCGATCGTGGCACCCGGATGGATGTCGATAGCCGTCAGAAAGCGTGAGATGTGGTTGACCACCCGCGCCAGAAAGAACAGCCGCGCCTTGAACAGGCCATGCGCGATGCGGTGCCAGAACAGCGCCCAGACACCGGGATAGAGCAGCACTTCCCAGCGCGAACGCGGCGCGGGATCGCGCGCAACGATGGAATCCAGATAGCGGACAAGATTACCGAACATTGCCCGAAACTCCCATCAATCGGCCCGCGATGCAACTATTGCGCACATGCGAACTCAAAGCTCCTTGAGATCGCCGCCCTTAGTCTCGATCAGTGCGTCGCGCCAGATCGCCATTGTTGGCGCCTGTTTGCGCTCCAGACTGAGCCGGTCGATCGCGGCGACCAGACGTTCCACGCCCAGATGGCTACGTTCACAACGTCCTACAAGGTATCGGGTTGCAGAATGGTCAAGAACGATACCGCGCACTTCGGCATGCAGCTCCATCAGCGCGATCAGCATCTCGTCGTCGGGCTCGCCGATTTCGAGGTCGAGCGCCGCGCCGAGCCGGGACACCAGATCGGGTAAACGCACCTGCCACGCCTCCTCCCCGGCACCGCGTCGGCGGTTGGCGACGATCAGCAGCGGGCGACCGCTTTCCTGCGCGCGGTTCCAGCGGTGGAAGAGCGCGTCCTCGCCCATGCTATCGGCATCGTCGGCCACATCCCCCTTTCCCGTCTGCTCGAACCAGCGGGCGAGCAGCGACTTGCCCGAACGCGGCGGCCCGGTGAGGATCGCCGTACGGAAAGGCCAGTTCTCAGGCTCGGCCAGCGCGTCGATGACCGCAGCATTGGCGCTACCCACGACAATGCGCGGCGGATTCTCGCTGGCAGCGGACAGGGGTAACGCAATCTGCCTCATGGCGGAACGTTCCTAGCGGCTGATCTTCAACGTAGAGCCGCTGCCGGAAACCTTCCAGCCTTGCGCACGCAGGGCGTTGGCAATGCGATCCGCGCCGCCCGAAACGCTCACGCGCATGACCGAGGTACCGCCGATCGCGAGGCTGACAGTCGCCGCGCCCTGTACGCCGGGCACCCCGCGCACGGCCGCAAGCGCCGCATCGACGGCGGCGGCATCCGGAGTCGCGAACTGTACCGAGACATTCTCAACCGGCGTGCCGCTGACATCTTCCGGCGCCAGAGTCGGGCCTGCCGTTGGCGCGGCGGCGACCGGCCCCTGCTCTTCCTTGGGCATCATCGCATTGCGAAGTTCCCCAAAGGCACGGTCCAGCGCCACACGGCTGCTGTTGAGCGTCGGGTCCGGCTTGAGCATGCCCTGCACCAGAGCATCACGATAGAGCCCGTCGACGCGCTCTACAGCCTTGCCGAGCATGGCCGGCAATTCCTGTTCGTTGCTGGCGGTCAGCGTGAAGCTGCCGAGAAACTTGTTGTCGAGGCCATAGCGCGCCGTGAAGGTACCCTTGATCGGGCCGCCCGGCCACTGCCGCTCGAGGCGCGCAACGGGGATCACCACATCGGCCGCATCGAACTGGCCGAGCACAGTGCTCCACCACAAGCGGCTGCGGCGTCCGGTCTGGCCTGCGGTGAGCACCAGCGATTCGCCGCCCGAGCCGATGGGACGGACATAATCCACGGGGCTCGCAGCCGCCTGGAATTCGGCCCAGGCGCGCTGCCACGGCCCGCGCACTTCGAAAACCTGCCGCACGCCGCCCGAGTAGAGCACCGGAATGACCAGCATAGGCGCCGAGCGGGGAATGCCGCCGCCATCCTTGCCGACGAACTGGCTGGACTTGGTCTTGTCGAAAATGACACCCAGCCGCGCGACATAGCGATGCGCACCGACCTGTTCGCGCTCGACCACAATCGACGCCACCATGGCATCGATCGATTCGACCGGCATGTCCGGACCGCCCAGCTTCTTCCACGCCAGCTTTTCAGCCTGCTTCCAGCCTTCGAGCCGTGCTTCGGCGCCCGTCTTGGCTGTCACGTCGACGTCGATGCCGTTGACCTGGATGTCTTCGGAATTGGCAAGCGGCGGGATACCGCGATCACCCTCGATCTGGGCGACGAGTCGCGGGCCGCCGATACCGGCCAGCGCCAGACCGGCCACGGCAGCCAGCATCACGGCCACGCGTTTCCGCTGTCCGCTACGGGGGCCCTTGCGGTCGGGCCGCAGGATTTTGGGGGAGATCGTGATCGCCATTGTCGAAACCGGGGGCCTTTTGCCCAAACGGCGATGGAAATCCAAGAAGTAAAGCGCTACGCGGCGCGAATGTCCGACGATAACTCTCCGAAGAGCTACAGCTACGAGCAGGCCGGCGTCTCGATTGCCGCCGGAAATGCGCTTGTCAAAGCCATCGCGCCGCTCGCGAAATCGACCGCCCGCCCGGGCGCTGACGCCGATCTGGGCGGCTTCGGAGGATTCTTCGACCCGCGCGCCGCAGGCTACAAGGACCCGCTGCTCGTCGCCGCGAACGACGGCGTGGGCACCAAGGTCAAGCTCGCTATCGACCATGACCGGCACGACCACATCGGCATCGACCTTGTCGCCATGTGTGTGAACGACCTGATCGTTCAGGGCGCGGAACCGCTGTTCTTCCTCGACTACTTTGCCACCGGCAAGCTGGAGAACGGCGTCGCCGAACGCGTCGTCGCTGGTATTGCCGAGGGCTGCAAGATGGCCGGCTGCGCGCTGATCGGCGGCGAGACAGCGGAAATGCCCGGCATGTATGCCGAGGGTGATTACGACCTCGCCGGCTTCTGCGTCGGCGCCGTGGAACGGGGCGAGCAGCTGACCGGTGACCGCGTGACGGCCGGTGACGTCCTGCTGGGTCTTGCTTCTTCAGGCGTGCATTCGAACGGTTATTCGCTGGTGCGTCGTCTGGCCGCCGACAAGGGCTGGAAGCTCGACCGCCCTGCCCTGTTCGATCAGGAAACGCTGCTGATCGACGCGCTGATCGCGCCCACGCGCATCTATGTGAAGAGCCTGCTGCCCTTCATTCGCGCGGGCCGCATTCATGCGCTGGCCCACATCACCGGCGGCGGACTGCTCGAAAACGTGCCGCGCGTGCTGCCCGATGGCCTGCATGCGCGCATCGATGCCGGCGCTTGGCCGCAGCCGCGGCTCATGGCGTTCCTGCAGGCGCAGGGGAACATCGAACCGGCAGAGATGGCCCGCACTTTCAACTGCGGCATCGGCATGGTTCTCGCGGTCAATGCTCACGATGCAGGGGCGCTTCAGGCCGAATTGCAGGCCGCCGGCGAGGAAGTCTTCGTGATCGGCGCCATCGAACCGGGCGACAAGGGCTGCACCGTGCAAGGCACTGCCGACGACTGGGCCGCACTGGCGCAGTGGGAAGCCACGCACATCGCGTAAGCGCGCTCACGCGCCGCCAGACTTACTCCCGGCCTTCGTTTTCCGGATGGTCCGGCAGCGGATGTTCAGGGATAGCGGGCACGCCCTCTTCGCCGAGCGTATCGCGCAGGTAGAACTCGCGCACGCCCACGAAGGCAACGACCAGCAGCGCGCCGGCGAAGAACACGCCATAGACGCCGAAGACTGCACCTACGCCGAGAATCGTGAACAACGTAAGCGCGGGCGGGATATGCACCACCTGCCGGTTGATCACCGGCGTGAGCATCCACGCCTCGATCACGCGGACGGCGAGATAGGCGACCACGGTCCGCCACAAAAGATCGCCGCCCGCCGCCGCGGCAAGCCCGATGGAAGGCAGCATGGCAATGGCGGGGCCGACATAGGGCACGAATTCGCTCAGGCCCCCAAGCAAGCCGAGCGCGGCCCATGAATCGAGCCCTGCCCACCACAGTGAGCCGCCTATGATCACGCTCATCAGCACCATGGAAATCAACTTGGCCTTGAGCCAAAGCCGCAGGGCCAGCGTGACCTTGTCGAGCGCACGGTCCATGGTCGCGCGCGCAGGCGGAGGAGTCAGCAGGATGATACCCCTACGGTAGGAACCCGGTCCGCCCGCAATGAACAGGGCGCCGACGATCACGATCACCAGATTTACGAGGAACTCTCCGGCCCCCGCGAAGAACTGGCCCAGCCGATCGGCAATCGTGCTGCCGCCGGCGGCGGCCTCGGCCGCTTGCACCACGGCCTTGCCTACCGGCGTTGTCGAAAGACCGTTCTCGACCGTGGCAAGCGTGCCCGGGAGGTTCCCCAGCATCCCGCCGATCTCGCTGCCGAACTGCACGGTTAGCAGATAGCCCATGGCGCCCAGCACCGAGAGCACCAGTGCGATCCCCAGCCCGAGCGCCAGATTCCAGTTACGGATGCCTGCCTTCTGCAGCATCCGCCCGGCGCTGCGGAACACGACCGCGCCCAGCACCGAGCCGAAGGCCAGCAAGAGCAGGTCCGACGCGCGCCATATGATCAGCAGCACGCCCATGACAAGGACGGTCCAGCCCAGCCGGCGCAAGTAGCGCAAGTCTTCGGGACCGGGCCTGAACGGGGCGCCGCTCATGCGGTCTGCACCCTGCGGTTGCCCGCGCGCGAGCGAACGCATAGGGGGGACGTGCCGGGGGTAACTGGCGGAATGTTGGACATAGCCGATAGCAACGATCCGCAGGCCGCTCTGTTCCTCTCGAACACATCGATACGGAAAGACGACAATGGCGCAGGCGCGTGCGAAAGTTGCGGTAATGATCTCGGGCAGCGGCACCAACATGGCCGCCCTGCTCTATGCCAGCCGCGCCGAGGACTGCCCGTACGAGATCGTTCTCGTTGCCGCCAACGATCCCGAGGCCAAGGGCCTGCGCCTGGCAGAGGCCGAAGGCGTTGCCACCTTCGCGCTTTCGCACAAGGGCATGAAGCGCGCCGAACACGACATGGCGATGGACGCGGCGATCCGTGAAAGCGGTGCCGTGTGGGTCGCCCTCGCCGGCTATATGCGCATTCTCACGCCCGAGTTCGTGAGGAAATGGGAAGGACGCATGGTCAACATCCACCCCTCGCTGCTGCCCAAGTACACCGGACTGCACACGCACGAGCGGGCCATAGAGGCCGGTGACAGCCACGGCGGCGTCACGGTCCATCTGGTGACGGCGGAACTCGACGAAGGCCCGATTCTCGGCCAGACACCCGTAGCGATCCTGCCAGGAGACAAGCCGGAAGATCTCGCTGCCCGCGTGCTGATTGCCGAACACCAGCTCTATTCGCGCTGCCTCGCCCGGCTCGTGACGCGCGAGACGTCCGCCGACTGGCTGCTTGAACAGGTCCGCGAACGTGCGATGGCGATGCCGGAGGCCGATGAGATCGTCAGCCACGGCATGCCCTGCTTCGGCATCGTGAAGGGCAAGAAGTTCGCCTATTTCACGTCGGACCATCACGGCGACGGCCGGATCGCACTGCTCGTGAAGATCAGCGGCGTGGACGAACAGACGATGCTGATCGAACAGGACGAAGAACGCTATTTCCGGCCGGCCTACTTCGGCGACGGCTGGATCGGCATTCGCCTCGATCTGGGTGACAACGACTGGGATTCGCTAGGCGACTGGATCATGCGCAGCTGGCGCAACGTCGCCCCCAGGAAACTGACAGCCCTGCTCGACGCGATGTGACGGGGCCGGAGCCCCGCCGGATATCACACCTGCGCGTGACGGGCTTCGCGCAGAACTTCGGCGATGCGGTCGAGCAACGAGAGACGTTCTTTCTTCAGCTCTTCGAGACGATCGTCCGAAGCGGCATCCAGTTCCGCCTCGATACGGGTGATCGCATGGTTCACTTCCGTGTAGCGCTCGGAAAGGGCCGCAAAATGGCCCTTGCCCTTCAGACGGTGCAGCAGTTCGACGTCTTCGGGGAATTCGGCGGCAAGATCGTGCGGTTTGTGCGACATGTAAGGTCCTTTCCCAGTGGGGATTGTTTGATTCCTGCCTAGCCCCGGAATGCGACAAGCGCGTTGCGCGAAATCAACCCTGCCGCGCTATTCGCTTATATTTCCGCGTAATCGACCAGGGGCCGGCTCTCTCGCGTACCGCGATAGAGCTTTTCCGGTTCCTGCGGATCGCCGGCGATCATCACGTGGTCTTCATACACCTCGACCAGCGTTCCAACGAAGGGAAAGCCTTCAAGGCTACCATTCACGCGAAAGCTGACCGTATCACCGACCTTGAAGGTCTTTTCATCGAAGTTGAATTCGAAGGGACATGCTTCCCCTTCCTCGCCCATATCCTGCATTTCAGCTCTCCTTTGCGGCCGAGTCTATCGCAGTGATACAGGCAGAATCAAATGCAAATCCGCCAGTGCGGAAGTCACCGTGCCCGCAAAGGCAAGCGGTCTTGCGAGGACTGAAACGCGAGCCTTCAGGGCGTTGCAGCCAGATTCGCTGCCGCTGGCCCGGGCGATACTGCCTCGCCCATGCGCGAGGCATGGGAGGTGGCAAAGGCCCCGAGAAAGGAAATCACGGCTGCAACAAGGATCGTCCTGCGAATCACGTTCAATTCCCCCGATCATGCAACTGGAACACCGGGACGTTCCCAAACAGCCCCCGGTACAGTCATGCCGAAGGGGAGCCTATG
The DNA here is from genome assembly GCF_014645195.1 of Novosphingobium indicum. Taxonomy (GTDB): domain Bacteria; phylum Pseudomonadota; class Alphaproteobacteria; order Sphingomonadales; family Sphingomonadaceae; genus Novosphingobium; species Novosphingobium indicum. The sequence goes on along the minus strand of NZ_BMLK01000008.1, from coordinate 16,427 downwards.
CAGGCCCGCGATTCGCGCAAAAGGAAAAGGCCACCGAAACCGGTGGCCTTGCCTATATTTAACAGGAATTAACCCTGCTTCAGCCGACAATTTCTTCCGGCTTGAAGAAGAACGCGATTTCGATCGCGGCATTTTCTTCGGAATCCGAACCATGAACCGAGTTCGCTTCGATCGATTCGGCAAAGGCCTTGCGGATGGTACCCTCGGCGGCATCGGCCGGATTGGTGGCGCCCATCACGTCGCGGTTGCGCTTCACGGCGTCTTCGCCCTCAAGGACCTGAACCACGACCGGGCCCGAGATCATGAACGAGACGAGATCACCGAAGAACGGACGTTCCTTGTGAACGGCATAGAAGCCCTCGGCCTGTTCCTTGCTCATCTGGATGCGCTTGGAAGCCACGACGCGCAGGCCGGCTTCTTCCAGCATCTTGGTGACGGCGCCGGTCAGGTTACGCTTGGTGGCGTCGGGCTTGATGATCGAGAAGGTGCGGGTAACCGCCATGGTTTGTTCCTTGCGAAATTGGGGTGTTATTGTCGCGCGCGCCCCTAGCCGGGATTGTGCCGCGCGGCAAGCGGTGCTTCAGCCGGCCTGAACCCAGCGCCCGCCTTCCTGCTTCCAGTAAAAATGCTCCACGCCTTCGCGGCTGCGGAGCATCCGCCAGGTGTCGCGGGCATGCTGCACGGTGGCATCGTCGAACAGGAAGAACGTCCGCTCGAAGGGGGTATCGCCTTCGCGCCAGCGACCATCGGCAATGGCCATGAACTTTGCGCCGTTGAGCGGCTCGGTCGCCTCGGACAGGAGGATCGGCTGGCGATCTTCCTGTCCCTCACCCACCATGCCGTTGGCGAGGAACGTGTCCTCGCCAAGCGACCACAACGCCTGACAGATGCGCTGGCGCTGCTGCGGGTCCTCGGCAACGACGAGCAGACGCTCGCCCACTTTCATCACGTTACGCGCGATAAGGGGAAGCGCCGCTTCGGCAGGATCGCGGCTGAGCTGGTAGAAATCCACGCGCATCAGCCGCGTCCCCTGCCCCTTGCTGGACTACCGGGTCTCAAGCCTCGGCCGTATCGCGCACGAAGCGGTCGAGCAGGCGCACGCCGAAGCCGGTCGCGCCCTTGTCCCAGGTCGCGCCCGGCTTGTCGGACCATACGGTGCCGGCAATGTCGAGGTGGGCCCAGGGGGTGTCGTTCTCGATAAAGCGCTTGAGGAACTGCGCCGCGGTGATCGAGCCGCCGAAGCGCGAACCGACGTTCTTCATGTCGGCAATCGCGCTGTCGAGCTGCTTGTCGTAGGCCGGGCCCATCGGGAAGCGCCACAGCAGATCGCCGGTCGCCTCGCCTGCTGCCGAGAGCGCGGCGGCGAGATCGTCGTTGTTCGAGAACAGGCCGGCATGTTCGTGCGCCAGAGCCGCGATGATCGCACCGGTCAGGGTCGCGAGATCGACGATCTTGGCCGGGCTATACTCGCGCTGCACCCAGGTGAGCGCATCGCACAGCACCAGACGGCCTTCGGCGTCGGTATTGATCACTTCGATGGTCTGGCCTGACAGCGAGGTCACCACATCGCCCGGCCGCTGGGCATTGCCATCGGGCATGTTCTCGACGAGGCCGCAGATGCCGACGACATTGGCCTTGGCCTTGCGCAGGGCAACCGTAAGCATGGCACCCGCAACGGCACCCGCACCGCCCATGTCCCACTTCATGTCTTCCATGCCGCCGGGCTGCTTGAGGCTGATACCGCCGGTATCGAAGGTAACGCCCTTGCCGACGAAGGCGATGGGCTTGTCGCCATCGCCGCCGCCGTTCCATTCCATCACCAGCAGGCGCGCCGGGCGGACCGAACCCTGTGCGACGCCGAGCAGCGAGCCCATGCCCAACTCGGCCATTTCCTTGTCATCGAGCACGCGCAGCTTGAGGCCGGCCGCTTCCATGCGCGGCTTGCAGCGTTCGACGAAGGTCTCGGGGTAGATCGTATTCGCCGGCTCGGTCACCAGTTCACGGGTGAGCGAGACACCGGCTGCGACCGCCTGCTCGACGCCCCACAGGGCCTCGGCACCCTCGGGCGCACCGACAACCGAGATTTCGGTCAGGCTCGGCTTCTTGTCGTCGCCCAGCTTGGTGCGATAGACATCGTGGCGCCAGGAACGCAGCACAGCACCCAACAGCGCGGCAACGGCTTCTTCCGCCGAGAGTCCGGCGCCCGTGACGTCCAGCGCCAGAGAAGTTTCACCCGAGGTCAGGTACTTGGCGACGACGGCAGCGCCGGCCTTCTCGATCGCGGCGCGGCGATCCTTGGCGTCCGCACCGCCGATCCCGGCCAGCGCCACGCGGATGACCTTGCCATCGCGCTCCACGAACCCTTCGAACATCTGCCCGGCCTTGCCGGAAAACCGGGCCATCTTGGCGGCCTCGGCCAGCACCGGCTCGAGATCGGCGGGCACGGCATCCTGATTTACGAGACGGGCAACGAGACGCGCTGGGGTAGCGGCCGACGCGTCAAGGAACTGGATCAGCATGAAATCTCCTGGAACTTTCCTGCGGGGCGCCCAACTTGTGCGCTTCACCGCATCACTGGATTGCAGTTAGGCACAGGCGATGCGATAGGCAAGCCATGCTCCCTGCGTCGCAGACCTCTCCGCAAGCTCCGGTTCACCGCTTGGGCCCCGCCATGCTGAGCGCGCTCGCCATTGGCGTTGCGGGCTGCGCGCTGCCGTCCGGCGCCTGGGCGCAGGACCTTGCGCGCCCTGTGGACGATACGCCGATCGAAGGCGAACCGCCTGCGCCCCCTCCGGCCACGGCCGAAGAAGAGCACATCGCGTTCGAAGCCGATACGGTCGAGTACGCGCAAGATGCCGAAACGGTCACGGCCAACGGCAACGTCGTGCTGCGCCGCGAGGACCAGTCGGTGCGCGCAGACAGTGTCATCTGGAATCGGCAGACGGGCAAAATCATCGCCGAGGGCGATGTCAGGCTGGTCGATCAGGACGGCAACCAGCTGTTCACAGACCGCGTCGAGCTGACCGATGAACTCAAGACCGGCATGATGGAAAACATGCTGCTGGTCATCCGCGAAGGCGGCAGGCTTGCAGCGCTCAAGGGCGAGCGGATCGCCAATGGCGACGTCATTCTGAGCCAGGCCGCCTATACCGGCTGCGATATCGTCGATACCGACGGCTGCCCCAAAAATCCAAGCTGGCGGATCATTGCAAAGCGCGTGATCTACAGCGATTCCCAAAAGCGCATCCGCTTCAAGAATGCGCGGCTGGAACTGTTCAGCGCCGTGCAGCTGCCGTTGCTGGGCCTGACCGTGAGCACCGACGGACACGCCGTATCCGGCTTCCTCATTCCGGACCTGCGCTCCAGCCCGTCGAACGGGATCGAACTGAGCCAGTCCTACTACTGGAAGATCGACGAGAACCGCGACCTCACTGCGGCCCTTTCGGCCTATACCAAGGCAGCGCCGATGGCCTCGGTTCAGTACCGCGCGCTGACCGAAAAGGGCGCCTACCAGATTACCGGCTATGCCACGGCCAGTAACAAGATCCCGATTTTCGGGTCCAACTCGATTACCACCAACGACAGCGTCAGCGCCTTTCGCGGGTACGTGTTCGCCAACGGCCGGTTCCAGTTCGATGAAAACTGGAGCGTCACCGCCTCGCTGCGCCGCGCGACCGACCGTACGTTCCTGCGCCGCTACGACATCACCCGCGACGACCGCCTGCGCTCGCTGGTAGAGGTCGAGCGGATCGATCAGGACAGCTACTTTTCGTTCGCCGGTTATGCCACGCAGACGATGCAGGCCGGCCGCGATCAGGGCCTGATTCCGGTCGCTTTTCCGGTGGTCGACTACCGCCATCGCTTCGATGACCCTGTGCTGGGCGGCAAGATCGAAACCCAGGTCAACACGCTGGGCATCTCGCGGCCCGATGGTCAGGATACCCAGCGCGCCTTTGCGAGCACCCAGTGGTCGCTGCGGCGGATCACCGGCATGGGCCAGGAAGTGACGCTGACCGCCCTGGCCCGCGGCGACGTCTACCATTCCGACGAGAACGCGGCGACCAGCACGGTGATCTATCGCGGCGATCCGGGCTGGCAGACGCGCGCCATCGGACTTGCGGCCGTGGATGTGAAATGGCCGCTTGTGGGCGAAGTCTTCGGCGGCACGCAGGTTCTGACGCCGCGCGTCCAGCTCGTCGCCAGCCCGACGATCCGCAACCTTGCCATTCCCAACGAGGATTCGCGTGCCATCGAACTGGCCAGCAGCAATCTCTTCTCGCTGAACCGCTTCCCCGGCTACGACCGCATCGAGGACGGCGTCCGCTTCACCTACGGCTTCGACTGGAAGTTCGAAGCCCCGCGCTGGCGGATCAAGACGACCATCGGCCAGTCGATCCGGCTCAACGACAAGCCGACGCTGCTGCCCGACGGCACCGGCCTTTCCGGCAAGGCATCCGATATCGTTGGCCGAACCGAAGTGCGCTACCGCGACTTCATCAACGTGATCCATCGCTTTCGCGTCGACAAGGACAGCCTCGCGATCCGCCGCAACGAGTTCGACGCGGTATTCGGCAATACCCGGACGTACCTCGAACTCGGCTACACCAAACTCAACCGCGACATCTCCCGCTCGATCGAGGATCTTCAGGACCGCGAGGAAGTGCGCGCCGCGGGCCGTTTCGCCTTCGCCAACTACTGGTCGCTGTTCGGCTCGGCGGTGGTCAACCTGACCGACCGGCAGGAAGACCCGATCTATGGCTCGGACGGTTTCCAGCCGCTGCGCACGCGCATCGGTGCCGCCTATGAGGACGACTGCCTGCAGATCGCCCTCACCTGGCGACGCGACTATCAGGCGACGGGCGACGCGCAAAAGGGCAACTCGTTCCAGATCCGCTTCAGCCTCAAGAACATCGGCCTGCGCTAATTGGCGCTCAACCGGGGATTGCTGCCGATCCGCAGCCCCGCGCCCGTTGGCAGGCCGGTCCAAAGCCGCTATCGGGAGCGCTCATTTTGGGTTAAGCCGCGGCGCGGCAAGAGCAGGCACGAATGCGGCAGGATTTTGCGCAAGATGTTTCCTGCCGATGAATATGTCCGGCGACGCCGGTCGAAAACGGGATTGTGATCACGGTGCAAGCAGTCATTAGCAACAGGTCCTTCAAGCGCGTATTGACGTCGATCGGGAGCCTGGCCGCACTGGCCGGCGTTCTCGCAGCACCTGCGGCCCTGGCCCAGAGCGCGCCGCAGGGCCAGATCGTCATTCCCGACGATGTGAAGATCTTCGGCAACGACAATCCCAACGTGCGCCGGGCGACCGCCGTGGTTAACGGCGACGTCATCACCGGCACCGACGTGGACCAGCGTCTCGCGCTGATCATTGCCGCCAACAAGGGCAAGGTCGAAGAGGACGAGATGAAGCGCCTGCGCCTGCAAGTGCTGCGCAACCTCATCGACGAAACCCTCCAGATTCAGGAAGCCAAGGCTTCCGACATCGAGGTTGCGCAAGCCGAAGTCGATCAGTCCTATGCCCGCGTCGCCGCGCAGAACTTCAACCAGAACACCAGTGCAATGGACGCCTATCTCAAGCGGATCGGTTCCTCGCCGGCTTCGCTCAAGCGCCAGATCCGCGGCGAACTGTCCTGGCGCCGCCTCATGCAGCGCAATATCGCGCCGTTCATCAACGTCTCGGAAGACGAAGTGAATGAGATCCTCGCGCGCCTCAAGGCCGCGAAGGGTACCGACGAATACAGGCTTGGCGAAATCTATCTGGCGGCAACGCCCGAGACCCGCCAGAAAGTCTACGAGAACGCATCGCAGATCGTCGACCAACTCCGTCAGGGCGGCAGCTTCGTGGCCTATGCCCGCCAGTATTCGCAGGCTTCGACGGCAGCGGTCGGCGGCGACCTGGGCTGGATCCGCCTTGCCCAGCTTCCGGGCGAACTCGCCTCGGTCGCGCGGGAGATGCAAACCGGCCAGCTGGTAGGTCCAATCGAGGTCCCAGGCGGCTTCGACATCCTCTACCTGATCGACAAGCGCCAGGTTCTCACTGCCGATCCGCGCGATGCGGTGCTGTCGCTCAAGCAGATTTCGCTGGCCTTTCCCAAGGGCATCTCCGAGGCGCAGGCCGGCCAGAAAGCCGAAGACTTTGCCAGCGCCATCAATACGGCCAAGGGCTGCGGCGACGTGGAACGCGTGGCCTCGCAGGTCGGCGCGCAGGTCGTGACCAACGATCAGGTCAAGGCGCGCGATCTGCCCGGACCGATCCAGAATTCGATCCTCAAGCTTTCGCCGGGCGAGACGCTCCCGCCGTTCGGTTCGCTCGAAGACGGGGTGCGCATCCTCATGCTGTGCGGCCGCGACGATCCGCAGGCCGACATTGGCCCGAGCTTCGAGCAGCTGCAGGCGCAGATGGAAGACGACCGCATCAACAAGCGCGCGCAGATGTACCTGCGCGACCTGCGGCGTGACGCGATCATCGAATACAACTGATCCGCGGCGGGGCACCTGACATGGTCATGGCGGCCCCGCTTGCCGTTTCGCTGGGCGATCCGGCCGGCATTGCTCCTGAACTGATCGCGGAAGCGTGGGCGCAGCGGGAAATCGCCGGGCTGGCGCCGTTCTTCGTGGTGGGCGGTGCCAGTGTTGTGACCGCTGCAGCACAGACGCGCGGGCTGTCCGTACCGATCATTCCCATAACCGCCCCCGATGAGGCATCCGCTGCGTTTTCCTCAGGTCTGCCGGTACTGGGAGACCGGGACTGCACGCCCTCTTTCGGCACGCCGGACCGAAACGGTGCGGAACTCACGCTGCATTCGCTCACACTAGCAGCCGCTCTGGCCCTGGCGGGAGACGCGGGCGCAATCGTCACCGGCCCTATCGCCAAGTCCAGACTGGCGACCGTCGGCTTCACCCAGCCCGGCCAGACCGAGTTCGTCGCCGACGCTTGCGGGCTGCCGCACGAAGATGCCGTGATGATGCTGGCTGGTCCTTCGCTGCGCACCGTACCTCTGACGGTCCACGAACCGCTAAGCGCCGTGCCCGGCTTGATCACGCGTGATCTGATCGAGCACAAGGCGCGGATCGTGGCCAGCGCCCTTGCCCGCGATTTCGGTTTGTCAAAGCCGCGCCTGGCCGTGACCGGCCTCAACCCGCACGCGGGCGAGGACGGGCGCATGGGGCGCGAGGACAGCGACATCATAGCCCCCGCCATTGCCGCACTGCAGGCCCAAGGCATTGCTGCGACAGGCCCGCATCCGGCCGATGCGCTCTTCGCCGCTCACGAACGCGACCGCTACGATGTGGCGCTTTGCATGTATCACGATCAGGCGCTTATCCCGATCAAGACGCTCGATTTCGATCAGGGCGTCAATGTCACGCTGGGCCTGCCCATCGTGCGCACCTCTCCCGATCACGGCACCGCCTTCCCCATTGCCGGCAAGAACGTCGCCAGCCCCGGTGCGATGATTGCCGCGATCCGCATGGCGGGTGAATGTGCAGCGAGGCGGACGGCAGCGTGAAAGTCTATATGGTTCACGCGGAGGCGCGGAGACGCGGAGAAGGTAAGGTGGAAGGAGGATCGCGCAAAGGCGCAAAGGCGCAAAGACGTCACGCCGCGCCGCAGGCGCTTTTCATATCTCGACGCGGAGTAAAGCGCAGGCCCGTGAAAGCAAAGCGGCTTCGCCGCGAAGGCCAGCCCTTTGCGCCTTTGCACCCTTGCGCGATCCGATTCTGCTTCGCGCCTCCGCGCCTCCGCGTGAACTCTTTATGACCACCCTGCCCCCCTTGCGCGAAGTCATCGCCAGGCACGGCCTTTCCGCCAGCAAGGCGCTGGGCCAGAACTTCCTGTTCGACGAGCAACTGCTCGACCGGATCGCCGCCATCCCCGGCTCGCTCGAGGGTGAGCACGTACTCGAAGTCGGCCCCGGCCCCGGCGGGCTGACCCGCGCGCTGCTGCGCGCAGGCGCCAAGGTTACAGCCATCGAGATGGACCGGCGCTGCCTGCCCGCGCTTGCCGAAGTGGAAGAAGCCTTTCCCGGCCAGCTCAAGGTGATCGAGGGCGATGCGATGAAGATCGCGCCCGCTACCCTGTTCAACGGGCCCTATCACATCGTCGCCAATCTGCCGTACAACGTAGGCACCGCGCTGTTCACCGGCTGGCTTTCGGGTGAGGACTGGCCGCCGCAGTGGCGCTCGCTCACGCTGATGTTCCAGGAGGAAGTGGCCCGCCGCATCGTCGCGACGGCGAATATTTCCGCCTATGGCCGCCTTGCCGTGCTCGCGCAGTGGCGTTCGCAGGCCCGGCTCGCGATGAAGGTGCACCGCAGCGCCTTTACCCCACCGCCCAAGGTCATGTCCGCCGTGGTCCATGTCGTGCCCGGTGCAGCGCCCGAAGGCGTATCCATGCGCGTCCTCGAACGCGTGACCGAAGCCGCCTTTGGCCAGCGCCGGAAGATGCTGCGGCAGAGCCTGAAAGGCGTGCCCGGTGCGCTGAACGCGCTGGAAAGCCTCGGCATCGATCCGCAACGGCGCGCCGAGACGCTGAGCGTCGGGGAATTCGTGACGATAGCCCGCGCGCTGTCCTGATTGCTCGCTGCGCGCAATCCTCCCCTAGGTACTTTCGCTTCATTTTCGATGTGTCCGGTTTTCCGGATTCTCCCGCGCTTCGATAGGCTCGCCGTGGTCCGGCCGCTTCCGGTCGACGACGTCATGTGGGAGTATTGCCATGGCCTATCCAGATGCTGGAACCTGCCCGCCGGGCATGGTGTGCATTCCGGAGATACCCACGGACCCTTACCCGGAAAGCCGCTTCATCGGCTCGGACAACGACGATACCGTCAACATGGGGGGCGGTGCCGACGTTGCCCACGGCCGGGGCGGTAACGACGCAATCAAGGGCGGCGCAAACGCGGATCGGCTCTATGGAGAGGACGGCGACGACATCCTCCTGGGTCAGGGCTCAAACGACAAGCTGGTCGGCGGCAGCGGCGATGACACACTCGATGGCGGCGGTCAGGACGACCGCATCTATGGCGGTGACGGCAGCGACACGATCATCGGCGGCGACGGCAACGATGTACTCTATGGAGACAATCCGGCGGATGCCGATGACGCGGAAGGCTGGGCCGACACCTTCGTCTTCGATGACGACGATGGTCAGGACAAGGTCTTCGATTTCGAATCCGGTCTGGACAGAATTCTGCTGACGAGCGGGGGCACCTACACGCTCGCCTACGATGGCGATCACAGCACGTTGCGATACGGCGGCTCGACCGTGAAGTTCTACGACGAAATCGTGAGTTCGTCGGACATCCTGTTCGTCTAGGAAAACTCGAAGGAGACCGGACGCTCCCTCTATGAAGAGCGCCCGGTTCCTTTCGTCAGGCTCAGGCGTCGACCAGAGATGCCTTCTTCTTTCGGCGCCAGGCGTGGAGCAGCGGTTCGGTGTAACCGCTGGGCTGTTCGGCGCCCTTGAACACCAGATCGCAAGCCGCCTTGAAGGCATAGCTGGTGTCCCAGTTACCCTCCATCGGCTCATAGAGCGGATCGCCGGCGTTCTGGGCATCGACCTTGGCGGCCATGCGTTTGAGCGAATCCATGACCTGCTCGGTCGTGCAGACGCCGTGGAGCAGCCAGTTGGCCATGTGCTGGCTGGAGATACGCAGCGTGGCGCGGTCTTCCATCAGGCCCACGTCGTTGATGTCGGGCACCTTGGAGCAGCCGACGCCCTGATCGATCCAGCGCACGACATAGCCGAGCAGACCCTGCGCGTTGTTGTCGAGTTCCTCGCGCACTTCAGCTTCGGACCAGTTCGTCCCGTCCGCCAGCGGCACGGTGAGGAGCAGGTCGACGCCCGGCACCGGCTCTGCGGCGATTTCGTCGCGCAGGCCGAAAACATCGACCTGGTGGTAGTGCGTGGCATGCAGCGTCGCGGCCGTGGGCGACGGCACCCATGCGGTGTTTGCCCCGGTCTTGGGATGGCCGATCTTCTGCACCATCATGTCGCCCATCTTGTCGGGCGCGGCCCACATGCCCTTGCCGATCTGCGCCTTGCCCGAGAGGCCGTGCTGCAGCCCGATAGCGACATTGCGCTTCTCGTAGGCGGCGATCCAGGTCGAGCCCTTGATGTCGCCCTTGCGCATCATCGGGCCGGCGCGCATCGAGGTGTGGATCTCATCCCCGGTGCGGTCGAGGAAGCCGGTGTTGATGAAGACGATGCGATCCTTCACCGCCGCGATGCAGGCACCCAGGTTGGCGGAGGTGCGGCGCTCCTCATCCATCACACCGACCTTGATGGTGTTGCGCGGCAGTTGCAGCAAATCCTCAACGGCGTCGAACAAGTCGTTGGTAAAGGCACATTCTTCCGGGCCGTGCATCTTCGGCTTGACGATGTAGATGCTGCCCTCGCGGCTGTTGCCGTACCTGGTCAGGCCTTTCACGTCCTGCGTCGAAATGGCGCTGGTGATCACGGCGTCCATGATGCCCTCGGGAATCTCGCTGCCATCGGCCAGCAGGATCGCCGGGTTGGTCATCAAGTGCCCGACATTGCGCACGAACAGCAGGCTGCGGCCCGGCAGGCTGAGCGTGCTGCCACCCGCCAGCGTTACCGTCTTGTCGCCAGCTAGCGCGCGGGTCATCGTCTGGCCGCCCTTCTCGAAGGTGTCGGTCAGGTCGCCGCGGATCACGCCCAGCCAGTTGGCATAGGCCAGTGTCTTGTCCTCGGCGTCGACGGCGGCGATCGAGTCTTCCAGATCGACGATGGTGGTGATCGCCGCTTCCAGATTGATGTCGGCGATGCCCGCCTTGTCGGTGCTGCCGACCTGGCTGGAGGGATCGACCACGACTTCGATGTGGAGCCCGTTCGACTTGAACAGCCGGCCCTTTTCGGTGGTGCCCACAAACTGCGAAGGATCGGCCAGCGTCACCTCGGCGCTCTCGACGTCGGCCCAGCTGCCGGAAGCCAGCGGCAAAGCCTGATCGAGGAACTTGCGCCCTTCGGCGATAACCGCTGCGCCGCGGATCGGATCGTAGCCCTTGCCTTGTGCCGGTGCAGCGTCAAGCGCGTCGGTGCCGTAATAGGCATCGTAAAGGCTGCCCCAGCGCGCATTGGCCGCGTTGAGCAGGAAGCGGGCGTTGAGCACAGGCACCACGAGCTGCGGGCCGGCCATCGTCGCGATCTCGGCATCGACGTTCTGCGTGGAGATCGTGAAGGCATCGGGCTCGGGCACCAGATAGCCGATGTCCTTCAGGAACGCCTGATATTCGCCCTGATCGATAGGCTTGCTCGCATACTCCAGATGCCAGGAGTCGATCTTCGCCTGCAGATTGTCGCGCTTGTCCAGCAGAGCGCGGTTCTTCGGGGCGAAGTCATTCACCACCGCCGCAAAGCCGCTCCAGAAGACCCCGGCCTCCTGCCCGATGGGCGGCAGAACCTGCTCCTCCACGAACTTTGCCAGACCGGCATCAACCTGAAGGCCCGAACGTTCAACCCTGTCAGTCATCTTTCCTCGCACTTTTCCGGACGCGTACACCCGATAATGGCGCACGACGCACTTACGATAACCAAAACTGCCCTGGGGAAGGAATGGCTGCCCTATGACGCATGCCCGCGCGATTGGCAACAGCAGGTTCGCGGCGAGCTGTGTAGCCCAAGCTTACATCATGCGTCGGAATGACTTACACTGCCTGAAACGTTAAGCATCCAAATCGGCGGGAACGCTGGGTTGGCATGGACGTTGCTAGGTGCAGGTCACGATAAGAGGATGAGAATGCTTCGAAAAATCGGTCGCCTGTTTACGATCAAGACCCACTGGGAAGCGTACATGATCATTTACGCTCTCGCTCTGGGCGCCATAGAGCGTGGCAGCGTCTATCTGACGCGATTCCCCGGCTGGGGTGGCAAGCTGCTGTTTTTGGCCTGTACGGGCGCCGTGTTCATGGCCGGCGCCAAGATCCTCGATTGCATCAAGTACGAGAAAGCCGCGAAACAACAGGCTCTGGCGGTCACCGCCGATTCAGAGGCAGATCGCAAAGAAGCGGCCTGAGTTTCATTCGTCATCCCAGCGCAGGCTGGTATCGTTGCCGGCATTGCAGAACCTCGGCAGATTGCCCTCGAGATTTTCCGGCAAACGAGAGCGATCCCAGCTTTCGCTGCGATGACGGTTTGTCCCCGCGAGCCATGCTACAATATCGATGATGCGAAGTGGGGTGATTCTGTTGCCAGGCTCACCCCGGGCCCCTGGAATCCGCTTCTGTTGCCCGGTGGGTCCAACCGCGCTTTAGCTTTGTAACTTCAGGGCGTTAGCCCCTAGAATTACGCAGCGAGAGCGAGTGCTTCGTTGTCGTTGGCACTTATGAGTTTTGAGCCTTGAACGGGTTACTCAGCCCGGACGAAAACAACGCTTTTCAACACACGTCGATCCTAGTTCGGCCCCGTCATCACCCCTGCGACAACAGGGCGTTCCATGCGGAACGGGTGATGGTGGAGCCGCCGGGTACCGCCCCCGGGTCCGCTGCGCCTATTGCACGTCGCAATTTATCGTCATAGCCGGCGAACCGGCACTGTCCCATATAGGCGATCGTGCCTGAATGTGAAGTGAGCGCGCTTCAAGAAACACGCTCCCCCGGCAAATCAGCCCCGCTTCTTCAATTCGTCGCGGATTTCCGTGAGCAGATCGATCTCGCTCGGGCCCGCAGGCGCAGGTGCGGCTTCTTCCTGCTTCTTTTCAAAGCGTTCCATCATGCGATTGAAGTAGCGCACCATCAGGAAGACGATGAAGGCCAGAATCAGGAAATTGATGACCGCCGTGATGAATGAGCCGTATCCGATCATCGCTGCCCCCGCTTCCTTGAGCGCCGCGTAGTCGTCCGTCGGGCCGGTATAGCCGTCGGGCAGGCTGAGCAGGATGAAGTTGTTCGAAAAGTCCGACCCGCCGAAGATCGCGCCAGCTACGGGCATGATCACTTCATCGGTCAGCGATTTGACAATAGCACCGAAAGCCGCGCCAATGATCACACCGACTGCAAGGTCCATGACATTGCCCTTGGCGATGAATTTCTTGAATTCCTGAAGCATCCGGCTCTCCTGCGTGCGCCCGTTAGAAACAGCTAATTCAATGCAAGGCACCCTGAAAAAGGGCAAGTCCTTGAACCGACACTGTACACCGCTACATTGACGGTCGGAGGGTCGCCGGATGCGACCGGTGAGAAGTAGGAAAACAGCATGTCAGCTTCGAACACGTCGCGCGGTCTCGTTTCGCGCCTCGGCCGTTTTGCGCTCGTGACGCTTGCGGCGATGAGCCTTACCGCTTGCGGTTTCAATTCCGTCCCCACCAAGCAGGAGGCCGCCAAGGCCAAGTGGGCCGACGTGGAGGCCGCATTCCAGGAACGCGCCAACCTCGTTCCAAACCTCGCCGCCGTCGCCAAGGGCGCAGCCGAGCAGGAAAAGGAAATCCTGACCGGCGTCATCGAAGCGCGTGCCAAGGCCACTTCGATCCAGATCACCGGTGACGACCTCAACGACCCCGCAAAGATGGAGCAGTTCGCCGCCGCGCAGGGCCAGCTTTCGCAGGGCCTGGGCCGTCTGATGGCCAGCTTCGAGGCCTATCCCGACCTCAAGTCGATCACCAATTACCAGATGCTGCAAAGCCAGCTCGAAGGGCAGGAAAACCGCATCCGCATTTCCATTCGCGACTACAATGCGGCCGTGCAGGACTACAACACCGAGGTCCGCACTTTCCCGACGATGATTGGCGCGCGCCTGCGCGGGGCCGAAACGCTGGTTCCCTACAAGGCAGTGACGCCGGGCGCGGAAGTCGCGCCGAGCCTCGAAGGCAAGATGTAATCCGGTGAGCCGTTTCCGGACCCTGATTGCATCGCTCCTGCTGGCCCTGTGCTCCCTGCTTGCAGGGGCACCGGCGGCATGGGCGGCGCCTGAATTTCCCAAGTTGACCGGCCGCGTCGTGGATGCGGCCAATATCATTCCCGATGCCGAGGAAGCCCGGCTGAAACAGAAGCTGGCAGCGCTCGAGCAGCAGTCCAACCGTCAGCTCGTGGTGGCAACAGTGCCCAGCCTGCAGGGATACGAGATTTCCGACTACGGCTACCAGCTCGGTCGCAAGTGGGGCATTGGGCAAAAAGGCGAGGACAATGGCGCCCTGCTGATCGTCGCGCCCAATGAGCGCAAGGTCCGCATCGAGGCCGGCTATGGGCTCGAACCGATCCTGACCGACGGCATGAGCTTCCTGATCATCAACAAGGAAATCCTGCCGCGCTTCAAGAAGGGCGACATGGCCGGCGGCATCGAGGCCGGTGCCAACGCCATCATCCAGCAACTCATGCTGCCCCCCGAAGAGGCGCAGAAGATCGCCGCGCAGGCCGACGATCAACGTCAGAGTGGCGGCGGTATCTCGCTCGGCACCGTCGTCTTCATCCTTATCATCCTGTTCTTCGTGGTCATGCCGATGATCAACGAGGCCCGCTCGGGTGGCCGGCGGCGTCGCTATGGCGCCGGACCGATCATCTGGATGCCCGGCGGCTTCGGCGGCAACGACGATCACTGGGGCGGCGGAGGCGGGTTTGGTGGCGGTGGTTTCGGCGGTGGCGGTTTCTCGGGCGGCGGCGGCAGCTTCGGCGGCGGCGGCGCGAGCGGCAGCTGGTAGAGGAGACGAGAATGCCCTCCCCCTCCTATCTTTCGCAGGAAGACCACGCGCGCATCAGCGAGGCCGTGGCCAAGGCCGAGCTGCAAAGCGCCGGCGAGATCGTGACGATCCTCGCCGACCGCTCGGACGGCTACACCGACATCCAGCTTGTCTGGTCGGCGGCGGCCTCGCTGCTTGTGCTGTGCGCACTGGTCGTGGCACCCGCGTTCTACATGGGCCTCTACGACCAGTTCTTCGCCGGCTGGGGCCACGAATGGACGCCGCGTGCGATCCTGTCGCTGGGCGCCGGGCTGGTCGCGCTCAAGTTCGGCGCGGTCTTCCTGCTGCAGTTCTGGCAGCCGCTCAAGTTCTGGCTGATCCCACCGCCGGTTAAGACGGCACGCGTGCATGACCGCGCTATCCGTGCTTTCAAGATCGGCGCCGAACGCCGCACCGTCGGACGCACCGGTGTGCTGATCTATCTCTCGATGCGCGAACACCGCGCGGAAATCGTTGCCGACGAGGCCATCGCCACCAAGGTCGAGCCCGAAGTCTGGGGCGACGCCATGGCGGCAATGCTCACCCATGTTCGCGAAGGCCGCGTTGCCGAGGGCATGTCCGCCGCCGTCGAGAAGGTCGGCGCGATCATCGCCCCGCATTTCCCGCGCGCCGACGACGATGTGAACGAACTTCCCGACAGACTCATCGAGGTATGACAACCGAAATGCCGCAGGCCGATCACTACGATTCCGACAAGCCCGAAGAGGTGATGTGGGAAGGCCGCTTCATCACCGCCAAGAAACGCGGGCGGTGGGAATACGTCGGCCGCGCGCGCGGCATCCATGCCGCCGTGATCCTTGCGGTCGATGCGGACAATAACGTCATTCTCGTCGACCAGTACCGTGTTCCGCTGGGCAAGCGCTGCATCGAACTGCCCGCCGGTCTGGTTGGCGACCACGATGATACCGCCGGCGAAGACGCGAGCGTTGCCGCGACCCGCGAACTGGAAGAAGAAACCGGCTACCACGCAGGCCGGATGGAAAAGATCGGGCAGTTCTATTCTTCCCCCGGCATGGTCAGCGAGAGCTTCACCCTGTTCCAGGCCCACGACCTGACCAAGGTCGGAGACGGTGGCGGTGTCGACAGCGAGGAGATCGTCGTCCACCGCGTGCCGCTTGAAAGCATCGAGGACCACATCGCAAAGTGGCGCAGCGAGGGCTATGCCATCGACGTGAAGATGCTCATGCTGATGGGCGCGAAGCTGATGGGCTGACATGCGCACCCGACCCGGCATCTGCCGACGAAAAGCCCGGTACGCGAGCGAGAAGGCCGCGCAGGAAGTCGCCGCCAAAGCGCCCTTCCCGCTTCGCCCCTATCGCTGCGAGCTATGCCGGAACTGGCATCTGACCAGTCGCACCAAAGGAATGAAACTGCCAGGTTTCGAGATCGAGCGGCGGCGAGCAACCAAAGACAGTACGCAAGCCTAACCGTTCGTGTCGAGCGAAGTCGAGACACGCTAGCACGGGATCAACGTGTCTCGACTTCGCTCGACACGAGCGGGCTTATTGTGATCTGAGACGCCCTCAAAGCGTCGTGAAGATCGCGCCGAAGTCCTTGCCGCCATTGCCCGCTTCGACGAAGGCCTTGTAGATTTCTAGCGCGTGTTCGCCCATCGGCACGGTCGCGCCGCTGTCCTCGGCTCCGGCGATGGCGAGCCCGAGGTCCTTAAGCATCAGGGCCGAGGCGAAGCCGCCCTGGTAGTCGTAGTCCGCCGGGCTGGTCGCGCCGACGCCC
>NZ_BMLK01000007.1 GCF_014645195.1 Novosphingobium indicum | reverse complement strand
ATCGCGCCCCTCCAATGAATCATCATACCCGCCAAAACGCTACCGGTTTTTGCGGGTCTCCAGCTGGAAGCCAGCAAGAACCCGGGCGTACGCATTCGCTATGGGTTCGTGCCCTATTCGACCAACGTCAACGTGGGCTACCTGCTCAAGTCGAGCTGGATGGTGGACAGTTGGGATTACGAAGGTCGTGAAGCCAAGGACACCAAAAAAACCGAAACGGTTCCCAAATACACTTACACCTATACCTATATGAGTGGCAGCAAGACCGCCATTACCACCTATGTCGCCAGCACATGCCCCGGCGACACTGCCACCTGGCAGATGATCGCTTATGGGTCGGGTTCCGGATACGAGGTCTGGGACACGAAAGTGAATGGCATTGCCTATAACTGCTCGCATGGCGACGGCGGCGTCAACGTGTCCGGGACCAGCTACAACAACTACGTTTACCGCACGCTCAAGCAGCAGAACGGCACTGAGACCAAGGAAGTCTACAAATGGCAGTATGGTGCCGTCACGGAAGACGTGAGCAGCTTCAAGGACGCCAATCCGGACAAACCCTATAAGGGTGGAACGATCTGGGTACGCATGTATGGTAATCCGTCGCCGACGCCGGACTATCTGTCGGCAACCTTCAAAGGTTGCATCGAAGAGCGCGACACCTATCAGATCAGCGACTACTCGAATGTCGATCTGACCAAGGCGCTCGATCTCGACATCGATCTGGTTCCCGATCCCAACAAGCCGAGCACGCAGTGGCGCCCGATGCTCCACGAGATTTCATTCCTGCGCGCGTGGAAGCCGACGGGCGGATCATGGTCCAAGAAAAAGGTGACGACCGCCGACGACTACATGCAGGCCAGCAACTACGGTGTGACTATGTGTCCTTCCCCGGCGCATAAACTCACCGAAATGACGGACAGCGAGCTTTCCACCTATCTTAACGGACTCAAGGCCGAAGGCAGCACCTATCATGACATCGGCATGATCTGGGGCGGCAGGCTGCTTTCGCCGACAGGCATTTTCGCGTCGGAAAATGCCGATCTGAACGACACGCCGACTAGCCGCCATCTCATCTTTCTTACGGACGGCGAAACCGCGCCGCTGGACCTGTCCTATGGCACCTACGGCGTCGAACCCCTCAGTGAGCGGCGCTGGTCACCCAGCTCTTCCTATTCGCTGACGCAGACGGTTGAAAAGCGCTTCAGCTTTGCCTGCGACGAAGTGAAGAAGAAGAACATCACCGTCTGGGTGATCGGGTTCGGTACGCAGATGACCGACATGCTCAAGAACTGCGCGGGTGACGGGCACTGGTTCCAGGCTGACGACGCATCGCAGCTCGGCAAGGCGTTCGACAAGATTGCAAAGTCCATGGGCGACCTGCGGATCATCAAATGATGCGTCTCCTTCGCCATCTGCAATCCGATCGGACCGGGGCAAGCGCCGTCGAATTCGCGCTTGTCGCCCCTGTCCTGCTAATGGCGATGATGGGCCTCTTCGATCTGGGCTACAACGTTTACACGGCAACACTGCTGGAAGGCGCGATCCAGAAAACCGCCCGCGATTCCACGATCGAAGGATCGGTGAGCAAGACATCTACACTCGATGCCGCAGTGACCGAGATGGTGCGCAACATCGCTCCGCAGGCGACACTGAATTTCAAGCGCACCGCCTATTCGTCCTTCTCCGATGTCGGCAAGCCGGAGGACTTCACCGATGTGAACGGCGATGGCGTCTGCAACGCGGGCGAACCGTTCGAGGATGCCAACGCCAATGGATCGTGGGATGCCGATCAGGGCAAGGCCGGATCGGGCGGCGCGCGCGATGCCGTCCTCTATGAGGTGCAGGTCACCTATCCCCGCCCCTTCCCGGTGACGTCCATGTTCGGAATGGACGCTGACTATATAATGACCTCGCGCACGGTGCTGCGGAACCAGCCTTACGACTTGTCCGAGAAGGTCGTGAAGGTGCTCAACTGCCCATGACCCGCCTGTTCGCCTTTCTTTCCCGCCTGCGCAAGGACCAGTCGGGCGTAGCCATTACTGAGGCCGCACTGATACTGCCGTTCTTCCTCGGCGCCGGTCTGTGGGGCATCGAACTAGCCAATTACTCGCTCACGACGATGAAGGTCGGCCAGCTTGCCGTCCACGTGGCCGACAATGCCTCGCGCATCGGGGACATTTCCACGCTGGAAAACCGCAAGATCTACGAAGCCGACATCGGCGATCTTCTCGAAGGCGTATCGCTGCAGGCTGGCGGCCGCATGGATCTCTACGATCACGGCCGCATCATCGTCTCCAGCGTCGAAGTGAACGGGGATGGGAATCAGTACATCCACTGGCAGCGCTGCATGGGCACCTACCAGAAGGATTCCTCATACGGAAAACAGGGAGAGGTGCTTACCGACGGCATCGGGCCGACAGGGCGCAAGGTCTTCGCTCTGGACGGGGAAGCCGTAATCTTCGTCGAGATGCAGTACGAGTATCAGCCGCTGATCTCGGCTTCGCTCGTTGGAAAGACGGCCATTCGTTCGATCGCATCGTACACGGTTCGATCGAGCCGGGACCTCTCGCAGGTCTATCAGGTCAATCCGTACAAGCCGGACCCGGTTTACAGCTGCGACAAGTACGAGAACGCGTTTTCCTGACGGAAACGCGCGCAATGTCGGCCGGAACGGACATTCCCGTCCCGGCCGGGCATAGTGTCAGCGATAGCAGACCTTCTTGACCGCCTCGATGACGCGGTCCGCGTCGACCAGCGCCGCTTTCTCAAGGTTGGCAGCATAGGGAAGCGGCACATCCTCATTGCACACGCGCAGCACCGGAGCGTCGAGGTTGTCGAACCCGTCCTCCATACAGATCGTGGCGATTTCCGACGAGATCGAGCAGACCGGGAAGCCTTCTTCCACGACGACCATGCGGTTCGTCCTGGCAAGGCTTTCCAGAACGGTTTCCTTGTCAAGCGGACGCAGCGTGCGCAGATCTACGATCTCGGCATCGATGCCTTCGTCCGCCAGCGTCTCGGCGGCCTCCAGCGCAATGCCGACACCGATCGAGTAGGACACGATGGTAACGTCGGCGCCTTCGCGCATGATTCGCGCCTTGCCGATCGGCAGAACGTGATCGTCGAGTTCGGGCAGTTCGAAGTTACGACCGTAGACCAGCTCGTTTTCGAGGAAGACCACCGGGTCCTCGCAGCGAATGGCGGCCTTGAGCAGGCCCTTGGCATCGGACGCATCATAAGGCGCGATCACCACCAGGCCGGGCACATGCGCATACCACGGACCGTAGTTCTGCGAGTGCTGCGCGCCGACGCGGGCTGCCGCGCCGTTGGGGCCGCGGAACACGACCGGACAGCGCATCTGGCCGCCCGACATGTAGTTGGTCTTGGCCGCAGAGTTGATGATGTGGTCGATTGCCTGCATGGCGAAGTTGAACGTCATGAACTCGACGATCGGACGCAACCCCCCCATGGCAGCGCCCGTCCCGATACCGGCAAAGCCGTATTCGGTGATCGGCGTATCGATTACGCGCTTCGGACCGAACTCCTCTAGCAGCCCCTGGGTCACCTTGTAGGCGCCCTGGTACTCGGCCACTTCTTCGCCCATCACGAAGACGCGCTCATCGCGGCGCATTTCCTCGGCCATGGCATCGCGAAGGGCCTCGCGCACGGTCGAGGTCTTCATGTTGGTGCCATGCGGCACTTCGGGGTCGCGAACCTTCGCACGTTCCTCGCTTGCAAGCTGGCCGGTGCCGCCGTCGGCAGGCTTTTCCTGCACGACGTCGGGCTTCACCTGCTGTGCCTCGACCTTCGCTTCGGGTTCGGCAGGCGCTTCAAGTGCGGAGGCATCCTCGCCTTCGCCGGCGATCATGGCAATGACCGTGCCGACCTTCACACCCTCTGTACCTTCCGGCACGAGGATCTTGCCGAGCGTGCCTTCATCGACCGCTTCGAATTCCATCGTCGCCTTGTCGGTTTCGATTTCGGCAAGGATGTCGCCCGAGCTGACCTCGTCGCCTTCCTTGACCAGCCATTTGGCCAGCTTGCCCTCTTCCATCGTCGGCGAGAGCGCGGGCATCTTGAGTTCGATCGCCATCAGTAGCGCTCCACCAGTACGTCGGTATAGAGTTCGGCCATTTCGGGCTCAGGCGAATTCTCTGCGAAGTCGGCGGCTTCTGCCACCTTGGCCCGCGTCTGCTTGTCGATGTCCTTCAGGCTTGCCTCGGACACGCCCATCTCGATCAGTTCGGCTTTCGCATGCTCGATCGGGTCACGCTTTTCGCGGACGCCCTGCACCTCCTCACGGCTGCGGTACTTGGCCGGATCGGACATCGAGTGGCCTCGGTAGCGGTAGGTGCTCAGTTCCATGAGAACCGGGCCGTTGCCGCCGCGCACGTGCTCGATGGCGATTTCGGCAGCCTTGCGGACTTCGAGCACATCCATGCCGTCTACCTGCATGCCCGGAATGCGGAATGCGGTGCCGCGGCGATAGAAATGCGTTTCCGCCGACCCGCGCTTGACCGCGGTGCCCATTGCATACTGGTTGTTCTCGACCACGAAGATGATCGGCAGCTTCCACAGGCTGGCCATGTTGAAGCTCTCGTAGACCTGGCCCTGGTTGGCAGCACCGTCACCGAAGTAGGCCACGGTCACGCCGCCGTCTTCATTGTACTTGTGCGCAAAGGCCAGACCCGCGCCGAGCGGCACCTGCGCGCCAACGATGCCGTGGCCGCCGTAGAATTTGTGTTCGACGCTGAACATATGCATCGAACCACCCTTGCCCTTCGAGATACCCGAGTGGCGACCGGTCAGTTCGGCCATGATGATCTTGGGATCGATGCCGTAGGCCAGCATATGGCCGTGGTCGCGATACCCGGTGATGACCGAGTCCAGTCCGCCCTTCAGCGCGGACTGGAGGCCAACGGCCACCGCTTCCTGTCCGATATAGAGGTGACAGAACCCGCCGATCAGGCCGAGGCCATACAACTGGCCGGCCTTCTCCTCGAAACGTCGGATAAGAAGCATCTGCTCATAGAAATGCAGCAGCTCTTCCTTGCTGGCGGAATATCGGCGGTCGGCCGCATGCGCCTGCTGGAGACTGCGAAGAGCGAAATCCTCTTCATCTCCGGGCGTTTCGGCAGCGTTTTCGCCGGTCTTTGCGTCACTCTTGGCTTTGGGCAACGGGTGCTCCCCATCGTTGGTGCGATCGATTCACGCGCGATATAGGGAAAGCCCTGCCAAAGCGGAAGGAGCAGGATCGGAAATTACGCCAGAGACACAAAATATTATGTGCAGAGCGAGACAATCGGCCCGTCTCCGATGCACCATGTCAGGGGAGCAACATGACCATTTCGTCGGGGCGCGCGACGTTCAGATTGCTGCGCAGCAATTCGCCCGCGAGATCAGGATCAGCTTTTTTCGGATTGAGCAACTGCACGCGGTTTTTGAGCCGATCCCGTTCGAGACGCAGTTCCGCCAATTTTGCCTGACGCTGTTCAAGCATTCGCTGGTTTTCGCCCCATGCGATCAATCCGCTGGGGCCAGCGACCGCGAAGACGCCCATCAAAACGAGCACGGCAAGGGACAGACCCCGGAAGAGTCTTTCCTTAGCTATGCCGGGTTCGTGGCGCATGGTCCTCATGGGATTGATAGAATCACAAGTGATTCCGCGTTGCAAGCTATATCACTTAGCCGATTCCACCGTTTTGGCCCATGATCGCACCGCTCGGCTCATCGCGCGTATCAGGCGATTGATGTTGATAACTTTTTTCCTGAAGCCCCTGATCCCGCCACCGACGCGTGACTTGCCGCCCGGTCGCGGCCTGCCACCTGCAATCGCGAAACCCTGAGGCACCAAATTTGATCCAGATCAAAGATACTAATGCGAATCTGTTGCATTAGCGATGCTTCTCTGCGAATGGCTCGCAAGAGAACACGCGAATGATTCGCAATCTGGGTTAACGTGAGGGCACAACAGACAATGCTTGGAATCCGCAATCTGGCAGCGGTGGGCACGGCGGCACTTGCGATGATGCCGGTCACCGCCTTCGCGACGCCCGTCATCCCGACCTCGCTTTCTGTCGGTGGAATGTTCCTGCAGGCGCATTGGGTCGTTAAGCTGGTCATGATCGGACTGGCGCTGGCGTCGGTGGCAACCTGGACGGTCTTCATCGCCAAACTTCTGGAATTGCGCAAAGCCACTGCGACCGAGCAGCAGGTCCACGATCAGGTTATAGCGCTCCGCTCGCTTCGTGATGCCGCGCTGGACAGCAACCTTGCCTTCACTCCGCTGGTGCGTGACGCCCTGACTGAAATGCGGCTCTCCTCCGACGCGCTGAGCGACCCCGAAGGGATCAAGGAACGCGTCGTTTCCCGCTTCCAGCGTCACGAAGCCTCGGTCGCCCGCAATATGACGCGCGGCGTCAATGTCCTCGCCACGATTGGTGCCGTTGCGCCCTTCGTCGGCCTGTTCGGCACGGTCTGGGGCATCATGAACAGCTTCATCGGAATTGCCGAAAAGCAGACCACGAACCTGGCAGTCGTCGCGCCGGGCATCGCTGAAGCCCTGCTCGCCACGGCCATCGGCCTGGTCGCGGCGATCCCCGCCGTCGTCATCTACAACCACTTTTCCCGCCGGATCGCTGCCCACCGCGCGCTCGTCTCGGACAGCGCTGCTGCCATCCTGCGCCTTGTCTCGCGCGATCTCAGCCGCGGGCAGGCTGTCGTACTCGCCAAGGAAGGTTGAGCGCGATGGCAATCAACCTCTCCGACGGTAGCGAGGACCTGCCGGTCGCCCACGAGATCAACGTCACGCCGTTCATCGACGTCATGCTGGTTCTGCTCATCATCTTCATGGTCGCCGCACCGCTCGCGACCGTGGACGTGAAGGTCGACCTTCCCGTGTCCAACGCCGCCCCTGCCCCCAAGCCCGACCGCCCGGTGTTCCTCTCCATTCAGGACGATGGCCGGATGCTCGTGGGCGAAGCGGTCGTGACCGAGGCAACGCTTGGCGCCTCGATCGAGAAGGCCACTTCGGGCGACCGCGATCAGCGCGTGTTCCTGCGGGCGGACAAGACCGTTCAATACGACACCATCATGCAGGCCATGAACGTCCTTCGCGCTGCGGGATACGTCCACGTGGCGCTCGTGGGTGCTGAATCCGGAGCGGCGCAGTGAGCACGGCGCGGGCCTCGAAAGTTCCCGTCGAACCGGTTCTGGTCGATGTCCCCGCCCGGACACACACGCCCGAACAGGACAACGGGTCGTGGGGACTTTCAGCGGGCATCGCTCTTGCCGCGCATGCAGCAGCCGTCGTCGCCTTGACCGCAGCCGTGGTCCCGACCGAACCTACCGACCCCGAACCGGTGGTACTGGTCGAATTGCCGCCGCTGGCAGGAGCCGAAGAACCTTCGGTGGCCGAGGCAATGCCGGAGGAACCGCGGCCGCAGTTGGAAACGCCGCAGCCGCCTACTCCCGTACCGCCGGTTGAACTTCCCGCCACGCGCGTCCCTGTCCGCAATGCGGTGACGTTGCCGCCTCCCCCGCCCGAACCGGTTCGCACCGTTCAAGCACCAGTCGTTAAGCCCGTCGCTCCCGTCATTAGCGCTCCGGCGCCGGTACGCAGTGGCAGTGCCAACGCCAGTTCCGACCTGCCCGGTGACGATCCGAAGTCGCGCAAACTGGAGGCCGACTACAAGTCGCTCGTCGGCTCCTACATCCGCCGCAACCGCTTCTCGCCACCGCAATCGCGCAAGGCAGGGATCAGCGGCGAAGTGAAGGTCCGCTTTGTGGTCCATCGCAATGGCGGCATCAGCGATGTCAGCGTCGCGCGTAGCGGCGGAGAAGACCTGCTCGACAGCGAGGCTGTCGAGTTCATCCAGCGTCTCTCGCCAGTACCCTCCTTCCCGCGCGACCTGCGCAGATCGGAGATCCCGCTGGCCATCACACTCAAGTTCAAAGTCGAGAGCAAGTAAGCGCCGCAATGCGCTGAGGGCTCCGAAAACATCGTATCAAATGGAAGGGACTAACGATAATGCGAGTCAATAACGGGGTGAAGCGGCCAGTGAGCCTGCGCCAGCCGGGGCTGAAGCTGGCGATGGGTTTGACGTCCGCGCTGATCAGCACGCAGGCACTTGCACAGGAAGCCACGCAGGAGGAAGCCGAAGACCTAGGCGTCGCCGAATACAAGGACTACACGGCGGATTCGAACCCCTACACCTCGACCGGTGCGCCCTATAAGGCCCGTGTTTCAGGTGACCCGCGCCGCGTGAAGCCGCTGGCCGAGACGCCGGCGACCATCACTGTCATCACCGAGACGCAGATCGAGGAAGCTGGCACGACCGACCTCAAGGAAATCCTGCGTCTGCAGCCTGGTGTGACCATCGGCACCGGTGAGAACGGCAATGCCTTCGGCGACCGCTACATCATCCGTGGCGAGGAAGCCCGCAGCGACGTCTTCGTCGACGGTCTGCGCGATCCCGGCATGACCACACGCGAGAGTTTCGCCGTCGACCAGGTTGAACTCACCAAGGGGCCGAGCGCAACGTTCGCGGGCCGCGGTGCTTCAGGCGGTGCGGTCAACGCGATCACAAAGAGCGCCACGACCGATTATTCGTTCAACAAGATCGATCTCGGGATCGGCACCGACAACTTCTGGCGCGGCACCATCGACAGCAACTTCGTGATTTCGGACAAGGCTGCAGTCCGTGCCAACCTGCTCTATTCCAAGCAGGACATTCCCGACCGCGATCCTGCCAACCGCGAACGCTGGGGTGCGGCGGTTTCAGGCCTGCTTCAATTCAGCGATGCCGTAAGACTGCAACTCGACTACTACCACCTTACCGCCGAAGACCGTCCTGACCTCGGTGTCTACGTCGCACGCAGCGACGAGACCGGCTATGGTCAGACTTTCGATGATGTTCCCTCGTATGCGCAAAACGAAGACTTTCTGAAGTCCGACGTCGATACCGTGACGGGCCGCATCTTCATCGAACCGATGGAAGGCCTCACGATCATCAACTCGACGCGCTATGGTGAGAGCAACAACGGCTATGTCGCAACCGGCGCACGCGGGGACGGCGATGGCGCTTCGATCGGCCTGAGCGACCACCAGGGCTGGCAGGATGTCTCCTACTTCGTGAACCAGCTCAACATCATTGGTCGTTTCGAGACCGGTTCGCTGAAGCACAATCTAATCGTGGGCAGTGAATACTCCGACCACAAGGTAACCAACGGGACCTACTCGGTCACAAATACTGGTGACACCAACTGCGTCGTCAGCGGCCGTGGCGGATCGCGTCCGGGCTACTGCATCACCGACGAAACCGGCACGCAGATCATTGCCGACGATGCCATTCGTTCGCTGCTCGGACGCGAAATCGTCAAGGATCGCTGGGACAGCATCTGGCACATGCGGACCCTCTCCTTCTATGCGATGGATACTGTCGACGTTACCCCCTGGCTGTCTCTCAACGGTGGCGTGCGCCTGGACGCGATCGACTTTAGCCTGGCGACTTACAGCACTCGCAGCGATCCGCCCCGTACGGACTATTACCTTAGCGATACGCTCTGGAACGGCCATGCTGGCATCACGGTCAAGCCCATCGAAGACCTGATGGTCTACTTCACCTGGGGTACCGCGCAAAACGTCAACGGTGGTGAATCGGATCTGGGCTCCAATTGCGGTTATGGCGGTCTTTGCGTTTCGGACCTGATCCTTTCGGACCTCGCCCAGAACCAGCAGTACACGCTTCACAACCTGAAGCCGGAAACGTCGACGAACTTCGAAATCGGCTTGAAGTGGAACCTGTTCGAAGATCGCCTGCTGATCACGGCCGCTGCGTTCCAGACCACCAAGGACGATGTATTCGAACTCGGCAATTCCGACTACGACGTCGACGGCAACATCAACACCGGCAAGACCCGGGTAAAGGGTATCGAACTCGGCCTTGTCGGCAATATTACCTCGCGCTTGTCGGGCCAGATCGGCGCCACGTTCATGGATGCCGAGGTTCTGCGCAGCGTGAATCCGGACAATGTTGGCCTCACTCTGTCCAACTTCGCTGACACGCAGATCACCGGTCAGCTCCGCTACCAGGCCACCGATGCCTTTGCCTTCGGTGTCACCGGCACCTACAAGAGCGCGATGTATGCCGGTCAGCCGGATAGCGCGGCAAGCTACGATGCTGAAGCTGGGCGTTATGCCTACCGTGTTCCGTCCTACACGATCTTCGACGCCTTTGCGGAGTACAAGATCAACCAGAACTTCTCTATGCGCGTGAATGTGCAGAACATCGGCGACGAGGATTTCTACACAGCCGCCTACCGTTCAGGTGCCTTCCTTTATAAGGGCGACGAACGGCGCGGAACGCTGACCCTCACGGGCCGGTTCTGACTTTGAGAGGCCGGGGGTGCGATGCGCTCCCGGCCTTGCCCGCTGACGGACATTCATTACAGACCTGCCCATGCTGATCGTAATCGAAAACCTGCTCTCGTCCGAAGAAGTCGCGCAGTTCCGCGAAAAGCTGTCCTCCGCGCAGTGGGGTGATGGGGCGCAGACGGCGGGGACGCGCTCGGTAGAGGTCAAACAGAACCTGCAGGTCGACCGCCAGTGCCCGGTGGGCACGGAACTGGGCAACACGATCCTGCGCAAGCTGGGGCAGAACCCGCTGTTCGTTTCGGCATCGCTGGCCGAGACTATCTGGCCGCCGGTGTTCAACTGCTACCAGGACGGCGGCCATTACGGCACCCACGTCGACTCCGCGATCATGCGCGACAACGATCTGGGTCTGACCATCCGCAGTGATCTTTCCGCCACCGTGTTCCTCTCCGAGCCGGACGAATACGAAGGCGGTGAACTCGTGATCGAGGAGCAATACGGCGCGCAGGGCGTGAAGCTTTCTGCCGGTGACATGGTGCTCTATCCCTCCAGCAGTCTGCATCAGGTCGCCCCGGTTACATCAGGGCAGCGCATCTGCGCGATCATGTGGATGCAGAGTGCCATCGCCGATGCGACCGAGCGCGCGATGCTGTTCGATCTCGATCAGTCGATCCAGGCGCTTTCGGTCGGACGGTCTGCCGACGATCCCGACATCGACCGTCTGATCCACGTCTATCACAATCTCATTCGCCGCTGGGCGCAGGTATGAAGCGCAAACAGCTCAAGACCCTCGTATCGGTCGGGCTCGCCGTCCCCGGTGCGTTCATGCTCTACGACTTCGCGGCCGGAACCACGCTGGCGATGGACCTGCTGGAGCCGACCGGCGTGCTATCCGTGCGCCTGATGATCCTCGCCATGCTGGCTGGACCGCTGGTAGAGGCATTCGGAACCAACCGTTTTTTCGCGGCATGGCTCATGCTGCGCCGCAATCTCGGCGTCGCAGCGTTCGGCTATGTCTTGCTCCATCTGCTTTTCTACGCCGTCGACATGACCCCGCCGGGCATACTCGACGAGCTGGGCCTGCCCGGCATCTGGACGGGTTGGCTGGCACTGGCCTTGCTCATTCCCTCGGCCGCGATCAGCTTCGACAGCGCCGTGCGGGCCCTGGGCCGCCGCTGGAAGACGGTTCAGCGGCTCGTCTATCTGGCACTCGCCGTTGCTTTCACGCATTGGCTGCTGCTTGCGTGGGACTGGCTGCCCGCTGCCCTTCACATCGCCCCGCTTGCCATCGCCTGGCTGCTGCGTTTCCGCCAACGCCAGGCCATCGTTCGCCACAGGAGTCTCTCGTGAATTCCATCCTCCGCGCCACCACTTTCGCCCTCGCGCCGGTCCTCGCTCTCTCGTTCGCGCCCGCAGCCTATGCCGATGGCAACGTGGCCTGCAAGCCGGGGCCGCAGGAGAACTGGAAACCGATCGACAAGCTGAAGAAGAAGGTCTGGATGGAAGGCTGGACGCTGATCAAGCTCCAGGTCGAAGGGGATTGCTACGAAGTCTATGCCCGCAACAGCGCCGGGCAGGTCCTCGAAGCGTTCTACCATCCGGAAACGCTCGAAAAGCTGGTCGTATTCCGTCGCGGGACCGAGATCTATCGCAAGAAGGGCTTTTGAGCCTGCGGGCCGTTACAGCCCGCCATCGGGGGCGGGTTCGGGTGCATTGCCCAGCGCCTTGTTCAGCGCCACGAAGCGGACGTACAGGCGGCCTTCGTTGTCGGCAAGATCACGCAAGGCCTGAAGATGCCCACGCCGGGCCTGGATTACCGGCAGGTAGGTGATGGCCCCGGCCTTGAAGCGCGCTTGCATGATCTCCAGCGTGCTGGCCGTGTTGGCGACGCGTGCGGCCAAACGTTCCTGCTGCTGCCGGTCCGCGCTGTAGCCGCTGAGGGCGTCGTCGATTTCCTGCCACGCCTTGAGCACGGTCTTTTGATACTCAACGGCAGCCTCGCGGGCTTCCAGCTTGCGCAGCTTCACGACGGCGCGGCGCCGCCCGCCATCGAAGATCGGCAGGTTGAGGCTGGGCCCGATCGACCACGACCGGCTCGCCCAGTCGAACAGGTTTTCGCTGCGGTAGGATTCCAGGTTGAAGCCGCCGCCCAGCCGGATGCCGGGATAGAGATCGGCCGTCGCGACACCGATACCGGCGGTGGCCGCGTGCAATTGCGCCAAGGCAGCCCGAACATCGGGCCGGTTGAGCGCCACCTGCGAGGGCATGCCGAGCGACAGGTCGGGCAGATCGGAAGCCATGCTGTCGTCACGCGCTTGCAGCTCGTTATTCAGCTCGCCCGGATGCTTGCCGAGCAGCACGGCGAGGCGGTTGATCTGCATGGCCTCGCCTGCCTTGAGCGCCGGCAATGCCCCGAGCATGGCGTTGAGTTCCGCGCGCTCCTTTTCGAGCGTTGAATGATCCTCTAGCCCGCCTTCAACGCGCGCCGAAACCAGCCCGACACGGTCCTTCAGCAAGGCGATGTCATTCTCGGACAGGCTGATCTGGCGCTGCATGGTGCGCAGGTCGAAATAGGCCCGTGCGACTTCGCTTGTCACGCTGAGGCGCGTCAGATCGAGCAGCGCTTCCTGCTGTGTCGCCTGCGCACCGGCCTGCTCTATCGAGCGGCGGACCTTGCCCCACAGGTCGATCTCCCACGCCGCGTCGAACCCGCCGCGATAAAGCGTAAAGGGCTGGGACAGCAGCTTGGCCAGGCTGTCCCGATCGGGACCCAGAGCATCGAACAGACGCGTGGATGCGCCGTATTCGCTCTGCCGGTTGCGCGTCATTTCCGCGGACGCATTGATCTGCGGCGCTGCTGCCGAACTGGCACCCTGCACCTGAACGCGGGCCTGCGCGTAATGCAGCGCCGCCGTCTCCAGATCGGGGCTGGCCGCCAAGGCTTGCTGCTCGAGTTTATCGAGCACAGGGTCATCGAAGAGTGTCCACCAGTCGGCCGGAATGCGGACATCACCGTCCTCGGACGTGATGAGCGAGGGATCTCCGCTGCGCCAGCTCGACCAGTCCTGCGGCGCAGCGGTCTCGGGCGGGGCGAAGTCCGGCCCCACCATGCAACCGCCCATCGAAACCATGGCAAACGAGAGAGCGAGGGCGGAGACCTTGCGGACAGCGGTCATGCGCGGGGTTCCTGTATTCTTCATCAGGCGAGGCGATGGCGAAAAAGCCAGGCGGCGAGGGGCAGCGTCAAGGCAGCCACGACCACCAGAGGCACGAAATCGTGGGCGACGTCGAACAGACCGGCTCCCTCGAGATAGACCCTTCGGACGAGATCGACACCAAAGCGCAGCGGATTGGCGTAGGTCAGGATCTGCAGCACTTCGGGCATGTTGCGCACCGGGGTGATAAGGCCGGACAAGAGCGTAAACGGCATGATCACGAGGAAGGTGTAGAGCATCGCCTGCTGCATGTTCAGCGAAAGCGCCGAAATCGACATACCGATTCCCACAGATGCGCCGGTGAAGCCGAAGAGCCCGAGGTAGAATAGCCACAGCGAACCGGCCATTGGTATCTCGAACCAGAAGCGCACGATCAGCAGCACGATGGTCGATTGCAGCACGCCGACAAGCACCGAAGGCACAGCCTTGCCGACGAGAATCTGCAAGGGCGTCAGCGGCGTGACCAGCAACTGGTCAAACGTGCCCTGTTCGCGCTCTCGGGCAACGGACAGCGCTGCCAGCAGGAGCGTTTGCAACATGCTCAGCGTCGCGACCATGGCCGGCATGATCTGCCAGCGGGAATCGAGATTGGGATTGAACCACGCGCGGCGGACGACGGTGACCGGTGCTGCCGCCCCGCGCTCCCTGTTGAAGCCTGCAGTGACGGAATTGATGTAGCCCGCGGCGGCTCCGGCGGTGGTCGAGTTCCGCCCGTCGAGAATGACCTGCACCGGCGCCTGCCGGTTCGAGGCCAGACGCTCGGCGAAGTCGGCGGGGATGCTCACCGCCATAAGCACCCTGCCCTCTTCGATGACATGGGCGATCTGGTTGGCGTTGGTCAGCGTCGCCTCGCGCTGGAAGATGCCTGTCCCGTCGAGCTTCGCGAGGAATTTGGTCGAGGCTGCGCTGTGGCTCTGGTCGAGAACCGCATAAGGCACCTGCTTGAGGTCGAACGTGGCGGCATAACCGAACAGCATCGACTGGATCAGCGCCGGCCCGATCAGAATCACGCGGTTCGCCGGATCCTTGAGCAGCGCAATGATCTCCTTGCGGCAGAGCGCGACGATCTGCGCGATATTGGCGATGACACTTTCCATCGGTCAGTCCAGCGTCTTGCGCACGGTGCGCCAGGTCAGAAAGAGCAGCAGCAGCGCATATCCGAGCATGATGGCGCAGCTCTTGGCGACCATGGCCCAGTTGGTCCCGGCCAGGAACAGCGTCTTGATCACGCCCATGAAGTGGGTGGCGGGCACGACCTGTCCGATGATCTCCACCACCAGCGGCACATTGCGCAGATCGAAGACGAAACCCGACAGCATCATGGCTGGCATGAAACTCGTCAGCAGCGCCATCTGGCTGGCCGCGAACTGGTTGCGCGTCGCCCCGGAAATGAACAGGCCGAGGAGCAGCGAGACGATCAGATAGGCCGTCGAGGTCAGCAGGATGGCGACCAACGATCCGCGGATAGGCACCTCAAACAGCACGCGCGCGGCGACCACGCAGATCGTCAGCTCGATCAGCCCGATTACCAGGTAGGGTACAAGCTTGGCCAGCACCAGTTCAAGCGGTCGGACCGGCGTCACGAACAGGGCCTCCAGCGTTCCGCGTTCCCATTCGCGGGCGATCAGCAAGGAGGTCAGGAAAGCCCCCACAAGCGTCATGATCAACACGACAAGACCCGGCACCAGATACCACGTGCTGATGCCCGCTTCATTGAACCAGATCCGCTGCTGGATATCGACGGTGCCCGTGCTTGCGGGCGCGCCGGTACCACGATCCATCCTGCGCAGGGCAACTGTGCCCAGCGCCCCGTTCACATAGGCTTCGAGGCTCGATGCCGTGGTGGAATCGATGCCGTTCAGAATGAGCTGGATGCGGGGATCGCCGCGCGCCTGTGCCTGCGCGAAATCGATGGGCACGCGAACGATCGCATCCACCCGTCCGGAGCGCAGCATTTTCTCCGCATCGCGCATCGATGTCGTGCGCACCGGGAGAAGATAGCGCGAGCCCTCCAGACCGGAAACTGCCTCGCGCGCGGCAGCGGAGTTGCTCTCCATGACGACCGCGACGGGCGCGTCCTTCACGTCGAATGACAGGCCATACCCGAACAGCAGGATAAGGCCCACCGGCAGCAGCAGTCCTACCAGCAGATTGCTGCGGTCGCGCAGCATCTGCCGCGTCTCCTTGCGGATCAGGGCAATGAGCCGGGTGAGGAAGGCGGATTCGTTCACGCTGCCTCCCGCGCCTGTCCTTCTTCGGCCCGGGCCTTTTCGACGATGGCAATGAAAGCCTCGTTCATGTGTCCACCGTCGAGCCCCGATTCCTCGCGGACCTGACGCGGTGTGCCGATGGCCAGCAGGCGTCCGGCATCCTGGATCGCGATACGATCGCAGTATTCGGCTTCTTCCATGAAGTGCGTCGTCACGACCACCGTCACCCCGGCCTGCGAGAGTGCAGTGATCGTCCGCCAGAACGCGCGCCGGGCCAGCGGATCGATGCCGCTCGTCGGTTCGTCCAGGAAGAGGATTTCGGGCTCGTGGAGAAGCCCTGCGGCCATGGCGAGACGCTGCTTGTATCCCAGTGGCAGATTGCCGCTCTGCGCCGAAGGATCGAGATCGAACTGCTGGATGATCTCGTCCACGCGCTTGCGCCTTTTCGAACCGCGCAGACCATAGGCGCCGCCGAAAAAGTCGAGGTTCTCGTAAACGCTGAGGTTCGAATAGAGCGCGAATTTTTGCGCAACATAGCCGATGCGTGCACGTGCTGCAGATCGTGCCGTGCGCAAGTTGACCCCCGCCACCTGCAGTTCCCCGCTGCTGGCAGGCAGCAAGCCGCAAAGCATGCGGAAAGTGGTCGTCTTTCCCGCGCCATTGGGGCCCAGCAGTCCGAATATCTCACCGCGCTGCACATCGAAGCTGGTGTTCGCCACCGCCGTGAAATCGCCGAACCTACGCACGAGGTCGCGCACGAAAATCACCGGGCCATCGCCATGTTCTGCCGCCGGTCCCGCCACATCTTGCGAGGCTAGCGGTGGCGGCGTGGTCGCATCCTCATCCGGCGCATCGTGCTGATGCAGGAGCAGCATGAAGGCGTCTTCCAGTTCCTCCTCGCGCCGCTGCGGCTCGCAGTCGGAAAGGAGGTCCTTCAGCCGCGTTTCATCGCTCTCGGGCTGGCGGATGAAATGCACCTGCCCGCCTGCCGGAACGGCATCGACGACCAGATCCGGCGCATCGATCAGCCGCGCCTGCAGATCGCGCGCCGGCACGCCATCGCGCGGGGTAACCATATAGGTCAGACCGTGCGCCCGTCTCCTGAGCGCATCCGGCGTACCTTCGGCAAGCAAGGTGCCCCGGTTGAGCACGAAGACATGATCGCAGCGCCCGGCCTCGTCCATATAGGTCGTGCTGACAATTACGCTGAGACCTTCGTCCTCGATCAGTTGCTCGATGATTTCCCAAAGATCGCGGCGCGAAAGCGGATCGACGCCTACGCTCGGTTCGTCGAGCAAGAGCAGGTCGGGTACCCGCACCAACGTGCAGGCAAGGCCGAGCTTCTGCTTCATCCCGCCCGAAAGCTTGCCCGCCGGCCGGTCGGTAAAGCGGGCCAGGTCGGTCATGTGCAGCAGGCGCGCGAACCGCTCCTGCCGAACGTCCTGCGGGACCCCGTGAAGGTCCGCATAGAGATCGAGGTTCTCCTGAACCGACAGATCCTCATAGAGGCCGAAGCGCTGCGGCATGTAGCTGATGCGGTTCTGCACGGCCTGCGGGTCTTCGTTCAGGTCGATGCCCAGAACATGCAGCGATCCCGAATCCGGCTGCAGCAGGCCCGCCATCATCCGCATCAGCGTGGTCTTGCCAGCCCCGTCGGGACCGACAAATGCCGTCAGCGTTCCGGGTTCGATGGTGAGCGAAATGCCGTTCACCGCCGCGAACGGCTCGCCGTCCGGGCCATCGAACCGTTTGCACAATTCCTCGATAACGACGCTCGATCGCGCCTCGGTCACTGTGCCATCCCAAGCTTCAGGTCCACGGTCACCGGCTGGCCGAGCCGCAAGCGGCCTTCCTCGTCCTGCACCCGCACGCGCACTTCATAGACGAGCGCGGTGCGCAGATCCTCGGTCTCGACTGACTTCGGGGTAAACTCGGCAACAGACGAAATGTAGCCGACCGTTCCCTTCACGGGCTGGTCCGGCGCGCTGTCGGTCGTGACCTGCGCGGCCATGCCGGGCTTCACGTGCCCGAGATCCTTCTCGTTGACGTAGACGCGCACCCATTTGGGGCTGGTCAGCGCCAGCTCGTAAACCGGTCGCTGCGGCGAGGCCATGTCGCCCACCTGCAAGAGGCGCGTGCGCACCACGGCATCTTCGGGCGCCCGCAGTTCGCCCTGATCGATACGGTGCCGGATCAAGGCCAGCGAGGCCTTGGAAGCCTCGAGCTGTGCCTGGGCGGCCGCGACATCTTCCGAACGCGGACCCTTCACGGTGAGCTGGAGCGCCTCGCGCGCCTGTTCTGCCTGCGCACGCGAAGCCTTGGCAGCACTTGCGGCCCGATCGATCTCCTGCGCGCTCACACCCCGCCCTTCGGTACTTTCAGCTACCTGCTTCAACCGCGCCAGATCGGCGGCTGCACGAGTGGCATCGGCCTGCGCAGCGTCGAGACGATCGCGGGCTTGCTGGATTTCCTCGGGCCGGGACCCGTTCTGCATGCGCAGCAGGTTCTGGCGGTTTGCTGACACATTCGCTTCGGCCTGCCGCGCCTCCAGAGCGAGCGTGCGGGTATCGAGTACCGCCAGAAGCTCGCCGGCCTTCACCCGATCGCCCTCTTCGACCTTGAGCGCGTCGATGCGCCCGCTGCCATCAAAGGCCAGCGAGATCTGCCGCACATCGACATTGCCGTGCAACTCAAGCGTGTTCGGGTTTTCATCACTGCGCAGCACGAGCCACAGCACAACTGCAACCACTACGGCGGCCAGCACGATCAGCGCGGGAACGCGTTTCTTCATCTAAAGTCTATCCCGATAGCGCGTGAGGGAGAGGGAAAAGCGCGAGTCTTGGACTTAATCTAAATTGAATTTAAATTGTCTGTAGAGTAGTGTCCAGACGCAATGGAAACGCCAGACACCACACTGCCTCCCCGTCGCCAAATGCGCGGATCGCGCACCGATGGCGAGGTGACCCGTACCCGCATCGTGGAAGCGGCAGGACAGCTTTTCGGTGACCAAGGTTACGCTGAAACGACAAGCAAGGCCATTGCATCGAAAGCCGGCGTCGATCTCGCTTCCATCAACTATCATTTCGGCACCCGCGACGGGCTCTACAAGGCCGTTCTGGCCGAAGCGCATCGCCGGCTTGTGAGCGTGGCGGAACTGGAGCGCATCACCCATGCCCCTGAACCCGCAGAGGCGCGCTTGCGTCAGCTTATCGAACTTCTCATCTCGCGAGCCATGAGCAAGCGCGGGTGGAACGCCCATGTGCTCGCTCGTGAGTTGCTTTCGCCCTCCTCGCATCTCGACGTGCTCTTTGCCGAGGAGATGTCGCCCAAGTTCCGGTTCGTGGCAGGCCTGCTTTCGGAAATCACCGGGATACCTCTGGGCGATCCCAGCCTGATCCGTTGTGCGATCAGCGTCGGCGCGCCTTGCGCGGTACTGTTCGTGGGCGGGCGCATCCCCACGCCGCTCACCACCCAGCTCATGGAATTGCCGCAGGATCACCTCGTCGATCACCTGCATACCTTCGCCATCGCCGGGCTGGAGGCCATCGCGCGCAAACGCGCCGGGTGACGGGAGTGCAACGTATGGTTGGGCTTTTCCGTTCGCCCTGCTAGGCGCCGCCGTCATGTTGACGATCCGAGACATCACCGTGCGCCTGGGCGGCCGCACCATCCTCGACGGCGCGAGCGCGACGCTTCCGCAGGGCGGCAAGATCGGCCTGATCGGGCGTAACGGGGCGGGCAAGTCGACCCTGGTGAAGACGATCATCGGCGAACTGGAGCCTGATGGAGGCGCCGTCGATATGCCGCGCCGGGCACGGCTGGGCTATATCGCGCAGGAAGCGCCAAGCGGCACCCGCACACCCTTCGAAGCCGTACTCGATGCCGACACTGAACGCACTGCGTTACTCGCCGAATCCGAGACCTGCACCGATCCCCACCGCCTCGGCGACGTACACGAGCGGTTGATCGCCATCGACGCCTACGCCGCGCCGGCACGGGCCGCGCGCATCCTTGTCGGTCTGGGCTTCGACGAGGCCATGCAGGGCCAACCGCTCGACAGCTTCTCAGGCGGGTGGAAGATGCGCGTCGCGCTGGCCGCCCTGCTCTTTTCCGCGCCCGACATGCTGCTGCTCGACGAGCCCTCCAACCACCTGGATCTCGAAGCGACGCTGTGGCTGGAAAACTTCCTGCAGAGCTACCCCGGCACGCTGCTGGTAATCAGCCACGAACGCGACCTGCTCAACACCGTGGTCGATTACATCCTGCATCTGCAGGCCGGCAAGCTCACGCTCTATCCCGGCACCTACGACAGCTTCGAACGCCTGCGCGCCGAACGCGCGGCACAAGCCGAGGCCGCGCGGGCCAATCAGGAAGCGCAGCGCAAGAAGCTCGCCGACTATGTCGCCCGCAACTCGGCCCGCGCCTCGACGGCAAAACAGGCCCAGTCGCGCGCAAAGATGCTGGCGAAGATGCAGCCGATCGCGGCGATGGTCGATGATCCGTCGCTCTCGTTCGACTTTCCGAGCCCGGACGAACTGCGCCCGCCGCTTGTCACGCTCGATGCCGCCGCCGTGGGCTATGTCGAAGACACCCCGGTGCTGCGCCGTCTCAATCTGCGCATCGATCCGGAGGACCGCATCGCACTGCTGGGCCGCAACGGGAACGGCAAGACCACACTGGCACGCCTGCTCGCGCGGCAGCTGGAACCCATGGAAGGATCGGTCAGCTTCTCGCCCAAGATCCGCATCGGCTACTTCACGCAGTATCAGGTGGAGGAACTGCCTGCCGGCTCGACACCGCTGGAACTGATGACGCGCGCGATGGAAGGCAAGCCGCCCCAGGCCGTGCGAACCCAGCTCGGCCGCTTCGGCTTTTCCGGCGACCGCGCCACCGCCGAAACCAAAACGCTGTCAGGCGGCGAACGCGCAAGGCTGGCTCTGGCGCTGGTCACACGCGACGCGCCGCACCTGCTCATCCTCGACGAGCCGACCAACCACCTCGATGTCGACGCCCGCGAAGCGCTGGTGCAGGCGCTCAATGCCTTCGAAGGCGCCGTCATTCTCGTCAGCCACGACCGGCACATGGTTGAACTGACGGCGGACCGCCTCGTGCTTGTCGATCAGGGCACCGCGGAGACCTACGACGGCTCGATGGCGGACTATATCGACTTCGTCCTCGGCCGGAACCAGCCCCGCAGCGAGGTCAAGCCCGGCAAGACCGACGGCAAACCGAAGCGCAAGTCGGGCACGGTAGCCCGCGACGAACTCAAGGCGCTGCGCCGTAAGGTGACCGAGACCGAAACCCGCATGACACGGCTTCAGCAGCAACTTGCGAAGCTGGACCAAGCCCTTGTCGATCCCGCTGCGGCGACAGGCGATCTCAAGGGCCTCGGCATCGGTCAACTGGGCAAGCGCCACACGAAGGTGACGGAGGAGCTCGAGGAAGCCGAGATGGCCTGGCTCGAGGCCAGCGAAGCGCTCGAACAGGTTATGGGCGGCTAAGCGAGCTTCCCGACTGAGGACACCGGATTGTCGCGGCGTCGTCATGGTCGAACCCTAGATGCACGCCATGCCGAGCCTTTCGACCACCAAGACCAAGCGCCTTCTCGCTTCCATCCATGACGTCGGCCCCGGCTCGGAACGTCAGGCAGAGCAGCTGTGCGGGTTGTTGGAGCGACGGCTTGGTAGCCCCCGCTTCGCCATGCTGGTCGTGCCCGACCACTGGGGAGATCATCCGCTAAAGCAGGATCGCGCTTTTCAGGCAAAACTGCGCGCATGGTCCGATGCCGGTGTGGAGATGTTCGTCCATGGCTGGTTCCATCGCGACACTGCCGTTCACAGCGGCGCCGCGCAGTTCAAGGCCAGGCACATGACCGCCGGCGAGGGAGAATTCCTCGGGCTGGACGAAGCGACCGCGCTTATCCGCATGACCGAAGCCAAGGCACTGATCGAGGACATCATCGGCTGTCCCGCCGCCGGGTTCATCGCCCCGGCATGGCTTTATGGCGAGGGCGCGCGTGCCGCCTTGCGCAAAGCCGGCTTCGCGTTAGCCGAGGATCACTGGAAAGTCTGGGATGCCAAGTCGGACGCAGTGCTGGCCAAGGGCCCGGTCATCACCTGGGCCAGTCGCTCACGCATGCGTACCGCATCCTCGCTCGCCTTTGCCGCGCTGGCCCGGCGTGCCCTGCCCGTGCTTTCCACGGTGCGCATTGCGGTCCATCCCGGCGATGTGACGAAAGCCAGCCTGCTCGACAGCATCGACCTGACGCTCAAGCGCTTCGCGGCCACGCACCAGCCATCACGGTACGGCGACCTGCGCTGATCGGCGGCGCTTGATGGCAGTTTGAAGGCGCCGGCGCGTCGGCAAGATGACACCGCCATGCACAGTCACAAACCCGACATTCTCGAAACATAGACGGCCCGCGGATTCAAAAAAAATTGCCCGCCGCGAACTGCGGACGGCATGTGGCCACGGCGTCTGATCGATCATGCAGAGAGCACTGCGCATTGTCATTCCGATACATAGCCTCGATCCCGGCGGCGTGGAGCGCGTGGCGCTTGGTCTGGCCATGGAATGGCAACGCAACGGCCACGAGGTGAAAGTCGTTCTCGGCCGCTCGGGCAGCGCCAATCTGTGCTCTGCGCCGCCACTCGACTATTGGCAGATCCCCACCGGTTTCCCCACGGCTTCGTGGGAAACGCCGTGGATGGTACACTGCCTTTTCACCTATCTCCTCCGCCACCAGTGCGACGTGCTGTTTTGCCCCGGCAATACCTACGCGGTCGTCGGCGCGGCGATGAAAGTGCTGCTCGGCGAACATGCTCCGCCGATGGTGCTCAAGGTCAGCAATGCCCTGGAACGGCCGGACATGGCCCCGATCATGCGGCGGGGCTACGAAAGCTGGCTGCGCTTGCAGGGATCGCTCTTCGACAGGCTGGTGAGCCTGTCCGAACCGATGCAGCGCGAAATCTGCAAGACGACGCTCGCACCGCCCAAACACGTTCCCGTTATTGCCAACCCGGTCATTCCGCGAAAGCGCCTCAGGAACCTTGCGCGTATCGAACGCCGCCCAGGGTCGGTCTGGAAGACGGCCTACCTCGCTGCAGGCCGCCTCGTCCCGCAGAAGAACTTCGCCATGCTGCTGCGCGCGTTTGCCAAGGCCGCCCGGCCGCATGACACCCTCACGATCGCCGGCGAAGGGCCCGAGCGCAAAGCGCTGGCGCAGCTTGCAGCAGACCTAAACCTTGCCGAGCGTGTCGTCTTCACCGGCTATGTCCCGACCATCGACGCGCTACTGGCCGAAGCCGATGCCTTTGTCCTGAGCTCGGACTACGAAGGCCTGCCCGGTGTCGTGGTCGAGGCTCTTGCCGCCGGGCTCCCGGTTCTTGCGACCGATTGCTGCGTCAGCATGGCCTGCCTGCTCGATGACGG
Source organism: Novosphingobium indicum (assembly GCF_014645195.1). Lineage (GTDB taxonomy): Bacteria > Pseudomonadota > Alphaproteobacteria > Sphingomonadales > Sphingomonadaceae > Novosphingobium > Novosphingobium indicum. The sequence goes on along the minus strand of NZ_BMLK01000007.1, from coordinate 219,780 downwards.
CCGCACCGGCCTCCTCGTGAAGCGTGGCAACGAAGCCGCCTTCGCCGACGGGCTCGTGCGCATCCGCCAGTTCCAGACCGACGCGGACCGTGCCCGCCACATCGCTGCCGGCTACGAGATCGAAGGGGCCGCGCAACGCTACCTCGACATGATGGCCGACGTGCGCCGCTGCCATCGCCGCGAAAGCGACCGCCAGCGCAACCTCCAACTCCTATCGCCGCGCGCAACGCGCCATCCGCTGCATTGATCAGCCCAAGTTGCCGGAGACACCTGTGCCTGAACCCCTTGCTGCCATGGCTTCCGACATGCCGGCTCTCGACGTGAGCTCGAAAATCGAGCTTCGTCCGCAGGACCGCAATCGGCACCGCGGACGCAACGCCATCTTTTCGGTGCTACTGTCGCTCGCCGTGATCGCCGCGGTGATCCACGAGATGGGCGGTCTCGACGTCTCCCGCCTGCTCGCCATGGTTCCGGCCAGCCCGCTGTTCTGGATCGTCTTCGCTGCGGCCTACCTCATTGCACCCGCCACCGAGTGGGTCATCTTCAACCGGCTCTGGAGCATTCCGGCCGCGGGGTTCGTCGCGCTGTTGCGCAAGAAGGTCTATAACGAACTGCTGCTGGGATACCTCGGCGAAGCCTACTTCTACACATGGGCCCGCCGACGGGTCTCGCTGGATGCCGCACCGTTCGGTGCGGTCAAGGACGTGGCGATCCTGTCCGCCATCACCGGCAACGCGGTAACTCTCGCGCTGCTCATCGTCATGTACCCGATGCTGGGCAAGACCAGCCTCGGGATCGACACCCGCACGCTTGCCCTTTCGCTCGGGGTCATTCTCGTCATCTCGATGGCGGCCATGGTATTCCGCAAGCGCGTGTTCACTCTGCCCCGCGCCGACCTGATGATGATCACGCGGATGCATCTGGTGCGCATCATCGTGTCCGCCGTGCTTTCCGCTGTCGTCTGGCACCTCGTGCTGCCGGAAGTGCCGCTGACATGGTGGCTCTATCTCTCGACGCTGCGCCTGCTCGTCTCGCGCCTGCCGCTCATGCCCAACAAGGATCTGCTCTTCGCGGGGATCGCCGTCGTCGTTCTCGGCCACGAGCGCGACATCGGTGCCCTCATGACACTGATGGCCGGGCTGATCCTCGCGACGCACCTCCTGCTGGGCAGCGTCATTGCCATCAACGACCTCGCCAATCCGGAGAAACGCTGATGATCGCTGCGACGCTTCCTGTCGCGGCCGTCGCCCTGCCCTTTATGGCGGCGGCGGTAATTCCCTCCACCCCCGATCTCGGAAAAGCCGCGGGAAAGTGCCGGCCCGACGAGAAAGGCCCGGCCTTCCTCGTGACGGTGAACGGCCTCAAGGACCGCAAAGGCGAACTCAAGCTCGAAGTCTACCCGGCCACCAAGGACGGCTTCCTTGAAGACGACAACATCCTGGTGAGCGAAGGCAAGACTTTCCGGCGGGTGGAAGTGCCCGTTCCGGCCTCGGGAACGCCGCAGTTGTGCATCCGCGTCCCCGGCGCGGGCCCCTACGCGGTCAGCCTGCTTCACGACCGAAACGACGACCGCAAGTTTAACTGGACCATCGACGGGATCGGCTTCGCCGGAAACCCCCATCTGGGCTGGAGCAAGCCCGACGTGGACAAGGCAACGGCTACCGCTGGAGATGGCCCCACACCTATCACCATCGTTCTCAATTACCGCCACGGCCTCGGCGTGGCCCCGTTGCGCAAGGACTGATTTACCGATGAAGATCGTGGACGTATGCGCCTTCTATTCGCCGCGCGGCGGCGGTGTGCGGACGTATGTCGAGCAGAAGCTCAAGATCGGCCCCCGACTCGGCCACGAGATCGTGATCGTCGCCCCCGGTGACGAGGATGCAGTGATCGAACGCGGCCCGGGCGCCCGCATCGTTTTCCTGCGCAGCCCGCGCTTTCCGCTCGACCGCAAGTACTGGTACTTCAACGAGGCCGAACGGCTGCATGCCACACTTGATGCCGAAGCACCCGACTTCGTCGAGGCGACGTCCCCCTGGCGCAGCGCCAGCCTCGTTGCCGACTGGGCCGGCCCTGCCCCGCGCAGCCTCGTGATGCATGCAGATCCGCTGTCGGCCTATGCCTATCGCTGGTTCGGCCCGATCTTCTCGCGCGAAACCATCGACCGTCAGTTCTCGATGTTCTGGGAGCACCTGCGCCGCAACAGCCGCCGGTTCGACCACGTCGTCTGCGCCAATGCCGATCTGTCGCAGCGTTTGCGCGAAGGCCGGGTCGCCAATACCGCGACGATCCCCATGGGTGTCGAACCCGGATGCTTCTCGCCCGCCTTGCGTGATCCGGCATTGCGTACGCGCCTGCTGCAGGAATGCGAATTGCCCGAAAGCGCCACGCTGCTGCTCGCGGTCGGCCGACTGGCCCCCGAAAAGCGCTGGCCGATGGTGGTCGATGCAGTCAACGCGGCGAGCTGCGACATGCCGGTCGGCCTCGTGATGCTCGGCGAAGGGCGCGAGCAGCGCACCATCCTGCGCCATATTGCCGGCAATCCGCATATCCGGCTGCTGAGCCCCGAACGCGACCGCCGCCGCTTTGCGCGCATCCTCGCCAGCGCCGATGCGCTTGTGCACGGGTGCGAGGCGGAAACCTTCTGCATGGTCGCCGCCGAAGCGCGGGCCAGCGGTGTGCCTGTCGTGGTTCCCGATGCCGGCGGTGCCGTCGATCATGCGCAGGGCGGCGCGGGCTTCACCTATACGGCCTGCGATCCGGTATCGGCCGCGCAGGCTATCCGCGCTGTGGCAGCGGCCCGACCGCGACCGACCACCACAGCCCGAACCATGGATGAACACTTCGAGGACCTGTTCGCCACCTACGCCGCGACCACCGCCGCACAGCGGCAGGCAGCCTGACCTCACTTTATTTCGGGAATGCGGTGCCGTGGCGCGCCGCGTTCAGCGCCAGTGCGACCAGAGCTGGCGCTTGGCTTCGCTGTGTTCGCGCGGTTCTTCGGGAAGCTGCTCGAAACCGGGCTGGAAGCCCAACAGAACGTACATGTCACGTTCCAGATAAGGTGCCGCATCACCGGCGCTCATATCGACTCGGGCGCACTCGCCAAGTCCCGGCAATTTCGTCCGAAAAAGCCCTTTTCGCATGACAGAACAACCCTTGGATGAGATCCGCGAACCCTGAAGTTCGGCTACTGGTGTCGTCGCTGGCGTTCAAGCCGGACCGGAGCCTGTCACACTATGGTCAGACAGGCAAGGCGCCCCTGTCTGAGAACAGCAGAGCGGAATGTCCTAGCCTCTCCTCTCGTCGGTGCGGCTCCACGCCATCTAAGCATCGTGCCGCAACAACAAAGCGATGCACACGGGAGACCCCATGACCGACGCCAGCCCCTTTCCCCTGCCCGTCCGGGTGGAAGACGTGACCGCGCAATGGCTGACCACAGCGCTTCGTACGCGCAATCCCGGTGTCACGGTCAGGTCATGCGAGGTCATCGACACGGTCTTTTCCACCTGCAGCAAAATCCGGCTGCGTCTCGACAGGAACGATACCGCGATCGCCGCCGGCATTCCCGAACTGATCATCGTGAAAGGCGGGTTCGAGGAACACGGTCGCCGGTACCACCAGATGCATGAGCGTGAAGTGCGCGGGTACCGCGATGTCTACCCCTATGTCCCGCTGCCGCACCCGGCCTGCTATTTCGCCGAATACGACGAGCAGGAGAAGCAGGGTATCATCATCATGGAAGACCTCGTCGCCAAGGGCGTCGAGTTCTGCCACGCAACGAAACCGCAAACGCACGAGCAGGTGGCGCGGCGGTTGGGCTATCTGGCCCGCTTCCACGCCGCGACATGGGACACCCCGGAAATCGAGCCCGGTGGACGTTGGGGCGACCTGCCCGAGTTTTTTGCCGTCATGCAGGATTTCTTCGACGAGAAGAGCTCCGCCGAGAACTGGGCCCGGTTCATGGCCGCTCCACGCGGTGTTGCCTCCTCCCGGCACTTTCAGGATCGCGACTGGCTGGTGGCGAGCTGGACGAAAATGGCAGCCTACGCCCGGTCGTTGCCGCACTGCGTGCTGCACGGCGACATCCATCTCGGAAATCTCTACATCGATCCCGACGGAACGCCGGGCTTTCTGGACACGCTGGCCAGTCGCGGACCGGGAATGCTCGAGGTGGCCTATCACATCTCGGGCTCACTCGACGTTGCAGACCGGCCAAAGTGGGAAGGCGCTCTGGTGCGCCACTATCTCGACGAACTCGAACGCGCCGGCGCCCCTGCCCCCACCTTCGACGAGGCCATGGCGCAATATGCGATCTTGCTGCTCTACGGCTACTTCATCTGGATCACGACGGAGTCGCACTATCAGGCGGAGGCCGTGAACACGGTCAATGCCATGCGCTCTACGATGGCGATGCTCGACCACGAGACGGCCCGTCGGATCGCGGATCTATGAATGATCGAAAAAGCTGAAACAGCCTCTCTTTTTCTCGACAACTGTCTAGAATTCGAATCCCTTTTCATTGTGGCCGCAAGGGCGAGAACGAAGCATTCTACCGTTCCAGCATTGCCCGAGGCCGCGATTGGCAGGCCCTCCATCCCCACTAAGGTCGCGCCACGAACCGGCATCGATGGCCGGACGGGAACGGCCAAGAAGAAACGCCGCACACCAGTGTGAGGGATCGCTGCACCCGCGAGAACGGGCAGCGAGGGATAGTGGGGAGGCAATACATGAACAGGAAGATCGCTTTGCTTGCGGCCAGTGCACTCGTGCTGGTCGAACCGTGGGCCATGGCTCAAGCCCAGGATCTAACCGATCCGACAGCCGAGGAAATCATCGTCACCGCGCGCAAGCGGCAGGAATCGATCCTCAAGGTCCCGGTGGTCGAAACGGTCATCGATTCCGATACGCTGCAGCAGTCTCAGATCACCGACATCCAGGCCGTGACCACCAAGGTACCCGGGCTATTCGTCGGCACGTCGGTGCTGGCTATCGGTTCGCAGATTTCGCTGCGCGGCGTCGGTACCAGCGCGCTCGATGCGGGCATCGACCAGTCGGTCTCACTCAACATCGACGGCCAGCAGTTCAGCCAGGGCCTGACCTTCAAGAGCGGCCTCTTCGATCTGGCGCAGGCAGAGGTGCTAAAGGGCCCCCAGGCACTGTTCTTCGGCAAGAACAGCCCCGGCGGCGTTATCGCCCTGACCACGGCCGATCCCAAAGACTACTTCGAAATCATAGCCCGCGGCAGCTACGAACTCGTGGCTCGCGAGAAGCGCACCGAACTCATCCTGTCGGGTCCGCTTTCCGACACTCTCGGCGCGCGCCTTGCCGGGACATGGTCGGACCGTGACGGGTATTTCAAGAATACGGCGGTCGCCATTCCCGGCCTCGGCGGGACCACGCTCGGCGGACGCAACGGCGGCAACGAGAACTGGATCGTACGCGGAACCCTGGTCTGGAACCCGAGCGCGGACTTCAAGGCCCGCCTCAAGGTGAATGTCACGCGCGACAACAGCAACAGCCCTACCGGTCTGCAGGGCGTGTCGTGCCCCAGCGGAACCGGTCCCGGCGCGCTGGGCATCCAGTTCATCGGCGGCACCCATCCCTGTCAGCAGGACGACGAAGTCGAATACGTGGGAATGGATCCGAACTTCTTCGGGGGCCTATTCCCGGATGGCTCTCCGGCACTGCGCAACGACGGGGTGCCCTTCACCGACATCCGGCAGCGCTTCGGCGTCCTCGAGATGGACTATAACGTCACTCCGGACATTCTGCTGACCTCGACCACGACGTACTACCACAACGTGACTGACACGATGGCCAACGGAGTTTATTCGGGCGCCGCCGGCCCGACGCTGTTTGCCGACAACCATTTCAAGCGCCGCGACACGACGCAGGAACTGCGCCTCGAATCCGATTTTCAGGATTCGCCGCTGAACTTCCTGCTCGGCGGCTACTATCAGGACGCGGTGATGAAGAACCGCATCTACGTTGGCGGCAACATGGCGCTCGGCCTGCCGGCAACGCTTACGGCGGGTACGCACGACCTGGATATCAAGTCAGCCTCGCTCTTCGGACAGCTGCGCTGGAAGCCGGTGGAGACGCTCGAAATCGCCGCCGGCGTGCGCTGGACCGACGAGACGCGCAAGGATTTCGCCACGACCCTGTCCAATGCAGCGACCAATATCTATACGCCGGTCGATCTGATCACACCCAAGATCACCTCCAAGAACTGGTCGCCCGAACTGACCGTGACCTACACGCCCACTGACAACTTCACGGTCTTCGGCGCGCTCAAGCAGGGCTACAAGTCGGGTTCGTTCTCGATCACGACCCCCGCTTCACCGACCAAGGACAATTCGTTCGGCGACGAGAAGGTTCAGGGCGGCGAGATCGGCTTCAAGGCCCGTTCGTCGGACCGCAGCCTCTACGTCAACACGGCCTTCTACTACTACAAGTACAAGGGCCTGCAGGTCGGCGTCTCGCAGCCCGCATCGGATAACGGCATTCCGGAGCTGCGCACGCTCAATGCCGGTTCATCGCGCACATACGGCATCGATTTCGACGCGAACTACCATCCGCCCTCGATACCGGGCCTCGGCCTCAACCTCTCGCTGAACTGGAACAAAGCCAAGTTTCTCAGTCTGCACGGCGTGCCCTGCTACGGCGGCCAGACCATTGCGCTCGGCTGTACGGAAGCCCCTGTCCCCGGGTCCGATCCTATCACGTATACTGCATCCGACGCGAGCGGCGAACCGCTGGAAAAGGCGCCCGAGTGGCAAGCCATCGGTGGCTTCGACTACAAGACCTCGGTCGCGGAGGGACTGGATCTGGTCTTCGGCGGATCCGCGCAGGTCTCGTCCAAATACAAGGCCGTCATCGGCAACCGCGACGACTACTACCAGCGCGGCTTCACCAAGCTGAATGCCTACCTGACGCTGAAGGATGCCGACGACCGCTGGGAGCTTTCGCTGATCGGCAACAACCTCAACGACGTGCTGCGCGGCGGTTATTGCGCCAATACCGACCTGCAGAACACCACAGTGTTCACGCGCTTCGCGCAGGTCACCGGTCAGGCCACGAACCCGACGGGCAAGATCGACGATGTAGCCTGCGTGGTCGAACCCGGCCGCCAGATATTCATCAAACTCACGCTGCGTCCTCTGGGGATGTTCCAGTAACAGCCTGCCAATGTGCAGCAATCAACGGGCGGGCCGGATTTTCCGGTCCGTCCGTTTTCATTGAACCGCTGCAGTGGCGGTTGGAACGAAGGCATATGCTGTTCCATGCAACATCGGTGACCGCGGAGAAAGGGACAGGCAAGGATGCATGAGCATCCAGAAGGAGACCCCATGCCTGCGTCCGTGCCGGAAAACCAACGCCCCTCGACGATCCCGGCGCTGCTGGCAGATGTCGTAGGCCGAAGGGGCGATGCAGACGCCGTCGCGACCGTTGCCGAAACCATCGACTATCACGAACTGGACCGGCGTAGCGCTCAACTTGCGCGGGCATTTGTGGCGGCGGGTGCGGGCAAAGGCACACGCATGGCCCTGCTCGCGCCCGACGGCATCATCTGGATTACCGCCTTTCTCGCCAGTCTGCGCATCGGCGCTTTGTTGACCTGCGTCAGCACGCTCGCCACTCCCAAGGAACTGGCCCACATGCTGCGCAACAGCGATGTGCATTTTCTGCTCGCATCGCGGCGCTTCCTGAACCACGACTATGGCGAGAAGCTCGAGGCGGCCCTGCCCGGACTGACCGGATCGACGCCCCGCAACCTCCAACTCGCCGACGCCCCCTATCTTCGCCATATCTGGATGGACAATCCCGGCGGGCTCAGCTGGTGCAGTGCTATCGACGACCTTCTCGCCCTTGCTGTTAAGCCGTCCGCTCCCGACGCTGAATTTCTCGCCGCTATCGAGGCGCAAGTATCCCCCGCCGACGAAGCCGTGATCGTCTATACTTCGGGAAGTACCTCCCTGCCCAAGGCAGTGGTTCACACCCAGTGGAATGTTACCCGGCATCCGCCCGAACTCGCCAAGCTCTTTCTAGTAAGGGAAGGCGATCGCATGCTGCCGATGCTGCCTGCGTTCTGGCTTGGCGGCATGGCCATGGCGATGCAGGTGCTGAGCCAGGGCGCCACGCTGGTCTATCCGGCTTCGCCCGATCTCGAGATCGTTTTGGACACGATCCTGACCTGCAACGTGAACCGGCTCAACGGTTGGGGCGACGGCCTTGTCCGGCTCCGCAAGCTTGCCAGCGACCGCGGCGTGGATGTCGATACCATCGTCGGGCTCGGCCCCTTCCGGGACGCAAATGGCGCGCTGATCCTGCCGCATCTGCAGTCCAACATGCTGGGCATGAGCGAAACCTTCGCGCCGCATAGCGCCGAGCCGATCAACGTTCGCTTACCCGACGACAAGCCGGGAGCCTCGGGCCGCACGGTGAACGGATACGAGCGCCGCATCGTCGATCCGGATACCGGCGCAGAAGTGTCGGCGGGTGAAGTCGGCGAACTGCAACTACGCAGCGGGGCTCTGATGAACGGGTTCTACGGCAAGCGCCGCTGCGAGGTGTTCACGCCGGACGGGTTCTATCCCACGGGGGATCTCGTGCGCATCGACGAGGACGGCTACCTGACGTTCGTTGCCCGCCGCAACGACATGATCAAGACGCGCGCGGCCAATGTCTCGCGGCTGGAAGTGGAAGCCGCACTGCGCGAGCTGCCCGGCGTCGCCAGCTGCGTCGTCACCGGATTGCCGGATGCCGAGTTCGGCCAGGTCGTCGCTGCTGCGGTAGTGCCAGCTGACGGCACGGAGCCGGATGCGGAAATGCTGCGCACAATGTTGCGCGACAGCATTTCCAGCTACAAGGTGCCCCGCCGCTTCGTGTTCGTCCGCGAAGAGGACATTCCGCGCACGACCACCGGCAAGCTCAAACTGGACCAGCTCAAGGACCTGTTCGACTAGACCTCTTCGGCGTAGTCGCGCAGCTCGTTGAAGCTCTCGAGGTCAGGTTCGAGCTTGATGTCGAAGCTCTTCGTAAGCATCGCCATTGTCTGATAGCAGCCGGCAAGGAACACCAGCTCCATGAGCTGTTCCTGGGAATAGCGCTGGCTCAGCCTCTGCCATGTGCCGTCACCGATCCGCTGATCCCGATAGAGTTCGCCGCAGGCTCCCAGCACGTCACGGTCCTCGTCGGTCAGGGCATCGCCCTCCCCGCTGATGAAGGCGGTGATCTCGGGCTCGCTGAGGCCGCACTTGCGCGAGATGACGACGTGGTGGGTCTTCTCATAGACATCGCCGCACAGTTCCAGCATGCGCAGGCAGACGATCTGCCGGTCGCGTGGGGACAGCGCCGTCTCGGCGATCAGTTCTTTCAGCCAGGGCACAAAGGTCCCGTACATCCGCGGGCTGTTGATCAGCACACGGCTGAATTCGAGGTAGGTCCACTCACCGACGAGGGTCTTCTGTTCCTCGGAGAAGCTTGCGGGATCGAGTGCAGGTATACGGTTCATTGCAAAGCTCCTTCAAAGTTATTGGGTAATCCAACCGCCGTCGACGGCGATGGCCTGTCCGTTGATGAACCGCCCACCTTCGCTGCACAGGAACAGTGCAGTTGCCGCAATCTCCGAAGGTTCGCCGAGACGTCCCATCGGGCTCGCATCGAGCACGCCCTGCAGCAGTTCCTTCGGCAGGTTCTGGTTCATCTGCGTGTTGATCGTTCCGGGGCAGATCGCGTTTACCGTGAGGTTTTCGCGCGCGTATTCCAGCGCTGCCACTTTCGTCAGCCCAACCACCCCGTGCTTGGCGGAGACATAGGCCGCGAACGTGGCCGCGCCGACGAGCCCTGCGACCGAGGCGCAATTGACTATAGCCCCGCCGCCCGACTGCAGCATGGCGGGGATCTGATGTCGCACGCAGTGGAACGTGCCGGTAAGGTCGACAGCCAGCACCCGATTCCAGTTTTCCAGCGTGCATTCCGCCGTACGCTTGCCGTGCTCACCATCGATACCCGCAGCATTGAATGCGGCATCGAGCCGGCCATAGGCCTCGACCGTCTGCGCCACGGCTGAGGCGACCGAAGCATCGTCGGTCACATCGCAGGCGATGAAGCGGCAAGTGCCCAACTTTTGCAGTTCGGCCTCGGCCCGTGCTCCGGCATGGGGATCGCGATCGACCAGCGCCGTGGCATAACCGGCAGCCACGAAAGCTTCGGCTGTGGCGCGGCCTATGCCCGATGCGGCACCCGTCACGAAGGCGACCTTGCGGTCGGCTGCTTCACTCATTGCGTTTTCTCTCCCCGATTTCGTTCGTGTTCTTGACGTTCGGTCTATTCCGAGATGATCGGAAAAGCGCTGTCCGGAAACGGCCCGTACGGCGTCATGCCATGCGCGTCGGGCACGAAGGCCTCCGGCGGCGACCCGTTCCAGCGAGCATCGGCCGGCTGCGGCAGAACCAGATAGGCCCAGCGCGGACGGTCGAGATTGTTCTGGCCCGCACCATGGACGGTGAGATGGCTGTGCGCGGTGACATCGCCCAGTTCGTAGGTCACCTGCTCGGTCATCGGCATGTCCGCGAGTTCGGGATAGACCTCGCGAATGTCCTTGCCGTCATAGCTGGTGTAGTTGCCCAGCACGCCCAGACGGTGCGAGCCCTCAATGAAGGACATTGTGCCTGCTTCGGGACCATAGCCTTCCAGCGGAATCCAGAAGGTCATTCCCCCGGACCGGTCGACGGCAAAAGTGATGAAGTCCTGATGGAAGCTGGTGGCGCCATTGCCCTGATTTCGGGTCTTTCTTGCTGCAGGCAGCTTGGGTGCGAAGAAGTCGTTGAACAGCCGCGTCGGCACGTTGGCCTTGCGCGCCATCAGCGCCTTGGCTGCAGCCCCCACGCCGTGCAGCATGGGCCGAACCGCCGGATCGGCGTACCCGCTGGCAGCCTGCGCGTTGAAGTAGGGCTGATCGATACCGTAGGGCGGATTGCTGTCCCCGTCCTCGCCCATGATCCCCTGGGCTTTCTTCAGCAGTGTGGCGATTGTCTCGGGCCCGATGAAGCGCTTGAGCAGGACCCAGCCCTTCTCTTGATAATGCGCGACTTCCTCCGGCGTGATCGTGCGACAAGGCGCGATGGTGGCGGCTTCCATATGGGCTCCTTCGAAAAGCTCAGGCGACGGCCTGATCGCGGTCGTAAGCCGCAAGGATTTCGGTCACGACATGATGCTGATGGCGCAGTGCCAGTTCATGATCGTGATAGTGAAATTCGCGGATCTGGCCGGAATCGAGTGCGCGCTGAATCCGTTCCAGTGTGGAGAAGTCCTCCATCACCACATCGCGGAACTCGACCATGGTGTTTTCCTGCCCGAAGCGTTCGGCAGCGGTCCGCGCCGGTTGCACGAAGACGCGTTGACGGTAGAGGCTGCGGTTTGGGCCGAGCGGCCAGACCTGGTGCGCGGTGTACATCCCCGCCGACAGCGTGAAGCTCAGCGTCGGGAAGAACATGATGAGATCCACGGTCCAGAACGGCGAGCGTGTAGGGTTGATGCCCGGAGGATAGTCCCTCGCTGCACCGGAAACGTTCTGCGCCGCGGCAGCATGGAAGTACGCCAGTTTCTGGACCGGCTTAGGTTCGCCCGCGACCGAGTAGTGCGAGTTGGTGCGGTGATTGCCGCGAATGCGCACATCCAGCAGCCGCCCCATGGGATTGCCCGAGGCCATCATCGTCGGCGCCGCCGAGTTCGGATGCAGCACCGGGATATGATAGACTTCGGCCGGGCTGTCGTTGACCAGCTTCCAGTTGCAGGCGATCTCGCACTCCCACTGGTAGGATTGCGTGCATTGCCCCCAGGGATAATCCGCCGTGTCCGCGCCCTGCTCGCCCAGCCATTCCTCTAGCGACTGCGGCGGTTCTTCAGCGGGGCAGACGAAGATGAAACCCTGCCATACGCCAGTGGCGATGCGCCTCAGGCCCATCTTTTTCTTGTCGCACCCGAAAAAGCCTTCCTCGTCGCGGATGCGTTTGAGATTGCCCTCGAGATCGAAGGACCACCCGTGGAAGCGGCACGTGAACAACCCGGCGCTGTGCCCATCGGGGCGATGTTCGGCCACATTGCCGCGATGGGTGCACACGTTGTGGAAGCCATTCACGTCGCCCTGCCGATCTCGGCAAATCAGCAGTTCGTAGCCGAACGTCGGGAGATCGCAGGTGAAGAAGTCGCCAGCCCTCGGGATCTGCTCGACACGCCCGATCATGTACCATGAAGGCCGCAGGATCGCTTCCAGCTCTTTCGCGTAGACCGCAGGCTCGTGGTAGATGGCCGTATCGACGGGTCCCCTCCCGATATCGGGATAGCGTTCAGTCAGCCCTAGATCCGGAACGGGCGGTTTTGCCATTTCGTTCATGCAGCCTCTCCCGCAAGGGGTTGAGCATCGGTGTCAGAAATCTGGCGCAGATAACGTACGCGCTCGACCGGAAAGCCATCGTAGACGCGCGGATCGCCGTACCATTCCACGGCTGGCGCCACTTCGGCGAGCATCAGCATCAGCCGCAGAAGGTTCTCGACCGGCGGGGTGAGGTCGCCAAGCTGATGTTCGCGCAAACAGCCCAGAACTGCTTCGCCGCGTGGCAACATCGTGTCGTAGAACTCGCGCAGCGTCTCGATCGTACTCGACTGGCGCTTCGCCATTCGTGCAACGGCATCGGGGCACACCCATTCGGGCACAAAGCGCTCGAGATCGGCGAACCCATCGGGCAAGCGGGCATCGGTCTCGCTCATCCCAGAGTCCGGATCGCTTCGGACCCGTCCCAGTCCTCGGATGCTGCCTTGAAGGCGCCGAATACCTGCGCGGCAACGGGATTGGCCGTGATCAGCTCGGTGAGATAGCCAAGCTGCGGGGTTGTATCGATGTAGCAGGTGCGCGCGCCCATCATCAGGCCTTCAAACGCCATTTCCGCGCCGCTCGAAAGGTAGGCTTCGCGCTCCGATCCGTAGTCCTCGCAGTAGAGGCCGGTGTGATGGAAACCTGCCTTGCCGAATGGCACGACATCGCTCCATACGCCGGGGCGGTCATCGAGCGGCTGCACCAGTTCGATCTGCGTATCCCCGTATTGGCCGATGGCGGCGCGATGCGGCGCAATGTCGGAGGGAGCTCCGCGATAGACCCCGTCCTCGAAGTGCACGTCCTCGAACAGGAAGAAGGGACCGGCACCGGTCGTGCGGACCCATTGGCCGATGGCGGCTTCGAGGTCCGGCACGACCCAACAGAGCTGCACGATGGACTTGTTGCGATCCGAAGGGGCTATCATGCTGCACGAATTCCCTGTTGCGGTTGATATGTGTGCCGCGAGCCGGGCGGCAGATCGTCGAGCACGAAAGTGCCGTCGCGGATGACGGCCTTCAGCGCTTCCTGTGGACGTGCCAGCACGGTCGGGTCGGCCACCGGATCGCCATCGACCACGATCAGATCGGCAAGCGCCCCCGTCGCGACGACGCCTAGCGTATCCTCACCGTCCAGCAGCGCTTCGGCCGCATTCTTCGTGCCCCAGGCAAGAACCTGTTCGGCAGAAAGACCGGGAACGGCGGCATAGTAGCCGAATTCACGGCCATAGTTGCCGACCTGATGATCAAGCGGATCATCCTCGATCACTTCGCGAAACACGCCCGAGTAATCGTCGCCGACGAGCATCCGCACCCCCGCCTTCTGCGCCGCCGGAAGCACGTCACGCACGTGGTCGTAAAGCCGCTGCATTTCGGCATCACCCCAGCCAAGCTGGAGCAGGCACTTGGGATAGATCAGGCTGGGCACCCAGAACGTGCCCTTTTCGACCATGGCGTCGATAGCCTCGGCATCGATCTCGTCGCCGTGGTCGAGAATGTCTACGCCCAGTTCGATGCACTCCATGATCATCGCCTTGTCGGAGACATGCGCCCGCACCTTGGCACCGCGACCATGGGCGGCATTGACGATGGCCTCGATCTCGTCACGGTCCATGTTGCGCGAAACGCAGTTGGGAAAACCGTGTCCCTGACTGGCGAAGATCTTGATCGTCTGCGCGCCGCGACGGGTGTATTCACGCACGATCTTGCGCATCTCGAGCGGCCCGTCGAAAAATACGTCGGTTCCCGGCGTTTCCTGCCTGCGCCACCACTTCTTGCTATCGTTGAGATCACCGGTAGTGCCGATGTGCGGGCTGCACGCACGCAGCCGCGGACCTTCGACAATCCCTTCGGTAATCGCGATCTTGTACTGTGCATCGACGTCGTTGCTGCAGCTCGCACCGACATAGCCGGTGAAGCCACTCTCCAGCAGCACGCGGCCGTTACGGATCGCCATCGCCATCATCACGCCCGGCGGAAATTCCTTGCCCAGCGGATCTCCGGCCATGCCCTGAGCCAGCGTGAACTTGTAGAAATCCGGATGAAAATGGCAGGTGATCAGTCCGGGCATCAATGTCATGCCATCGAGATTGATCACGTCGTTTCCCGTCGCCGGTTCCGTACCAAGCGAGGTGATACGATTACCGTCCAGCGTGACCGTCTGAAGGTCGGGTAGCAGCGCTGTCCCGTCGAATACGCGCGCGTTGATGAATGTCGTAGCCATGATCGCAGACTATGCCCGTGCCGATGGCGCGGCCATCGCAGCACCGCTGGACTCTAGAACAGCCCGAATGGCCGTCCCAAAGATGACAGGCCTCACGCCGTACGCCGCCGGAATGTCAGAGGAAGTCGCTCGAAGGTATGGGTTGCAAGCGTTGGCAGGAAAGTGAGTTCGCTCTCCGGCACCGCCAGCTTGATGTCGGTCAGCCGCCGGATAAACTCCTGCGCGGCAACCTTCACTTCCATGCGGGCCAGGGCAATGCCGACGCACTTGTGAATACCGGCACCGAAGGTCAGGTTCGCCCCGACATTCGGACGGGCAATGTCGAGCCGCTCCGGGTCGGGGAAACGCGCCGAGTCATAGTTTGCCGCAGCATACATCACGCAGATCTGGGACATCGCGGGGATCATGGTGCCGCCCACCTCGACATCGCGCATGGCCGTACGGAACAGACCGTGGACCGGAGGATGCAGCCGCAGCACTTCCTCCACGAAGCGGCTCATCACACGGTCGTCGTCGACCTGCGGGTAGAGCTCTTCGGCCAGCCCTTCATGCGTCGCCAGAACATGGAGCACGTTGGCGATGCCCGCTGCGGTGGTGTCGTTGCCGGCGATCAGGAACGCCCGCACGGTCGCAACGAGTTCGGTGAAAGTCAGTCGCGGGTTTTCCTCGTCGTTCAGCTGAGCATTCACGAGGTCGGTGATCATGTCTTCGCGCGGGTTTTCCTGACGCTCGCGGATCTCGGCGATGATCGTGTTCTGCAGATCGCAAATGGTACGGGCATTGACGACCATCTCGTCATGCGTCTGCATGCGGCCGATCTGCGCGAGGATCGCCGTGGTCCACCAGGCGACCTTCTCGGTACCGATCCTGGAGAAGTCGAGGCCAAGCTGTTCGCAGATCAGATGCGCGGTCAACGGCGCCCCGATATCGAGCATGCCATCGCCCTTTCCCTTGTCCGCCACTTTCTCGATAAGGTCGATTACGATCTGGCGAATGCGCGGCTCCAGATCCTTCACCCGGTGCGCGGTGAAGGCCTTTTCGGTCAGGCGCCGTAACCGGGTATGCGCCGGCGGATCGATGGCGAGGTCACGGATGAAGCCGCCCCCTTCGCGATCAAGGATCTCTGCGAATTCCTCGACATGCCCGTTGGCATAACGGTCCTGATATCCATGCTCGAGCGAGAAGGTATCGGAATCGGCCAGCACCTGCTTCGCATCGTCGTACCGGGTGACGAGGTACACATCGAGGCCCGGATCGTAATAGACCGGCCGCTCTTCTCGCAGCGCATCGTAGAAGGGAAACGGGTCGTTGCGAATGGCAGGATCGAGCCTGGTCTCGGTTCCGTGAATGCGCGCTTCGGCGGTATCAGGCATCTTGGTTCTCCACGGCATAGGGCCGGATTTTCCAGTCGGATGTGTCGAAGGAAGCGAGGCCCACAGTCTCTGCGCCATCCTCGGCAACGATGGCGTTCCACCGCGCCGCGACATCCTCGATCGTTAAGCAGGGCGACGCGATGCCCTGGGTCCGGGCAATGAAGGTGCGCTGCACAGCCCCGCCCACGGAATCGATGCATTCGCCATTGGCCTCACAGGCCTCATGGCAGAGCCAGGCCAGCGCCGGAGAGGACAGCTCTGCCGGCAAGTGTTCGCGCGAATGCTGCAGCATGGGGGAATCCTCCTGCAGCATGGCCGAAACCATGCGGGTGAAAGCCCCCGGACTGAGCGCATTGACGTGGATCCCCAGCCCGGCGCCTTCGGCGGCCAAAGCGCGGGTGAGAGACCACAAGCCGCCCTTGCTGGTGGCATAGGCCGCCTGATCGGCGAACCCGGTCATCGAGGCTGACGTCGTGTTGACGATCCGGCCGAAACCCTGCGCCTTCATGTGGGGCCATGCTGCCCGGCAGCAGTAGTAGGCCCCCATAAGGTTGATCTGGATGTGCCGCTCAAAATCCCGCGATGTCATCTTGTCGAAAGCGGCACCGATGGAAATTCCGGCGTTGTTCACGAGAACGTCGATCCGACCGAACGCCTGAAGTGCGGCGTCCACAATCGCGCCGCCGCCTTCCTCGCTTGCGACCGATGCTGTGCTGGCGACTGCCTTGCCGCCGGCCTCGCGGATTTCGGCGGCCACCGCTTCGGCGCTGGCGCGGCCTTCGTAGCCGGGCGTTTCGGGATCGAAGCCGATGTCGTTCACCACGACACTGGCACCGCGCCCTGCCAGCAGCATCGCATGGGCCCGGCCAAGGCTGGGGTTGCCCCCGGCGCCGGTCACGACGGCTACGCGCCCGTCGAAACGGTAATCCCCGCTCATACGGATCCTGCCACGCGGCGATATGCGAATAGACCGGTCTGCAAATGTCACCCCCGCAAATAACGAAGGCCTTGCGTATCATCCGGTTTCAATGCCGCTCAACCGGTGCAGGTCAGCGCGGCCCGGCAATGCAAGAACACGTGCCGGGCCCTGTTCCAGCCTGTTCAGGCGTAAAGGCTGTCTACCGTCATGGTGTCCCGGCTGATCCGCAACTCACCGCGGCTGACCGCCCCGGTCATCAGCGTCTCGTACCCGTTGCAGAGCCGCTCGCGCAGTTCCTCGAAATCGAAACAGCCGTCCGCCCATTCGACACAGGAGGCGCCAAGGTACGTCATCAGCTGTTCCGCCAGGCCCCGCGCGCTGATGTCGCTCCGGATTACCCCGGCCCGTTGCTGTTCGAGCAGGAACCGGTGAAGGGTCTTTTGCTGCCGCTCACGGAAATCATAGAAGATCTGGCGTGAATCCGTGAAATAGATCCGGCACACGTTGCGGCAGAAATCGGGATTGATGCGGATCGAGGTCAGCTCCCGGTCCAGCATGGCTGCAGGCGCTTCCGGATCGAAAGGATCTGGCGTGGCGGTGAGGTTCACGTAGATCGAATACTCGTGGATGGCCTCGGTTATCGCGAGATCGCGGGGGCCCACCAGATTGTAGATGGTCTGGACCGCATGGCCCGACTGCTCGGCGATGCGACGCACGGTAACGCCTTCAAGCCCCTCCTCCGTCAACAAACGACGGATCGTGGCGAGGATGATGGACCTGCGCTGGCGCTGGTTGTGGCCCGGCATCGGCGTACGGCTGCCTTTAGCCTGGGTCGCCCGGCTGATCGGCCGAGAAGGATCGAAGATAACAGGTAGCTGCGCGGTATGGCTTTCCATTAGCGTCTCTCTCCTCCTCGCCGCGCCTTGTATTTCTTTTCCGGTCATGCCGGGGCGCGTCGAATATCAAAAACTCTGTCTGTGGAACGCGTCCTGCGCAAGGGCATTGGCCGCACAGAACAAGTCTCAGGTTCGTTCCAGACAATCACGTTTCCCCGGGCTCATACCATCTTCTAGCCCCGACAGCGACACACCACAGCAGGAAGGAAACGCCGATGGGCACCAGCACAGACAAACGCCCACCGGCGGAGGACATCGTTCTCTACGAAAAGGACCCGGTGACCAAGATCGCCACGATCACGCTGAACCGGCCCGATGCGCTCAATGCGCCCACTATCGCCGCACGCCAGCGTTTTGCCGATCTGGTCACCCGCGCCAACGTGGACGACGACGTCAAGGTACTGATTGTGCGCGGTATCGGCAAGCATCTCGGCAGCGGGGCCGACCTTCCCGAAATGGACGGGATGTGGAACGACAATCCCGACTATTCCTGCCTTCCCGAATTCCGCATTGGCGAGGACGAGGACGTGAACTACCCGCCCAAGGGCTCGTTCCGCTATCTCGCCAACATCACCAATCTCTACGCCAATTCCAACGCGGGCTTGCGCAGCCTGCAGGATTTCAAGAAGATCTCCATCGTCGAGTGCAAAGGCTACTGCTACGGCTGGCACTTCTACCAATGCGCCGATGCGGACATCATCGTCTCGTCGGACGATGCGCTTTTCGGGCACTCCGCCTTCCGCTACGTCGGCTGGGCCGCGCGCATGTGGCAGTGGGCGCTGATGATGGGCCTCAGACCGTTCATGGAGATGGTCTTCACAGGGCGCCCCTTCACGGCGCAGGAGATGAAGGAGCTGCACTTCGTCAACTCGGTCGTCCCGCGCGAGAAACTGGAGGACGAGACGATGAAGTACGCCCTCGCCTGCGCGCGCAACCGCCCGGTCGACACCGTGGTGATGCAGAAGATGTTCTTCGAGGTCTTCAAGCAGCAGCAGGGCGAATACATGGGTTCGATCATGGCCGGCTGGCTGGAATCGATGCTGCCCATGGTGAAGCCAGACGCCGACACCTCCATCGGGGTCGATGCCGAGACGTTCGAGAAAGGACTGGCGAACGCCGTCAAGGACAACGACCGCCAGTTCCCGCCCGATTGGCGTCTCAGCATGAAGGGCCGGATGGAGACCTGACCGGCTACTTCGGATAGGATACCAGCGTTGCCAGCGCCTCGTGGGCAAGGCCGCTCGCCAGTTCGTCCTGCATCCGCCGGCGCAGCTCGCGCACGAGCAGCGAGCGGGTATAGCGCAGTGCGCCCGTCGGTGCTGCGGCGATCTGCTGCGCGAGCGTCCGCGCACGGATGAGCAGCTCTTCACCCGGCAGGACTTCGGCCACGAACCCGAGGCGCTGTGCCTCCTGCGCGCCGATGCGCTCGCCGGTCAGCAGGAAATAGCGACCGCGATTGGGGCCGAGCAGCATGGGCCAGACCACGTGGACCCCGTCGCCCGGCACCGTGCCATTGGGAAAATGCGCGAGATCGGCGAATTCCGCAGTCTCGGCTGCCAGAACGATGTCGCACAGGACGGCGATCTCGGCATGGATCAGCGCAGGTCCGTTGACGGCCGCGATCATCGGCACCGGGATCGCCAGCAGGTTCTGCAGCAAGCTGTTGCCCTCGTCGTAAATGCGCGGCCACATCGAAGCGAGATCGGGTTCGGGAAACGCAAAAGCAGGATCGAACCCGGCAAGGAAGCTGTCACCCGTACCAGTGAGGATCACGACGCGGTTTTCCGGATCGCGCGCCACATCAAGAAAGGCATCGCCCAGTTCGGCGTGAAGGCAATCGGGCGAGGAGCCCCACTTCGCGGGACCGCCGCGCGTATGAATCGTCATTTCCAGCACCCCGCCTTCGCGGGACATGGCAATGCCAGAGTACTTCTCGCCGTAGTCCGCAAAAGCCGTCATGCGATGGCTCCCTTGGCCTTCAGACTCTCGATCTCCTCCCATTCCAGCCCCAGTTCCATCAGGAACATCTCGGTATGTTCGGAGGCCTGCGGTGCGCGGGTCGTCTGCACCGGCGCATGGTCGAACTGGACCGGATTGCGGATCAGCCGGATCGGCTCACCACCCGATCCCTCGACCTCGACGATCGTGTCGTTTGCCAGGGTCTGCTCGTCCGTGACGACGTCCGTCTGGCTCTGCGCTGGCGCCCACTGGCCTTTCAGCGACTTGAGATGCTCCCGCCAGTGGGCGAAAGGTTTGCTGGCGATGGCTTGGGTCACCATGGCTCCGGCCGCTTCCCAGTTCGCCATCAGATCCGATACTTCGGCAAAGCGCGGATCATCGGCCGCTTCCGCCAGTCCCAGATGCTCGAAGGTATCGCGGATGTAGGGGCCGGGCGTGATCATGCACAAGTTGATCGTGCCACCGTCGGACGTTCGGAAATTGCCCATGAACGGATTGCCCGGCGTCGGCCCCGAACCGGGATAGGGAGAGCGCAACTGCGCACCGGTTTCCATCGTCAGGCTGAGGCTGGAGGCCATGGCCCAGGCCGCCGTACTCATCAACGAGACGTCGACTTCAGTCGCCTTTCCGGTCCGCTCGCGGTGCAGCAAGGCTGCAGCAATACCGCCGGCAATGTTCATCCCGCCGATTGTATCGCCGAAAGCGGGGATGCCCTGCGACATCACGCCGGGAAGCTCCTCGGGCGTCAGTGCGTAGCCGATCCCGCCACGGTTCCAGAACGCCGTGCTGTCGAACCCGCCGAGCCGCCTTTCCGGCCCCTTGTCGCCAAAAGCACTCCCCCGCGCATAGATGATGTCGGGGTTCACCGCCCGGATATGCTCGACGTCGATCTGCAGCTTCTGCCGCACCTCGGGAAGGTAGTTGGTCAGAAACACGTCTGCGGTGCAGGCGATGCGGTAGATGAGTTCGCGCCCCTCCTCGCTGGAAACATCCACGCCGACGCTGCGCTTGCCGCGATTGGGGTGCTCCATCACCGTGTTGCGGTCGGGCGTCACAGGCACACTGCCCACGCGCAGGAAACCGCGCTGGGCATCCCCGCGCACCGGGTGCTCGATCTTGATCACGTCCGCGCCCCAGTCCGCCATGACGGCACCCGCTGCCGGCACGAACGTGTATTGCGCCACTTCGAGGACGCGAATGCCCTCCATCACCCGAGTCATCCTGATCTCCCGATTATCTGTCTGGCAGGCGCACGACGGGCGCCTGAATATCCGATCCTGCCCTAGTTTGACCGCCGCGCCATCGACAATTTCAAAATCGGCGCCCACATATACGGTAGTTCTATAGGGTAGAGGATCGCGATGGATATCCGCCGCTTGCGCTATTTCCTGCAGGTTGCCGAATTCGGCTCGCTGAACGCGACCGCCGAGCAGGTGAACCTCAGCCAGCCTTCGCTGAGCCGGCAGATCCGGCTGCTCGAGGAGGAGTTGGGCGTCTCGCTCTTCACCCGGCGTCGCGACGGCATGGTCCTAAGCCGTGACGGCCTCGAGCTGCGCACGCGCATTCTCGGCCCGCTGCGCCAGCTCGAAATGGCGCTGGACGAAATCAAGTCGCATTCCAGCCAGATTGGCGGCAGCGTGGTTCTCGGCATGCCCTCCAGCGCCATCGATGCATTGGCCAGTTCGCTGGCAAAGCGCGCGGAGGCCTTTCCCAACATGGCGCTGCATATCGTCGAGGGATCGGCCGGGCAGATGCTGAAGTCGCTCGAACGCGGCGAAATCGATATCGCGCTGCTCAAC
Source organism: Novosphingobium indicum (assembly GCF_014645195.1). GTDB lineage: Bacteria > Pseudomonadota > Alphaproteobacteria > Sphingomonadales > Sphingomonadaceae > Novosphingobium > Novosphingobium indicum. Next base: position 198,235 of record NZ_BMLK01000007.1, on the reverse strand, counting down.
GCCCCGCCGACGGACACGAAATGGCGCTGCGAAATCGAGGACCTGTTTATCGAGGAACTGGTGCTTGGCGGTGCAGCAGAGTCAGGCCTGTCGCCGGACCAGCCCGTGAGCGTGGAGGAATTGGCGCGGCTGCCGCTGATCCTCCCAAGCCCGCCCAATCATCCGCCACCGATCCGCACACTGGTCGATATCCTCTCCGGCCTGACGGGCGGCAAGTGCAACTTTCCGCGATACGCCGACTCGTTCCAGCTCACGAAGTCCTATGTCGAAGCCGGGATCGGCTATTCCATCTTTCCCTACTCGGCGGTTTTGCACGAGGCCGAAAAGGGGACGCTGGTCTATGCCCCGATCACCGGCCACCGGCTTACCCGGCACGTGGTCCTTGGCACCTATCCCGGCGGCCAATACCCGCGCGCGCTCGAGCGGGTGAAGGACATGGTCAGAGCCGAAGCCGCCAAGCTAGCCGAACGAAACCCCTCGCACATCCAGTTGCTGTTCTGATCCGATGACCCGGCGGCTATCCCGTCGCCACCATTCTATTCAAGTTCTCTATAGCGTAGTCTTATAATTGCATTGGCGCGCCGCGGTCCGGCCCGGTAGCCAGAATGCACACCGGGCGCAGCGACTGCCGATGCGTCCGAGACCTGCGAGAGGAGAGCTGTCATGGCCGATGCCGATGCAACTGAACTTGCCGAGACCGCCAGGAAATACTGGGCAGCCGAAGGCTACACACCCGGCGGCACGATCCGCGAAGTCGATTACTCCACCCAGAACGGCGGCCTTCATCCGCTGCTCGAAGGCATCAAGATCGTCGACTGCGACACCCATTTCACCGAAGCGCCCGACCTCTTCACGTCGCGTGCCCCCGCCAAGTACAAGGACAAGGTGCCCTATCTGCGCCGCGATACCGACGGCGTGGATCGCTGGTACATCGGTGAGCGCAACTGCGGCTCGACCGGGGGCAATGTAATCCGCAAGGACTACAACAAGCTGCTCGGCAAGCTGGCCTTCCCCACGCTCGAGGAATCACTGCCCGCCGCCTATCAGGTGAGGCCGCGCCTGCAGATCATGGACGACATGGGCGTATGGGCGCACATCTGCTTCCAGAACTCCGGTGTGACCCAGCCCGGCATGCTGATGTCGCTCGGCGACAACGAACTGGCCATCGACATCCTGCGCATCTTCAACGACGCCTCGATGGAGTATCAGGAGGAATCCGGCCAGCGGATCTTCAACATGGCCCACCTTCCCTACTGGGACAAAGCCGCGATGAAGGCCGAAGCGCGCCGCTGCATCGACCGCGGGCTCAAGGGCTTCGTTCTGCCCGACAAGCCGGAGATGTTCGGTATTCCCGGCTACATGACCGACCACTGGGCCGATGTGCTGGAGATGTGCGACGAGACCGGCATGTCGATCAACTTCCACATCAACGCCGCGATCGATCCGGGCACCGTGATCTGGGATGGCTTCACCTTCCAGAAGCGCCTGACGATCCAGCCGATCATGCACTCGCTGGCCTGCGCGGCAACGCTAGGGAACTGGATGGTCTCCGGCCTGCTTGACCGCTATCCCAATCTCAAGATCGGCCTGATCGAGGCCGGCATGGGCTGGGTTCCCTTCGCGCTGGAAATGCTCGAGCACCAGTTCGACGAAATGCTGCCCGCCCCCGCCAGCCTGCCGGGCAAGCGCCCCTGGGAATACTTCCGTTCGAACTTCTGGACCACCTTCTGGTTCGAAAAACTCGGCCCCAAGACGCAGCTCGATATCGTCGGGACCGATAACATCCTGTTCGAGACCGACTTCCCACATCCCACGTCCCTGTACCCCGACGTGCAATCGCACATCGTCGAGGCATTGGGAGATCAGCCCTTCGAGGTTCGCAAAAAAATTCTGCAGGACAATCCTGCACGGCTGTACAATCTGGCTCTCTGAGCCCTTGGGACAGGGGCCTGCGACGGTGCTTCATATCCATGAAGCGCTTTCGCAGGCTTTCTTCCTGACCGTCGAAAAGCTTGCGCGGTCACATGATCCAGAGCGCCCCGATGAGCAACAGGCTCGCCAGCGAAAGCAGAACGGCGATGATGTCGATCTGCCTGCGCGGCAGCGGATCAGCACGGTGCGCGGAGAGCCTGTCCAGAACCGAACTGGCCTTTCCACGCGCCAGAACGAAGATGAGAATGCCGACCCCGATAAAGCAGCTCGCCAGAGCCTTGGGCAGCCATTCGGGATCGACCTTGGCAAAGAGCGCATTGAACCCGATGCCGATACCGACCGCTGCGAGGCCCGTTCTTATCCAACCAGCATAAGTGCGCTCGTTCGCCATGACCGTACGGTCTTCCGCCCAATCGGTGCGGTCCTTGGCAAGTTCCTGCTTCTCCTCTTTCTCAGCCATGCCGGCGCTACGCCTTCTTTCCTATGCCCCCTCAACCAGGAGACGTGAACAATTGGAACCATTGATCCGGGCGCGAGGCGAAGTTCTGGAGCCGTTGGCCAAGGAGGGACTTTCTTCGGAATTCCTCGGTCTGGCTGGCTTTGGCATGATATTCGCTGTGGCTCTGCAAGGCTGGTTCCGTGATCGCACCGATGACCTGTCAGCGGCCGTCAGCCAGTCCAACCAACTCTACACGACCGGTTTCGCTCGCGACAAGGCCGGATAGTTTATCAGCCGGAGGTAACCGGCATAACCGGATACCGCCACGGCTCGGGGCGACACTGCCGCAATTGCCCCGAAAATGAAATTTCTGCGCCAGCCCGCGTCAGCGAGTGGCCAAGTCCGCTTCGATTTGCTTCATCAGCCGATCGAATTGCGGCGTTCCAGGCAAGTTCACCGTATTGTCGGTCACCAGCAGCATATCCACCGCCGAGGCCGCCGCTGATAGGTCCGGAAAGCCCAGAGAACCGGCCATGCCGGCAATCTTGTGCACGATGTCGTGCACTTCGCTGTTTGCACCTTCCAGCCGTGACGATCTCTCCAGCACCAAACGTTGCGCTTCGAGCCGCTCCAGAAAGCGCGTGCGTATGGCAGCAAGGCGGGACAGCTGTTCAGACATGGTCGACGAAGAATCGCACCTGGTTGATCAATTTCATCGGATCGAAGGGTTTCGGGATCACGCCATGTGCGCCCAAGGAGACCAGGCGTTCGACGTCCTCCGGGCTTGTTCGTGCGGTGATGAACACAACCGGCGTTTTCTTGCCGAACCGTTCCCGGATCTCGGCAAAAGTCATTGGGCCGTCCATGACGGGCATCATCATGTCCAGCAGGATCAGGTCCGGCGTCGTCTGGGCAAGGGCTTCCAGCGCTTCAGGGCCGCTGCCGCAAGTCCGGACGCTGATCTCGGGATCGAGTTCGAGCGCGATCGTCGCAATTTCCCTCAGGTCGGGCTCATCGTCCACGTAGAGTATCGAGACGGTCATTCTGACGATGTCCTTTCGCGATGGGTCTCGACCAGCCTTCCCACAGTCGCGATCAGTTCGGCTATCGGCGTGCGCGCCTTGGTGAGATTGGCATCCACAAGGCCTGCGCTTTCGGAATCGGTATTTTGTGCCGAGAAGATGATGACCGGGATCGGCGTGTCTCCTCCCTGCCGCAACTCGGGAAGCAACTCGACGCCGGCCCCATCGCGCAGGCCGATGTCGAGAATTGCGAGGTCGAATTCGCCCTCCTGCAAAAGGGCGCGCGCGCTGGTCAGGCTATCGGCCACCACGATCTCGCAGTGGTTTTCCAAAGCCATTCCGACCAGACGACGAACATCGGGATCGTCTTCCACATGGAGAATGCGCGGACATTGCTGGTCGATCGCGGCGCGTGCGGTTTCAACGCTGCCTATCAGCCGGGGAATGTCGAGCGGCTTGCGCAACCAGTCCAGGATAAGCGCCCCGGCACCATCCAGTTCTGTCGCGCCGGGTTCTCCGCCGATCGCCATTACCGGTGTATCGGCATTCAGGGTGTCTTCGTGCAGTCTCTGGATAATGTCGATGCCCACTCCGTCGGGCAGTCCCATATCGACGACAATACCTGCAAACTTTGTCCTGGCTGCCGCTTCGCGTGCCATGTCAGGATTGGTCGCATAGGTAACTGCATAGCCGGCTTTTCGCAAAGCCTGGGTCAGGACCTTGCCGGCTCCATTGCCGCAGACGAGCAATGCCGGATGGGCTGGTGTTTGCAGCTCGGCCGCGCGGTCAGGCACAGGCAGATCGACGTGAAAGCGGGTTCCCTTGCCCATTTCGGTATCGAAGCTGACGTGCCCGTCCAGCCGCTCGACGATTTCGCGAACGATACTGAGCCCGAGCCCGGTACCGCCGTTGGCACGGTTGGTCGTGGAATCTGCCTGCGCGAATTTCGTGAATATCTGATCGCGGAAGTCTTCAGGAATTCCCACCCCTTTGTCCGCAATCGTGACCCGGTAAAAGGCATCATGCCGGGATATAGTCACCTGCACCGTACCACCTGGCGGTGAGAACTTGGCCGCATTGGACAGCAGATTGGTAAGAACTTGCGCAAGCCGGTCCGGATCGGCGGACACTGTCATCGGCGTCATCGGGGCCGACAGCGCGATATCGGCGCCAAACTTCGCGGCATAGCTGCGGTTTTCCTCAATGGCTGAACTGACAGCCGCTTTCAGATCGAGCTCGCGAAGATTGAACGGCATGTTGCCGGATTCGATCTTCTGGATGTCCAGAATATCGTTCACGAGGCGCACCATGCGATTGGCGTTATCGTGTGCGATAGTGATGAGGCGGTCGACCCGCTCGGGGAGTACGCCAGCACTGCCGCCCTTCAGCAAACCGAGGGCACCGGCGATGGACGTCAGCGGTGTGCGCAATTCGTGCGTTACGGTAGACACGAAGTCGGACTTTATCTGCTCGTTGCGCTTGCGCTCGGTCACGTCCCTGATCACCGCAACGTAACGCAGGCCTTCGTTCAACAGCGTCGTCGTGAGGGCGACTTCCGTAGGGAACACGATTCCATCGCTGCGGCGTGCCAGGATCTCAACGGCCGTTCCGTCCGCGTCGTTTTGCATTCCGAACGCGCGCAGTTCTTCTGCCACCTGACCAATCGGCGGCTGATCGGCAAGCAGGATACCGACATCGCGGCGGTCGAGTTCACCGGGGGCATAACCGAACATGCGCAATGTCGCTGCATTCGTACTCTCGATCGAGCCACTGGGATTGATCGTGATGATCCCGTCCATGGCGCTTTCAAGGACAGCCTTTTGCCGCAAGGCCATGTCTTCGAGTTTCGTCCAGGCGTCATCGCGCGAGCGCAGGGAATGCTGCAGGGCCAGCCATGCAGCGATCAAGAGCGCGGCAAGCGTTGCTAACAGGGCGAACGTGAGATAGCGAATGTTGGTGACCGCCCGCTCGGCGTTTGCCGAACGTTCGGCAATCGTATTTTGCTGGCGTTCCAGAAGCTGGTCGATCCCCTCCCGTATTTCGTCCATGAGGAGCCTGCCTCGACCCGACATGACTTTGGCTTCCGCGCCCTGCTGATCGCCGGCTCGCCGCGTTTCAATGGTCGCTCTGGTATGGGCGAGTTTGAGGCTCGAAAGTTCTCGCAGTTTCAGGAGCGCGTCAGGTTCCGATGATTGACCGGGGCCGAACTCGGACAAGCGCTGCCAAAAGGAAAGAAGACGCCGACTCCCCTTGTTATAAGGCTCAAGGAACTTTTCATTTCCCGTGATCACATAGCCGCGACCACCAGTTTCGACATCCTGATGCGCCGAGAGCAGCTGGAACAGTTCTGTACGCCGTTCCCGTGCGCGCTCTTTCTCCAGATTGAGGTGATCCGTCGTGCGCACCTGCTGTGTGAGCAATACCACAACCGCCCCGATGATCAGGGGCGCCAGAAAAGCGACGATCTTCGCAAAACGCTCCCGCCATCGTCCTGCGCGCTGTGCGCGGCCGCTGATCTGGATTCCGTTCATCTGGGCTCAGCCTTTTGCCAGACGCGCACGCTGACCACTTCCATGCGGGCAGGAAAGGCTTCGGCGTCTAGACTCTGAGCACCGGCCCACGCGCCCCCCACCGCGACGTTCAAAATCAGGATCATCTTGCGATCGAAGCCTCGCGGCCGAGCGGCAAAACCCACTTTTCCGTCGACACCCACAACGATGCGGTCTTCCGTCCAGAGCAACTGGTAGTCATGGAAGCCGCCGCAATAATTCAAGTGGCTTTCGCCGCGATCATGGTTGCCGTCGAGGAAATTGCGCTTCGCCGTCTGGACTGCATGATGAACCGTGCCGGGCTCATAGCCGACCGCTTCGGCGATATCGATTTCACCGCCCTGCCACTGCATGTCCTGATGTTCGGGCAGCAACCATATGGCCGGCCAGGCACCAACCACACAGGGCAGTCTTGCGCGGATTTCGAAGAAACCGTGCCGCCAAGACGCCCGTCCCCGCGTGGTAAGACGGGCCGAACTGAACTTCTGGCCGGACCAGTCATCCCACCCCTTCGCAGACAGATCCTCCTGCCGCGCCTCGATCACGAGGCGTTGATTTTCGATGCGGGCGTTCTCCCGCCGCTGATGAGCGTAATATTGCAGCTCACCGTTGTACCACCCGCGGCGATTGCGTGATGTCTCGTTGTGCCAGCGCCCGATATCCGGCAGTTCGCCGCTGTCGAATTCATCGTTCCAGACGATCGTGTAACCGTCCGGACGAACGAACGGGTCTCCCACGAGCGGCAGCGGTACCGAAGCATCTGCAGCCATGGCGCTAATCGGGAGAGTACATGAAGCCAGAATCAGAAAGGCAAGCGCCGTTCTCGCGAACATTCGGCATGCCCCCTTCAGAACACGCGGCTTATGCCGAGTGTGACGTAGGGTTTGGCGGAACGGTCTTTCTGCTTCGAAGCACCGGCACCAATAAGCCCCTGCCACTTTCCCCCGAGCCTCGTGGAAACATAGAGCCCGGCACTGGGGCGAGTGTAGCTGCGGTCACCCTGCACCCCACCCTCAATACCCACACGGGTGTCGGTTTCCCCGTCAACGAGGCGGTTGAGCCGAAGCTGCGTGAGATAACTCCGATCGTTCACGGCGTATGAGGCAAACCAACTTGCGCGCCATTCATTTCCGACAGTGCCGTCGGTCTGCATTGCAAGGTCGAACCGGGTCCCCCGCATGCGGTTGCCGAGGTCGACGGGCTTCAGCCTGGTGTCTGTCACGCGCGGTCCGGCCGAGACGTTCACCCAGCCCCAGCGGCCGGACATCTGATAGACCAGCGCCACCTCTGCGCCGATGTAGTCGGCCGAGATGCGCTGACCATTCGATTCGTAACGGTATTGCCCGCCGCTGACGCCAGCACGAACCGCAAGCCCCTTGCCGAGCTCCGCGCCCGGCAGCGCAACGACGCCGCCGGTGTAGGCATTCACGCCGTCTCCCGCCGAGCCCCCGGCATAAACGACACCCGTATCCTGTGCGGACACGGGCTGGGCGAACAGCGCAAGCGGCAGAACCAGGCTCGCACCGAAAAAAGAACGCAGGTTTTTGAAACTCATCAGGCGCGCCTTCAGGCCAACACGGGTCACGCTCACGAGACCCATTTCAACGAGGCACACATATATTCGAAGGTGTTTAGCAAAAGGTAACCAGTTCCGGGAATAATCTGGTCAGTTTCCCCCTGTGTGCCCGATATTCCATGTTTACGTCTGCCATTTCCTCCGCGCGCACGAACCTGAAGGTTCTCGTCGTCGACGACGACTCCCTGATGGGGGAGTACCTGTGCCTGCAGCTCGAATCGTTAGGATGCCGGCCAAAGGCCGCCGAAAACGGCGCTGAAGCCCTCGAAATTCTGAAAAGTCGCGAAGTGCACCTGCTCATCTCCGACTGGCAGATGCCCGGCATGGACGGGATGGAACTGGTGGCCGAAGCCCGCAAGCTGACAAGCGCGGACAGTCATCTCCACATCGCAATGATGACCGCGCGCAGCGAGGAAAAAGTGATGCGCGCCGCCATGGAGGCGGGCGTTGACGATTTTCTCTTCAAGCCGCTTCAGATCGTGGAACTGGGCCTCGTCATCGCCAGCGCCGCGCGCAACCGCCTGCTCCACCTTCGTCTCAAGCGCCGTAACGCCCAGCTGGCTATGGAGCACAGGCGTGCCAGCGACGCCCTGGAGCGGGTACAAGCCGACCTTAGCGCGGCCACGGCCCTGCATGAACGCCTGCTGCCGCGTTTCGACAGGTGCGGAGCGCTCGCACTCTCACATCTCTATCGGCCCGCCGCGCTTCTTGGGGGCGATTCAATCGGCGCTTCGCCGCTACGTGAGGAAGGCCTGCTGTTTTTCCTGGTCGACGTGCGCGGGCACGGTGTGCCTGCAGCTCTCGATTCCTTTCACCTGCATCATCGCATCAAGCAGTTGAGACCCACGAGCGCACCTGATCTTGGAGTGGCGATGGCGACGATCAACCGCGAGATCTGCGACCGCGGGGATGACAGCTACGCCACCGTAGCCTGCGGCCTCATTTTCCCCGAAGATAGCGAAGGCTGGGTGGTTTGCGCCGGGCATCCGCCACCATTGCTCATGATGGACGGAAGCGTCAGCCAGATTTCGGGCGGACGCGCTATGCCGGTGGGATGGTTCGACAATACCACCTACGAGCCGGAACGATTCGCCTTCCCCCAGGGTGCCCGGTTCGTGACATATTCGGACGGGATAACCGAAGCGATGAATGCGTCTGGCGAACAGTTCGGCGAGCAGCGGCTCGAGCAAGCGCTGATAGCCAGTGCAGGCACGCCTCTCTCGCAATTTGCAGCGTCGCTTTCGGATGACCTGCGAGCCCACTTGCCAACCCAGACCTTCGAGGACGATATTTCCATGCTGGCGATCGAACACAGCCAAACGGAGAGCAACGACTGATGGTAGGCGAAAGCGAAATTCTCGAAGTCGTGATCGATCACCCCCGGCTGGATGCAGCAGCGGCTCCGGCCTTGCGCCAGGAACTGGCGGGCCGCTTCGAAGACCGTCCGGAACGGGTTATTCTCGATCTATCGAACGTCGAGTTCATCGATTCAACCGGCCTCGGCGTGCTGGTTTCGATGCTCAAGCAAATGGGAACGAATGGCCGCATCGTGATTGTAGGCGCATCGCCCGCGGTGCAGCGGCTCCTCCATATCACCCGTCTGGATAGCCTGTTCATCCAGTGCGACAGCATCTCAGCCGCGCATGATGCCCTCGCCTGATCTGCCTTCGGGTATTTCGGTTGCGGCAAACCTGATGGAAGTCAGGCGGCTTGCCGAACATCTGCGCATGGCCTGCGCGGATAAGGCCATCGACGAATTGACGACTTTCGATTGTGAACTTGCCTTGGTTGAAGCCGCGAACAACGTGGTCGAGCATGGCTACCAGGGCCGGCCGGAAGGCGAACTTACGCTGATCGTGCAGATTGCCGGAAGCACGATACGCATGGAACTTCTGGATCGCGGCACACCCGTTCCAGACGGGCAGTTCCTGCGCTGCGAGACGGTCCCTCCGGACGCCACCCACGGACGCGGTACCGGCATCATTCAATCCTGCATGGACGGAATCGAGTATACCAGCGAGAACGGCCTGAACCGGCTGGTGATGACCAAACGCCTGCCGTGATGCGTTCGCCGGTTCGCCCCGTCTATTTCCCGGTGACGGTGCCCACCGATTCAATTCCGTGATCGGGAATCGGTTTGCCCGCTTCCTGCTGCAGGTTCCGGTCTTCAATCTGCACGATCACGGCTCCGGCTATGATGAGCACCGCGACGATGATCAGGTGGCTGCGGGCATGGCGCAGATTCCTGCGAAAGCTCACTGGCTTCCCTCCTCTTCCGGTTTCCAGAACGCCGCACGCACCATTATCGACATCGCCAGAATGTTGTTCAGCCCCCACAGCCCGTTCGCGATCAGCCCGCCCAGCGTATAGCCTCCCCCCACAGTGAAGAGGCGCAAAGCGCACCAGGCAAAGGCGGTGACGGTTAGGCCGATCACGGCTATCTGCGGCCAGACGAGTCCAAAATAATTGCCTTCCTGCCGCTGCTTTGGCGTGACCGGAAACGATATCTTCTTGCCGCGGATCACGGCCCACAGGGCCCGCAGAGAAATCGGGAAACTGGCGAGGTAGGAGACCTTCCCCTTGTAGCCCGACAGCCCCCAGGTCCCCATCATGAAGGCCAGTTCGTTGAGCACCAGAAACGGCAGCGCATGGCCGAAGAAGTCGCCCGTATAGGCACTCACAGGCGCGATCGTCGTGAACATGTAGACGATCGGTGATAGCAGGAAGATCAGGTTCCAGGTGGCGCCGAAATAAGACCAGAACGTGGTCAGGTACATCACGCGCTGCGCGAGCGTCATGCCGGGCCGCGTTACCGGGTTGTCGTGGAAGAAGATGTCCAGACTTCCGCCCGCATACTTGAACCGCTGCACCGTCCACGAGAGCAGATCCTGCGGCGAAAGCATTTTCGACTCCACTTCCGGGTGGAGCACGGTCTTCCACTTTCGCTCGCTATCCTGATGCAGGACGATGGTGGAGTAGATGTCTTCCGAAACGTGGAACTTGTAAGGTGTGAGTTCCTCTTCCTGCGCAGCCTGCCATCGTGCCAGGGCATCATCGGGTTTGTGCTGCAGTCCCAGAAGCTTGCGGATGCGACTACGGCCTTCGTCGCCGCTGCGGGCAATGGCATCGGCATAGGCACGCAGCGCCACGAACATAACCGCTTCTCGGCGATGGATCGAACCGGCCCCGCAACAAAAGGCCGCATTCCAAGGGTTTCGGCGGCGCTGGATAACATCGTAGAACATCGCCGGATCATTGACGAACGGGTCCTCGTCGATGCGGATTTCGCCGAAGACCGCTTCGATCGCCGCGCCGAGAAGCTGCCCGGGCTTGCCCGCGCGGCGTCCCCACACATCCTTGAGCCGCTTGCCTTCAGGGAGGTCGTAGAACCACTGCGGCGTCTGCACGATCGCGACATCGGGATCGCGGAAATAACCCAGCGTATGTTCGAGGATCGTGGGAAACGGTCGCGTATCGGCATCGCAGATGACAATGAAATCGCCGCTCGTCTGCTCCATGGCATTGCGCAGGTTACCCGCCTTGTATCCGACGTTATTGGTGCGGCTGATATAGCCCACCCCCTCCTCTTCGCAGACCTGGCGCATGGACTCCCGCCGCCCGTCGTCGAGCACGTGGACACGAAAGTCGATCGCATGGGGATAGGATATCTGCTTCGCATCGCGGATGGAGAGGCGCACGAGCTCCTCTTCCTCGCTGTAGGTGGTGATGAACAGGTCAACGCTCACCGGCCTTTCGGCGCTTTCCCCCTCTTGCGTGCATTGCGCAATGGACGAAGGCGGCGCTTGCTGCGGGTAATCGCGCGTCTTCCACAGGTTCGCCGTGAACAGGATCAGCCCGAAGTAGGCACAGGTCTCGGCCAAAACGAGAGGAAGCGCAAACCAGAGCGCATCGAAATTGAGCGAATGCGTCCAGCGCCACCAGATATAGATCGCCCCGGCAAGCAGGTTCGCCACGCCAAGCACATGCCAGATACGCTCAACGGGCCGCGACACCCGGAGTGGCGGCGGCGGGCGCCTGCCTTCGAACGGAGTGAAATAGAAGTCTGACGCCACTGTCTGCCTGAAACTCACTTCTGGATTTTCGCACTATGCGACAAGTTCAGCAAATCGGATATTCCACGCAGTCGACAATCGGGCGTTCGACTACATGCCAAACGGCAAATGCGATTGATGGCGTACGAAGGCAAATTCCCCGCGTCCGTAGCGATATCCTCATATATTGGTGAACAGAAGGTTTCAGGATGTAAACTTCGATCCGGGAACTGTGCTCAGGAAAACGCCAAAATTGGCGCCAGCGCAGCCTGGCCAGGCAATGCCGGAACGCTAGTTGTCCGAGGCGGACCCCATCTACTCCAATCATTCCCCGCCCGACAGGACGAAGTTGAGAACCACGCGGTCACGGCCAAAACTGCCAAATGGCAAGACTGTCAATCGGCGCGCGAACGGGGACCGGGATCGGGGTTCAATAGGGGAGCAAGGCTTGATGCGCGAATTTGCCTTGCCGGAATGGCGGAGGGCGTAGCCCGGAGGCGTTCCCGCACGGCGTAAATCGTCTTCTTTTCCAGGCGGGCTCAGCTGCGGTTCTTGAAACGCGAGCTGTCGTTGCCGGTCTCGATGATGTCGCAGTGGTGCGTGAGGCGATCGAGCAGGGCCGTGGTCATCTTGGCGTCGCCGAAGACGGTGGGCCATTCGCCGAAGGCAAGGTTGGTGGTGACGATGATCGAGGTACGCTCATAAAGGTGGCTGACGAGGTGGAACAGCAACTGGCCGCCGGTGCGGGGGAACAGGAGGTAGCCCAGTTCGTCGAGGATCAACAGGTCGAGCCGGGCGAGATGCTCGGCAAGCTTGCCGGTCACCGCCAAGCGGACGCTGCTGAAACTCGCATTTTCTGATAAATTGACGTTCGACCGCAAAATCGGTCTTCGAACCGCCCAAACCACTCTACCGTTTAGGGTTTTTGGCTCTTCCCGTCCTCAGTGTAAAATGGTGCGCCCGACGGGATTCGAACCCATGGCCCCCAGATTAGGAATCTGGTGCTCTATCCTGCTGAGCTACGGGCGCACGCCGGGGCGTCCTAGCTTGCGTGCAAAGGCTTGGCAATCTGTCCGACGCGACTGACGGTCGATCAGTTGTTTCGTTCGGGCGGGGTCACCGGAAACGGCAGGGGCATGACAGATATGCCCTCGTCGAGAAGCTCCTGTGCTTGTTCCAGCGTCGCCTCGCCGTGAATGGTCTCGGCATCGCGTTCGCCATAGTGGATCGCGCGGGCGTCCTCCGCGAAGGACTCGCCGACGTAGCGGGATTCCTTGAGCGCCTCGTCCTGCATTTTGGCAAGCTTGTGCATCAGTTCGACCGCTTGCGGCGGCAGAGGGGCATTGGCGACGGGGGCGGCCAGTTCGGCCGGTTCCACCGGGGCCGCTTCCGGAGCCCCACGGCGCGGCGCTGCCTGAGTGGGCATCTGGTTGCCCTTGCGCGACAGCCGGGGGGCTTGCATCGCCTTCGCGACATTGTCCGAGCCGCAATAGGGGCAGGAGACCAGACCGTCCTCTTTCTGGCGCGCGAAATCGTCCGAGGACTTGAACCAGCCCTCGAATCGGTGGGAGCCGCTGCGGCATTCCAGGTCGTAGACGATCATGGATCCGCTATTTGGCTATCGCGCGGCGATTGGCAAGGCTGGGAAGCTGCGCGCGCACTTCGGCAATGCGCGCCGGATCGATCTCGGCATAGCCCAGCCCGGGCGCCTTGCCGCCCATGTCGAGCAGGACCTCACCCCAGGGATCGATCGCGAGCGAGTGCCCGTAGGTCTCACGCCCGTCCTCGTGCCGCCCCACTTGCGCGGCGCACAGGACATAGGCGCTGGCCTCTACCGCGCGGGCGCGCTGCAGGAGGTGCCAGTGCGCCTTTCCGGTCGGAACGGTAAAGGCCGCGGGAATGGCGATGACGTCGCACCTGGCCTGCCCCAGCGCCTCGAACAGCGCCGGGAAACGGATGTCGTAGCAGATCGCCAGGCCGAGACGGCCCAGCGGGGTCTCCACCGTGACCACGCTGTTGCCGGCGGCATAGGCACTGGACTCGCGCCAGGATTCGCCGGTCGATAGATCGACGTCGAACATATGCAGCTTGTCGTAGCGGGCACGGATTTCACCCTTGTCGTCGATGACGAAGGCGCGGTTCACCCACTTGCCGTCGTCACGCGCAATGGCGAGCGAGCCCAGGTGCACCCACAGCCCTTCGCGTGCCGCGACTTCACGCACCGCGGCGAGCACAGTGTCTTCACCTTCGGTGCGGATCGTCTCCGCTGCACGCGAGCGCTTGCGATCGAGCAGGCCCGACATCTCGGGCGTGAAGAGCATCGCGGCCCCTTCGCTGCGGGCAGTGGCGAGGGCATCGACAATCGTTGCAGCATTCGCCGCAGGGTCGATACCCGTCGTCATCTGCAAAAGGGCCGCGCGTGTCATAGGATCAGAGCCCGAGCAGCGCGTCGAGCTTGCCGCCGCGCTCCAGCGCGTTGACATCGTCAAAGCCGCCGTAAGGCTTGTCGTCGATCAGGATCTGCGGGACCGTGCGGGCGCCGGGAACGCGGTCTTCCATTTCGGCGCGCTTGGGGCCGCCCATGGTCACGTCGTATTCTTCGTAAGCGACGCCCTTGCCGTCGAACAGAGACTTGGCGGCGACGCAGTAGGGGCATCCCCACTTGGTGTACATTTCGACCTTGGGCTGGCTCATTCGGGGCTCCTTCATTGCCTGTCTGACGACCCTTGAAACGCCGGGCCGCTATCATATCTAGGAATGCGAGTCATGGCCCGCCATGGGGATGGCTCATCGATGAGGCGCCGGGTTTCCGGGCCTCGACGAAACGAAGATTGCTCATTGGAGGATTTTTGTCATGAACCGTATCGATTTTTCGCCTTATCGCCGCACCATGGTGGGCTTCGACCGCCTCTTCGACATGATCGAGAACCAGGGACGCGCCAATACCGGCGACAAGTACCCGCCTTTCAACATCGAGCGCCTCGGTGAGGACGCCTACCGCATCACGCTTGCGGTGGCCGGCTTCCGTCCGGCCGACATCGACATCACCGCGCAGGCCAATCTGTTGATCGTGAAGGGCAACAAGCCGGACGATTCGTCGGAAGGCGAATATCTGCACGTCGGCATTGCCCAGCGCGGCTTCGAACGGCGCTTTGAACTGGCCGATTATGTCCGCGTCGACAACGCCGACATGGCTGACGGGCTGCTGGTAATCAACCTCGTGCGCGAAGTTCCCGAGGCCATGAGGCCGAAAAAGATCGCCGTTGGCGGCAACACGCTTACGGTTGTCGACGACAAGTCCGACAAGGACAGCGCTGCGGCCTGAATCGCTTTCAGCTCTTCAAAAGGCTAGGAAAACCGAGGCGGTCCGGGAAACCGGGCCGCCTTTTTGCGACCAAATCTTACCGCGCCGTACACCATTATCGGAGAGTAATGCGTAAAAATCCCTAAGGCTTTTCGCATTAGCTACTACGGTTGTTACCGTTCGTGCACTTAAGCCGGGCCCAACCACTCTTGGCTACACCTTCTTCTGACCTAGCCCCCCCAGGAGACGGATAGCCATGTTACGTTTGAAGATCGCTCACCGCCTGGTCATAGCGTTCAGCCTGCTGCTGGCGATCATGGCTGGCATGAGTGTATTCGCCATTCGCCAGATCGGCGAAGTGAACACTCTCACCAGTGAACTGACCAGCAATGCCCTGCCCGCATCGCAGGCTCTGGGCGATCTGCATGCCTATGCATCGCAGTACCGGATTCATCAGGCCGATACGCTCAATGCGGCGGGAACGCCCGCCTGGGATCGCCAGACAAAGGTGCTGCGCAATTCCGGTGCCGTGATTGACGGGGTGCTCGAGGACTATCGCAAGCACATCCACCAGCCTGCGCAGATCGCGGCGCTCGATCAGGTACGGGCGGATTGGCAGGCCTACGTTGCCCAGAACGAGACGATCATGGACCTCGCCCAGACCGATCCGGCCGCGGCGACCGACATGTTCGACATGGAAGGTCTCGACGGCTTCTACGAGCTCGAAGATCACCTGCTCACGCTGATCGATCTCAACACCAAGGCGGCCGACGCGGCTGCCACGCATGGTGAGGAAATCTACGCCAAGGCGAGCAAGATAATGACCGGCACGGCGCTGGCGGGTCTCGCCTGCGCGATCATTCTGCTGATTGTCATGATGCGCTCGGTCGCCCGTCCGGTGAAGCGGCTCGACAGTGCCGTGCGCTGCCTGATCGATGGTGACACCAACGTCGTGATCCCCGGGGTCAACCGCAAGGACGAGCTGGGCAGCCTCGCGCGCGCGCTCGAACGCTTCCAGAAACTGGCCCAGGCCGATCAGGAACGCGCTCACGAAGAGCAGGAACGCGCCCGACATCTGCAGCAGACCGTACAGGCTATCGGTGATGGTCTCTCGCAGCTTGCCGAAGGCGATCTGGCCATCCGCCTCGCCGAAGACGGCGAAGGCGCCCTTGCCCGCCTGCCGGTGGACTACAACCTCGCCGTGGCGCGCCTCGCTGAAACGATGCGTCAGATCGTCGACGGGTGTAACTCGATCCGCGTCGGCACCGACGAGATCGCGGCGGCGACCTCGGATCTTGCCGGCCGCACCGAGCAGCAGGCCAGCTCGCTCGCCGACACTGCCCGCACGCTCAACGAGTTCACCAGCGTGGTTCAGGTCACCGCGGACAACGCCCGCCAGACCAGCACCCGTCTGCTCGTGGCCCGCGACACGGCCACCAAGGTCGAGGATATCGCGCACCAGGCCGTCGATGCCATGCGCGGCATCGAGACGACCTCCAAGGAGATGGCCGCGATCATCAACACGATCGACGGTATCGCCTTCCAGACCAACCTTCTTGCACTCAATGCCGGTGTCGAGGCCGCCCGGGCGGGTGAAGCCGGCAAGGGCTTCGCGGTCGTCGCCACCGAAGTCCGCGCGCTGGCCCAGCGTTCGGCCGATGCGGCCAACGACATACGCGGCCTGATCGATCGCAGCACCAAGCAGGTGGGCGACGGTGTCTCGCTGGTCGAAAGCAGCGGCGATGCCCTGCGCCAGATCGTCGGCGAAGTCGCCACGGTGTCCTCGCTGGTCGAGGAAATCGCCGGCGCGGCCGAAAAGCAGGCCGAAGGCATCACCGAGATTTCAACCATGGTGGCCGGCATGGACACCTTCACGCAGCAGAATGCCGCGATGGTCGAGGAAAGCTCCGCCGGCAGCCGCAATCTCTCGCACGAGACGCAGCGCCTGATGAGCCAGATGGCAGCCTTCCGCCTCGGCGATGGCGAGCCCGGCTACACCTACGAGGCATCGGCCCGCGGTCTGCCTGCCGGCGAAGCGGCAAACAGCGAGGAACCGGCCTACGAGCACGTACAGGAAGCGCCGAGGCGCAGCCCTGCAGCGGCGGCGATATCCGGTGCGAATGCCCTCGCCCTCGATGACTGGAGCGAATTCTAAGACCTTTTTTGAGTGCCCCCCGGACAAGGGCCATTGGGCCACAGTCCGATCGGAAATGGAGACTGACCATGAAGACGACGATCCTGAAAATTTCAGCCGCCCTTTCGGTTCTGGCGATGACCGCCACCCCGGCTTTTGCCGATAGCTGGGTCAACAACGTGAAGCGCGTTGTCGCTTCCAAGCAGACCTATCCGCGCACGGCGCAGATGCGCGGCGAGGAAGGCACCGCTCAGGTTAAGGTCTATGTTTCGGCATCGGGCAAGGTCGAGAAGGCCGAACTCGTCGGTTCTTCGGGATCGCGTGCGCTCGACAAGGAAGCGGTGTCGCTGATGACGCGCGTCGGTAGCCTGCCTGCACCGCCGGCCGGCACCAGCTCGGTCGTGCTGCCGCTGACCTGGAAGCTGATCTGAACCGATCGGCACGGCGGGCCTACGCCTCGCCTTCCGGAAAACAAGAGACCGGCTCCCATCGGGGCCGGTCTTTTTTGCGTCAGACCAGTCGCGCCTGCTGCAGGGCCGCACCGATGAAGCCCGAAAACAGCGGGTGCGGATCGAACGGCTTGGACTTGAGTTCCGGATGGAACTGCACGCCGACGAAGAAGGGATGCTCGGGCCGCTCGACGATTTCGGGAAGCAGGCCGTCGGGCGACATGCCCGAAAAGATCAGACCGCCTTCTTCCAGCGCGTCGCGATAGGCCACGTTGACTTCATAGCGGTGGCGGTGGCGCTCGCTGATCTGCTCAGTGCCATAGATTGCCGCGACATGGCTGTTGGGTGAAAGCGAAGCAGGATAGGCGCCCAGGCGCATGGTGCCGCCGAGGTCGCCGCCTTTGGCGCGCTTCTGCAAGCCGTCCTTGCTCATCCACTCGGTGATGATTCCCACGACCGGCTCTTCGGTCTGGCCGAACTCGGTCGACCCGGCCTTGGCGATCCCGACCGAGCGGGCGCCTTCGACACAGGCCATCTGCATGCCGAGACAAATCCCGAAGAACGGCACCCCGCGTTCGCGCGCGAACCGTACAGCGGCGATCTTGCCTTCGGTGCCGCGCTCGCCGAAGCCGCCGGGCACCAGAATGCCGTGCATCGGTTCAAGCGCTGCGGCGATCTCGGAATCACCCTGTTCGAAGATCTCCGCATCGATCCAGCGAATGTTGACCTTCACCCGATTGGCCATGCCGCCGTGCACGAGCGCTTCGTTGAGCGACTTGTAGGCGTCCGGCAGGCCGACGTACTTGCCGACGACACCGATGGTCACTTCGCCTTCGGGGTGATCGTAGCGGTCGGCAATGTCCTGCCAGCGCGTCAGGTCGGGATCGGCCGATTCGATGCCGAAGTGATGCAGGACCGCCGCGTCGAGGCCTTCGCCGTGATACTGCAGCGGGACGTGATAGATGTTGGGTGCGTCGAGCGCGGGAATGACCGCCTCGCGGCGAACGTTGCAGAAC
The DNA here is from genome assembly GCF_014645195.1 of Novosphingobium indicum. Classification (GTDB taxonomy): domain Bacteria; phylum Pseudomonadota; class Alphaproteobacteria; order Sphingomonadales; family Sphingomonadaceae; genus Novosphingobium; species Novosphingobium indicum. The sequence goes on along the minus strand of NZ_BMLK01000007.1, from coordinate 179,762 downwards.
AGCGCGATCTTGGCGCGTTCGCTGTCGGGAAGCGGCCTCTCGCAACGGCACAGCAGCACGTCGGGCTGGATGCCCAGGCCGGTCAGTTCGCGGACCGAGTGCTGCGTCGGCTTGGTCTTCAGTTCCCCGGCGGCAGCAATGTAGGGAACCAGCGTGACGTGCACGAAGCAGCTCTGTTCACGGCCCAGCTCGTTGCGCAGCTGACGCATGGCCTCGACGAAGGGCAGGCCCTCGATGTCGCCGACAGTGCCGCCGATCTCGCACAGCACGAAGTCGAGATCGTCGGTATCGGCCTGCGCGAAGTCCTTGATCGCGTCCGTCACGTGCGGAATCACCTGCACCGTGGCGCCGAGGTAGTCGCCGCGGCGTTCCTTCGCGATGATGTCGCGATAGATCCGGCCCGAGGTAATGTTGTCGCCCTGATGCGCGGAGACGCCGGTGAAGCGCTCGTAGTGGCCGAGATCGAGGTCGGTTTCGGCCCCGTCGTCAGTCACATAGACCTCGCCGTGCTGATACGGGCTCATCGTGCCCGGATCGACGTTCAGATAGGGATCGAACTTGCGGATTCGCACCTTGAAACCGCGCGCCTGCAGCAGTGCTGCCAGGCTTGCCGCCATGAGACCCTTGCCGAGCGAGGAAACCACGCCGCCGGTGATAAAAATATGCCGCGCCATGGGAGTTGGGCCTTAAATTGCATGGGGGCCCCAGGGCAAGCACCCAGAGCCTGAATCCACAGGACAAACACGAGGAATCACCCTCTGGCAGCGCCAGACGGCAATTCGGTTACGGAAAAACGCGTGAGGGTTACTGCTTCGCAGCTCCCGAAAGCGGATCGTCGGCGGGTGCCTGCTGGGCGGGAGCCGCATCGCCGGCAGCGCCAGCGCCCTGATTGGACGAGCCGGCGAGCGGATCGGCAGGCTGCGCCGGAGCGGTGTTGCGCTCCAGCGAGGTGTCGATGTCACGGCCCGTCGTCTGGTCCACCGCAAGAGCGGCAAGGACGATGCTGAGTGCCACGAAGAGCGTTGCCAGAACCGCCGTCGCCCGCGTCAGGAAGTTGGCCGCGCCACGCGCGGACATCAGCCCCGAGGGATTGCCGCCACCGACACCCAGGCCGCCGCCTTCGGACTGCTGCATGAGGACTACGGCAACAAGGCCCGCTGCTACCAGCGCCTGGACCACGGTCAGGAAAAGGAACATTTTTGTCTCAGCCTTCTGGCGGACTTGAGCGCCCGCATCGTTCGCGGCGCAGATAGGCTCTACACGGCCTTCGCGCAACCCGTGTGTTGGACGCGGGCGAGCCGCGTCCTGGCAGGAAGGGCCATCAGAGCCCCTTCCCCCGTCTCAAATCGTTCAATCCTGGGTGAGCGAAGCCGCTGCACCGACGATGGAGAGAAAGCTCTCCGCCGTCAGGCTGGCACCGCCGACAAGCGCGCCGCCAACCTCTGGAATCGCAAGCAATTCGGCTGCGTTGTCCGCCTTCACCGAACCGCCGTAGAGAATGCGCACGTCCGCACCGCCCTCGCCGAAAATGGCAACGAGCTTTTCGCGGATCGACTTGTGCATGGCCGCCACGTCCTCGACCGAAGGCACGCGGCCGGTGCCGATCGCCCAGACCGGCTCGTAGGCGACCGAAAGCTTTTCCGGAGTCCCTTCAACCGACGGGCAAGACCCTTCGAGCTGACCGCCGACGACAGCTTCCGCCTGCCCGGCATCGCGCTCGGCCTCGGTTTCACCGACGCACAGGATTACGCCAAGACCCGCGGCCAACGCGGCCTCGGCCTTGGCCTTCACGTCTGCATCGCTCTCGCCATGCAGCGTGCGGCGTTCGGAATGACCGACGATCGTGAAATCGGCGCCTGCGTCCTTGAGCATCACTGCGGAAATATCGCCCGTGAAAGCACCGCTTTCCTGCGCGTGGCAATCCTGTCCGCCAACGCCGATGATGTCGACCGCATCGCGTGTGCGGTAGATCAGCGTGGAGGGCGGCGCGACCGCTACCTGCACCTTGGGAAAGCGTGCTGCAGCCCGGTCGATAGCGCGCGCCTCATTGAGCATCGCACGCGTGCCGTTCATTTTCCAGTTTCCGACGATGTAAGGCAAACCAGCCATTTCAAACCTTTATAATTTCCATCGCGAATCCCGCAGATTCCCGTCGGTGAGGGAATCAGGCTCGTCGCTGTCGCGGCGCTGCTAAGGCACCCCCGCCCGGCTGTCAAAATTCATCGGGCATTAATTTCGTCGAACCCTTTAATCGGTTCTTGCTAGAGCCCGTTCAAGGCTCCTTACTGCATTTCATTTCGTAATCGTTGACTCTGCATGCTCGGAAAACCCCAGAACCGCACCTCTGCATCGATGGAAGACGGGGAATTGTCCCCATCGCATCGCGGGGGCATTGCAGGATGCCGCAAGGCCTCCTAAAGCCTGCGCCCGTTTACTGCGAAGCCGGCAGGTTTCGCCCAGTCCATCGCTGATCGGCACGGTCCATGATCTCTATCTTCAGAAAATTCTTCTCTTCCAAGATCGGCGCGGGGATTGCCCTGGCCGTGCTGGTGGTCATCGCGATCGCCTTTGCCAGCGGCGATATCGCCGGCATGCGCAGTTCCGGCGGAATTGCCGGCGGCAATGCCGTGGCGACGGTGGGCGGACAGGACATCGACGCCGCCGACCTGCAGCAGGGGGCCACGCGGGCGCTCAATCGCGTCAAGCAGCAGGAACCGACTGCCACGATGAAGCTGCTGGTGGCCCAGGGCGGCGTCACGCAGGTGCTGAGCGACCTGATCGACCGCACCGCGCTGTTCGTTTTCGGCAAGAACAACAATATCGTGATCAGCGACCGTCTGATCGACAGCGAGATCGCGCAGATACCCGCGTTTCAGGGCGTGGACGGCAAGTTCGACCAGAACACCTTCCGCCAGGCTCTGGCGCAGCAGGGCATTTCCGAGCAGGGCCTGCGCGAGGACATCGCCCACAACATGACCGGCCAGGTGCTGATGGTCCCGGCTACCACCGGCACCGAAATGTCGGAATACGCGGCCAAGCGCTATGCCTCGCTGCTGAACGAGACCCGTTCGGGTTCGGTTGCCGCGCTGCCCTCGCTGCTCTTCGCGCCCGAAAAGAACCCGACCGACAAGCAGCTGGCCGCGTTCTACAAGAATCACACCGACGAGTTCATCCGGCCCGAACGCCGCTCGATCCGCTATGCCACCTTCACCCAGAGCTCGATGAAACCCCCGGCAGCCCCCACGGATGCCGAAATTTCCGCACGCTACGAGTCCGAAAAGGCGCTTTACGCCGCGCAGGACAAGCGCAAGATCACGCAGCTGATCGTACCGACGGAAGCCGCTGCCAAGGCGGTGATCTCCGAAGTCGAAGGCGGCAAGTCGCTGGAAACGGCGGCCAGGGAAAAGGGCCTGTCTGCAGCCAGCCTCGAATACTTCAGCAAGGAAGAGCTCTCGAGCCAGTTCTCGCTTGAAGTCGCCGACGCCGTGTTCGCCGCTTCTGTCGGCAAGCTCGCCGCGCCGCGGAAGAGCCCGCTGGGCTGGCACGTCGTCCGCGTGGACGAGGAAAACAAGACGCCTGCCCGCTCGCTCGCCGACGTGAAGGACGAGCTGATCAAGCAGATCAAGGAAGACAAGCGCCGCAAGTCCTTCATGGACATGGTGACCAATGTCGAAGACCAGTTCGACAACGGCGCCAATCTGACCGAAGTAGCCAAGGCCATCGGCGCCGAGGTCAAGACGACCGGTGCCGTTACGGCCGACGGCAACGTCTACATGAAGCCCGGCGAAACCGTTTCCGACGACGTGAAGCCGGTGCTCGCCACGGCCTTCACCATGGAGCAGGAAGAGCCTCAGGTCGCTCCGTCCGTGCCGGGTCAGTCCTACATCCTGTTCGACGTGACCGAGATTGCCCCATCCGCGCCCGCTCCGCTGAAGGACATCAAGGACGATGTGACGATGGCGTGGAAGCTCTACACCGGATCTGAGGCCGCCAAGAAGGCCGCGCTCAAGATGCAGGGCGAGATCAAGAAGGGCAAGACGATCCAGCAGGCCATGGCCAGCCTCGACAAGCGCCTGCCGCCCGTGCAGCAGGTCTCGATGTCGCGCCCGACGCTGACCGCCGCCCTGCGCCAGGGCAAGCAGGTTCCGCCGCCGGTGTCGCTGATGTTCCATATGGCCGAAGGCACCGTGAAAGTGCAGTCGGCGGCGCAGGAACGTGGCTGGTTCGTCGTCCAGCTCAAGAAGATAGAGCCCGGCGACGTCGAATCCGACGAGATGATCAAGGGCGCCCGCCGCGAACTTGGCCGCCAGCTCGGCGAAGCCTATGGCGCAGCGCTGGCCAAGGCGATCCGTGCCGACGTGGGCGTGACCGAACACCCCGAGGCGATTGCAGCGGTGCGCGACCAGCTCGCGGGCACCGGTTCGCCGAACTGATCCGGAAGACGGCCTGCCATGCAACGCGAATCGGACCGGTCGGCGGCGCTTGAACAGCTTGCGCAAGGCAGGCCCGCCCTGCTGTGGCGCAAGCTCGTCGCCGATACCGAAACGCCGGTCGGCGCCGCGCTCAAGCTCTTTGAGGAAGGCCGCGGCGATTTCGTGCTGGAATCGGTGGAGGGCGGCGAGACCCGCGGGCGGTACAGCCTAATCGGGCTCGATCCCGATCTGGTCTTCCGCGCCAGTGGCGCAGCCTGCGAAATCAACCGCAAGTGGACCTTCGACCGCGAGGCCTTCGAAGCCCTGCCGGGGGACAGTCTTTCCGAACTGCGCGCCCTTGTCGAAGCCTGCCGCATCGATGTGCCCGCCGAGCTGCCCAAGGCGCTGGCCTGCCTCGTCGGCTATTTCGGCTACGAAACCATCGGCCTTGTCGAAAAGCTGCCGCGTGCACCGCAAAGTCCGCTCGACGTGCCCGACATGCTCTTCGTGCGCCCTTCGGTGATTCTGGTGTTCGACCGGCTCGGTGAGGAACTGTTCTGCGTCGCGCCGCTCTGGCCCGAGGCCGGGGAGCCGGAACGACTGGTGGAAACCGCGTCCGAGCGCATCGACGAAACCCTGCGCCGCCTTGCCGCGCCGGTACCGATGGCGCCCGTCGAAGCCGACCTGCCCGAGCCGCAGGCCACGCCGGTCATGCCTGCCGAAAACTATAAGTCCATGGTCCTCAGGGCCAAGGACTACATCGAGGCGGGCGACATCTTCCAGGTCGTGCTCGCCCAGCGCTTTACTTGCGAATTCACGCTGCCGCCGATCGCGCTCTATCGCTCGCTGCGCCGCGTGAACCCGTCACCGTTTCTCTATTTTCTCGACCTCCCCGGCTTCGCGCTGGTGGGATCGAGCCCGGAAATTCTCGTCCGCGTGCGTGACGGCGAGGTCACCATCCGTCCCATCGCCGGAACCCGCCCGCGCGGCAAGACGCCCGCCGAGGACAAGGCCAACGAGGCCAGCCTGCTCGCCGATCCCAAGGAACGCGCCGAGCACCTCATGCTGCTCGACCTCGGCCGCAACGATGTCGGCCGCGTCGCTACCAAAGGCACGGTGGAAGTCACCGACAGCTACACCATCGAGCGCTACAGCCATGTGATGCACATCGTCTCGAACGTGGTCGGCCAGCTCGACACCGAAAAGCACGATGCCATCGACGCGGTCTTCGCGGGCTTCCCGGCGGGCACCGTCTCGGGCGCGCCCAAGGTCCGCGCCTGCGAGATCATCGCCGAGCTCGAACCCGAGACCCGCGGCGCCTATGCCGGCGGCGTGGGCTATTTCGCGCCCGATGGCTCGGTGGACTCGTGCATCGTCCTGCGCACCGGTGTCCTCAAGGACGGCGTGCTCCACGTGCAGGCCGGCGCCGGCATCGTCGCCGACAGCGACCCGGCCTACGAACAGCGCGAATGCGAAGCCAAAAGCGGCGCGCTGTTTGCAGCGGCGCGCGAAGCCGTGCGCGTGGCCGGAGAGCCGGGTTTCGGGCAGTGAACAAGCCCTCCTCAGCAAACTATCGTCATTCCCGCGCAGGCGGGAATCCATCTTTCCGTTCGCCGTGTTGATACGGCGTCGACTGGATCCCAGCTTTCGCGGGGATGACGAAGGCAGGAACATTCGAAAGGTCCGGTGGGGCGTTGCTGCGTTGGCAGGAATACTGCTCGCAGCCTGCTCCTCCGGCGAACGCGAAAAACAGGCCGAAGCGCCGCCCCCGCCGCCATGCGAAAGCGCGACCTTCGAAAGCGTCGCGCTCACCCATTGCACCGCGACGCCGGGCCGACACAGCATCCATATGGTGCTCGGCCCGAAGGCCGGCGCGCCCTATCGCAGCCTTTCGCAGCTTGCGGTCAACCGCCCGGACAACACCCATGCCGTCGCCTTCGCGATGAATGGCGGCATGTTCGATGCCGACGGGCAGCCGATCGGTTACTACGTCGAGGAAGGCGAGCGGCTGCACACGCTCAACACCAACGAAGGCCCGGGCAACTTCCACATGCTGCCCAACGGCGTATTCTACGGACAGGCGGGCGGGCACTGGGCAGTGCGCACCAGTCAAGACTTTGCCGCCCGTGTCAGCAAGCGCCCGAATTTCGGCACACAGTCCGGCCCGATGCTCGTCATCAAGGGCAAGCTCCATCCGAAGATCGATCACGACGGCACTTCGCGCAAGCTGCGCAACGGCGTCGGTGTCGACAAAAAGGGTCGCGCGCACTTCGTCATTGCAGACGAACCGATCTCCTTCGGCAAGCTCGCGCGCTATTTCCGGGATGAACTCCATTGCCCCGACGCGCTGTTCCTCGACGGCAGCGTTTCCTCGCTCTGGGACCCTGAACATGGCCGCGTCGACGGCGGACCGCCGCTCGGCCCCTTGATCGTTGTCGAGAAAACGGCGAAGGCGCCTCAGGAAAGAAGGTAGCAGCGCCATGATCCTGGTCATCGACAATTACGACAGCTTCACCTGGAACCTCGTCCACTACGTGATGGAACTGGGTGCCGAAGTCGAAGTGGTGCGCAACGACGCGCTTTCGGCGCAGCAGGCGATCGCTTCTGGCGCGAAGGGCTTCCTGCTCTCACCCGGCCCCTGCACGCCCAACGAAGCGGGGATCAGCCTCGATCTGGTGGGCGCTGCCGCCGATGCCGGAAAGCCGCTGCTCGGCGTGTGCCTGGGCCACCAGGCGATCGGCCAGTACTTCGGCGGCAAGGTCGTTCGCGGGGGGCTGATGCACGGCAAGACTTCGCCGGTCACGCACGACAACACCGGCGTTTTCGAAGGCCTGCCCTCGCCCTTCACCGCGACCCGCTATCACTCCCTGATCGTCGAGGACATTCCCGATGTCCTCAAGGTCAATGCCCGCTCGGACGACAATCACGTCATGGGTTTCCGCCACGAAAGCCTGCCGATCCACGGTGTGCAGTTTCACCCCGAAAGCATCGCCACCGAACATGGCCACGCGATGTTGGCGAACTTCCTGAAGCTGTGCGGGATCGACGCGAGGCTGCCCGAACGGATCAGCGCATGAGCCTGCCCGATCCGCTCTATCCGCTGGAGGAAGTCGAAGCCGAAACCGCATTCGGCGCGATCCTCGACGGCAAGGTGCCCGACGGGGAGATCGCGGCGTTCCTCGTCGCGCTGTCAGACCGGGGCGAGACCGCAAGCGAGATCGCCGGCGCCGCACGGGCGATGCGCGCGCGGATGATCCCGGTTTCCGCGCCGGAGAATGCCATCGACGTCTGCGGCACCGGCGGTGACGGACACCATACGCTCAACGTCTCGACTGCCGTCTCGCTGGTCGTTGCCGCCTGCGACGTTCCTGTCGCCAAGCACGGCAACCGCGCCGCCAGTTCCAAGGCGGGCGCGGCCGATACGCTCGAAGCGCTCGGCCTCGATCTCGACCGCGCCGCCGAAACCGCGGAATCGACGCTGGCGGAAATTGGCATCTGCTTCCTTTTCGCGGCCAAGCACCATCCGGCGATGGGGCGCATCATGCCGATTCGCAAGGCCATCGGCCGCCGCACGATCTTCAACCTGATGGGCCCGCTTGCCAACCCGGCCGGCGTTCGCCGTCAGCTGGTCGGAATCGCCCGCCCCGCCTATGTGCCGATTTACGCCGAGGCCCTTGCGCGCCTCGGCACCGATCACTCGATGGTCATCTCGGGCGACGAAGGCCTCGACGAGCTGAGCCTCGCCGGCGGCAATGAAGTCGCCGAAGTGCGCGGCACCGAAATCTCCATGCGCCGCGTCACACCGCAGGATGCCGGGCTTTCCGTTGCGCCCGTAGATGCCATCCGCGGCGGCGATGCCGCTTTCAACGCTGCTGCCCTCCGCGCGCTTCTGCAGGGCGAGCCCGGTCCCTACCGCGATGCCGTGTTGTTCAACGCCGCCGGCGCCCTGATCGTGGCCGGCGAGGCGCAGAGCTGGACCGAAGGCGTTGAAGAAGCCGCCGAGGCCATCGACAAGGGCCTCGCCAACGCCCTGCTCAACTGCTGGATCGACGCCACCAAGGGTTGAGATATCCCACCCTTCGACAGGCTCAGGGTGAGCGGAAGTGTAACCAAAATGGCGATCCAGGCCCGTTCATGCTGAGCTTGCCGAAGGATCGCTGCACTCTCGACTTGGCGTTCACTCGCGAATAAGGCGCAAGCATGTCCGACAAACTCACCGAAATCTGCGAAACCAAGCGCGAAGAAGTGGACGAGCGCATGGCCGTCGCCACCATTGCCGATCTCGACCGGCATGCCGCGCATCAGGACGCGCCGCGCGGTTTCGAGGCCGCCCTGCGCCGCAAGGCAGAAACCGGCTTCGCGCTCATTGCCGAGATCAAGAAGGCCAGCCCCTCGAAGGGCCTGATCCGTCGCGACTTCCGCCCCGCCGAACATGCCGTCGCTTATGAGCGCGGCGGCGCGGCCTGCCTCTCGGTGCTCACCGACGCGCCCTATTTCCAGGGGCACGAGGACTACCTGATGGATGCCCGCGCCGCGGTCTCGCTGCCGGTGATCCGCAAGGACTTCATGATCGACCCGTGGCAGGTCGCCGAAGCCCGCGCGATCGGCGCCGATGCGATCCTGATCATCGTCGCCGCGCTCGACGATACGCTGATGGCCGAAATCGAGGCTGCAGCGCTCGAACGCGGCATGGACTGCCTCGTCGAAGTCCACAACGAGGCCGAGATGGAGCGGGCCGCCCGCCTGAAGTCGCGGCTGATCGGCGTGAACAACCGCGATCTCAAGCGCTTCGTCACCGACATCGGCGTGACCGAACGGCTCGCATCACTGGCCCCGGAAGGCACGCTGCTGGTGAGCGAAAGCGGCATCAACACCCACGCCGACCTCGAACGCCTCGCCGGCTGCGGTGCGAGAACCTTCCTCGTCGGCGAAAGCCTGATGCGGCAGGCCGATGTCGAGGCCGCCACACGCACCCTGCTGGAGAGCTAACATGGGCAAATCTCTCACCCACATTGATTCCGAAGGCTCCGCGCGCATGGTCGACGTCGGCGCCAAGGCCGAGACCCAGCGCGTGGCTGTCGCCTCGGGCCGGATCACCATGACCGCCGAAGCCCTCGCCGCCATCCGCGCGGGCGACGCGCCCAAGGGCGATGTACTGGGCACCGCGCGCATCGCCGGGATCATGGCCGCGAAAAAGACCAGCGATCTCATCCCGATGTGCCATCCGCTGATGATCGATGCCGTGAATGTCGATTTCACCTTCGAGGACGATGCGATCCGCGCCACCGCTACCGCTGCCCTCACGGGCAAGACGGGTGTGGAAATGGAAGCGATCACCGGGGTTTCCGTCGCACTCCTGACCATCTACGACATGGCTAAGGCCCTCGATAAGGGCATGGTAATCGGGGAGATACGCTTGATCGAGAAACGCGGCGGCAAGTCCGGGCACTGGAAAGCCGATCTGGGGAAGGCAGACCTGGGCTGATGGCAAAAGTCCCGCCGATTCCGCTCGAAGAAGCCCAGGCTCGCCTGCTCGACCTTGCCGGGCCACTGCCGACCGAACATGTCGACATCGAAGGCTCCGTCGGTCGCTATCTGGCCGAGCCGCTGCTGGCGCGGCGCACGCAGCCCGCCGCCGACCTTTCGGCGATGGACGGCTATGCGGTTGCCGCGGACGATTTCGCCGGCCCCTGGCAGGTCGTCGGAGAAAGCGCTGCCGGGCATCCCTATTCGGGTGAAGTCCGCAAGGGGCAGGCCATTCAGGTGTCCACCGGAGCCCTGCTCCCCGCAGGCGCGGCGTCGGTAATCCTGCAGGAAGATCTGGCCCGCAAGGACCACGAAATCACGCTGACCGGCGAAGCGCCGATGCCAGCGCACAAGCACATCCGCCCCTGCGGCCTCGATTTCCGGCAGGGCAGCGAAGTTATCGCGTCCGGATCGCTCATCGGCCCCGCCGACGCGGCGCTGGCGATCGCGGCGGGGCACAAGCACCTGCCGGTCTGCCGCAAGCCGCGCGTGACCGTGATCGACAGCGGCGACGAACTCTCAAGCGATCCCGAAGCCTGCGCGCCGCATCAGATCCCGGCCAGCAACGGCGCGATGCTGCTTGCCATGGCGCGCAAGCTTCCCGTCAATGCCGAGCGCAGCGGCCCGGTCGCAGACACGCTCGATGCTCTCATCAATGCCTTCGATATGGCGAACCATGCCGACGTCATCGTCACCAGCGGCGGCGCTTCGGTGGGAGAACACGATCTGGTACGTCCGGCGCTCGAGGCCTGGGGCGCTTCGCTCGACTTCTGGCGCGTGGCGATCAAGCCCGGCAAGCCGATCCTCGTCGCTCGTCGGGAACGCCGGACCGGCCCGCAGATCGTGATCGGCCTGCCCGGCAATCCGGTCTCGAGCTTCGTGACGGCCTATCACTTCATGCTGCCCCTGCTGCGCCGGATGCTCGGCGCGCGCTATGCCCTGCCGATGCGGATCGCCACCAGGCTCGGCGCGCCGATCCGCGCGAACGGCGGCCGGCGCGAATTCGTGCGCGGCATCTGGAACGGCGAGTTCGTGGTGCCGCATACGCTGCAGGACAGCGGCGCTCTTTCGGCGCTGGCAGCCAGCAATGTGCTGATCGACCGGCCCGCCCGCGCGCCCGAAGGCGCAGAGGGAGACGAGGTGCGCGTGTTCCTGCTCCAAAATGGCGGTATTGCTTGACGTTACAAATTATGTTGCTTAATTGTTCTCACAATGTTCGCGAAACGGAACATTCCGGCGAATGCAGAACAAGAGGCAGCGACAATGTTGACGCGCAAGCAGCACGAATTGCTCCGGTTCATCCAGACCCGGCTTGAGGAAAGCGGCATCTCTCCCAGTTTCGAGGAGATGAAGGAAGCACTCGATCTCAAGTCGAAATCGGGCGTTCACCGGCTGATCTCGGCGCTTGAGGAGCGCGGCTTCATCCGTCGTCTGCCGAACCGTGCGCGCGCCCTCGAAGTCCTGCGCCAGCCCGAGGATACGAACAGCAAGCCCGCGCAGCCTGCCGCTCCGGCAAGCAGCAACGAAACAGCCGCACCGCGCGTGGTGCCCCAACCGGCAAACGACGTCGTCGAGATCCCGCTCCACGGCCGCATCGCCGCCGGCGTTCCGATCGAGGCGCTGGAAGGCCAGTCCACCCTGCCCGTTCCCGCCGCCCTGCTCGGCTCCGGCGAGCACTATGCTCTGGAAGTCTCCGGCGATTCGATGATCGATGCCGGTATCCTCGACGGCGACTTCGCGCTGGTGAAGCGCACCAGCAATGCGCGCGATGGCGAAATCGTGGTGGCTCTGGTGCGCGGCGAGGAAGCGACGCTCAAGTACCTGCGCCGCGAAGGCAGCATGGTGCGGCTCGATCCCGCCAATTCCGCCTATGAGCCTCAGGTCTACGGCCCCGACGAAGTCGAGGTTCAGGGCAAACTGGCCGGTCTCCTGCGCCGCTACCACTGATGCGTGCTGACGGCTCGGCGCTTATCTGCCGGGCCGCCACCAGCCATGCCGGCCCTGCCCATCCGCTACAGTCGTCACCTCGGCCCGGGCCAGATGGATGGCAAGCCCCCCGGTCTCTGAAAGCATCGCACGGTCGGCCTTGAGCCATTTCGGACGGCAACTGCGTGGCAGCCAGCGGTCGGCGATGACGATATCGGCCTTGTCGCAAGCCGCCGCCAGGGCGCGCTCGGGCACACGATCGCGGCTCCGGGTCAGGAGCAGGTTCCAGGTCCGCCCCTCCTGCCTGATTGGAACCGAGCAGAAATCACGATTGCACTGCGCGCCCGGCGATTGCAGCAGGTTGACCGGCTCGCCTTCCATTCCCGCCAGTTCCTGCAGATTGCCGCGGACATAGTCGCTGCGGCTGTCGCGCAGGACAAACAGCCTGTTGCCGTCTTCGCTGACGAGGCCGACATGGCGGCCATCGCCCGTCACCAGCACATCGGGCGGCGCCATGGCTGCGAGCATCGCTATGCCCAGAGCAGCAGGTAGCAGGCCGAACCAGCGTATCCGACCGCTCCACAGGCCCAGCCACAGCCCCCCGGCTACGAACAACAGGAAAGCACCGGTGCCCATGGCGGGAAGCAGGTTCACGGCGCCCGGCCGCGAGGCGATCCAGTGCGCAAGCCCGATCAGCAAGTCGATGGCCTGTTCGGCCAGCCACCACGCCGGCGCGCCGGCCTCGACGATGTCCATGAGCAAGCCTGCGGCGATCAGCGGCATGACCACGAATGTCGTCAAGGGAATGGCAATGACGTTGGCCAGCGCGCCATACACCCCGGCCCGGTGAAAGTGGTACAGCCCGATTGGCATCAGAGCGAATTCGATTACGACGCCGGTCACCAGGAGCATGGCCAAGCCGCGCCCGATGCGCAGCACAACCGGCTCCTCGCGCGGGCCAAGAAACCGCCGGACCGGACCCGCCGTTCCCAAGGCGACGATGGCCAGCACGGCGGCGAAACTCATCTGGAAACTGGGGCCCACAAGCGATTCCGGCCAGAGCAGCAAGACACAAAACGCCGCGACGGCCAACATCCGCAGCGACAGCGCTTCTCGCCCCAGTGCCAGGGCGATCAGGACCAGCAGCGCCCCGATACACGAGCGCACCGTCGGCACTTCTGCGCCCGTCAGCAGGGTATAGCCGATTCCCGCCAGTGCACCGGCTCCCGCCGCTACCACCGGGAGCCGCACGCGCAGCGCCAGCCACGGCGAGAGCGCCAGAACCCGCAAGGCGAGCAGATAGACCGCACCAATGACGGCACTGACATGCAATCCGCTGATCGAGAGCAGATGGGCGAGCCCGGCATCGCGCATGGCCTGCGCATCGGCTTCGGCGATTCCCCCACGGTCGCCCGTCGCCAGAGCTGCGGCAATGCCTGCTTCCCCGTCCGCAAGCCGCGTCCGCACGTGGCGCGAGAGCGCGCCGCGTACCGATTCCAGGCGGTTCCCCTGCGCCCCGGAGTCAATGACCTCCACAGGCCCCAGCACCGTGCCGGTTGCCGCAAGGCCTGAAAACCACGCAGTTCGCGCGAAGTTGTAGGCGCCCGGCAGCATCGGCGGGGCCGGCGGCATCAGGCGTGCCTTGAACCGGATGAGCACGCCGACGGCCGGCCGCTGCGCCGCTTCGTCGTGCGGCACATTCACTCGAACCTTGATCGCCCGCGCCGTATCAGGTTCGCCCATCGCCAGAATCAGCCGGTCACGGTCGAGTGCGGGCTGTTCCTCTTGCGCTAACACTCGTGCCGTAAAGGTTCCCACCATCGGCCGTTCGATCGGCACCGCGCCCACTAGCGAGGATCGCGCCCAGACGACCAGACACCCGACCGCCAGCAGCAGGGGAAGCACGAAAATCGCCTGCATCAGATGCGGATAGCGCGCTTTCGCTGGGCCCGCCCCCCAAGCCACCCCCGCAAGCGCCAAACACGATACACTCAGCGCCGCCCACCATCCCGCGGAGGGCAGTGCGAACCATGCGGCAATGCCTGCGCCGAACGCTACGGCCAGCCATGGCGCACGATCGAAGCCGGCATCAGAAAGAAATCGCTCGAATCCCGCCAACCCCCTCGACAAGAGGCGTTTGCTGTTCCATGGCCGATGTTGCAGTGCAGCGCCTCCAGGGGCGTTTTCACGCGGCATATCGGACGGATTGGCCTGGCTCGCCATGGCCCACATAGGACAGGAAGGTTAGAGTAATGGCAAGCGGCAGTGCATCGGGCGGATCGAACGGCAAAAAGGCCGTCGTAACGCGCTTTGCCCCCTCGCCGACCGGCTTCCTGCACATCGGTGGCGCCCGCACCGCGCTGTTCAACTGGCTCTATGCCCGCCACCATGGTGGCAAGTATCTGCTGCGCGTCGAGGACACCGACCGTGCCCGCTCGACCAAAGCCGCGATCGACGCCATTTTCGACGGCCTGACCTGGCTCGGCCTCGAAGGCGACGAAGCGCCCGTCTTTCAGTTTGCCCGTTCGCAGCGCCACGCCGAAGTAGCCGCCGAGCTGCTCGACAAGGGGCACGCCTACCGCTGCTACCTCTCTTCCGAGGAACTCGCTGCCCGCCGTCAGAAGGCGCAGGAGGAACGCCGCCCGTTCCGCATCGAGAGCGAATGGCGCGATGCCGATCCCTCGACCTGGCCCGCAGGCGAGCCTTACGTGGTACGCATCAAGGCGCCGCGCGAGGGCGAAACTACCATTCAGGACCTCGTCCAGGGTCCGGTCACCGTGCGGAACGAGGAAATCGACGATTTCGTCATCCTGCGCAGCGACGGCACGCCGACCTACATGCTCGCGGTCGTGGTCGACGACAACGACATGGGCGTCACCCACGTGATCCGCGGCGATGACCACCTGAACAACGCTTTCCGCCAGCTCGTGATCCTCAAGGGCATGGGCTGGGATATCCCAGAATATGCACACGTTCCGCTGATCCACGGCGCGGACGGGGCAAAGATGTCCAAGCGCCACGGCGCGCTGGGCGTCGACACCTACCGCGACGAACTCGGCGTCCTGCCCGAGGCGCTGTTCAACTACCTGCTACGTCTTGGCTGGGGCCATGGCGACGAGGAAATCATCGACCGCGATCAGGCCGTCGAGTGGTTCGACATTGCCCATGTCGGCAAGTCGCCCTCGCGCTTCGACGTGGCGAAACTTCAGAATCTCAATGGACATTACCTGCGCGAAGCCGACGACGCGCGGCTTGCCGCCCTGATCCTGCCGCTCGTGAAGGGCGCTGCCGATCTGGAGCTGCTGACGCGCGCGATGCCCGTGCTCAAGGTCCGCGCGAAGGACCTCAACGATCTTGCAGAAGGTTCCGCCTTCCTGTTCGCGAAGCGCCCGCTCGAAATGACCGAGAAGGCGCAGGGCCTCCTGACCGACGAGGCGCGTGCGCGCCTTGCCGCAATTCACGAGCGCCTGTCTGGTGAATCCGACTGGACTCTGGAAGGACTGGAAGCCAACCTGAAGGCAATGGCCGGGGAACTCGAACTGGGCCTCGGCAAGCTCGCGCAACCCTTGCGGGCAGCCCTGACGGGTCAGACGACTTCGCCGGGAATTTTTGATGTACTCGTATTGCTCGGGCGGGAAGAAAGCCTCGCGCGCATCGGCGCACAGGCGGACGTACCGGCCGGGTCGCAAGCATAAGGAGAAGAACTGGTGGGTGATCAGGTAAAGCTGAGCGCCGGCGGCGCGGACTACGACTACGCTGTCCTGAAAGGCAGTGTGGGCCCGGATGTCGTCGATATCCGCAAGCTCTATGCCCAGACGGGCATGTTCACGTTCGACCCGGGTTTCACGTCGACGGCAAGCTGCGAATCCGCGCTGACCTATATCGACGGCGACGAAGGCGTGCTGCTGCACCGCGGCTATCCGATCGGCCAGCTCGCCGAGAACTCGTCGTTCATGGAAGTGAGCTACCTGCTGCTCAATGGTGAACTGCCGAGCAAGGACGAGCTCGAGAAGTTCGAATTCACCATCAGCCGCCACACCATGCTGCACGAGCAGCTGCGCACGTTCTACACCGGTTTCCGCCGGGATGCGCACCCGATGTCGATCATGTGCGGCGTCGTCGGCGCGCTTTCGGCGTTCTACCACGACTCGACCGACATTTCGGATCCCGAGCACCGCACGATCAGCTCGCACCGCCTGATCGCCAAGATGCCGACGATCGCGGCCATGGCGTTCAAGTATGCCGTGGGTCAGCCGTTCCTCTATCCGGACAACGACCTGTCCTACACGGGCAACTTCCTGCGCATGACCTTCGGTGTGCCGGCGGAAGAATATGAAGTGATCCCCGAAGTCGAAAAGGCAATGGATCGCATCTTCATCCTTCACGCCGACCACGAGCAGAACGCCTCGACCTCGACCGTGCGTCTCGCCGGTTCCTCGGGCGCCAACCCCTTCGCCTGCATTGCGGCCGGCATCGCCTGCCTGTGGGGCCCGGCGCATGGCGGCGCGAACGAAGCCGCGCTCAACATGCTCAAGGAAATCGGCACGCCCGACAAGATCCCGCACTACATCGAGCGCGCCAAGGACAAGAACGATCCGTTCCGCCTGATGGGCTTCGGTCACCGCGTCTACAAGAACTACGACCCGCGCGCGACGGTCATGCAGAAGACCGTTCGCGAGGTGTTCGATGCGCTCAAGGTCAACGACCCGCTGTTCGAAACCGCGCTGCGTCTCGAGGAACTGGCTCTCAACGATCCTTACTTCATCGAGAAGAAGCTGTTCCCGAACGTCGACTTCTATTCGGGCATCATCCTTTCGGCGATCGGTTTCCCGACCTCGATGTTCACCGCGCTCTTCGCTCTCGCCCGCACCGTGGGCTGGGTGGCGCAGTGGAACGAAATGATCTCGGATCCCGGCCAGAAGATCGGCCGTCCGCGCCAGCTCTACACCGGCCCGACGCAGCGCGACTACGTGCCGCTCGACAAGCGCTGAGTATCGCTGCGGATCACCGCGAAAATGAAAAAGGCCCTCGCGCAAGCGGGGGCCTTTTTCGTTGGGAGAGATACCGTCGGTGCCCCCGTCGTTGCTTTTCGAAACCGGCTTACGGCTGCTGCGAAGTGCCCTGGTCCCGCCGCGCTTCCTCGAGCGAGCGCTGGACGTCGCGTTGCACTTCGTCCCGCGCGCGGCCGAGTTCCTCGGTCAGCCGGTCGCTGTCAATCTTCAGTCCGCCATTATCGATCCGCAGGTCGATCGGATTGCCGTCGATCTGGCCGCTGATCACCGCCTGCCCGTTCTCGAAGCGCAAGTTGCCGACATCGCCGAGCGGGATGTCGCCGAGATCGGGAAGGTCGAGTGGCTGCACCGGCCCGCTGGGATCGGCACGCGGCGTCGGCGCTGCACGTTCGCCAAGAGCTTCGCGCATGAAGTCGCGCCAGATGCGGGCGGGAACGGAGCCACCGGACACGCCCTTGAGCGGCGCGTTGTCGTCGTTGCCGACCCAGACGCCGACCACCAGATCGCCCGCATAGCCCACGAAGAGCGCATCGCGGTTTTCCTGGCTGGTGCCGGTCTTGCCAAAGTTCGGGGCCTTCAGCATCGCAGCGCGGCCAGTGCCGCGGTTGATCGCGGCGCGCAGCATCTTTTCGATGTCCTCATGCACCCGCCCCGACAGACTGTGCCGCTTGCCAAGGATGCCGTCGAACCAGCCTTCTTCCTCGGCCGGGAATGCCGTGGGTTTGACCGGGAAGCGGTTGCCCGCGACGCCCGCATAGGCAGAGGTCAGTTCGATCAGCGACACGCTCGCGGTACCAAGCGCCATGCTGGGATCGCCCGGCGGCAGCGGCGCAGTGATGCCGAACGAACGCGCCATGTCGATCACCGCCTTGTCACCCACTTTGTCGAACAGGCGCACCGCCGCGACATTGCTCGAACGCGCGAAGGCATCTTCCAGCGTGATGGTCGGCGAATAGCGGTCGCCCGAGTTCTCGGGGCGGTAGCTGCCGGTCTGAAACGGGGTATTCGCGATGGTGTCGTCCGGTTTCCAGCCTTCTTCGAGCGCAGCCAGATAGACGAAAAGCTTGAAAGTCGACCCTGGCTGCCGGCGCGCCTGGGTGGCGCGATTGAACGGCGTCTTCGCATAGTCCTTGCCGCCTACCATCGCGACGACTTCGCCATCGGGACGCATGGCCACCAGCGCGACTTGCGCCTTGCCGAGTGCCGCACGGGCAATGGCCCGCCGCGCGGCTGCCTGCAGGCGGGCGTCGAGCGTGGTGGTGTAAGTCTGCTTCGAATAGCTGTTTTCTTCGAGCGCGCGGGCCTGCGGCAGCGCCCAGTCGGCGAAGTAGGTGCCGGTCGGCAAGTCGCTGGCAGTGCGGATATCGAGCGCCGGCGCGCGCACGGCTTCGGCCTCCTTCGCGGTCAGATAGCCGGCATCGACCATCGCCTTGAGCACGACCCGCATACGCGCCTCGGCGCGGTCGTAGTGTCGCGACGGCGCCATTGCGGAAGGCGCTTTCATAAGCCCGGCAAGCATGGCCGATTGCGCAAGCGTCAGCCGTTCGGGCTGGCGGTGGAAATAGTGGAGCGAAGCTGCGCGCAATCCGTAGGTATTGTCGCCGAAGTAGGCGTTGGACAGATACCGCTGCAGGATCTCGTCCTTGGTCAGCCATGCCTCCAGCCAAAAGGCGATGAGCATTTCGCGGCCCTTGCGCCCGAGCGTCTGCTTCGAAGACAGGAACGTGAACTTCGCGAGTTGCTGGGTGATCGTGCTGCCGCCTTCGGTGCGGCCCGTCGTCATGTTGGTCCACAAGGCCCGCGCCATGCCGCGCGGATCGATGCCCCAGTGGTCGTAGAAACGGCGATCCTCGATGGCGAGAAAGGCATCCACCACGTGATCGGGTAGCCTGGTCACTTCCACCGGCGCTTCCACCAGCGCGCCATTGCGCGCGATCGGCGTACCGTCTGCCGCAAGCAGGGTGATCTGCGGCGGGGACAGCGGCTGCAGCGATTTCGAGAGCGGCGCGGTTACGGCCAGCCAACCGATCAGCAGCAGGAATGCCAGCAGCAGGCCCGCCAGAATGCGCGCAATATACCAGCGCTTGCCGCGGCGCTTCTTCGGTTCGGAGCCCGAATTCGGCTCTTCCCCCTCAAGCGCCAGATCCTCCTCGTCGTAGTCTTCGGGAGGCAGGCTTCGCAAATCATCCATCTTCAATGCCGGGCCGTATGCTACTCTTTCAACGGCCCTCATAGCACCGGATCTGCGCCGTACGAACCTTTCCTGCAAATGCGGTCACAATCTCGCCGCAAGGCGCTATCATCTTCACATCATGCTGTTCTTGAGAATCATCGCCTTCATCCTCGGTCTGCTGGCCGTCGCGATGGGTCTGCTGTGGGTCGGGCAGGGTACCGGCGTCGTGCTCTGGCCCGCGGACAGCTTCATGCTGGCCGACCGCGCCTGGGCGTTCCGCGGGGCCTTGCTGGCAGCCGTCGGGCTGATCGTGATCTGGCTGACGCGGCGCGGAAACGGGCGCAGCTAAGCGTCCAGGTCCGCCGGCACTTCGAGGATGAAGCGGGCACCCTGCCCCGGTGCGCTGTCGACCGACAGGCTCCCGCCCATGGCCGTCGCCAGACGGCGCGAGATGTAGAGACCGAGTCCGGTCCCCCCGTCACCGCTGCGGCCAAGGCGTTCGTACTTCTCGAACATCACCGCCTGCTGCTCCGCCGAAATGCCCGCGCCCTGATCGGCGACGATCACGCGGGCGCGGTCTCCCGCATCCTCGAGCCGGATCCATACATGCGAATCCTCGGGCGAATAGCGGATGGCATTGCCGATAAGATTGAGAAGAACCTGCAGCACGCGGCGAAATTCCGCCACGGCGTGAAGATGTTCCGAAGGCTGCGGCGGCTCAAGCACAATGCGTTTTTCGCGCGCCCGCACGCCGAGGATACCGGCGGCCTGACGCGCCACTTCGGACAAGTCGATACGGTCCGGCGCGGTGCTGAATCCTTCGGATTCGACCACTTCGAGATCGGCCATGTCGTCGAGGAGTTCGAGCAGCAACTTGCCTGCGCTGGCGATCTCCCCGGCATAGTCGGAATAGGCATCGGGCAGCGGCCCGGCGAGGCGGGTCCGGATCGTCTCGGCATTGGCGATGATGCGCGCGATCGGCTGCTTGAGCACGGGGGCCAGATCCTGCCCGACCAGGCTGCGACAATTATAGGTTACCGTGGCGGCAGCAGGCGGCGGCGCTTCCTGCGGCGCGGGCTCGTCGGACAGCAGCAGCAGTTCGAAGCCCGCCGGATCGAAACCCGGCTGCATGTAGGGTATGAGCGCGACCCGCCAGGTCCGCTCCGATCCGAGCACCAGCACGCGCGCACCGTCGAGCAGGCGCCAGTGCAGCGGCTGCTGGTGGGAAACATCCTCAAGCGGCAGGAAGTCGGTCCAGAGCCGGCCCAGCCCGGCCTCCATGGCCTGTGCGATCTCCGCCAGTTCTGCCGAATTGCATGACACCGCCAGCAGGCGCTGCCCGGCATCGAGCTGCGCGGAAAGCTCGGCGAGATGGCGGTTGGTCAGCAGGCGGCGGCTTTCGGCAGCGGCAGGCTCCTCGATCGGAGTCGGGGCCGAATGCCAGCTCAGGACGCGCAGTTCGCAGCCCTGCCCATCGCTCAGCGGCTCCACTTCGACCCAGGCGGTGACCGTGTCGGTCCCATCCTGCGCGCAGACCGCGCGAGCGAGCTTGAAGCCGTAACGGCGCGCCTTGCGTACGAGTTCGCGCAATTCGGGAGGGGCAATGGTGCCGGGCAGTTCGCCGCCGCAACGCAGTTGCAGGCTCGCCAGCGGCTCCTCCGCCGTGAGCAGCCGGTCGTCCGCATCGCTGGCCGCGCGGGCAAGGATGTTGGCCTGATCCTCCATCAGCCGCCGCGATGTCCTGCACTGTCGCCTGAAGCGAGAATAGCTGCGGCCCTGTCGGGACCCAGGCGCTCGAAGCCCGGCGGCAGTGTCACATCGGGATGTATGGCGAGGAACTGTTCCTCGACCGCGGATGGCTTGAGCCCTGCCGCGCGCAGCGCCAGCGCCATGCGGGCCAGCTGGGCTTCGTGCGTGGAGAAGGTGACGGTATCGCGCCCTTGCCCCGATCCCATACCCAGAGCGGTCAGGAACAGCGAGACACCGGCATGACTGACGGAAAGCGCCACCTGCGCGCCGCTGCCTATGCTCATGATCAGGCGCGAAGCCAGGCCGAGCCGGCTCGCCCCCTCGTCGTAGGACTGGCGAATGGCCGATTCCGCCTGCATCGCGCGTTCACCCAGATGCGGTTCGGCTTCGGCGAGTGCCCGTAGCGTCAGGAGTACGGCATGCAGCAGATCGCCGGGCAGTTCGCGCAAGGGCAATTTCATGCGCCGCTGCGCCTGGCACCAGCGTGCCTGCGCGGCGAGATAGGTCATCGCCAGTTCCTGCGTTGCCGGTTCGGGCGAGGCAATTAGAGCCTGCAGCAGCGGCGAGACGATCGGGTCCAGCGCAAGCCGAGACTGCAGTTTTTCGGTCAGGTGCCACTCCAGCGCGAGCGCATGAATGTGGGACAGCAGCGCGGGATTATCGATGAAGCCATGCGTCAACCGGTCCGCGTAGCGCTCGGCATCGGCCCCTGCGCCGAGCGAGTCGAGCAGACCGCTGGCAAGGTCCGCCAGCATGCCGCGAACACGCGCGAGAATCTCGTCGCTGAAAACCGAACTGGCCTCCGCAGCGATCAGGTGCCGCAGGATCGGCAACACGGTCTGCGCCATGGCATCGCCCCGCGCGAGTTCCTCGCGCAGCACGGCCTCGACGTTTTCTCCGTTTTCTCCGCTTGCCGGATGGACAGCTCGGTCGATCATCTGCCCCGTGTACCCCGCCTTTGGTTAAATACGGCCTAATCGCGCGATCTTGCCGGCAGGACCAAACCCGTAACGATCAGAACTATCGAAAGAACCTGCACCGCCGGCAGCAAAAGCCCCGCTGCCGCGAAGACGGCCAGCAGCAATCCCAGCGCCATGCGATCGCCCATCCAGCGGCCTGCGCTTCCCTCGACAACCCGCGGAAGCAAGGCCAGAAGCAGCATGAAGGTCACGGGTACCGAGAGCCAGGACAGCACCATTTGCCCCTCAAATCGCGGCGTATCGGCGAGGATGAGCAGGGCAATCACGGTGTCGGTCAGCCAGACCAGCACGTCCGCGCGGGGTATCGCGGGCGGCAATTGGCCGAGCGCCTGCCGCTCTACCGAGCGCAACAGGCGGCTCGATTCTCCAAGCAGCCACGCCAGCGCCGTGAATACGAAACCGGCCCAGACCAGACCGAACCAGCCCAGACCGCCCGCGATCGCCAGCAGCGCAACAACGCCCAGCGACAGGGCATTGCTGGCGTTTCCGGCATGGAGCAGCGACGAACCGAAACCGACCACGCCCATGCGGGCCAGCAGCCTGCCCGGAGACGTCGGTCCATCGGCAAAGCGGGCACGAAGCCACTCGTTTTCGAGCTCCAGCGCCTCCGTCTCGGTGCGAACGAGGCGCCAGTAGGTCCCGGCGCGGGCGGCGGCCGGCACTTCGCGCATGGCGACGCCCGATTGCAGGGCGATGCGGGTCAAGGACGAAACGATGTCGCAATCGACAGGCAATTCACGCAGCCGCTCGACCAACTGGCCCGGCACCCGCATCAGTCCGGCTCCAGCACGATTGAGATCGATACGTTCGTATCCTGCGGCCAGCGCGCCTTCGACGGGCTGAACCAGCACGACGGGGCCGCGCTCCTCCAGCAGCGGCGCGGCTTGAGACGGATCCACGAACAGGCCTTCGCTGACGACGACGATCTCGTCGTTTGCCGTTACCAGACCCGAGAGCTGACCCGGCCCGGTCGCGATCGAGAACTGCAGGCCGGCGTCCTCGGCAGCATGCTGAAGCGCGATGAGTTCAGGCGAAGTCCCGCGCGCAAGGCAGATCAGGCGCTGGCAATCGAGCGCGAGGACCAGCGAAAGCTGATGCTGCGCCAGCGTCGCGCCGGCAACTCGCAGAAACGCGCGCGGGAACGGCTGCCCCGCCCCTGCAGGTTCCGTCATGGCCAGCAATGCTATTCGCAAGTCATTCCTCCGGCTCCGCGGCGCCTGATCTAGGCCCCCTGGAGCGGCGTGCCAAGCAGCACGGGCAAATCAGCCGGCGGAAAAGTCCGAGACGTAGGATTTCAGCCGCCGGATGACGGCAGGATCGCCGGGTGCCGCATCGAGTGCTTCCTCGGCCAGATCGAGCAGACGCGGACAATGAAAGCTTGCAGCGAGGCCCTTGAGCCGCATTGCCGCGACGTGCCAGTTGCCGTCGCATCGCGACCGCTGCAGCAGATCAGCCTGCCGCATGACCCCCTCGATGTACGACGTGCGCAACTCCGCAAACAGCGCGGCATCGCCGCCTGCCGCCGCCGCGAGGGTCTCTTCTAGGGCACCTGGTTCATAAGCCATTTCCCAAGGATAGTGCCCAAAGCGTTAAACCAGGGTTTATTGCCGCCCGGCTCGTGGTATCTATTATCGATGGCTGGGGAAAACAGGATCATCGCGTTCGGCGCGAATGGCAGCGAAAGTGCCGAGAACCCGCAGGAACAGGCGGCTGAAGGCACGGATTTGATCGGCGCAGAGGCCATCGAACAGGAAAATTGGGACGAAGCCTGGGTCGAGGACGACGAGGCGGCCGATGCCCAAACGTCGCGTGGCTGGATTGCACCGGCTCTCGCCGCTGCGGCCATGGCGGCATGGAGCGCGCTCTTCGCGTGGGCTCTGCTGCCGAAATTCCAGACCGGAATCGTGCCCGCCGAAATCCCCCAACTCGTCATGCAGTGGTGCGTACCGGTGCTGCTGATCGGCCTCGTCTGGCTGCTGGCGATGCGCCACAGCGCCCGCGAGGGCAAGCGCTTCGGCGACATCGCCCGCACGCTCTCAACCGAGTCCGCGCTGCTCGAGCAGCGTCTGACCACGGTGAACCGGGAACTCAGCCTGGCGCGCGAATTCATTGCCGCCCAGTCGCGCGATCTCGAATCGCTGGGCCGGATGGCCGCCGAACGCCTTTCGCAGAATGCCGAACGGCTTCAGGATCTCGTGCGCGACAATGGCTCGCGGGTGGAAACGATCAGCACGGTCAGCGACGCTGCCCTGCAGAACATGGAAAAGCTGCGCAGCCAGCTTCCCGTGATCGCCAGCTCGGCCAAGGACGTCACCAACAACATCGCCAACGCCGGGCGCACCGCCGAAGGCCAGCTCGAAAACATGGTGCAGGGTTTCACCCGGCTCAACGAGTTCGGTAAGGCCAGCGAACGGCAAGTGGAATCGCTGCGCAACCGCGTCGAGGAGACCCTCGGAGAGTTCCAGCGCCAGTCGGACAAGTTCCAGACCATCGCCGACGATCGTTTCGCCGCGCTGGCCGAACGCGGCGAGGAATTCCGCGTCGAGCTGGACAAGCACGAAGTCGATGCCCTCGCCTCGCTGCGCACGCGCGCATCGGCGCTGGCCGATGAAATCGAATCGACCCGCCACGAGCTCGACGAACACGAAGCGCAGAGCCTCACGTCGCTGCGCGCGCGCCTTGTCGCCTTGCGCGATGAAAGCGAAGTCGTCTCTCGTTCGCTGCGCGAAAGCGAAGAGCGCGCCCGCGGTGCGCTCAAGGCTTCGCTGGATGCCCTTCAGGAAGAGCAATCCGCCACGACCGACCGCGTTGCAGAGGCCCATCGCAGCGTGATCGATGCGCTCACTGCGTCGCTGGTTTCCCTGCGCGAGGATCAGAGTTCAGCCGCCTCCGGTTTCCGGCAGACCCATCAGGACATGCTCGATACGCTCAAGGCGTCGCTGGCATCGCTGCGTGCGGAACAATCCGCCGCGTCCGATGCCATCACCGCCGCGCAGCAGACTGCTATCGACGCGATCGCCGGCCGGCTCGCCACGCTCGAATCCGAAGCCGAGCGCATGGACGAATCGCTCAATGCCCGCAGCGAGCGCATGGCCATCGAGGCAGAGGAGCGGCAGGCCCGGCAGGTCGAGCAGGAACGCCACGCCATTGCCCGCATCGAGCACATGCTGGGCGAACTCGACGGCACCATTGCCGAACGCCTCGAACGCCATCGCCGTCAGACCACGGCGCTGGGCGAACGCGCGCAGGTCGTTACGGCTGAGCTGGAACGGTTCGAAACCCGCCTTGCCGAAATCGCCACGCAAAGCGGCGATTCCGAAGCGCGCATGAAGGCCAGCCTGGAAGCGCTGACTGGGCATCTGACCTCTGCCCGCGCGACCCTTTCGGCAACCGACAGCGACGTCGAAAAGCTGACCGAAGCTTCGGTCCGCCTGCTCGAACTGATCCAGGCCAGTGCCAAGAACACGCACTCGGCGCTGCCCGAAGCGCTGGCCATTTCGGAAGACCGCCTGAGCCGCCTCGAAAGCGGCGTTTCGGCCCTCGTCTCCGTGCTGCGCCAATCCGCCGAAAGCGGCGAGGACCTGGCGACCGGCATCGAGCAGTCGGGCGCCAATCTCCAGACGCTGGTGGCGAACCTGGCCGATGCCCAGTCCACCGTGTCGCGCCAGAACGACCGCCAGGCCGAACAGCTCGCCAACCTGCAGGACACGCTTTCGGACATCGATCTGTCGACGGACCGGATCAGCGCCAAGGCGCGCGACGAACTGACCGCGGCCATCGGGGCCCTGCGCGCGACGTTGAGCGAAGCGGTGGAAGCGATCGAGGGCGAAAGCGCGGCGCGCATCGCCACCGTCGCACGCACCCTCGGTGAGGAAAGCGGCAAGGCCATCGACAAGGCCATGCGCTCGAAGGTGTCCGAGATCTCCGGCCAGCTCGAACAGGCCGTCGCCCATGCCTCCGGCGTGACCCGCGAAGCCACGATCCAGCTGCGCGACCAGCTCGCCAAGGTCGACGAGCTGACCGGTAACCTCGAAAACCGCGTCGCCCATGCCCGCGATCGCGCCGAGGAGCAGGTCGACAACGATTTCAGCCGCCGTGTGGCGCTGATCACCGAATCGCTGAATTCGAACTCGATCGACATTGCCGGCGCCCTGTCCGCCGATGTCGCCGACACCGCCTGGGCCTCCTATCTGCGCGGCGACCGCGGCATCTTCACGCGCCGCGCCGTCAGGTTGCTGGAGACCACCGAGGTCAAGGCGATCCAACAGCTGTTCGAGCGCGACGACACCTTCCGCGAGCATGTCAGCCGCTACATCCACGACTTCGAAGCCGTGCTGCGTCAGGTCCTCTCCACCCGCGACGGCAATGCGCTGGGGGTCACCCTGCTCTCCTCCGACATGGGCAAGCTCTACGTGGCGCTGGCACAGGGCATAGAGCGCCTGCGGGGCTGAACCTAACCCGTCGGCATGCGTGCCGCGATGTAACCGGGCTGTGCCGGTTCGCCGAATGCGGCATGCAGGCGGTCCATCCGGGCCTCGAGGGCGGGCAGGTGATCGGGATGCGAAATGATGTGGAGTTCGTTGTTCTCCACGGCTCGCACGACGGCACGGCCGAGCCAGATCGGCTCCATCATCATGTCGGATAGCACCTGGCGCTTATCTTCTGGCAAGTCCGGGATCTGACCTTCGGACATACGGCTGCGGGTGAGACCCGGATAGAGAATCGAGACTCCGACACCAAAGGGTGCCAGTTCGTCACGGATCGCTTCGGACAGTGCCGTCACGGCAAACTTGCTGGCCGAGTAGACCGCGAAAGTCTGGTGCGGCAGTTGTCCGTTCACTGACGAGGTATTGACGATGTGACCGCTGCCACGCGTCTTCATTTCGGGCATGAAGGTCTTGCAGCCAACAAACACTCCGCGCACGTTTACGGCCATGACCCGGTCGAACTGGTCGAGCGAGACAGCTTCCATCGGCTGAAAGGGCAGCGAAATTCCGGCATTGTTGCACAGGATATCGACTGACCCCCACAGGCCCTCGACGGCTGCCTTCACGTCCTCCCAGCTCTCCGGGGAAGTGACGTTGTGCTCCAGCGCCACCACACCGCGGCCGATCCGCTCGGCCTCCGTAGCGGCAAAGGTGCCATTGATGTCGGTAACGGCGACCCTGGCGCCCTTCTCGGCGAACGCCTCGGCAATTCCCGCGCCGATGCCACCACCTCCGCCGGTGACAAGCACCACCTTGCCAGTGACGTCCATGCAGCCTCTCCCCGTACTATTTACAACAGGGTTGTTGCATAAGTTAGCTGGGACGGAAAGGAAAGAAGCTCAGGCATGGGCGAACGGTATGCCTGCGATCAGTAGCCCAGATCCTCCACCGGCGGCTTGCCGAAGAAGTTGAGGTCCTCGAGCGTGATCCACCCGTTCACGTAGTTCGCGTAATACAGCGCGAAGAACACTGCCGCGAGCAGCGACGCACGCAAGACGATCTTGCCCGGCCGGAAATTCACCGGCGCGCTATCGGCATGGCCTTTCTCGACCGTCTCGCCTTCCTCATGCGGCGTACGCAAACCGAAAGGCATGACCAGAAAGGCGCTCAGCACCCAGAAAAGGCCGTAGATGGCGACGATCGAGAACCACTGCATGTGCATGGGGTCAATCTTCCAGCAGCAGGACCTGCACCTGCGGGCGCTTGCCAGACCAGCGGGTTGCGGCGCGGCGCGCGGCCAGGCGGCACGCTTCGGAGCGCGATTCGCGGTCGCCCTTCTTCACCCGGCGCAGCGCTTCGGCGACATCGCGGCGGGCTTCCTCGACAAATTCGGCGTAATCCTCGTCGAGCGGCAGGCCCATCGCGGAAACTTCGACATTGCCCTTGCGGTCGGCCGCGACCGAAACCACGCCGTTGTAGGCAATCCGCCGGCGCATCACTATCGCCTCGCCATCGGATGGCGTGATGATGTCGCCATCGAGCACGAGCCGACCGGCGCGCACTTCGCCGAATTTGCCGGGGTGATCGGGCGCGAGGCGAACGAGATCGCCGTTCTTCTGGAACACCGCCTTGGGAATGCCGCAGGAAAGACCGAGCCGGGCCTGTTCCTTCATGTGGCGGATCTCGCCATGGACGGGGAGCAGGATCTGCGGGCGCAGCCAGCCATAGAGCGTTTCGAGTTCGGGACGCCCCGGGTGACCGGAGACGTGAATCATGCTCTGCCGGTCGGTCACGAGTTCGACGCCCGCTTCGGCAAGCCGGTTCTGGATGCGGCCGATGGAGAGCTCGTTGCCGGGGATCTGGCGGCTCGAAAAGAGCACGACATCGCCCTTTTCCAGCTTGATCGGATGGCTGCCTTCGGAAATGCGCGCCAATGCCGCGCGCGGCTCGCCCTGCCCGCCGGTGGCGATGATCAGCACTTCGTCTCGCGGCAGGTCCATCACTTCGTCGATGTCGACGATTTCCGGAAGTTTCTTGAGGTAACCACAGGCCTGCCCGGTGCTGATGATCCGGTCGAGCGAGCGTCCCGCCACGCAGAGCCGCCGCCCGGTCTTGCGCGCGACATCGCCCAGCGTCTGCAGCCGTGCCACGTTGGACGCGAAGGTCGTGACCAGCACGCGCTTGCCCTTGTGGCGCTTCACTTCCTTGAGCAGGCCCTCGTAGACTTCGCCCTCGGAGCCGGAGGCCTTGTCATTGAAGACATTGGTGGAATCGCAGACCAGCGCCAGCACGCCTTCGTCGCCGATGGCGGTCAGTTCCTCGGCCGTGGCCGGCGTACCGATCTGGGGCGCGTCGTCGAGCTTCCAGTCGCCGGTGTGGAAGATGCGGCCATAGGGCGTCTCGATCACCAGTGCATTGCCCTCGGCGATCGAGTGCGCGAGCGGCACGTAGCGAATCCCGAAGGGGCCGATCTGGAATTGCTCGAGATCGTCGATCACGATCAGCTCGACCACATCGAGCAGCCCCGCCTCTTCGAGCTTCGCCGCCACCAACTTGGCGGTGAACGGCGTGGCATAGAGCGGCACGCCCAGATCTTCGGCGAAATAGGGTACCGCGCCGATGTGATCCTCGTGCGCGTGGGTCAGCACGATACCGAGCAGGTTCTCCCGCTCGTTCTCGATGAATTCGAGATCGGCGAAGACCAGATCGACGCCGGGGTATTCGTTCATGCCGAAGGTCATGCCCAGGTCGACCATCAGCCACTTGCCCTGACAGCCGTAGAGATTGACGTTCATGCCAATCTCGCCGGAGCCGCCGAGCGCGCAAAAAACCAGTTCCTTGCCGGGAATCACTTGGATGCGGCCCTTTCAGCCAGAATTGCCAGACCCTCGATAGTGAGGTCGGCCTCAACCGAGTCGAATATCTCGGTCGCTTCGTCGAACAGTACCGCGAGGCCGCCGGTGGCGATGACCTTGGCGGGACGTCCGATTTCGGCGCGGATGCGGGCGATCAGCCCTTCCATCATTGCCACATAGCCCCAGAATACGCCGATCAGCATCTGATCCTCGGTATTGCGGCCGATAACGCTGGTGCTCTCGGGAATTTCGATGGCAATGCGCGGCAGCTTCGCCGTGTTGCCCACCAGCGCATCGAGCGAGAGGTTGATGCCCGGTGCGATGATGCCGCCCTTGTAGGCGCCGTGGAAGTCGATCACGTCGAAAGTCGTCGCCGTCCCGAAGTCGACGACGATCAAGTCGCCCGAGTGCCTCGCGTGCGCGGCAATGGCGTTGACGGCCCGGTCCGCACCCAGCGACTTGGGCTCGTCGACATCGATGTCGATCGCGTAGTCGGCGGCACCCACGCCGGCGATCAGCGGCTCGACGTTGAAGTAGTGTCGGCAGAGCACCTCAAGGTTGTGCAGCGCGCGCGGAACGACCGTGGAGATGATGATCCGGTCGATCCTCTTCGCCTCGATCCCGCGGATCGCGAGAAGCTGCATCAGCCAGACGGCGTATTCGTCTCCGGTGCGGCGCGGGTCGGTGGCGATTCGCCAGCGGCCCTTGACGGTGCGGCCTTCCAGCAGCGCGAAAACGACATTGGTATTGCCGGCGTCTATGGCGAGAAGCATGGGCTTACGGTTTCCTCAATGCGGGGCGCTGGCGAGCATGACATCGCCGGCGTGGATCGTGCGCTGCGATCCATCGTCGAGTGCGAGCAACAGATTGCCCTCCTGCGAAAGTCCGGCAAAGCGGCCTTCCAGCGCCTCCTCCCCCGGAGGGAGCACGGTCAGCCGGGTTCCCAACGGATGCGCGGCACTTTGCCAGCGACGCAGCAGCGGGGCAAGGCCGGCGGTGCGCCAGCGCTGGAGCTCCAGATCGAACGACACCGTAAGCGCCTGGGCGAAACCGTCGCGGCCGATCTCGACGCCAAGGTCGGAAAGCGCGACGACCTTGCGGCCCGGAATATCCGGGGCGCTGTGCAGGTTCACCCCGATACCCGCGATCACCACACCGTTTGCGGCTTCGAGCAGAATGCCCGCGACCTTGGCGTCGTTCAGCAGCAGATCGTTCGGCCATTTGAGCCGCAGGTCGGACTGTCTGGGCAGGAAACCCACCAGCGCTTCGTAAACGGCCAGCCCGGTCATCAGTGCCAGCGTTGCCGGCGAGGGATCGCCGGCTGCGGGCCGGATCACCGTCGAGCCCATGAAGTTACCGGCACCATCGTTCCAGACGCGGCCTAGGCGGCCCTTCCCCGCTACCTGACGGTCCGCCACCAGCCACTCGCCTTCTGGCAGGTATTCCCCCCCCGCAAGGCGCGCGGCCAGATCGGCGTTGGTCGAACCGGTTTCCTGGACGATCCGGATCAAAGCGCCCGGATCAGATCAAAGGGCATGGAAAAGCGCGGTGGCAGCCGTGTCGGTAAGTCCGCCGAGCCACTTGGTGAGCAGGAAGCCCAGCGGCGAAATGACCACGCAGGAGATCACGAGGATCAGCTTGTGCCACACGTCGCTCTCGCCCTTCACCACATCGGCAGGCTCGTCGAAGTAGATGATCTTCACGACCTTGAGGTAGTAGAAGGCGCCGATGACCGAGGCTGCGAAGCCGAGAGCGGCCAGCGCGATCATCCCGCCATCGACGGCCGCCTTGAAGACCAGGAACTTGCCCCAGAAGCCGAACAGCGGCGGGATACCGGCAAGGCTGAACATGATCATCGCCAGACCCAGCGCCAGCCCCGGACGCGTGCGCGACAGACCGGCGAGGCTCGGGATGTCCTCGACGTAGTCGCCCTTCTCGTCCTTGAGCATCAGGATCGCAACGAAACCGCCGAGCGACATCGCAACGTAGATCGCGAGGTAGAACAGCATGGCCGAGGCACCCTGCGGAGTCGCCACGGCGAGACCGACAAGGATGAAGCCGACGTTGTTGATCGACGAGTAGGCCATCAGGCGCTTGATGTTGCTCTGACCGATGGCGCCGAGGGCACCGACGACGATCGAGGCAAGCGCGATGAACAGGATGATCTGCTGCCAGGCAGCGGCCTGATCCCCGAAAGCATCGAGCATGACGCGCATCGTCAGGCCCAGCGCGGCCACCTTCGGCGCGGTGGCGAAGAACGTCGTCACCGGCGTCGGCGCGCCTTCGTAAACGTCGGGCGTCCACATGTGGAACGGCACGGCGCTGATCTTGAAGGCAAGACCCGCGAGCATGAAGACGATGCCGAACAGCGCGCCGTTCGAAAGACCGTCCGCCAGCACGGCATTGATGCCCGAGAAGGCGGTCGTGCCGGTGAAGCCGTAAATCAGGCTCATACCGAACAGCAGGATGCCCGAAGCCAGCGCGCCCAGCACGAAGTACTTGAGGCCCGCCTCTGCCGAACGTCCGTCGGTCCGCAGGAACGCGGCCAGCACGTAGGCAGCGAGCGAGTTCATTTCGAGACCGATGTAGAGTGTGATGAGATCGCCGGCCGAAACCATGATGCCCATGCCCAGCGCGGCGAAGATCACCAGCACCGGGAATTCGGCACGCATCGCGTTGTAGCGCTCGAAGAAGGCGGGCGCGATGACCAGCGTGGCGGCGGCCGAGATATAGATCAGGATCTTGGCATAGCTGGCAAAGGCGTCGGCGTAGAACTGACCGAAGAAGGCCGAGGTATCCGGCCCCATGGCCCCGCCGCACAGCGCCGGCGCGACGAGCGCGCTGGCCGCGACAAGTGCGGCTACCGCGAGGATCGAGATCAGGCGGCTTGCCTTGTCCCCGCCCCAGGCTGCGACGAGAAGCAGGACGAGGCCTGCAATGCTAAGAGTTTCTTCCGGCGCGATCAGGCGCAGCGACTGCGACCAGTCCATCAGTGTGCCCCCTCATGCGCAGCATTGTCTTCGTGCGCAGACGTGTCTTTGCTCGTGGCAGCCCCCATGGCCACCTTGCTGTCCCCTTCCGGCGCCGCACTGGCGAGCCGGGCTTCGAGCGCGGCGATATCGCCACGCATCGGAGCAATGAAGCTCTCGGGGTAGATGCCCATCCACAGCACCGCGAGCGCCAGCGGAACGACCATCAGGTATTCGCGGACGTCAAGATCGGCCATGGCGGCGGCATCGGCGTTCTTCTGCTCGCCAAAAACGACCCGGCGATAGAGATAGAGCATATAGGCCGCGCCGAGGATGATGCCGGTGGCGCAGATCAGCGTGGTCCAGGTCGAGACCTCGTAGATACCCGCGAGGCTCAGGAACTCGCCGACGAAACCGCTGGTGCCCGGAAGGCCGATCGAGGCCATCGTGAAGAGCAGGAAGAACAGCGCGTAACGCGGCATGTTGATCGCCAGGCCGCCATAGCGATCGATCTCGCGGGTGTGCAGGCGATCGTAGATAATGCCCACGCACAGGAACAGCGCGCCCGAAACGAGGCCGTGGCTGAGCATGACCATCATCGAGCCTTCGAGGCCCTGCTGGTTGAAGGCGAACAGGCCGATCGTCACGATAGCCATGTGGGCGACCGACGAATAGGCGATCAGCTTCTTCATGTCGTGCTGGACGAGCGCAATCAGCGAGGTGATCACGACGGCGGCCATCGACAGGCCCCAGATCAGCGGCGCGAACCCGGCCGAGGCTTCGGGGAACATCGGCAGCGAGAAGCGGATGAAGCCGTAACCGCCCATCTTCAGCAGCACGCCGGCCAGAATGACCGAACCGGCGGTCGGTGCCTGAACGTGGGCAGCCGGAAGCCAGGTATGGACCGGCCACATCGGCATCTTCACCGCGAAGCTGGCGAAGAAGGCCAGCCACAGCCACGTCTGCACCGACGGATCGAAGTTGTAGGCCATCAGCGTGGGCACGTCGGTCGTACCGGCCACGTTGACCATGTAGAGCATGGCCACGAGCATCAGCACCGAGCCGAGCAGCGTGTAGAGGAAGAACTTGTAGGCCGCGTAGATGCGGTCCTGCCCGCCCCAGATGCCGATGATCAGGTACATCGGGATCAGGCCGGCTTCGAAGAACATGTAGAACAGGAAGATGTCCTGCGCGGCGAACACGCCGATCATCAGCGTTTCCATGAGCAGGAAAGCGCCCATGTATTCGCCGACGCGCTTGTCGATCGAGTTCCAGCTCGCGCCGATGCAGATCGGCATGAGGAACACCGACAGCTCGATCAGCAGCAGAGCAATGCCGTCGATGC
Source organism: Novosphingobium indicum (assembly GCF_014645195.1). Classification (GTDB taxonomy): domain Bacteria; phylum Pseudomonadota; class Alphaproteobacteria; order Sphingomonadales; family Sphingomonadaceae; genus Novosphingobium; species Novosphingobium indicum. The sequence continues at coordinate 146,388 of NZ_BMLK01000007.1, read as the reverse complement.
CGAGCGCATAGGAGAAGCCCGAGAAGAGCTCCAGACGCTCGGTGAACTGCCACTGGGCGCCGCCCACGTCGAAATTCAGCCACAGCACGATACCGAGCGCCAGATCGACAAGCGTCGCGATCAGCGCAAGATTGCGCGCCGCTTTCGCCTCGAGGAACAGGCACGCTACTGCTGCCGCAAGCGGCACCAGCAACATCACGCTGAGGATCGGAAAACCACCCATCATCTTATCCCGCGATCACCCAGCTGATGGCGCCGACAAGGCCCAGCAGCATTATGAGAGCATAGCTGTACAGATAGCCCGACTGGACCTTCTGCGCGTAAGTCGAACCCTTGGCCACGGCCCAGGCGGCGCCGTCCGGACCGAAACGGTCGATGACGCCGATGTCGAGAACCTTCCAGAACACCTTACCGATCCAGAACGCGGGGACCACGAACATGTAGTGATACAGTTCGTCGAACATCCACTTGCGGTACACGAAGGTATAGACCGGCCCGAGCTGCTCGGCGACGGCCGCCGGGAAGCTGGTGTTCTTGATGTAGCCGTACCATGCGGTCAGCAGGCCGAGCGCCATGACCGTGAAGGGAGCCCACTTCACCCACGTCGGCACTTCGTGCATCGCGTGGATCAGGTGCTCGTCGAACACCAGAGAACCCTTCCAGAACTCGCCCGTGCCTTCGCTGATGAACTCGTGATGGAACACGAAGCCGGCAGCGACGGCACCGATCGAAAGCACGATCAGCGGCACCAGCATGACCCAGGGGCTTTCATGCGGATGATAGCCGGCTGTGCCCTCGTGCGCGGCAGCGCCGTGGGCCGAGTGCGCATCGGTATGCTCGCCGGAATCTTCCTCATCCGGGTGATCGTGGTGATCGCCATGGACCGCGTGCTGAATATGCTCCGAACCGGCCCAGCGCGGCTTTCCGAAGAAGGTCAGGAAGACGAGACGCCAGGAGTAGAAGCTGGTCATCAGTGCGGCGAAGATGCCCATCCAGAACGCGAAATTGCCCGATGCCGAACCGGCGCCGAAGGCCGCTTCCAGAATGGCATCCTTCGAATAGAAGCCCGCGAAACCGACGAGGCCTGCAATGCCGACACCGGTAATGGCCAGCGTACCGGCCGTCATTGCCCAGAACGTCGTTGGGATATGCTTGCGCAGGTCGCCGTAGAAACGCATGTCCTGTTCGTGGTGCATCGCATGGATCACCGAACCGGCACCAAGGAACAGCAGCGCCTTGAAGAAGGCGTGCGTGAACAGGTGGAACATGGCCGCGCCATAGGCACCGACGCCGGCCGCGAAGAACATGTAGCCGAGCTGCGAGCAGGTCGAATACGCGATCACGCGCTTGATGTCCCACTGGGTGCAGCCGATGGTCGCCGCGAAGAAGCAGGTAGCCGCACCGATCACCGTCACGAAAGCCGCGGCCGTCGGGCTCGCCTCGAACATCGGCGAAAGACGGCAGACCATGAAAACGCCCGCGGTAACCATGGTGGCGGCGTGGATCAGCGCCGAAACCGGAGTCGGGCCTTCCATCGCGTCGGGAAGCCAGGTGTGCAGACCGAGCTGCGCCGACTTGCCCATCGCGCCGATGAACAGCAGCAGGCACAGTATCGTCATCGTCTCGAAGCGCATGCCGAGGAAGCCGATGGTCGACCCGGCCATGCCGGGCGCGGCCGAAAGTATCTCGGGGATCGAGACAGTGCCGAACACCAGGAACGTGCCGAAGATGCCGAGCATGAAGCCGAGGTCGCCCACGCGGTTGACCACGAAGGCCTTGATCGCGGCGGCGCTCGCCGACGGCTTGCGGAACCAGAAACCGATCAGCAGGTACGAGGCAAGGCCCACGCCTTCCCAACCGAAGAACATCTGCACCAGGTTATCGGCGGTTACCAGCATGAGCATGGCGAACGTGAAAAGCGATAGGTACGCGAAGAAGCGCGGCTGATCCGGCTCTTCGCTCATGTAGCCCCACGAATAGAGGTGCACGAGCGCCGAGACCGAGGTGACGACGACGAGCATGACCGCGGTCAGCGTGTCGACGCGCAGCGCCCAGTCGAACGTGAGCGTCCCCGAGGCCACCCACTTGAGCACCGGCACCACGGTCTCTTCAGCACTGCCGCTGAGAAAGCCGAGGAAGATCGGCCAGGACAACGCGCAGGCAATGAACAGCGCGCCGGTCGTGATGACCTTCGCCGGAACATTGCCGAGCTGCTTGTTGCCAAGCCCGGCGATGATCGCTGCCGCCAGCGGCAGGAAGACGATGATGAGAATGCTGGAACTCACTGCGTCCTCCCGAACCGCTCGTGCTGAGCCTGTCGAAGTACGAGGGGTTTGCGCGCGGCCTTCGACAAGCTCAGGCTGAGCGGGACTTGGATCAGGGACATGTTTTTATCCCTTCATCCGGTTGACGTCGTCGACGGCGATGGAGCCGCGGCCACGGAAGTAGATCACGAGGATTGCAAGCCCCACTGCTGCCTCGCCGGCGGCTACCGTCAGCACGAACATCGCGAATATCTGTCCGGTCAGGTCGCCGAGGAAGGCGCTGAACGCCACGAGGTTGAGGTTCACCGCAAGCAGGATGAGTTCGATCGCCATCAGGAGAACGATCACGTTCTTGCGGTTGAGGAAGATGCCGAGGACGCCGAGCACGAAGAGGATCGAGCTCACCACGACATAGTGTTCGACACCGATCACAGCTGAACCCCCTTGCCGACTTCGGGCTTGACGTTGAATGTCGCCTCTTCCGGACGGCGTGCGATCTGCTTGGAGACCTTCTGGCCGCGCGTGTCGCCGCGCTGACGGTGGGTCAGCACGATGGCGCCGATCATGGCCACCAGCAGAATGATGCCCGCCGCTTCGAAGAGGAACAGGTAGCGGCTGTAGAGCAGCCCGCCGATCGCCTCGATGTTGGTCGTGCCGGCAGGCGTTGCCGCCGTACCGTCGGGCGTTCCGAGCTGGATAGCACCGGCCTTGTAGGCCCCGATGCCGAGAACCATCTCGGCCAGCAGCACGAGCGCGACGAGCGTCCCGAACGGGAAGTACTTGACGAAACCGGCGCGCAGTTCGGCGAAGTCGATGTCCAGCATCATGACGACGAACAGGAACAGCACCGCGACCGCGCCGACATAGACGATGACCAGCAGCATGGCGATAAATTCGGCACCGACCAGGATCATCAGACCCGCGGCATTGAAGAACGCCAGGATCAGCCAGAGCACAGAGTGCACCGGGTTACGCGAGAGTATGGTGATGGCGCCGGACGCGATGGTCATCACGGCGAACAGGTAAAAGGCGATAACGTGAATCATGACCCCGAGCGCCCCCTACCGATACGGCGCATCGGCTTCAAGGTTCGCGGCAATCGCCCGCTCCCACTTGTCCCCGTTCGCCAGTAGCTTAGCCTTGTCATAGAGCAGTTCTTCGCGCGTTTCGGTCGCGTATTCGAAGTTCGGCCCCTCGACGATCGCGTCTACCGGGCAGGCTTCCTGACAGAAGCCGCAGTAGATGCACTTCGTCATGTCGATGTCGTAGCGCGTGGTGCGGCGCGAACCGTCCTCGCGCGGCGCCGCCTCGATGGTGATCGCCTGCGCCGGGCAGATCGCCTCGCACAGCTTGCAGGCGATGCAGCGCTCTTCACCGTTGGGATACCGGCGCAGCGCGTGCTCACCGCGGAAGCGGGGCGAGAGCGGGTTCTTCTCGAAGGGATAGTTGATCGTCGCCTTGGGCTTGAAGAAGTACTTCAAGGTCAGCCAGTGCGCCTTCACGAACTCGTAGAGCGTAAAGGATTTTACGAGTTGAGCGACGCTCATACTGCATACCTCGTAAGCATCAGGTAGCCCGAGACCACCACGACGAAGCCAAGCGATACGGGCAGGAAGACTTTCCAACCCAGACGCATCAGCTGGTCGTAGCGGTAGCGCGGGACGGTCGCCTTCACCCAGGAGAAGACGAAGAAGAAGAACAGCACCTTGAGCAGGAACCAGACGAAGCCGGGCACGAGGTACAGAACCGGGATGTCGAGCGGGGGCAGCCAGCCACCGAAGAACAGCGTCGCGTTGAGCGCGCACATCAGCAGTACGTTGGCGTATTCGCCGAGCCAGTAGGCGGCGAAGGCCATCGACGAATATTCAGTCTGATACCCGGCGACGAGCTCGGATTCCGCCTCGGTAAGGTCGAACGGCGCGCGCTGCGTCTCGGCCAGCGAGGAGATGAGGAACATCACCCACATCGGAAACAGCAGCGGATTGAACACGAAGCCGTTCAGGATCCAGAGATGACCTTGCTGCGCCTTGACGATGTCGTTCATGTTGAACGTGCCGGCCCACAGGACCACGCAGATCAGAATGAAACCAATCGAGACTTCATAGGAAATCATCTGCGCCGAAGCGCGCATCGCGGAGAAGAACGGGTACTTCGAGTTCGAAGCCCAGCCCGCCATGATCGTGCCGTAGACACCCAGCGAACTGATCGCGAGCACGTAGAGCAGGCCGACGTTGATGTCCGCCAGCACCGCGCCTGAATTGAACGGGATCACCGCCCAGGCAAGCAGCGCGACGGTGAAGGTCACGACCGGCGCGATCAGGAAGATGCCCTTGTTCGCGGCCGAGGGGATGATGGTTTCCTGCAGGAAGACCTTGAGGCCGTCCGCGAAGGACTGGAGCAGACCGAACGGGCCGACCACGTTCGGACCGCGGCGCAGCGCCATGGCGGCCCAGATCTTGCGGTCAGCGTAGATGGTCATCGCAACCACCAGCATCAGCGGCAGCGCGATCAGCAGGATACCGCAGACCGTCGCGACGAACCACGCCCAGTCATAGGACATGCCGAGAGATTGGAAGAAGGCGGTCACTGGATCTTCTCCCCGCTCAGGCTGAGCTTGTAGAAGCCCGACGCGCCAACGCCCTTCGAAAGGCTCAGGGCGAGCGGATGTTGTGCAAGCATCATTCCGCGGCCTCCGCAATCTCCTCGCCGTGCAGCAGTTCTGCCGAGCAGCGCTGCATGGTCGCACTGGCGCGAGCGATGGGATTGGTCATGTAGAAGTCCTTGACCGGGTAGGCGATCTGGCCGGATGCGGAACCGCCGCCGGCTGGCAGGTCGCTCCCGTAGTCCGCCAGGCCTTCGCTGCCAAGGGCCGGAACCTCGGAAATCATCGCGGCGCGCAATTCCTCGAAGCTGTCGAAGCCCAGCTCGACGCCGAAGGCATCGGCGAGCGCCCGCAGGATCGTCCAGTCCTCGCGCGCGTCACCCGGCGCGAACACCGCCTTGTCGGACAGCTGCACGCGGCCTTCGGTGTTGACGTAAGTGCCCGCCTTCTCGGTGTAGGCCGCGGCCGGCAGGATGACGTCGGCGGCATGGGCGCCCTTGTCGCCGTGATGGCCGATGTAGACGATCATCGAGTCGGCAAACCGTGTGTAGTCCACTTCATCGGCGCCGAGCGAGAGCAGCACCTTGGGCTTGGCCGCGACGATATCCGCCAGGCCGCCCTTTTGCGCATAGCCCAGCATCAGCCCGCCCATGCGGCTTGCCGCCATGTGCAGGACGTTGAAGCCGTTCCACGTGGTGCCGTCTTCCAGCTCGCGCACGATGCCGATCTGCTCGCCGACCGAAAGCGCGGCCTCGAGACCGCCACGGCCCAGCCCTGCCCCGCCGACGATGATCGCCGGACGCTTGGCATCGCGGATCGTTTCCCAAACGTGGTTCGGCAGGTCGCCGATCTTCGAAAGATCGTCGCCGAGGAACTCGCCGCCGAAGGTGGTGTCCCACTCGGGACCAATCAGGAAGACCTTGGCGCCGCGCTTCACCGCCTTGCGCAGGCGGACGTTCACCAGCGGCGCCTCGGCGCGCACGTTGCTGCCGACGATCAGGATCGCATCAGCGCTCTCGATGCCGTTGAGCGTGGTGTTGAAGTTCACTGCGGCCAGGCTCGACGTGTCGTAGTCCATGCCGGTCTGGCGGCCTTCGAGCAGGTCCGAACCGAGCGCACCGACCAGCTTCTTGGCGGCAAACATCGTTTCGCAATCGAGCATGTCGCCGGCCACGGCGGCAATCGACTTGCCGGGGTTCAGCGTTGCGATGGCTTCGAAAGCCTCGTTCCAGCTTGCGGGGACGAGCTTGCCGTCGCGGCGCAGGTAGGGCTTGTCGAGACGGCGCTTCACAAGGCCATCGACCATGTAGCGCGCCTTGTCGCTGATCCACTCCTCGTTGACGTCGTCGTTGACGCGCGGGAGCACGCGCAGGACTTCGCGGCCGCGGCTGTCGATGCGGATGTTCGAGCCGATCGCGTCGGACACGTCGATGCCGAGCGTTTTCTTCAGCTCCCAGGGCCGCGCCTCGTAGGCATAGGGCCGCGAGGTCAGCGCGCCGACCGGGCAGAGATCGATCACATTGGCCGACATCTCGTGCTTGGCGGCATGCTCGAGATACGTGGTGATCTGCATGTTCTCGCCGCGATAGAGCGCGCCGATCTCGTCGACGCCAGCGATCTCTTCGGAGAAACGCACGCAGCGGGTGCAGTGGATGCAGCGCGTCATCGTCGTCTTGATGAGCGGGCCCATGTACTTCTCGGTGACCGCGCGCTTGTTCTCGTGATAGCGCGAGCCGCCGCGGCCATAGGCCACCGACTGGTCCTGCAGGTCGCATTCGCCGCCCTGGTCGCAGATCGGGCAGTCGAGCGGGTGGTTGATGAGCAGGAACTCCATCACCCCTTCGCGGGCCTTCTTGACCATTTCGCTGTCGGTGCGGATTTCCTGGCCCTCGGTCGCCGGGAGCGCGCAGGAGGCCTGCGGCTTGGGCGGTCCGGGCTTCACCTCGACCAGACACATGCGGCAGTTGCCGGCGATCGACAGCCGCTCGTGATAGCAGAAGCGCGGGATTTCCTTGCCGGCCAGTTCGCAGGCCTGCAGCACGGTTGCGCCGTTGGGGACGTCGAGTTCGACGCCGTCGACTTTGACCTTTGGCATTATTCGGCAGCCTGTTGCAGCGAGCCGAGACGCTCTTCGATCCGGCGCTCGATCTCGGGACGGAAGTGGCGGATGAGGCCCTGGATCGGCCAGGCGGCAGCGTCGCCCAGCGCGCAGATGGTGTGGCCTTCGACCTGCTTGGTGACCTGCTGCAGCATGTCGATTTCCTCGACCGCCGCTTCGCCGGTGCGCAGGCGCTCCATCACGCGCCACATCCAGCCCGTGCCTTCGCGGCACGGCGTGCACTGGCCGCAGCTCTCGTGCTTGTAGAAGTAGGACAGGCGCGAAATGGCGCGCACGATGTCGGTGGACTTGTCCATGACGATCACGGCGGCAGTGCCGAGGCCGGAGCCCAGCGCCTTGAGGCCGTCGAAGTCCATCGGCGCGTCCCATATCTGCTCTGCCGGAACCAGCGGGACCGAGGAACCGCCGGGGATCACCGCCAGCAGGTTGTCCTTGCCGCCGCGAATACCGCCGCAGTGCTTTTCGATCAGCTCGCTGAAGGGGATGCCCATTTCCTCTTCCACGACGCACGGCTTGTTCACGTGGCCGGAGACCTGGAAGAGCTTCACACCCTTGTTGTTCTCGCGGCCGAAGCTGGAGAACCACGCCGCGCCGCGCCGCATGATGGTGGGCGCAACGGCGATCGATTCGACGTTGTTGACCGTGGTCGGGCAGCCATAGAGGCCCGCGCCGGCCGGGAACGGCGGCTTGAGGCGGGGCTGGCCCTTCTTGCCTTCGAGGCTCTCGATCATCGCGGTTTCTTCGCCGCAGATGTAGGCGCCCGCGCCGCGATGGACGAAGACGTCGAGGTCGTAGCCCGAACCGCAGGCGTTCTTGCCCAGCAGGCCGGCTGCGTAAGCTTCATCGCGCGCGGCGAAGAGCGTCTCCGCCTCGCGGATGTATTCGCCGCGGATGTAGATATAGGCAGCCCGCGCGCCCATTGCGAAACCGGCAACCAGCGCGCCTTCGAGCAGGATGTGCGGATCGTGGCGGATGATCTCGCGGTCCTTGCACGAGCCCGGCTCGGATTCGTCGGCGTTGATGACGAGGAAGCTCGGCTTGGGATTGCCGTTGTGATCCGTCGGCGGCTGCTTTGGCATGAAGGACCATTTCATGCCGGTCGGGAAGCCCGCGCCGCCACGGCCACGCAGGCCCGACGCCTTGATTTCCTCGATGATGGCTTCCCTGCCCTTGGCAAGGATATCCTTGGTGTTGTCCCAGGCGCCGCGCGCCTGCGCATCCTTCAGGTGCCACGACTGATAGCCGTAGACGTTGGTGAAGATGCGGTCCTTGTCCTGCAAGCTCACAGTTCAAACTCCCCGCTCGTCATTGCGAGCGTAGCGAAGCAATCCAGGGCGATGGCGCGCGACGCTCTGGATTGCCGCGTCGCTTCGCTCCTCGCAATGACGAAGAAATGGGGGGCAGACATGGAAGTCATCACCACTCCCCTCGATAATCGTGGTTCTCGCCGACCATCGCAGTCAGCGAGGACGGCCCGCCCGAAGGCTCCACCGTGTGACGGCCCGGCTCCTGCGTGCCGGCCTTGGGCGTCTCGCCCCTGGCCAACGCATCGAGCACAGTATCGAGGCGCTCGGGCGTGAGGTCCTCGTAGTTGTCGTCGTTGATCTGCACCATCGGCGCCGAGGCGCAGTTGCCCATGCACTCCACTTCGGTGAACGACCAGAGGCCGTCCCCGGTGGTGTGGCCCTTCTTCATCCCGCGCTTCTTGCAGGCTTCGATGATGTCGTCCGAACCGCGCAGCATGCACGGCGTCGTGCCGCAGACCTGCACATGGAAACGGCCGATCGGGGCGACGTTGTACATCGTGTAGAAGGTCGCGACCTCGACCACGCGGATGATCGGCATGTCGAGATAGTCCGCGACATATTCCATCACCGGGATCGGCAGCCAGCCTTGCGTGTTCTCTTCAGCCCCGACCTGGCGCTGGGCAAGGTCGAGCAGCGGCATCACCGCAGAGCGCTGACGCCCTTCGGGATAGCGCGCGACGATGTCCTTCGCCTTGGCGGCGTTCTCGTCGGTCCAGGCAAAATTGCCCCAACGCGCCCGCAGCTCGGGCGTATCGGGTTCGATATAGCGGTCAGCCATGCTTACCTCTGCGCTTCAGCCACTGATCCTGGCCGAAAAAGAAAATTTCGAAACCGGCGATGGCGGTCGCCAGCATCGCAATGAGCGGCGAAGGCTCGGTACCCGTCGAGATCACGCCGAAGTACAGCGCGACGAGGAACAGGCCGGTCGCGGCCGCCCATACGCGGATCATTTCGATGCTGCTCAGTTTCACCGGTCGCACTCCCCGAAAACGGCGTCGATCGCGCCGAGAATGGCCGTCGCGTCGGGCAGCATGTGGCCCTTGGACATGAAGTCCATCGCCTGCAGGTGCGAAAACGCGGTCGGACGGATCTTGCAGCGGTACGGCTTGTTGGAGCCGTCCGAGACGAGATAGACGCCGAATTCGCCCTTGGGGCTTTCGGTCGCAACGTAGACTTCGCCCGCCGGGACGTGAAAGCCTTCGGTGTAGAGCTTGAAGTGGTGGATCAGCGATTCCATCGAGCTCTTCATCTCGGCGCGCTTGGGCGGCACGACCTTGCGGTCTTCGGAGCTGATCGGCCCTTCGGGCATTTCCGCCAGACACTGCTTCATGATCTTCGCGGACTGGCGCACTTCCTCGACGCGGACCATCATGCGGTCATAGCAGTCGGAGTTGGTGCCAACCGGAATTTCGAAGTCCATGCGGTCATAGACGTCGTAGGGCTGGCTCTTGCGGATATCCCAGGGAATGCCCGCGGCGCGGATCATCGGGCCCGAGAAGCCCCAGGCAATCGCGTCATCGCGCGACACGACCGCGATGTCGACATTGCGCTGCTTGAAGATGCGGTTGTCGACGACGAGGCTCATTGCGTCCTCGAACAGCGTCGGCAGGCGCGTGTCGAGCCACTCGGCGATGTCCGCCAGCAGCTTGAGCGGCACGTCCTGATGCACGCCGCCGGGACGGAACCAGGCCGAGTGCATGCGGGCGCCCGAAGCGCGCTCGAAGAAGTTGAGGCAGTCCTCGCGGATTTCGAACAGCCACAGGTTCGGCGTCATCGCGCCCACGTCCATGACGTGGCTGCCGATGTTGAGCATGTGGTTGCAGATGCGGGTCAGCTCGGCGAACAGCACGCGCAGGTACTGGGCCCGCAGCGGCACTTCGAGGTTCAGCATCTTCTCGATGGCGAGAACGTAGCTGTATTCCATCGCCAGCGGCGAGCAGTAGTCAAGCCGGTCGAAATACGGCAGCGCCTGAAGGTAGGTCTTGTGCTCGATCAGCTTTTCGGTGCCGCGGTGCAGCAGGCCGACATGCGGATCGATGCGCTCGATCACTTCGCCGTCAAGCTCCATGACCATGCGCAGCACGCCGTGTGCCGCCGGGTGCTGGGGACCGAAGTTGATCGTGTAGTTGGTGACGATCTCGCCCTCGGTGGTGGGGGACTGTTCGAGCTGCATGCTCATTTGCCGTCCTCCTTGGAGTCCTTGGGTTCGGTCGCGCCCTTGGTGTCCTGAGCCGTCTGTTCGCGCGCGGCCTTGTCGGGCCGGTTCTCGGTCGGCTTCGGCGCGTCCTTCTCGTTCTCGCCCGTCACCTTCTGGTCAGGCGGCGGCGCGGAAACCTTTTCCTCGGCCTTGCCGTTGGTCGGCTCGCCGGCGCCGCTGTCACCCTTCTTCTCAGTGGTCTTGGGCTCGGCAACCGGCGGCGGCGCGGGCTGCTTGGCGGCCTTCTCGTCGCCCGGAAGCACGTAGTCGGCGCCTTCCCAAGGGCTCATGAAGTCGAAGCTGCGGAAATCCTGCGCAAGCTGCACCGGCTCGTAGACGACGCGCTTGTCCTCTTCGGAATAGCGCAGTTCCTGATAGCCGGTGAGCGGGAAGTCCTTGCGCTGCGGGTGCCCCTCGAAACCGTAATCGGTGAGGATGCGGCGCAGGTCCGGATTGCCCGAGAAGATCACGCCGTACATGTCGAACACTTCACGCTCTAGCCAGCCCGCGTTGTACCACAGCGTGGTCGCGGTCGGCACCGGCGTGCTTTCGGACGCGTTCACCTTCACCAGCAGGCGATGGTTCTTCGTCAGCGAGAGCAGCATGTAGACGACTTCGAAGCGCTCGGGCCGCGACGGATAGTCGACACCCGCCATTTCCATGAGCTGCTGGTAGCCGTGCTCGTCGCGCAGCAGGCGCAGCGCGTCCTCGATCCGGTCGCGCACGATGGTGAGCACGATCTCGCCATGCTCTTCCCTCGCGGCAAGCAGCATGGGGCCGAGTGCGCCGGTCAGCGTCTCGATGACGCCTTCGTTCGACGCGTACTTCGGTGCGGAATGCAGAACAGCCATCAGGACTTACCTCTCCACCGTACCAATGCGGCGGATTTTCCGCTGCAGCTGCATCACGCCGTAGAGCAGCGCTTCGGCAGTCGGCGGGCAGCCGGGCACATAGATGTCGACCGGAACGATGCGGTCGCAGCCGCGCACGACCGAATAGCTGTAGTGGTAGTACCCGCCACCATTGGCGCACGAGCCCATCGAGATGACGTACTTGGGCTCCGACATCTGGTCGTAGACCTTGCGCAGCGCCGGGGCCATCTTGTTGCACAGCGTGCCGGCCACGATCATCACGTCCGACTGGCGCGGAGACGCGCGCGGCGCAGCGCCGAAGCGCTCCATGTCGTAGCGCGGCATGTTCACGTGGATCATCTCGACCGCGCAGCAGGCGAGGCCGAAGGTCATCCACCACAGCGAGCCGGTGCGGGCCCACTGGAACAGTTCCTCGGTCGAGGTGACAAGGAAGCCCTTGTCCGACACTTCCTGGTTGAGGTCGTTGAAATAGGCCTGATCGGGCTGCGTCACCGCGCCGCCCTGATTCAGAGGCTGTCCGGCTGAGTTCACGAGAGTGCTCATTCCCAGTCCAGAGCTCCCTTCTTCCATGCATAGGCGAGGCCGATGGCCAGTTCGCCGAGGAAAATCATCATCGTTGTCCACCCGGCCCAGCCGGTCATGTCGAGCGACACGGCCCAGGGGAACAGAAACGCGGCTTCGAGGTCGAACACGATGAACAGGATCGCCACCAGATAGAAGCGGACGTCGAACTGGCTGCGCGGATCCTCGAACGCGGGGAAGCCGCATTCATATTCGGAGTTCTTGTCAGCGTTGGGCTGATGCGTGCCGGTCAGGTGGGCGACGCCGATCGGCAGGAACACGATCACTGCCGAGAGAAGAAGAGCGATCACCAGAAATATCAGGATCGGCAGGTATTGTGACAGATCAGTCAATGGTCTCTGGCCTCATACCGGGTGCGGCTGCCGGACTCGTCCCACGGGGGGCACGCCCGGTCGTTGGGCGCGCTCTTAGGCCAGCACCAGCACCATCGCAAGGTGTCGGCGTGGATTAATCCGCCCTTACGCATTGCAATGCAACAAAAGACCGTACCGGAACGCCTGCTTTTCGGTGGCGGCAAGCGCTTCAACGCCCTGGCGACGCCCGATGTTACGAAAGATTGCGCGAAATGGGCGCGGCGCGGGTCTGGCAATCGAACCTCCCCGATCCCATGTAGAAACGAGAAGATCGGTATCCGCCAGCGGTGTGAAAGGCGGTATCGTCGTATTTCCGCGCGAGACGCACCGGCACTGATCGGCCGCAATGCTGGTGCGCGATGCCCCCGCGATGGCGCTTTTTCTGTCATTGCATTTGGTGCATCGCAACATTATCCGGTCGACAACTGTCACATCTTCCAGTTCGAAAGGCACGCCCCATGGCCCAGATTTCGGCTTCCGACCCGATCGTCATTCTTTCCTACGCCCGCACGCCCATGGGCGGCCTCCAGGGCGCCTTCGCCGAAGTCGCCGCGACCGACCTCGGCGCCACCGCCGTCAAGGCCGCTGTCGAGCGCGCCGGAGTCGCCGGTGACGACATCGAGCGCATCTACATGGGCTGCGTGCTTCCCGCCGGCCTCGGCCAGGCCCCTGCCCGCCAGGCCGCGCTCAAGGCCGGTCTGCCCAAGTCGGTCCAGGCCACGACCGTCAACAAGGTCTGCGGCTCGGGCATGCAGACAGTGATCATGGGCGCCGAGGCGCTCGCGGCCGGTTCGCTCGACATCGTCATTGCCGGCGGCATGGAGTCGATGACCAACGCGCCGTACCTTTCGAAGAAGCACCGCGGCGGCGCCCGCGCCGGTCACGACACGCTCTACGATCACATGTTCCTCGACGGCCTCGAAGACGCCTACGAAGGCGGCTCGATGGGCTCGTTCGCGCAGGTAAGCGCCGACGAATACCAGCTCACCCGCGAAAGCCAGGACGACTACGCCATCGAGTCGCTGCGCCGCGCGGTCGACGCCATCAACTCTGGCGCATTCAAGGATGAAGTCGTTCCCGTCACCGTGAAGACCCGCAAGGGCGAAGTCGTCGTCGACACCGACGAGCAGCCGCCCAAGGGCAACCCGGACAAGATCCGCACCCTGCGCGCCGCTTTCGCCAAGGACGGCACGATCACTGCCGCCAGTTCCAGCTCGATCTCCGACGGCGCTGCTGCCATGGTGCTGAGCCGCAAGAGCGTTGCCGAAGCCAAGGGCCTCACGCCCATCGCCACTGTCGTCGGCGTTTCCGCCCACGCACAGGAGCCGGCCAAGTTCACCATCGCGCCGGTCGGTGCGATCACCAAGCTGATGGACAAGGTGGGCTGGAAGCTCTCCGACGTCGATCTGTTCGAGATCAACGAGGCGTTCGCCTGCGTCGCGATGTTCGCGATGAAGGACCTCGGCATCCCGCACGACAAGGTGAACATCCACGGCGGCGCGACGGCGCTGGGTCACCCGATCGGCGCTTCGGGCACCCGCATCATCGTCACCCTCATCAACGCGATGAAGGAAAAGGGCCTGAAGAAGGGCGTGGCATCGCTCTGCATCGGTGGCGGTGAAGCCACGGCCGTCGCGATCGAAATGCCGTGACCTCGCGATCCTGACGCGAAAAAGGAAACCCCCGCCCTCACCGGCGGGGGTTTTCGTTTGTTTGGGGGAGTTCAGTTATCCCCCCTCTCCGTGAAACGGGAACGTGGGTGCCCGCTTTACGCTGCCGGAAAACTCCCCCGCGTGCGGTTCGCAAAGGCCACCAGCGACAGCATCACCGGCACTTCCACCAGCACGCCCACCACCGTCGCCAGCGCAGCCCCGCTGCCGAGACCGAACAGGCCGATGGCCACGGCAACGGCAAGCTCGAAGAAGTTCGACGTGCCGATCAGCGCGCAGGGCGCCGCCACCGCATGCGGCACTTTCCAGAGCTTCGCAGCCCCATAGGCCAGGAAGAAGATCCCGTAGCTCTGCACCATGATCGGCGCGGCGATCAGCGCGATCAACACGGGGCGCGAGACGATGGTTTCCGCCTGAAACCCGAACAGCAGCAGCACGGTGAACAGCAGCCCGATGATCGAAAGCGGCTTCATCCGTCCGGTGAAGTCCGAGACGGCATGCTCATCCCCACCGTGGCTCGCCAGCAGGCGGTGGCGCACGAAGGCCCCTGCCCCCAGCGGCACCACGACATAGAGCGCGACAGAGAGCAGCAGCGTCTCCCACGGCACGGCAATGTCGGTAACGCCCAGCAGCAGCGCGACGATGGGCGCGAAAGCGACGATCATGATCAGGTCGTTCGCCGCCACCTGCACCAGCGCGTAGGCCGGATCGCCGCGCGTAAGCTGCGACCACACGAAGACCATCGCCGTGCACGGCGCGGCGCCGAGCAGGATCAGCCCGGCAATGTACTGCTGGGCATCGGCAGGCGCGATCAGGTCGGCGAAGACGACCTGGAAGAACAGCACGGCCAGCGCAGCCATGGTGAAGGGCTTGATCAGCCAGTTCACCACCAGCGTGATTATCAGGCCCTTGGGCTTGTCGCCCACCCGGCGCACCGCGCCGAAATCGACTGCGACCATCATCGGGAAGATCATCGCCCAGATCAGCACCGCGACGACGAGATTGACCGAGGCATATTCGATTGCCGCCAGCGCCGCGAAAAGCTGCGGCACGAGATTACCCAGCGCGATCCCCGCGAGAATCGCCGCCCCGACCCAGACCGACAGCCATTTCTCGAACAGACCCAGACCCGCAGCGCGGGCGTCGATATCGGCAGTGGTCGTCGTCATGTATTGTCCGCCTCGTGTCCGATGCCCTGCAGCTTCTCTTTCAGGGCGGTTGCTTCCAAAGATTTGATGGGCAGTGCCAGCAGCAGATCGATCCGCCGCTTGAGCATGCCAAAAGCATCGAGAAAGGCCGCCGCCTTTTCGGCATCACTGCCCTGCACGGCGGCAGGATCGGGAATGCCCCAATGCGCACTCGTGGGGCGCCCCGGCCAGACCGGACAGCTTTCGGCCGCCGCGCTGTCGCAGACCGTGAAGATCAGGTCGAATTCCGGCCCCTCGGCGAACTCGTCCCAGCTCTTGGAGCGATAGCCCTCGGCCGGATAGCCGAGCATTTCCAGAGTACGGATTGCCCACGGATTGACCGTTCCGGTCGGATTGCTTCCGGCGCTGTGCGCCCGGAACCGGCCCTTGCCGTCATGGTTGAGAATGGCCTCGCCCAGAATCGAGCGTGCGGAATTGCCCGTGCAGAGGAAAAGCACGTTCAGCGGTTTGCCGGACATCGTCACCTCAACAGCAGGACGTTTTCGCCGGCGCCACTTGCGGCGCGCAGCAGGCATCAGGGGCAGCATGGGCGGAAGCGAGCCGATCGAAATCGGGGCTGCCGCCGTAGGTCGTGCTTTCGCCTTCGGTCAGGAAGGCTTCCCACACCACGCCATCGGGATCGGCGATCCAGCTCTTTTCCGACTTCGCGTAGCAGCAGGTCGTCGCGCCTTCTTCCAGCACCGGACGGTCGGCAGCGGCAAGGCGGTCGTAGACCTCGGCAAGTTCCGCCTTGTCCTCCACCTGCACGCCGAGATGCTCGATCCCCTTGGCCGCATCCGCGCGCATGGAAATGGCGAAGTTGATGCGTGGGTCTTCGAGCATCCATTTTGCGTAATCGTCCTTCACTACCGCGGGCTCGGCACCGAACAGGCTGGAGTAGAAGGCAATCGACTTGTCGAGGTCGGCCACGCCGACATGCACATGGAAGCGTTTCATCAGGCGCTCTTTCGTTGGGGATCGGGAAGGCAAGCGGTCGAGTCGCCGCAAGGCACCCCGCCGCAGCAGTTTTCGGTTAGGTAGCCCATCACGCCGTTCATCGCGGCGTAGTCGGCCGAATAGATGATCGAGCGACTCTCGCGCCGCTGCGTGACCAGCCCGGCGTTGGCAAGCTGGGCGAGGTGAAAGCTCATCGAGGACGGCGGCACATCGAGCTGTTCGGCGAGCGCTCCGGCGGGAATGCCGCTCTCGCCCGCCTGCACCAGCAGCCGGTAGGCCGCGAGTCGATGCTCCTGCGCCAGCGCGGACAAGGCGCGTATGATCTGGTCGGCTTTCATCGTCACTCCAATACTTCGACAATTATCGAAATATAGAATTCGACATCATCAGGCAATCCCTCTCATGGGCAGCCGTTGCCCAAGATGGCCTCCCGTTTCCTACTCGACCGCAGTCGGTCACACTGCACGCGGCATTCCTGCGCCCGCTCTTTGAACCGTTAAATCACGCGCTCGTCTGGCGCGCAAAGATAGCGACGATCCAGGCCTATGGATTCGCCTGATTTTCGTGAAGACTCGCCGTGGCGAGAGTCGACAAAGTTAGAGAAGTTTGCGCGGATGCCCGGCTGTCAGGGCTCGCCGGCACCCCACAGGGCATCTTCGCGCACGAAGCCCTTGTGCCCATCGGTATCGAACGCGCACCAACCGGCATCGCAATCGCCCAGCAGGCCGACGACACCGGGCTCCACGCGCCAGAGCATCGGCGACGAGTCGCTGGCCTCGGCATGCATCTCGACCAGATCGTCGCCGGTCACGATAGCTGCGCGCTGGCGTGACAGCAGCAGGTCGCGCATCCAGCCCTTGTCACCTGCCGGGTCCTCGATCTGACGCCATGCACCTTCGCGGCGGATAATCTTCACCGGCAGGTGCATCCGGCGATAGACCCACTCGATCCGGTAGGTATTGCCCGGCCCCACGCGCAGGTTGGCGACGTCCGTATCGATCGAGGCCCAGTAGGGCACCTTGTCTTCGTCGGCCCGTGCGGGTGCGGCAAAGGCGCTCAGCGCAAGCAGAGACAGAATCCAGACGGCGCGTTTCATGCGCGATCCTTACTCCGCGCTTGATCGAAGCATCAAGGCTCCTTGACCGCCCCCCTGTGGAAGGCATAGCCGGTAACCATGACGGCACCGGCAAGCGACACGTCCACCCTTCCTCACCCACCCCGCCCGCGCGTGGTGGTCACCCGAAAGCTTCTGCCCGAGGTGGAAGCGCGCATGAGCGAACTGTTCGACGTTTCACTCAATGCCGAAGACCGGCAGATGACACGCGACGAACTCGCCGCCGCCATGCGCGAGTGCGACGTCCTGGTGCCCACCGTCACCGACTCGATCGATGCCGAGCTGATCGCGCAGGCCGGCGACAAGCTCGGCCTGATCGCCAGTTTCGGCGCCGGCACCGAGCACATCGATATTGCCGCCGCCCGCGCCCGCAAGATCGTCGTGACCAACACGCCCGGCGTCTTCACCGACGACACCGCCGACCTGACGCTGGCGCTGATCATCCTCGTCTCGCGCCGCTTCAGCGAGAATGTGAAGGTCTTGCGCGAAGGCAAGTGGGCCGGGTGGGGGCCGTCGGCAATGCTCGGCCACTCGCTGATGGGCAAGACGCTGGGCATCGTCGGCATGGGTCGGATCGGCCAGGCTGTGGCGCACCGTGCCCGCGCCTTCGGCATGGAGATCCGCTACCACAACCGCAATCGCCAGCCCGCCGCGCTCGAGAACATGTTTTCCGCCCGCTACGAGCCCGACCTCGACACACTGACCGCCGATGCGGACATCCTCTCGCTGCACTGCCCGGCCGGGCCGGAAACGGTAAACCTGTTCGACGCGCGCCGGCTCTCGCTGATGAAGCCCACCGCGTGCATCGTGAACACCGGACGCGGCCAGCTCATCGACGAAGAAGCCCTGATCGCGGCGCTCTCCGAAGGGCGAATCGCCGGCGCCGGCCTCGACGTCTTCGCCAACGAACCCAAGGTCGATCCGCGTCTTCTCGCCCTGCCCGGCGTCGTCGCCATGCCGCACCTCGGCAGCGCCACTTACGAAGGCCGCGGCGCTGCGGGCGAGCGGATCATTGCCAATATCCGATTCTGGGTCGACGGGCACCGTCCGCCGGACATGGTCCTGCCCGAGCTGCCTTGACCAAGACCGGGCGAGCCAAAGGAGTATTCCCCAGCAAGCGCTTGTCTTGCGGCGATTTCCTGCTCTAAGGCCTGCCCAAGAGGAATACAGCGCCAACGCCAAAGGCGTGGCCTGAAGGGGGGAACACAGTCGATGACCAAGCCGCGCCTGTTGGCACTCGCAGCCGTACTCGCTGTCCTACCTGGCGTGGCTTTCGCGCAGGACGGTCAGCTCGATGTCGCCAACAGCGGCGACACCGCCTGGCTGCTCGCGAGTTCGGCGCTGGTCATGCTCATGGCGATGCCGGGCCTTTCGCTGTTCTACGGCGGCCTCGTCCGGACGAAGAACTTCCTGTCGGTGCTCGTCCAGTGCGGCGCCATTGCCGCCGTCGCATCACTCGTGTGGATCGTGGTCGGCTATACGCTGAGCTTCGGTAGCGTCTCCAACGGGTGGCTGGGCGGCGGCAACGCGTGGATGCTGATATCGCTCGGCAACGTGCGCGAAAGCACCACCGTGCCCGAAAGCGCCTTTGTCCTGTTCCAGATGACGTTCGCCGCGATCACGCCCGCGCTGATGGCCGGTGCCTGGGTAGACCGCGCCCGTTTCGGCTGGGTGATCACCTTCTGCGCGCTGTGGAGCCTGGTGGTCTATGCCCCTGTCACGCACTGGATCTGGGGCGGCGGCTGGCTTTCCGCCGGCGTCGGCACGCTCGACTGGGCAGGTGGCATCGTCATCCATACCACCGCTGGCGTCTCCGCGCTGGTGATTGCCGTGATGCTCGGCAAGCGCAAGGGCTACCCGCAGACGCTCATGCTGCCGCACAGCCCTGCCCTCACCATGGCCGGTGCCGCGCTGCTCTGGGTCGGCTGGTTCGGTTTCAACGGCGGCTCCGCCCTGCAGGCCAACGACGATGCCGCCGCCGCGATCATCGCCACCCACGCTGCTGCGGCCACTGCCGCGATGGTCTGGCTGCTGGTCGAACGGATCATGGTCGGCAAGCCCACCAGCGTCGGTTTCGCGACCGGAGCCATCGCCGGCCTCGCCACCGTGACGCCGGCTGCCGGATTCATCTCTCCGGGCGCCGCGATCCTGTTCGGCGCGGCTGGTGCCGTCGTGTGCTACTTCGCGATCCAGCTGGTGAAGCAGAAGCTGCAGATCGACGATTCGCTCGACGTCTTCGCCGTCCACGGCGTCGGCGGCATGCTCGGCTCGGTGATGCTAGGCCTCTTCATGGCGGAGAGCCTCGGCGGTGTCGGCTATGCGGATGGCATGAACATGATCGCGCAGACCTTCGCGCAGCTGATCGGCGTTGGCATCGCGATCATCTGGTCGGTGATCGCTTCCGTCATCCTCGCCCTCATGGCCTCGATGGTCTTCCCGATGCGCGTGTCCGAAGACGCCGAGCGCGAAGGGCTCGACATCACGAGCCACGGCGAGCGGGCCTGGGAATTCGATTGACAACACCCGTGCAGCAGCGGGAGATCGCATCATGACAGGCGACCTCCCGCTCTTCGGTCAGGCGATCCGCCGCACTTTCACGACCTCGGGCCGCGCCCGGCGCACCGAGGTGATCTTGTACGTCGTCGCTTCTCAGCTCTTGTGCGCCGTTCTGGCCGGGTTGGCAGACTTCTTCCTGCCCGACACCGCCGCGACATGGTTCCGCTTCGCGGTCACTACGCTGGCCATCATCCCGCTCTTCGCCCTGTCGGTCAGGCGACTGCACGACTTTGGCTTCAGCGGAAAATGGACCGTGCTGCTGGTCCTCGTCGTCGCCAGAAGCATCGGGCTTGAACTGGCCTCACTGCTCGGAGGCTGGGAAGCCCGCGACATGATCGAAGCGCCGCTGTCCTATGTCGACTGGCTGCTCTTCCTGCCTTTCGCGTGGCTCTACATTGTCCTGTTGGTCGTGCCGGGAAAGACAGACGCGAACCGCTATGGACCGAACCCTCGCAAGGACCGTGAAAACGAAACGGCCGGTCCGGATAGTCCCGAACCGGCCGCCTGAAACGCTTTGCGCTGGGTCGATCAATCGCCCGTGAGGATGCGATCGACCAGCTCCTTCACTGTCGGCGTATAGCCGTTCGAATAGAACGGATCCTGCTTGAACTGATAGGCCGCATGTCCCGCGAACATCAGGTTCTTGTCGACCGGGCCACCGTGGGCAATGTCCTGCAGGGTCTTCTGAATGCAGAAGCTGCGCGGATCGGCGAGACGGCCAGTGGTGTAGTCGTCGTGATCCTTCCACGACGAGAAGCCGCAGTGCGACAGGCAGCCCATGCAGTCGGCCTGATCCTGACGGATTTCGTCGCGCTCTTCGGGCGAAACGAAAATAATCGTATCGTCCGGCGTCCGCAGACCATCGGTGAAGCCCTGCGAGGACCATGTCCGCGCGCGGTCAAGGTCCTTGGGCGTCACCCAGAAGTTCTTGCCCTTCACGCCGACGTCGAGCCGCACGGTGTGCTCACCCGCCTCGACCTTGGAGTAGGGGATCTGCCGCTCCGAACGCGCTTCCAGATTGCGCAGGAACGAGTTGCGTACGGCGGAAGAATAGAAGCCCGTGGGCGAGAAGCGGTGCAGCAGCACGTCACCGGGTTCGAGGTTGCGCAGTTCGTCCTTCCATTCCTGCGGAATGGGGCTTTCCCTGGTCAGCAGCGGACGGGTGCCGAACTGGAATGCGATCGAGCCCAGTTCCGAATTGTCGATCCACTCTTCCCAGTCGCGCAGGTACCACACGCCGCCGGCCATCACGATCGGCACCTCGTCCGAGATGCCTTCCTTGCGCATGACGTCGCGCAGCGCCTTCACGCGCGGATAGGGATCCTCGGGCTTGAGCGGGTCTTCGGCGTTGGAAAGACCGTTGTGGCCGCCGGCCAGCCAGGGGTCTTCATAGACCACTGCCGCCATCAGCTGCGAGACCTTGTGATAGGCGCGCTTCCACAACGCCCGGAACGCACGGCCGGAACTGACGATCGGAAGGTAGTGAACGTTGAAACGCTCGGCGATCTCCGAAAGCCGGTAGGGCATGCCCGCACCGCAGGTTACACCGGTGACCATGCCCTTGGTCTTTTCCAGCACGCCTTCGAGCACCTGCTGGGCGCCGCCCATTTCCCACAGCACGTTGATGTTGATCGCGCCCTTGCCGCCGGCGATGTCGTAGGCGCGTCGCACCTGCTCCACCGCGCCGTCGATGGCGTACTGGATCAATTCCTCGTGGCGCTCCTTGCGGGTCAGTGCATTGTACACCTGCGGGACGATCTTGCCTTCGGCATCGTAGCTGTCGGCGTTGACCGCACTGATCGTGCCGATACCGCCGGCCGCCGCCCATGCGCCCGAGCTCATGTGGTTGGTCGCGGACACACCCTTGCCGCCTTCGACCAGCGGCCAGACTTCGTGGCCGCCGTAGACAATCGGCTTGAGACCTTTGAAACTCATATCCTCTAACGTCTTTCCCCTGGCAATGCGCTGTGCCGTTGCCCGTTGCTCTCAATCCGCCTGCGTATCGCCCGATACGCGGCAGGGTGTAATATTTTCGGGCGCCGGCCGCGCACCCACGGCTTCGAACTGCGCATAATAGCCTTGCAGTTCCGGCTTACGAACAAATTCGGTCAAACGAAAGCCCACCGAAGCCAATTCGCAGAAGAGAAGCGCCGGCGGGATACCGTGCATATCGGTAGGCCGATCAACATCGACCACGATTACCTTGCCCCCGGGCCGCAGCGCCGGGCGCAGCCGCCAGAGAAAGGCGTAAGGTTCGGAGACCTCGTGGTACATGTGAACCATGAAAATCCGGTCGAAACTGTTTGCCGGCAGGTTCGGGTTTTCCGCTGTCCCAACCTTGATGGACACGTTCTCAAGCCCCTCACGCATCACGCGCGATCCCAGGCGCTCGGTCGCGGCGGGATTGATGTCCTCGGCAAGCACCCGGCCCTTGGCACCGACGCGCTCGGCAAGACGCACGGTGTAATAGCCCTCGCCCGCACCGATGTCAGCGACGCTCATGCCCGGCTCGATATTGGCGAGGTCCATGACGACCGTTGCTTCGTTCACGCTGTCGCGCTGAACTTCGGAGGCGAACAGGTCCTGTGCCGCCTTGGAAACGGGCCGGTCGGCGACGGGGAAATTCCGCGCAGCATCGGACCGGCCGTCATCCGCGGACTGCGGCTGGCAGGCGCACAGCGCCACCGTCAAAGCAGCAAAAACAGGGCCTCGGCGCGGAAACATGCGGCCCCTTAGCGCTTCGCCCCGCACTTGGCAAAACCCTTGTCCATGCCGTAACCACCCCATGGCAAGACCATGCGGTCGGCTCAGTCGACGTCTTCGATTTCGACCTTTTCGCCAGTAACCCGCTGCGAAAGCGCCGCAGCCATGAACGGATCGAGATCACCGTCCAGCACATCGTCGGGCGCCGTCGACACGACGCCGGTGCGCAGGTCCTTCACCTGCTGATAGGGCTGCAGCACGTAGGAGCGGATCTGGTGACCCCAGCCAATGTCGCTCTTGCTCGCATGCTCGGCACTGGCGGCCTCTTCCCGCTTGCGCATCTCTTCCTCGAACAGGCGCGACTTGAGCATACCCATCGCGATTTCGCGGTTCTTGTGCTGCGAGCGGTCGATCTGGCTGGCAACGACGATGCCAGACGGCTGGTGGGTAATACGCACCGCCGAGTCCGTGGTGTTGACGTGCTGACCGCCCGCACCCGAGGCGCGGTAGGTGTCGATCTTCAGATCGGAGGGGTTAATGTCGATCTCGAAGGTATCGTCGATCACCGGATAGACCCAGACCGACGAGAAGCTGGTGTGGCGACGCGCCGAGCTGTCGTAAGGGCTGATCCGCACGAGGCGGTGGACACCGCTCTCGGTCTTGGCCCAGCCGTAGGCATTCTCGCCTTTGATCTGCAGTGTGCAGCTCTTGATGCCCGCGGCTTCGCCGCTGTGGTATTCGACCAGTTCGACCTTATACCCTTTGCGCTCGGCCCAGCGGGTGTACATGCGCTGCAGCATCTCGGCCCAGTCCTGGCTCTCGGTGCCGCCGGCGCCAGCATGGACTTCCAGATAGGTGTCGTTGCTGTCCGCCTCGCCCGAAAGCAGCGCCTGCACCTTGTCCCGGTCGGCCCGCTCGGCCAGCGCGGCGAGCGTCGAAAGCCCCTCCTGGATCGTCTCGTCGTCATCTTCCGCTTCGCCCAGTTCGACGAATTCGACGGCATCGGCCATCTCGGCGCTGATCTCGTTCACTGCACCGATCGAGGCTTCGAGGCGGCGACGTTCCTTCATCACCGCTTCGGCTTCCTTGGGATTGTCCCAAAGCGTGGGATCCTCGACGCGCGCGTTCAGCTCGTCGAACCGGCGCAGTGCCCGCTCCCAGTCGAGCGATTTGCGGACCAGCGCGAGGGCCTTTTCGATACGGTCAATATGAGCCTGACCTTCGGCACGCATGACAAGAACTCCAATGAAGCAAGGGCCGCCGGGCGACACCCGCCAGAACGGTTGCGCGCGGAAACGGTTCCGTGCAGA
Source organism: Novosphingobium indicum (assembly GCF_014645195.1). Lineage (GTDB taxonomy): Bacteria > Pseudomonadota > Alphaproteobacteria > Sphingomonadales > Sphingomonadaceae > Novosphingobium > Novosphingobium indicum. The sequence goes on along the minus strand of NZ_BMLK01000007.1, from coordinate 122,595 downwards.
AAGCGACGCCCTTACCCGGCAAGACCGGTCTGTTTCAAGAGCAGCGGCGCGAGATCAGCGTTTGGCTTGGAGCTTCTTCACCGCCGCGAGGGTGCGCTTGACGTGGTCGCGGTAGTCCATGTTCGAGTGGACCATGGTGATCGTCCCGTCCTGCGCGACGACATAGCTGGTGCGCTTGGTCATGGTCGATCCGCCGTTGAGTGCAACGTCGTAGTCACGGATAATCACCGGCGTAGCGACCCCGACGGGAAACTTGTCACGGCAATGTTCGGTGGAGAACTTCTCCAGCGTCGGCAGGTCGTCCGCCGACAGGCCGACAACCGTCGCGCCGAGCGCCGCGAAATCGTCGGTCGCCTCGGCGAAAGCATGCGCTTCGGCAGTGCAGCCCTGCGTAAACGCCTTGGGATAGAAGTAGACGACCACGGGGCCCTTCCGCAGGGCAACACGCAGACTGTACCGCTTGCTCTTGCCAGCCTCGGCCACCGAGGTGCGGAACATCGGCGCCTTGGTTCCCACCGGAAGTTCGGCGGAGGCAACGGACGGCAGCGTCAGAGCGGCCAGGGCGATGGTCGGAAGAAGAAACTTGCGCATGGGCGCAATCTGTACCGGCCGGACACTATTGTCCAGCCGGTCTAGATACTTGTTACTCGATATAGCCGAGAACGGTGCCGACTTCGAGGGTCTCGCCGGTGCTGGCGACGATCTTGAGCGTGCCGGTAGCGGGCGATTCGACTTCATTGGTCGACTTGTCGGCCTCGAGCGAGAAGAGCGGCTGGCCTTCGGTCACCTGGTCGCCATCCTTGGCGAGCCATTCGGCGATCTGGCCCTCTTGCATCGAGAAGCCGATCTTCGGGAGCAGGATTTCAACAGCCATTTTGTTTCTCGTTCCTTCTTAGACGTCTTCAGCTGCCTATCCCGGCCATCGGGCGCAGCAAAGCCCAAATATGCGCGCAGCCAAAACCTTCGCCGGTACGATCAGGACCCCAGCGCGGCATTTTCCCGCGCACAATCGGGCACGGGCAAGCTGCCGCGGGCCGCCGCGACTTCCGCGCGTGCCGCCGCGAGGTCGGCGGCGAATGCCGGCTCGGCGTTGAGCCGAGCCATGACTGCCGAGGCAACCACGCGGCCTTCCTCGACATCGCTGAGCCAGTGGACATTACAAATCCTGCGGCTGTCACCGAAGGCTCGCCCGCGCGCAACCAGCTGCGCCGCGCGGTCTGGCACCACTTCGGCAAGGATGAGGCCGGTGCCGAAGCCGATCGCGGAGTGGCCCGAAGGATAGGACCCGTCCTTGCGCAGCACGTCTTCCTGATCCGGCGTGCAGGTCGGCTTGCCGTTTTCCATGAACGGGCGCGGGCGCTGGTACTTCATCTTGGTCGGATAAGTGGAGAGACCGAAGACCATCATCGACTTGAGCAGCAGATGCTGCAGCTTCGGCGTCGTCGCGGCGCTGATCGTGAAACCGGCCGCACAGGAGAACGTCCCGGTCACAGCCGGCGTAAACAGGTCGGCATCGATCTTGGCCTGTTCCCAGCGCGGGGTTCCGATCAACGCCACCGCCGCCTGCGCGGCTTCCTCGTCGCGCGCCATCGCAGCCGCCCCCGGCGCAGGCGGCGCCGGATTCAGGAGCAGACTGTTCGGCACGTTCTCGCGCGGCAGGTAGCTGCCCTTGCGCAGTTCGGCGATCATCGCTTCCTTGTCGGCGTCGCTCATGGATGCCGCCTGCGCGGCCGAGACCCGCGGCGGGGCTGATGCCACATCCTGCTGACCGCCCGAGGCCGCACCGGCCGCGCATGCTGCAAGTACCAGACCGCCGCAAACGCTGGCTGCAACGCCGATGATCCTCATATCCCGATATCCCTTTCGATGTACTTGCTGCGATGTGATTGCGGCACGATGTGCCAGATCGGCCGCCGTCTCTATCGGGATATGTCCGGACCATCAACGCAGCGAAGTTACGATATGGCGGTGCCATCCTCATGCGCCATCCAGTGCACAAAGCGGTGCAGCGGATACATCGCATCGTGCGGATTGCCGATCGTCGAGGGCCCAGCCTCGCCGAGATGGACGATCCGCTGTGCGCCACCCGCGGCCAGCCGGTCGCGATAGTCGGCCATGCGGTCGAAGGGGTAGAAGCCCACCGTCTGGGTAGCCACGTTGATCCACTTCACCGCATCGTCGAGGCTGTCGACCCGCACGACATTGGCGGTCTTGTTGATCGGGTGGAAATCGACGGGCTCGTCCGAGCGGATGACCAGCCCCTTGCCGTCGGTGCGGCCCCACACGCCGAACTCGTCATCCATCATCACCATCATCTCGACCGCCTCGCGCATGTCCTGATCGAGTTTGCGCACATCACCGCTCTCGGCCGCGCGGCGAGCGATGTGGTGGTGCAGGCGTTCGCAGAAGCGGTCGACGTCCTCCTGCGGCCCTTCGACGAACTGGAACCGGCTGGCGACGCAGGCCTCTTGATTGAGCGTCATGACGTCCGCCGAACACAGGTCCGCCACGCGGTCGAGCGTTTCGTCATCCGCGAAGGCTTCCTTGCCTACCATCGAGATCGAGGTCTTGGGATCGAATGAGACGAGCTGGAAGCCGGGGCCGAGGTACTTGATGACATTGTTGATCGCATCGCCGCCGCCCCAGGCGACGATCTTGTCGAAGTACTGCGGGCGGTAGAGCACCCGCTCGGTCGCATCGTCGCCGCCGCGCCAATAGACCGCCGACATCGACTTCACGATGGGATGCTCCGGATCGAGGTCCGCCATGGTCCGCAGGATCGCAACCATGGTGAAGGGATCGGCGCTGCTCATCTTGAACAGGTTGATGCCCTTGACCATTGAGCCCTGCGCCACCGACTTCACCGCAACGCCCGGCGAATTGCCCGGCAGCACGTGGATCAGGCGCGGCGCAAAGGCCCGCACGAAGCTCTTGCGGCCGGTGTAATCCTGCTTGGGGATCCACTGATCGAGCGCGCGCGGGTCGGGAAAGTTCTGCTCGACTTCCGCGATGAGCGTGCGCTTGTTCAGGTAGGCCGCCGCATGGCGCGCGGTGTTCTCGACCACGGCGCGCGGCAGGATATGGGTTCGGCACATCCGCTCGATGCATTCCTGCATGTGGTCGTTGTCCTTCGCCACCAGCCGCTGCCCGGTCTCGACGAGGAAGTCGATGATCTCGGCAAGCGGCACGTTCAGCAGCGGCGGCACTTCGGTGCGCGGCGGGACCGCCCGGTCGAAAGGGATGCGCGGCGTGGCGAAGGTGACGCCAAGATCACGCGAGGTCTGGATCACGTCGGTGCCGTGCAGCACTTCGCCGCGCAGGAAAAACGGGGCCGCGACGAGGGCTTCGTCGGCGCGGGTTTCGCTCAGGTCGTTCATGCTACACCTCGCACATAGGCATCGACCGTGCCCGCACAGCCGATCTTGTCATCCCCTTCCAGGTCCGCGTAGCGCGCGATGTTGTCGCGCACAGAAGGCCCGTGGTTGCCGCACTTGCAGGGGCTGTAGTCGAGCGAGATCTTGTCGCCCGTGATGATGCCGCCCCAGCGCCCGTCAAGCGAGAGATCGAAGAACGCCGCGCGCCCCTCCATCTCGCCCGACGTATGATCGAGCGCGGCATCGCCAGATTTGTCCAGCAGGACCGGGACCATCCATGGCGGCACATGATAGCGCCCGCCCTCGCGGCACTTGGGCATCCCCGAGTTCAGTTCCTGCATCGAATAGTTCTGGAAGTGGCGGTCTTCGGGAATGTTGAAGGTCTCGAAAACGTACTCCTGATAGTCGGCGGGAAGCTGCGCGCGCTTGAGACCGCCGCCGACATAGATCGAATTGTCGGGATTGAAGTCCTCGCGGCCATAACCGGCATCGCGCACCGCCTTGGCGACCTGCCACAGGCCGCTCCACAGGCCGGAGAGCTGCAGCTTCTTGTCGCGGTTCTCGATGATGAACTGGGCCGTCGCCGGAACGGCATCCTCGATAGCCTTGGCGCGCATCGCCGAGGTCTCTTCGAAGGCCGCGATTTCATCCGGGCGTGCAGTGCCCTCGGCGATCTTCTTGCGCATGACCACCATCGAGGTGAGCGAGCCCACCGTGATCGGCGGCACCGGATAGTTCCAACGCGGCCATTCGGGATTGGCGAAAGCCTCGTACTGCGCCTGCGCGATCGTCGCGTTCTTGGGCACTGTCGCTACCGGTGCGCAGCCGATGATCAGCCGGTCCTGTGCCGGCTTCACGCCCGAGCCCCACGAAAAGACATTGACCGTATCGATCTTCGACCAGTCCATGTCCTTCTGCGAGGCGATCATCATCGCGGACTTGCCGGTCGTGCCGCTGGAACAGGAAATGAAGTAGCCCTTCGCCGCCAGCCGGGCGATCCAGTCGTCGATGCCCTCGATCCCGTCGAGCGAAACGCCTTCGATGGGATAGGGCGAAACGGTTCCCAGCCACTTGGTCAACCGGTCCCAGCGCTCATCCATCAGATAGCTTTCAGGATAGGACTTGTAGGCCGTGTGCGGGAACAGGATCGGCACGACATCGGCAATGCTCGCGATCTTCTCGATCCCGGCGTCGCGGGCGCGCAGCGAGAGCAGCCTGATCTGATCCTTGCGCTCCTGAAACCGTTCGTCGAGCGCCGCAATCTGCGTCTCGCGCAGGTCGTCATGCGAGAACGTGAAACGGTCGGGGTCGGCCACGAGGGCCATGAGTTTGTCGGCGGCGGCGCCCATCTGCATCTCTCCTCTTGCGGTCGCGATCCGGCAGCTCTGGACAGTCCGGTGCGACTCGATTAATGGCATCTTGTGCGTTTCATTAAACGCGATTCTCTTGGCGGAGCAAGCGAAATCGGTATCAGTCAGGCCATGCACGAGCGTACGCACCGCAAGCCCTCCCCGCCAAAAGCCGCGGCTGCGCCCGTGCGCGCGGGACGTCCGACGCGCGAACAGGCCCGTGCCCGGCAGGAGGCGCTGCTCGACTGCGCGCTGGTGCATTTTCTGGAGAAAGGGTTCGAAGCCGCGACCATCGAGGCGATCGCCGCCGATGTGAACATGACCAAGCGCACGGTCTATGCCCGCTATGCCGACAAGACCGCCCTCTTCCGCGCCGCCGTCTGCCGCGGCACCGAGCGGCTGGCGGCAACGCAGGACGTCATTTCCGCCACTCGCGCGGACGATCTGAAAGAGACGCTGGTCAACATCGCCAAGCTGCGCATTGCACTGGTCTCGACGCCCGAGGGGACCAAGCTGCAGCGGCTGATCAACACCGAGTCCTACCGTTTCCCGGACATCTTCCAGACCTATTACGACATCGCCGCCCTGCCCACCGTGCAGTTCCTCGCCGGCATTCTCGAAGTCGAGACGGCGGCTGGCCGCCTGGCCATCGACGATCCGCTGCTGGCCGCGAACGTGTTCATGAGCATGGTGGTGAGCGGACCGGTCCGGTTCATTCTTTCGGGCAACGATCTTGGACGTGAAGATATCGACCGCCGCGTGCGTTTCGCGGTACGGCTGTTTCTGAAAGGCGCCGAACCCCGGTGAGGTGAAGGCGGCAATCCGTGATCTGCAAGAGCGGACACGGACAATGGGAGAGTGTGTAACGTGACCTATTTCCGGGAATTCCGGGTCAACTGGCCCATGCTGCTCGGTGCCATGCTGGGCCTTGCCCTGGGATCGGCACTCAACCACTATATGACCAACCTCTTCGCCCCGGCACTGATCGCCGAGTTCGGCTGGGAAAAGTCGCAGTTCGCGCTGGTGGGCACGCTGGGACTTGCCAGCATGTTCGTCGTGCCGTTCTGGGGTCGTTTCACCGACCGCTACGGCGCGCGCCTCGCGGCGGGTATCGGCTTTACCGTCGTGCCCCTCACCTTCTTCGCGTTCAGCGTGATGAGCGGCAATATCTACGAATTCTTCGCGATCACCGTGTTCCAGCACCTGTTCGGCGTGCTGACGACCACGCTGGTGTTCAGCCGCGTTATCGTCCAGCGCTTCGACCTCGCGCGCGGCATGGCGCTCTCGATCCTGATGAGCGGGGCTCCGCTGGTAGGGGCTGCCGTGGTGCCGCTGGTCGGCGAAGTGATCGACAGCGAAGGCTGGCGGACGGGGTACCGGCTGCTCGGTCTGCTCTCCGCCATCGGCGGTATCGCTGCCGTCACGCTGGTCAGCGGCGAGAGCAAATCGAAAGACGGATCGACGGAACATACGGCGCGCTCGATCACGCGCGCCGAGTTCGCGGCGTTGCTGCGCCACCCCTCTTTCCTGCTGATCGTGGCGGGGATGTTCTTCTGCAACGTGCCGCAGGTGATCGTGTCCTCGCAGCTCAAGCTCGTGCTGATCGAGAACGGCGCGCCCGGACAGCTCGCGACCTGGATCGTGTCGCTCTATGCCGTCGGCGTGGTGGTCGGCCGCTTCTTCAGCGGCATCGCGCTCGACAAGGTGGCGCCGCAGAAGGTGGCGCTCGCCGCGCTCGGTCTTCCCGCCGTCGGTTTTCTCATTCTCGCCTCGCCTGCGGAACAGGGCTGGCTGCTTGCCGGCGCGGTGCTGCTGGTGGGGCTGGCGCAAGGCGCGGAGGGCGACATCGGGGCCTATCTCACCTCGCGCACTTTCGACCTTGCGCACTTCAGCCTGATCTACAGCTTCCTGATTGCCTCGATGGGGCTCGCCATGGCTTTCGGCTCGATCGTGCTGAGCATGACGCTCGGCGCTACCGCGCGCTTCGACGCCTTCCTCATCATCGCAGCCGCGCTGACGATCGTCGGCGCGCTGTGCTTCTTCATGACCGGACGCGGCGGCAAGCCGCCCCGCGTCGAAACCGAGCCGCCGATGCCGGCTCCGGCTGCCTGAAACCCGTTAAAGGAGACGCCCTTTGTCGCCATCGCAGAATTCCAGCGACCGCCGCTGCATCGTCATTACCGGGGCCAGTTCCGGTATCGGCAAGGCCAGCGCCGAAGCCTTCGCCCGCATGGGCTGGCACATCATCTGTACCGGCCGCGATCCGGAGCGCTGCGCCGATGCCGAAGAGGAGATCAACGCCGTTGCAGCCCCGGGTGCCCGCATCGACTTCGTGCGCGGCGACTTCACCGAAATGCGCGAGGTAAAGCGCGTGGCCGAAGAGATCGCCCAACTGACCGATCGCATCCATGTGCTCGTCAACAATGCCGGCGGCGTGCGCGATGCCTATTACCGGACCTCGGAAGGGCTGGAAGCGACCTTTGCCGCCAACCACCTCGCTCCGTTCCTGCTGACCCGCGAACTCCTCCCTCAGCTTGAAACGGCTGCCGCGGAGACGCCTGCCGGAACCGTGCGTGTGATTGCCGTCTCTTCCAGCGCGCATCTGGTGTGCGAAGGCATGAACTGGGATGACCTGATGATGGCGCAGAACTTCGCCGCCAATGCTGCCTACTGCCAGGCCAAGCTCGCCAACCTGCTGTTCACGCGCGAACTCGACCGGCGCCTTTCGGAGAAGGGCATCGTCGCACAGGCCATGCATCCGGGCCGCGTCGGTTCCAACTTCGCCAGCCACGGGGACGACGCCATGCAGGCCTACATGGCCGCCAACGAATGCGTTCCGCCGGAATCGCCCGCACGGACCATCGTGTGGCTGGCGACGGCCCCGGATCTGGGTCTAGACGGCGGGCGTTACTTCCACGACCTCGCCGAACTCGATCCTGCGCCGCAGGCCAAGGACGATACCGCTGCGGCCCGGCTGTGGCAGGAAAGCGAAAGGATACTGGAAAGCCTTGGTCAGGCCTGATGAGGGTAATCGCCGTCCCGCGCGCGCCGACGCAAGCCAGCGACACGCGGGACGGCTGGTGCGACCCGCGAGGGATTACAGAAACTGCAAACAACCTGACGATTTTATAGTATTCTTACAAACTTGAAGGTGCATTCAACACCCTCACCAGTCTTCGAATGAACCAACTTCACCTGGGTTTGAATTCTTTTATATTGGCAAAACCACGAAGAATTACTGATACCCTAATAGTGCATTAATAGACGCACAAGAGGTTTTTTATCCACCGCTTGACCGAGCCGCCCGGCACACCCAAGGAGGCGCCAAGCCCGAAAGGATGTGCAGATGACCCAAGCCTCTGATCGCCCGCGCCGCAGTGCGCTCTACCTTCCCGCTTCCAATGCCAAGGCTCTGGCCAAGGCGCGCACGCTGTCGTGCGACGTGGTCATTCTCGATCTGGAAGATGCCGTCGCCCCGGAGATGAAAGCCGAAGCGCGGGCAGCGGCCGTGGCTGCCGTCGAGGAAGGCGGATTCGGTCATCGCGAAGTGGCGATCCGCGCCAACAGCATCGACACCGAGTGGGGCGCCGAGGATCTCGCGGCTATCGCCGGCACCAAGGCCGATGCCGTGCTGGTCCCCAAGGTCGGCAGTCCGCAGGACATCTCCCGTTACGAGGAAGCGCTCGAAGGCGCGCCTGCCGCGATGCAGCTCTGGGCGATGATCGAGACCTGCGAAGCCGTCTTCAATCTTGAGCCCATCGCGGCCATGGCCGCCTCTACGCGGCTATCGCTGTGGATCATGGGCACCAACGACCTCGCCAAGGAAATGCGCGCCCAGTTGACACCCGAGCGCACGCCCTTTCTGCCTTTCCTGTCGATGGCTGTCGCTGCAGCCCGCGCCCACGGCGTCACGATCCTCGACGGCGTGTGCAACGAATTCCGCGACATTCCCGTATTCGAAGCCGAAGCACGGCAAGGCCTCCTGTTCGGTTTCGACGGCAAGAGCCTGATCCACCCGGCGCAGATCGATCCCTGCAACACCGTGTTCAACCCCAGCGAAACCGATCTGGCCTGGGCCCGCACCGTTATCGAGGCGTTCAAGCAGCCGGAAAACCAGGGCAAGGGCGCCATCCGCGTGGATGGGAAGATGACCGAACTGCTCCATCTCGAGCAGGCCGAGCGAATGGTTGCCGTGGCCGAGCAGATCGCAGCGGCGGGTTAGTAAGCCCGCCGCCACAAGTCATGTAAAAAGCGAAGGAACTCGCCGCCCCCGCTCACTCTGAGCTTGTCGAAGAGTGCTGGCTGACGCGCAGTGCCAGCGCCCTTCGACAGGCTCAGGCCGAGCGGTGTAGGTGAATTTTCGGGAGGACGTCGGGAGCAATCGCTGCGCGAGGCTGCAATTTTACTCCCCGACACCCTCGGCAATTTCGCCCGGCTCGTTGGCGATCACCTTGAGCACCGCCGTCCAGGCATCGACGTTCTGCTGCAGCGTTGCCGGATCGACCTTGTCGAGCGTATCGTCGGGCGTGTGATGCAGGTCGAAGTAGTGCATCCCGTCCTGCCCCAGATCGACCACCGCCAGCTTCTGCTTCGCTATGATCGCGCCCACGTCCGCGCCGCCATCGGCGGGGCCGGCGTGCGGTACGATGCCCATCGGCCAGAGCGCGGCGTTGATCTTGTCCGCCAGCGCCTTGTTCGCGGGCGCGAAGTTGTTCTTCACCTGCCACACGTTGTCCGCGCCGAAATCGCTTTCCATCGCGACGGCATGAGGCTCGTCGCCGTGCATTTCGGCGTAGTGCGTTCCGCCGCCCTGCCCGTTCATGCCCATTTCCTCGTTGCCCGACCACAGCACCCGGATCGTGCGCAGGGTCTTGCCGTCCTTCTGCGCGGCAAGGGCAGCCGCCGTCACGATGGCGCAGCCGGAGGCGTCGTCGATGGCACCGGTGCCGAGATCCCAGGAATCGAGGTGACACGCGACCAGCACGATCGGCAGCGAGGGATCGCGCCCCGGCAGTTCGGCCACGACATTGCCCGAAGGCGCGCCGGGGTTCGGCTTGCCCATCAGGGTCATGTCGATCTGCATCGGCTTCCCGCGCTGCGCGATCCGGGCAATCAGATCCGCATCGGGATTGGAAACCGCGCCGGCCGGGATCGGGGTGGCACCTTCGGCCCAGACCGTCGCGCCGGTGTGCGGATTGCGGTGGCTGTCCGTACCGGCGGAGCGGATCACGATACCGGCCGCGCCCTTCTGCGCCGCGATGCTAGGCCCGCTGCGGCGCACATTGCCGTATGGCCCATAGCCGGAGCCATCCTGCGCGCGGCGCATGGCATGATCGACGAAGGCCACCTTGCCTTTGAGCGATCCTGCAGGCGCAGCTTCCAGGGCAGCGAGCGTCGGGAAATAGACCATCTCCGCCGTGAGACCATCGGCAGGCGTAGGCACGGAAAAACCGAGAGCGGTGATCGCGAGCGGCTGCTGATAGGGCGCGGTCAACTTGGCGTGCTCCGGACCGCGCTGCCAGACGTTCGCCTTGAACGGCTCGATCTTCACATTGCTGAAACCCAGCGCCTTGAGCTTGGCATCGGCCCATGCGCGGGCCCGCGCTTCGGCTTCAGAACCGGCAATGCGCGGACCGATTTCGGTCGTCAGGCCTTCGACGATGTCCCAGGCGACGCCCGAGCCCTGTTGCGGCGTCGCGGCGGCGATGGTGGCGGTGAAAGGAAGAGCGGCGAGAGCGGCGAGAAGCGCCGCGCGGGGGAGTTTGCGAACCATGGCGCCCTGCGTAACGCGGCGCACGGGGATTGCCAACGCTGCATATCTGCCAAGCTGTCATCCCATTGAGCCCCCGCTTTCCTACACGAGTTCTCTTTGAGACAATCGCCTCGTTTGGAAATCGCCTGACGCCGCTCCACATTCGCCGGAAACGAAAGGTCACACCCATGCCGCGCCAGACAGAGCTGTCACCTTGCAAAAATAAGGCCCAATATCGGGCACTTCGCGCATCCGTGCCAAGCCGGATCAATCCCCAAGGTGACGAACAATTCGCCGTGTCTGTGTCAACCGGAACGTCACACCTTCTGGCACCCCTCCCGCAAGTCCGCACCACCCTTGGCAATCCCCGCCCTGCCCTGTAGAGCGGCGCGCAAACACCCCATACACGCCAGATTTCATCCAGAGGAACCCGATGGCCGCGCAATACGCCTATGTCATGAAGGGCATGACCAAGACTTTCACCGGCGCCCAGAAGCCGGTGCTTTCCGACATCTCTTTGCAGTTCTACCAGGGTGCCAAGATCGGCATCGTCGGCCCGAACGGCGCCGGTAAGTCGACCCTGATGAAGATCATGGCCGGCATCGACACCGATTTCACCGGTGAAGCCTGGCCGGGCGAGAACATCACGGTCGGCTACCTGCCGCAGGAGCCCCAGCTCGATCCGACCAAGACGGTGCTCGAAAACGTCAAGGACGGCGCCCGCGACATCGCCGACATGGTCGACCGCTTCAACGCGATCTCGGCCGAGATGGGCGACCCGCAGGACGATACCGACTTCGACGCGCTCATGGAGGAAATGGGCACGTTGCAGGACAAGATCGATGCGGTCGACGGCTGGACGCTCGACAACCAGCTCGAAGTGGCGATGGAAGCACTGCGCTGCCCGCCGGGCGACTGGTCGGTGGACAGCCTCTCCGGCGGTGAAAAGCGCCGTATTGCCCTGACTCGCCTGCTGATCCAGAAGCCCGACATCCTGCTGCTGGACGAACCGACCAACCACCTCGACGCGGAAAGCGTGGACTGGCTCGAACACCACCTCGCCGAATATGCCGGCGCCGTGCTTATGATCACCCACGACCGCTACTTCCTCGACAACGTGGTGGGCTGGATCCTCGAACTCGACCGCGGAAAGTACTTCCCGTACGAAGGCAACTACTCGACCTACCTCGAAAAGAAGGCCAAGCGCCTGTCGCAGGAAGAGCGCGAGGAGAGCGGCCGCCAGAAAGCGCTCAAGGACGAGCTCGAATGGATCCGCGCCGGCGTCAAGGGACGCCAGACCAAGTCCAAGGCCCGTATCAAGAAGTTCGAGGAACTGCAGAACGCGCAGGACCAGCGCACCCCCGGCAAGGCCCAGATCGTCATCCAGGTGCCCGAGCGCCTGGGCGGCAAGGTCATCGAGGCCAAGGGTATTTCCAAGGCTTTCGGCGACAAGCTCCTGTTCGAGGACCTCTCGTTCATCCTCCCGCCGGGCGGCATCGTCGGCGTGATCGGTCCGAACGGCGCCGGCAAGTCGACGCTGTTCAAGATGCTCACCGGGCAGGAACAGCCGGACACCGGCACGATCGAGATCGGCCAGACCGTGCACCTCGGCTACGTCGACCAGAACCGCGACCACCTGGACGACAAGCACAACGTCTGGGAGGAAATCTCCGACGGGCTCGATTACATGAAGGTCAACGGCCACGACATGTCGACGCGTGCCTATGTCGGTGCCTTCAACTTCAAGGGCCAGGACCAGCAGAAGAACGTCGGCAAGCTTTCGGGCGGTGAACGCAATCGCGTCCACCTAGCCAAGATGCTCAAGCAGGGCGGCAACGTGCTGCTGCTGGACGAACCGACCAACGACCTCGACGTCGAAACGCTGGGCGCTCTCGAAGAGGCGATCGAGAACTTCGCCGGTTGCGCCGTGGTCATCTCGCACGACCGCTTCTTCCTCGACCGTCTGGCCACGCACATCCTCGCCTTCGAAGGCAACAGCCACGTCGAATGGTTCGAAGGCAACTTCGAGGCTTACGAAGAAGACAAGCGCCGCCGTCTGGGCGACGCGGCAGACCGTCCGACCGCGCTGTCGTACAAGAAGCTGACGCGCTGATATCGCATCTGTCCTGCCGGCCTTCGCATGTGCAAGGCCGGCAGGACAAGATCGATGTTCATATAAAATAGATGAAATATTAACGGAAAGCGCACAATCGGTTCACGCCCCTGACAGCGCCAGTCGTGTAACACCTCTTCAACAGGATGAGCCGCGATCGCCGTGCGGCACGTTCGGTTTAGGAGACCGGATATGGCAGACAGGAAAAAAATGAAGACCCGTGCCCTTTTATCAGCAGCAGCCTGGAGTGCGATGGCGCTTGCCGTCACGGGCATGGTAACGCCTGAAATCGCGGCAGCGGCTGACCGCACTGGCCAAAGCGAAAACCGCAGCCGCGACAGGGACCGTCCGGATTTCCGCAACCGTTCCAACGGCTCGGCACGCGTCCAGGCGCCTTCGCGCGAAAACTGGTCGCGCGGCGACAACCGGCAAGCTCAGTCCCGTACCCCCGACATGACCCAGTCGCGTCGCCAGGCCATCCGGACCGGGCAGGAACAGCGCGAACAGCGCGAACAGCGGCAGAAAGTCGAGCGCCAGCGCGATCAACAGCGCGACGTGCGGCAGGATCGCCAGAACGACCGTCGGGTCTACGGTTCAGACCGCCGAAACGATCGCACCGAACGCCGCGAGGAGCGTCGCGACAACCGTTATGAACGCCGCGATGACCGCACCAACAATCGCTACGATCGGCGCGATGACCGCCAGAACGACCGCAGCGATCGGCGCGACGACCGCCGGGACTATCGCAACGACCGTAACAACCGGCAGGACTGGCGCTACAACAACCGCGATCAGCGCCGTGACTATCGAGACGCGCGCCGCTGGAACCGGCAGGATTGGCGTCGTGACAACCGCTACAACTGGCGCGATTACCGCGCACGCCATCGCTCGACCTACCGTATCGGCCGGTACTACGCCCCCTACTACGGCTATTCATATCGCCGGCTCGGGATCGGCTTTACGCTCGGATCGATGTTCTACGGCAACCGTTACTGGATCAACGATCCCTGGGCCTATCGCCTTCCCGAGGTCTACGGTCCGTATCGCTGGGTCCGCTACTACGACGACGTGCTGTTGGTGAACGTCTACAGCGGTGAAGTGGTCGACGTGATCTACGACTTCTTCTGGTAAGGCCGAGTAGGCAGAAAACAGAAAGAGCCCCCGGCCGGCAGACCGGGGGCTCTTTTCTTGTCAGATCGGAGATCAACCTCAACGGCGGGAAAGAAACGGCGCCATCCGCGCCATCGTATCGTCCCGGTCGAGCAACTGGTGCTTGAGCGCGCCCGCAATGTGCAACGCCAGCAAGCCCAGCATCACGATGGCCAGAACCTCATGGCTTTCATGGAAAATGCCGCCAAGGGCCTTGTCCGGACCAACCGGCAGCGCAGGGATCTCGAACAGACCGAACCAGCTTACCGGATCACCGCCACCCGAAACCATACCCCAGCCGGTCAGAGGAATGGCCAACATCAGGAAGTATAAAAGGAAGTGCGTCACCCGGGCGAGAGCCACTTCCCAGGCCGAAAGCGCCGCCGAAAACGGCGGCCCCTTGTGCACGAGCCGCCATGCAATGCGCACCAGCGTAAGCGTGAGAATGCTCAGCCCATTGGCCTTGTGGTAGCCCATCAACGCGATCAGCTCCGCCTTGGGCAGGTCCTCCGCGCTCCAGGCGATCACGTAGTTGGCAACAATAAGCAGGGCGATCAGCCAGTGCAGAATGATGGCGACACGCGTGTATCGGGGCGCAAGCGTTGATTTCATGTATTTCCACCCGGTTCCGATGTGCAGGGACGGACACATCCACCCGCAAGGGTATGGAAGCATTTTCCCGTCGAGGAAACAGGGACAATTGATCTAATTTCCAAGGTGCGTAGTCTTGCGGGCCAATGGACGATTTCGGCCACCCGGATTGCAGCGCCCTCGCCCGGATCGGCGAAACCGTGCGCAAGCAGCTTTCCTGCGAACCGGCCGTGCGTCGCTTTCCCGAGGAACGCGCGGAAGTCTATGCTGTCGACGCATTCCTCGACACCAAGGACTGCAACCACCTGATCACGCTTATAGATGCCATGGCGCAGCCGTCCGGCCTCGTGGACGAAGCCGACTGGCCTGACTACCGCACCAGCTATTCGAGCGACATCGACGTCGCCGACAGGACGGTCCGCAAGGTCGAGCGGAGAATCGCGGCCCTCACCGGCCTGACGCTCGACTGCAGCGAGTCGCTTCAGGGCCAACGATACCGGACCGGCGAGTACTTCCACGAGCACTACGACTGGTTCGATACCTCGGCGGACTATTGGGACAGGGAAAGGCGCTGCGGGGGCCAGCGCACCTGGACGGCGATGGTCTATCTCAACGATGTCGACGAGGGCGGCGCCACGGACTTTACCCGCATACCCATCAGCATCGCGCCACTCAGGGGCAGTCTGCTACTCTGGAACAACGCCCTTCCGGACGGTACCCCCAACCCCTGGACGATGCACGCCGCGCGACCGGTGGTGCGCGGCGTGAAGTACGTCGTGACCAAGTGGTTTCGAACGAAACCCTGGTCCCAGCCGTAACTCAGGCTTTCAGAGCCTGCGCAATCAGTGCGCGCGTTTCGGGAATGCCGTACAGGGCGATGAAGCTGCCCATGCGTGGGCCCTGCGAAGAGCCCAGCAGCGTCTCGTAGAGCGCCTTGAACCAGTCGCGCAGCGTCTCGAAGGCATAAGCCTCGTTCTTGCCGATTTCGTAAACCGTGTTCTGCAGCTCTTCGGCGCTCGTTGCCGGACTCGCTTTGGCGAGTTCGGCATCGAGCGCCCGCAGCGCTTCAGCCTCGTTTGCCGTCGGCGCGCGGCGCTTGAGCGTGGGCGCAATGAAGTCGCGGTTGGTGGCGAGCGCGGCCCGCACCAGTTCTTCCAGCTCCGGATGCGCCTCGGGCGTAGCCTCGGCCACATAGTTGCCGAGATACGACCAGACCTGCTCCGCCGTCGCCTCCGCGCCAAGCACGCCGACGAGATTGAGCAGCAGCGAGAACGTTACCGGGAGAGTATCCCCCGCGCCCTGCGGGGTCGCCCCTGCTCCGGTTTCGTTCGCGCGCAGCAGGTGCCACACGGGGTTGCCGAGCTGCTTGTCGAGCGGCTGGCTCGCAAGATTGCCCCGGAACTGCCAGTACTCGTCCACCGCCTTCGGAATGACGCCGACATGCAACTGCTTCGCACTCTTGGGCTCGCGGAACAGATAGAAGCCGAGCGACTCCTCGGTGCCGTAGGTCAGCCACTGTTCGATGGTGAGGCCGTTGCCCTTGGACTTAGAGATCTTTTCGCCGTTCTCGTCGAGGAACAGCTCGTAGATCAGGCCTTCCGGTTTCCGGCCGCCCAGGATCTTCACGATCTTGCCCGACTGCGTCACCGAATCGGTCAGATCCTTGCCGCTCATCTCGTAATCGACACCCAGCGCGTACCAGCGCATCGCCCAGTCGACCTTCCACTGCAGCTTGGCCTGGCCGCCGAACACGGTCTGTTCGACGACGCTCCCGTCCTGATCGGTGAAGCGGATCATGCCGGTCGCCGGATCGAGCACTTCGACGGGAACCTGAAGCACCACGCCCGTGGTGGGCGAGACTGGCAGGACCGGCGAATAGGTCTGGCGGCGCTCCTCGCGCAGCGTGGGCAGCATGACGTCGAGGATCGCCTGATTGCACTCGAGCACGCGGGTCAGCGCGGTATCGAACTCACCCGAATTGTATCGGCTGCTGGCGGAAACGAACTCGTACTCGAAACCGAAGCGGTCGAGAAATTCCCGTAGCATCGCGTTGTTATGATGTGCAAAGCTCTCGAACTTGCCGAAAGGATCGGGAATGCGCGTCAGCGGCTTGCCGAGGTTCGCAGACAGCATTTCTGCCTGTGGAATGTTATCGGGGACCTTGCGCAAGCCGTCCATATCGTCTGAGAACGCCACCAGCCGTGTCGGTGCGCCACCGGTCAACGCCTCATAGGCACGCCGAACCAGAGTTGTCCGCAGCACCTCCTGAAACGTGCCGATATGCGGCAGGCCCGAAGGTCCATAGCCGGTCTCGAAAAGCACCGGGCCACCGCCGGGTTTGCCGTTCGGGTACCGCTTGAGCAGCTTCTGGGCCTCCTGGAAGGGCCAGGCCTTGGACACACGGGCGGCTTCGATCAGGGCGTCATCAGTCATGGCGCGCTCATTGGCGAAATGAGCCGGTTTCGCAAGTGCGAAGCGTAAAGAGGAACCCCCTGCCCCCAGGAACGTTATGTGCAAAAGGCACCGAAAGGACTGAATAACCGTGAATTACGTCGCCATCCTTCAGGATGAACTCGAAGCCATGGGCAAGGCATTCGTACAGGCGCTGCCTTCGCTGATCATTGCCCTCGTCGTACTCTTCGCCACCTGGGTCGTGGCCCGCATCGCCGTTTCCGCCGTTTCGCGCCTTACCGGCCGCACCACGCTGCGCGATGACCTGAAGCAACTGATAGATACGCTGATCAGGCTGGTCGTATGGATTTTCGGCGTCCTCATCGCCCTTACAGTCGCCATTCCCAGCTTCACCCCTGCCGGTGCCTTCGCCAGCCTGGGTGTCGGCGCTCTCGCCATAGGCTTTGCTTTTCAGGACATCTTCGAGAACTTCCTCGCCGGCGTTCTCATCATGCTGCGCGAGAAGATGAACATCGGCGACACTATCGAGTGCGAAGGGCTCCTCGGCAAGGTCGAGAAGATCACCCTGCGCGAAACACATATCCGCCAGTTCTCCGGCGAACTGACCGTCGTGCCCAACTCGATGCTGTTCAAGAATCCGGTCGAGATCTACACCGACCAGCCCTTGCGCCGCTTCGACATCGTTGTCGGCGTGTCTTACGACACCGACCTCTCCAAAGCGCAGCCGGTGATCCAGTCGGCCGTGGAAAGCATCGAAGCCGTCGACAAGGAAAAGGGCGTGGTCGTCTTCGCCCAGGAATTCAATTCCAGCTCGGTGGACTTCCTTGTCCAGTGGTGGACCAACACGGTCGATCAGGACCTGCGCCAGACCAAGAGCGAAATCGTCTTTGCGGTGAAGGCTGCACTGGACGACGCGGGTATCGAAATTCCGTTCCCCTACGTCACCAACACCTTCAAGGAGCCTCTGCCCGTGCAGAAGGCACCGGAGGCAGCGAACGTCGCCTGACGCGGCAAACCGTTACAAAAGCACACTTCAGGGTTGTGCTGATCCCGAAGAGCGGCATTTTGGCCGGCATGACCCATCGAATCATGCCGGCCTTTCGCCGCGTCGCAGCCACGCTCGCGCTCTCCAGCGCCTTCACCGTCGCTCCCGCTGCGCTCGCCGCCGAAGCCGAAAGACAACCGGTGATCATGCGCCATGTCGACCTTGTCGACTTCAGCGGCGAGGTGCCGGCGCGCCTACACGACGGGACCGTTGTCGTCTCGGATGGTGCGATCACCTACGCAGGGCCGGCCGAGGGGGCACCGACGATCTCCGGCGCGCGAGAGATCGACGGCAGTGGCCTGACCGCCATTCCCGGACTGACAGACATGCACGTTCATGTCTGGGACGAAGCCGAACTGGGCGCCTATATGGCCCACGGCGTCACGACGGTGCGCAACATGTCCGGCATGCCCTTTCACCTCGATCTGCAAAAGCGAATCGAGGCCGGCGAGGTCGATGGCCCCCGCCTGATCACGACCGGACCGATCCTCAACAGCGAGGGGGCGAACGCCCAGATCAACCACCAGCTGGTCGAGACTGCCGAAGCGGCAAGGAAGGCCGTGGCTGGCCAGGCCGATGCGGGCTTCACCCGCCTAAAGGTCTATTCGAACCTCAAGCGCGCGCCCTACGAGGCGCTGCTGGAAGAAGCGCACCGGCGCGGGCTCAAGATCACCGGCCATACGCCCGAAGGGGTGCGCCTCGAAGGGATGCCCTACGAGCGCCCCTTCACCATCGTGTTCGACGAGATCCTCGATGACGGTTTCGAGACCATCGAACATGTCGAGTCGATCCTGTGGCACGCGCTCGGCGACAAGCTCGACGACACCAAGGCGCGTGAAGTGGCGAAGAAGATCGCGGCTTCGGGCACGCCTGTAACGCCCACCCTGCTGGCCCACCACAATCTGCTGATGATGGCGCGCACCCACGGCAGCTATGCGACAAGGCCGGGCACCGAAATGCTCAACCCTGTCACGCAGGCAACCGAAAAGGGCTATATCGACTTTTGGTCCAAACAGGAAGCGGCGGACCACGAAGGCAAGGATGCGTGGCTGGGCCGCTTTACCGAAATGCTCGAGGAAGAAGGCGTAACGCTGGTCACCGGCAGCGATTCGGGGATCTTCTCGAACGTGCCCGGTGCCTCGCTTCAGGAGGAACTGGTGCTGATGCGGCATGGCGGCATGAGCGCGTTCGACGTCCTCAAGGCCTCGACGGCCAATGTCGCCAAAGTGCTCGGCGAGCAGGGCAAGAGCGGATGCCTGTCCGAAGGGTGTCGCGCCGATATCGTGCTGCTGGGATGCGATCCGCTCGAGGCCATCGCCTGCACGGCGCATGTTCGCGGAGTGCTGCAGGCGGGGCGCTGGTATGGTCCGGAGGAACTGGCCGCGCTTCAGGCCAGCGCAGCAAAGCCCGATGCGCAGCGCACGATCCAGAACCTTACGGAAGGCATGGCCGCCCAGGGCACACCGCTCGATCCGGCGGCCCTGGGACTCTGAGACTTTCTCAGCCCGCAGCTTGCGCCCAGGCCCATTCGTAGGTCAGCGGCGCTTCGCGGAACGCAAAGCGGTCGATATGGCTGGCCACGACATCGGTCAGCCTTTCGACTTCGCTCTTGTCCTCACCGCTGATGGCAATGGCGATGCCTTCGCCATCAGCGTCCATCGTCGCAACGGCGGCCGGAAAAGTCACCGTGCCGCGATCGCCATCGACACTGGTTTCGAGCTTGTGGCTCCAGTGTTTGCACAACTGGCGCACGTACTTGCCGCCGGATTCGGTTTTCACTTTGGCAGTGATCGTGTTCACGACTCGATCCTTTCGATCTTTCGGGTTGCCTCGTCGATGGCATCCGCGATCTGCAATGTCAGTTCGCGATCGGCACCTCCCTGATTCAGACGGTCGAACACGGCTGTCTTGAGCGCCTGCATGGCCCGCCGCACAGGCGCAGGATCCACGCGATCTCGCTGCTCGGCAAGGGCTGCCAGACGCGCTTTGAGCAAGGCAGCCTTTTCGGCATCGACGTCTGCCTGCTGACGCCCCTCTTCGGTCGCCTCGTAGGACTTGCGCGAACTTTCGTCGGCCATGACGGCGATCAGCCCGGACTCCTCCATGTAGGTCAGTGCCGGATAGACCACTCCGGGGCTCGGGGCGTAGTCACCGCCAGACAGGGTCTCGATCTCGCGGATCAGGTCATAGCCATGGCGCGGGGCCTCCACGATCAGCGCCAGCAGAAGAGCCTGCAGTTCGGCCTGGTCAAACAGCCGCTTGCGCCGACCGCCGCGCATGCCGGGACCACGGCCTCCGCCCCGCCCCATGGCGCGACCGGGCCCCATTCCACGACCGGTTGCGAACTCTTCGTCAAAGCCACCGCATCCGCCGCCGAACCCGCCACGGACCCGAGCGCCACGATGGCCGCGACGGCCACGCATTCCGCCGAATTCGCTGCATTCGAAAGCCTCGCCTTCGGCACAGCCGCCGCGTCCGCGTTTGTGATTGAACATCATATACCTCGTCTTTCATGTTCCTATCTTATGATGGTTCTAAGATATATCTAGAATGATCCGAAGCAAGGCCTGAAACTGTATCAGAATGCAATTTTCGGGTGAGTGGCCGCTGTTGCGCCGTTTCCAACGCGCGCCCGGCCTTCTAAAACCGTGGCATGGCCGCCCTTCCCATCCCCGCGCTTCACGCCAGCCACGGCGGCTGCTGGCTGCGCGATGCAGATTCCACGCGCACCGTCTCCAAGGGCGGAGCCGTGATGGCGGCCGCCGATACGCCTTTGCTGATCCTCAATGCCCCGCTGGTGGCGACACGGCTGGGTTATCCCGATCTGTCCGGGCTCGATCTGCTCGAACTCTTCGCCTTCGTGCATCCGGCACGTTTCGTGGTGCCGACACCCAAAGGCCTCGCCCATGCGCTCGATCTGCCCGAGCCCGGCGCAGACGCGGAGGTGCCGCAACTCCTGCAGCAGGCCGCCGGTGCCTTGCTCGAAACCTGCGAGTCCGAGGAATGGCTGGAACGCGAAGGCGCATGGACCGCGCTGCAGTCGCTGGTGCGGATGCGCTGGCCCTGGGCGACGCTGCTCACCGGGCGCATTGCCAAGCCTCAGCGCGCCGAACGCTGGCTGTTCTCGCGCCTGCCCGAATGGGAGGAAAGCCCTGACCATCCGCAACCGCGCCAGGTCTTTCTCGACAAGGACGCCGTGCTGCACCGGCTGGAGGACCTGACCGGCAGCGGCGCCGAACAGCGTCCCGGACAGCGCGCCTACGCGGCCGATGCCACTTACGCCTTCGAGCCGCGGGAGAAATCCGGAAACCCGCGCCTGCTGCTGGCGCAGGCGGGCACTGGCATCGGCAAGACGTTGGGCTACCTCGCCCCTGCCTCGTTGTGGAGCAACGAAGCCGGCGGCACGGTGTGGGTATCGACCTACACCAAGGCCCTGCAGCGCCAGCTCCGGCAGGAAAGCCGCCGCGCCTGGCCCGAGCGGCGCAGCGACGGCAGTCGCCCCGTAGTCGTGCGCAAGGGCCGCGAGAACTATCTTTGCCTGCTCAACCTCGAAGATGCGCTGCAAGGCGGCTTTGCCGGACGGGCGGCAATCCTTGCCCAGCTCGTTGCCCGATGGGCAGCCTATTCGCGCGACGGCGACATGATCGGCGGCGATCTGCCCGGCTGGCTCGGCACATTGTTCCGCCAGCGCGGCATCACCTCGCTGACCGACCGGCGCGGCGAATGCGTCTATGCCGGGTGTCCCCACTACCGGAAGTGCTTCATCGAACGCGCCTCGCGCGCCAGTGCCGGTGCCGATCTGGTGATCGCCAACCATGCGCTGGTCATGGTCAATGCCGCACGCGGGCGCGACGTGGCGGCACGCCCCACACGCATTGTCTTCGACGAGGGCCATCACGTCTTCGACGCCGCCGATTCCACATTTGCCGCTGCACTGAGCGGAACGGAGACGATCGAACTGCGCCGCTGGGTCATCGGCCCGGAAAAGGCCTCGCGCGGGCGCCGGCGTGGCCTGTCCGCCCGGCTTGCCGATATCGTCAGCTATGACGAAGCCGGCAGCAAAGCCATCACCGCCGCGCGCGCCGCCGCCGAAGCGCTGCCCGGGGACAGCTGGATGCAGCGCATTGTCGAGGGCGCTCCCTGGGGGCCGTTAGAGGAACTGCTCGCCGCCGTCCGCGCCACAGTCTACGCGCGCGATGAAAGCGGCGGACAGGAAGCCGGCTACGGCCTCGAAACCGAAGCCGCCGGGCTCGACGGCGCCTTCATCGAGATCGCCCAGGCCGCTCGTGAGGCACTGGCCGACTTGCGTCAGCCGCTGATCCGGCTCGGCGTCCGGCTAGAAGCCTTGCTTGAGGACCCGCCAGACTGGCTCGACGGAACCGGACGTGCGCGCCTCGAAGGGGCTCGGCACTCGCTGTCGTGGCGCATCGATACTCTGGCCGGATGGGAAGCTCTGCTTGAAAGGCTCGGCGGCCCTGCCGATCCGGAATATGTCGACTGGCTGGCTGTCGACCGATCCGAAGCGCGCGAATACGATATCGGTATTCACCGCCGCTGGCTCGATCCGATGAAGCCTTTCGCCAAGGTCGTGCTCGAGCCCGCACACGGGGTGATCATGACCTCCGCCACGCTGCGCGACGGCGACGACTGGGGCAAGGCGATTGCCCGTTCCGGTGCCGAGCATATCGGCGTGATGCCGCACCTTACCGCGCAGGACAGCCCTTTCGATTATGCCGCGCAGGCAGAAGTGTTGATCGTCACCGATGTGCCGCGCGGCGACATTCCATCGCTGGCCGCAGCCTATGCCCGACTGATCGAGGCATCGGGCGGCGGCGCGCTGGGCCTGTTCACGGCGATCCGCCGTTTGCGCGCAGTTCATGGTCGCATAGCCGACCGGCTCGCTCGTGCCGGACTACCCCTCTATGCGCAGCATGTCGACCCGATCGACACCGGCACACTGGTCGACATCTTCCGCGACGACCCTGCCGCCTCGCTTCTAGGCACAGATGCCCTGCGCGACGGTGTCGACGTCCCCGGCCATTCCTTGCGTCTGGTGGTGATGGAGCAGGTTCCGTGGCCGCGCCCCTCGATTCTGCACCGCGCGCGCCGCCTCGCTGGCGGCGGAGGAAGCTACGACGACACGATCATCCGCGCCCGGCTTGCGCAGGCTTTCGGGCGCCTGATCCGCAGCAAGGATGACCATGGACACTTCGTGGTTCTTTCTTCCGCCTTCCCCTCAAGGCTGCTCAGCGCCTTCCCTGAAGGCACGCCGATCCGGCGGATTTCTCTGGAGGAGGCTTTACAGCGCGTGGCCGCCCATGCTTCAGGGGAAAGCGACCACGAGGGCGAAAACGCCCGTCCGCTGTTCTGATTTCCTCCTACGCCGAGAGTAGCCTGCCAGAATGAAGACGCTGGGAATTTTCCGCCACGCCAAATCGGACTGGAACGATGCACGCCTGCGTGACTTCGACCGTCCGCTGAACAAGCGCGGCAGGAAAGGCGCAGCGATTATGGGCAAGCACATTCGCGACCACGCCATCGGCTGGAAGCGTATCCTGGCCTCTCCCGCCGTCCGTGTGACGCAGACCATCGAACTGGCCGGTGAAGCGGCAGGAGAGACACCGCCGATCACTTGGGACCGCCGCATCTATCTCGCCAATTCCGCGACCCTGATGGACGTTTTGCGCGAACAGGAAGGCGACCCCGCCTCGATCATCCTGATCGGTCACAATCCGGGCCTGGAAGATCTTATCTTCGATCTCGTGCCAGACGACGGCACCAGCCCGCTACGCGATATCGTGGAAGAGAAATTCCCGACCGCTGCCTATGCCGTGCTCCAGCTCGACATCGACCACTGGTCCGACCTGGAAGAAAGCTGCGGCACGCTTACGCACCTCGTCCGGCCCCGCGACCTAGACCCGGCGCTGGGCCCGGCTGCCATCGACTGACGAAGTCAGGCGCCGGCAAGCGCTTTGGCAAGATCCCGACGAATCGCTGCCAGATCATCAATGAGGTTCGCAAGCGGAGCATCCCCGGTATCCGCAAAGCTCTGCTCGGGCTTGTCCGATGATGAGATCGCTTTGCACGCACCGCGCAAGGTGTAACCCTCGCGGTGCACCAGACGATCGATCTCGGCGATCAGCGCTACGTCCTGTGGCCGGTAATACCGACGGCCACCGCTGCGCTTGATCGGTTCGAGAGCCGGGAACTGCTCTTCCCAGTATCGCAGGACATGTTGCTTGATACCGAGCGCCCGGGCGACTTCGCCAATCGTGCGCAACGCATCTGGGGCTTTCCCGTCGTCAAACGCGGGATTCTCGGGCATTGCGCTCATCGTTCCTCCGGCAATCAGCTTCCGGCGATACGGTCCTTGAGCATCTGACTGGCGCGGAACGTCATGACGCGCCGGGGCGTGATCGGAACTTCTACACCCGTCTTGGGATTACGGCCGACCCGCTCTCCCTTGTCGCGAAGCAAAAAAGTTCCGAACCCCGAAATCTTGACGTTTTCACCGTCACTCAGGGCCTGCGTCATATGCTGGAGAATAGCCTCCACCATCGCAAGTGATTCAGACCTGGAAAGCCCAAGCTTTCTGTGGATTGCTTCCGCAATCTCGGCCCTTGTCAATGTATCCGTGGAGCGCATCAAGCCCGCAATCCCCTATCGTGCGCAGTCCCCTGTGAACGATCATATGAAAATATGAAGGAAAAGCAATGCTAAGTGCAATATTACACTTTAAATATTTTTCGGAGCATGAATTTACATGCGTATCAGGCAGGCGCCCCATGTAAATCCGCCGCCCATTGCCTCCAACATAACAAGGTCGCCTTGAACGATCCGGCCGTCGCGGACGGCCTGATCGAGAGCCAACGGGACCGAAGCCGCCGAAGTGTTGGCGTGCTGCCCCACCGTCATCACCACCTTTTCCGGCGGGAGGCTGAGCTTCTTGGCAGTGGCATCAAGGATACGGGCATTGGCCTGATGCGGCACGAGCCAGTCGATGTCAGAGATAGAAAGCCCTGCTTCTTCAATGACTTCTTTGAGAACTTCAGCCAGATTGACGACAGCGTGGCGAAAAACTTCGCGCCCGCGCATGCGCAGCTTGCCGACTGTTCCCGTCGTCGAGGGGCCACCATCGACATAGAGCAGTTCGTTGTGCGCACCATCGGCATGGAGGCGAGTCGCAAGAACGCCGCGCGGCTTGTCGCCTTCCTGCTCCTGCGCTTCGAGCACGACGGCACCGGCGCCATCGCCGAAGAGCACGCACGTGGTGCGATCTTCCCAGTCGAGAATGCGGCTGAAAGTTTCCGAGCCGATAACCAGCGCGCGTTTTGCCATTCCGCTGCGCAGCATCGAATCGACCACGCCCATGGCATAGAGAAAGCCCGAGCAGACCGCGGCGACGTCGAAGGCGATCCCCCCGCGGCACCCAAGGTTGTTCTGAACGATAGTTGCGGTTGCCGGAAAGGTCTGGTCCGGGGTTGCCGTGGCCAGCACGATCAGATCGATCGACGAAGCCTCGATACCGGCGGCCTCGATCGCCTTCTGCGCTGCTTCGGTTGCGAGAGTGGATGTCGTCTCGTCAGGCTCGGCGACGTAGCGGTTGGAAATACCGGTCCGCTCTACGATCCATTCGTCATTGGTATCGACACGCTCAGCGAGTTCGGCATTGCTGACGGCGCGCCGCGGAAGCGCAGAACCGGTGCCGAGAAGAACCGACCGCAACATCAGGCGCGTTCTTCCTGCGGGCGCGGCATGCGCCAGGATTCCCCGCCCACACGGGCAAGGTCTGCAGTAATGCGCTCGGTCACGTTTTCCTCCAGAAGCCGTGCGGTAACCGCTACGGCATTGGCCACACCTGCGGCATTGGCTCCGCCATGACTCTTCACGACAATGCCATTGAGGCCAAGGAAGACGGCGCCGTTATGATTATTGGGGTCGAGGTGATGCTTGAGCAGTTCCGTCGCCGGGCGCGAGATCAGAAAGCCGATCTTCGAGCGCAGGGAACTGGCGAAACTGCGGCGCAGGAGGTCGCCCACGAAGCGAGCGGTACCTTCTACAGCCTTGAGCGCAATATTTCCGGAAAATCCGTCGGTGACGACGACATCAACGTCGCCGCGGCACATCTTGTCCGCTTCGGTGAAGCCGTCGAAAGAAATTGCGAGATCCTCGGCCGCCCCTTTCAACGTTGCCGCCGCATCGCGGAGCAGGTCGGTACCCTTGATTTCCTCGGTACCGATATTGAGCAAGCGCACACGCGGCTCTTTGCGCCCGGTGGCAACGCGGGCATAGGCCGAGCCCATGATGGCAAACTGCACGAGGTTGCGGCTGTCGCACTCGGTGTTGGCACCGAGATCGAGCATGATGACGTCATTATCGCCCAGCGTCGGCAGCAGAGCCGCCAGCGCAGGACGATCGATGCCCGGCATGGTCCGCAGCGTCAGCTTGGCAATCGCCATCAGCGCGCCGGTATTGCCGGCACTGACAGCTGCGCCGGCATCGCCGTTCTTCACTGCCTGAATCGCGCGCCCCATCGACGTCGTCTTGGCGCGGCGAAGAGCCTGACTCGGCTTGTCCTCACCGCTGATGACGTCGTCGGTGTGCAGGATTTCGGAGCTGGCCCGCAGGTTCGGGTGTTTTTCGAGCGCGGCCTCGATCCGCGGCTCGTCCCCAACCAGCAGGAACTTGAACTGGTCGTGCCGACGGCGCGCAAGCGCGGCGCCTTCGATCATGACGCGCACGCCCTCATCGCCGCCCATCGCGTCAACGGCGATACGCGGCAAACTCATGGGCTCTCTCCGAAACTCGAAATGCTAAGACTTTGGTGGTCTTAGATCTCGACTGCAACGATTTCACGACCGTTGTAGTGGCCGCAAGCGTTGCAGAGGTTGTGCGGGCGCTTCAGCTCGCCACAATTCGAGCACTCGTGGAACGCTTCAGCCTTGAGGGCATCGTGGCTGCGGCGCATGCCCCGACGGGACGGGGACGTTTTTCTCTTAGGGACAGCCATTTCGGCACCTGTTCCTGAAAATGCAATTATGTCAAAAATGCCGCCGGTGACCGTTGGCGGACACGGCGGCTTGCGAAGGCGCGCCTATACCCGATTTCTGACGAGTTGCAACCCGTTCGTGCCTGTCCCATGAACTCTCCTGCCCCAGGGGAGACCACCATAATGATTCTGCAGACGACACTGAGCCTTGCCGCAGCAGCGGCCATAATGAACATATGGCTGGCCTTCCGTGCCGGCAAGCTGCGCTACAACGCCAAGATCCTGCATGGCGACGGCGGCAACCCGCTGTTGATGCAACGCATGAGAGCGCAGGCCAACTTCGTCGAGAACACGCCCTTCGTCCTCATCCTCATCGCTGTGATCGAGATGACGGGTAAAGGCGGCACATGGCTCGCCATCGTCGGGTCGGTTTATATGCTGGCGCGCATCAGCCATGCTTTCGGCATGGACAACGCCGAATCAAATCCGCTGCGCGCGGTCGGCTTCCTGGTTACGGCGCTCACCCTGCTCGGGCTTTCTGTCATTGCCGTTCTGATCGCCCTGGCGCGCTTCTAGACGGGCAGACCGCGCTTGATCGCCGCATCGCTCACGTAAGGATTGGTTCGGCGCTCGTCGCCGAAGGTGCTCACCGGGCCGTGCCCCGGCACGAAAGTCACATCATCGCCAAGCGGCCAGAGTTTCTTGGTGATCGAATCGAGCAGGTCCTGCAGATTGCCGCGCGGGAAATCCCAGCGGCCGATACCACCCTGAAACAGAACGTCGCCGACGATCGCGAATTGGCTGGGACCATGGTGGAAGATCACATGGCCCGGCGTGTGCCCGGGACAATGGACGACGTCGAGCTCCAGCTCACCCACAGTCACCTTGTCGCCATCCTCAAGCCAGCGGTCGGGCTCGAAGGTATGCGCCTCCATGTTCCAGCGCGGGCCATCATCGTCCAGCTGCGCGATCCAGAAACGGTCTTCTTCCTGCGGCCCTTCAATGGGCACACCCATTTCCTTGGCCAGAACGCCGGCCTGTCCGCAGTGATCAAGATGTCCGTGGGTGACGAGGATTTTCTCCAGCGTCACACCGGTCTTTTCCAGCGCCTGCTTCAGCTTGGGCAGATCGCCGCCGGGATCGACAAGCGCACCGCGCATGGTCTTCGTGCACCAGATCAGCGAGCAGTTCTGCTGCAGCGGGGTAACGGGAATGATGCCGACGCGCATCGGCTGGTTTGTCTCGGTCATGTCCCCGGAAATGGCGGCAGTGCGCGCCGATTGCAACCGCTGCAATGCAGCGTCAGATCCGCCCGCCTTTCCAGACGACGCGCCCGATCACATCCACTTCATCCGGCTGGCATTCTATCGGGCGATAGGCGGGGTTGTCGCTCAGCAGCGTGATCACGCCCGGCCTACTCGCATAGACGCGCTTGACCAGCAGGTTATCTTCCAGACGGACAACATGGATGCCATCGCGCACCGAGTGCGGCGTGCGGTCGACCAGGATCTCGTCCCCATCGCGCAAGGTGGGTTCCATCGAATCGCCGGTCACGGCGATCGCCGAGAGACTTTCGGCCTCCAGCCCCATGCTCCGCAGCCAGCGCACCGAAAACCGAATCGCATCGAAAGCGCTCTCGTCGGGCTCAGATGCCCCCGGTCCTGCCGAAGCCCCCAGGGTCAGGCGCGCAACGTCCACCCATTCGGCGCGAACCGGAGCCCCGGCGATCGCAAAGGAATTATCCCTTGGTTTTCCCAGCTCCACTTCGTCCACACCGAAGAATCGGGCGAGCATTCCGCGGTCGCCTTCCTCGAGCTTGCGCGGACTACCCTTGCGAACAAACTGCTGCAAATAACTCGAATTCTTGCCGATCATGCGGGATAGCGAGGCGAGACTGACCCGCCGGGCATCGGCCAATTCGAGCAAGCGCCGCGGGACATCGCCGGTTTCCATCTTGTAATCGATATATGAAAGAAATTTCCTAGACAAGTAGGATTTCGCTTGGAACATTTAGGGAACATAAACAAATCTAAACGGAAGGACCTGTCCAGATGCTTCTGCCCCGGATCGAGCGTTTCCTGCGCCAGACCAACATGCCCTGCACGAAATTCGGACGCCTCGCAGCGCATGACCCTCGCTTCGTGCTGGACCTGCGCAATGGCCGCATCCCCCGCGAACGCACGGCCACACGCGTCGAGACATTCATGAAAGGCTATCTTGCCGGCGCGCAGGAGGGCCGTCATGCACAGTGAGATTGTACGCGCCGTCTCCTCCTGCGCGGCCACGCGCGCCCCCTGGCTGCGGCTGCTGTCACAGGTCCTGGAGCTAGCAGGACCGCAGGCCGAGTTCCTGAGCCATTCCGAGCGTCCCTGGACAAGCGCCACCTTCGAAGGCACGCGCCACTCCGCCGTTCTGGCTTTTCATGGCCCCGAGGGGGCGCTGCCGGGCGAAGCCTTCATAGCGGCGCTTCCCGACCACGAATTCGAGGTTCCGGGACATCTCGTCGCCGATGCCTCAATTGCGCGTATCGAACGGGATCATACCCCCTCCCCGCGCCTGCAGATCGAAGCGGAGTTCCTGCTACTGAGTGACGGCTAGGAACGCCCTCGAGCGAAGCGATCCAGAGCAATCTCGATCGCTTCGCTCGAGGAGAAAGCACGCACCGGCTAGAGCGCGCGCGACAGGTCCTTGATCTCGGTATTCAGAATGCGGTCGTTCTCGGAATAATCGACCGGGCAGTCGATCAGGTGGACGCCCGGCGTGTCGCGGCAATGGACCAGCAGTTCGCGCAGATGCTGAGCGCTTTCCACCCGATAGCCCTCGGCACCGTAGCTCTGGGCATACTGGACGAAATCGGGGTTGCCGTAGTCGAGGCCGAAATCCTCGAAGCCCATATTCGACTGCTTCCAGCGAATCATGCCGTAGGCATTGTCGTTGAGGATCAGCACCGTGAGATTGAGCCCGAGCCTGACGGCTGTTTCCAGCTCCTGACTGTTCATCATGAAGCCGCCGTCGCCGCAGATCGCGAAGATCTTGCGGTCGGGATAGACCATCGCGCTTGCCATGGCCGAGGGCAGGCCGGCGCCCATGGTCGCGAGCGCATTGTCGAGCAGCACCGTGTTCGGTTTGCAGGCGACATAGCCGCGCGCGAACCAGATCTTGTAGATGCCATTGTCGAGGCAGATGATCCCGTCGTCGGGCATGGCGTCGCGAACCTGCTGCACGACGTACGGCGGGAAGATCGGGAAGCGCTCGTCCGAGGCCAGCTTGGACGTATGGGCCACTTCCGCCTTGCGGAATTCGAGCATGCCGGAGAAATCCCACTTGGGCGACGGCGTGATCGCTTCCTTGATCTGCCACATGGCGTTGGCAATATCGCCGATCACCTCGATCTGCGGGAAATAGACCGGATCGACCTCGGCCGTCTTGGTCGAGATGTGAATGACCGTCCGCTCATGCTGGTTGGGTTCGTTGTGCATGAAGAACGGCGGCTTCTCGATCACGTCGTGGCCGATGTTCACGATGCAGTCGGAAGCATCGATGGCGCGGTGAACGAAGTCGCCGGCCGAAAGCGCCGCGCAGCCCAGGAACTTGGGATGGCGTTCGTCGATCACGCCCTTGCCGAGCTGCGTAGTCAGGAAGGGAATGCCCGTCTTCTCGACGAACTCGTTGAGCATTTTGCTCGTCATCTTGCGGTTGGCGCCCGCGCCGATGACCAGCACCGGACGCCGCGCCTTTTCCAACGCCTCGCAGGCCTGCACGATCGACTTCATGTCGGCGGTCGGGCGACGGACGATGGAGCGCGGAATAGGATGCGAATCGGTGTACTCGTCCGCGATATCCTCGGGAAGCTCGATATGCGTCGCGCCGGGCTTTTCCTCTTCGGCAATCCGGAACGCCTCGCGCAGGCGGCTCGGGATGTTGTCCGCCGAAGCCATCTGGTGGGCATACTTGGTGATCGGATGCATCATCGCGACCACGTCGAGGATCTGGAAGCGCCCCTGCTTCGATTTCTTGATCGGCTTCTGGCCGGTGATCATCATCATCGGCATGCCGCCCAGCGTTGCATAGGCCGCCGCGGTCACGAGATTGGTCGCGCCCGGCCCCAGCGTCGACAGGCAGACGCCCGCCTTGCCGGTGTGGCGTCCATAAGTCGCGGCCATGAAGCCGGCGCCTTGCTCATGGCGGGTGAGAATGAGTTTGATCTTGGAAGAGCGCGAAAGCGAATCGAGAAAATCCAGGTTTTCTTCACCCGGAACACCAAAAACGTACTCGACGCCTTCCGCTTCCAGACATTGCACGAAAAGATCAGACGCCTTGGTCTTGTCAGCTTCTGCCACGACCATTCCTCCCATTACCGGTCCTTGTCCGGGTAACAGACATCCCGGCCATTCCCGAAGCGAAATACACGCCTCGATCAGGAAATCGTCCTGATGGAATTACCAGTTAGCAAGAACATCAACGCCCGAGCGGTCGCGGGCTCGCGCCGGTCAACCCAGCTTCCATTCCCAGCCGAGCGGATCGCCGTCCATCACCTCGATTCCGCGCGCAGCAAGTTCATCGCGCAAAGCATCGGACGCGGCGAAATCCTTGTCCGCGCGGGCCTGCTTGCGGCGAGCCAGCACGTCCTCGATCTCGGATTCGCTGATCTCGGCGGCCTTGGGTCTGATGCGCAGATCGGCGCGCGCCATGTCGAACAAGCGCAACCCCAGCACACCGTCCATAAGTTCGACGACCGCCCGCTTCGCCGAGGGATCGACCTTCTTGGCGGATAGCACATCCTCCAGCGCGGTGAGCGCGACGGGCGTGTTGAGATCCTCGCTCATGGCCTTGTCGAAGGCATCGAGCATGGGCGCCAACTTCTGGTGTCGCGCCTCACCGGCCTCCACATCGGCCAGACGTTCAGCCGCCATGAGCATGCGCTTGAGGCGGGTCAGGGCAGCGCCCAGCCCTTCCCAGCTGAACTCCAGTTCGCTGCGGTAATGCGCCTGCAGGCACATCATCCGGTAGGCGAGCGGGTGGTAGCCCTTGTCGATAAGCAATTGCAGCCGCAGGAACTCACCCGACGACTTGCTCATCTTGCCCGAGCGCTCGACGAGGAAGTTGTTGTGCATCCACACCCGCGCGCCCGAATTGGCGGGCAGGTCCAACCCATTGGTGCAGCAGAACGCCTGGTTCTGCGCGATCTCGTTGGGGTGGTGGATTTCGCGGTGGTCGATGCCTCCGGTATGGATGTCGAAGGGAAAGCCCAGCAGGTCACCGGACATCACCGAGCATTCGAGATGCCAGCCCGGCGCGCCCTTGCCCCAGGGTGAATCCCATTCCATCTGGCGCTTTTCGCCCGGCGGGGTCTTGCGCCAGATCGCGAAGTCGGCGGCGTTGCGCTTGCCCTCGACTGTTTCGATCCGGCTTTCGCCTTCCTCGGTTACCGCACGCGCCAAGCGGCCATAATCGGCCACGGTCGAGACATCGAAGTAGAGGCCGCTGTCGAGTTCATAGCAGTGCTTGTCGGCAATCGACTTCGCGAAATCGATCATCTGCGGCACGTAGTCGGTGGCGATCGACCACTTGGCCGGCTCGCGGATGTTGAGCGCCTTGATGTCGGCCCAGTAGGCCTCGGTATAGTGCCTGGCGATGTCCCAGATGGACTGCGCGCGCTCGGCCGCCATCTTCTCCATCTTGTCCTCACCGGCATCGGCATCGTCGGTGAGATGGCCAACGTCGGTGATGTTGATGACGTGGGTGAGCTTGTAGCCCTTGTAGCTCAGCGTGCGGCCCAGAACGTCCGCGAAGACATAGGCGCGCATGTTGCCGATGTGCGGGTAGTTGTAGACGGTCGGCCCGCAGGTATAAACGCGCGCCTCGCCGTCATGGACGGGCTGAAACGGCTCGAGCTGGCGCGTGAGGCTGTTGAAGAGCGTAAGGGTATGCAAGTTCCGCTCGCCTTGAGCTTGTCGAAAGGTCATGGGCACGGGGCATTAGGCGGCACGCCGTCCCAGTCAAGCGTGCGAGACCATCAGGACCGCCACGCCGAGCGTTATCAGCACGAAACCGAACCATTCGCGCGCTGTCAGCCAGCGACCGGAGACGTACCGCGACATTACCGCCACGACGGGCATTTCGATCAGCGCCAGCGTGCGGACGTTCGCCGCCAGCGTAAGCGAGAACGAGATGAACCAGCCCGCCGACGCCAGCGCGCCAAGCGCTCCTGCCAGTACGCTCAGCCGCCATTCTCGCAGCGAACCGAAGAAACCGGAGGCATCCTTCAGGACGAACCACACCGCGAGCGTCACCGACTGGATTGCCAGCGAAACGACCAGCATTGTCAGGCTGCGCAGCATGAAGCCGCCCTGCGGCACCAGATCGATCGACGCGCGGAAACAGATTGCGGTCAGGCCGAACAGCGCACCGCTGGCAACGCCGACCACGAGCGGTTTCCATTCCCTGAGCTTGGCCGCACTGTCTCCCATGCGCAGCGAGGCCATGACCACGCCGACTGTCACGATCAGCACGGCGACCCAGCCGAGCCAAGACAACCGGTCGCCGATCAGCACGAAGCCGAGAACCGCAACAGTCACCGGTTCGGTCTTGATGTAGGCATAGGCCACGCCGAAATCACGCTTGGCCATGACCACGAGCATCAGCGCCGTTGCCACGATCTGCGTCACGGAACCCGCAAACGACCAGGCCAGCGCCTCGGCCGGGATCGGCGGGATCGGGCTCGGGACGAACAAGAGATAGATCGCAAGCAGGATCGCGGCGAACGGCAATCCGTAAACGAAGCGTACCTGCGTGCCGCCCACCGTGCCGATGCGGGCCGTGAGACGAGATTGCACGGCATTGCGCAGAACCTGCGCGAAGGCTGCCGTCAGCGTGAACGGCACCCAGAGCAAGCCGTGCATCACGACCCTGCCCCGCAATGGGAAAAAGACACGCCGAGCTGGTTTGCCAATCTCAACTCAAAATCCGAGAAGACGCACCTGATCGTCCAGCGGCACGCGCTCGCGCTCGAAATTGTTCACCGGCGCATCGGGATCGCGGTAGCCGATCGCCAGACCGCAGAACAGCAGCGTATCGTCGGACAGGCCCAGGTGCGCCTTGATGGTCCGCCCGTAGAGGCCCATCCATTCCTGCGGGCAGGAATCGAGACCTTCGCCGCGCAGCAGCAGCATGATCGTCTGCAGCCACATGCCGACATCGGACCATTGCGGCTCCTTCATCAGCTTGGGGAAATGGCTCAACAGCAGCACCGGCGCACCGAACGAGGTGAGGTTCTGCTGGGAGAATAGATTGCGCTGATCCACATCCTCGCGCCCGATAGCCATCGCGCCGTACATCTGCGCGCCCAGCGTGCTCAGGCGCTGCCGGTACTTTTCCTCCTGCGCGGGAGCCGAGAAGTTGTATTCAAGCGGGTCGTCCTGCTTGCTGGCCAGAAGCACTTCCTGAAGCGCCTTGAGCGGTGCGCCGGTGAGGACCGTCGCTTCCCAGGGTTGGTAGTTGCAGCCCGAAGGTGCCATCCGCGCCGCTTCCAGCACACGGCGCAGGGTTTCCGGTTCGACCGCCTGTTCGGTGAACGCCCTGATCGAGCGACGGGAGGCAACAGCTTCGGCAACGTCCATCGGCATTTCCCTGCAATTTCGCGGATCGGCTTGAAATCCGGCTATGTGATCATTCTTCCTCGAACAGACCGGCCAGCTGCTCAATCATCGTGCCGCCAAGCTGTTCGGCATCCATGATCGTCACGGCACGGCGATAGTAGCGCGTCACGTCATGGCCGATGCCGATCGCCACCAGTTGCACCGGGCTCTTCGCCTCGATCCATTCGATCACCTTGCGCAAATGTGCCTCGAGGTACCCCGCCGAGTTCACCGACAGGGTCGAATCGTCGACAGGCGCGCCGTCGGAGATCACCATCAGGATGCGGCGGTCCTCAGGACGCGCGAGCAGGCGCTGGTGCGCCCAGAGTAAGGCCTCGCCGTCGATGTTTTCCTTGAGCAGCCCCTCGCGCATCATCAACCCGAGGTTCTTGCGGGCGCGGCGCCAGGGCTCGTCGGCCTGCTTGTAGATGATATGGCGCAAATCGTTGAGACGGCCGGGATTCGCCGGCTTTCCAGCCGTAAGCCAAGCATCGCGGCTGAGACCGCCCTTCCAGTTGCGGGTTGTGAAGCCGAGAATCTCGACCTTCACGCCGCACCGTTCGAGCGTGCGCGCCAGCACATCGGCACTGATCGCGGCGATGGAGATCGGCCGCCCGCGCATAGAGCCCGAATTGTCGAGCAGCAGCGTGACGACCGTGTCCTTGAACTCGACGTCGCGCTCGACCTTGTACGACAGCGACTGACCGGGCGAGACGACCACACGCGCCAGACGCGCGGCATCGAGCAGCCCCTCTTCCTGATCGAAATCCCACGACCGGCTTTGCTGCGCCATCAGCCGGCGCTGGAGACGGTTGGCGAGCCGGGTGACGACACCCTGCAGGCCCTTGAGCTGGGCATCGAGGTAGGCGCGAAGCCGCGTCAGTTCCTCGTCGTCGCACAGCTCGGCAGCGGCAGTGACCTCGTCGAAGGCCTCGGTGAAGACCTTGTAGTCGAATCCGTCGGGGATGTCGGTCCATGGCCGGTTCGGGCGAACGGGCATCATGCCCTCTTCGCCCTCGTCGCCTTCCTGGCCGTCCTCCATTTCGTCGGAGGCTTCGCCCTCGCTCTCGCTTTCGCCCTCGTCCTCGCCCTGCGAAGGTTCAGCCGACATTTCGGAAGGCTGCTGTTCCTGCCCGGCGTCGTCGCCGTCCTGCTCTTCCTCGGTCTCCTCGTCACCGTCCTGATCGTCGGGCTCGTCGGGCGGCTGCTCGATATCCTCGGGGCGAGTCAGCTCGAGGTGCTGGAGCATGTCCAGCGAGAGCGTCTGGAAAGCGTTTTGATCCTGGATCGACTGGGCCAGCGCATCGAAATCGCCGCCGGCCTTCTCCTCGATCCACGAGCGGACCATGTCGACACCGGCCTGCGCCGCTTCGGGAATCGGCTGACCGGTCAGCTTCTCGCGCAGCATCAACGCCAAGGCCGACTGCACCGGCACCTGATCGGGGGTTTCCGCCCGCATGATCGGATCGGATGCCATGCGCGCCATCAGCGACGCGTCGAGGTTCTCGCGCATGCCGGGATAGGCGTTGGCCCCCAGCGCCTCATAGCGAACCGCCTCGACAGCATCGTAACAGGCGCGGGCCGAGGGTTCGGACGGCGCCTTGCGCATATGCAGCTTGTCGTTGTGATGCCGCACCTTCAGCGCGAAGCTGTCGGCATAGCCGCGCGCCTGCATCGCTGCCCCGCGCGGAAGGCTGCGGCCCGGCATCGGCAGGCGGAACGTGCCGCCGCTGGCGCTGGGCGCATCGGCCGTCCAGTTGACCTCGATCTCCTTCTCATGCGCGATGGCGCGGCTGGCGCCGGCGAGAACGGACTTGAAGCGGTCTGAGGGGGATTCGTCTGACATTGCCAATTTGCCTAGCGCATCAGTGTAGGAGGCTCAAATGGACGATGCCCGAGTATTCGCGAAAGGGCTTCGACAAGCTCAGCCTGAGCGGTTCTGGAAAGGCGTGTCCGCCTATCTCCGCTCATTCTGAGCCTGTCGAAGGATGCCTGCGCGACCTCAGATCGACTGGCCGGTCTTCGCCCAGTCGGCAAGGAAGCCTTCGATGCCCTTTTCGGTGAGGACATGCTTGAACAGGCCCTTGATGACGGCCGGCGGCGCGGTCATCACGTCGGCACCGATCCTGGCCGCTTCCAGCACATGCACGCCGTGGCGGATCGAGGCGGCGAGGATTTCGGTCTGGAAGGCATAGTTGTCGTAGATCAGGCGGATGTCGCGGATCAGGTCCATGCCATCGAAGCCGTTGTCGTCGTGACGACCGATGAACGGCGAGATGAATGTCGCGCCGGCCTTTGCAGCGAGAAGCGCCTGATTGGCCGAGAAGCACAGCGTGACGTTGACCATCGTGCCGTCGCCGGTGAGCTTCTTGCAGGTCTTGAGGCCATCGACCGTCAGCGGCACCTTGATGCATACGTTGTCGGCGATCTTGCGCAGCACCTCGGCCTCACGCATCATCCCGGCATGGTCGAGCGCGACGACTTCGGCGCTCACCGGGCCGTGCACGATGCCGCAGATTTCCTTGGTGACTTCCATGAAATCACGGCCGGACTTGGCGATCAGCGAGGGGTTGGTGGTGACGCCGTCGAGCAGACCGGTATCGGCAAGCTCCTTGATGTCGGCGATTTCGGCGGTGTCGACGAAGAATTTCATGGTGTGATCCTGAAGTGACGAGTCTCGGGCGCGCTATAGGGAAGCGGGCGCGGCGCGGCTAGGTCGGGAGAGCAAATTGCGGTTGGGACGGGCAACCGGCTTTCGCGCTGCGTCTGTGCATAGACCTGATAGCTGGCACGTCCGGGCAAAGCGGGAATTGCATTGCTGGTGGGAAAGCCGCATGCGCTTGCCATGAAAGCTCCTGGGAAAATCACAATTTTGCTCGTGACGACACAGACATTTTCGGCCTGTTCAATCGCCGATGAGTCATCTCGTGTTTCACCTATCGCCTGCGAGGTTGCCTTGCTCCATGTAAAGGCGTTCAGGGAAAACGCTGGGGGCCCAATAGCAATTGAGTTTGCACCGCCCTCCGACGAACTGAATATTCTTACAAATAAGAGTATTGATGAGTTTCTAGTAGATCACCCAGAGTTAAGAGGCGATCCGGACCTCCCCCGCCAGCGCAAGTTGGCGGGGGAGGTCCAAGCGCTTAAGGCATGCACTAATTTAAGAGATTGGTACCAGAAAAATAGTGTGACGCTGAATGACCGTGAATATAACAAGTTGGTATCAGATGCCTTTGATCAAAGAGGATCAAAATTGAAAGGGCCAATCCCATTTGGCTTTTTGAGCATTTCTGCACCAGCATTATCAGATGATGGTACTCAGGTATTTTTCAGCGTCCGCGAATCAAACCGCGAAATTGGGAATAAATTTTTCGTTACGTACAAGAAATCGAACGACGGTAATTGGCGTATCGCGGACAAAACAAGCTGCTGTGGCGTCCCCTAGTGCCTTCGGCAGCTAAGTCGGCATATCCGGAGCATCCGGTTTCGGGGGAACGTTCCAAACAGCATTCACAACGACAGCCGACGAAATTCGTCCTCGCCTAAAGACCCTTCAGCCCAGCAATCAGCACTGGATCGTTGGTCGCGGCCGGATTCTCCCTGATTTCCGCTTCGCTGGCGCCGATCTCGTACCAGATGGCGTTGTCGGCATCGAGCGCAAGGGCGTGCGCGGCATCGGTGATGCTGACACCCGACAGCGCAGAAATCGCCTGATTGAGAATCGGGTTTTCGGCAAGGCGCATCGCCTGATCGAGTTCGGGGATCATCGCATTGACCAGAGCCGGGCCCATGGCCTGGCGCAGATAAGTGGTCGCGGCCGTCTTGCCGCCCTTGATCAGTGCCAGGGCATCGGTGATCGCAATGTTGCGTACCGCTTCGGCCACGACCGGCGCGGCCCTGCGGGCGCCGTCTTCGGCAAGGGTGTTGAGTTCGTGCTGCAGCTTCTCACGGAACGCCGGTGATTTCAGTACCGCGCCGGCGAGCGTGCCGGGCTTGCCGAACAGGACCGGCAGATCGATGCGGGCAACGGCGCTGTCCCAGAAACCGTCTGGTTCGGTCAGCCGTGCGAAAGCGCGCTGGGTGGAATGGCGCAGGAGCCGCTGCACGATCTCGACGTAGCTCATCGTCCCGATCGTCGCGCAGCCGGACACGGCCAGCGCTCCCGATGCGAACAATCCGGCCAGAAGCGCGCGGCGCCCCAGTGCAAATTCACCCGATCCCCAGTCTTGCATACACACCTCCTTCACCTCGGGAGCGACCGGCGCCTATATGCAAAGGCGATGGAACGCGTCCGACTCCTTGTTTTCAATGCCGCACTGGGCGTTCTCGACTACCGTGTAGCGGAGCGAATGACGGTCGAATACGGTTCAGTCGTCGTCGCCCCGCTGGGGCCGCGTCAGGTTCTCGGCATTGTGTGGGAAGCAGAACGCCTGAGCGCGCAGGATGTGCCCGCATCTAAATTACGGCCGCTGCTTGAAGTGCTGCCCGTTCCGCCGCTGCCGGCCCAACTGCGGCGGCTGATCGAATGGACGGCCGATTATTACTGCGCCCCGCTGTCGTCGGTCGCGCGCATGGCGCTCGGCAGCACGGCGGCACTGCGCGGGGGCGGCACCACCACCGAATACCGTCTGACCGGCGAGGAACCCAAGCGGATGACGCCCCAGCGCGCCGCCGCACTTGACGCGCTGCAAGGCGAACAGGGCTCGATCCGCGAACTGGCCGAACTGGCGAGCGTATCCGAAGGCGTGTTGCGCGGCATGGTCGGCGCGGGGCTGCTGGAACCAGTAATGGTCGATCTCGACCGCCCTTATCCCCCTGCCCGGCCCGATTTCGCAGCACCCAGGCTAAGCGAGGCGCAGAAGGAAGCGGCAGACACTTTCGTGGCAGCGGTCAAGGACCATGCTTTCGCGCCCTTCCTGCTTGATGGTGTCACCGGCTCGGGCAAGACAGAATGCTATTTCGAGGCCGTGGCCGAGGCCCTGCGGCTGGGCCGGCAGGTGCTGGTGCTGCTACCCGAGATCGCGCTGACCGAGAACTTCCTGCGCCGCTTCGAGCAGCGCTTCGGCGTCGCGCCGATCCTGTGGCACTCGTCGGTCAAGTCGAGCGAGCGGCGCCGGGCATGGCGCGCGATCGCGCATGGCGAGGCGCAAGTCGTCGTGGGTGCCCGCTCGGCGCTATTCCTGCCTTACGCCAGCCTCGGGCTCATCGTTGTAGACGAGGCGCATGAGGTCTCATTCAAGCAGGACGACGGCGTGCGCTACAATGCCCGCGACGTTGCCGTGATCCGCGCCAAGTTCGAGGCGATCCCGGTGATCCTCGCCAGCGCGACGCCCGCGCTCGAATCGATGCAGCTCGCCGAAGCCGGGGTCTATCGCAAGATCGAGCTGCCCGACCGTTTCGGCGGCGCCATGCTACCCGAGATCGAGATCATCGATCTGCGCAAGGAAGTGCCGGAACGGGGCCGCTGGCTGGCGCCCCGGCTGGTCGAGGAAATGAAGGACCGGCTGGCGCGCGGCGAGCAGTCGCTGCTGTTCCTCAACCGCCGGGGCTATGCACCGCTGACGCTTTGCCGACATTGCGGCTACCGCTTCCAGTGCCCCAACTGCACGGCATGGCTGGTCGAACACCGTTTTTCGCAGCGGCTCGCCTGCCATCATTGCGGGCACGAAGTACCGGTACCCGATGCCTGCCCCGAGTGCGGGACGGCGGACTGCCTTGTCGCCTGCGGGCCGGGCGTGGAACGGATCGCCGACGAAGTCGCGGAGATCCTGCCCGAGGCCCGCACCGCGCTTGTGACGTCGGACACAATGAACACCCCCGAAGCGATCGGCGATTTCGTCGCCAAGGCCGAAGGCGGAGCGATCAACGTCATCATCGGCACGCAGCTCGTCACCAAGGGCTATCACTTCCCCGAACTGACGCTGGTCGGCGTGATCGATGCCGATCTAGGGCTCGAAGGTGGCGACCTGCGGGCGGCGGAGCGAACCTACCAGCAGGTCGCGCAGGTCGCCGGGCGCGCGGGCCGCGGCGAGAAGCCAGGCGAAGTGCTGATCCAGACGCGCCACCCGGAAGCCTCCGTCATCGCCGCGCTCGCGAATGGCGACCGTGATGCCTTCTATGCGGCCGAAACCGAATCCCGCCGGGATGCCGGTGCGCCGCCGTTCGGGCGCTGGGCCGCGATCATCGTGAGTTCGGAGGATCAGGCGGAAGCCCTGTCGGCTGCCCGCGCCATTGGCGGTACCGCCCCGAACCTCCCGGACATGCTGGTGCTTGGTCCCGCCCCCGCCCCGCTATCCCTGCTACGCGGTCGCTATCGCTTCCGCCTGCTGATCAACGCGCGCCGCTCGGCCGAATTGCAGAAGGCCCTGCGCGACTGGCTCGAACCGCTACAATTCCCGCGGGGGGTGCGCGTCAGCATCGATATCGACCCTTACAGCTTCGTATAGCGGCACAAAGCGCGCGCTGACCGGTTAGGTTTCCCATGGCAGGCAAGACTCTCGTTCCCATCCTAGGCGATCAGCTCACCCGCACCCTCGCCTCGCTGCGCGGCCAGACCAAGGCCGATACCGTCGTGCTGATGATGGAGGTCCGCGACGAGACCACTTACGTCAAACACCACAAGCAGAAGATCGCGCTCATCCTCTCGGCCATGCGCCACTTCGCCGCCGAGCTGGAGCAGGCCGGCTGGCAAGTCGACTATGTGAAGCTGACCGACAAGGACAACACCGGCAGCTTCACCGGCGAAGTCAAGCGGGCGGTCAAGCGCCATGCGCCGGACCGCATCCGCGTCGTCGAACCCGGCGAACTGAGGGTGCGCGAGATGATCGATGCCTGGGCGGACAAGCTGGACATCGATGTCGAGATCCTGCCCGACGACCGCTTTCTATGCTCCATCGACGAATTCCGCGACTGGGCCGACGGTCGCAACAGCCTGCTGATGGAAAGCTTCTACCGCGACATGCGCCGGCGCACCGGTCTGCTCATGAATGGTGACGCCCCCGAAGGCGGCGAATGGAACTACGACAAGCAGAACCGCGCCTCGCCCGACGAGGACATGGCCCCGCCACCGGCCCCGCGCTTCGAACCTGACGAGATCACGTGCGAGGTGATCGAGATGGTTCAAAGCGAATCCGCCGATCATTTCGGCGATCTCGACAAGTTCGGCTGGCCGGTCACGTCGGATCAGGCCGACAAGGCGCTCGATGCGTTCATTGCCGAGCGGCTGCCCGAGTTCGGCAAGTATCAGGACGCGATGGTCCACGGGCAGGACGACCTCTACCACTCGCTCCTGTCTACCTCGATCAACCTCGGGTTGCTCGATCCGCTCGACTGCTGCCGGCGCGCGGAGCAGGCCTACCAAGCCGGTGACGCCCCGCTGAATGCGGTCGAAGGGTTCATCCGCCAGATCATCGGCTGGCGCGAATATGTGCGCGGCATCTACTGGCTCGACATGCCCCAGCTGCGATCGGCCAATGCCCTGCAGGCGCGGCGCGCGCTGCCCGAGTTCTACTGGACCGGCGACACCCGGATGCGCTGCATCGCCGACTGCGTCCGCTCCACGCGCGAGAATGCCCACGCGCATCACATTCAGCGGCTGATGGTGCTGGGCAACTTCGCGCTGATCGCCGGGATCGAGCCGCAGCAGGTCGAGGACTGGTTCCTCGTCGTCTATGCCGACGCCTACGAATGGGTGGAGCTGCCCAATGTCGCGGCCATGGCGCTATGGGCGGACAAAGGGCGACTGGCCTCCAAGCCCTATGCGGCGAGCGGCAATTACATCAACAAAATGTCCGACTATTGCGGGGATTGCCACTACAAGGTCTCGAAGAAGACCGGCGAAGGCTCGTGCCCGTTCAACTCGCTCTACTGGCATTTCATGGACCGCCACCGCACCCTGTTCGAAAAGAACCGCCGGATTTCCCGCGTCTATGCGAATTGGGACCGGATGGATGCCGACAAGCGCAAGGCCTATCTCGATACGGCAGAGGCCTTTCTCGACAGCCTGGAACCCGCGAGCAAGCATTGGGTTGGGGACTAGACGCTTAAGGCCATACGAGAGGATTAGCATGCTGACCGTCCACCACCTTCGCCAGTCTCAGTCCGAACGCATCGTATGGCTCTGCGAGGAGCTCGGCCTCGACTACGAGCTGAAGCTCTATGACCGGCGGGCGGACAATCGTCTTGCGCCCGACGAGTACAAGGCGCTGCATCCCTCGGGCACCGCGCCGGTTATCACCGACGGCGCCCTGACGCTGGGAGAGAGCGGTGCGATCGTCGAATATATCGCCGGTCGCTATGGCGAATGGCGGCTTTGTCCTAAAGCGGACGACGACAATTTCGCGCAGCACCTGTTCTGGTTCCACTTCGCCAATGGCACCTTCATGGCGAATGTAATGATGGAATTGTCTGCCCGTGCGACCGGCGCGAAGGAACTGCCGGCGCTCGCGCAGGATCGCAAGGCACGCGCCTGGCAGCAGGTGGAAGATCAACTCGGCAAGACCGCCTATCTGGGCGGTAGCGAACTGACCACGGCCGACATCATGATGGGCTTTCCACTCACTACGATGCGTAGTCTCGGCCCCTATTCCATCGACGACAAACCGAACATCCAGGCGTACCTGAAGCGCATCGGTGAGCGCGCCGCCTATCGCAGGGCCATGGAAAAGGCCGAGCCGGGCTTCACGCCCAAGCTCGACTAGCGCCCGCCGCGCTCGCTCTCGCGCCGCAACAATTCACGCTTGATCTCTTCGCCATAGGCGTAGCCGCCTACCGATCCGTCGGTGCGGATGACGCGGTGGCAGGGGATCAACACGGCCACGTTGTTCGCTCCGTTAGCGGTGCCCGCCGCGCGAACCGCGCCCGGCTTGCCGATTGCAGCAGCGATCTGGGCGTAGGTGCGCGTTTCACCGGCAGGGATACGCTGCAATTCCTGCCAGACCGCTTCCTGAAACGCCGTGCCCTGGACATCGAGCGGGATCGCCCGGCTCTCTCCGGGTTGCTCGACAGCAGACACGACCTGCTCGACCAGCTTCGCGAAGTCTTCTCCGCCGTCGACCAGTTCGGCGTTGGGAAAACGACCGGCCAGTTCCTGCCGGCCCTCCGCGAAGGACAGGCGGCACACGCCTTTTTCGGTTGCCGCGACGAGCATCTGTCCGAGGGTCGTCGGTACCACGGTCCAGCGAATCGTTACGCCGCGTCCGCCGTTGCGCCATGCCGAAGGCGTCATGCCCATTCTCCCCTCGCTCGCTTCGTAGAACCGCGACGGCGTGCTGTACCCCGCCTCGTAGATCGCTTCGGTCACGCTGGCACCGGCGCTCAGCGCGTCGCTCGCCAATTCCATGCGGCGCGAGCGCAGGTACTGCGTAGGAGACAGCCCCACAGCCCGCTTGAACACGCGCTGGAAATGCGCGGGGCTATATCCCACCGTGGCGGCCAGTTCGGACAGGCCGGGAGCCTCCTCCGGATCGGACAGAAGAGCGAGCGCGCGCGATATCGCTTCCTCGTCGCGCGCCACCTCGTTGGGGCGGCATCGCAGACATGGACGCAGCCCTTCGGCTTCCGCTGCGGAAGGCCCGGCGAAGAACCGCACATTCTCCCGCCGGGGATGACGCGCCGAGCAGGAGGGCCGGCAGTAAATGCCGGTTGTCAGCACTCCGGTAACGAAGCGGCCGTCGAACGCCTTTTCGCGCGACAGCACGGCCTGCCAGGCGCGGGCGTCATCCATGACATCATCCAGTGTCGGCTCAGCAAGAATCACGCTTCGTCTCCATCGCGCCCTGCCCGCGCTGACACATATCGCATCCACGGTACGATAGGGACTGCGGATGCGCCTGTGCACAAAGGCTCGCTCAAACCCGCTTCACCGCCCCGCATTCCCCTGCGCCTCGTGGCAATGGCAGAAGCCGGCCCGGCGAATCCGATCTTCCGCGCAATTTCCACGCACACGCCTTCGCGGGGTTTTGCCGCGAAATAGTGCCCGCAAGTCTCTGGCGGCGAACAGCCGATTCTATAGCCCACCGGCAACTCCTTTTTGATGTTCCCAGAAGCTATTACGCATCCATTGGAGCGTCGCTTCCCGCCTGTTGCTTTTAAAACGCACGGGCGAGCATTGTCGTTAGCGGTCAAGGGGCGCCTTGCATCGCAACAATATCGTCGCTATGCGCGCCCCGTCTGCGGGCCGGGGGGCACGGTGTTATGTTGCGTCCCCAAGTGCCTCAGCCCACCCGATGTAAGGATAGGACACGCGTGGAGAATTCCGGCGGCATTAAGGCCAGCTTGCAAGGGCGCTACGCTTCGGCGCTGTTTGACCTTGCCAGCGAAAAAGGCACCGTCTCGGCGGTCGAGAGCGACCTCGAGAAGATTGGCGAAGCCATCAAGGAGAGCGCTGATCTCGGCGCCCTGATTCGCAATCCGCAAATCAGCCGCGAGGCAGCGAGCAAGGCGATCGAAGCCGTGGCCGATGTGCTGGGCCTATCGCAGCTCACCAAGAATTTCCTGGGCGTACTGGCCGGCAACCGCCGCCTGTCCGCCCTGCCCCAGATCATTCGCGCCTTCGCTGCCATTGCCGCCGCCCAGCGCGGT
Organism: Novosphingobium indicum; assembly: GCF_014645195.1. Lineage (GTDB taxonomy): Bacteria > Pseudomonadota > Alphaproteobacteria > Sphingomonadales > Sphingomonadaceae > Novosphingobium > Novosphingobium indicum. The sequence continues at coordinate 77,603 of NZ_BMLK01000007.1, read as the reverse complement.
GAAGCGACGGCAGAAGTCACTTCCGCCCACGCGCTGAGCAACGAACAGGTCGAACAGCTGCGCCAGAAGCTGGAAGTGCGCGAAGGTCGCAGTGTAAAGATGAAGACGAGCGTGGACCCCGACCTGCTTGGCGGTCTCGTCGTCACTATCGGCTCCAAGCGCATCGACAGCTCGATCCGCACTCGTCTCAATTCGCTCGCCCAGGCCATGAAGGGCTAAGAAAGGCAGAACAATGGATATCCGCGCAGCAGAAATCTCGAAGGTCATCAAGGACCAGATCGCCAGCTTCGGCACCGAAGCACAGGTTTCCGAAGTCGGCTCGGTTCTGTCGGTCGGTGACGGTATCGCCCGCATTCACGGTCTCGACAACGTCCAGGCCGGTGAAATGGTCGAGTTCGCCAACGGCGTTCAGGGCATGGCGCTCAACCTCGAAGCCGACAACGTCGGCGTCGTGATCTTCGGCTCGGACGCCGAGATCAAGGAAGGCGACACCGTCAAGCGCACCAACACCATCGTCGACGTTCCCGTCGGCAAGGGCCTGCTGGGCCGCGTGGTGGACGCTCTCGGCAACCCGATCGACGGCAAGGGCCCGATCGTCGCCGACAAGCGCTCGCGCGTCGAAGCCAAGGCTCCCGGCATCATCCCGCGCAAGTCGGTGCACGAGCCCGTGCAGACCGGCCTCAAGGCCATCGACGCCCTCGTCCCCGTCGGCCGCGGCCAGCGCGAACTGATCATCGGTGACCGCCAGACCGGCAAGACCGCCGTCGCCATCGACACCTTCATCAACCAGAAGGGCCCGAACTCGGGCGACGACGAAGGCAAGAAGCTTTACTGCATCTACGTCGCCATCGGCCAGAAGCGTTCGACCGTCGCGCAGATCGTGCGTCAGCTCGAAGAAAACGGCGCGATGGAATACTCCATCATCGTCGCCGCGACCGCTTCGGAACCCGCTCCCCTGCAGTACCTCGCGCCCTACACCGGCGCCGCGATGGGTGAGTTCTTCCGCGACAACGGCATGCACGCCGTGATCGTTTACGACGACCTTTCCAAGCAGGCCGTCGCCTACCGCCAGATGTCGCTGCTGCTCCGCCGCCCGCCGGGCCGCGAAGCTTACCCCGGCGACGTGTTCTATCTCCACAGCCGCCTGCTCGAGCGCGCTGCGAAGATGAACGACGAAATGGGTTCGGGCTCGCTCACCGCGCTGCCGATCATCGAAACCCAGGCCGGCGACGTCTCTGCCTACATTCCGACCAACGTGATTTCGATCACCGACGGCCAGATCTTCCTCGAAACCGGCCTGTTCTATCAGGGCGTGCGTCCGGCCATCAACGTCGGCCTCTCGGTCAGCCGCGTCGGCGGTTCGGCCCAGACCAAGGCGATGAAGAAGGTCGCCGGCTCGATCAAGCTCGAGCTCGCGCAGTACCGTGAAATGGCGGCCTTCGCGCAGTTCGGTTCGGACCTCGACGCTTCGACCCAGAAGCTGCTCAACCGTGGTGCGCGCCTGACCGAGCTGCTCAAGCAGCCCCAGTTCTCGCCGCTGCCGTTCGAAGAGCAGACCGTCTCGATCTTCGCCGGCACCAACGGCTACCTGGACAAGCTCCCGGTCGACAAGGTGACCGAATACGAAGCCGAAATGCTCAGCTTCATGCGTTCGGAACATGGCGATGTTCTGGCGGAAATCCGCAACACGCAGAAGTTCGAAGGCGAAATCAAGGACAAGACCGTCGCGGCGCTCGACGCCTTCGCCAAGCAGTTCGCCTGAGACTGACCTGATCCCCATTGTTCCGGCTCCCGGGCCGGAACAATGAAACGGAGAGAAACGAGTGGCATCGCTCAAGGAACTCAAAGGCCGCATCAACTCGGTCAAATCGACCCAGAAGATCACCAAGGCCAAGCAGATGGTCGCCGCGGCCAAGCTGCGCAAGGCGCAGGCCGCCGCGGAGTCCGCGCGTCCATACGCCGCGCGTCTCGCCGAGGTGATGGGCTCGCTCGCGGGGAAGATCACCCTTTCCGACAACAGCCCCAGGCTGCTTGCTGGCACCGGCAGCGATCAGGTTCACCTGCTCGTGATCGCCAACTCGGACAAGGGCCTGTGCGGCGCGTTCAACTCGAACATCGTCAAGGCCGCCCGCGTCAAGGCGCGTGAGCTCGAAGCTGAGGGCAAGACCGTGCTGTTCTACCTCGTCGGCCGCAAGGGCCGGGCGGTGATCAAGCGCGAATACCCCAAGCAGATCGCCCACATGTTCGACACCACGGACGTACGCGATCCCGGCTTCAACGAAGCGGAAAAGATCGCCGACGAACTCGTCGCCATGTACGAGGACGGCAAGTTCGACGTCGCGCACCTGTTCTACTCGAAGTTCCGCTCGGCCCTGTTGCAGGAACCGACCGGCACCCAGATCATCCCGGTGCCGGCGCCGAAGGAAGCCGCTTCGGGCGGGTCCGACGCCGTGACCGAATACGAACCGGAAGAGGAAGAAATCCTCGCCGCGCTGCTGCCGCGCTACCTGAAGACCCAGATCTTCGGCGCGCTGCTCGAGAACGCCGCTTCGGAACAGGGCGCGTCGATGACCGCCATGGACAACGCGACGCGCAACGCGGGCGAGCTGATCGACAAGCTCACCATCGTCTACAATCGCACCCGTCAGGCTGCGATCACCACCGAACTCGTTGAAATCATCGCGGGCGCGGAAGCGCTCTAAGATATCGCAGGCAAGGAAAACCAAATGGCCACTGCACCCGTGCTTAACCAGACCACGACCGGCAAGATCAGCCAGGTCATCGGCGCTGTCGTCGACGTCACCTTCGAAGGCGAACTGCCCGCCATTCTCACCGCGCTCGAGACCGACAACAACGGTCAGAAGCTGGTGCTCGAAGTCGCGCAGCACCTGGGCGAAAACACCGTTCGCACCATTGCCATGGACGGCACTGACGGTCTTACCCGCGGACAGGGCGTATCCAGCACCGGCAAGCAGATCACCGTGCCGGTCGGCCCCAAGACGCTCGGCCGCATCATGAACGTTGTCGGCGAAGCCATCGACGAGCGCGGCCCGATCGGTTCGGACATGCATGCTCCGATCCACGCCAAGGCCCCCGAGTTCGTCGAGCAGTCGACCGAAGCCGCGATCCTGGTGACCGGCATCAAGGTCATCGACCTTCTCGCGCCTTACGCCAAGGGCGGCAAGATCGGCCTGTTCGGCGGTGCCGGCGTCGGCAAGACCGTTCTCATTCAGGAACTCATCAACAACATCGCGAAGGGTCACGGCGGCGTGTCCGTGTTCGCGGGCGTCGGCGAGCGTACCCGTGAAGGTAACGACCTCTACCACGAGTTCCTCGACGCCGGCGTTATCGCCAAGGACGCCGACGGCAACCCGACCTCGGACGGTTCGAAGGTGGCCCTCGTGTTCGGTCAGATGAACGAGCCCCCGGGCGCCCGTGCCCGCGTTGCTCTCTCGGGCCTGACCATGGCCGAGTACTTCCGTGACCAGGAAGGCCAGGACGTTCTGTTCTTCGTCGACAACATCTTCCGCTTCACCCAGGCGGGCGCCGAAGTGTCGGCCCTTCTCGGCCGTATTCCCTCGGCCGTGGGCTACCAGCCGACCCTGTCGACCGACATGGGCCAGCTGCAGGAACGCATCACCTCGACCACCAAGGGCTCGATCACCTCGGTCCAGGCCATCTACGTTCCGGCCGACGACCTTACCGACCCTGCGCCGGCAACGTCGTTCGCCCACCTGGACGCAACGACCACGCTGAATCGCGCCATCTCCGAGCTGGGCATCTACCCGGCCGTCGACCCGCTCGACTCCACCTCGCGCGTCCTTGAGCCGCGCGTCGTCGGCAACGAGCACTATGAGACGGCCCGCAAGGTCCAGGAGACGCTGCAGAAGTACAAGTCGCTGCAGGACATCATCGCCATTCTCGGCATGGACGAGCTTTCGGAAGAAGATAAGCTCACCGTGGCGCGCGCCCGCAAGATCCAGAAGTTCCTCTCGCAGCCGTTCCACGTTGCCGAGGTCTTCACCAACATCCCGGGCAAGTTCGTGCAGCTCGAAGACACCGTGAAGTCGTTCAAGGCTGTTGTCGACGGCGAATACGACCACCTGCCGGAAGACGCCTTCTACATGGTCGGCGGCATCGAAGAGGCAGTCGCGAAGGCCAAGAAACTGGCCGAGGACGCCTAAGCAATGGCTCTGCACTTCGAACTCGTCACGCCGGCGAAGCTCGTCCGCTCCGAGGACGTCCACATGGTGGTCGTTCCCGGCACGGAAGGCGAGTTCGGCGTGCTGGAGGGCCACGCGCCCTTCATGTCGACGGTCGCCGACGGCGCGCTCCATGTCTACAAGACCGAGAATGGCGCGCCTGAAGAGATCCGCATTTCCGGTGGCTTTGCCGAAGTCGGCGATGCCGGCCTGACCGTGCTCGCGGAGCACGTGGAAGGCTGAAACCACACCCGTTGGGGTAACAACAAGGGCGTCGCGGGACTTCCGGCGGCGCCCTTGTCGATTCCGGGCGCGGTTCCTTAGCTTCCTTGCCCGATCACGGATCGACCAGCGGAGAAGCGGGAATGCAAACCTTAGGTCGAAATTAACCAACCGCTCGTAGCACCCTTTGCGAATACGCTTTTCAGGGGTGCGCATGGCAATCTCGACAGCAGCTGAACTCGGTTCGACACCAAATCGGGGTCGTCGGGTCTCAGCGATCATCGCTCTGCCTGACTGGCTTGGCAGGCTCGCGGCCAAGGAAGTAACACTCGGTCTGCTGGTCTACACAGCGGTGGCCTTGCTCCTGCGAGCCCCCATGTTCGGCGAACCAACCGTCAACATCGACGATCAGTTCTACGCGCTCGTCGGGCAAAGAATGCTCGACGGGGCAACGATGTACGTCGACATCTGGGACCGCAAGGGCCCCCTTCTCTATGTGCTGTTTGCCGGGATCGAGGCGATTTCGCGTGCTCCCGCATTCTACCAGTTCGTCGCAACGCTCTTTGCAATTGCCGGTGCCCTGTTCGTCCAGGGGATGGCACGATCGCTGACGGATCGACGCGCTGCGCTCATGGCGGGAATTGCCTATCTGGCCTTGCTTCAGCAATTCAAGGGCGGCACGGCCCAGACTCCGGTATTCTACAATCCCCTGATGCTGCTGGCGGCATGGTCAGTTGCGACCCGGTTGCCACTGCTGGCGGCAGGCCGCATCGATATGCGGCTGGTGCTTGGCATGACTTCGGCAGGACTGGCTATTGCCATCAAGCAATCAGCCGCGATCGAGTCCGCGTTCTTCGGTGTGTTCATTCTTGTCGCGCTGGTAAAAGCGCGAGCACCGCTGCTACGTATCGTGGCGATCTGCACCGGCCTGCTCCTTGTGGCCCTGCTTCCCTATGTGATTGCCGCCCTCTATTATCTGCATGACGGCCATTTTGCGCAGTTCTGGCAAGCAACCGTCGAATCCAACTTCCGGCGGCAATATTCAGATCCGAACACCCACATCATCCGGGCATGTCTCGCCATAGGACGGATCAGCTTGCTGAGTGTGCTGGTGTGGTTCAGCCTTCGCAACTGGCAAGGTGACGCGCAAGGCCGCGGCATAATCCGCTTCTACATCGGTTGGATCGCCACGGCAGTGGCAGCTATTTTCATCTTTCCCAACATCTTCGATCACTATCTTTTGCCGCTGGCGGGCCCGTTTTGCATTCTCATGGCCAACGTTTTCACCAAGCGCGGCATCGGTACAGTGAGCTTCGTCGCAATCATAGCCATCGCCATGGCAGCAAGCGGAAGTCTGAATCTCGCGAAGCGTTGGCGGGCTCACACAGCTTCGACAGCCTTCACACAGTACGTCGCGGAAGAAACGCCTACCCGCAAATTGCTGGTTTGGGGGATGCCAAGCTATCTCTACTCAGCACTCGATATTCCACCGCCGTCAGTTCTAGCCTTCCCTCCTCATCTCTACGATGCGCAGGAAAGCGGCGCGGCAGGGATCGACGAGGTGGCCGAAGTACACCGTATTCTTGCGAGCCACCCACAGACACTCGTCGTGTGGACGCAACTCGACAGGAAAGGCCCGCGCAAGGAAAACTGGAAATCGATTACTGATTACCAGAGCCAGTGCGGAAAAAGAAAGCTCTTCACGCTCTATGAGGATGTGATGCCCAGAAGCATCATGGTCTACAGCCAGTGCGGCACCCGAACACCAACTGCGCACTGACATTCCGGATCACATCACTTGCGGCGCGCCGTGGGTGCGTGAAAATCGGCCGGCTTTTTGGAGACCCAGCGCACGAAACGGCGGATCGTCTCGGATCGCACCAGCGTGTCGCGATCGGCACCTATCCTTGCCAGTTCCGCATTCGTGAAGGTGGCGTGGATGGTGCGATGGCAGATCGGATGGAGCGGAACCGTCTCACGCCCACCCCGGCTCTTGGGCAGCGGGTGATGCCACTCCACGCGGCGCCCCAGCGGCCTCACGCAGAGCCAGCACCGGCTGCTCTCTTCGCTCTCCATGTCTCCAGCGCTTTTTCGCAATGAATGCGGCTCCGTGGCCTGACCATTAGGAAGTTATCAAAGTTTCAACCTTAATGATCGGTTCCCAACGCGACTAGCCACGCCCGGCATCGGTTGGGCAGTGAAAGAGGTTGAGAGACTTATGAGCGCATTCGGGCGGCGAAACGGAATGGGCGGCGGCCAGGGAGCCCGGCCGGCTTTCGGCGTGGCCAAGCCCCTCAAGGGAGGCGGCCAGGACAAGGCTGCCAGTTCCCAGGCCAACGCACCGAATCAAGCCCCGATCCCGGGTGGTGAGCAGTTCCCGCCGCTTCCCGGCGGCGACACCGGTGCACCTCCCAAGCATCTGCGCGACGATGCGATGACGCGTCTGGCCGACCGTGCCAATGCCGTCGTCGACAACCAGTCCGAACAGGGCGGCTTCGAAGCGTCGATCCACAAGATCAAGGAGCAGGTGCTTCCGCGCCTGCTCGAACGCGTCGACCCTGAAGCCGCGGCGACGCTGACCAAGGACGAGCTGTCGGAAGAATTCCGCCCGATCGTCATGGAAGTGCTGGCCGAGCTCAAGATCACCTTCAACCGCCGCGAACAGTTCGCGCTGGAAAAAGTCCTGATCGACGAGCTGCTCGGCTTCGGTCCGCTGGAGGAATTGCTCAACGACCCGGACGTTTCCGACATCATGGTCAACGGGCCGAACCAGACCTACATAGAAAAGAAGGGCAAGCTGCAACTCGCCTCGACCAAGTTCCGCGACGAACAGCACCTCTTCCAGATCGCCCAGCGCATCGTCAACCAGGTCGGCCGCCGCGTCGACCAGACCACGCCGCTGGCCGACGCCCGTCTCAAGGACGGCAGCCGTGTCAACGTGATCGTCCCGCCGCTCTCGCTGCGCGGCACCGCGATCTCGATTCGTAAGTTCTCCGAGAAGCCGATCACCATCGACATGCTCAAGGACTTCGGTTCGATGAGCGAAAAGATGGCGACCTGCCTCAAGATCGCCGGCGCCTGCCGCATGAACGTGGTCATCTCGGGCGGTACCGGTTCGGGTAAGACGACCATGCTCAACGCCTTGTCAAAGATGATCGACCCGGGCGAGCGCGTGCTAACCATCGAAGACGCGGCCGAGCTTCGCCTGCAGCAGCCGCACTGGCTGCCGCTCGAAACGCGTCCGCCGAACCTTGAGGGCCAGGGCGCGATCACCATCGGCGACCTTGTGAAGAACGCCCTGCGTATGCGCCCTGACCGCATCATCCTGGGCGAAATTCGTGGCGCCGAGTGTTTCGACCTTCTGGCCGCCATGAACACCGGCCACGACGGCTCGATGTGTACCCTTCACGCCAACAGCCCGCGCGAATGTCTCGGCCGTATGGAAAACATGATCCTGATGGGCGACATCAAGATCCCGAAGGAAGCCATCAGCCGCCAGATCGCCGAATCGGTCGACCTGATCGTGCAGGTGAAGCGCCTTCGCGACGGTTCGCGCCGCACCACCAACATCACCGAAGTGATCGGCATGGAAGGCGACGTCATCGTCACCCAGGAACTTTTCAAGTTCGAATATCTGGACGAGACCGACGACGGCAAGATCCTCGGTGAATTCCGCGCCTCGGGCCTGCGCCCCTATACGCTGGAAAAAGCCCGCCAGTTCGGGTTCGACCAGGCCTACCTCGAAGCCTGCCTCTGATTTCCACTGAACCGGAGCGAGACCCGCGCGACGCCATAAGGCGCCGCGCTGGGCGCTCGGTCAGTCTGCTTGCTTCTCGAAAGCCGCGGTAATGGCGATCGTCGTCTCGTCGCTGACGAGCGGGGCATACTTGCTAACGCCGAAGTCGGTCCGCTTGATCACGCCCTTTGCGTTGAACCCGATCGTGTAGATCTTGTTCATCGGATTGACGGCAGCCGCCTTGAACGTCGCCTTGAGTGTCACTGGACGAGTTACCCCATGCAGAGTGAGATTGCCGGTCACGTCCGCAGTGCGTTCGCCGGTCTTGACGACCTTGGTAGAAACGAAACGCATGGTGGGGAACTTCTCGGCATCGAACCACTCTTCGCCCACCAATTCCTCATCAAGCGTGGCGTTGGTGGTGGAGACCGTCTCGACCGGAACCGAAACGTCCAGCTTGGCCGAAGCGATGTCGGTCGGGTCGATGGACAGCGTGCCGGTGGCGCCGGGGAACGTGCCGAAGAACTCGCTGATGCCGAAGTGATCGACCGTGAAACGCACGAGAGTATGCGCACTGTCCAGCGCATAATCGCCGGCCTGAACGGCCGAAGGCTGACTATTCGCCTGCTGCGCGAAAAGCGGAGCGGACGCGATGATGGAAGCGGCGGCGAGCGCCGAGGCAAGGGCACGTTTCATGCTGATTTCTCCGAAACAAACGGGGGAACGGGGTTTCGGGGCGCTTGTTCCCATGAAGCCACCGTTCCGCCCAGCCGGATAAAATCGATCCACTTGTTCAGGTTTTTCGAATACCTTCGCGGCACTAGCAGCGCTCACACGCCCAGAAACGCCCGCCCGCTCAAACCCAGCAGTAGGATCGCCGCCATCAGCGACCAGAAGAAGATCGGCGTCCACGGCATGAACCCGACCCTGTCGAGGTTGCTCCGGCGCAGGCGTCTGCGGTCCTGCACCCATGCCAGCACGGCCAGCGCAGCCGCCACCGCTCCAGCGATTGCCATGATTCGGTCGGTATGCGTCATCCCTGCCCCTTGCCTGCGCGCACCGGAGAGTTAAAGCCCCGCCGTGACTTCCGCTGCACGCTCCTCCTCCCAGGACCGCCCGCTGTTCGCAATCGCGCTCCGGCTGGCGGCGATGGTCATGCTGTCCACGATGTTCATGCTGATGAAGGTCGCCAGCGAACGCGGCGTATCGCTGCCGGAGCTGATCTTCTGGCGGCAGGCCATGAGCGTGCCGATGATCCTCGGATGGCTGCTCGCAACCGGCAATCTCGGCCTGCTCGCGACGAGTCGCATGGGCAGCCATGCCATGCGTGCGACGACCGGCACGGCCGGGCTGTGCTGCAACGTTGGCGCGGCCACACTGCTGCCGCTGCCGGAAGCGACGACGCTGGGCTTCACATCGCCGCTATTCGCCGTGCTGATCACGGCTTTGATCCTGCGCGACAAGGTGGGCAAATGGCGCTGGACCGCCGTTGCGCTCGGCTTCGCGGGCGTTCTGGTGATCGCGCAGCCCGGCGACGCCCCCGTCGCGCCGCTCGGCATCGCCGCGGGGCTTGGCGCGGGGGTGATCGTCGCCGCGGTCAGCTTCCAGATCCGCGACCTCGCCCGCACCGAAGCGCCGATAACCTGCGTCTTCTGGTTCGCGGTCTACGGCGCGCTGCTCACTGCCATGCTGATGCCCGTCTATGCCGGACAGCATGGATCGACCGAATGGCTGATGCTAATGGCCATTGCAGTGACCGGCACCTTCGCCCAGTTTCTGATCACCGCCGCGCTGCGTTTCGGCCCGGTCGCGACGGTCGTCGTCATGGACTATACCTCGCTGATCTGGGCGACCGGCTACGGCTGGCTGATATGGGACAGCTTCCCGCCCTTCACCACTGCGCTCGGCGCACCGCTGATCATTGCCGCAGGCCTGATCATCACCTGGCGCGAACGCAACCTGTCCCGGCGGATTTCCCCCACTTCGTCCATGGATGTCGGAGCGATCGAGGAGATGGCCGACGACACTTCGCGCGATCCCGAACGGGAACCTGAACGGTCACCGTGAGTTGCCTTCCCGCGAGCGGTCCCCCGGCCGCGCGGAAGAAGGAACACAAAACATGGTCAAGAAACTGGTTTTTGCCCTGGTCGCGGGCGGCATCGTATTCTCCGCCTCGGCCTGCAACACGGTCAAGGGTGCCGGCGAGGACATCGAGTCCGTCGGTCAGGCCGGAGACGACGCCATCAATTGAGCGGACGGCCGGGGCATGGCGTCGCGGCGCGATTGCGGCCGCTTCCCATTGCTCCGGCCTTCGCCTATGCTCTGGCCATCCACTTGGGAATAAAGCGATGGTTCGGAAATTCGTTCTTCTCTTCATTGCCGGCGGCCTCGTGATGGGCAGCGCAGCCTGCAACACGGTTCGCGGCGTCGGCCAGGACCTGGAATCGGCAGCAAACAGCGTCGACAAGGCAACCTGATCTAGGCTTCCGGATCGGCGGCGTTCGACCGGTTCCAGATCGAAGCCAACAAGCTTCCTATCAGAACGTGCATTACTGCGGAGATAGCCGCTGGCACAGGCGCCAATGCGGCTTGCATCGTCGAGCCAAATTGTCGCGCGAAGACGGGGCTCGAGGCTAGGCTGGCGCCCAGCCCGCTGTTCTGCATGCCCACTTCGATGCTGATCGTCCGCGCCGAGGCTTCGCTCAGGCACAGTATGCAGCTGACCAGATAACCCAGGCCGAAACCCGTCAGGTGCAGCGCGAAAACAGCGAGCAGCAGAATGCCGGCGTGTTCCTCAATCAGCGGTTTCGAGCGTGCGATGATGCCCGCCACGATCAGCACCACGAAAAGCACCGAAATGAAGGGCGAGACGACTGTGATCTTGCGCGTCGCCTGCGGCAGATAGCGGTTCATCAGCACACCGACGACTACGGGCAGCAGCACGACAGCGACCATCTCGCGAAACAGGTTCCACCGGTCGATCTCAATGAACACGCCGGCGAGCCATCCGGTCAGCACCGGCGTCATAGCGATGGCCACCAGTGTGGAAGCCATCGTCATCGTTACCGACAAAGCCACGTTGGCTTTCGCAAGATAGCTGATCACGTTCGATGCCGTCCCGCCCGGACAGCAGGCGACGAGGATCAGGCCGACCGCCAGCCCGGGCTCCAGCCCGAAGGTCCAGGCCGAGGCGAACCCGGCCAGCGGCATCACCGTGAATTGCAGGGCGACACCCGCCAGCACCTGCCGCGGCAGCGCAAGAACCCGCCGGAAATCATCGAAGCTGAGGGTAATGCCCATGCCGAGCATGATCACGCCCAGCATGACGCTGATCAGCGGCTGCCCGAACGGTCTGAACCGTCCATCGGCTACCCACAGAAATGTCTCGGGGACGAACCACGCCAGCGATACGCCCAGCACCGTCCACAAGGCGAAAAACCCGGTAATCCGCTCGAACAGGCGCGTCACAGCGCCGGTTCCTGCTGCAAGTGCGCAATTATCATGATGTCGGCTGCCCCCTGCCCTCTCTCGTTCAGGGAGCAGCCGTTATCACGATCAGCCCTGCCAGACGAGCACCGGCTTGCGCGCGGCCTGCGTTTCATCGAGCCGGCGGCGCGGCGCGAAGTGCGGGGCGGAATGGAGGCTTTCATCGCCGGCCTTGGCCCGCTCGGCGAGACTGCGCAGCGAGGCGATGAAGCGGTCGAGCCCGGCCTTGCTCTCGGTCTCGGTCGGCTCGACAAGCATCGCGCCCTTCACCACCAGCGGGAAGTAGACCGTCATCGGGTGGAAGCCCTCGTCTATCAGCCCCTTGGCGATGTCGAGCGTGGAGAAGCCCTCGGCCAGCCCCGCTTCGCTGAACAGCGCCTCGTGCATGCACGGGCCGCTCTTGGCGAACGGCGCGGGCAGTACATCCTCGCACATGCGCAGCACGTAGTTGGCGTTGAGCACCGCGTCCTCGGCAACCTGCCGCAGACCATCCGCGCCGTGGCTGAGGATGTAGGTCAGTGCGCGCGTGAACATGCCCATCTGGCCGTGAAAGGCGACCATCCGACCGAACGACTGCGTGTGGTCGAATTCGGAGGCATTCTCTTCCTCGACGAGGTGAACCACGCCATCCGCCGTGCGCGCCGTGAACGGCAGCGGACCAAAGGGCGCTAGCGCTTCGGAGAGCACCACCGGACCCGAGCCCGGCCCGCCACCGCCATGCGGCGTCGAGAAGGTCTTGTGCAGGTTGATGTGCATGGCATCGATGCCGAGGTCGCCCGGACGCACCTTGCCGACGATGGCATTGAAGTTCGCACCGTCGCAGTAGACGTACCCGCCCGCCTCGTGGACGGCATCGGAAATCGCCTTCATGTCAGGCTCGAACAGGCCGCAGGTATTGGGGTTGGTGATCATAACCCCCGCTACGTCAGGCCCCAGGCTGGCCTTGAGCGCCTCGAGGTCGACGCGCCCCTCCGGCGTCGCCGGGATCGAGCGCACCGTGAAGCCGGCAAAGGCCGCCGTGGCAGGATTGGTGCCATGCGCGCTTTCGGGCACCAGGATGATGTGGCGTTCCTCACCGCGGGCATCGAGCGCCGCGCGGATGCAGAGCAGACCGCAAAGCTCGCCGTGTGCACCGGCCTTGGGGCTCATCGCCACGCCGTGCATGCCGGTGAGGTCGATCAGCCAGAACGCCAGCTCGTTGATCACTTCCAGCGCGCCGGGCACAGTCGAGACTGGCTGCAACGGGTGCACGTCGGCAAAGCCCGGCAGACGCGCCATCTTCTCGTTGAGGCGCGGATTGTGCTTCATCGTGCACGACCCGAGCGGAAACGGCCCAAGATCGATCGCGTAGTTCTGACGCGAGAGACGCGTGTAGTGGCGGACCGTTTCAGGCTCGGTAAGCCCCGGGAGGTCGGGCATCTGCTTGCGCAGGAACTTCGAAAGCCCACCCATCGGTGCGCGATCGGCGTCCTCGATATCGACACCGCACTTGCCATCGGCGCCGAGTTCGAAGCTCAGCGGTTCCTCGAGCATGAGACCGTAATCACCGCTTGAGGTGGCAGGAACGCCTGCCTGTCCGGCCTCGCCCATCGAAGGGCGCCAGCCCGATGCATTCACTGCGTTCATGCCGGCACTCCCACCAGAAGCTCTTCCAATTGCGTGGCGAAGGTCTCGATGTCTTCCGCCGTCGTGGTCTCGGTCGCCGCGACCAGCAGCCCCTTGTGGAGTCCGTCGGCGACGGGGAACAGGCGGCCGAGCGAGACACCGCCGAGCACGCCGCGCTCCGCCAGTTCGCGCACGACCTCACGCGCGTCGCGCGGCAGCACCAGCGTGGCCTCGTTGAAGTAGGCCTCGTTCAGCACTTCCACGCCCGGAATGCGGCCCAGACGCTCGATCATGGCCTGCGCGCGCGCGTGATTGACTGCCGCCAGCTTCGCCAGCCCCTCGCCGCCCAGCAGGGTCAGGTGAATGCTGAAAGCCAGTGCGCAAAGGCCTGAATTGGTGCAGATATTGCTAGTCGCCTTCTCGCGGCGGATGTGCTGCTCTCGGGTCGAGAGCGTCAGTACGAAACCGCGCTTGCCGTCGGCATCGACGGTCTGGCCGCAGAGACGGCCGGGCATCTGCCGCACGAACTTCTCGCGGCAGCCGAACAGGCCCAGGTACGGCCCGCCGAACTGGAGGCCGACGCCGAGCGACTGACCTTCACCCACGACGATGTCGGCGCCGAGATTACCCGGTGCCTCGATCAGGCCGAGCGCCACCGGCTCGGTGACGACAGCCACAAGCAGCGCACCTTTGGCATGGGCGGCTTCGGCAATGGCCGAAAGATCGGGAATGCGGCCCAGCACGTCGGGGTACTGCACCACCACGCACGAGGTCTTGTCGTCGATCTGCGCGATCACCGCAGCGTCGTCAGGCTCTGCCGTCAGTTCGGTGTTGAGCGAGACGATCTCATCCTTGGTGAACTTCGCCATCGTGCGCACGACTTCGCCGTAGTGCGGGTGCAGACCGCTCGACAGCACTGCCTTGCCCTTGCGGGTGACACGCGCCGCCATGAGGATCGCTTCCCAGCACGCGGTCGAGCCGTCGTACATCGAGGCATTGGCGATATCGGTCCCGAACAGCCGCGCGACCTGCGTCTGGAACTCGAAGAGCACCTGCAGCGTTCCTTGCGCGATTTCCGGCTGGTACGGCGTGTAGGCTGTCAGGAACTCGCCGCGCTGGATCAGATGGTCGACCGATGCCGGCACATGGTGGCGATAGGCCCCGGCGCCGAGGAAGAACGGGGCCGATCCGGCACTCACGTTCTTCGCAGCGAGCGCGGACATGTGACGTTCCACTGCCATTTCGCTGGCATGGGCGGGAAGGCCTTCGATCGGACCGGGCAGCCGGGCCTGGGCGGGAACGTCGACGAAGAGGTCATCGACGCTGGCCGCACCGATGCTTTCCAGCATTTCGGCGCGGTCGGCGGAAGTCAGGGGAAGGTAGCGCAAGTGGCGTTACTCCATGGAAATCAGAGGCTTTCGACGTATGCCTTGTAGGCGTCCGCATCCATCAGGCTCTCGAGCTCCGAGGCGTTGGACAGCGTGACGCGGAACAGCCATCCACCGACTTCGGCGTCGGTGTTCACCAGTTCGGGCTCATCGGCGAGCGCGTCGTTGGCTTCCGCAATAGTGCCCGACACCGGCGTGTAGACATCGGATGCGGCCTTGACCGAATCCACCACCGACACGGAATCGCCCTTGGTTACGCTTGCGCCGGTCTCGGGCAGTTCGACGAAGGTGATGTCGCCGAGCTGGCCCTGCGCGTAATCAGTGATGCCGACGGTGCCGAGGTCGCCTTCGACTTCGATCCACTCGTGGTCTTCGGTAAAGTAGCGGGTCATGGGTGCTGCTCCTCAGCGATAGTAGCGATGGGGTACGAAAGGCATGGGCGCGGCTGTGGCCGGAAGGCGCTTGCCGCGCATCTCGATCTCAAGCGCGGAGCCGTCGGCCGCGTGAGCGGCATCGACATAGGCCATGGCGATGGGATGCTGCAGCGAGGGCGAGAATCCGCCTGAAGTCACTACGCCAACTTCCTGATCACCCGAGAAAACCTTGGCGCCTTCGCGCGCGGCCATGCGGCCTTCGAGCGTGAGGCCAATGCGCTTGCGGGCCGGCCCCTCCGCGAGCACGTCCTGTACGTGCGCGGCGCCGGGGAAGCCACCTTCGCTGCGACGACGCTTGTTGATGCCAAACACGAGACCGGCGCTGACAGGATCGGCCTCCGGGGTCATGTCATGGCCATAGAGCGGCAGGCCCGCCTCCAGGCGCAGGCTGTCGCGCGCGCCCAGACCGATCGGCTTCACTTCCGGTTCGCCGCACAGCAGTTCGGCGATCTGCGCAGCGGATTCGCCGGGGATGGAAATCTCGAAGCCATCCTCGCCGGTGTAGCCGGAGCGGCTGATCCAGACATCGACACCGCCCAGCTTGAAGCTGGCGCCCTTCATGAAGGTCAGCGCGGACAACGGCGTCTCGCCTCCGACATGGCGTTCCAGAGCGGCAAAAGCCTTGGGGCCCTGCAGCGCCAGCAGCGCGTTTTCATCGAGGTGGTTGAGCGTCACTTCATCGGGCAGCAGTTCGCGCAGCGTGCCGATATCGTCCCACTTGGTCGCGCCGTTGACGACGAGGTAGAACCCCGTCTCCCAGCGCGTGACCATGAGATCGTCGAGAATCCCGCCATTTTCGTCGAGCAGCAGCGAATAACGTACCGATCCGGTCTTCAGCGTCGAGAGATCGATCGGCAGCGCGGCTTCCACTGCGGCCTCGAGGTCCCCGCCGGTCAGGTAGATCTGACCCATGTGGCTGACGTCGAACAGGCCGGCACTCTCGCGGGTCCAGAGGTGCTCGGCCATGATGCCCTCATACTGCACGGGCATCATGTAGCCGGCGAATTCGACCATCCGCCCGCCCTTTTCGCGATGCCAGGCATCGAGCGGCAACAGCATCGGTCCGATATCCTCGGCCTGATCATCATCGTTGGTAGGGTATTCGCTCAAGACACGACTCCGCACAAAGCATGGCACACCATCCGGTGCCCCCTCTGTCACGGAAACCTGAGAGCTTCCCCCGTTTGCCTTGCGTTGGACAAAACAGGGTTACACCGTCGGCGGCCACTGCCCTGAGGCGGCGACGCTTTCCAGAGTTGCGCTATCGACCCGCGCGGTCCTTTTGCCTGAGAGATTCCGGGGCGGTTGCTCCTTCGGCGCCTTCCGAACCGGCCACTTGTACAAGCGAGCCGAATCGGGAGGTCTCTCCCGCGCGTTTCAGCGATGACCTAGATTTGACGACACATGCCCATGTGTCAACGCCGCCGATGTGCAGCGCAGCATTAATCCCCGCCCCGACGCACGGCGCGGAGCATGGCATCGTAGTCATGCACGAACCGGCCGCGGGCCTTCTCGTGCGAAAGTGCCATGATCGCCTGCGCCACCTTGGCAGCGGAAATAGACCGGTAACACCGGTACTTACCGTGCAGCACGAGGAAGTCTAAAATCGGCGCGAAGATCTGCGCCAGTCGTTCAAGCGGGCGCCGTTCCTGCCGGTGCCCGCGCAGCACTCCGGGGCGCAGAATATCGAGCCTGCGAAAACCGAGCTTGCCTAGTGCCTCCTCGGTTTCACCCTTTACCGAGAGGTAGAAGTTCTTGCTGCCCCGCATGGCGCCGACCGACGAGACCACGATCATGTGCTCGATCCCCGCCGCGCGGGCCGCTTCGGCGCTGAAGCGGACAAGGTCGTGATCGACGGCCCGGAAAGCCTCTTCGCTACCCGCCGTCTTGATGGTGGTTCCCAGCGCACAGACCAGCACGTCCGCTTGGGCCGCCGCGATGAGCTGCGGCCAGTCGATCGGCTCGCCGACCAGCATTTCCATGCGGGCACCGGCGGGAAGCTCGGCCTCGCGCCGCCCCACACCGACAAGACGCACGTCGTCCCGCCCGACGGCCTCTGCCATGAGCGTGCTTCCCACCAGCCCCGTCGCACCGACGAGGCACATCCTCACCCCGGTTTTCGCCATCTCAGTCGCCGCGATCACACATTGGTCAGGCCGGGCGGCGTGCGGCCGTAGATATGCTCATGGCAGGTGAGCGCGAAGCGATCGGTCATGCCGGCAATGTAGTCGGCGATATGCCGGCTGCGCTCGGGCTCGAAGCGCGGCAGCGTGTCGATCCAGGTTTCGTCCATCAGGACGGGTTCCTGCGAATAGGCGGAATAGAGTTCGGCCAGCACTGCCCGCGCGCGCCGGGCCGTCTCGACCTGCTCGGGATGGTAGTAGAGCTTGTCGTACATGAAGCGTTTGAACGTACGCTCGGCCTCGGCCATTTCAGGCGAGAAGGCGACAAGCGCACGGCCTGCGGCCCGTACCTCGTCGACACTGCCGACGCCGACAAGATTGGCCTGCGTCTGCGCCACGAGATCGTTGACCATCACGCCGATCTGGCTGCGGATCAGTTCCGCGAGTTGCCGGTCGAGCGGAGCGCCCGGATACCGCCGCTCCACCTCGGCCCAGTGATCGGCCACGAAGGGATGCGCGAGCAGTTCGTCGATATCGAGGAAGCCCGCGCGCAAGCCGTCGTCGATATCATGGTTGTCGTAAGCGATATCGTCCGAGAGCGCCGCGACTTGCGCCTCCAGCGAAGCGTGCGTTTCCAGCTCGAGCGAATAGGCCGCGTCGAGTTCGGCGAGCGCCCAGTTCGGCTCGGTCACCGGGCCGTTGTGCTTGGCCAGCCCTTCGAGCATTTCCCAGGTGAGGTTGAGCCCGTCGTGCTCGCAATAGGGGCTGTCGAGGCGCATCAGCGTGCGCAGGCAATGGGCGTTGTGATCGAACCCACCCGCCTTGTGCAGCGCTGCATCAAGCGCGTCCTCGCCGGCATGGCCGAACGGCGGGTGACCGATGTCATGGGCCAGAGCCAGTGCTTCGGTCAGGTCCTCATCGAGCCCGAGGATGCGAGCGATGACGCGGGCGATCTGCGCCACTTCAAGGCTGTGCGTCAGCCGTACGCGGTAGTGGTCGCCGTCGGGCGCGACGAAGACCTGCGTCTTATAGCGCAGGCGGCGGAACGACATCGAATGGATGATGCGATCACGGTCACGCTGATAGGCGCTGCGCGGACCGCGCGCGACAGCATTCTCGAGTGCGAATTCACGCCCGCGCGAGCGAGCCGGATCGGATGCGTAGGAGGCCAGGGTCAAAACGAATGTCTTCCCGCGTCGGCGTTGGGGGAACGATGTCCCCCTAGCGGGCAAGCCCGGTGGAACACAAGGCCGCGGAACTGGTGGTGACGGTCACGATCTCGCGATCGTCCATTCGCTGCACCGCGCGCACCAGACCGCCCACCGTGCGCGTTTCCTTCTCGAACTCGCAAAGCTTGAGCAATTGTACGAAGGACAGCCGCTTGACGAGCCGGCGCCCCATGCAGGCCGCCGCCT
Source organism: Novosphingobium indicum (assembly GCF_014645195.1). Taxonomy (GTDB): domain Bacteria; phylum Pseudomonadota; class Alphaproteobacteria; order Sphingomonadales; family Sphingomonadaceae; genus Novosphingobium; species Novosphingobium indicum. Next base: position 58,992 of record NZ_BMLK01000007.1, on the reverse strand, counting down.
TGTCGTTCATGCCCGCTTCGGCAAAGGATGTGCGCACCCGGTATTCGGCATAGCGGTTCGCGCCAAACCACAACACCGCGGCCAGCCCGATCAGGATCAGGAGCAGCTTGATCAGCCGAAACATGCAGGTGCCCTCAGTCCGTCAGGGACTTGTTGATCTCTTCGACCATCTTCTTGGCGTCGGAGAGGAGCATCATCGTCTGATCCATGTAGAAGACGTCGTTGTCGACGCCCGCATAGCCCTGCCCACCCATCGAACGCTTGATGAAGAAGATGGTCTTGGCCTTGTCCACGTCGAACACGGGCATGCCGTAGATCGGCGATGACTTGTCGGTCTTCGCGGCCGGATTCACCACGTCGTTGGCGCCGATGATGAAGGCCACGTCGGCCTGCGCGAACTCGGAGTTGATGTCCTCGAGTTCGAAGACCTCGTCGTAAGGCACGCTGGCCTCGGCGAGGAGGACGTTCATGTGCCCGGGCATGCGGCCCGCGACCGGGTGGATCGCGAACTTCACGTTGACGCCATGCTCCTTGAGCAGGTCGGTCATCTCGCGCAGGGCGTGCTGTGCCTGGGCTACGGCCATGCCATAACCCGGAATGATGATGACGTTCTCGGCTTCCTTCATCAGGAAGGCCGCATCCTCTGCCGAACCGCGCTTCCACGGCCGCTGTTCCTTGGCTCCGCCCTCGCCCGCACCGCCAGCATCGGCGCCAAAGCCGCCCGCGATCACCGAGATGAAGGAGCGGTTCATCGCCTTGCACATGATGTACGAGAGGATCGCGCCCGAAGAGCCCACGAGCGCGCCGGTGATGATCATCGCCGTGTTGTGCAGCGTGAAGCCCATGGCCGCCGCCGCCCAGCCCGAGTAGCTGTTAAGCATCGAGACGACCACCGGCATGTCCGCGCCGCCGATCGGAATGATCAGCAGAAAGCCGACGGCAAATGCCGCAAGCGTGATCCAGACGATCAGCAGTCCCTCGCCCGGCCCGCCGGCATCGCTCAGCACGTACGCACCGATCAGCCCGATGATCGCCGCCAGCACGCCGAAGTTGATGACATGGCGCGCGGGAAGCAGGATCGGCGCACCGCTCATGTTACCATTGAGCTTGAGAAAAGCGATCACCGAACCGGAGAAGGTGATCGCGCCAATAGCGATACCCAGCGACATCTCGATGCGGCTCGGCAGGAATATCTGCCCGGCGTCGTCAAGAATGCCGAAAGCGCCGGGATTGAGCCAGGCGGCAAGGCCGACCAGCACAGCCGCCAGACCGACCAGCGAGTGGAATGCGGCCACGAGCTGCGGCATCGCCGTCATCGCGATGCGTCGCGCGGTCGTCAGGCCGATGATCGCACCGATGGCAATGGCGGCGAGTATCTCGACGATGGTGACCTTATCGAACACCCATATCTCAACCAGCAAATCGGGATCGGGCGGTCCCAGAACCGGTACATGCGTCAGCAGCGTCGTCAGGACCGCTATGGTCATGCCGATCATGCCGTAGCGATTGCCCGAACGGCTGGTCGCCGGCGAGGACAGGCCCCGCAATGCAAGAATGAAGCAGACGCCGGCGATGAGGTACGCGACGGCGACCCAGGGATTGACCGCGTGCGCTTCCATCACTTGCCGGCCTTCCCGGCGCCGGGTTTGTCTTTCTTCTTGTACATCGCCAACATACGCTCGGTAACGGCGAAGCCGCCGAAGATGTTGACGCTCGCCAGCACCACAGCCCCAAGGCCAAGCCATTTCGCACCCGGCACGCCCGCTGCGGCCGCCGCAATAAGCGCGCCGACGACGATCACCGAGGAGATCGCATTGGTAACCGCCATCAGCGGCGTGTGCAGCGCCGGGGTGACCGACCAGACCACGTAGTAGCCCACGCAGCAGGCCAGGACGAAGATCGACAGGATCGAGATGAAGTCCATGTTACGCCCTCTGCAGCCTCTCGCTCACGATCTTGCCGCCCTGCGTCAGGCGAACGGCATCCCCGATTTCCTCGTCGAGCACGGGCTTGCCCTGCTCCTTGTCCCAGAAGGCGGAAAGGAAGTTGAACAGGTTGCGCGCATAGAGGGCCGAGGCATCGGCCGGGAGATGCGCGGGCGTGTTCGAAAAGCCGACGATCTTCACGCCGTGCTTTTCGACCACCTGATCGGGCACGGTACCCTCGACATTGCCGCCCTGCGGCGCCGCGAGGTCGAATATCACGCTGCCGGCCTTCATCGACGCGATCTGGGCGTCGGTGACGAGACGCGGTGCGGCAAGGCCGGGGATCAGCGCGGTGGTAATGACGATATCCTGCTTGGCGATATGGCTGGACACCAGTTCGGCCTGCGCCTTCTGGTACTCCTCGCTCATTTCGGTAGCGTAGCCACCCGAGCCTTCGCCTTCGATGCCCTCGACATTCTCGACGAAGATCGGCTTGGCGCCCAGCGACAGGATCTGTTCCTTCGTGGCCGAGCGCACGTCGGTGGCCGAAACCTGCGCACCGAGGCGCCTGGCCGTTGCGATGGCCTGCAGACCGGCGACGCCCACCCCCATGACGAAGCACTTGGCGGCGCTGATCGTGCCTGCCGCCGTCATCATCATCGGGAAGGCACGGCCGTACAGGTTGGCCGCTTCGATCACCGCCTTGTAACCGGCAAGGTTGGACTGGCTGGACAGGACGTCCATCGACTGCGCGCGCGTGATGCGCGGCATGAATTCCATGGCCAGCGCTTCCAGCCCCGCCGAAGCATAAGCGTGGATACGCTCGCGTTGCCCGAAGGGATCGAGAATGCCGATCACCCAGGCGCCGGGCTTGACCGCGCCCAGCAGCGCCGGGTCGACACCCTGCACGCCCAGCACGATGTCCGCACCGGACACGACCGTTTCCACCGGGCCCACTTCGGCCCCGGCGGCGCGGTACGCTTCGTCTGAAATGCTGGCTGTGATGCCGGCACCGCTTTCGACGGCGATCGAAGCGCCGAGCGCGGCCAGTTTCTTCACCGTTTCAGGCGTTGCCGAAACGCGTGTCTCACCCGAAGCGCGCTCCTTGAGGACCGCGATCCGCTGGCCTTGTGGTGCCGTCAATTCACGATTCCGATCAGGACGAGATCAGCATGACAACGAACGCGGTAATCGCGATGCAGATGCCGGTGCCCCACGTCGCGGCCTTGATAAAGCTGTTGTAGGTCGCCTGCGCTGCCTTGATATCGTTGCCCGAAGCCATGAACTCTATTCCCCTTGAGGTCCATCAAATGCGACTGCTCTAGCCGGGGCCGCGCGCGCGCTCAAGTGCGAAGCCGCAGTCCACGCGCATCCGCACTTCAGGCTTAAGTCCGTCTTTACCCGATTGGTCTATCCCGGTTTTCCCATCCCGAGGAGGCTGAGAGCAGCGGCAGTATAATGGCGGACATGGATCAACGCCTTCTCATGCTCATCGACGACGAGCCGGCACAAAGCCGCCTTATTTCCGCCCTCGCGGCGCGGGAAGGCTGGCGCACGGTGATCGTTCGCGATGCCGAAACAGCGATTGCCACGCTGGGCACCCGGCAAGGCATGCAGCTTTCCGCCATCATCCTCGACCAGTGGGTTCCGGGCGAAGACGCCTGCTCACTGATCGCGGAACTCAAATCGCGTCGCCCCGCCTTGCCCATTCTCATGTTCACGACGAGCACATCACCGCTGCTGGCGGTGGAGGCCATGCGCGCCGGCGCCACCGATTATCTCGTGAAACCGGTCGCTCCCGACAGGCTGATGCATGCCCTGCGCTCCGCGACGACCCGCGAAGCACCGCGGGACGAGCTGGCGCCGCTCACCGAGAAGATGCCCTCCAACCCCGATTTCGAATCGATGATCGGGGCCTCGCCCAACTTCCGCAAGGCACTGGCCGTCGCCGCCAAGGCCGCACGCGGTCACAATCCCGTCCTGATCGAAGGCGAAAGCGGCACCGGCAAGGAAATGCTGATCCGGGCCATGCATGCCGCCAGCCCGCGCGTGAAGATGCCGCTACGCATCGTCAACATCAGCGGCCTTCCCGCCAACTCCATCGAATCGGTCCTCTTCGGCCACGAAAAGGGCGCCTTCCCCGGCGCTTTCGATCGCCAGATCGGCGCGCTGCAGCATTGCGATGGCGCAACCCTCGCGCTCGACGAGATCGACCGCCTTCCGCTCTCGGTACAGGAGCGCCTGCTCGAATCGCTTCGCAAGAGCGACGTGCGCCCGATCGGCGCACCCTATTCCTTCAAGATCGATGTGCGCCTGATCGCCGCAAGCAACATCCCGCTGAAAGACATGGCGACGCAGGGCCACTTCCTGCCCGAACTGCTCGACGTTCTCTCGCACACACAAGTTCTGCTGCCGGCGCTGCGCGAACGCACGGGCGACATTCCCGCCCTAACCCGCTTCTTTCTGGCCCGCATCGGCGAACAGCCGGGCCTGCGCGAGCTGGGGATTACCGACGGCGCGCTGTCACTGCTCGCCGCCTACGACTGGCCCGGCAACGTTCGCCAGCTTCAGGCCGTACTCTTCCGCGCAGCCGTGTTCTGCGATGGCGATGCCCTCACGTCGGAAGATTTTCCACAGCTTCTCAACATCCTTGGCACAGGTTCGCCCACAGTCGCCAGCAACCCGATGCACGAAAGCTCGGGCGTCATGCTCTACACCGCCGATGGCAACCTGCGGCCACTGGAAGAAATCGAGGCGGACGTCATCCGTCTCGCCATCGGCCTCTATCGCGGTCGCATGACCGAGGTCGCCCGCCGCCTGGGCATCGGCCGGTCAACTCTCTACCGCAAGCTTTCCGAACTGGGCATCGACAACGCCGCGTGAGCCGTCCAAGTTTCCTCCCGCAAAGGGAGAGGAAACTTCATGGACATCTGCGAGCGGCTCGCCGCCATCGAGGATATCAAGCAGCTCAAGGCGCGCTACTGGCGCGGCGTTGACAACGGCGACGCGGCGCTTGTCCGCTCGGTCCTCGCAGAGGATTGCGAGTTGGACTACATGGGCTGCTGCACCGATCCGGTAACAGGCGTCGATCACATGCCCGCCATGAACATGGTGCTGAAGGGAGGGGAGAACTGGCCCGACAGCCCCAATCCCATCGGCCCGAAAATCGTCACCGTGCATCAGGGCAACGATCCGGACATCACCGTCGCAAGCGCAACACAGGCAAGCGGCATCTGGTGCTTTACCGACCGCTTCTTCCTGCCGCCGGGAGGGCCGTTCGAACGCCTGACCGGATGGGGCCGCTATCACGAAACCTACGAGAACAAGGGCGATGGCTGGAAGCTCAAGACCACCCGGATCGAGCGGCTGCGCGTGGAGGTTGCCTGACGTGACGACCACGACAGAATTCGCAGGTCGTACCGCTCTCATCACGGGCGCGGCATCGGGCATCGGTGCTGCGGTGGCGCACTGGCTCGATGCCAGAGGGATCGAGCGCCTCATTCTGGTGGATTGCGACGGGCCGGGCCTGGAAGCTCTCGATCTGCGCGCGTCGGTCCGCTGTGTTTCCGGCGATGTCGCCGACGAAGAGCTTTGGACAGAGATCGAGGTTAGCGAAACGTGCATCGATCACGCTCTGCTCAATGCCGGGGTTGCCGATGGCTGTCCGATCGTCTCGCTCGAATACGCGGACTGGCGCCGCATTCAGTCCGTGAATCTCGACGGCATGTTTCTCTCGCTGCGCACCGCCATGCGGCTGATGACGAAGAGCGGAAACACCGTCGGCAGAAGCGCGGTGCTGACAAGTTCGGTCGCCGGCATCAAGCCTGTGGCGATGACTGCCGCCTACGGATCGAGCAAGGCCGCCGTCGCGCATCTCGCGCGCATCGCCGCGGCCGAACATGCCGCGCACGGCATCCGCATCAATGCCGTTGCGCCCGGCCGTGTCGACACGCCGATCTGGACCAAGAATACGCACTTCCAGCAGATGGTCGACGATCTCGGCAGCCGCGAGGCGGCGCTGGAGAAACTGGCGGAGGACTCGACACCCCTCGGCCGTTTCGCCAGCGCCGATGAAATGGCGGGCCAGATCGGTTTTCTGCTTTCCGACGCCGCGTGGAACGTGACCGGTACGGTGCTCGTCAGCGACGGAGGCTACAGCCTCTAGCCCGCCGGACGATCAGTTCTCGAAATAGACTTCCGGAACGCGATAGCCCTTCTTGGCCATGGCCTTCACGTAGTCGTGGCGATTGTCCTTCAGCTCGTGGGTATATTCGCTCCAGGCATCGCGCGTATCCTCCAGATCCGTCGAGCGCTTGAGGTCGCTCGCCAGTTCCTTCTGCGTTTCGGTGAGGTTGATGTGGTAGTCGTACCACTTGCTGTTTTCGATACCCCCGATGGGCGACTGTATGATGCGCGATTCTTCCTGACGCGCCATCTGCTCTTCGTACAGCATCGGCAGGGCGGCCATGGCAACGGTGGGCGCCGCAACGAGGACGGCGGCGGCAGTGCGAAAGAACGGGATATGCTTCATGGGTTTCACTCCCTTCTGCTAAGCGCGAACGACCCTTTGTCCGCGGTTGAATGGAGCAACGAGCAAGGCGCGGCTTTTCATCCCGGCCCAGAGACGAAATGCCCTGCAAAGACGGCGATATGCGGGTTGCGATCACTGCGTGACACAAAGGCGTAGTGCCGTTCATGCCGCAGAAACCTGCGGTTCATCGGACGTTTAGAAAGCCTCAGTCTCAATCGGTGAGCTGGGAAAAATCCGTCAGTGCCGCATCGCGAAGGCCGCGCCAGACTCGCGCCGCCTGGACCGTTTCCGGCACGTCGTGCACGCGCAAGATATGCGCACCAGCCTCCACGGCCTTGACCGCCAGCATGATCGATCCACCGAGCCGCTCGTGCGGCTGCGCTTCATTGGACAGCGCGCCGATCATGCGCTTGCGGCTGGCGCCGACCAGCAGCGGCTGGCCGAGCGCATGAAACAGCGGCAGCGCGTTGAGCAGTGCCAGATTCTCGGCCACGGACTTGCCGAAGCCGATGCCCGGATCGAGCAGGATGTTTTCAGGCGCTACACCGCCGGCGACAATCTCGTCACGGCGCGCGGCCAGCCAGTCGAACACGTCGAGCACGACATCGGCGTAGTCGCCGTTCGAATGGAGATCGTCGGCCTTGCCGGGGGCATGCATCAGCACAACAGGCGCCCCGCTCGAAGCCGCGAGTTCGAGGCTGCGCGGGTCATAGCGCAGGGCCGAAACATCGTTGATCACGTGCGCACCGGCCTGAAGGCTCGCATCCATCACCGCGGGCCGGCGCGTATCGACGCTGATCGCGGCGCCCATGGCGGCAAGCTGCTCCACCATCGGCACGACGCGCTTGATTTCGTCGCCTTCCCAGACCGCACCGGCACCGGGCCGCGTGGATTCGCCCCCCACGTCGATCATCGCCGCACCGGCTTCCAGCATGGCCGAGGCATGATCGCGGGCTATCTGCGGATCGTCGAGGAATTCGCCGCCGTCGGAGAAACTGTCGGGCGTCATGTTGAGGATGCCCATGACCTGCGGCTGCTCCAGCCGGATCGTGCGCGTCCCCCCGCCCTTGAGCGCGAGGTTCAGCGGTGCATGGACCTTGCGCAGGTTTGCCCACTGCGCCGCGCCTTCCGCACCGAGGTCCGCCGGAAGCGCCGCAAGCGCCGCAGGCATTTGCTCGACCGAATAGCGTCCGCGCGAGACGACCTTGCCGTTTTCCCGAACGATCACGGCAAAGCGGCTGGCCCAGACCAGCGTCCCGCCAAGCCGGACGACTTCGCCCTCCTCGCTCTGCGGGCTCTCGGCGAGAGCGATGGGGCGAAGGTAGAGGGATCGGGTCATGGTCGCTTGTCCGTCAGGCGCGAGGATCAGAACCGGGCCTTAAGACGGTTGCGGCACCGGCGCAAAGACCCGAAGAAAATTGTGCACGAGCCGCCATAGATACTGCCGCGCCGGGAGTGACAGCGCCGGGGCATGAACGGACGGCCCGCTAAAGACATTGTCTTCGCATCGTCGCCCACTCCCCCGAACCCTATTGTCGGCGTGATCAGGGTTCCGTGGCCAGCAGGTAGAGCTGGCGAATGGCGTCGATCGGCTTGACCTCGCCTTCGTGTTCGAGGTTCCAGAAGGTCCAGCCATTGCAGGACGGAGCCCCCTGCAATTGCGCGCCGAGCCCATGGATCGAGCCGTTCGCATCGCCTGAGACCAGCGAACCGTCGGCCCGCACGGTCGCTGTGAACTTGCCCTTCTTGCCGACGAGCTGCGTTCCCGGCGCGATCCAGCCGGTTTCCACCAGCGTACCGAACGCCACCTTGGGCGCGGTGCGCTTGGACTGCATGGTCTTGAGCGCGCTTTCATCGAGCGGCAGCGCCAGTTCGATGCGCTCCATCGCCGCTTCGCGATAGCCCCCTTCGCGCTCGCAACCGATCCACTCGCGGCCGAGACGCTTGGCAACGGCGCCGGTTGTGCCGGTACCGAAGAAAGGATCGAGCACGACGTCGCCCTTGTTGGTCGTCGCCAGCATCACGCGGTAGAGCAGCGCTTCGGGCTTCTGCGTGGGGTGGACCTTGCGCCCGTCCTTCTTGAGGCGTTCCTGCCCGGCACAGATCGGCAGCACCCAGTCGGAGCGCATCTGCAGCTCATCGTTGAGCGTCTTCATCGCGCGATAGTTGAAGGTGTACCTCGACTTCTCGCCCATCGAGGCCCAGATCAGGGTTTCATGCGCATTGGTGAAACGCGTGCCCTTGAAGTTCGGCATCGGATTAGCCTTGCGCCAGACGATGTCGTTGAGGATCCAGAACCCCATGTCCTGCATGATCGCGCCGAGACGGAAGATGTTGTGGTACGATCCGATCACCCACAGCGAGCCGTTCGGTTTCAGCACGCGGCGCGCTTCGGTGAGCCAGTCGCGGGTAAACTGGTCGTAGACGGCAAAGCTGGAAAACTTGTCCCAGTCGTCGGTCACGGCATCGACGTGACTGCCGTCCGGGCGCGAGAGGTCACCGCCGAGCTGCAGGTTATACGGCGGATCGGCGAAGACCATGTCCACGCTGGCATCGGGGATGGTGCGCATCGCTTCGACGCAGTCGCCGGGAATGATCTGCCCCAGCGGCAGAAGCTCTTTCGGAGTAGGCGCAGGCGCCCGCGCGCGAATGCGTTCCTTGACCAGTACCTGACCCATATCTGCCCCGCTGAAAGCCCGTTCAAAATCTGTAGATTGACCCCATGGTGAGTCTTTGTTGAGTCTACGTCAAGTCGCGACTCGCCGGAAATCCTTGCGATTCCTGCATACCGGCAGGCGGAACAAAACGAATCCGGCACAAGATATCGAGTCTCCGCACTCTGGAGGGACTCAACATCTTGCGGGGTGGCCGTCAGGACTCAGTGTTGAAAATAGTTATGCCACTGTGCGCAGGTCTGGGTCTGCTTGCCGCCGAAACAGCTCGCGGGGGAATTGCATTGACGCTCAAAGTCATTGGCGCCGGTCTTGGCCGCACGGGAACCATGTCGCTCAAGCTGGCACTCGAGCATCTCGGTTTTGGGCCCTGCTATCACATGTCGGAACTGCTCGCCGGCGCGCGTCGCAATCTCCCGCTCTGGCTCGATGTCGTCGCCGGAAAGCCCGACTGGGACACAATCTTCGACGGCTACACATCGACCACCGATAACCCCGCCTGCAACTACTGGCGCGAACTCGCGGACCACTTCCCCGAAGCCAAGGTGATCCTCACCACCCGCGATCCGGACTCCTGGTTCAATTCCGTGAGCGAGACGATTTTCAGCCCCGGCCATCTCGCCAGCTTCGAGGTCGAACCCGTCGGTACCTTCATCCGCGGCACGGTGACGCGCGACTTCGGAGACCGCATGCACGACCGCGCTTTCATGACGGAGTATTTCGCGAACCGGAACGAGGAGATCATCGAGACCTTGTCCACAGAGCGGCTGCTGGTTCTGCCCGTGGGAGCCGGCTGGGGCCCGCTATGCGACTTTCTCGGCGTCGACGTTCCCGACGTGCCCTACCCCCGAGTGAACACCGAAAAGGAATGGCTGGCCGCAGTGCCGCACGACGCGGAACACGCACCGACGCCCGACGAAACCGAGGCCTTCGGCAAGAGCTTCATCGAAACGATGCGCGATCAGGCCTTCGGCAGCCGAAGCTAGTCGAGCGGGTAACGCACGCCCGTCATCTGCTCGGAGATCGTCCACAGCCGCTGCGCGAGTTCGGGATCGCGCGCCATGTCGGTGCGCTTGGAAATCCCCGAAGGCCCGGAGGCACCCCCGAGACGCTGCGGGCCGTAGAACTCGCCCGGCACGGCGTCCGGCGCGGTGGCGGCCTGAAGCGTCGGCCAGGCGCCTTGCGCAGCGCTGTTGAAGATCACGCCGGCAAGCGGGAAGAACACCCGAAAGAAGCCGCTGTGCCGGTCGAGGTCGGTCTTGGCGAACCCCGGGTGGCAGGCATAGGCGGTGACCGCCGAGCCTGCCGCCTTGAGCCGCCGGTCGAGCTCCAGCAGATGCAGCAGATTCATCAGCTTGCTGTCCGAATAGCGCTGCGTGCGCTTGTAGCTCTTGTGCGCATCCAGATCGTCCCAGTCGATATTGCCCCCCTTGTGCGCAAGGCTGGACGTGATGACCACGCGCGATCCGGGTACCTCGGCCAGCTTGGGCAGCAGCAGCCCGGTCAGCGCGAACGGTGCAAGGTGATTGACCCCGAATTGCAGCTCATGCCCCTGCGCGGTGCGCTCCAGCGGCGGGAACATGACACCAGCATTGTTGACCAGCACATCGAGCCGCGGCTCGTCGGCGATGACCCGGTGTGCGCAATCATGGACCGAACCGATGTCGGCCTGATCGAGATGGACGTAGGACAGGTTCGCGCCCGGCACCGCCATGCGGATGCGCTCCATGGCCTTGCGCGCCTTGTCCTCGTTGCGGCAGGCCATGAGGACGCGCGCGCCTTTGGCGGCCAGAACCTTGGACGTTTCAAAACCGAGACCGGTATTGGCGCCCGTGACGAGGAAACACTTTCCCGCCTGCGCGGCCACGTCCTTCGCCTTGAAACCCTTTGCCATTCTGTCAGCTCCTGCCCCGTTTGTGCCGCCCTGACGTCAGGCGAACATGTCCAACTGCGCAACCGGCGCGAAGCTGCGCCGATGATGCGGCGTAGGCCCGTGCGTGCGCAGCGCCGCGAGATGCTCCGCCGTGCCGTAGCCGGCGTTGCGCTCCCACCCATAATGGGGATGGGCCGCCGCCAGTTCCCGCATCATGCGGTCGCGATGCTCCTTGGCAACAATCGAGGCGGCCGAAATACACGGCTCCAGCGCATCGCCGCCGACAATGGCCCGGGCCTGCCAGCACCAGTCCGGCACCCTGCCATGCGGGGTCATGTTGCCGTCGACGAGAACCTCGAGTGGCTCTTCGCCGAGCTCGCCGCACAAGGCGGCGACCGCACGCGTCATCGCCAGCATCGTCGCGCCGAAGATATTGATCCGGTCGATCTCCTCGACATCGACCACGCCGACCGCCCAGCGGCAGCGCCGCTTGATCGTTTCTTCGAGACCCGCCCGCTTCGCTTTCGAAAGTTTCTTGGAATCGTCGAGCCCTGCCGGTCGCGGCTTGCACAGGACAACGGCACCCGCCACAACCGGCCCTGCCAGCGGTCCACGACCGGCTTCATCGACGCCGATCACCAGACCGCCGGGGCGCATGGCACCAGACCGGGAAACAAGCGTTGTGACTGACATGAAACTGCGATCCTTCCTCCCCCTCGTATCAACTCTCAGCGTCTTCGTCGCAAGTTGCGGGGACGCGGCAACCGGGGAAAATCCACCGGCCACCAGCCCGGAAGAAACCCCGTTCACAGTCGAAACCGTTGCCAGCTTCGACGAGCCCTGGGCGATGGACTTCGACAAGGCCACCGGTGTTCTCGTCGTCACCGAGCAAGACGGCACGATGCGCTACCGCACCCCCGACGGCAAGATCGGCACGATCGCCGGCGTGCCCGAGGTCGATTACGGCGGCCAGGGCGGCCTCGGCGATTTCATCTTTGCCCCCGGACAGACAAGCCCCACCTTCGACCGCCGCACCGTCTATCTCAGCTGGGCCGAAGCCGGCTCCGGCAACACCCGCGGCGCGGCCGTCGGCAAGGCCAACCTCGTGTGCAGCGCGCAGATGGATTGCAGACTTGAAGATCTCAAGGTGATCTGGCGTCAGCAGCCCAAGGTCACCGGACGCGGCCACTATTCGCACCGCCTGACCTTCTCGCCCGATGGGCAGTTCCTGTTTATCAGTTCGGGCGAACGGCAGAAGCAGGAGCCGGCGCAAGACCTTTCCAACACGCTCGGCACTGTTGTCCGCCTGCTACCCGATGGTACGCCCGCACCAGGCAATCCCTTCGCCGACAAGGGTTCGCCTTCGGACCAGATCTGGTCCTACGGGCACCGCAACGTGCTCGGCCTCGCCTTCTCGCCCGACGGCCGGTTGTGGGACCTTGAACATGGCCCGGCAGGCGGCGACGAAATCAACCTCTTAGAGCCCGGCAAGAACTACGGCTGGCCGCTCGTGTCCGATGGCGACCATTACGACGGCCGCCCGATCGCGCGCCACTCTACCCGCCCCGACCTCGCCGCCCCGGCCATCAGCTGGAACCCGGTGATCGCACCGGGCGACTTCATCTTCTACACCGGCAGCGAATTCCCGGCGTGGAAGGACCAGGCGCTTATCGCTTCCTTCTCGGTTCCCGGCCTCGTTCGTGTAAGCATCGACGGCAGCAAGGGCATCGAAGAGGCGCGCTATCCGCTCGACAATCGCATCCGCGAGATCGATCAGGGACCGGACGGCGCGATCTGGCTGCTCGAGGATGGACCGGCTCCGGGCAGCGGCCATCTGCTCAAGCTGGTACCGAAGAAAACGGCGAATTGAATCGACAAAGCCGCGCGGCGATCCTATCGGCGCGCCCGATGATCGATACAGCCACCATCATCCCGCTCGACAATGTCGATCCTGCTCTCGTCGAGCAGTTGCTTGACCATGCCTTCGAGCCGGAACGACGCCAGCGCACCGCCTACAAGGTGCGCGACGGCGTCGACTGGCTGCCCGCGCTCAGCTTCGCGGCGCTCGACGCGCAGGAGATGCTGGTCGGCACGATCCAGTGCTGGCCGGTGGCGCTGACCGACGAGACAGGCCGCGCGCACCCGCTGATCATGGTCGGCCCGGTCGCCGTCCTGCCCGATCGGCAGGGCGAAGGTTACGGCAAGGCGCTGATGTCGGCGAGCCTCTCGTGCCTCGATTCCCGCGCGCCGCTGCCGCAGGTGATGATCGGCGATCCCGAATACTACGGCCGCTTCTGGGGCTTTACCAACGAGTACACGCGTGGATGGGATCTGCCCGGCCCGTTCGACGCCAACCGCCTGCTGGTGCGCTGCGAGAATCCGGCCGTGCTTCCGCCAAAGGGCATGCTCGGCCCCTGGCTGGGGTAAACCGCCGCACTGGAACTTGGCGCGCGCCGCCCTATCTGGCATCGCGGAACGATGCCTTACGAACCGCCACCCGAACTCGCCGGACTGTCGCTCGCCGAAGTGGCCGAACTCGTCGCCGCGCGCAAACTCCCGCCGGTCTCGCAGTGGTCGCCTGAGAACACCGGCGACAGCGAGATGCGCATTGCCGCGGACGGCCGCTGGTTCCATCAGGGCAGCCTGATCAAGCGCCCGGCCATGGTCCGCGCCTTCGCCTCGCTGCTGACGCGCGACGAGCAAGGTCAGCACTGGCTGGTCACGCCGATGCAGAAGCTGTCGATCGAGGTCGAGGACGCCGCCTTCATCGCCATCGACGTCAAGCAGGACGGCGACGCTCTCGCCTTCCGTCTGAATACAGATGATCTGGTCATCGCCGGCCCCGAGCATCCGATCCGCACCGAGGGCGATCCGGACACCCCCGCGATCTATCTCGGTGTGCGCAACGGCACCGAAGCCCGCCTCAACCGCAGCACCTACACCCAGCTTGCCGAAATCGCATTGGCCGGCGGCGCCCTGTCGGTGATCAGCCAGGGCGTCCGCTTTCCGCTCCAGCCGGCATGAGCGGCCTGTTCGAAGACGTCTCCCGCCGGTACGAGGCCGGCCACGCCAAGGCGCCGCCGGCCTTGTGGATCGACCCGCGCATCCACGAGATCGACAGCTTCAAGCCCGCCGCCGTTCTCATCGCCATGACCGAGCGCGAACGGCCGGGCATGCTGCTGCTCCACCGCCCTTCGAACATGCGCGCCCACCCCGGCCAGATCGCCTTTCCCGGCGGCCGCATCGATCCGGGCGAAACCCCGGTGCAGGCAGCCCTGCGCGAGGCGAACGAGGAACTCGGCATCGATCCCGGGGACGTGCGCGTGATCGGCACCAGCGACCGCTATCGCACCGGCAGCGGCTATGAGATTACGCCGGTCATCGGCGTTGTCCCGCCCGATCTCGATATCCATCCCAACCCCGCCGAAGTCGCACAGTGGTTCGAAGCGCCCGTCGACTTCGTGCTCGACCGCGCCAACCAGATGACGCGCACGATCGATTGGGAAGGACGCCAGCATTCCTTCATCGAGATCGTCTGGTCCGACCAGCGGCAGGACCACGTTATCTGGGGCGTCACCGGCGCCATTCTCCACAATCTTGCAGGCAGGCTCGAGTGGCATGAATCTTGATCTTATCGCGCAGTCCGCCCGTTCTGAGCCTGTCGAAGGACGTTCTCGCGCCGCGCACAGGCACCCGTCGACAATCTCAAGATGACCGGGATCTGGAAATGATGGACACTTTGGACGCCCCCTGGATGCACCGCGCGGACATCGCCGACCTCACGGCGGCGCTCGGCAAGGACAACGCCCGCTTCGTCGGCGGTGCAGTGCGCGACACGCTGCTGGGCTTTGCTGTGAAGGACATCGACATGGCGACTGTCCTGCACCCGCCCGAAGTCATCGCGCGGCTCGATGCGGCAGACATTCGCAACGTGCCAACCGGCATCGAGCACGGCACGATTACGGCCGTGCTGCCCGGCGGACCGGTGGAGATAACCACGCTGCGCCATGACGTCAGCACCGACGGTCGCCGCGCCACAGTGGCGTTCGCCAGCGATTGGCGCGAGGACGCGGCCCGGCGCGACTTCACGATCAATGCGCTCTATGCCGATCCGCACAGCGGCGAGATCTTCGACTACTTCGGCGGCACGGCAGACCTCGAAAAGCGCCATGTGCGCTTTATCGGCGATGCCCGCCAGCGCATCCGCGAGGATCACTTGCGCATTCTGCGATACTTCCGGTTTCAGGCCAGGTTTGGCTCGCAACCCGCTGATGAAGAAGCCGAAAGTGCGTGCAAGGAACTCTCGGCAACGCTCAAGGGCCTCTCGCGCGAACGCGTGGGCATGGAAACGATGAACCTGCTGGGCCTGCCCGATCCGGCCCCCACCGTGCAGCGCATGGCCGAGCTTGGCGTGCTGGCGGTGATCCTGCCCGAAGCCGATCCAGAAGCGCTCAGGGCCCTGATCGCCTGCGAACAGGCGCAAGGCATCGCGCCCGACGCGCTGCGCCGCCTCGCCGCGCTCCTGCCCGCGCAAGTGTCGCTGGCCGAACAGGTCGCGGCGCGCTTCCGCCTTTCCGGCGCACAGAAGAAGCGCCTCGCGACAGCCGCGGCACGCGAGGATGTGCCGGGTGACGGCCGCGCGCTCGCCTACCGACTAGGCCGTGACGCGGCGCTTGATCGCCTACTGCTGTCCGGGGCGGACGTGGCGGCGCTGCAGGACTGGGATATCCCCGCCTTTCCGCTCAAGGGCGGCCAGATCGTCGCGCGCGGCGTCGGGGCCGGGCCGGAAGTAGCGCGCACCCTGCGCCGGATCGAGGACCGCTGGATCGCCGAAGGCTTCCCCGGTGAAAGCCGCGTTCACGCGCTTCTCGACGAAGAGCTCGAAGGCCGCGACGCGTGAACCTCGGTGAGCTGGGCGGCTTCCTGTTCGATCAGCCGCTGCTGGCGATTACCATTGCCGCCATCCTTCTGGCAGTGCTTGCCGGCATGCTGGCCGCGAACCGCCCACGCCTCGCCCACGGGCTGCGCAACACCGCCTACCTCGGGCTGATCGGTGCGCTGCTGCTGACCGTCGCAGAACTGGCAGGCCACAACACCCGCTCCGAAGCGGCCATGTGGCTCGACCGGACGCGCCCGGCGAGCGTCGAAGGCGACGAGACGGTCATCGCCATGCGGGTGGACGGGCATTTCTGGGTTGAGGCGGAGCTGAACGGCACTCCGGTCGAATTCCTGATCGATACCGGCGCAACCTATACCGGCGTCTCGCAGAACACCGCGTCCCGCGCCGGCCTTGCGCCGGACGAAGGCGATGAGGGCATGGTGCTCGATACCGCCAACGGCCCTATCGTCGCCCGCAAGGGCACGGCCTCGTCCCTGCGCTTCGGCGGGATCGACGCGAATGGCCTGACGGTAGCCATCGCGCCGAACACCGAAGTGGAAACCAACGTGATTGGCATGAACCTGCTCTCACAACTCGCAAGCTGGCGGGTCGAGGACAACAAGCTCATCCTTGTTCCCAAGACAAGCGATGCCCAGATAGGACCCAATAGGGGTGCCTGAACCCAATCAGCCCCGATCAATCTGGGCTTTGCTAGAAACCGTACATGAATTTCTCGGAAATAATGGCCTACCTCGCCGAACAGCCGCTGCTGGCGCTGGCCATAGCGGCAATCTTCGTGACCGTGCTCGGCGGCATGATGCGGCGCGGCGCCCCTATCCTCGGCGGATTTCTGCGCGGTGTGGGCAATCTCGGCCTGCTGGCGGCATTGCTGCTAACCATTGCACAGGTGACGCGCTTCACCACGGGTAACGACCTCGCGCTGCCGCAACTCGGCATGCCCCGCCAGAGCGTGGAGGGCGCCGAAACGCGCGTCCCGATGCAGGCCGACGGCCACTTCTGGATCCGCGCGGCGGTAAACGGGGTGGAACGCGATTTCCTTGTCGACACCGGTGCCACCCTGACAGCCCTCTCGCCGCGCACCGCCAGTGACGCAGAGATCCGGCAAAACCCGATGAACCGCTCGGTGATGATGCGCACCGCCAACGGCACGATCCGCGCGCAGCTCGGCACGATCGACGAGCTGCGTATGGGCAACATCGTCGCGCGCGATCTGGATGCCGTCGTCGCGCCGGGTCTCGGCGATGCCAATGTCATCGGCATGAACCTGCTCTCACGGCTCGCTAGCTGGAGAGTGGAGGGCAAGACGCTGATCCTCGTGCCCCATCATCCGCAGCCGGTGGAAGAGGCCTGAGACCGAGTACCGGATAACCGGCGTCCCATTCGTGTCGAGCTTTTCGCCTTCCCCCTTGATGGGGAAAGGATACGAAGCCTTGGCGAGCGCAGCGAACCTAGGCGCAGTTGGAAGGGGTGATGCAGCGAGCCGCCGAACCCACCCCACCCAACTTCGGCCAGGCAGACAAGCTGCCAAGCCTCCCTATCCCTCCCCCCATCGAGGGGGAGGAAATCAGGCTTAAAACTTGTTGTCCCTCGGGAAGCCGTTCGGCGGCAAGCGCCCGGCAGCGCCGCGGGCAACCTTCCACATCACCATGTCCTTCTCGGTACGCGTGCGACCGGTATCCCCGCCCATGGTCCAGGACAGCCCCTCTTCCAGCTTGAACGTCGTGACGTCGGACATGCCGCCGTCGCGGTAGCGCTGCAGGGTGACGCCCTGCCCCTTGGCGAGGACCGGCAGTTCCTCCAAGCTAAAGATCACCAGCTTGCGGTTATCGCCTACCACCGCGACGTGATCGTGCTCGGGCGGAATTTCGCGCACGATCACAAGCCGCACGCCAGGCTTGGTCGACATGACTGCCTTGCCCTTGCGCGTCTCGGCCAGGATCTCATCGGATTCCACGGCGAAGCCACGCCCGACGTTCGAAGCTAGCAGCAGCTGCGCCTTGGGCTTGTGCGGCATGGCAGCGACGATCTGCACGTCTGAATCGATGTCGACCATCGTGCGGATCGGCTCACCGAAACCGCGCGCGCCCGGCAGTTTGTCGCCCCCGAGCGTATAGAAGCGGCCATTATCCAGCGCGATGAGGATCTTGTCGGTCGTCTGCGCATGGAAAGCGAAGGCCGGGCCGTCGCCTTCCTTGAACTTGAAATCGCCGTCCAGCGGCACATGCCCCTTGGCGGCGCGGATCCAGCCGCGCTGCGAGAGGATGACCGTGATCGGCTCCTTCTCGATCATCGCATCCATCGAGAATTCGACTGTCGGCTTGGCCTGCGCAATTGTCGTGCGGCGGCGGCCCAGCTCCGTGGTCTCGGCGTAGTCCTTGCGCAGCGTCGTCAGGTCGCGCTTGAGCCGGGTGCGCTGGCGGGCCGGGCTGTCGAGCAGCTTCTGCAGCTCCTCCTGTTCCTTCAGCAGCTCCGCGTGTTCCTGCCGCAGTTCCATCTCCTCCAGCTTGCGCAAGGAGCGCAGGCGCATGTTGAGAATGGCCTCGGCCTGCCGGTCAGTGAGGTTGAATTCGGCCATCATAATCGGCTTGGGCTCGTCCTCGGTGCGGATGATCTCAATGATCCGGTCGAGGTTGAGATAGGCAATGATGTAGCCTTCGACGAGCTCCAGCCGCGAGGCGATCTTGTCGAGCCGGTGGCGCGTGCGGCGCAGCAGGATGTCGATCTGGCAATAGACCCATTCCTGCAGCAGCAGCTTGAGGCCCATCACGCCGGGAGTCCGGTGCGAATCCAGCACATTGAGGTTGAGACTGAACCTGCTTTCGAGGTCGGTCAGCCGGTAAAGGCTTTCCTTCAGCAGTTCCGGATCGACATTGCGGCTCTTGGGAACAAGGACGATGCGGATCTGCTCATCGCTCTCGTCGCGGATATCCTCGAGGATAGGCAGCTTCTTGTCGCCGATGAGCTGCGCGATCTGCTCGATCAGCTTGCCCTTTGCGAGCATGTAGGGGATTTCCGACACGACGAGCTGCCATTGCCCGCCGCCGAGCTTCTCGACACCCGTCTCTTCCCAGTTCCCGGCCTCGTCGCGCCCGGTCGAGAACCGCCCGCGCATGCGGAAGGCGCCCTTGCCGGTCTCATAGGCCTGCGAGATCGCCTCCGGGCTGTCGACCACGAGGCCGCCGGTTGCGAAGTCTGGTCCCTTGAACACTTCCATCAGCTGCGGGTGTTCGGTGTGCGGATTGTCGATAAGCAGCAGCGTCGCATCGATAATCTCGGCGACATTGTGGCTGGGAATAGAGGTGGCCATGCCCACGGCGATGCCGGTGGCGCCATTGGCGAGCAGGTTCGGGAACAGGCCGGGGAAGATGTCCGGCTCGCTTTCCTCGCCATTATAAGTCGGAATGAAATCGACCGTGCCTTCGTCGAGCCCGGCCATGAGCTGGATGGCCGTCTTGGTCAGCCGCGCTTCGGTGTAGCGGTAGGCGGCCGCGTTATCGCCGTCGATATTGCCGAAGTTGCCCTGCCCCTGCACCAGCGGATAGCGCAGCGAGAAGTTCTGCGCGAGGCGGACCATCGCATCGTAGACCGAGGCGTCGCCATGCGGGTGGTATTTACCGATAACGTCGCCGACGACGCGGGCGGATTTCTTGTAGGCGCTGCCGGGATCGAGCTTGAGCTGGCGCATCGCCCAGAGCAGGCGCCGGTGAACGGGCTTCAGACCATCTCTGAGATCTGGCAGCGAACGCGCTGTAATCGTGGACAATGCGTAAACGAGGTACCGCTCCGAAAGAGCGGCGTCGAAAGGCGCATCGACAATGGCGTCAAAAGGATCGGAATCGTCGTCGGTCGTGGTCACCATGGCCGGATAGCCCTAGCAACGCGACGGCCCGAGCGGAACGGTTGGAACCGAAGTTTTCCGCCATTCATTCCTTATGTGAAAGCAAATCACAAAGGAGAACACCATGCCCAAGCGCGTACTCATCGTCGCCACCAACGGTTTCGAGCAGTCGGAACTCACCGGTCCGCGCGACGCTCTCCGGAACGCTGGTATCGAAACCGTCGTGGCGAGCCCGGAAAGCGGCGAGATAAAGGGTTGGAAGCACACCGACTGGGGTGATGCGGTCAAGGTCGACATGACGCTGGATGACGTGAAGGCCACCGAATTCGACGGTCTCGTGCTGCCCGGCGGCCAGATGAACCCGGATATACTGCGCATGAACACCACCGCCGTGGATCTGGTGCGCACCTTCGTCGAAGCTGGCAAGCCGGTCGCGGCGATCTGTCACGGCCCGTGGCTGCTGGTGGAAGCAGGCGTGGCAAAGGGGCGTACGCTTACCGGCTGGCCCTCGATCCGCACTGATCTGCGCAATGCCGGCGCCGAAGTGGTCGACAAGGAAGTCGTCGTCGACGGTAACGTGATCACCAGCCGCAAGCCGGACGATATTCCAGCCTTTTCCAACGCGATGATCGCCGCGGTAAAGGAAATGGCCGAAGCGGCCTGATGCTTCTTGGTCGGACCGGCTGCCCTCCGCCGGTCCGGCTTTCGCGTGGATCAGCCGATCTGCATGTCGCGGGAGACGCCCGGAATCCGCACCTCGATGCCATCGAGATCCGGGGTCAGTTCGATCTGGCATGACAGGCGGCTGGTCCGCGCCACCCCCGCGGCGAGATCGAGCATGTCCTCTTCCTCCATCGAGGCTTCGGGCAGCTTGGCAAACCAGTCGGGCGCGACAATGACGTGGCAGGTCGAGCAGGCCATCTGGCCCTCGCACGTCCCCTCCAGCGGCATCCCCGCGGATTGCGCTACTTCCAGCAAACGGGCTCCCGGTTCGGCCTGCGCCGTAACCTTCTCCCCTTTCGCTGTCACAAAAAGCACGTTTAACAAATCAGACTCCCTGCGCCGCCGCGGCGGCATCTATTTTCGCGCAGGCATCCTCTAGTTCCCCCGGGTCACTATATCTCCCAAATCCCAAACGGATAGAGGCTTTCGCCGCCTTGTCCGACAGGCCGAGTGCCCGCAACACGTGACTGGGCCGGCCCGAGCCACTGGCGCAGGCGGAGCCTGCCGAAAAGGCGAGGTCACGCAAGTCGGACATAAGCCGAGCAACATCGAGCCCCTCCAGCCGCACGTTTAGATTGCCGTGCCAGCGCCGGGTCGCCGAGCCATTGAGCGTCCAGCGAGACAGTTTATCCCGCGCCTGCTGCCACAGCCCTTCGACCATTGCGGCATCGGCGTCCATACGTTCCTTCGCGAGCGCTGCGGCTGCACCGAACCCTGCGCAAAGCGCGGGGCTCAGCGTACCCGAGCGCAACCCTTGCTCCTGCCCGCCGCCATGGATCAGCGGTTTGAGATCAAGCCCGTCGCGCACCCACAGCGCACCGATGCCCTTGGGGCCGTAGAGCTTGTGCGCTGAAATGGCGATTATGTCGGCATTACCCGGCGGGGCCAATTTGCCTGCGCCCTGGACTGCATCGCACAGGAACAGCGCTCCGGCTTCGTGCGCCCGCTCTGCCAGGGCCTCGACCGGCTGGATCGTCCCGATTTCGTTGTTGACCTGCATGACAGCCACCAGGCCGGTACCCTTGGCCCACTCGACTTGAGGGTCGACCAGCCCGTCCCCATCGACGGGAAGTATCTGCACGGCGGGATCGAGCGCCTGTGCCGTATCGAGCACCGCCGCATGTTCGATGGCCGACACGGCGAAACGCGAAGCACCGCTGCCCGCCATCGCCAGATTGATCGCTTCGGTGGCGCCGGAGGTAAACACCACGCGTCCGCCCGGCGGCAGGAGCGCCGCGACCTGTTCGCGCGCCACTTCCACCGCCGCTGCAGCAACCCGACCGGGCCGGTGCGGGCTATGCGGATTGGCAAACCCGGCGGTCCCCGGGCCGCCCAGCCAGGGCAGCATGGCCTCGCGCGCTTCGGGGGCCAGCGGAGTAGTAGCCTGATAGTCGAGATAGATCATGCCTGAACCTTGATCCCGGCGATCTGCTGCCAGGCTGCAACGAAGCGGTCGATTTCCGCTTCGGTCGTCTCGCGGCCGATGGACACGCGGATCACTTCTGCCGGATGCGGATAGGCCATCGCCTCAAGGACATGGCTGGTCTTGAGCGAACCGGACGAACATGCGCTGCCTGCGGATACGGCGATCCCCATGGCATCGAAGCGGATCAGCTGGGCATTGGCCGACTTGCCGGGCATGCGGTAGCTGGCGATGGTCGCGATGCGATCCGCATTGGCTGCGACGAGTTCGCCGCCTGCTTCCGTCACAGCCTGGTCCAGAAGGGCCCGCAACCGTGCCGCCTCGGCGGTCCAGTCAGACCCCGCTTCCAGCGCCGCCACCATGGCCAGAGCCCCCGGCACGTTTTCCGTCCCCGCCCGATAGCCGCGCTCCTGCCCGCCGGTCGGGTGGAGCAGATTCCAGTCGCGCACGAGCAGTGCACCGATACCGATGGGCCCGCCGAACTTATGCGCGGAGAGCACGATCATGTCGGCATCGGGAAGCGCTCGCTTGCCTGCCCCTTGCGCGCAATCGGCCAGAAGCACACCACCGGCAGACCGCACGGCTTCTGCGATAGCCGGCAGATCCTGCACGACACCGGTCTCGCTGTTGACCTGCTGAACTGCGACGAGCCCCTCCAGCGCCGCACTTTTCGGCAACACACGCCCTCTGGCATCGACCGGCAGACGCGAGACGTCACCGGCAAGCCGCAGCACGGCATCGTGCTCGACCGCCGAAACCGCCTGCAGCGCAACCTTGCTGCGGCCAATTGCAAGAGCCAACGCCTCGCTCGCGCCCGATGTGAACACAACTTCGCCTTCCCACCCCAGCGTAGCCTTTACCCGCGCGCGGGCATCTTCGAGCGCTGCGCGGGCCGCACGGCCCGGTGCATGCGGGCTCGACGGGTTGGCCCAGAGGGCAGCGCCTTCCAGCCATGCCTCGCGCGCTGCGTGCAAGAGCGGCGTCGTGGCCGCATAATCAAGGTAAATCCGGTCGTTTGGCATAGCTTGCAACATTGTGTTCAGAGCAAATATTTCTATATAGCGTCCCTTCCCTTTTCCACTCCCGCACCGCGTCAGGCGTTCGCGATCGCCGCCGCAGGGCGGGAGTTTCAACAGGTCAGGCCAGAAAACACATGCCCGCAGTCATTTTTCCCGGTCCCGAAGGTCGCCTCGAAGGCCGGTTCCAGCCCGCTCCGCGTCCCCGTGCACCGGTTGCGATGATCCTTCATCCGCATCCGCAGGCGGGCGGCACGATGAATGACCGGATCACCCAGCACCTGTACAAGACGTTCGTCAACCGCGGCTTTGCGACTCTGCGCTTCAATTTCCGCGGCGTCGGCCGCAGCCAGGGCAGCTTCGACAACGGAATCGGTGAATTGTCCGATGCGGCGTCCGCGCTTGACTGGGTGCAGTCGATCCATCCCGAGGCCCAGACCACCTGGATCGCAGGCTATTCCTTCGGCGCGCTGATCGGTATGCAGCTGCTGATGCGCCGCCCGGAAATCCGCGGCTTCATCTCGATCGCCCCGCCGGCCAACATGTACGACTTCAGCTTCCTGGCGCCCTGCCCGGCTTCGGGCATCATCATCCAGGGTACCGCCGATACCGTGGTCACGCCCAATGCCGTCCAGAAGCTGGTCGACAAGCTGCGCACGCAGAAGCACATCACCATTCATCACGACGAGGTTCCGCGCGCCAACCACTTCTTCGAGCATGAAACCGAAGACCTCATGCGCTCGGTCGACAATTACCTCGACATGCGCCTGTCGCCGGACTGCCCGATCAAGTAAGCCGGCCACATTGCAGCGCTGGAATCACGCAGGCGTCGGAGGCCTACTCCGGCGCCTGTTCCTTTTGCACTTCGCCGGACAGCGACTTTCCCTCCGGCGTCGGCAGGGTCAGGATCAGGACATTACCTGCCATGACAGCCGCCAGCACCAGCATCAATACCGCCTGCTTGCGATAGCCCTCGCGATTCCAGAGGAAAATTCCGCCCAGAACCAGGGCGACGGCCGTCAGCACGAGCAGGGAAAGCGCGATGTTCATGCCACGCCTCTAGCGCAGTGTGGGGACGTGTGCGAGCGGGTTTGACTTGCCGCGATCGCCTCGCCATCGTTTCGCCATGCAAGACACATCCCCCCCTTCCAATCTCGACCCGCGCCGCCCTTTTTCCCGGCGCAAAGCCCTCAACCTTCTCGCTGCAGGAACCGCCGGCGCTGCCTTCGGCGGACTGGCCAAGCCGTTCTTGTATCCCGCCAGCGGCGCAACTACCCCTGCTGCCGATGGGGCCGGTGCTGCGCTGCTCGACGACATAGCCTGGCGCTACCTCGAACATTCGCCAGGCGGCGCTACCGGCCTCGGTATCGATACCGGCCCGCACAAATGGATGCGCTATCGTCTGGAAGACCGTTCGCCGGCCGGTATTCAGGCGCTCGCCGAAACGCTGCGCGAGGATCTTGCGCGAGTAGAAGCCATCGATACTTCGGCTTTCGACCACGCCACACGCACCAGCTTCGAGGTTGTGAAGAGCGCCTATTCAACGTCGCTCGAAGGCTTCGCGCAGCCCTATGGCGACGTCGCGGTCGGTAGCTGGCGCAACACGCCTTATGTCGTCATCCAGAACGTCGGCGCCTATCTCGACACGCCGCGCTTCCTCGATGCCGAGCACCCCGTGCACGATGCCGAGGATGCCGAT
The DNA here is from genome assembly GCF_014645195.1 of Novosphingobium indicum. Classification (GTDB taxonomy): domain Bacteria; phylum Pseudomonadota; class Alphaproteobacteria; order Sphingomonadales; family Sphingomonadaceae; genus Novosphingobium; species Novosphingobium indicum. Next base: position 34,392 of record NZ_BMLK01000007.1, on the reverse strand, counting down.
GCCTACATCGCGCGTCTCGGCCAGATGGACGAGCAGCTCGATGGCGAACTCGAGCGGATGCAGAGCGCTGCCGGACAGGGCCTGATCGCGCCCGACTTCCTGCTGGACCGCGCCATCGCGCAGATGACCAGTACCATTGCCGATGCCCGCGACAACGGCGGCGGTCTGGTCAAGTCGCTGGTGAAGCGCACGAGCGACATTCCCGGGACATGGGAAAAGGATGCGCAGGAAGTCGTCTCCGAGGAGATCGTGCCCGCGCTCGAACGCCAGCTTGCCGAACTGCAACGCCAACGCGGCCTCGCCACCGGCGATCCCGGCATGCGCGATCGGCCGCATGGCAGCGAGTTCTACAACTGGGCGCTGCAGGCCAGCACGACCACGCGCGTCCCCGCCGACGAGATTCACCAGCTGGGGCAGGAACAGCTTGCGGAACTGCACGGCCGCATGGATCCGATCCTCAAGGGGCTCGGCTATACCAAGGGAACCGTGGGCGAGCGCATGACCGCGCTGGGCAAGGACCCGCGCTTCATGTTCCCCGAAGGCGATCCGGGCCGCAAGGAGATCCTCTCCTTCATCCAGCATCGCATCGACTGGGTCCGCGCGCAGATGCCGCGCGCCTTCCGCACGCTGGTGCCGGGCAATGTGCAGGTGCGCCGTCTGCCGCTGTCCGAGGAACCCGGTGCGCCGACCGCTTATGGCGGCGCGGGTTCGAAGGACGGCACGATCCCCGGCAAGATGTGGATCAACCTGCGCACCACCGATCTGCACCGCAAGTACGACCTGCCCACGCTGGTCCATCACGAGGCGATCCCCGGTCACGTATGGCAGGGCGAATATGCCAACCGCCTGCCGCTGATCCGTTCGATCCTGGCGTTCAATGCCTATTCGGAAGGCTGGGCACTCTACGGCGAGCAGCTCGCCGACGAACTCGGCGCCTACGACGGCAACCCGGTCGGCCAGCTCGGATACCTGCAATCCATCGCTTTCCGCGCGTGCCGCATGGTCGTCGATACGGGATTGCACTCGAAGGGCTGGACGCGCGAGCAGGCAGTACGCTTCTTCATGGAGAAGAACGGCAATAAGCGCGAGGAAGTGGTCAACGAAGTCGACCGCTACTGCTCATGGCCAGGTCAGGCCTGCGGCTACAAGATGGGCCACAACCAGATCAACCGCCAGCGTGCACGCGCGATCGCGGAACTGGGCCAGGCCTACGACCTGCGCGATTTCGACCAGGCCGTCGTTAATGGCGGCAACGTGCCGCTGGACGTGCTGGAAGGCAACATCACCGCCTACATCGCGGCCACAAAAGGCTAGTTCGAACGCGTCAGCAGGTCGTCCAGCACCGGCAGGACGGCCTGCAACACGGCCTGGGCATCTTCCAGTTGCGGCAGATGCCCGAGGCCCGGCAGTTCGATAAAACGGCGCGGCTGCGCCGGGCTCAGCTCTTGCCGAAGAAGCCCTTGGCCATGTCTGTCAGATCATCGACGGCGCTGCCGTCACCGTCGCGATCGAGCAGTTTGGTGATCTGCGAGGGGTCCGAGGCGATCTGGTTGGCGAACTGCGACAGCGAGCCTTCGCCGCCGATGGCCGCGATGATCTGCTGGATGAGCGCGAGATCGATACCGGTTTTCTTCGCCGCAAGCTGCGCGGTATCGCCTTCCTGCTGGTGGGCGATACCCAGCGCGGCAATGGCCTTTTCCGCCATGGCCGGATCGATACCCAGCTGACTGGCAAGGTTACCTACGTCCGCGTGTTCGCTGACCTGGCCCAGAATGCCGTCGAATAGTCCCATATGGGTAGCTCCTTATAGTTGTGCACACACCATGGACGCGGTTCGTGACAAAACAAAGGGTCCCGGAAGCGAACTTCGGAGACCCCTGTTTCATTCGCTCAGGCGCCAGTCTCAGGCCGAGACAGGAGCGGCCTTGCGTACGCCTTCGTCAACGTGCGCTTCGAACTGTTCGAAGTTCTCGATGAAGGCCTTCACCAGCGTCTGCGCGGTCTTGTCGTACTCGGCCGGATCGGCCCAGGCACCGCGCGGATCGAGCAGCTTGCTGTCGACGCCTTCCACGGCAACCGGGACCTCGAAACCGAAGTTCGGATCTTCCTTGAACTCGGCGTTGTTGAGGCTGCCGTCGAGCGCGGCGTTGAGCAGCGCGCGAGTGGCCTTGATCGGCATGCGCTTGATGCCTTCCATCGTGGCCTTGCCGCCCGACCAGCCGGTGTTGACCAGCCAGCATTTGACGCCGCCCTTGGCGATACGCTCCTTGAGCAGGTTACCGTAGACGGTGGGGTTGCGCGGCATAAACGGCGCACCGAAGCACGTCGAGAAAGTCGCTTCCGGCTCCGTCACGCCGATCTCGGTACCGGCAACGCGTGCGGTGTAGCCCGAGAGGAAGTGATACATCGCCTGATCGGGCGTCAGACGCGCGATCGGAGGCAGCACGCCATAAGCGTCGGCCGTCAGGAAGATGATGTTCTGCGGAACCGGGCCGAGGTTGTGCTTCGAGCAATTCGGAATGAAGTCGATCGGGTACGAACCGCGGCTGTTTTCGGCCAGCGAGTTGTCGTCGAGGTCGATCTTGCGGGTTTCCGGATCGATCACCACGTTCTCGAGAACGGTGCCGAAACGTCGGGTTGTCGCGAAGATTTCCGGCTCTGCTTCTTCCGAGAGACGGATCATCTTGGCGTAGCAACCGCCTTCGAAGTTGAACACGGCGGTGTCCGACCAGCCATGCTCGTCGTCACCGATCAGAGTGCGGCTGGCGTCGGCCGAAAGCGTGGTCTTGCCGGTGCCCGAGAGGCCGAAGAACACGGCGGTGTCGCCATCGGGGCCGATGTTGGCCGAGCAGTGCATCGGCATCACGCCCTTGGGCGGCAGCAGGTAGTTGAGAATGCCGAAGACCGACTTCTTCATCTCGCCCGCATAGGCGGTGCCGCCGATCAGGATCAGCTTCTCGGTGAAGTTGACCGCAATCACGGTTTCGCCGCGGCAGCCGTGGCGCAGCGGGTCGGCGCGGAAGCTCGGGAGGTCGATGATGGTGTATTCGGGCTCGAAGCCCGTCAGCTCTTCCGCCGTCGGCCGCACCAGCAGCGTGCGAATGAACAGGTTATGCCAGGCGAACTCGTTGATCACGCGAACATTGACGCGGTGCTCGGGCTGCGAACCGCCGAACAGGTCGGCCACATAGAGCTTGTCCTGCTTCGCGACGGCAGCAAGGAAATCTTCCTTGAGTGCGGCAAAGTGTTCCGGCGTCATCGACACGTTGGTCTTGCCCCACCAAACGGTGTTTTCCGTTTCGGCGTCCTTGACGATGAACTTGTCCTTTGCCGAACGGCCGGTGTGCTTACCGGTGGCAACGACGAAAGGACCGTCTGCAGAAAGCATCCCCTCCCCGTTGGTGACAGCCTGCTCGACCAGCGGCGCGGTACCGAGGTTGGCGAAAATCTGCGCCGAAGTTTTAATGCCCTGGTTTTCGAGCGGGAAGCTAAGGGAAGCGGTCAATGTCATCTCCTCCAATAGAGTGTTGCACCGGTGCCCTACCCGGCCAACACATCTGCAATCCTCGTGAGTTTCAAGAATCGCGTCGCGCATAGTCTACGCCCCCTTTTCCGTCAAATTGGCCGAGATTAAAACCTTTACCGGACATGAAGACGCATTCCGGGACGATATTTCGCAATCATTGTCATGCTTCACGCCAGTCGCTAGGCACGGTTCCCCCGAACAAGTGAAGGGAATGTCCGCTCGCTCATGGTCGATGTCCCGACGCCCCCGGCCTCTCCCGAAGAGACGAATGGCGCCTCTGAACCGCGCCAGCAGACCATTGCCCTTGTGGATGACGACCGCAATATCCTGACCACGGTATCCATCGGCCTGCAGGCGGAAGGTTTTGCCACGCGTGTCTATGCCGATGGCGAGACGGCGCTGAAGGCCCTGCTGGAAAATCCGCCGGACCTCGCGATCTTCGACATCAAGATGCCGCGCATGGACGGCCTGCACCTGCTCAAGGCCCTGCGCGAGAAGTCGAGCCTGCCGGTCATTTTCCTGACGTCGAAGGACGAGGAACCGGACGAGGCGCTCGGGCTGGCAATGGGCGCGGACGACTATATCACCAAGCCCTTCAGCCAGCGGCTGCTCGTTGCCCGCATTCGCGCGATCCTGCGCCGCAGCGATCTGCCGCGCAGCACCGCGGAAACGACCGAGACGGCGAACGTGCCCGAACCGGTCGTGCGCGGCCGACTGCGCCTCGATCCGGCACGCCATCAGGTCACCTGGAACGATGAGCCCGTTTCACTCACGGTGACCGAGTTTCTCATTCTCGAAGCGATGGCGGTGCGGCCCGGCGTCGTCAAAAGCCGCAACCAGCTCATGGACGCGGCCTACAACGAAGACATCTATGTCGACGACCGCACGATAGACAGTCACATAAAGCGTCTGCGCCGCAAGTTCCGCGCGGTCGATCCCGAATTCAGCGCCATCGATACGCTCTACGGCGCCGGCTATTCCTTCACCGATGGCTGACAATCGGAAGCTGGCACCACTCAGGCAGCTGGGAACGGGACTGGCCGCAAGGCTCGGCCTGCCCTGGCGCGTCTCGCTGACGACGCGCATCCTGGCCGTCAACATCATCGCCCTCGCCCTGCTTGCCGGCAGCCTGTTCTACATCGACAGCTATCGCCGCGAACTGCTGGCCGAGCGCTATCGTCTCGCCAAATCCGAAGCCGACATTACCGCAGCCGCCCTGGCCGGGGAGCGCGATCAGAGCCGGCTCGCTCTGATGACGCGCATCGCGTCCGAGCAGCAACTTCGGTTAAGGCTCTTCGCGCCCGACGGAAACCTGATTGCCGACAGTTTCGAACTCGGCCCGCCCTCCTATCGCCTGATCGATCCCGCCACCGAGCCCTGGTATCAGGATGCGGCGCGCATGCTCGACAGAGGCATGAATTTCCTGCTCGGCGCGCCGGAAATCCCTGCCTATCACGACCCCACCGATACCAACGCCAAAGCATGGCCGGAACTGGCCGGCGCGCTGGCACAGCGCATGACGCTCGTCAGCCACAAGGCCGCGCCCGATCAAACGCCCGTGATCATTGCCGCCACACCTGTGGGCAGCGAAGGCGCCTCGCTGCTCGTCACCCGCAATGCCCGCGACATTACCGAGAACGTGCGCATGGCGCGCCAGACGCTGGCGATCATCGTCAGCGCCGCGCTGATCGTCTCGGTGCTGCTCTCGCTGTTCCTTGCCCGCACTATCGTCGAGCCCCTGCGCCGGATCGTGCGCGCCGCCGTACGTGTGCGGCTCGGCCGCGACCGCAGCGTAGTCGTTCCCCGCCTGCCTGACCGGCGCGATGAGATCGGCCTGCTTGCCCGCGCCGTATCCGACATGAGCGGCGCCCTGCGCCAGCGTATCGACGCCGTGGAAAGCTTCGCCGCGGACGTCGCCCACGAACTCAAGAACCCGCTCACTTCGCTACGCAGCGCGCTCGAAAGCCTCGACCGAGTCGAAAAGCCCGAGCTACGACAACAACTGATCCGCATCGCCAACGACGATGTCCGCCGGATCGACTTTCTCGTGACCGAGATCGCCGATGCGAGCCGGATCGATGCCCAGCTCAGCCGCACGACATTCGAGCCGGTCGACATGCTGGGCCTCGTGCAGGCGCTGGTCAGCGAGCGCGATCATCGCGGCGTCAACGGGACCTGCAGGGTATCGATCGTGCGCGAAGGCAGCGGCGAGCTTGTCGTGCCCGGCGATCCCGCCCGGCTCGAGCGTGTCCTGCAGAACCTGCTCGATAACGCCGTGTCCTTCTCGCCCGAGGGCAGCCCGATCGACGTCACGCTCACGTCGGATGGCGAGCGGGTGAAGATCGCCGTCTCGGACCATGGCCCCGGCATTCCCGAAAGCGCGCGCGAGCGCATCTTCGAACGCTTCCACTCGCTGCGGCCCTCGAGCGAGGAATTCGGCAAGCATTCGGGGCTCGGCCTCGCCATCGCGCGCACCATTGTCGATGCCCACTTCGGCAAGCTGACCGCCACAGACCGCAACGACGGCGCGGCGGGCGCCCGCCTCGTCATGTCGCTACCGGTCTGGCAGGACGACGAATGACCGTACCCGCACCTCCTGTGGCCCGGCAGGCCGGATGCATCGCCATCGACGGCAGAGGCGTCTTGATCGAAGGAGCGCCCGGCACCGGAAAATCCAGCCTCGCCCTTGCTCTCATCGACCGCGGTGCCGAACTGATCGGTGACGACAGTGTGATGCTCGCAGCCGAGAACGGGCGCCTCATTGCCAGTCCGCACCCCAATACGCACGGCCTGATCGAAGTGCGCAATCTCGGCCTGCTGCCGTTCCCCTGCCGCGAGAATGCGCCGGTAGCGCTCATTGTCACGCTCGATCCCGGTGCCCCTCGCTATATCGAAAAGCCTGAGCAGGCCGTGCTAACCGGGATTGCCGTTCCCATGGTGCGCCTCTGGCCGCAGGAGTGCCCCCCTGCCCTCAAGGTGGAACTGGCTTTAGACCAATACGGCTTACAATTCTGAAACGCCCCCCTTTCAATTCGCGACCCGCAGGCCCAAACAGGCGCCAATGCAGGACATGTCAGGCAACAACGAAAACGGGTCCAACAAGCAGCGCGTGCTGCTCGTCACCGGCATGCTGGGTGCAGGCAAGACCACGGCGCTGCGCGTGCTGGAGGATCTGGGCTGGGAAATCGTCGACAACTTCCCGATCCGCCTGCTCGACGGCCTTCTGGAAAGCACGCCCGAGGCCGACCCGGCCAGCACCACGCCGCTCGCCATCGGTTTCGATTCGCGCACCCGCGGTTTCGATCCGGCACGCGTGATCTCGCAGGTGAAGGCGCTGAAAGGCCGCGAGGACATCGAACTCAACACCCTGTTCCTCGATTGCTCCAGCCAGGAACTCGAACGCCGCTATAACGAAACCCGCCGCCGGCACGCGCTGGCGTCGGACGCTCCCGTCGCCACCGGTATTCGCGCCGAACGCGAAGTCATGGCTCCGCTGCGGCGCTGGGCCGAACTGCTGATCGACACCAGCGAGTTCACCTCCAACGATCTGCAGCGCGTGATTCGCGAACGTTTCGCACCTGCAACCGGCGAGGCGATGACGGTCACCGTATCGAGTTTCGGCTTCTCGCGCGGCATGCCGCCGGTCGCCGATCTGGTCTTCGACATGCGGTTTCTGGACAACCCGCACTGGGACCCGGAATTGCGCCCACAGACAGGTCAGGATGCGCCCGTCGGGGACTATATCCGCAAAGATCCCGCCTTTGATGAAGCATTTACCCGCATCCGGGACCTCCTTCTTCTGCTGCTTCCGCGCTACCGCGCGCAGGGCAAGGCCTATGTCCACATTGCATTCGGTTGTACCGGAGGAAGACACCGTTCCGTTTTCACTGCGGAGCAAATCGCACTGGCCTTGCGCGAGGCAGGTTTTTCGCCCACATTGCTGCACCGCAACCTGGGCTCGCGAGCAGCCGATCTTCTGGAAGGGGGTCTGCGGCGTGAAAAATGAATTGAACTACCGGGTGCAGTCGCAGGAATTTCGGAGCGCTCTCCAGACATGATCGGTATGATTCTGGTCACCCACGGCAATCTCGCCGAGGAATTCGTTCACGCCATGGAACACGTGGTCGGCGACCAGGCTGACGTGGCGACCGTTTGCATCGGCCCCAACGACGACATGGAGCGCCGCCGCAGCGAGATCGCCGAAGCCATTTCGCGCGTCGACAGCGGCGCCGGCGTCATCATCCTGACCGACCTGTTCGGCGGCACCCCCTCGAATCTTGCCATCTCGCTGATGCAGGCGGGCAAAGTCGAAGTGATCGCCGGAATCAACCTTCCCATGCTGATCAGGCTTGCCAAGGCGCGGGAATGCATGTCTGTTCGCGAAGCGGCAGCCGCCGCGCGTGATGCTGGACGCAATTACATTACGATTGCCAGCGAGTACCTGGGACAGGATGCATGATCGATTGCCGTGAAGCGGTGCTCATCGTCAACAAACGCGGGCTCCATGCCCGGGCCAGCGCCAAGTTCGTGAACCATGTCGGCGAATTGCCGCCGAGTGTGAGCGTCACGGTCTCCAAGGACGGGGCATCCGCATCGGGCGGCTCGATCCTGGGCCTGATGATGCTCGGCGCGGCCAAGGGCGATACTATCGAGATCACCTGCTCGGGCGACGGCGCGGAAGCCGCTCTGGCTTCGCTGGCAACGATGGTCCGGGAAGGCTTCGGCGAAGAGTAACGGCCTTGGCGACCCGCCGCACTATCACCGGTTTTTCCAATCCGCTGGTCAAGTTCCTCCGCTCGCTGCGGGAGAAGAAGCACCGCAAGCGGGAAAAGCGCTTCCTTGCCGAGGGGCTGCGGCTGCTGACCGATGCCCGCGAATGCGGGAAGGTCCCCGAAATCCTCGTCATGGCGACCGGACGCGAACCGCACCCGCTGCTCGATGCGCTTGAAGACGCGGTCGACAAGGCCGGTGGCGATATCGTCGAAATGGACGTCGACATCCTTGCCAAGGTCACCGGCAAGGATAACCCGCAGGCCGTCGCCGGGGTCTTCGCCGAGTTCGACACGAGCCTATCGACCATAGACCGCACGGCCGCGCCGATCTGGCTGGTGGCACAGGCGCTGCGCGATCCCGGAAACCTCGGCACCATGCTGCGCACCGGCGACGCCGTCGGCGCCGGTGGCCTGATCCTGATCGACGACTGCGCCGATCCCTTCTCGGTCGAAGCCGTGCGCGCCTCCATGGGCGCGATTTTCACGCAGAAACTGGTGACCGCCCGCTGGGACGAGTTCCTTCCCTGGCTGCGCTCCGGCCCGGGCCAACTCGTCGCCGCCTCGCTGCGCGATTCCACCGACTACCGAACCGCACCCTACGCGGCGCCGTGCTTCCTGATGGTCGGCAACGAATCGCAGGGCCTGCCTGCCGCGTACGAGGACGCCTGCGACCTGCGCGTCACCATGCCCATGCTGGGCCGCGCCGACAGCCTCAACGCGGCTGTGGCAGGTGCCGTGCTGGCCTACGAGGCGCTGGCGCATTTGCGGACGGACTAGATTTCAATCCTCCCCATTCCGCTAGCGGAATGGGGAGGTGGCAGCGACGTCAGTCGCTGACGGAGGGGCTTCCCCTCCACCACCCGCTGCGCGGGCGGTCCCCCTCCCCATCGCTTTGCGACAGAGAGGATTTCAGACCGCAATGCCGACATCCCGAAGCCGCCGTTCACCAGACCCTAATATGTTGCATGGCAACATAGCCAGATCATGCGGCGATTCGTTCTCCTTTCTGCACTGCCGGCCCTACTGGCGGGATGCTCCGACGGAGGCGATCATGCGCACCTTGCCCAGACCAGCTGGCGCTTCGAGCGGATCGATGGTCAGCAGCCCACATCGAGCGATGCGCAGATCACGTTCGACAGAAGCAACATCGGCGTACTCGTCGGCTGCAACCGGCTGGGCGGTCCCTGGCGCATCGACGAGAACCGGCTTTTCGCAGGCCCCCTCGCCCAGAGCGAAATCGACTGCACCGACCCGGCCTGGAAGCAGGAACGCGCCGTGGGCGCCCTGCTCGTCGCCACCCCGCGCATGAGCGTAGACGGCGACCGGATGACCCTGCAATCGAGCGGCCACACCGCCGAACTGGTCCGCGTGGAACGCAGCGGCGGCCGCAAGGGCAGCTGATTTCGCTTATTCAGCGGCTTCCGACAGCGATTTTGCGTCGGCCGAAGCCGTATCCTCGACATCCTTGAGCGCATCCGCCCCATAGCGCGGCGCGGATTCGATGCGCGGCACGTCGTCGATCTCGCGCTTGCCGATTTCGATGTGCTTTTCCTTGAGGCGCCGCCCTGAGCTGAGCACGTTGCGCTCGAAGCTGCCGACGAACTTGTTGTAATTGTTCACCGCCGTCTCAAGCCCGGCACCGACGCGCTTCATATGCTCGGCAGCAACCGCCAGCCTGTCGTAAAGCTCGCCGCCCATCCGGCCAATTTCACGCGCCTCGCGGGCAAGGCCGTCCTGACGCCAAACCTGCGCGACCGTGCGGGCAATCGCGACGAGGTTGGTCGGTGTCGCAAGCAGCACGCGGTTGCGGAAGGCGAAGTCCCAGAGTTCGGGGTCCTGCTCCAGCGCAGCAGCCACAAAGTGCTCACCCGGCACGAACATGACAACGTAATCCGGTGCATCCTCGAACTGGCTCTGATAGCTCTTGGCGCCCAACGTCTGGACGTGGTTGCGCATTGAGGCGACGTGCTGACGCAGGGCTGCTTCCCGCGCGGCATCGTCCTGCGCCTCGAAGGCTTCCTGGTAGGCGTTGAGCGAGACCTTGGCGTCGATCACCAACTTCTTCTGGCCGGGAATGTTGACGATGGCATCGGGCCGCAGCCGTCCGTCCTCGGTTTCAATCGAATGTTCGGTGACGAAATCGGTGTGTTCGGAGAGGCCGCACTGTTCGAGTACGTTTTTGAGCTGCTGCTCGCCCCAACGCCCACGCGCCTTGGGGGCATTGCGCAGAGAATTGCCGAGCCGTTGCGCCTCCTCGCGCACCTTCTCCTGTCCCTCGCGCATCGACTGGATCAGCCCGGTCAGTTGCCCGAACGAGTCGACCCGCTTGGCCTCCAGCGCAGCCACCTGCTCCTCGTAGCTCTTGAGCCGCTCCCCGACGGGATTGAGCAGCATGCGGATGCGTTCGGCATTGGCCTTTTCGCTTTCCTCGAACCGCGCGCCGGCGCGGCGCAGGAAGGCTTCCTGCGCGCCTTCGAGCACCTTGGCGCCCGCATTCTCGAATTCCTTGCGCAGAACTTCCTGCGCCTCGATCAGCAGCCGCTTCTGCTCGTCGAAGTTCGCGGACTTCTCGCGCAGCGTGGCCAGTTCGGCGGTGAGTTCGCGCTGTTCCTTGCGCAGCGCCTCGATCTGCTGGCCGTGTTCAGTCCGGGTGCGATCCAGCAGTGCCGTGCTTTCACCACGCAGCCGATCCATCGCCTCGCCATGTTCTGCACGCGTGCGATCAAGCGTTTCGGCCAGCGCATCGGCGCGACTCGCCCGCTCACGCGCTGCTTCCAGATCGGCGAACGTCCGCAGATACTTTGCATCCAGTTCGCGATACTCGCGCTCGTGCGCATCCGCCTGTTCACGGGCCTCCCGCTCGCGCGTCTCGGCCTGCCTGCGCCATTCGACGACAGGACGAGACCCCAGAAACCAGCCCAGAGCGAGACCGATGACGAGTGCGACGATGGCAGCGACAGCAAGTTCCAATTGTCCTCCTCCACAGGTGCCGCTGGGTGTTGATCCCCAGCGGCAGAGCTGTGTTGGCTTCAGAGAAACCTCTGAAGATCCTGAAGGGCATCCATTTCATTGTCGAAACCGATCGGCGAACAGGCCAGAATCAACCCGTCCCGCCTCAACAGCAACCAATGGACACCGTCGTTCATCCAACACAGCGAGTAGAGCCGCTTCATACGGCCACCCTCCTGTGTCGAGTATAAGCTAACTGATCGATGCGACGCTTTGCTGCCGTTATCGTATTGGGCGCTATGTCTCGGCGGCTTTGCTCTTATCGAGGGATACGCTTAGTCCGAAAAGATACAGCTGAGTTCGTGGTACCTCACAGTTACAGGAAACCCTGTCCCCGGTTCGCTCTTCCCGAGGTTCCACAATCATAAGAGAACGAAAATGGTACGCAAGTGCTATGGAAACTAATCCACAACACCTGACCTAGACCCAGTTAAAGTGGCTCACGCCGCCTTGCGCAGCTTGTCCAGCTTCTTGAGCACCATCTGGCGCTTCAGGCGCGAGAGGTGGTCGATGAACAGGACGCCTTCGAGGTGGTCCATCTCGTGCTGGAGGCAGGTGGCCATCAGCCCGTCCATATCTTGCTCGATGACGTTGCCGTCGAGATCCTGCCAGCGCGCGCGGATGCGCGAAGGGCGCTCGACATCGGCATAGATCTCGGGAACCGAAAGGCAACCTTCCTGATAGACGGTCAGCTCTTCGGAAGGATCGAGGATCTCCGGATTGATGAACACGTGCGGCTCGCGCTTGAGCGGCTGATGCGTGTGTTCGTGGCCGCCATGCGCGGTGCAGACTTCAGGCTCAGCGTCGGGATCCTCGGGCTGGAGATCGATAACCAGCACGCGCAGCGGCACGCCGACCTGAATGGCGGCAAGGCCGATGCCGGGCGCATCGTACATCGTCTCGAACATGTCCTCGACGAGCGTCTTGAGCTCATCGTCGAACTTTTCGACGGGCACGGAGACCTGCTTGAGGCGCGGATCGGGGACTTCAAGGATTTCGCGAATAGCCATGCATCGCAAATAATCACACAGCCGCGCTCGTGCAAGCGGCTCGCGCGGTGCGGCAAACGTTTTGGGGCGACCTGCGTCCCCCTCAACGCGCCCTGGCGATCTCGAACCCGTGCTGCCGCGCGGCGTCCTTGGTCGATTCCTCGGTGCGATTAAGGGCTTTGGCGATTTCCTTCAGACCCTTCCCCTTGCCGGCGAGTGTACGCAGTTTCTGCAGTTCGTCCGGCTTCCACGGCTGCTTGTGCTTGGCGACCTTGTTGCTCATTCGGCAGACTCCCAGGGCACGTCATCCCCCTGGTCGGGCGAGGGCTCCACCTTCTTCTTGGCAGGGGCCTTCTTGGCCGTAGTCTTCTTCGCTGCGGGCTTCTTGGCTGCTGCCTTTTTCTTCGGCGCGGCTTTCTTCTTTTTCGCCGGGCCCTTTGCGGCCTTGGCATCTATCAGCGCGGCAGCCTGTTCGGCGCTCAGATCCTCGGGCTTCTGGTCGCGCGGGAGCGTGGCGTTGGTGGTGCCGTCAGTAACATAGGGACCATAGCGCCCGGCCATCACCTTCATTTCACCTTCGCTGGTGGGGTGCTTGCCCAGCGTCTTGATCGGTTCGGCCTTCGCCCGGCCACCGCGTCCACCGTTCTGGGCGGCTTCGGCGAGCAGCGAGACGGCGGCGTTCATCCCGGTTTCGAAGACATCGGTGGTGGCACGCAGCTTGGCGTACTTGCCATCATGCAGCAGGTACGGGCCGTAGCGTCCGATATTGGCAACGATTTCGTTCCCCGTCTCCGGGTGCGTGCCGACGGTGCGCGGCAGGCTGAGCAGCTTGAGCGCCCATTCCAGCGTCAGTTCGTCGATATCCTTGGGGATCGAGGCGCGCTTGGCTTCCTTGCCCTCGCCAAGCTGGATGTAGGGGCCGAAACGCCCGACGCGGCGCGTGATCTCGAGTCCGGTCTCGGGGTCCTTGCCCAGTTCCTGATCGTCGGCCTCTTCGCCGTTGCCGCCCGGCTGGGCGAACTTGCGGGTGAACTTGCACTCGGGATAGTTAGAGCAGGCGACGAAAGCGCCGTAGCGGCCGCCGCGAAGGGCCAGCCGGCCGTCGCCGCACTTGGGGCACTGGCGCGGATCGCCGCCATCGGCCTTGGGCGGGAAGAGGAAGTCGGAAAGGAATTCGTCGAGCACCTCGGTCACTTCCGAGGGCTTCTTCTCCATCACCTCGTCGGACTTGGGCTTGAAGTCGCGCCAGAAGGCTTCGAGCAGTTCCTTCCACGCATGGCGCCCGCCCGAGACATCGTCGAGCTCGTCTTCCATGCCCGCCGTGAAGTCGTAAGCGACGTAGCGTTCAAAGAAACGCTCCAGAAACGCCGTGAGAAGCCGCCCCGATTCCTCGGCAAAGAAACGGTTTTTCTCGGTGCGGACGTAATTGCGGTCCTTGAGGACCTGAATCGTCGCAGCATAGGTCGAGGGACGGCCGATACCCAGTTCCTCCAGCCGCTTGACCAGGCTCGCCTCGGAATAGCGCGGCGGCGGCTGGGTGAAGTGCTGATCGGCGGTGACGTCCTTCTTGGCGGGCATGTCGCCCGATTTCATGAACGGCAGCAGGCCGCTCTCGTCATCGTCGGACTTGTTGTCCTGGCCTTCCTCATAGACCGCGAGGAAGCCGGGGAACTTCACCACCTGGCCAGTGGCGCGCAGTTCGTTGCGGCCGGTGCCGTCTCGCAGGGTGACGGTCGTGCGCTCCAGCGCGGCGCTCGCCATCTGGCTCGCCATCGCGCGCTTGAAGATCAGGTCGTAGAGCTTTGCCTCGTCACCCGAACCATAGCGGTCCTTGGTGAAGTCGGTAGGCCGGATCGCCTCGTGAGCCTCCTGCGCGTTCTTAGCCTTGGTTTCGTAGTGGCGCGGCTTTTCAGGCAGGTAGTGCCCATCGTAGCGGTCGGTAATCGCCCGGCGACACTCGGAGATCGCGCTCGGGTCCATCTGCACGCCGTCGGTACGCATGTAGGTGATCGCACCGGCCTCATAGAGGTGCTGCGCCACGCGCATCGTCTGGCTGGCGGCGAACCCGAGCTTGCGCGCGGCTTCCTGTTGCAGCGTCGAAGTCGTGAACGGCGGCTGCGGATTGCGGCGATGCGGCTTGGTCTCGACATTCTCGACCTTGAAGGCGCCCCGCTCGACGGCGGCCTTGGCACGCATGGCCACGCCTTCCTCGCCCAAAGAGAGGCGGTCGAGCTTCTCGCCTTCGAAGGTCACCAGCTTGGCCGTGAAGTCAGTGCCGTCATGCGCCATCTTCGCGGCGACGGACCAGTATTCTTGCGGCGTAAAGGCCTCGATCTCGCGCTCGCGGTCAACGATCAGGCGCAGCGCCACCGACTGCACACGGCCTGCCGACTTGGCGCCGGGCAGCTTGCGCCAGAGCACCGGCGAGAGCGTGAAGCCGAACAGGTAATCGAGCGCGCGGCGGGCGAGATAGGCGTCGATCAGGTCCTGATCGAGCTCGCGCGGGGATTCCATCGCCTTGGTCACGGTCGCCTTGGTAATGGCGTTGAAGGTGACGCGCTGCACGTCCTTGGGCACAGCTTTCCGCTTCTTGAGCAGTTCCAGGACGTGCCACGAAATCGCCTCACCCTCGCGATCGGGGTCAGTCGCGAGAATCAGGCGGTCGGATGCCTTGGCCGCGTCGGTAATGGCGCGGACCTGCTTCTGCTTGTCGCCATAGAGCTCCCAGTCCATCTCGAAGCCCTCGTCGGGCCGGACGGACCCGTCCTTGGGCGGCAGGTCGCGGACGTGGCCATAGGAGGCGAGGACCTTGTAGTCCTTGCCCAGATACTTCTCGATGGTTTTGGCCTTGGCCGGGGATTCGACGATGACGAGCTGCATTTGTGACTTTCGTTATGCTCTTCACGCGACGCCCTTACGTGCGTGCGTACGCGTATGTGTGTACGCATAGGGTGGGAAGCATCGGAGGCATTCGTCAAGCACTGGTGTGCGTAGATGCAAACAGACGCTTTACCTCAGGCGAAAATCGCCTCCTCTTCGTGGCCGCGTTCAACCAGAAGCACATAAAGCGCAACGTTCGAGCAGGCGAACAGGCTTCCGAAAAAACTTCCTACCGCCTCAACCAAAACTCCGGCAGGCGAGCCCGTCGCGAGTACATCCTCACCGTCACCAGCTGCTATTTCGACGCCTGCAAATCCGCCACCTACCAGCGCCAAGAGGAGAACAAAGGCAAGGATCAAAAGAACGTAAAAGCCGACGAGCGTCCATTGCTTGGATCGCGTCGCTCTCCAACTCTCGGAGAAGGCTTGGAGCATTCCCATGCCGCGTCCAATGATCATTGTCGGAACCAGCGACCAGCGTGCGAGAAGCAAGAGCCCCGGTACCACCAACAACAGTGTACCGATGAATATCGCGATGCTGCTGACCAACGTCGCAACCAGATAGACCACCAGCAAAAAGACTGACATTCCGGCAAATGGTAGGCCCTCGCGCTTCATCACATGCCCCATCAAGGCGTAGCCCAATACAAGCCCTGCCAGCGAAGAAGACCACAGTCCTAAAGTTTCGCCAAAAGCCAACTCCAGAAACACGTTCAGTCCGGTAGAAACGACAACGTAGAGAAGGACCGCCGCCCAGGCTCGTTCTGCAATTGCGAATGTTTCGCCAAATATGTCGCCGACACTAAAATGCGCCATCAATTCCTCATCGCCCAACTGCAGCTGGATATTGGCAGCTAGGCTCACAAAGGAGTGGAACGCAAGCGGTTACAACGAGTTAATCCTCGGTCTAACCATCATGTTTCCTTCCCGAAACCTTCCGGCAGCACGCACTTGCCGGCCTCATACTGCCCCACCTCGCGGATCACGTCGGCCTTGTCCGGTTCGATGCGGCGGCCGGAGACCTGGCTGTCGATGATGCGGGTGAGGAGCTTGTCGAGCCGGGTGACGAGATAGCAGTCGATCGCCGGCGGCGCGTGTGGATTGCCGATGCCGGAATCGTCGGTGAGGAAGGCGTAGCGCGACTGGGTGGCGGCAGCCATGGCGCGCATCACGTATTCGGCGAGGTCCGCCACGCCCGAAGCGCCGACAGGGACGATCTGGACCCGCTCTGCGCGCAAGTGTTCGGCGGCGAGCCAGGTGGCACCCACGTCCTCATTGTGCGGCGGTGCGTCGGCGACGAGCAACAGGGTTTTCATGGCATCGGGGCGCCACTTCTGGTTGGCCGCCCGCACCAGCGCGTCCTGCATGGCTTCCGGGTAGTCGCCGCCGCCGGTCGCGAATTGCTTGCCAAGCTGGTCGCGCGCCCTGGCCATGTCGTCGGTGAAGCCATAGGTGCGCGTGATGAAGGCATCGCCCTTGTCCCGGTAGAAAGTCATGCCGACGCGAATGTCGAGCTCCGGGTGCCGCTCGCCGAGGCTGGCAACGATGGAATCGAGCTCGGCCTGCAGGAAGCGCAATTCGTCCGACATCGAGCCGGTAACGTCGACGACCAGCGCGAGGTCCAGCTTCGTCACGGCCTGCACCGGCCCGCCCAGTGCAAAGCCGATGCGTCCTGTCCCGGCCGTGCGCGGCACATCGACAAGCCGCCATGCGCTGTCGGCGGCCCGGATGTGAACGGTGCCAGACAGGCGGTCCATGCCGGGGAAGAACGCCACGGTTCCGTCGGCCTGCGTCGTGAAGGTGAGGCTGTTCCCGTCCGAGCAGCGCAGCTCGACCGGCACGAAAGGCGCGGGTCGACCCCGCTCGTCCTTCACTTCGACGGTGAGCAGTCGTGCAGTGTCGAGCACCGGCAGCGCCCTGACCTGCTGGCCTAGATCGGACTTGCGAACGTAGTCGGCATAGAGCTCGGGATTGAGCAGGTCGTCGTGCTCGCCGGCGGTCAGCAATCCGCTTTGCGGTTCCGGCTGGGGGCGCGGAGGGAATGGCACCGTATAGGCAGTGTGCGGCTCCGGCGCCACGCGCCGACCCTCTAGAGGCGCCCTGCGTTCGGCAGCAGGCGCTCCGGTCGTGGCCATCGCAACGGGTGGAGGCGGTGGCGGAGGTGGGGGAGGCGGTGGAGGCACGGCGTCGTCGGCCCCCTCTCCTTCCTCCGCACGACTACCGGTAAGGACAATTTCCTTGCCTGTGTCCCGATCTACCGCATGGCGCGGGCGCTGTTGCTCTTTCACAACCTCCGGCCCGAGATCAGGCAAGGGCCCCGGTTTGCGGCAAAACCCCTGGCCGCTCTCCTCCGCCATCGCTGGAAAAGGCGCCAGTGCCACCGGCAACGTACTGCCGCTCAGCGCCAGTACGCAAAGGGTCGAAACCGCTGTTCTGGAATTCGTCGCCCGCATCGATCCGTTCCCTTCTGCCCGTCGATGAAAAGCAGGATCGCGTGCCTCGGCTGAACGCCGGCTGACGCGCTGGAATGCAGGTCAGCCGAGACTGACCCTTCCCCCCGCATGGCGCACAAGCCGGCCGGCAATCTCGAGTTCCAGCAGGGCCAGTTGCACCGCCGATGCACTCGCGCCCGACTGGCGGATCAGTTCATCGACGGCAATCGGCGCGGTGGTGAGCAGATCGGCGATCCCGGTGGCTGCCGGCTCATCCGAAGTCACCTGCGCGGCGATCTGTTCCGCGACCGGATCGGCCTCCCGGACCACCGAACGCGGCACACCATCGAAGCCGGACAGCAGTTCGGCCACGTCGTCCGGCGATTGCACCAGCACGGCCCCGTCACGGATAAGCTGGTTGCAGCCGTGCGAGCGCGCATCGAGCGGCGAACCGGGAACGGCCATAACCTCCCGCCCCATCTCCCCGGCGAGTCGTGCGGTAATCAGCGATCCGGAGCGGGGCGCGGCTTCCACCACCAGCGTACCCGCCGCGAGCCCGGCGATGATGCGATTGCGCGCCGGGAAGTGACGCGCGAGCGGTTCTGTACCCGGCGGCTGTTCGGCAATCAGCAGCCCTTCCCCGGCAATGCGGTCCTGCAACCGGCCATGCTCAGGCGGATAGGCGATGTCGATGCCACTGGCGATCACGCCGATGGTCGCACCGCCCCCATCCCCGCCGCCATCCGCCGAAAGCGCGCCTTCGTGTGCGGCACCATCGATGCCGCGCGCCAATCCCGAGACGACGACAAATCCGGCTGCCGCGAGACCATGCGCGAAATCGCGCGCAAGTTTCACGGCTCCTGCAGAGGCATTGCGGGCACCGACAATGGCGACACAGGGCCGCAAGGCGAGCGCGGGATCGCCACGTACCGTCAGGATCGGCGGCGCGCTCTCGATCGCGGCGAGCAGCGGCGAATAGTCATCGGAGTCGTGGAAGAGATATCGCCCGCCGGATTTGCGCACGGCTGCGATCTCGTCCTGCACGCGCTGTTCCGACACGGCGCGATAGGGTTTTCCGGCACGCCCCGCGAGATCGGGAAGCGCGTCCAGAGCGGCGCCGGCAGTCCCGAAACGGGCCAGCAGCTGCCGGTAGGTAACGGGGCCGACATTGGGCGAGCGCAGCAGGCGGATGCGGGCGAAGGCTTCGTCCTGCGTCAGCGCTGCGCCCTGGCTCATGCCTTCTTGCCGCCGACTTTCGGTTCGGTCCCGGCGCGCAGGCGGGCGATGTTCTCGCGATGCTGGAACAGGACCACGGCAGCGATGACGGCAAGCACCAGGGCATCGTTCCGATCAC
The DNA here is from genome assembly GCF_014645195.1 of Novosphingobium indicum. Lineage (GTDB taxonomy): Bacteria > Pseudomonadota > Alphaproteobacteria > Sphingomonadales > Sphingomonadaceae > Novosphingobium > Novosphingobium indicum. The sequence goes on along the minus strand of NZ_BMLK01000007.1, from coordinate 15,431 downwards.
CGAGCACCAGCGCGACAAGCGGCGCGACCACGGCTGCAGTCATACCCGCCACCGACGATATGCGGACGGTGAAGACCAGTCCCAGCCACGTAACGGCGTAGGCGAGCCCCACCGGCCATGCGAGACCGAAGGCCACACCGGCTGTCGTCGCCACGCCCTTGCCGCCCTTGAAACCCAGCCAGATCGGAAAACAGTGGCCGAGAAAGGCACCGATAGCGCCCAGACCGACCCATGCAGGCCATATCTGCCCGACGATCAGCACCGCGGCGAGCCCCTTGAGCAAGTCGAACAGCAGCGTAGTGGCGGCCAGCCCCTTGCGGCCGGTACGCAGCACGTTGGTAGCGCCGATATTGCCGGATCCGATGCTGCGCAGATCGCCCACGCCTGCCAGGCGGGTGATGATCAGTCCGAAGGGTATCGAACCGAGGCCGTAGCCGAGTACCAGAGCGAGAATCCATTCCATGCGCGCAGCCTTAGCGACTGGAAGCGTCTTGCAGAAGTCGCCTTGCAGCATTGTACATTGCTCTTTGCCCGGATCGGCGGTTAACAGGCTGCAAGCATAAGGTTAATCAGGCCCCGGAAATGACATCCCCCATACGCAGCGCGCCGCAAGAGGCAGCGGTCCTCCGGGCCGATCCGGCCGCGCCGATCCTTCTGTTCGATTCCGGTGTCGGCGGGCTGACCGTTCTGGAGGAAGTCCGCAAGGTGCTGCCAGAGGCACCGGTTATCTACGCCGCGGATACGGCCGGCCTGCCCTACGGCTCGAAAACCGAAGCGCAGATCGCGGCACGGGTCTCCGGCCTGCTCGGCCGCATGACGGAGCGCTTTCATCCCCGGCTGGTCTGCATCGCCTGCAATACCGCTTCGACGATTGCCCTGGGGATGGTCCGCGACGTGCTGGAAGTGCCGATCGTCGGCACCGTGCCCGCGATCAAGCCAGCTGCCGCCATGACCAGGACCGGCGTCATCGGGCTGCTCGGTACCGAAGCCACGATCCGGCAGGCCTATGTCGACCGTCTCGAACAGGAATTCGCCGCCGAAAAGCTGCTGCTGCGCTATGGCGCACCCAGCCTTGTCGAAGCCGCCGAGGCAAAGCTGCGCGGCGAACCCGTCGATTGTGCCGCGATCACCGATGCTGCCGAGACCTTGCGGGCCATGCCCGGCGGAGACCGCATCGACACCGTCGTCCTGGCCTGCACGCACTTCCCGCTGCTCGATGCCGAGCTGTCTCGAGCCTTCGGCCCCGGGGTGCAGTTCGTGCACGGCGCGCATGGGATCGCACGCCAGATCGCGCGTCTCACAGCGGGACAGGAATGGTCTCGCCAAGCTCCTGATCTGGCGCTATTTACCGGTCTTGGGGATGTGCCGAAGGCGTACGGCGAAATGCTGACGCACTATGGCCTGGGGAGGATCGAGAGGTTTTGACGCGGCGACTCAACTACTGGCTGCTGGCCTTGCTGATCCTCTTTGGCGTGCCGTTCTACTGGTACTTCATCGATGCCGGCCCGGATGCCTCCCGCCCCAAGCCGGTCACCATGGCGCAGCTGCGCTCGCTGGCGGATACCAAGTCGGGCGAGAGGCCTGTCGAGGTTCGCATGGAAACAATCGGCACGCGCTGGGTCATGCGCAACCGACTGGTCTCGGGTTGGGGCCTTCGACAGACGCTTACCGCCGTGCGCAGCTATGAACTCATCGTGCCGGGGCAAAACCCTATCGTGATCGATGCGGGCACCAGCCGAAAGGCGGCTGCAAACGCGGACCTGCTGGGTTTCGATTCATCGGCGCAGAAGCGAGTCGACAAGGCCTTGGCCAATGCCAGCCGCGTGATCCTTCTGCAAAACACCTCCCTGCACAACGGGGGCAAGCCGCGTGAAAAAAAGAAACCGGTCCGCGGGCTCGGCGATCTGGAACCGCGCGCTGTGGCGCCGGGGGTCGTCGAGATACCGGCCACCGAGCTCGGACCACGAGCGAAGCTTGTCTATGCCCAGCTAGCCGATGGACAAGAGTTTCTGTTCACCGGTCCCGCTGCCAAAGTCCCCGAGAGCCTCGAAATGATGAAGCCGCCCGCGCGCGCGGCTGCACCCGAATATGCGCCGAATTATCGCGCGGAATCGAAGGCCTGGTTGATGACGATCAATGCCCTTCGCAAGGCCGCCCCCGATATGACCGTCATCACCGCGCATGATTCCGGCCAGATCGGCGACGTAATGGAAGGGTTTTCCGATTAAACTGTCCGTGACTAGCGACTGGTCATGCGTGATTCGATCAGGTAAAGGCAGCCCGAACGACGTGTCGGCATACCGCGAAGGGCCGACCGATAAGGCAATGCAGGATATAGCTTCGTGAATTACGAACACATTTTCGACCAGGCGATCGAGCGCCTTCACTCCGAAGGCCGCTACCGGGTCTTCATCGATATCCTGCGCAACAAGGGTGCCTATCCCAACGCGCGCTGCTTTGCCGGTCACAATGGGCCTAAGCCGATCACGGTCTGGTGTTCGAACGACTATCTCGCCATGGGCCAGCACCCCAAGGTGATCGAGGCGATGGAAGAGGCGCTGCACGACGTCGGCGCCGGCTCTGGCGGCACCCGCAACATCGGCGGCAACACGCACTACCACATCGAGCTCGAGACCGAGCTGGCCGACCTGCACGGCAAGGAAGGCGCGCTGATCTTCACCTCGGGCTATGTCTCGAACGACGCCACGCTTTCCACGCTCGCCAAGCTGCTGCCGGGCTGCGTGATCTTCTCTGACGAGCTCAACCACGCCAGCATGATTGCGGGCATCCGCAATTCGGGCTGCGAGAAGAAGGTCTTCCGCCACAACGATCTCGAACACCTCGAAGAGCTGCTGGCCGAAACCGATCCCGAAGTGCCCAAGCTGATCGCCTTCGAGTCGGTCTATTCGATGGACGGCGACATCGCCCCGGTCCACGCGATCTGCGACCTCGCGGACAAGTACAACGCTCTCACCTACATCGACGAAGTCCATGCCGTGGGGATGTACGGCCCGCGCGGCGGCGGCATTACCGACCGTGACAAGGCAGCAGACCGGATCAACATCATCGAGGGCACTCTGGGCAAGGCCTTCGGCGTCATGGGCGGCTACATCGCGGCGGACCAGAAGGTCATCGACTGCATCCGCAGCTATGCCCCGGGCTTCATCTTCACCACTTCGCTGTCGCCGGTGCTCGTGGCTGGCGTGCTCGCCTCGGTCAAGCACCTCAAGAGCTCGAGCGAAGAACGCGAAGGCCAGCAGCGCGCAGCCGCGACGCTAAAGCAGATGTTCCGCGACGCCGGCCTGCCGGTGATGGATTCGACCACGCACATCGTTCCGCTGATGGTGGGCGATCCGGTCAAGGCGAAGAAGATCAGCGACGTGCTCCTCGCCGAGTACGGTGCCTATGTGCAGCCGATCAATTTCCCGACCGTGCCGCGCGGTACCGAGCGCCTGCGTTTCACGCCCGGTCCGGCCCACACCGAGGAAATGATGCGCGAACTTACCGACGCGCTGGTCGAGGTCTGGGAACGCATGGAGATGAAGCTGGCGGCTTGACCGCGCCGCGCTTTCGAGCCACCAAGATATTCTTTCCAAAAGGGCTTCCCGCGGCACGCGGGGAGCCCTTTTCTTTTGCAGGCGCGAACACCAAGTCCTGCCCGCTGGCGTGCCCTCCCCCCTGCGCGCCCGAGACAAGGACACTTCATGGCCAAACTGTTCGAGCCCCTGACATTGGGCGATCTCACCCTGTCCAACCGCATCGTTATCGCGCCGATGTGCCAGTATTCCGCCGAGGACGGCCGCATGACCGACTGGCATGCGATCCATCTCGGCAACCTCGCGCTTTCGGGCGCAGGGGTGCTCACGATCGAGGCCACGGCGGTCACGCCCGAAGGCCGCATCAGCTACGGCGACGTGGGTCTGTGGGACGATGAAACCGAGCAGGCGATGGACAGGGTGCTCCAGACCGTGCGCCGCTGGTCGGACATGCCGATTGCCATCCAGCTCGCCCATGCAGGCCGCAAGGCGAGCACGGCCAAGCCCTGGGACGGCGGCGCGCAGATCGCGCCCGGCCACGCCAACGGCTGGCAGACCGTCTCGGCTTCTGACATTCCCTTTCAGGACGACGAGAACGCACCCGAAGCGCTCGACGTCGCAGGTCTCGCCCGCATTCGCGATGCTTTCGCCGATGCCGCCCGCCGCTCGGCGCGGCTGGGACTAGACGCGATCCAGATCCACGCCGCGCATGGCTACCTGCTCCACCAGTTCCTTTCCCCGCTCTCCAACCGCCGCACTGACGAATACGGTGGCTCGCTGCAGAACCGGATGCGCTTCCCACTCGAAGTCTTCGATGCCGTCCGTGCCGCCTTTCCGGCCGAAAAGCCGGTCACGGTGCGCGTGTCGGGGACGGACTGGGTCGAGGGTGGCTGGGACATCGAACAGACCATCGCCTTCTCGAAAGCCCTCGAAGCGCGCGGCGTATCCGCCATGCACATATCAAGCGGCGGGCTGCACCCGGCGCAGGCTATCCCGGTCGGCCCGAACTATCAGGTTCCCCTCGCCCGCCGCGTCAAGGAAGCCGTATCCGTCCCTGTCGTCGCCGTGGGCCTGATAACCGAACCCGAGCAGGCAGAGGCCATCGTTGCGACGGGCGATGCCGACATGGTCGCCGTTGCCCGCACCGTGCTCTACGATCCGCGCTGGCCCTGGCATGTCGCTGCAGCGCTCGGAGAACAGGTCAAGGTCGCGCCGCAATACCTGCGCAGCCAGCCGCACCGCTACAAGGACCTGTTCACGGCAGGCTGACGACGGCGTTCAACATTGGGCGGGCGGCTGTGCCAGAGCGGGTCAGCCGCCCCGTTCCCGTAGCAGCAATGCAAAATACCTGTAGCCTCGATATCTGGTGCAATTCGCGTCGAGGACCGGTGGCATGCTGCAAAACGCCTACATACGAAGGGGACTACTGGCAGCCCTCGTCCTGCTGTCCTGCCTGCTGATCCAGCATCACGCGAGCGAGGTGGCGGCGGTCCTGCGCGAAGGCGTGGCCGAGGCTAAGCTCACGCTCGACTTCCGCACCTACATGTGCGGATCGGCCAATCTCGCCCAGCCCTACGACATCTGCCAAAACGGCGAATTCGTCAGCGGCTTCGTCTATCCGCCGCCGTCTATTATCTATTTCCACGCGCTCTCGCAACTGCCGATAGATACGGCGTTCCTGCTGCATTCGCTGGTAGCCTTCGCCTGCCTCGCCGCGACCGCGTGGATGGTGGTGCGCATGACACCGGTTTCACGCGGCGCGGCCTTCGGTGCGCTGGCCGCAGCGCTGGCGATTGCCCCGATCGGCACCTCGTTCGCAGCCGGACAGGTGAACGTCATTGTGATGACCACGGCCGTGGCGGCCATCTACCTCGCCAGCCACAGCCGTCTTGCCGGCGCCGGGCTCGCCGTAGCCAGCGGGTTCTGGCTCAAGCTCTATCCCGGCATCACACCCGTGCTGTTCCTGACCAGGCGCAAGTGGCCGGCGATCTTCGCGACCGGGGCCATCGTCGTGCTCATGGCGATTGCCTCGCTGCTCTGGTCCGAACCGCGGCTCTACCTCCAGTATTTCATCGACCTGCTGCCTCACGCGCAGGGCTACACCATGCCCGGCGTGGCCTATTCGCTGGCCGGTATCGCCGCCCACATCGAGGCGGGCGGCGGCGCGCCGATCATTCACTTCGTGGCGATCCCGACGGCCATCTCGATCGCATCGAAGGCCCTACTGGTCGTCGGCGTAGTCGCAGCCCTCGCTCATCAGTACTGGACGCAGGACAAGCAGCCGCTCGACACGCTGAACATCCTGCTGGTGACGGCGCTCGTTTCGGCGCCGAACGCCTGGGGCTATCACTATGCACTGATCTTCCCGGTGCTGTTCTCGGTACTCGCCCGCCATCTCGACCGGCCCGGCCCGGCATTGCTGCCGATTCTCGGATGCTGGCTGGCGCTCATCGTCCCCGGCTGGACCGATCCGCCCGCCGTGATCGCCGACAATCCGGCGCTGAACGTGCTCTTCCGGGGGCGCTACGCGCTGGTCGCGGTCTACCTCGCGGGAACGATCCTCATGGAAGCATGGCGCCACCATGCGACCCGTGCGACGATCAAGCCCCTGCCTCTGGCGGCCCCGCACGCATAAAGCCCTCCGGCGCCGGAACGCCGAAGGGCCTCATGTTCTGAATGCGATTTCCGCCGTGCGTCAGCGCAGCGAGACGACGTTGTCCGAAATGCGCGGGTCCGGGCGGCCGGTGTAGAGGCTGGCCATCGGCTCATCCTCGACCGTCACCACGTCACCCGTGCCGAAACCGTTGAACGCGGTGCGCATGGCCGCACCATAGGCGCCCAGCATGCCGACCTCGATCCAGTCGCCGGCCTTGATCTCCGCCGGCAGCATGAAGGGCCCCTCCATGAAGTCGGCGTCGTCGCAGGTCGGCCCGTAGAAAGAGAAAGGCTGCATCTCGGCCACGTCGATGGCCGCGTTGTCGTTGGTCTCGTCGCGCGCAATGTGGCGCACCGGGAAACGCCATGCCACGTGCGCCGCATCGTAGAGCGCGCCATAGGCACCGTCGTTGATGTAGAGCTCGTCGCCGCGGCGCTTCTCGACCTTGACGATCAGCGAGTTGTACTCGGCCGACAGCGCGCGGCCGGGTTCGCACCACAGCTCGGCGTTGTAGGCGATCGGCAGCGCCTCGAAGTGGCGGTGGATGATCGCGAAGTAATCCTCGAGCGGCGGCGGCTCCATGCCGGGATAGCAGGAGGGAAAGCCCCCGCCGACGTCGATCATGTCGATGACCACACCGGCGTCGGCGATCGCCGCACGCGCCCGTTCCATCGCCTGGACATAGGCGAACGGCGTCATGGCCTGCGAACCGACGTGGAAACACACGCCCAGCCAGTCGGCGACCTGACGGGTCGACTGCAGCAGCGCGCCGGCGTCGGCCAGATCGATGCCGAACTTCGAGGCGAGGCTCAGTTCCGAATAGTCGGACGACACGCGCAGGCGCACGCAGAGGCGCAGGTCCTTCGCGGGATTGCCTTCGCTGTCTGTCGTGGCCGCAACGATCTTTTCGACCTCATCCTGGGTATCCAGGCTGAAGGTGCGCACGCCGTGCTGGAAATAGGCCTCGCGGATCGCGCTCGCGGTCTTGACCGGGTGCATGAAGCACAAGGTCGCCTGCGGCAGCGTCGCACGTGCCATCCGTACTTCGGCGATCGAAGCTACGTCGAAATGCGTGATGCCGTTGGCCCAGAGGATCTCGATGAGATCAGGCGACGGGTTCGCCTTCACGGCATAGAGCGACTTGCCCGGAAACTTCGTTGCGAAGAAACGGGCAGCGCGCGCAGCAGCGTGCGGGCGGTTGAGGATAACCGGTTCGTCGGGCGCGAGCGAGCGCGCTACAGCCGATGCGTCAGGGTGAATGTGCAACTCAAGGGACCCCCAAACGGTGTGTTAACGACAAAAGCTGCCTTGCGGTTTGGAAGTCCCCATGGGGCAGCGAGGGGCCGCATATAGGCCCGCACTCGTGAATCGCAAGTGAAAACCCGGCGATTTCACAAAAATGTCATGTACCTGCCACGGGTGCGGCACGGTATCTCCGTCCTTTGCCGGATTCCAAGCAAATACAGAGCTTTGCGCAGAATGGGGCATAGTCCTCTCCAAGACAGGCTGATGCGGTTCGGTGCGCCCTGGGCGCACGGCGGCAAGCACTACAACGCGTCAGCAGGAAAATCGCTCCGGGCGACTCGCCCCGCTGGGGTCGCACGTGGCTACGGTGAGATGGAGGGTCGGGTCAACTCAGGCGGTTTCTAAAGTCTTCGTAGTCGAACTTGCGAATGCACTCGAGCGAGTCCGTTTCCGAATCCCAGAGCCAGATCGAGGGCAGCGGCACGCCGTTGAACGTGGTGGTCTTCACCATCGAATAGTGCGCCTGATCGAGGAACGCGAAACGCGTGCCGGGCTTGGCGGGCTCGGGAAAGCGGTAGTCGCCGATAACGTCCCCGGCGAGGCACGACGGCCCGCCGAGGCGGACGGCCCCGCCCTGCCCCTCGTCGATCATGCCGTGGTCTTCAGCCGGTACCTCGCCCAGCATGGCAGGCCGGTACGGCGCCTCGATCACGTCGGGCATGTGGCAGGTAGCCGAGACATCGACGACGGCGACGGGCATGTCGTTCCAGCCCACGTCGAGCACGGTGCCCACTAGAATACCGGCATCGAGCGCCACGGCCTCGCCCGGCTCGATGTAGATCTCGGCGCCGGTGTCCTCGGCCATGTCGGAGAGGAACTGCACCAGCTCCTCGCGCTGGTAGTCGGCGCGGGTGATATGGTGTCCGCCGCCGATGTTGAGCCACTTGAACTGGCCGAAATAGGGTTCGAGGAAATCGAACACCTTGTCCCACGTCCGCTGGAGCGGTGCGAAGTCCTGCTCGCACAAGTTGTGGAAGTGGATGCCGTCGATCATCTCGACGTGCTCGTCGGTCAGCTGGTTGATCGGGAAACCCAGCCGCGAATGCGGCGCGCTGGGATCGTACTTGGGCACTTCGCCCTCGGGCTGCATCGGATTGATGCGCAGACCGATGTCGAAGTCCTCGCCGCGCGCCCGGGCCGCTTCGATGATCGCCCAGCAGCGCTCGATCTGCTGCGGCGAATTGAAGATCACGTGGTCGGACAGACGCAGGATCTCATCGAGGTCATCGGGCTTATAGGCCGCGCAGTACGTCGCGATCTCGCCGTCGTAGAACTCGCTCGCCAAACGCGCTTCCCACAGGCCGGAGGTGCACACGCCGTCGAGGTACTCGCCGATGATCGGCGCGGTGGACCACATCGAGAACGCCTTGAGCGCGGCCAGCACCTTCGCGCCCGAACGCTCGCCCACGTCCTGCAGGATCTGCAGGTTGCTACGCAGCTTCGCGGCATCGACCACGAAAGCGGGACTGTCGACGCGCGACAGGTCGAAATGGGCGAAAGCGCCCGGATCGCCGGCTCTGGTTTCCATACAAAAATTCCTAACGGTCCTCCCCAGATTTGCGAAGCACATTTGGGGAGGTGGCAGCGCGTAGCGCTGACGGAGGGGTTCTCAGCGTTTGCAAAGCTGTACCAAACCTTCAGCGACATCTTCGGGCGATTTCAACACGTCGGAAGCTGGAATGCGTACTACTTCCAATCCCTGCTCTCGCAGAACGGCGTCCCGCTGCTCGTCACGGTCGGGATTGTCGCCCATGTCATGTGCCATCCCGTCGATCTCGATGCAGAGCCTTGCTTTCGCACAATAGAAATCGACCGTGACACTCTCGGCTAGGGAATGCTGCCGCCTGAACTTCACACCATCGGGAGAATTGCGCAGAAGCTTCCACAGCAAGACTTCGGGAAGCGACATCTGCTGGCGCAGTTGCCGTGCTCTCGATGTGTTGCGGGGTGTCTTCGTGCGAGGCAATTCCCCCTCCGTCACGCCCTTCTGGCGCGCCACCTCCCCATTTGTGCCTTTGGCAAAAACGGGGAGGATTCAAAGTAGCATCCCATCAAAACGGCAGCGGCTCGCTCAGTTCCTCAACCGTCCACGGCAGGCCCTGCTCGTTGAGCATGTCCATGAACGGATCGGGGTCCATCTGCTCCATGTTGAAGACGCCGTCGCCCTTCCACTTGCCAGTGAGCATCATGGCGGCACCGATCATCGCCGGAACGCCGGTGGTGTAGCTCACCGCCTGGTTGCCGGTTTCCTCGTAGCAGGCCTCGTGATCGCAGATGTTCTTGATGTAGAACGTCTTCTCGCCACTGCCGTCGAGCGCCTCGCCGGTGGCGATGTCGCCGATGTTGGTCTTGCCCTTGGTGGTGGCACCCAGCGAGGCAGGCTCGGGCAGCACGGCTTTCAGGAACTGCAGCGGGATGATTTCCACGCCGTTGTACATCACCGGATCGATGCGGGTCATGCCGACGTTCTGCAGCACGGTGAGGTGCTGGATATAGGCATCGCCGAACGTCATCCAGAAGCGAGCGCGCTCCAGTTCGGGGACGAACCTGGCGAGGCTTTCGAGTTCCTCGTGGTACATCATGTACATGTTCTTGGGCCCCACGCCCTCGAAGTCGAAGCTCTGCTTCGTGCTCATCGCGGGGGTCTCGACGAACTGGCCGTTTTCCCAGTGCCGCGCGGGCGCGGTTACTTCGCGGATGTTGATTTCCGGGTTGAAGTTCGTCGCGAAGGGCTGGCCGTGGTCGCCGCCGTTGCAGTCGAGGATGTCGAGCGTGCGGATAGACTTGAGCTTGTGCTTTTTGAGCCACATCGCGAAGACGCTGGTCACGCCCGGATCGAAACCCGAACCGAGCAGCGCCATCAGCCCAGCCTGCTTGAAGCGCTCCTGATAGGCCCATTGCCAATGGTATTCGAACTTGGCCACGTCCTTGGGCTCGTAGTTCGCGGTGTCCATGTAGTGGGTGCCGGTCGCCAGGCACGCATCCATGATCGCGAGGTCCTGATAGGGCAGCGCAAGATTGACGACGAGTTCCGGGCCGATCGATTTGATCAGCGCGCTCGTCGCCGCCACGTCGTCGGCATCGATCGCGTACGTCGTGATCGAAACGCCGGTGCGCGCCTTCACCGATTCGGCGATCGCATCACACTTGGACACCGTCCGGCTGGCGAGGTGGATATCCGTGAAAATGTCCGAATTCATGGCCATCTTGTGGACCGCGACCGAACCGACGCCACCTGCGCCGATCACCAGAACCTTGCTCACAAATCGTCTCCTTCGCCGAAGCCGGGGGGAAACCCGGCCATATAAGGTACCTGCATGACAACTCAACGGGTGGCGCGCAGGTCCATCACGGGTTGGGGATTGTCATAAACTGCCATGGCCGCGTCATCACCCGGTCACACCGCCGCCGCAGAGGGCTGGAGCACTTTCCATGCGCACGGGGGGCCGTAGCCATATGCCGAAGACCGCATCCACTTCCACCGGCACCGAACTGATCGCAGGCGCCGTCGTGCGCCACGAAAGCCCGCGCGCCGCGCGCCTGCTGGACAAGGCGTTCGCACTCGCGTTCAAGGGCCTCGTCTATGTGCAGATATGGGAAGACCCTGTCGCCGACATGGAAGCGCTGCAGATCGGGCCGGACAGCCGCATCATCACCATCGCCAGCGGCGGGTGCAACGCCCTCTCCTATCTCACTGCCGATCCCGCTGCGATCACGGTGGTCGACCTCAACACCGCGCACATCGCGCTCAACAACCTGAAGCACACGGCGATCCGGCGCCTGACCGACTATGCCGATCTGCGCCGCTTCATCGCCGAGGCCGACCATCCGGAAAACCTCGCCACCTATAGCAACCGCCTCGCCCCGCATCTGGACGAAGCCACGCGCCGCTACTGGGAAGGCCGCGATCTCGTCGGCCGCCGCCGCATCAGGGCCTTCACCCGCGGCGTGTACAAGCACGGGCTGCTCGGCAATTTCATCGGCATCGCGCACAAGCTGGCCAAGCTCTACAAGCTCGACCCGGCCGAAATCCTCGGCGCGGACACGATGGAAGACCAGCGCCGCGTGTTCGACGAACGCTTCGCGCCGATCTTCGAACGGCGGCTGGTGCGCTGGCTGACGGGCCACCCCGCCTCGCTGTTCGGCCTCGGCATTCCGCCCGCCCAGTACGACGCACTGGCCGGCGAACAGCGCATGGCCGATGTGCTGCGCGCACGTCTCGAAAAGCTGGCCTGCCATTTCCCGGTCAACGACAACTACTTCGCCTGGCAGGCCTTCGGGCGCGGCTACGGCAAGGGTGAGGAAGCCCCGCTGCCCCCCTATCTGCAGGCCGCCAACCTGCCTCAGGTGCGCGAACGGCTCGACCGCATCGACCTGCGCCATGCCAACTTCACCCATGTGCTCGCGGCCAGCGATGCGGCCTCGTTCGACCGCTACATCCTGCTCGATGCGCAGGACTGGATGACCGACGCGCAGCTGACCGAGCTGTGGGGCCAGATCACCCGCACCGCCCGTCCGGGATCGCGCGCCCTGTTCCGCACCGCCGCCGAGCCCTCGCTGCTGCCCGGCCGCGTGCCCGAAGCGATCCTCGAGCGCTGGGACTACCGCGAGGCGGAATCGCAGACCGCCACGCTCGCCGACCGCTCTTCGATCTACGGCGGCGTTCATCTCTACATCCTGAAGGACTGACCCATGGCGACCCGTCCGCACAGCCCCGACCATGCCGCGCTGATGGACCGCGTCTATCGCGGCCAGCGACACATCTACGACGCGACGCGCAAGTACTACCTGTTCGGCCGCGACCGGCTGATCCGCGAACTGGACTGCCGCCCCGGCATGGCCGTGCTCGAGGTTGGCTGCGGCACCGGACGCAATCTCGAACTGATCGGCCGGCAATGGTCCGGCGTGCGCTGCCATGGCCTCGATATCTCGAGCGAGATGCTCAAGAACGCCCGCAAGCGGCTGGGCACCAGCGGCGCGCTGGCGCTGGGCGATGCAACCGATTTCGATGCCCCGGCGCTGTTCGGGCGCGAGGGGTTCGACCGTGTGGTGCTGTCCTATGCCCTCTCGATGATCCCCGACTGGCAAGCCGCGCTGGAGCGTGCCGCTGCCGCGCTGGCGCCCGGCGGTGAACTTCATGTCGTCGACTTCGGCGACTGTTCGGGTATGGGCTTCCTGCGCCATGGCCTCGACGCCTGGCTGGCGCGCTTTCATGTCTCGCCTCGCCGCGACCTGCCGCGCGTGGCGGAGCGGCTCGCGCTCACGCATGGGTTACGCGCGAAGGTCGTACGCGGCCCTTTCGGCTACTATCAGGTTCTGCGCCTCACCCGCTGATCCCCTGCGTTTAGCGGTTGCCGCTGGAAGCACCTTGTGGTCTCCAGTGGGCAACCAGAAAACACAGCGGAGAGGAGCGCCCCATGCCCAAGACCATCGACGACCTGATCGCGGAATCGGAGATCCGGGACGTACACGTGCGCTTCTGCCGCGCCAACGACCGGATGGATGAAGAGCTGATGCGCAGCTGCTTCCATCCCGATGCCGTCATCAGCCTGCACGAACAGCTCGATGTCGATGCCTTCATCGCGCTCGGTCGCACGATCCTGAGCCAGTACACCGCGACATGGCACAATACCGGCAACCAGCTCGTCGAAGTCGATGGCGATGCCGCCTGGGCCGAGCACTACACCACCTCCTCGCACCGCATCGCCGCCGATGCCGAAGGGCCTGAGCGCGACTTCATCGCGCAGGGCCGCTATGTCGACCGCATGGAAAAGCGCGGCGGCGAATGGCGGATCGCCCGGCGCACGATGGTGCTCGATTTCCTGCGCACCGATCCGCTGTCGTCCGGAGAAGCTGGCCTTGGCAGCACCGGCGGCAAGCGCGACCGCAGCGATCCATCCTACACATTGCGCATCAGGGGGTAACAGCCCCCCCAAAAAAACCGCTCAGGCTGAGCTTGTCGAAGCCCCCCGCACCAGCGCGCTGCCGAACCATCCTTCGACAGGCTCAGGATGAGCGGTGGGGAGGCGGTTGATACCTTGGCGCAACATACCCGCTGGTCCCCGCACGGCGCAAAGGCTATCGCCCTCCGCCATGACGCCAAGCCGAGACCCGACCGCCGCCGGTGTTGCCGAAGCGGCCGCCAAGATCGCCGAAATCCTGCCGCCCACGCCGCTGCTGCCGCTCGAGATCGAGGGTCAGACGATCTGGTGCAAGGCCGAGAGCCTGCAGCCCATCGGCGCTTTCAAGATCCGCGGCGGCTGGCATCGACTGACGGCGCTTTCGGCCGAGGAGCGGGCGCGCGGCGTCGTCGGCGTATCGAGCGGCAACCACGCGCAGGGCGTGGCCTGGGCCGCGCGCAGGCTGGGCATTGCCGCGACCATCGTCATGCCCGTCGATGCCCCGGCAGTGAAGCTCGCCAATACCCGCGCGCTCGGCGCCGAAGTCGTGCTCTATGACCGGCCGGGGGGCGAGGACCGCGACGAAGTGGCCGAACGCGTCTGTGCCGAACGCGGCGCGACGCTGGTCCATGCCTATGGCGATCCCTGGGTGATCGAGGGACAAGGCAGTGCGGGGATCGAGATCGCCCGGCAGATGGATGCGCTGGGTCTGGGCGGACCCGACCTCATCATTGCCCCCTGCGGCGGCGGCGGCCTGACGGCAGGCCTTGCCCTCGCCTGTCCCGACGCCGCGATAATCCCCGTCGAACCCGAAGGCTGGGACGATGTCTGCCGCAGCCTCGCCAGCGGCACGATCCAGAGCGTAGCCGCCGATGCGCCGCCGACGCCGTGCGACTCCCTGCAGACCATGGCAACGCGCCCGATCAACTTTCGGGTGCTACGCGAGCGCTGCCCCTTCGGCCTCGTGGTGACCCCGACCGAAGTGCGCGCGGCCCAGCGCCTCGCCTTCGACAGGCTGCACCTCGTCATCGAACCCGGCGGGGCTGCTGCGCTCGCCGCTGTCCTTGCCGGAAAGGTAGACCTCAAGCCCCGCACCGCCGTTGTGCTGACTGGCGGCAACACCGACGCTGCTGATTTTGCAGCGGTTTTGACCGGCAACAATTGACAAGCCCGGCCCCCGGGCCGACGAAGCGGATCATCGGACGTGGAGGGAAACAATGACGGTCGGAATGGCAATCCTGCAACCCGTGGTCGCACTGGCCGCATGGACCATGGTCATGTGGTTCTGGCTCTATGGCACGCGCATCCCGGCGATGAGCGCCGCCAAGGTCGACCCGGAGGAACTCGCCGAAGATCCTTCCATCTCGCTCGACAATCTTCTGCCGCCGCAGGTCCAGTGGAAAGCCCACAATTACAATCACCTGCACGAAGCACCTACGGTGTTTTATGCGGTCGCGATCGTGCTTGCCATCATCGGCCAGGGCGACGGGCTCAATGCACAGGTCGGGTGGGCCTATGTGGGCTTTCGTGTCGCGCACTCGCTGGTGCAGGCGACGATCAACAAGCTGAACCTGCGCTTCGGCCTCTTCGCGCTTTCGACCTTCTGCCTGATGTTCCTGGTCGCCCGCGCCGCGATGGCCCTGTTCTGAGCCCCATGGACTTCGACGACCAACTGCGCCGCTACTTCGGCACCGACGACCCCGCCGCCATCGCGCCCGGCGCGCTGGAGGCGGGCATCGAAAAGATGCGTGTCGATTTCGGCATGGAAAAGGACAGGAGCCGCCGCTTCGCGCTGTGGACCCTGCTCTACATGTTCGGCGGCGCCCCCGATCTGGACGTGGCCTTCAAGAGCGAAGACGACCGGAATGCAGCGCGGGACTTCATGGACATGATGGACAAGGCGGGGGAGTGAACTGACCGGCTGTCAGGCACCCCTTGTCTAATCAATATATAAGGTTCGGGGTTGACGGGCCTGTCAGTAATTTTGTGCGCGAGGTCATATAGATGGAATGGAAAGGACCATCGATATGGCGA
>NZ_BMLK01000006.1 GCF_014645195.1 Novosphingobium indicum | reverse complement strand
TTCTGAATCAGAAATCGTGACCAAAGGGAATCCCATGCCGATTCAGAACGGTCGAAAACCGCTCTAAGGCAAATCCCACGGCCTGCTTCGGGCCAGAGGTAATCCCGTGGAGTTGTAGGATCAGCTCAGCAGGAAAAAGCCCAGCGCTGCCCAGCATGCCATGCACAGCACGATAGCCATGATCAGTCCGCGAGCATCGTGCTCGAGCTCAAGATCATGCGCATCCTTTGCGGCGTAGAAGAGACCCGACGTCTTGGCGCAATCCGTGTCGCGCCCGACTTCGAACCTTTGATCGATACCGATAATATCTTGCTCAGCGACCTTCATTGGGCATCCTCAATTCATTGAAGGGGGCTTCTGACCACTTCGAGGGACCACCCCTCGAATTCTTCATGCGGCCCCGTGGGAGTGCGCCCGTTGACGTCACACCTCTGCTCTGTTGGTAAGCCTTATAACATAACCTGTCATTTTCGGCTATATTGATACGAGCCCGTCGCCCTCCAGCAAAAGTTGCATCTTCGGGCGTATTTAAAATTCAATCCGGAGACCTATTATTCCAAAACCCTGCAACCATGAATGAATTTCACTCAGGCAGTATTGCAGCGCACAAACGCCGCATTCGTTTTCGACGTTTTGCGACGAAACGATAATCCCGATCGTCAGCGCAGTCGGTACCTTGCAAGGCAGCAAATATCGGTTACTTCGTAGCAGCCCGACGCAGAGCACCGAGGCCGCGAAGTTTTCCCCAGACTGGTGCAAAAAATTCGTCCCCTTTTCTCCGAATCAGCCAATCCCGCAAGTTCGCTTGCTGCCGTAGTGCACCGGTCCTAGGGTCGCTCCATGGCCGGCAACCGAACGCTCAAAATCAAGATCCAGTTTTACTGCGGTGACGAGATCGCCATGGGGCCCGGCAAGGCCGACCTGCTCGAGGCGATCAACGAGCATGGGTCGATTTCGGCAGCAGGGCGAGCGATGGACATGAGCTATCGCCGGGCGTGGTTGCTGGTCGACGCCATGAATCGATGCTGGCAGTCTCCATTGGTTCATACGGCTCCCGGTCGCGCGCAGAGCAGCGGCGCCCGGCTTACAGAGATGGGCGAGGAGGTGCTGGCGCTCTATCGCAATTTGCAGGCCAAGCTTCATGATGCATCGCAGGACAGCAATTTGGACAGGCTGTCGAACCTGCTGCGCGCGGAGCCCCGTGCGCGTCAGAAAGCCTGAAAAGCAAAAGATAAAGCTGCAGTTGTCGGAACGGGTCCGCAAAGGCGCCGCTTTGCTGCTATGCAACAGAGCCATATCCATATACACTGGGATATAGAAACCGCCCGGAGATACCCGAAATGCGTAAGGCGCTAGCCCTATTCATAACCCTGCTGGCGGTGCTGGCGGCCTCGACGTCTCTGGCCACCCGCTCGGAACAGGCGCCCACGGTGCTTGCTGCAGCGAGCCTGCAGGAATCGATGAATGCGGCTGCAGGCGCATGGGAAGCCAAAGGCCATCCGCGTCCCCGTATTTCATTCGCCGGCTCTTCCGCACTTGCCCGCCAGATCGAAGCCGGCGCTCCGGCGGACCTGTTCATTTCAGCCGATGAAGCCTGGATGGATGAACTGGAAGGCAAGAAGCTGCTCAAGCCGGGCACCCGCACCTCTTTCCTGCGCAACACGCTCGTCCTGATCGCGCCGCAGGACAGCAAGACGATGCTGGCCGTTCGTCCGGATATGCCGCTCGCGGAAACGCTGGGGTCAGGCAGGCTCGCCATTGCCGATCCCGGCGGCGTTCCTGCCGGGATCTATGCCAAGCAGTCGCTGACCAGGCTTGGCCTGTGGGATTCGGTCAAGGACAAGCTTGCGCCTGCGGAAAATGTGCGCGCCGCGCTGGCCCTCGTGAGCCGGGGTGCAGCCCCGCTCGGCGTGGTCTACGGCACCGATGCACAGGCCGATCCCGCCGTCAAAGTCGTTGGCATCTTTCCGCAGACCAGCCACGAACCGATCAGTTATCCGGTCGCCCTGCTCGCCTCGTCCAACAACGAAGAAGGTGAACGCTTCCGGCAGTTTCTGATCTCCAGCGAAGGCAAAGCGATCTTCCACCGCTTCGGCTTCGGCACGCAGTAACGCCCGCATGCAGGGGTTGTCGCCGGCAGAATGGGAGGTCCTGCTCCTCTCGCTCAAGGTGAGCGGCGTCGCCATTGCGGCCGTGCTGCCGCTGGCATTCGGGCTCGCCTGGATGCTGGCGCGCTGGCGTTTTCCCGGCAAGGTCGTGCTCGATGCCGTGGTTCACTTGCCGCTGGTGCTACCGCCTGTGGTGACCGGCTGGCTGCTTCTTCTGACGTTCGGCACCAATGCCCCTGTGGGTCGCTTTTTCGCCGACACCATAGGCCTGACATTTCTGTTCCGCTGGACCGGCGCCGCACTGGCCGCTGCAGTCATGGCCCTGCCGCTTATGGTGCGGGCAATGCGATTGTCGCTCGAGGCGGTGGATCGGCGGCTTGAAAGCGCCGCGCGCACATTGGGCGCCGGGCCCTGGCGCACCTTTATGACGGTCACGCTCCCATTGGCCATGCCGGGCATTCTCGCCGGTCTCGTGCTGGGCCTCGCCCGGTCGGTGGGCGAGTTCGGCGCAACCATTACGTTCGCCTCGAACATTCCCGGCGAAACCCAGACCCTGCCACTGGCAATCTACAGCGCCCTGCAGCTTCCCGGTTCGGAGCTGCAGATCGCGCGACTGGCTGGGCTATCCGTCCTACTCTCGGTCGGCGCCTTGGTGCTTTCGGAGTGGCTCTCGCGCCGGAGCGGTCATGGAAGGGGCCGCCATGTCCTTTGACATCGCAATAACCCTTCAGCGCGGCGACACGCGTCTGGCCTACACATTTTCTGCAGGACCAGGGCTGACCGCCCTGTTCGGCCCTTCCGGCGCCGGCAAGACCAGCCTTCTGGATGCTGTCGCGGGGCTCGTCCGCCCGGTCGATGGGCATATCACCGTTTCCGGAACACCGCTGTTCGACCGCCAGCAGCGGATCAACCTCAAGCCGGAGAAGCGGCGCTGCGGCTACGTGTTTCAGGATCTGCGCCTGTTTCCGCACCGCTCCGTTCGCGACAATCTGCTCTATGGCTGGAAGCGCGTTGCAGCGGACGGGCGCTGGCTGTCGATCGATGTCGCGCTGGACCTGCTTGGCATCGGGCACCTGCTCGACAGAATGCCCGCCACGCTGTCGGGCGGCGAGGCCCAGCGCGTCGCCATAGGCCGCGCCCTGCTCTCCGCCCCGCGTTTCCTGCTGATGGACGAGCCACTCGCCTCGGTCGATGCCGACCGGCGTGAGGAGATCCTTCGTCTGATCGAGCGCATCCGCGACGAACTGCGCCTGCCCATCCTCTACGTCAGTCACGACCGGGCCGAAGTCGAGCGGCTGGCCCAGCAGATCATTCCCGTCGAGCCAATCCAGGCCAGTGCCTGAAGTATTCAGCTCTGCGATGCAGGCGTGCGAACGACAAGGCCTTCAAGTGCCGCGGTCACCTCGATCTGACACGATAGCCGTACACCCGGATCGGTGTCGCCACTCGCCTCGATCATGGGCTCCTCCATCTCGGTGACCGCACCGGTGACCTTTCGCCATTCGGGCTCCACATGCACGCGGCAGGTGCCGCAGTAGGCATTCCCGCCGCAAATCGCTTCGATGGCCTCAACGCCATTGGCGACGGCATTTTCCATCAGCGAGATACCAACGGTTGCGTCGATCGTCTGCATGCTGCCGTCGACAGCGATAAACCGGATAGCGACCATATTCTGTCCTCGCTTCAGGCCGGATCGCACGCCACGACAGCGCCGCGCAGTTCATATCCCTGGATCTGCGCATTCCACTGAACTTGCGGTTCGGAAACGAGGCGGATGCCCGGCAGCCGAAACAGACGGTCGAGGAACACGCGCGATTCATGCAAGGCCACCTGCGCGCCGGGGCAGCGGTGGGGCCCGTCGCCAAAGCTCATGTAAGGCCCGACGACCTTCATCCGCTTGGCGCGATCCGGATCGAGTTCGTAGGGACATGGGCCGGTAATCGCCTCGTCCGTGTTCGCTTCGCGGATCGAGACGCAAACCGTCTCACCTTCCTTCATCGAGGCGCCTTGCGCGCTCTCGACCGGCTCTGCAGCCTTGCGGTGCAAGAGCGAAGCAACCGGCTCCAACCGGAGGATTTCCTCGAGAATCGCGAACTGATCGTCCTCGCCGCCGGTCAGGAAGCGCTCACGCAAATCGGGCTTCTCGAACAGGTGCCAGGCAGCCATGACAATGAACTCGCGCGTGGTCATCATGCCTGCCCCGCCGTAGCTGAGGCACTCCATGATCATGCCCTTTTTCGAGTAGTTCTCCTTCACCATGAAGGAGATCACGTCGTCCTTGGGTTCGCGCTTGCGCGCCTCGATGGCGGGGGCAAGATCATGCTTCCAGAACTTGCCGACACGCGGGATCATCTTCGCGTTGAACAGCAGGGTATTCAGAAAGCCGGGCTTGCGAGACACCGAGGAGTCCAGAACCGCCTTCACCCGATTGGCGAGGTTGGCGTTGCTGTCACTTTCGGTGAGACCGATGATTTCGGCGGCAACGTCCACTGCCATCTGCCAGCTCAGTTCATCGAGCGGCGCTGACCCCCGGCTTTGCAGGCCCGCCACGATTTCGTCCATCGTGCGGTCCATCACCGCCCGGTGGCGCGTCACGATTGTCTTTGGCGCGAAGAGGCCCGCTACGGCAGCACGGCGCTTGCGGTGCTTTTCGCCATCGAGGAAAAAGAACGATATCTCCTCGGGGCGGCTGAGATCGATCTGATCGGCACTCGCTCCGGCTTGCCGGACTTTCGACGAACGCAGAATTTCGCGCCCCGCAGTGAACGAAGAAACGACCCGTGCGCCCGCAGCCGGCGTCAGATTGGCCTCTGCCAGTCGCGCACTCTTGCGATCGTCGCGTCCCTTGTGAACCGGACATTCCGCAGAAGGTGCAGTGGACATCTTCGAACTCTCCCAAGAGGCGCCCTTTATCGGGCTTTGCTTACTTATGATCCACTATATATCACTACATCCTGCAAGCCAATGCAAAAATCCCGGCCCAGCCTATCGGGGCTGAGCCGGGATCTTGCTTTTCTGGCGCCACAGCCGTGGCGCGGCATAAGGGCTAATTGGCCCCGATCAGTTCGCGCCCGATAAGCATGCGGCGGATTTCGTTGGTGCCGGCACCGATATCGAGCAGCTTGGCATCGCGCAGATAGCGCTCGACCGGCCAGTCCTTGGTATAGCCCGCACCGCCCAATGCCTGCACGGCCTCACCGGAAACGCGGAAGGCATTTTCACTCGCCAGCAGGATCGCCCCCGCTGCATCGAAGCGCGTCGTCTGCCCGGCATCGCACGCCTTGGCGACCGCATAGACATAGGCGCGGGCCGACTGCAGCGCGACATACATGTCCGCGACCTTGGCCTGCATGAGCTGGAAGGCCCCAATCGGCTTGCCGAACTGCTGACGTTCGCGGACGTAGGGAATGACGGTGTCGAGGCAGGCCTGCATGATGCCGAGTTGCAGCCCGGCCAGCACGACGCGCTCGTAATCGAGCCCGCTCATCAGCACGCCGACGCCGCCATGGAGCGGCCCCATCACGTTCCCTTCAGGCACGAAGCAGTCTTCGAATACCAGTTCGCAGGTCGGCGAACCGCGCATGCCCATCTTGTCGATCTTCTGACCGATCGAGAAACCATCCATGCCCTTCTCGATCAGGAAGGCTGTGATGCCCTTCGAGCCCTCGCCCGTCTTGGCATAGACCACCAGCGTATCGGCATAAGTGCCGTTGGTGATCCAGAACTTGGTGCCGTTGAGCCGGAAGGCGCCGGATACCGCCTCTGCCCTGAGCTTCATGCCGACAACATCCGAGCCGGCGCCGGTTTCCGACATGGCGAGGCTGCCGACATGCTCGCCCGAGATCAGTTTGGGCAGGTACTTTGCCTTCTGCTCCTCAGTGCCCCAGCGGCGAATCTGGTTTACGCACAAGTTCGAGTGCGCACCGTAGGACAGGCCCACCGAAGCGGATGCCCGGCTGACTTCCTCGACCGCGATCACGTGCTCGAGATAGCCGAGGCCGATGCCACCCCACTCTTCCTCGACAGTGATACCGTGCAGACCAAGCTCGCCCATCGCGGGCCAGAGATCCTGCGGAAACCAGTCCTCCGCATCGATCTTTTCCGCCAGCGGCGCGATCTGCTCGTCGGCGAAGCGCGCAACGCTTTCGCGGATCATCATGGCGCTTTCGCCGAGCGCAAAATCGAATTCGGGGGTGGCGCGCATCCGTCGGTCCTTTCCCATGCAGTGCTTGCTGTTCTTCAACGCACCTACCGTAATATAGATGCAAATCGAAGACGCAAAATTACGCACAGCAGTGAGAAGGTTTCTCGGCGGCGCTAGAGCAGGGGCGGCTGCTCGCCTTCGCCGATCCTCAGAGACGCTGCCGCAGCCACCAGCAGTGTTGCGGCAGCAAAGGCCATCGTCCAGATCGGCTCGTCCGGAAACAAAGGCTTCATGATCGAACCCATCACCGTCGCCACCAGAAGCTGCGGCAGGACGACGAAGACATTGAAGAGCCCCATGTAGATGCCGAGCTTGCGCTGCGGCAGGCTGCTGGCGAGGATGGCATAAGGCATGGCGAGAATGGACGCCCACGCTATGCCGATACCGATCTCGCAGATCACGAGGGCGTCCGGATCACGCAGGACAAGAAACCCGCCGAAGCCCAATGCACCTGCCGCAAGGCACAGAGCATGCGCCCGGGCCTTGCCCAGCCGGGAAGACAGCACGGGCAGCAAGGCCAGTGCGGCGATCGCGGCCACGCCATTGTAGACCGAGAACAGCACACCCACCCAGTTGCCCGCTTCCTGATAGGCGGCGCTAGCCGGATCGGCAGACCCGAAGTGGTACTGCGCCACGACCGGCGTCGTATTGATCCACATGATGAACAGGGCCGACCAGCTGAAGAACTGCACGAAAGCAAGACGCTTCATCAGCGGCGGCATTCCCGCGAAGTCACCGACGATCCCGGCCAGCATCGATGCGCTGCGTCCCGCGCGAGCAAGACGGATGGCCAGCAGCGAAGCCAAGCCATAGGCCGCCAGCAAGGCGGCAAGGAGGTAGACCTCCTTTTCCAGCGCCCAGTTCCAGACTGCCGCTGCAACGATTGCGCCCGCCGCGATCCACCTGACCCCGCCCAGAAGGCTGCGCCCGGCAAGCGCGGCGGAAGACGCGGCATCCTCGGCGGGCTCCTCTCCATGGAACGCGGCATGCTCTTCGGGAGAATATTCGCGCGTCGTGACAACCGTCCAGAGAACCGCGGCAAAAAGCGCGATGCCTCCTACCCAGAAACTGTACCGTACGGTGTCCGGGATGCTCCCGGCAGCAGCGGTGTTGGCTACGCCAAGATGGTCGAGGACATAGGGAAACAGCGAGCCCACGACCGCACCTGCCCCGATAAAAGCGGTCTGCACGGCATAGCCGGCCGTATGCTGATCCCTGTCGAGCATATCGCCCACGAAGGCGCGGAACGGCTCCATCGAGATATTGAGGCTTGCGTCTAGCATCCACAGCAGCAGTGCTGCCATCAGCAAGCCATTGCTCTCGGGCATCCACAGCAATGCAATCGTGGCAAGCAAGGCGCCAGTCAGGAAATAGGGGCGCCGGCGCCCCAGGCGGCCGAGCCATGTTCGATCGGAAAGATGACCTACGATCGGCTGCACCAGCAGTCCCGTGAGCGGCGCGGCCACCCAGAGCGCCGGAAGGTCATCAATGCTCGACCCCAGCGACTGGAAGACCCGGCTCATGTTCGCGTTCTGCAGCGCGAAGCCGATCTGGATGCCGAAGAAGCCGAAACTGATGTTCCAAAGGCCGGCCCAGCCTTGCCGGGGTTTACGCCCCTGCCGCATTTCCATCGCGTCCTTCCCTATCCCGGCAGACTGGCGCCGCCTCAGATCGAAGGGTTTGCGTTGCACGGCAATAGCGTGTCGGCAACATGCATACGAATGCCTATCCCGCCGTCTGTCCGGCGGTACTGCGCCTCACGACCAACTGTGTGTCCAGCGTGGAGGGCGGTGCATCGCTGTCCTCGATCTGCGCGATCAGGGATTCGACCAGGCGTTCGCCCGCCCTCTTGAGATCCTGCATCACGGTTGTCAGCGGCGGGCTGGTCATGCTGGCTGCCGGAATGTCGTCGAAGCCCATGATCGCCACGTCATCGGGTATCGAGACCCCGGCAGCGGCCAGCGCGCGCATCGCGCCAACGGCGATGAGATCGCTTCCTGCAAACACGGCGTCGAACGCCACCCCCTCGGCCAGCAGTCCCTGCATGGCGCTGAAGCCCATTTCCTCGTGGCTGATGGCATCGCGCAGCAGAGCCGGGTCCGGTGCGATCCCCGCAGCCTCCAGTGCCTCACACAGCCCGCGATAGCGATCAGCGAACTCCGGATAGTGCTCGTCCGCCTGCCCCAGAAAGGCTATGCGGCGCCGACCCAGCGAAAGCAGATGCTCGCCCGCCATGCGCCCCGCGCCGACATTGTCGGACCCCACCGTGGCACCGAGGTTGTCATCGCTGACGGAGCCCCAGCGCACGAAATGGGTGCCCTGCCCCACCAGTTGCTCCAGCCGGCTCTTGTAGAGCGTGTAGTCCCCATAACCGAGGAGGATCAGGCCGTCGGCACGATGGCTGTCCTGATAGCGCACGTGCCAGTCGTCCTCGAGCTTCTGAAAGGAGATCAGCAGGTCCAAACCACGATTGGCGCATTGCCGGGTGATCGATCCCAGCATGGCCAGAAAGAACGGGTTGATCTTGAGATCGTCCGGCGTCTGTTCTTCGAAGAACAACAGCGCGATAGTGTTGGAACGCTGCGACCGCAGCGAAGAGGCGTTCTTGTCGACCGAGTAATTCAGTTCGCGCGCGATGGCCTCGATCCGCTCGCGCGTGGCGGCACTTACCGATTTACTGCCACGCAAGGCGCGACTGACAGTGGGCTGCGATACTCCTGCGCGATAGGCGATATCGAAGCTCGTCGGCCGATTGCTTGGTTTGCGTCCCATTTCCCTCACCCCGGTGTTTTCACCGTGTTCGCGTTAAAAGCTTGAAACCGAACGGCACCGGTCCTCGCCTCTAACCCGTTCTTAAGATTTCAAATCGGATTACGATAGCGTGGAGTTGGTCATCGTTGCATTCGTGCAACGCACCGTATCCCGGCTGCACTTGCGTATACGTATGCCATATTATGCATAAGCCCATCGCGCCCTAAGCACGCTGTACCGACGGAGTCGCGGCAATAATCGCCGGGCTCTTCGCAAGGACATTGCCAGCCACTGCTTTTTTCCGGGTCGGGGCTGGCACAGGAGAGGACAAGAGATGTCGCTTCGCACAGAGTTTTCTGCCGTCAGGACGTCGTCCTGCATGGCTATCGCCGCAGCTCTCGCTGCCGCAACACCGGTGGCAGCCCATGCGCAGGACACCAATGCGTCCGACCAAGGCGATGCCGCGCTCAACAACGGCGCCATCATCGTCACGGGCTTCCGGGCGAGCCTCGAAAGCGCGGTCAACAAGAAGAAGACCTCCGAGCAGATCGTTGAATCGGTCACGGCAGAGGACATCGGCAAGCTGCCCGACTCCTCGATCGCGGAATCGATCGCCCGCCTGCCCGGCCTGACTTCGCAGCGCCTCTCGGGCCGCTCGAACGTGATCGCCATCCGCGGCTTCGCGCCGGACTTCTCGACCACTCTCCTAAACGGCCGCCAGCAGACATCGACCGGCGACAACCGCGCCGTCGAATACGACCAGTACCCGGCCGAAGCGATCAGCGCCGTCAACGTCTACAAGACGCCGATGGCCAGCCTCGTCGGTCAGGGCCTGTCCGGCACCGTCGACATGCGCACCATCCGCCCGCTGGAGACGGGCAAGCGGGTCATTTCCGTGGGCGCGCGCGGTTCATACAACGATCAGGGCAAGCTGAATGTCGGTTCGGAGGACATGGGCTACCGCGTCAACGGCATGTACGTGGACCAGTTCGCCAACGATACAATCGGCATCGCGCTGGGGGCGAGCTACACCGACGAACCTTATCAGATCCAGGAATTCAACTCCTGGGGCTATGCGGACGCGGCAGACGGCAACAAGGTGATCGGCGGCTCGAAGTCGTACAATACGTCGACCAAGCTCAAGCGCCTTGGCCTCAACGGCACGCTTGAATGGCGCCCAGACCCGCGCTTCACCTCAACGATCGACGCGTTCTATTCCAACTTCAAGGATGACCAGGTCAAGCGCGGCATCGAACTGCCGCTCTACTGGTCCAGCGCATCGCTTCAGCCCGGCTACACGACCTCTGACGGCCTGATCACCCAGGGCGAATATACCGGCGTGAAGGGCGTGCTGCGCAACGATGTGTTCCAGCGCCACGCCAAGCTCTATTCGTTCGGCTGGAACAACAAGTGGGAAGGCGACGACGGCTGGAACGCCATGTTCGACGCCAGCTACTCGAAGACCGATCGCAACGAGCTGACCATCGAAAGCTATTCGGGCACTGGCCGCGACGGTCAGGGCGCAACCGACACGATCGGTTTCAACAGCAGCGCGTCGGGCACCAGCTTCACGCACGGCCTCGACTACGGCGACTACAATCTGATGATGCTGACGAGCCCGCAAGGCTGGGGCGGCACGCAGATCGGCACTGACGGCACGACCATCGTCGGAGGTCAGGACGGTTACTACAACAACCGCATCGTCAAGGATGAACTCTGGCAGTTCCGCGTCGAAGTCTCGAAGAATTTCGACAAGGGGCCGTTCAGCTCGATCCAGGCCGGCTGGAACTACACCAACCAGTCCAAGTCGCTGGTTCCCGAGGAATACTTCCTGGGCCTGGCCGCCAATACCGATGGTACGACCAGCGTGCCGGTGCCCGACGAGTATCGCCTCGGCACCACGAACCTGAAGTACCTCGGCCTCGGTCCGGTGATCAGCTACAACCCGATCGACCTGATCAACGACGGTATCTACAATCTGGTGCCCAACCCCTACGGCGATGTCGTGGTCAAGAGCTACTCGATCCGCGAGCAAATCATGACCTTCTACACGCAGGCCAATATCGATACCGATATCGGTGCTGCGCACCTCACCGGCAATATCGGCCTTCAGGCCAACCTGACCGACCAGAACTCTAAGGGTGCGACCGCGGTCTATCTCGGTCAGAATGCCAACGGTTCGCCGAACATTGGCTCCTTGCCGCGCAATGCGACGACGAACTATCTCGACGTCCTGCCCAGCCTGAACCTCTCGCTGCGCTTCCCGAGCGATTTCGTGATCCGCTTCGCCGCAGCGCGTGAGACGATCCGGCCGCGGCTCGACGACATGCGTGCGTCGCTGAGCTGGAACTACACCGTGACGGGCAACGTTGCGCAGGTAACTGGCGAATCCGGCAATCCGGATCTGCGTCCGTGGCGCGCCAATGCTCTCGACCTCACCTTCGAGAAGTACTTCGGCGCCAAGGGTTACATCGCGGCCCAGTTCTTCTGGAAGGACCTGAAGAGCTACATCTACAATCAGGACATCACGATCCCGACGAACCTCCTGGCCTTGCAGGATCCGGGCAACGATGTGGTCGTTTCGCCGACTGCGCAGCTCAACGTTCCCATCAACGGCAAGGGCGGCAAGCTCTACGGCGTCGAACTCGCGACAACCCTGCCGCTCGACACATTCGTCTCGGCACTCGACGGCTTCGGCGTGACCGGTTCGGTCGCCTATACCGAAACCAAGATCGCCCCGACGCCGGGTGCGCCTTCCAGCGATCTTCCGGGCTATTCGAAGTGGGTTGCCAACGGCACCGCCTACTTCGAGAAGTGGGGCTTCAACGCGCGTGGTTCGGTCCGCTACCGTTCGACCTTCATCGGTGAAGTCTCGGGCTTCGCAGCCAATCGCGTGCGCCGCCGGGCCGCGCCGGAAACTATCATCGATGCGCAGATCGGTTACGACTTTCAGCCGGGCAGCGCGCTCGAAGGCCTCTCGCTCTACATTCAAGGCCAGAACCTGACCGACGAGCCCTTCGTGACCTACGAACCGGGCGATAGCCGGCGGATCATCGACTATCAGACCTATGGCCGCCGCTTCCTAGCCGGCTTCACCTACAAGTTCTGACGACATCGAAATGACGCAGCCCGGATCATCCGGTTCGGGTTGCCTGCAGACAGCGGTCCGGGGATCCCTCCTCCTCCCTTTCCCGGACCCGGCGGCGGAGCCAGCAAAGGGACTCTTTACATGGCTCCGCCGCTGCCTCCTGTTAGGAAGGCGGGAGGCCGTCGCTCTATCTAAGATGCGGTACCTGTTTCGGGAGATCGGCCAGCGTGACTGAAACCAGCTTCAGAATCGTCATCCTCGGCGGCGGCACTGCCGGATGGATGAGCGCGGCCGCCCTCGCCCGCTTCGTACCGCCCGGCTACAGTATCACCCTCATCGAAAGCGATGCCATAGGCACCGTTGGCGTGGGCGAAGCGACGATCCCGCCGATCCGACTGTTCAACGAAGCGCTCGGCATCGACGAAGCCGACTTCCTGCGAGAGACCTCCGCCTCCTACAAGCTGGGGATCGAGTTCGCCGGCTGGCTGCGGGACGGCCACAGCTACATGCACGCGTTTGGCGCGGTGGGCCGCCAGCACGGCCTGCTGCCGTTTCGCCACTACTGGGCGCGCGCGTCGGCCGTCGGTATCGCGAGGCCGCTGGGCCACTACAATGCCAACGAAATCGCCGCGCGTACCGGTCGCATGGCGACGGGCGTTTCAGGGCCCGGCGTTCCCGAAGTACCCTGGGCCTATCACTTCGATGCGGGGCTATATGCAGCGTTTCTGCGGCGTCATGCCGAAGCGATGGGCGTCGTCCGGCACGAAGGCAAAGTGGCCTGCGTCGTACGCGGAGACAACGGCGACATCGCCGCTGTGGAAACGGACGACGGTCGCTCCTTCGAAGGCGACTTCTTCATCGACTGCACTGGCTTTCGCGGCCTGCTGATCGAAGAGGCGCTCGAAACCGGATACGAGGACTGGAGCCATTGGCTTCCGTGTGACCGTGCCGTCGCCGCGCCGTGCAGTGCTGCGGGACCGTTCACCCCCTACACGCGTTCGATCGCTCGCAAGGCAGGCTGGCAATGGCGCATTCCGCTGCAGCATCGCATCGGCAATGGTCTGGTCTATTGCTCCGAATATCTCTCCGATGAAGGAGCGGCGGCGACACTCACGGAGAACCTCGAAGCACCCGCGCCCGCCGATCCGCGGGTGCTACGCTTCGTGACCGGACGCCGCCGCAAGACGTGGAACCGAAATGTCCTGGCTGTCGGCCTCTCGGGCGGCTTCATGGAACCGCTGGAATCGACCTCGATCCATCTCATCCAGTCGACCATCACCCGGTTCCTGACGGTACTCCCCTCCGGGCCCGCGAACGACGCCGTGCGCGACGGGTTCAACCGCCGCTGCGCCGAGGAATTCGAGCGCATCCGCGACTTCCTCATCCTGCACTACAAGACCAACCAGCGTGTCAGCGAGCCCTTCTGGGATCACTGCCGCACGATGCCGGTGCCCGATAGCCTGGAGGCGCGCATCGCCGAGTACCGCGAAGCCTGCCACATCCAACCGGGCGCGGACGAGCTGTTCACCGAAGTGGCATGGTTTCAGGTGCTGGCCGGACAAGGTGTGGTTCCGAAGCGCTGGAACCCGATCGCAAACCGGCTTTCACCCGACGAACTCGGCGGCTTTCTCGGCGCTGTCGAGAAAGCCTGCATCGAGACGGTACGCCCGATGCCGCTTCACATGGACTTCCTTGCGGCGCGCTGCGCTACCAGAGCCGAGCCGGAGACTGTCCGATGATCCGCCTGCTTTCCTCCAGCATCGCCTTGTCGCTGGCCCTTTGCGGCACGGCAGCGTTCTCAACGCCTGTCGAGGACATGCGCGCCCGCCCTCCCGAGCAGGAAGTGATCTACTTCGTCCTGCCCGACCGCTTCGAAAACGGGGACGCCTCGAACGACAAGGGCGACCTGAAGGGCGACCGGCTCCAGACCGGCTTCGATCCGTCAGACAAGGCCTTCTACCATGGCGGCGACCTCAAGGGCCTGACGCAGCGGCTGGACTACATTCAGGGCCTCGGCGCCACCGCCATCTGGGTCGGTCCGATCTTCAAGAACAAGCCGGTACAGGGCCCCAAGGGGCAGGAGAGCGCAGGCTACCACGGATACTGGATCACCGACTTCACGCAGGTCGATCCGCATCTGGGAAGCAATGCCGATTTCAAGGCCTTCGTCGATGCCGCCCATGCGCGCGGGATGAAGGTCTACATGGACATCATCGCCAACCACACTGCCGATGTGATCCAGTACGAGGAAGGCACGGCGGAGGCCTATCCCTACCGTTCCAAGGCCGACTATCCGTTCTCGACAAAAGGCACGGTGGATGGCCCGGCGATCAATCCCGGGTTCGCCGGCGACGACGATGCCAGCCCGCAGAACTGGGCCAAGCTGACCAATCCCACCTTCGCCTATACCCCGGTGGTCCCGAAGGGCGAGGAGGATGTGAAAGTCCCCGCCTGGCTCAATGACCCGATCTGGTATCACAACCGCGGCAACACCGACTGGAAGGGCGAAAGCGCGCAGTACGGCGATTTCGTCGGCCTCGACGATCTCGCTACGGAAAACCCCCGCGTGATCGAGGGCATGATCGCCATCTACGGCGACTGGATCGACAAGTACGGTGTCGACGGCTTCCGCATCGATACGGCCAAGCACGTCAATCCGGAATTCTGGCGCCGCTTCGTGCCCGCCATGCAAGCCCGCGCGCAGGCGCGCGGCATCACCAATTTCCATATTTTCGGTGAAGTGGCCGACGACGATTACGATCCGGCCCTGCTGGCATCGTGGACGCGCCATGCGGGGCTGCCCGCCGTTCTCGACTTCGCCTTCATGCACGCCGTCATCGATGCCGTGAGCGGCAAGAACGGCACCCAGGAACTGGCGCAGCTGGACGACGACGACGTTCTCTATCCGGGCGGCAAGAAGACCGCGCTGCAACTGCCCACCTTCCTCGGCAACCACGACGCGGGCCGGGTGGCGATGTTCATCGCAAAGGCTAACCCCGGCATCGACGCCCAGGAACTTCTGGCCCGCGACGAGCTGGCGCATGCCATGCTGCTGACACTGCGCGGTGTGCCGACGATCTACTCCGGCGACGAACAGGGTTTCGTCGGCGCCGGCGGTGACCAATTGGCGCGCCAGGACATGTTCCCTTCGAAAACCGCGTTCTACAACGCGGAAACGCTGGTCGGCACGACCGCGACGATGGCACAGGCCAATTTCGACGGCCAGCATCCTCTCTACAAGTTCATCGCCAATCTGTCCGCCGTCCGTCGCGATACGCCTGCCCTCACCGAAGGCAGCACCGTGCTGCGTGCGACGTCCGAAACACCCGGCCTTTTCGCCGTATCGCGGTTCGATCCGGACAACGGCGAGGAAGTCGTTCTGGCTTTCAACACGTCGACCAAGCCCGTCACATCGAATGTTGCAGTAGAGGCAGGCTCGCAGTCGTTCTCGACGCTGGCCGGGTCCGACTGCCCCGACATGGCAAGCGCTCCGGGCAGCATCGCCATCACACTGCCACCGCTCGCCTTCAGTGTCTGCGAAGCGCAACCCTGATCACCTTTCCTCCCCCAGGATCACGATGAAACAAGACCTTCCCTCCGCCCCGCCGGTAGCAGGCAAAACGGCCGAATGGTGGCGCGGCGCCACGATCTACCAGATCTATCCGCGCAGCTTTCAGGATTCGAACGACGACGGAATCGGCGACCTCGCCGGCATCACCTCGCGGCTCGACTACATTGCGTCCCTGGGTGTCGATGCGATCTGGATCTCGCCTTTCTACGCATCGCCGATGGCGGACTTCGGATACGACATATCGGACTACCGTGCGGTCGACCCGATCTTCGGGACACTGGCTGATTTCGATGCGCTGGTCGCCCGCGCCCGCGAACTGGACCTGAAAGTGATGATCGATCAGGTCTATGCCCACACCTCCGATCAGCACGCATGGTTCGCCGAAAGCCGCTCGAGCCGAAACAATCCGCGCGCCGACTGGTACGTCTGGGCAGACGCCAAGGTCGACGGCTCGCCGCCCAACAACTGGCAATCTGTGTTCGGCGGACCATCCTGGCGCTGGGACGCAAGGCGCGGCCAGTACTACATGCACAATTTCCTTGCCGAGCAGCCCCAGCTCAACCTGCACAATACCGATGTGCAGCAGGCCCTGCTCGACGTCGCGAAGTTCTGGCTCGATCGAGGCGTGTCCGGTTTCCGGATCGATGCGCTCAACTTTGCGATGCACGACCCTTTGCTCCGCAACAATCCGCCCGCGCCCGACGACGGCACCGTGCGCACGCGGCCCTTCGATTTCCAGCTGCAGGTCTACAACCAGTCGCATGAAGACATCGTCGGGTTCATCGAACGGCTGCAGGCGCTGATCGCCAGTTATCCGCACACGTTCTCGCTCGCGGAAGTCGGCGGTCGCAAGGCTGCCAGCGAAATGAAGGCCTTCACACAGGGCGACGAGCGCCTGGACAGCGCCTACGGTTTCAACTTCCTCTATGCCGAATTGCTGACGCCGAAACTGGTCGCGCAAGCACTGGAGGACTGGCCCGACACGCCCGGCACCGGATGGCCGAGCTGGGCTTTCGAAAACCACGATGCCCCGCGCGCACTTTCGCGCTGGTGCGAGCCCTCCGAAATCGATGCTTTCGCGCGGATGAAGGCCATGCTGCTGCTGTCGCTGCGCGGAAATCCGATCCTCTATCAGGGCGAGGAACTGGGGCTGCTGCAAGACGAAGTGCCCTTCGAAATGCTGCAGGACCCGGAAGCCATCGCCAACTGGCCATTGACGCTTTCCCGCGATGGCGTCCGTACGCCCTTGCCGTGGGAAGCCGAAGCGCAAAACGGCGGTTTCAGCAAGGGCTCCCCCTGGCTTCCGGTCAGCGCGCAGAACCTGAACCGGGCCATAGACAGGCAAGAGGCCGACAGCACCTCTCAGCTGCACCTCACACGCGAATTGTTGCGCCTTCGCCGCACGAACGACGCCCTGCGGAGCGGCCCGTGTGAAGTGCTGCTATGCGACGAAACCCGGCTGGTGGTCCGCCGTAAGGGGACCGATCGGACCGTCGTTGGCGTATTCAACATTTCTGCGCGATCGGCAGAGTGGCCGTCCGCCGTTGTACCCGAGGGCACCGTCCTTGCCGCTGTCAACGATACCCAACTCGGCAAGCTGCCCGCCTGGGGCGCAGCCTGGATCGCCGAAGGAGACCGGACATGAAGCCGCACCGCCTGCTGGTTGCAGCCAGCCTGTCGCTCGCGACGCTTTCGGCCCCCGCTCTAGCGCAAGAAACCCGGCCCGCCGTCACGACCAGCTCACCTGATGGCAGTCTGGTCCTGACCGTCTCCACCGACAACGAAAGCCGCGCCACCTGGTCGCTTTCGCGCAAGGGCAAATTGCTGATTGCGCCGAGTACGCTGGGCTTCCTGCTCACCGACGGCCTCAACATGGTCCGCGGCTTCCGCATCGTCGGTAGCGAGACAGACAGCCACGACGACACCTGGGAGCAGCCCTGGGGCGAGCGCCGGTTCGTGCGCGATCGCTACAACGAAGTCACGGTGAAGCTGCAGCAGTCCGAAACGCAGGGCTCGCGGCTGATGAACGTCCACTTTCGCCTGTTCGATAACGGCATCGGCTTCCGTTACGAGTTGCCCAAGCAACCCGCACTCAAGACGATGCGGATCGCCGACGAGGTGACCGAGTTCGATATCGTGCCCAAGGGCACCGCCTGGTGGATCCCCGGCGGCGAGTGGAACCGGTATGAGCTGGTCTACCAGAAGACCCCGATAGACGCCGTTTCCACGGCTCATACGCCCATCACCATGCGGCTCGACGATGGAACCCACCTCTCGTTCCACGAAGCGGCGCTGGTCGACTATGCAGGCTACCGCTTCAAGCGCGTCACCGGGCAGCAGTTCCGCACCACCCTCGCGCCCTCACCCGATGGACCGCGCGTCGTTCGCGATCTGCCTTTCGCGACGCCCTGGCGCACGATCCGCATTGCCGACAACGCGGCAGGACTGATCGAGAACAGCCTCGAACTCAATCTCAACGAGCCCAACAAGCTGGGCGACGTGAGCTGGTTCAAGCCGGCGCGTTATATCGGGATCTGGTGGGGCATGATCCGCAACGACTGGAGCTGGGCCGAGGGCCCCAGGCACGGCGCCACGACCGCCCGGGCAAAGAAGTACATCGACTATGCCGCCAAACACCACTTCCGCGGTGTTCTGGTGGAAGGCTGGAACAAGGGCTGGAATGGCGACTGGTTCGGCCATGGCGACGAATTCAGCTTCACCCGGCCCACGCCTGACTTCGATCTCAAGGCTGTTACGGATTACGCCCGCAAGAAGGGCGTTCACCTCATCGGCCATCACGAGACTGGCGGCAATATCGCCAATTACGAAGCGCAGATGGACGATGCCTTCGCGCTCTACGGCAAGCTTGGCGTCGATGTTGTGAAGACCGGCTATGTCGCCGATGCCGGCGGCATCATCGCTCCTGGAAACAGGCCGGGCGAGACGCTGATGGAATGGCACGACGGCCAGCGCATGGTGAACCACTATCTCGATGTCGTGAAAACGGCGGCGAAGCATCACGTGGCGATCGATACGCACGAGCCGATCAAGGACACCGGGCTGCGCAGGACCTACCCGAACTGGGTCTCGCGCGAAGGTGCACGCGGCATGGAATACAATGCATGGGGCCGGTTCGCCAACGGGCCGGACCACGAACCGACGCTCGTCTATACGCGCATGCTTTCAGGTCCGATGGACTTCACGCCCGGCGTGCTGAGTCTGGAAGGCGCCAACCACGCCCCCCTCGCCTCGACTCTCGCCAAACAGCTGGGGGTCTATCTGGCGATCTACTCACCGATCCAGATGGCGGCGGACTTCGTCGATCAGCTTGAACAGTATCCGCGCGAGATGGACTTCATCAGTTCGGTTCCGACCGACTGGGCCGAAAGCCACCTGATTGCTGGCGAAGTGGGCGACTACGCGATCTTCGCGCGCAAGGACCGCAATTCGCGGCGCTGGTTCGTCGGCGGCGTCAACGATGCGACGGCGCGGACCGTGACGCTGAAGTTCGACTTCCTCGATCCGGGCAAGACCTATCAGGTGAAGATCTGGAAGGATGGCGACGGCGCAACCTACCTCACCGAAACGCGTCACCGCATCGCCTACGAGACGCGCACGGTGCGCAAGGGCGATACGATGGACCTATGGCTCGCTCCCGGCGGCGGAGCAGCCATGCGCCTCGTGCCGCAGCCATGATCAAACCCGGTGCAGCCCTGGCCCTCAAAGGGTGAAGCTTGCGCCGGTCAGGCTATGCAGCCCCTGACGGTGGCTTACGAGGATCAGGCCGGTGCGTGTGTCCTCCAGCCACCGATCGAGGTTCTTGGCCAATTCCTGTTCAGTCACGCTGTCCAGCCCTTCGCTCGGTTCGTCCAGAACCAGCCAGGGGCGACCGGACAGCAACGCCCTCGCCACGGACAACCGCTTGCGCTGACCACCGGACAGCCGCGCACCGTCAGCGCCTAGCCACTGGTCGAGGCCATGCGGCAAAGCCCTCACGGTATCCGCAAGACAGGCCACCTTCAGTGCTTCCCACATCTGCGCTTCGGTAACCCCCTGCCGCGCCAGACGCAGATTGTCCGCCACGGTCCCGGCAATCAGCGAGGCATCCTGCGGCGCGTTCCCGAATACCCTGCGCAGCGTTTCCAGCCCCAGCTCGCGAACCTCCGCTTCTCCGACAAACACGCGCTGCGGCGCATCGGAGCGCAAGCCGAGTATCGTCCCCAGAATGCGGGATTTTCCCGCGCCGGACGCGCCCGTAATCAGTACGCGCTCTCCGGGCTGCACAACGCATTCGCGGCCATCGGCCTCCAATGTTACAGGCTCTGCGGACAGCTGCTCCAGTTCGGCATGCTGAGGAGCGCGCGCAGGCAACGAAGCCATATCCTCCAGACGCGTCATGGCATCGTCCACGCGCGGGCGCTGCACGTCGGTCCGGGTCAGCCCGGACCAGGCCTCCGCACCGGCTGCCCCTGCCAGCGCTGCGGCAGCCGCCAGAGCGGCTCCGCCCTTCGCCAGCACCAGCACGCCGGCGACTGTGAGCGCCGCCAGAATGAGCTGCAGTCCCTGCGTCGTTGCTTCGGCGTTCACTATCGCCAGCCGGGACGCTTCCAGTTCCTCGACATCGGGCGCCATGGCCTCGACGATCTGGGGCACCAACCCGTAAGCGCTGATCTCGACGGCACAGGCAGCATATTCAGCGTAGGCGGACTTGAGCCGGGTCACGGCATCGGCGCGCCGGTGAACGGGCCCGGCGATCAGTTTCGGTGTCAGCGTCCGCGAAACCAGCCGCATGCCCGCAAGACCGACACCTAGAGCAACGCCCGACCATAGCCCGGCGAACAGGCAAGCCACCAGCGCCGTAACGCCGCCAGCCAGTGCCCCCGGCAGGGTGACGCGGCGAACCACGGAGTCCTCGAGCGCATCGACATCTGACCCCAGTTGCGCTGCAACTTGCCCGCTGGGCCGGGAGAACACCGCTTCCGGTTCCGCCGCCGCGAGGCGCGCGAACAAGGCCGGGCGCACATCGGCAAGCGCGAAGAATGCCGCGCGGTGACTGAACAGCCTTTCGCCGTAGCGCCCGAGCGTGCGCACGATGGCGAAGGCGCGAATGCCGGCGCTCGGCAGAAGGTAATTGAACCCGCGCGCTGCGGCGACGCCGGACGCCCCGGCTATCGCCGCGCCGGTCAGAAACCAGCCGGAAACGGCAAGCAGGCCGACACCCGCCACGGCCGCCAGCACGGCGAGGAGAATGGCCACACCGGTCGCACGGCGCTGGCGACGGCTTGCGTCCTGAAGCAGTTGCTCGATCATGACAGCGTCATCACGCTGGCGCTTTGGGCGACAAGCCGCGCATCGTGCGTAGCGGCAATCACCAGCCGGTCACGCGCGGTCCGGGCGATCAGATCGATAACCTTGCGGGCGGTCACCGCATCGAGATCGGCAGTCGGTTCGTCGAGCAGCAGGATCGGCCGGCCCGACGCTATGGCGCGAACGAGACCGATGCGCCGCCGCTCCCCCCCCGACAGCCCGGACCCGCGCGGATCGATCGCCAAGTGCATTCCGCGCTCGCGCAGGAGATCGGAGAGACCGCAGGCCTCGATCAACGGCAGGAGATCGGCATCGACGCCTCCGCCAAGCTTGAGGTTGTCCTCCAGCGTTCCCGGGAGCAGCAGGGGCTTCTGCCCGGCCCATCCCACGCGCTCGACCAACGACACCGGCGCCACGGGCGCGCCGTTCAACAGGACCGTTCCCGCCATATCGGGGGCCATGCCAATAAGCGCGTGGAGAAGCGAAGACTTGCCCACACCCGTCGGCCCGGCAACGGCATGCAGACCGGGGCCTTCCCAGAGCGCCGTAAATGGGCCGATGCGGGTGTCGGCATAGGCGACTTCCAGATTGACTACGGCAAGATTCTGCACGACGCAGCTTGCGGGAACCGGATCGGGACCGGGACGGCTCTCTGCCTTGCCCAGCGCCTCGGCAATGCTGGCATCGGCAGCCTCGCCCTGCTGCTTGTCGTGATAGGCCGCTGCCATCCTGCGCATGCCGAGATAGAATTCGGGCGCCAGCGCCAGCGCAAAGAACGCGCGGCCCAGCGTCAGCGCTTCCGGAGCGGGAAACGGCAGCAAGCCCAGCAGCGAAAAACCGCAATAAACCGCAATCAGCGCTACGCAGAGCGCCGCGAAAAATTCCAGAACCGCGCTGGAAAGGAAAGCGATACGCAGCACCTGCATCGTGCGGGACGCAACTTCTCGCGCGGCTTCGCCGATCTGCCGCGTCACGCGGTCCTCGGCGCCGAACGACAGGATCACCGGCAAAGTGGCGACGCGGTCAACGAAGAGCCCCGAAAGACGGGAAAGAGCCTGCAACTGCCGCTCCGCCTCTGCCTTTCCGGCGAGGCCCGCGAAGGCCATGCCGACGCCGAAGGGAATAAGCGTCGCGATCATGATCAGCGCGGAGACCCAGCTTGCAAAGGCAACAACACAGGCGATCAGCAGCGGCGAGAGTACAGCGGCAAGCTTGAGCGGCTCAAAACGCGCAATCAGGCCTTCGTAGGCCTCTACATCGTCGACGACGACATGCAGGTCCTCACCGATTAGGCGGCCGCGCACCAGCCCGGTCGGTAGCAGCGCAGCAAGCAGGCGCGTGCGCAGGTTCTGCTTGATCCCGATCGCCTGACGCTGACCGGCGATGCCCGCCATGCCCTGCGCGCCGGCCCGCAGCATCCCGCTCGCGACAATCCCTGCCAGAAGCACCGTCAGTGTCGCGTTGGACATCGTCCCGCTAACCCAGCCCTGCAGCACGAGCGCCAGACATCCCGCAAAAAGAATGGCCCCGCCGGAGTCCGACAGCCACCACAGCGCGGCTGCCCCTACCTTGCGCCGCGCGCGCGGCTGATCGGTTGCAGAAATAGCTGGTACAGCTTGAGAAAATGTCATGGAAGGAGCAGTTGACTACATTAACAATTTCTAATATTTGCAGCCCCGCTATACGACGGGACCCAATGAGTCGAGTCCCGCCTCCGGCTATCTACAGCGACAGGAGCATGCTCATGGACATGGCGGTTGTCGAGCTTTCGCGGCTGCAATTCGCGCTCACGGCTATGTACCACTTTCTTTTCGTACCGCTAACCCTGGGTCTTTCGTTTCTTCTGGTCATCATGGAGAGCATCTATGTGATGACCGGCAAGGAGATCTGGCGGGTCATCACACGGTTCTGGGGCAAGTTGTTCGGTGTCAATTTCGTTCTTGGTGTAGCGACCGGCATCACCATGGAGTTCGAGTTCGGGACCAACTGGTCCTATTACGCGCACTACGTGGGCGACATTTTCGGTGCTCCGCTCGCGATCGAGGGCCTGATGGCCTTCTTCCTCGAAGCAACGTTCGTTGGTCTGATGTTCTTCGGCTGGGACCGCCTTTCCAAGGTCGGCCATCTCGCCGTCACCTTCTGCGTAGCTCTGGGATCGAATCTTTCCGCGCTGTGGATCCTCATTGCCAACGGCTGGATGCAGAACCCGGCAGGCGCGACGTTCAATCCCGAAACGATGCGCATGGAAGTCACCGACTTCTATTCGGTCCTGTTCAATCCCGTCGCGCAGGCCAAGTTCGTTCACACCGTCAGCGCCGGCTATGTCTGCGCGTCTGTTTTCGTGATGGGCGTTTCGGCCTGGTACCTGCTCAAGGGCAAATGGACCAACGTGGCGCGCCGCTCAATGGTGGTTGCGGCCGCGTTCGGTCTCGCTTCCTCGCTATCGGTCGTCGTTCTGGGCGACGAGTCCGGCTATGCCCTGACCGACAACCAGAAGATGAAGCTCGCCGCCATCGAAGGCATGTGGCACACCGAGGAAGCCCCCGCTGGCCTCGCGATCTTCGGCATTCCTGATCCCTCGGTTCAGGAAACCCGTTTTGAAATAAAGATCCCCTACGTCCTCGGCCTGATCGCCACGCGCAGCCTGACCGGCGAAGTGGTGGGTATCAATGAGCTTGTCCTGAAGGCCGATGAACGCATTCGCAGCGGCCTTATCGCCTACGATGCGGTCGAAAAGCTCAAGTTCCAGCGCACCGATCCGGTCGCGCGCGAGTCTTTCGAGAAGCACAAGCGCGACCTTGGCTATGCCATGCTGCTCAAGCGTTATGTCGGCGATCCGCGGCAGGCAACCGACCAGCAGATCCTCATGGCTGCCAAGGACACCATCCCGAACGTGCCGGTAATGTTCTGGCTGTTCCGTATCATGGCGGGTCTGGGTTTCTTCTTCATCGGCTTCTTCGCCCTGGCCTTCTACTGCGCCTCGGTGTGTCAGTTCGAGAAGAAGTGGTTCCTGAGGGTCGCCGTCGTGATCATACCCCTGCCCTGGCTCGCCATCGAAGGCGGCTGGGTCCTCGCGGAGATAGGCCGGCAGCCCTGGGCGGTGGAGGGCGTGCTGCCCACGTTCCTGGGCGCATCCTCGCTGACCGTCAGCCAGATCTGGACGACGATCATCGGCTTCACCCTGCTCTACGGTGCGCTTGCCGTCATCGAGGTCCGCCTGATGCTCTCGACGATCCGCAAGGGCCCGGTGGAGCATCATGCCTCGGATACCGGCAGTCAGATTGAAGGCAGTGGCGGCATTGCCCCGCTGTCTGCCGAATAAGGGAGCTTCGCAAGATGGCTATTCCCCTCGACTACGAAACCCTCCGGCTGATCTGGTGGGCTCTCATGGGTGTGCTGCTGATCGGCTTCACGCTCACCGACGGATACGATCTCGGCGTCGCCGCGCTGATGCCCTTCATCGGCAAGACCGATGAGGAGCGCCGCATGGTGATCAACGCGATCGCCCCGCACTGGGAGGGCCACCAGGTGTGGTTCATCCTTGGCGGCGGCGCGATCTTCGCGGCCTGGCCGTTCGTGTACGCAGTCAGCTTTTCCGGCTTCTATCTGGCGATGTTCCTTGTGCTGGCGGCGCTGATCCTGCGGCCCGTGAGCTTCAAGTACCGCTCCAAGCATGCCGATCCCGCATGGCGCACTCGCTGGGACTGGGCGCTGTTCATCGGCGGCCTCGTGCCGGCGCTGGTCTTCGGCGTGGCCGTGGGCAATGTCCTGCAGGGCCTGCCCTTCCGGCTCGACAGCGATCTGCGCGCTTTCTACGAAGGCACGCTGCTCGGCCTATTCTCGCCGTTCGCGCTGATGACCGGGCTGCTCTCGGTCGCGATGATCGTGCTGCACGGCGCGGGCTTTCTCGCCACCAAGATCGAGGAAGGCCCCGTGCTAGAACGCGCCCGGCGCATCGGGACGGCGGCAGCCCTCGTTTCCTTCGTGCTCTTCGCACTGGGCGGCGTATGGGTAGCGACAAGCCAGATGGGCTTCCGGATCGAGGGCATTGTCGACTCCATGGGGCCGTCCAACCCCCGGTACGTCCCGGCGCTCCCCGCGCCCGGTGCCTGGCTCGACAACTATGGCCAGCATCCGTGGATGCTATTGGCGCCGATCCTCGGCCTCGCCGGCCCGCTGGTTGCATTGGTCGGCATCCGCAGCCGCAGCCATCTGATCAACCTGGCCGGTTCCTCGATGGCGACAATCGGAATCATCGCGACCGTGGGCCTGTCGATGTTCCCCTTCATCCTGCCCAGCGCCATCGACCCGCAATCCAGCCTCACCGCGTGGAACGCTTCGTCGAGCCACCTGACCTTGTGGATCATGCTGCTGGTAACGCTGATCTTCCTGCCGATCGTGCTGGCCTACACGGCCTGGGCGATGCGGGTGATGTTCGGTCGGGTCACGATCGAGCAGGTTCGCACCAACCCCGATTTCTACTGAGAAGGACCAAGACCGATGTGGTATTTTTCCTGGATTCTCGGACTGGGCCTCGCCGTCGCCTTCGGCATCATCAACGGCATGTGGCACGAGTTCCGCTCGCCCATGAGCGACGATCCCGAGGTATAATCCCGAAACCAAACAAACAGAGGCCGCCGTTTCCGGTGGCCTCTTCGTTTCAGCCTGTCATATGCCTCAGGCGTACGCCGTTACCAACCAGGCTTTATAGCCCATCATGACTCCCTCGCCCGGCCGATAATACTGCTCGTAAAGCGCCTTGAGATCACGCGCGACAGCCTCCTGAACCTCTACAGGATAGTCGAGCAGGACCTGCCCGAAGGCCATGGCATTCTGGGCGAAGTGTTCAGCCTGTTCGGCGGATGCACCGGCGCCACCGACGGGTAACTCACCTTCCGCCACGCCGACGTCGACCTTGCCGAAACCCGCGCCGTCCAGAACCTCGCGCAGATAGTCGATGTCTTCGAACGCAAAGGGGCCCGGCGCCCGCGGCACCGGCGGGGGAATTTCCACGTGCTGACGGGCAACTTCCATGCCTTTCAGCATCCACGGATTCTCCATGGGCGGCCCCCAGACGGCAAGGTCCATCCGCCCCCCCGGCTTGAGCATCGCGCGCAGGTTGGCAAAAGCCGGAACCGGCTCTGCAAAGAACATGCTGCCAAAGCGCGATACAAGACGGTCATAGGGCCCGTCCGCAACCGTGACAGCCGCCGCATCGCCGCACTGGAAACGGGCATTGTCGATGCCCGCCTGCTGCGCGCGGCGCGTCGCGGCGCTGGTGAGATCGGGCGATATGTCGAGGCCAAGCACAATGCCGCCGGGGCTGACCGCTTCGGCAATGGCAATGGTCGTGGCACCGCCGCCGAATCCCAGGTCGATCGCGCGCTCACCGGGCGCGAAGGCGGCACGCGCCAGCAAGGCCTCGCCCGCCGGCGCGATGGTGCCTTCGAAGCCTTTGAGATTGGCCAGCCAGCGGGCGCCCATCTCGCCGCCCCAGTCCTCATACTTCAGGGCATCCGCGTGGGGATTTGCTGCCTCGGTCATGCTTTCAGTCCTCAACCCAATGTCTGGCGCACCCAATTGACGATGGCGCTTTTTGGCATGGCGCCTGACTGGCGCGCCACTTCCCGACCGCCTGAAATCAGGATCATCGTGGGGATGGATCGGATACCGAACCGACCGGCAATCGCCTGCTGGGCTTCGGTATCGAGCTTGCCGAGGCGAACCATCGGCTCGAGATCGGCGGCGGCAGCCTCGAACTGCGGCGCCATCTGGCGGCACGGCCCGCACCATGACGCCCAGAAATCGACCAGCAGCGGAATGCCGCTCCGCGTCGCATGGGCATCGAAATTGGCGTCTGTCAGCGTGACGGGATGACCACCGAACAGAGCCGAACCGCATCGCCCGCACTTACCGCCCTGTGCGAGTTTTTCGCGCGGCACACGGTTGAGCGAGGCGCAGGACGGGCAGGCAATGATCAACGATTCTGACATGGGACTCTCGCCTATTCGCAGGATGTTCCGCAGATGTCGCAAAGCGCGTGGATGATGGCCCGCACCACATTGTCCTTCAGACTGTAGTATCGCGTCTGCGCCTCGCCCCGAATGGCCACCACGCCTTCCTCGCGCAGCAATGCGAGGTGCTGCGAAACCGACGACTGGGAGAGACCCGTCAGAGCGACCAGTTCACTCACCGAAACTTCGCCCTCATCCATTCGGCACAGCATCAACAGGCGTTCAGGATGGCTCATCATCTTGAGCCGGGCTGCCATGATGTTGGCGTTGGCCTTGAGTTCCGTAAGATCAGTCGGCTTCATGATTCCTAGCTTTCCAAGGGACGGCCATCGTCCCGCAAAACGACGTAAATGGCCGGAATAACCAGAACCGTCAGCAAGGTCGAGGAGGCCAGGCCAAACAGCAGCGAAATCGCCAGACCCTGGAAAATCGGGTCGGTCAGGATCACCGCCGCCCCGATCATGGCTGCCGCAGCAGTCAGAACGATGGGCTTGAATCGGATCATGCCGGCCTCCAGCAACGTCTGGCGCAGGCTCTTCTCAGCCGAACGCGTATGACGAATAAAGTCGACCAGAAGGATGGAGTTCCGCACGATAATACCCGCCAGTGCAATGAACCCGATCATCGAGGTCGCCGTGAACGGCGCGCTGAACAGCATGTGCCCGACGACGATGCCCACCAGTGTGAGAGGGATCGGCGTCAGGATCACCAGCGGAATGGTGAAGCTGCGGAACTGCCCGACGACCAGCACGTAGATGCCCAGCAAGGCGACCATGAAGGCCCCGCCCATGTCGCGGAAGGTGACCCAGGTGATCTCCCACTCACCGTCCCACAGCAGCGACGTGTGGCTTTCGTCTTCAGGCTGGCCATTGAGCAGGACTGCGGGCTTTTCGAGGCCTGCCGACTTCCAGTCGTAGGTGTCGATGGCCTCGTCGACGGCAAGCATGCCGTAGATCGGAGCTTCGTAGCGTCCGGCCAGTTCGGCCGTCACCATATCCGCGCCGCGCCCGTCTCGGCGGAAGATCGCGCGTCCGCCCGGCACCATCTCGGCCGTGACCAGCTGCCCAAGCTGCACAAGCTGCGGTCCAGCCGGTCCCTGCGCCACGGCCACGGGGGTTGCCGCCAGGGCTGCCGACCAGCTGCGCTGCGACTGGTCAAGCGTCATTTCAATCGGGAGCGGATCGCGACCGGAACCACGCGGCGCATAGCCCACCGTCTGCGTCCCCAAAAGAGCGCCGATGGAATCGAACAGCTGCCTCTCCGACAGACCGTAGTGGTCCAGCTTGGCGCGATCGGGGATCAGCTTGAGCGTGGGGCGCGGCTCGCCGAATGAATTATCGACATCGACAATGAATGGCACCGACTTGAAGATCTTCTCGACCTGCTCGGCGGTCTTGACGCGCGTCGCTTCGTCCGGCCCGTAGATCTCGGCCAGCAGCGTCGCCAGAACGGGCGGCCCCGGCGGGGTTTCGACGACCTTCAGTGACCCACCAGTGGGGAGCGAAATGGCCTTGAGCTTCTCACGCAGGTCCACCGCGACCTCGTGGCTGGAGCGCGAGCGATCGCCCTTGGGCTTCAGCGTGACCATCAGATCGCCCATTTCCGGCTGGTTGCGCAGGAAGTAGTGGCGGACGAGACCGTTGAAATTGAACGGCGCCGATGTGCCCGCATAGGCTTCCATCGACACCACTTCGGGTACCGAGCGCGTAACCGCGGCGGCCTGTTCCAGCACGCGTGATGTCGTTTCCAGACTGGTGCCCTCGGGCATGTCGGCGACAAGCTGCACTTCGCTCTTGTTGTCGAAGGGCAGCAGCTTCACCGTCACCGCCTTGAAGTAGAACATCGAGCACGCAACCACAGTCGCAATGCCGACCGCAATGAGAAAGCGCCACGCGCTGCCCTTCGTCGCGATGATCTTGCTGGCGTAGCGGCTGTAGAGCGCCCCGAGCCTGCCGCCGTGCGAATCCTCATGCTCGTGATCGGAAAGTGCCGTGCGCGCGAACCGGATCATGAGCCACGGGGCAATGATGACCGCCACGAAGAAGCTGAAGATCATCGCCGCAGACGCGTTAATCGGGATTGGCGCCATGTATGGG
This sequence comes from Novosphingobium indicum, assembly GCF_014645195.1. GTDB lineage: Bacteria > Pseudomonadota > Alphaproteobacteria > Sphingomonadales > Sphingomonadaceae > Novosphingobium > Novosphingobium indicum. The sequence continues at coordinate 221,622 of NZ_BMLK01000006.1, read as the reverse complement.
CCCATCAGACCCGAGACGAAGAGCATCGGCAGCAACGCGGCAACGACAGTCAGGGTCGCGATGATGGTCGGGTTGCCGACTTCGGCGACCGCCTCGATCGCGGCATCCATGCGACTTCTGTCGTCCTTCATCGCCCAGTGCCGCGCGATGTTCTCGATCATGACGATGGCGTCGTCGACGAGGATGCCGATCGAGAAGATCAGCGCGAACAGGCTGACGCGGTTGATCGTGAAGCCCATCACGTTGGATGCGAACATGGTCAGCATGATCGTGGTGGGAATGACGATCGCGGTCACGCCGGCCTCACGCCAGCCGATGGCGAAACCGATCAGGATGACGATCGAGATCGTTGCCAGCGCGAGGTGGAAGATCAGCTCGTTGGCCTTCTCGTTCGCCGTCTCGCCATAGTTGCGGGTGACCGAGACCTTCACCGAATCCGGGATCAGCTTGCCTTCGAGCATGTGCACACGCTCGACAATCTGATCGGACACGGTCACGGCATTGGCACCGGCCCGCTTGGCAATGGCCAGGCTGACCGCGGGCGCCATCGACCACTTTCCGCCCCCACTTTCATCGGCGCCGTCCTTGGCCCAGCGCCATGCACGGGCCTGTTCCTGCGTCGGCGCCTGCTCGACCTTCGCGACATCGGACAGCAGCACCGGCGCGCCGGTTACAGAGCGCACCGTGAGCTGCGACAGTTCCTGCGCATCGCGCAGCGTCTGCCCAGCCACGACCAGCGCAGCCTGCCCCTGCTCGCGCACGGTGCCGGCGGGGAAAGCCCGGTTGGCCTGCTTTACGGCTTCGATGACGTTGCCCAGCGGCACGCGATAGGCGGCGAGCTTGACCGGATCGGGCACCACGCGCAGCGCCATCTTCTGGCCGCCCGTGATGAAGGTCAGCCCGACATCGTCGACTTTGGCCACTTCGGTACGGAGCTTGCCGGCGAGTTCCGCCAGGGCCTGATCGTTCCACTGTCCAGCCACACCGGGCTTCGGCGTCAACGTCAGCACGACGATAGGCACATCGTTGATACCGCGCACCGTTACCTGCGGCGGCGGAATACCCACGGGAATGCGGTCCTTGTTGGCCTCGATCTTCTCGTTGATGCGGATCGCCGCGTCTTCAGGATTGGAGCCGACGAGGAAGCGCGCCGTCACCAGAACGCCATTGTCCTGCGCCTGCGTGTAGACGTGTTCGACGCCATTCACGCTCTTGACGATGGTCTCCAGCGGCTTGGCCACCAGTTCCACGGCATCGGAAGCCGTCAGTCCCGGCGCCTGAACCATGATGTCCACCATCGGCACCTTGATCTGCGGCTCTTCCTCTCGCGGAATGGTGATCGTCGCGATCAGGCCGACGATGATCGCGGCGAGCAGAAACAGGGGCGTCAGCGGCGACTGGATCGTCGCGCGCGTCAGCTTGCCGGAGATACCGAGATTCATTGCCCAGCCGCCCCCTTGCTGGAGGCCACAAGCGTATCTCCGGCCGAAACGCCCGAGAGGATTTCGACTTTGCCGTCCTGCGCGGAGGGCGCGGTCTGCACCGGCACCTGCGTCGCATTGCCATCCTTGCCAACCAAGGTGACATAATCGATGCCGTAGCGCTCAGTGACATAAGCATCCGGAACCAGCAGCGCCTTGCGCGTACCCGTCTGGACCCTGGCAGCGATGCGCCGGCCGACGAGCTTGTCGTCGATGCCCGGCATGCTGACGTCAGCCTTTACAGTGCCCGCAGTCACCGAAGGATAGACTTTCACGACACGCCCGACAGCGCCGTCGTTACCGATATCGCTGGCCCGTACCTGCGAGCCGACATGGACTTTGCCTGCAAGCGATTCGGGCATCTCCAGCCGCACGATGGTCGCCCCGGCAGTGATGACCGCGATGGGCATGCCCGGTGCCACCGGCGAGCCTGCCGGAACATCGGCCGTCAGCACCCGGCCGGTCGCAGGCGCGACGACGATGCCCTGCCCTGCCACGGCGGTGGTCGCCGCATACTGCGCGCGTGCCGAAGCCGCAGCCGCCTGCGCCTGCTCCAGGCGGGCATCGGCATAGACGCCGTTGTCGTGCAGAAACTTGACGCGTTTCAGCTCGGACTGCGCCTGAACCATCTGCGCCTTGGCGGCAGCGGCCTGCGGGCCGAGCTGACTGTCGACGATGCGACCGATCGCCTGGCCCTTGCGCACCATGTCGCCCTCGCGCACCGAGAGCGATGTGAGAATGCCGGGGATGCGGGCAAGCACCTGCGCCTGATCGACCGTGGCCACTTCGGCGCTGACATCCTGCCAGTCTGCCGCGTCGCTTTCCTTCAGAACAAGTCGCGGCCCCGCAGGCGCTTTGCTGTTTTCCTGCACCGGCTCCTCGCTGCCGCCACAGCCAGCCAGCGGCAGACCGAGAACCGCCAATCCGAGAGCGGACAGGACCAGGACATTTGCGCGCATCATGACATCCCTTGTTTGTTATCGTGCCCGTTGGCGAGGGCGCATGCGCTCAGCGTTCGACCGGCAAGCGGGCCGCCTGCCAAGAACCGAAACCGCCTGCGAGGTGCGTGTCCACCTCGGCCATGGCAACGCCGCACTTGTCGAGCGCCATGCCGGATCGCTTACCGCCCAGACAGTTGAGCACCAGCTTCTTGCCATCCGGGTGCGGCAGCTTCGAAGGCTGGAACGACGAAAGCGGCATGTTGACCGCGCCGGGGATGTGCCCTGCGGCGAACTCATCCGGCTCGCGCACGTCGACGACAAGCGCCTCGCCCGACTGCAGCATCGATTCGAGCTGCTGCGCGGTCACTTCCTTATGCCGTGGCTTTCCTAAACCGAAGACCATGTGAATCACCTCTTGTCCGTATCGTAGGGCACCTTCGGCGCCTCTCTACATTGCCTCTTGCGTATATTGCAAAGTCATTATATTAGTCAAGCTATATACAGCGCAATCTACTCGGGCCGCTTCCCCCTGACCCCTGTCAGACGCGGAACCTCACTACGGGAGAGCAAGTCATGTCATTGCCCCAGATCATAATCCTAGGTGCCGGCCTTGGCGGCACGATCGCCGCTTACGAGATTCGCGACGCTACCAAGGGCAAAGCAGACGTCACGGTGATCAATGACCAGGATGACTACTGGTTCGTTCCGAGCAACCCCTGGGTTGCGGTGCGCTGGCGTGAACCCGAAGCGATCAAGGTCCACCTGCCCCCGATCATGAAGAAGAAGGGTATCGGCTTCACATCGGTAGGCGCACAGAAGGTGCATCCCGAGGAAAACCGCGTCGAATTGTGCGACGGCACCTCGATGCATTACGATTACCTGGTGATCGCTACCGGCCCCGAACTCGCTTTCGACGAAATCGAGGGCCTCGGTCCGGAAGGTCACACGGTATCGGTATGCAAGACGGACCACTCGGCCAAAGCCGCCGACGCCTTCGACCGCTTCTGCGCCGATCCCAAGCCGATCGTGGTCGGGGCGGTTCAGGGCGCCTCATGCTACGGCCCTGCTTACGAATTCGCGCTGATTCTCGACACCGAACTCAAGCGTCGGAAGATTCGCGACAAGGTTCCGATGACCTTCGTCACCGCCGAACCCTATATCGGCCATCTGGGCCTCGATGGCGTGGGCGACACCAAGAGCCTGCTCGAAAGCGAACTGCGCAACCGTCACATCAAGTGGATCTGCAACAACCGCATCACCAAGATCGAAGACGGCATCATGCACACCGAAGAACTGGCCGAAGACGGTTCGGTCAAGGCTACGCATGACCTGCCCTTCGGCTATTCGATGCTCCTGCCCGCGTTCCGCGGCATCGATGCCGTCATGGGCGTGGAAGGCCTCGTCAATCCGCGCGGCTTCATCCTCGCGGACAAGCACCAGCGTAATCCCAACTTCAAGAACGTCTATTCGCTGGGCGTCTGCGTGGCGATCCCGCCGGTAGGCCCTACGCCCGTTCCTGTGGGCGTTCCCAAGACCGGCTTCATGATCGAATCGATGGTCACGGCCATTGCTGCCAACATCAAGCTGGAGCTTTCCGGCAAGGAACCGGCCGAAGAGGCAACCTGGAATGCCGTGTGCCTAGCCGATTTCGGCGACGGCGGTGTGGCTTTCGTCGCCCAGCCGCAGATTCCGCCGCGCAACCTCAACTGGTCATCGAGCGGCAAGTGGGTTCACATGGCCAAGGTCGGGTTCGAGAGGTACTTCCTGCACAAGGTCCGCCGCGGCAAGAGCGAGCCGTTCTACGAAAAGCTCGCCATGCACGCGCTGGGCATCCGCAAACTGCGCTTCAAGTAAAGGAGAGGATCGATGAATCTCGATGCTGCCGTTCTTCGCTTCGCCGGCGTGGTCGTCCTCGCCAGCGTGCTTCTGTCGATCTACGTGCATCCCTATTGGCTGGGGCTGACGATCTTCGCCGGGCTCAACATGATCCAGGCAAGTTTTACGGGCTTTTGCCCTGCCGCAATGATCTTCAAGAAGCTGGGTGTGAAACCCGGAAACGCCTTCCGCTGAGCGAGACCCTTATGCGCCGCCTGTTTCTTCCCTTGCTCCCCCTGACCTGCATCGTCGCTGCCCCCACGGCCTCGGCGCAGGACCTCGACGCCGCCATCGCCAATGCCCTCGCGCACGCGCCGGCCCTCGAGGCAGCAAAGGCCGAGGAAACGGCGGCAAAGGCCCGTCTCGACCGCGCCAAAGCGGAACGCAACCCGCTCCTTCGGGTCGAGGGATCGGTCGGGACGGGCCGTATAGACAACGGCGGCTTCTTTGGCATCAGGGCGGCCAACACCACGCCTCTGGCGCTGCAGGGCACGGCGGAAATGCCGCTCTATGCCGGCGGGCGAATCGGCTCTGCGATCGATCAGGCCGAGGGCGGCGCCAAGATCGCCGGTTTTCAGGCCGAGCATGCCCGGCTGCAGACCATCGTTCAGGCCATCTCCGCCTATTCGGAGGTTCTCACCGCCCGCAAGCTCGATAGCCGCTTCGCGCAGCTCGTGAAGGAACTGACGGAAGTCGAACGGCAGGCCGGTCTGCGGTTCAAGGCAGGCGAAATCACCAATTCGGAGCTCGCACAGGCTCGCGCTCGCAAGGCCGAAGCGGAAGCCGGTAAGGCGCAAGCCGAAGGCCGCGTTGCATCGGCCGAGGCAGCTTACGAACGGTTGACCGGCAAGCCTGCGGGCAATCTCGCCCCCCTGCCCGATCTGCCCCGCACGCCGTCCACGCTCGACGAAGCGATCGATCTGGCCCGCACGTCGAACCCTTCTCTGCGCCAGGCCAGGGCCGCCGTGGACGTTGCCAAGGCCGGCGTACGTGCTGCCAAGGCCGAAGGCATGCCGCAAGTCGGGGCCTTCGCGGAAGCTGCGCACGTTCGTGACCAGTTCTTCCCCGACTATCGCGCGGATTCCTACTCCGTCGGCATCCGGGGCAAGTGGACGCTCTTTGCCGGCGGCCGCGTAGCGACGCAGACCCGAGCCGCAGATGCCCAGGTCGACGCGAGCGAGGCGCGTCTTCGTCAGGCCGATCAGGCGCTCACCGGCATGGTGATCGATGCCTGGACCGGCCTCGCCACCGCGCATCGCATGGTCGATGCCACACGCCTGCAAACCGAAGCGGCCAATGAAGCGCTTTGCGGGCGTAAACTCGAAGCCCAGGTAGGTTCGGTACCGGTGCTGGCCGTCCTCGATGCGGAGCGCGAGGCCATCAAGGCCGATGCAGCGCTGCTCGAGGCGCGCGGCCAGCGTCTGGTCGCCGCCTGGCAGCTGAACGCCCTGACCGGGATGATTGAACAATGACCGACACACACATCGAAACCGCCATCCAGCAAGTCGACGCCGCACTGGCCAGCAAACGTCTGCCGGTCGTCCGCACGTTCTTCGACGAAGCGACCTTCACGGCCACGCATGTGGTCCACGATCCGGAAACGATGCGCGCCGCCGTGATCGACTCCGTGCTCGATTTCGACCAGCCCTCCGGGCGCACCAGCCACGCCTCCGCGGATGCCGTGATCGACTACGTCCGCGCCGAAGGCCTGACGGTCGACTGGCTGCTGGAAACGCACGCCCATGCCGACCACTTGTCCGACGCCCCCTACATCCAGAAGGTGCTCGGCGGGACGCTGGTGATCGGCAGCGAAATCCGTACCGTTCAGGGCGTCTTCGCCAAGATATTCAACGAACCCGCCAGCTTCGCGCAGGACGGGTCGCAGTTCGACCGGCTGATCGAGGATGGCGAACGCTTCACGCTTGGCGGCATCGACGCCATCGCGCTGCACGTCCCCGGCCACACGCCTGCCTGCATGGCTTACGTCATCGGCGATGCCGTGTTCGTCGGCGATACGCTGTTCATGCCGGACTACGGCACCGCCCGCGCCGACTTTCCGGGCGGCGATGCCGGCACGCTGTTCCGCTCGATCCGCCGTCTGATGAAGCTGCCCGACCCGACGCGCGTTTTCCTGTGCCACGACTACAAGGCGCCGAACCGCGACCAGTTCGTCTGGGAAACGACCATCGGCGCCGAAAAGACCGGCAACGTCCATGTCCACGAAGGCGTGAACGAGGACGAGTTCGTCTCCATGCGTGAAGCCCGCGACGCGACGCTTGGCATGCCGCGCCTCATTTTGCCCTCGCTGCAGGTCAATATCCGGGCCGGACACATGCCCGAGCCGGAGGACAACGGCGTCAGCTACCTGAAGCTGCCACTGAACCTGCTCTAGGCCGTTCCGGTGACCGAGCTGCAATATCTGCTGGGCGGCTTCAGCGGCATCCTTGTCGGCTTTACCCTTGGTCTCGTGGGTGGCGGAGGATCTATCCTCGCCGTTCCACTGATGGTCTATCTTGTCGGCGTAAAGAGCCCGCATCTCGCGATCGGCACGAGCGCTCTTGCCGTCGCCGTCAACGCGCTTTCCGGCGTGTGGAACCACGCCGGCGAACGCAACGTAAACTGGCGGTGCGGCGGAACATTCGCCGCAGCCGGGATCCTCGGCGCCCTCGCCGGATCGACGCTGGGCAAGGCATTCGACGGCCAGAAGCTGCTTTTCCTGTTCGCGCTGCTCATGCTGGTGGTGGCTTTCGCCATGTACCGCGGCCGCAAGGATGCAGGCATCGAAGGTGTCGTGTGCAACCGCGACAACCTGCCGAAGGTTCTGACTTTCGGTTTCGGCACCGGGGCATTGTCGGGCTTCTTCGGCATCGGTGGCGGATTCCTGATCGTGCCTGCACTCGTCGCCTCGACATCGATGTCGGTCTATCGTGCTGTCGGCACATCGCTGATCGCGGTGACCGCTTTCGGACTGACCACGGCCGCGAACTACGCATGGTCCGGCATGATCGACTGGCCGCTGGCCGGCGTCTTCATCGGTGGCGGTTTCGTCGGAACCGGAATTGGCGCCCTCGCCGCGCGTCGGCTCGCCGAAGCGAAGGGACGGCTCAACACGGTGTTTTCCATCCTGATCGCGTGCGTTGCCGTCTACATGCTCTACCGCGCCGCGCTCGTACTCATGGCCTGACCCCAAGCCGCAAGGTCGACATACCGGTAGCGTACCGCCATGGTAGTGCCCATCGACAACGACCGGACTTCCGATCCACCGCATGCCCGAGCAGCCGCCCCACCCCTTGCCGGACAATCAGGCCGAGGAAACAGGTTCGGCAAGCGGCGGACTCATCGCCATCTTCGTCGAACAGCGCGCAGTGCTGCTACGCTTTCTCGGACGGCGCTTGCAGGATGCCGCACTGGCCGAGGACGTGCTGCAGGACGTTTGGATCAAGCTTAACGATCGTCCTCCGACCAGACCCATCGCCGATCCCCTCGCCTACCTCTTTCAAGTCTGCGAAAACGCCGCGCGCGACCTGCGCCGCTCCGAAGGGCGCCGGCACTTGCGCGAAAAGAGCTGGGCCGAACACCGCGCGCCCGGCGGTTCGGAAAGCGAAACCGAACCCTCGCCGGAGCAGCGCGCCATCGAACGCGAAGCGCTGCAGCGGATCGGGGAGAAGCTGGAGCGGCTGCCGGATCGAACCCGGCGCATATTCGTGGCGTTCCGCCTGGAAGGCCGACCGCAGAAGGATCTGGCGCACGACCATGGCATCAGTCTTTCCGCCGTACAAAAGCATCTGCAGCGCGCCTATCGCGCCCTGCTCAAACCCGAGGAGGAGGAAAATTCCACTGATGCCGATGCAGGAAGGAGCCCGCCGTGACGTCTGATCATGAGATGAACAGCAAAGGCTCCCCTGCAAACGAAGCCACCCTGGAGGCGGCTGTAGAGTGGTTCGTGCGTCAACAGGGCGACACGATGAAAGGGGGCGACTGGATCGCTTTTTCCGACTGGCTGGGTGAAGATGAAAGCCATGCCGCGATCTACGACGAAGTCGTCGCTCTCGACGGCAAAGTCGAAAGGCTCGAAGCTACGGCAATCACGCCTCCAGAGGCGAAACGCGAACCCGTCCAACGCATCGGCTGGCCTCGCCTCGCGGCCATCGGTGGCATGCTGGCTGCCGTTCTGGTCCTCGCCGTCACGTTCTGGCCAAAACCGAGCCAACTCACGTTCGAAACCATCGCCACGGCAGCGGGAGAAACCCGCGAAGTCATGCTCGATCCGACGGTCCGCGTTGCCCTCAACGGCGAAACGCGAATGGAAATCGCGCGCGGACCGGCTCCAGTCGTGCGGCTGAAATCGGGCGAAGCGGCGTTCTATATCGACTCCCCCACACCCTCGAAACTGCGGGTCGAAGCAGGCGAACTGACGCTGATCGATCGGGGCACCAGTTTCGATGTCATTCAGGACACCTTCGGTACCCGCGTTGCGGTGGGTAGCGGCAAGGTCGTGATCAATCCCGATGCGGAAGCGATCGAACTGGCCGCAGGACAAGCATTCCTTTTGCGGAGCGGATCGGCGACCGGTGAACGTCGCGCCATCTCGGCAGACGAGATGGCCGGCTGGCGCGACCAGCGGCTGACTTATCGCGACGCTCCGCTGCCCATGGTTGCGGCTGACCTCAGCCGCACGCTCGGCCTCCGGGTCCACATCGCACCGGGTCTTTCCCAACAGCGCTTTACCGGTGTAATCCCTACAGACGGGGAGCCGGAAGAGGCGGTTTCGCGGGCAGCAGGGGTGCTCGGCGGCACTGTGCGGCGGACGGCCAAGGGGGATTGGGAAATCGAGCCCTCTTGAGGCGCCGAGGGGGAGAACGGGGGTGAAATACGGGCGTTGGAACGCATGCCTTGCAGCATCCGCCCTGCTATCCGGCGCTATCGCAATCCCGATCGCTGCCCATGCGCAAAGCGAAACCCGTCACGACATCCACATTGCGCCTGGCACGCTGACCAGGGCCCTGCAGGCACTCTCTAAGCAAACGGGCATTGCCGTGGGAGGAACCGAGCCGGCCCTCTCGCGCCTGCGTACAGAAGGCGTTGACGGGCGCATGACTGTGCCCGAAGCGCTGCATCGGTTACTCAACGGAACCGGCTACAGGGCCCGCCGTGCTTCGGCGAATGTCTACCGGATCGAACGCAAGCCGGTCCGCGCTGCCCCCGCCAACGCCGAAGAGCTGCTGCCCACCATCGCTCCCGAACCGATTGTTGTTTCAGCAAGCAAGAGTGACACCGATCTCTCGGTTTATCCCGGCGCTGTACAGATAATCTCTACCTTTGATCTTGAAAGTTCGGCCGCGCCTCCACTGCTCGAGAACCTGCTAGCCGCATTCCCGCAGACGGCAGGAACGGCGCTTGGCACGGGGCGCGACAAGATCTTCGTGCGCGGCATTGCCGACAGCAGTTTCAACGGGCCGACCCAGTCGACCATCAGCCTCTATCTGGGTGAGCAGCGGCTGATCTACAGCGCGCCCAACCCCGGCCTCGGCCTTTACGACATGGACAAGATCGAGCTGATCGAAGGGCCCCAGGGCACGCTCTACGGCGCCGGGGCGCTCGGGGGCGTGATCCGGCTTTCCCCCAAGGCACCCGATCCCTCGACATGGCAAGGCCGGATCTGGTCCGGAGCGGCGATCACCCAGCACGGCGAACCCGGGGTCGATGGCGCCGGCATGATCAATGCGCCGCTGAGCGACAACACGGCCGTGAGGCTGGTGGCGTACGGCGGACGTGAAGGCGGCTATGTCGATGACAGCGAACGTGGTCTCACCAACGTCAATATATCCCGCACGGCCGGGTTTCGTGCCGCACTGCACAGCGACCTGCCGGAAGGCTGGACCGTCTCGGCAAGCGCATTCGGCCAGCGCCGGCGCACTCGCGATGGTCAGTACATCGATCCAAGGTTTGCCGGGCTGACACGCGAAAGCCTGATCGCACAACCATTTGCCAATGACCTGATCGGGGGGAACCTGACGCTTCTCGGCCATCTCGGCCCGCTGCGCCTCGTCTCCACCACGGGCATCGTCGACAACGATCTGGACACCCGCTTCGATTCCAGCGTTCTCGCCGGCGAGGGCCTGAGACAAGCCTACGACGAGGCCCGGCGCATCCGGCTGATAACGCATGAAACCCGGCTGAGTTCGCCCGGCAGCGGCGCGTTTTCCTGGGTGGCCGGCGTGAGCTTCCTGTCCAACCGCGATGACTATACGCAACTCGTCACCAGCCTGAGCGGAGACAGCCCACCGCCCTTTGCCGATATCCGCTACCGTATTCGCGAATACGCCCTATTCGGCGAAGGAACTCTGCGCCCAGCCCCTCGCTGGTCGCTCACGCTGGGAGGACGGCTCGTGGCGACCGAAAGCCACAGCGTGCGCCTTTTCGGCGCCAACGTGGCGGAAGACAGCGACAACCCACCGCTGCGGTTCCTGCCCATGGCTGCGATCGGCTGGCATCCCGAACCTGGCACGCTGTTCTATGCCCGATACCAGCACGGCTACCGGACGGGCGGCGTGACGGTCGAACGCGCGGATGACGGAACGCCGATCCCCACCCAGTTCCGCGCCGATAAAATGCAGTCCGCCGAACTCGGTATGCGCACGCGGCTTTCCGAGCCATTCGACGCAGATCTCTCGCTGGCAGCCTTCTATGTCCGCTGGAGGCGTATCCAGGGCGATCTGGTGCAGGCCGAAGGCTTTCCTATCACCCGCAACCTTGGCAACGGACGGATTTTCGGTCTGACCGCCAGTGCCCGGGTCCGCTTCGATCCAGTCTGGCATGCGGAAATCGCCGCTTTCCTCAATCACAACCGGATTGACCGGCTGACACCAAGCCAGACGATCAACCGGCGTACCTTGCCCAATGTGGCCGACTTCGGCGCCCATGCCAGCCTCGGCGCGGACGTGCCCCTGCCTTCGGGCCAAAGCCTGAACCTTTCGGCTTCGCTGCGTTATGTCGGCACGTCCTATCTCGACATCGATCCCACATCGCAGGTCCGTCAGGGCGACTATATCGATACGGCGCTCTCCGCTTCCATGACTGCCGGTGCGTGGACGCTTTCTTTTGCTCTCGACAACGTGCTCGATACCCGCGGCAACCGCTTTGCTTTCGGCAACCCCTTCGCCGTGCGTCTTGCCCCGCAGGCGACACCGCTGCGACCGCGCACGCTGCGGCTCTCTGCCAGCATGGGTTTCTGATCCCGCACATTTTTTCACGCCGCCGATGCGCATATCGGCAGGCGGCTCCGTCCCCCCTTCGACAGCAAAGTTTGCTCATGTCGGAGGATGGATGTGAATTGGAGTTCGAAAGGTATCGCGCTGCGCACGCTGGCAGCGACAGGCGCACTGGCCTTGCTTCAGGCTTGCGGAGGCGGAGACAGCGGCGATGGCGGGACGGTCGTCACGGCGACGCCCACGCCTTCCCCGACGCCCACCGCTACACCGACGCCGACACCTGCTCCCACGGCTACCACTCCGGCAGAGATTGTCGCGCAGTACTTCACGATCGATCTCGATAGCCTGGACAACTACGCCAACCCGAGCCTTCCGGCCTACTACGACAACACGGTAAACGGAGACGACAACGCCCCCGGCCCGATTTCCAATGCTGTGGCGACGCTGGGCCGCGTGCTGTTCTACGACACAGCGCTTTCGGTAAACGATACGGTCTCATGCGCGAGTTGCCACCAGCAGGCGCTCGGCTTCGATGACAACGAGGCGCTGTCGACCGGCTTAGATGGCGGCAGGACGGCAGCCCATGCCATGCGCCTCGGGAACGTGCGCTACTACCAGCCCGGGACCATGTTCTGGGACAAGCGCGCCAGTTCGGTGGAGGATCAGGCGACGCAACCGATCCAGAACCCGGTCGAGATGGGCTGGGACGATGGCGCCGGCGGTATCGATGCCCTGATTAGCAAGATGAACGGGATCGAATACTATCCGGCCCTGTTCGACTTCGCCTTCGGGTCGAGCACGATCACCGAAACCCGCATGCAGACGGCCCTCGCCCAGTTCGAGCGTGCCATGATCTCCAGCGACAGCCGCTGGGACCGCGCCTATGCGCAGGTCTTCAGCGCCAATGCGCCGAACCGCAATCTGGACCTGACTTTCCCGGGCTTCACCGCTTCGGAAAACCTCGGCAAGCGGCTTTTCCTGAATGGCCGCAACAATGGCGGCGCCGGATGCGCTGCCTGCCACCGTCCCCCGACGTTCGCGCTCACCGCGAACAGCCGCAGCAACGGGCTCGATGCAGGCGAGACGACAGTCTTCAAATCCCCCTCGCTGAAGAACGTGGGGCTATCCCAATTCTTCATGCATGACGGGCGCTTCACCTCGCTGGCACAAGTGATCGATCACTATGACAGCGGCATCCAGAACGGCCCGGCGCTCGACAACCGGTTGCGGCAGGGTAACGGGCCGCAACGGCTCAATCTTTCCGCTGCCGACAAGCAAGCGCTGATCGATTTTCTTGAAACGCTTACGGACACTTCACTTACAACCGACACTCGCTTCAGCGATCCCTTCATCCAGTAGCTGGGGAAGCTCTCATTTGGGCGGTTCCCTACCCCAAGCCTATTTGATAGGGACCGCCCTCTTAGGGCACACCAGCAAGAGCACCGGCAGACCGGCCGGCAGGACGGACAAGGGACCATCTCAAGCAGCCGCCAGATTTTCGCCCCCAGTCTGATCCAGACCGTCCGACGTCCCGGCTTTCCTCTGTTGCGATGGTGGCGAAGTGCCGCCCCTGCCCGACTGATAATCATGGTCGCATCGCTGCTGATGGCCTTTCTTGCCCTTCCCCTCCACGCGGCGTCCCCGCAATTCGACGGGCCATCCGAAGTAACCACCGATGCCGGCAACACCATGCTGGAATGGCAGTCAGACGCGCCGGTATCGCTGGAAATGTCGACGACGCCGGACTTCGCGCAGACCACCGAACTCTATACGGGCGCCGCGCATCGCTATTTCCTGTCCGGGCTCGAAAACGGTGACTACTACCTGCGCCTGACCACCAACCAAGGGGCAGTATCAACGCCCCTGCTCGTATCGGTCGCGCACCAATCGCTCAGCCGAGCCTTGTTGCTTGTTGCCATTGGCGCATTGGTCACGCTCGCCATCGTCGCGACAATCCTGCGGGGTGCCCGCGATGAATGAAAGTGCAGCCATTCTGCCCCCGGTCGTCGGCTGGATTCTGCTGGCAGCCTTCAGTGCCTTGTGGATCGGCCTCGGCATCTATTGGGGCCGGCGCAACAAGAGCTTCGAAGACCACGCCCTGGCCGGTCGCAACATCGGCCTTGCTCTTGGCTCGGCGACGGCGGCCGCGACCTGGATCACCTCGAACACGACGATGCTCGCCCCGCAATTCGCGCTCGAGCTCGGCGTGTGGGGGATGCTTGCCTATACCACCGCGAGCGTCGGCCTGTTCCTGTTCGCACCGATGGCGGTCAGGATCCGCAAGCTCATGCCGACCGGGTATACCAGCGGCGACTTCTTCCGCCTGCGCTACGGCCGCGCGGCGTGGGCCATCTTCATGGTCTACACGCTTTTCTATTCGCTGACCTGGCTGGTCAGCATGGCCATGGCTGGCGGCATCCTGCTCAACGCCCTGTCGGGCATTCCCTATGCGTGGGGCATGACGGTGATCCTTGCGGTCTGCGTGATCTACACGATGCGCGGCGGGCTCGGCGCGGTCATCGGCACCGACTTCATCCAGAGCCTGATCATCATCGTCGGCGTTGTGATCGTCGGCTTTGCCGTCCTTTCGCATGTTTCCGTCGACCAAATTCACGAGAACCTGCAGGCCACCCGCCCTGCCCTGCTCAACGTCCTGTTTCCCGCCGCGATCATGGCAATCTTCAACAACCTGCTGTTCGGTCTGGGCGAGGTGTTCCACAACAACGTGTGGTGGAGCCGTGCCTTCGCCTTTCGAGACGGCGTGGGCGGCAAGGCCTTTGCCTTGGGCGGTCTCATCTGGTTTCCCATCCCCATCGCCGCCGGCTTCATCGCCCTCGCCTCGGGCGCGCTCAACGTTCCGGTTCCCGCCGCAGACATGGTCGGCCCGCTGGTGGTCGCCGACGTGCTGGGCGAATTCGGCGCGATCGCGATCTTCATTGTCGTGTTCTGTTCGCTGGCCTCCAGCCTCGACAGCCTGCTCGCGGCGACGTCCGATCTGCTGACGGAAGATGTCTACCGCAAGCTGATGAATCCCGGCGCCCCTCCGGAAACGTTGAAAAAGATGGCACAGTATGTGACCTTGGCGCTCGGGCTGTTCACGTGGCTTGTCTGTCTGCCGCGTATCGGCACGCTGGCTTCGGTCCTGTTCTTCGCCGGCCCGCTGGTGGGCTCGATGATCTGGCCGATCGTCACCGGCCTTTACTGGCGCAGGGCCAGCACGGTCGGTGCCGTTGGGGGGATGCTGCTGGGCGCAGGCGTTGGCCTCGTCTGCTATTTTGCAATCGGCTGGTACGTGGCGACACTGATCGCCACCGCCGTGTCGATGGTGTGGGTGCTGGCTTGCGCCCACTTCTCGAAGGCCCGGTTCGACTGGGCCCAACTGAGTGAGGCAGCATGACCTTTTCAGCCGGATTCCTCACAGTAATCATCTACGGCGCGCTGATCTGGTGCGCCCTCACTGGCCTCGGCCTCGCCACGCTCCTCATCCGTGACTTAAAGAACGGTGAAATCTGGTGACATTGCCCGCTTCCCAAGTCGAACATCAGGCGGACTCCGAACGCAAGGCGGGGGTGATCGGCAATTGCCCGGATCCTGCCGGCCTGCTCAAGCACGATCCCAGATTGCGGCTGGACGTGCTGGAGCGCATGCACGACACCTCGGTGCTGTCTGCACACCAGTTCGATCGCGACATCTTGTGCGAACTGATGAAGCTTGCCGCCTATCTCCAGCTCAAGAGCTTTCCAGTGATGCATGCACTGGACGACAAGATCATGGCCGCTGCCTTCTTCGAACCGAGTACGCGCACACGCCTCTCTTTCGAAAGCGCCATGCTGCACCTCGGCGGCCGCACGATCAGCGTCGCGGATGCCAAGACCACCGGCGTCGCCAAGGGGGAATCGCTGCGCGACATCGGCCAGATGTTCAATTCCTATGCAGACGTCGTCGCTGTCCGGCACACCGAGCAATCGGCGGTCAACGAGCTGTGCGAATATTTGCGCATTCCGCTTCTCAACGGCGGCAACGGGTCGGACGAGCACCCGACGCAGGCGCTGGCCGACTGGTACGCCCTGCTGAAGTGGCGGCCCGAGATCGCCTATGGCGAAATCCCGGAGCAGTTCCGCCTCAACATCGGCATCATCGGCACACCGGGCAACATGCGCACGGTGAAGAGCTTCCTGATGCTGGCGCTGCTGTTCCCCGAAAACATCAGCCACATCACGATCTTTTCGGAAATGGCCGATCCGCTAGGCGAGGAAATCCGCGAGCTGACCAATGCCAGCCCGATCGGCATCGATTTCTCGCAGAACCTCAAGCAGAGCCTCGAGTACCTCGACGTCATCTACATGAACGCGATCGCCTATCTGGGCGACGGGTACCGCTTCTTCGGGGATGCCTTCTCGCTGGACAGGGACAGCAGGCTGAAACCGGACACAGTGATCCTGCACCCGCTGGCCCGCGGCGAGGAACTTGATATCAGCCTCGATAACACCCAGCACAATCTCTATTTCAACCAGGCCGACGGCGCCGTGTGGATCAGGCAGGCGCTTCTTCTCGCCATCTTCGGGCGAGTGGGTGAAGTCGTCCCGGCCGAATACCTCGCTTGAAGCTCTCAGCAGTTTAAGGAACGCAGACGATGTGTGGCATCGCCGGGCTCTGGAGCCCCACCCGTTACTCCGCCGAAACCGAAAGCCAGGCCGCGAAGATGGCGGACACGCTTTATCATCGCGGTCCAGATGGGCGCGGCTTCCATTTCGATCCCGACAACGGGCTCGCCATGATCCACACCCGCCTGTCGATCATCGGCCTCAATGCCGGCGACCAGCCGATCTACGGCCGCGAGGAAGACGGCACGGGCAATCTGGTGCTGACGGCCAATGGCGAGTTCTACGACTACAAGCGCCTGCGCGGCCTGCTGCGGACCGACGGCTACGAATTCAATACCAAGTCCGATAGCGAGATCGCGCTCAAGCTCTACGACAAGCATGGGCTTGATTTCATCGACCAGCTTCGCGGCGAGTTCGCCTTCACGATCTTCGACAAGGAGAAGCAGCAGCTGATCCTGGTGCGTGACCGCTTCGGTATCCGCCCGCTGTTCTATCACCTGGGCGACAATGGGTTCTTCTGGGGCTCGGAAATGAAGGCCATGCTGGCCCATCCCGACGTCTCGCGCGAAGTCTGCCCAAAGGCCCAGCTTCACCAGATGATGCAAGTCATGGTTCCGGGCATGACCCTGTTCAAGGACATCAAGGCGCTGAAACCGGGGCACATGCTGATCGTCACCCGCAAGGGCGACGATTTCGAGGTCGAGGAACGCCGCTACTGGGATGCCGAGTTCCCGCTCGATGGCCAGCATGACGAACTGCCCGACGAGGAGCACATCGAGAATGTGCGCGCCGCCCTGGTGGAATCGATCACCTTCCGCCTCGAAGCCGACGTGCCGGTGGCCTGCTATCTTTCGGGCGGCATCGACAGTTGCTCGATCATCGGCATGGCCGCGGCGATCCAGCAATCGCCGGTGAAGGCCTTCACCATTTCGTTCGACGACGACCGCTACGACGAAGCCCACATCGCCACCGAAATGGCCGAAAAGGCCGGTGCCGATCAGGACATCCTGACCCTGAAGGCCGAGGATCTCTACGGAAAGAATTTCGAGGATGCGGTCTATTACTCGGAGCGCACATTCTACAACACGCTCGGCGTCGCGAAGATGCTGATGAGCAAGCACGTGCGCAATGTCGGCTACAAGGTGGTGATCACCGGCGAGGGGTCCGACGAGCTGTTCGGCGGCTATGCGCAGTTCAAGGCCGACCTGTTCCTCCATGACCCCGAATACGCCGCAACGCCCGCGGCCGAGGATATGCGCAAGCGGAATGCCATCTTCTCCGGCTCTGTGCTGGCCGAAACGCAGATCTCGCATCCGGCGTTCGAGGAAGTCATGGGCTTCACGCCCAGCTGGATCCAGCCCTGGATGCTTACGCTGGAGCGTATCAAACCGCTTTTATCGGACGAGTTCAAGGCAAAGCTGGGCGACTACGATCCCATCGCTGCCATTGCCTACAGCCTCGACAAGTCGATGCTGGACGGACGCCACGTGCTCGACAAAGTCCAGTATTCGTGGATCAAGACCATGCTCGAAGGCCAGATCCTCAACTGGGGCGGCGACCGCGTGGACATGGCCAACAGCCTGGAAAGCCGCCCGGCCTTCCTCGACCACCATGTCGCCGAAATGGCGATGCGCATCCCGCCGCATGTGCGCGTGCGCGACGGCATCGAGAAGTGGGTCGTGCGCGAAGCGATGAAGCACGTCCTTCCCGAAGTGCTCTACAAGCGCGAGAAGTTCGCCTTCATGGCGCCGCCCGCCCACACCGACAAGAAGAAGGCGGCCGAGATCGACAAGCTGATCGCCAAGTGGCTGTCATCCGAGAAGATCGCGAAGCACGGCATCTTCGACGAGGACAAGCTCACCACGTCGATCGAGGAATACCGCAAGTCAGACGATCACGCCGCCAATACCCGCAAGGACATCATCCTGAACCACGCCATCGCGCTGCATGCGATGGAGGATCTCCTGGGGGCGGCCTGACGCTGCCCCTTGCCCCTGAAAGGGACACGGATCAATCGCAGGCCAGTTCGGTCGCGCACTCGTAAAGGAGCTGCGTGCCCCGCTGGCAGTCGGACCAGTGCGTCCATTCGTCGGGCGCGTGGCTGACGCCGCCGACGCTGGGCACGAAGAACATCGCCGCCTTGGTGTGTCCGCAGAAGAACTGCACGTCGTGACCCGCGCCCGACGGCATGATCCTGTAGCTGTAGCCCAGATCCTTCGTCTTGCTCTCGATCAGGTTCATCAGATCCCTGTCGCAATAGGCGGGCGAGAGCCAGCTCATCTCCTCGTACTCGAACTTGAGCTTGTGACGGCGAGCGATCGACGACAGCACGCGGCGGCAGGAGTTCGAGAGCACGCGCATTACCTCTTCATCGAGATCGCGCCCGACGATGGTGAAGTCGACCTCGCCCGGCACCGTATGCGGAAAGCCCGGCTTGCACTCGACGTGGCCGATGGTGATGCGGCTGCGCTCGGTCCCTTCCTCTTCGATGATACGCGGGATCTCGTGCGCGAAATCGACCATGCCCATCAAGGCATCGGCGCGCATGTCCATCGGCGCCGTTCCCGCATGATCGGCCTTGCCGATCAGCCGGCAATTCCACTTGAAGACGCCCGAAATGCCCTCGACAATGCCGATCGTCGTCTTTTCCGCGTCCAGCACCGGGCCCTGTTCGACGTGCAGTTCCAGAAAGGCCTTGATCGTTTCGGGACGCCGATAGGCATGGAGAGCCTTGTGATAGTCCAACCCGACGGCGGACATGGCATCCACCAGGCGATTGCCGCGCTCGTCCGCGGCCCGCTCCAGCCAGTCCAGCGTGAGTTGCCCTGTCAGCGCCTGCGCGCCTAGCATGCCGCCGAAACGGCCTTCTTCCTCGGCCGTGGCAATCACCTCGATGGGGAAATCGGGAACGATGCCGTTGTCCTGCATGGTGCGCACGACTTCGAGCCCGGCAATCACGCCCAGCACGCCATCGAAAATGCCGCCCGCCGGCACCGAATCGATGTGCGAGGCAATGATGATGGCAGGCTTGTCTTCGGGGCCGTAGCGACCGATCACGTTTCCCGCGCCATCGATCTTGTGCGCCATCCCCAGTGCCTCGAACTGGTCGCGCAGCCAGGTGCGCGCTTCCATGTCGGCAGCACTGAACCCTTGCCGATAGACGCCTCGATCATCTTCATTGAACCCGAACTGTGAAATCGCGGTGATGTCGCGCTCAATGCGTTCAATGTTGATCGTGGCCACGTCCTCTCCTGTTGTTGCTCAAAGGGTGCATAGCGCCTGCAGGTCCAGTTGGACAAGGCGTGCCCCTGGTGAAAGGGCTGGCCGGAACGATAGTTGCCGTGCTTGCGAAATGCCGCTGATTCTCGCGAACCCCTCGTCCGAGCCACAATCGTCACGCCGCGATTGACCCCGGCACCGCAATGCAGCAAATAGTCGCAGTTATTACCAAACGTTGGGAACTTAATACCACTACAAGCGTTTGGCCAACACGGGCAGTTTCAATCCAACGTATCCACATTCCGTTCGAAAGCACGTCCATGGCAGTCACAGCCAAGGGGGAAAACAACCCCCGGTCATACAACCGGAGATCGCAGACAAATGGCTGATTTTGAGGCATTCAAGGTATCAAGGCGCGGCGTCCTCGCCGGCGGAACGGTCAGTGTCGCAGCGACTTCGGTGCCCGTGGTGCGGGCTCGCGCCGCGGCACAGCCTGCCACGCCGACAGTTCCCGTCTCGCTCAAGGTGAACGGGAAAGAGCACAAGCTGATGCTCGATACGCGCACCACGTTGCTTGATGCGCTGCGCGAGCACATCAAGCTGACCGGCACCAAGAAAGGCTGCGACCACGGTCAGTGCGGCGCGTGTACGGTCATCGTCAACGGCACCCGCATCAACTCCTGCCTGTCCTTCGCCGTGATGCACGAAGGCGACGAAGTCACCACGATCGAAGGCCTCGGCACTCCTGACAACCTGCATCCCATGCAGGCCGCCTTCGTCAAGCACGACGGCTATCAGTGCGGCTATTGCACCCCCGGCCAGATCTGCTCCGCCGTTTCGGTGCTGGAGGAGATACGCAAGGGCGTGCCCAGCCATGTCACCGATGACCTCGAAGGTCCGATGAAGCCGACGAACATGGAAATGCGCGAACGCATGAGCGGCAACATCTGCCGTTGCGGCGCCTATTCGAACATTGCCGAAGCCATGGCGGAAGTCGCCGGAGAGAAGGCATGAGAGCGTTTACCTATCAGCGCGCCAGCAGCGCTGCCGAGGCAGCGAAGGTCGTCTACAACAACCGCGAAGCCAAGTTCCTAGCGGGCGGCACCAACCTCATCGATCTTATGAAGATCGAGGTCGAGACGCCGACCCATTTGGTGGACGTGAACGGCCTAGGGCTGGACGAGATCGCGCCTACCGAGGAAGGCGGCCTGCGGATCGGCGCCCTGGTCACCAACACCGCTTGCGCTGCCGATGAACGCGTGCGTCGCGATTACGGCGTGCTGACGCGCGCCATCGTCGCAGGCGCATCGGGCCAGTTGCGCAACAAGGCGACCACGGGCGGAAACCTGCTCCAGCGCACGCGATGCCCCTATTTCTACGACACCAACCAGGCCTGTAACAAGCGCAAGCCGGGTTCGGGCTGTGCCGCCATCGGCGGCGCCAGCCGCCAGCTCGGGATTATAGGTGTCAGCGACAAGTGCATCGCGACCTATCCAGGCGATATGGCCGTTGCACTGCGCGTGCTCGATGCGGTGGTCGAAACTGTGAAACCGGACGGCACCACCCGGGCAATCCCGATCGCCGAATTCCATCGCCTCTGGGGCGACACCCCCGAGATCGAAACTGCACTGGAGCCAGGTGAGTTCATCACCGCTGTGGTCCTGCCTAAACCGCTCGGCGGCAAGCACCTGTACCACAAGGTGCGCGATCGCCGTTCCTATGCCTTCGCACTCGTGTCGGTGGCCGCCGTGATTCAGCCTGACGGCACCGGGCGGGTCGCTATCGGCGGTATCGCCCCCAAGCCTTGGCGCGTTGAGTCCGCCGACGCGGCCCTGCCAGATGTCGCGGCCGCGGCGCGGGCCCTGACCGCTGGGGCATCCCCCACCGAGGAAAACAAATTCAAGATCGCTCTCGTCGAACGAACGCTCGCCGGGGTGATGGCGGAAGCCAGGAGCTGATCCCATGAAATTCGATTCACCGGCACAGACAAACCCGATCGATCAGCTCAAGATCGTCGGCAAACCCACTCCCCGCATCGACGGTCCGCTAAAGACCACCGGCACGGCGCCTTACGCCTATGAGCGGCACAATGTGGTCCCAGGGCAGGCCTATGGCTATGTGCTGGGCGCAGGCATCGCCAAGGGGCGCATCAAGGCGATGAACATCGCCCATGCACAGCAAGCTCCGGGCGTCATCGGTGTGCTCAACACGCTCGACTTCGAACCGGCGCCGCTCGGTTCGCAGAACACCGCGAACCTGTTTGGCGGTGCGGAAATCCAGCACTACCACCAGGCCATCGCGATGGTCGTGGCCGAGACCTTCGAACAGGCCCGCGCGGCCGCGCACATGATCATCGTCGAATACGAGCGGGAGCACGGCAATTTCGATCTCGCCAAACTTGCCCCCGACGCACCGCTGGTCAAAGGTGGCAATGGCGAGCCCAGCGTGGACAGCTACGGCGACTTCGAGAGCGCATACGCCGCCGCTCCCGTGAAGCTCGATGCCACCTACACCACGCCCGATGAAACGCACGCCATGATGGAGCCACACGCGACCATCGCGGCGTGGGACGGCGATAAGGTCACTGTGTGGATGTCCCACCAGATGATCCAGTGGGGCAAAGTCGCGCTCGCCAAGGCGCTTGGCGTGCCGCAGGAAAACGTACGCATCGACTCCCCGTTCATCGGCGGCGGTTTCGGTGGCAAACTGTTCATTCGTGCCGATGTGGTGGTCGCCGCTCTGGCCGCGCGCAAGTTCCAGCGCCCGGTCAAGGTGACATTGCAGCGGCCGTTGATTATCAACAACACCACGCACCGCCCGGCAACGATCCAGCGCATTCAGCTGGGGGCCGGGAAAGACGGCAAGCTCACGGCGATCTCGCACGAAAGCACGTCTGGAAACCTGCCCGGCGGCGGGCCCGAAGGGGCCGTGAACCAGACGCAGCTCTTCTATGCGGGTGCGAACCGCAGGACGGCCCTCAGGATTGCCGAACTGGACCTGCCCGAAGGCAACGCCATGCGCGCGCCCGGCGAGGCGCCGGGTCTGATGGCGCTCGAAATCGCCATGGACGAGCTGGCCGAAAAGCTGAGTATGGACCCGGTCGAACTGCGCATCGTCAACGATACGCAAGTCGATCCGATGAATCCCGACCGGCCCTTCTCCTATCGCGATCTCGTCGGCTGTCTGCGCCGCGGCGCCGAGGCTTTCGGGTGGGACAAGCGCAACCCGAAGCCCGCCGCCAACCGCAAGGGCCGCTGGCTGATCGGCCATGGGATGGCCGCCGGCTTCCGCAACAACGTGCTCAGAAAGTCGGGCGCCCGCGTCCGGCTCGGCAGCGACGGGGTTCTCATCGTCGAAACCGACATGACCGACATCGGCACCGGCAGCTACACCATCATCGCGCAGACGGCGGCAGAGACCATGGGCCTGCCGCTCAACAGGGTGCGTGTGGAGCTGGGCGATTCCAGCTATCCGGTCTCGGCCGGATCGGGCGGCCAGTGGGGCGCAGTCAACTCGACCGCGGGCACTTATGCCGCCTGCGTGAAGCTGCGCGAGAAAGTGGCCACAGCCCTCGGTCTGAGCGGCGATGACATCACCTTCGCAAACGGAAAGGTGGCGTCGGGCGACACTTCTTTCGCGCTTTCCGACGCCGCAAAGAACGGCGAAATCGTCGCGGAAGACTCGATCGAATACGCAGAGGTGAACGAAAGCCATCAGCAGTCGACGTTTGTGGCCCACTTCGTCGAAGTGGCCGTCGACGCCTACACGGGCGAAACCTACCTGAAGCGCATGCTCGCAGCCTGTTCGGCTGGCCGCATCCTCAATCCAATCTCGGCCCGCAGCCAGGTCATCGGGGCCATGACGATGGGTGCCGGCGCTGCGCTCAGCGAGGAACTCGCGGTCGACAAGCGCTTCGGTTTCTTCGTCAATCACGACCTCGCCGGATATGAAGTGCCGGTTCACGTGGACATTCCGCATCAGGAAGTGATCTTCCTCGACGAAACCGATCCCTGGTCTTCGCCGATGAAGGCCAAGGGCGTGGGCGAACTCGGCCTGTGCGGTGTGGGCGCGGCGATTGCCAACGCCGTTTACAACGCCACCGGCGTGCGCATTCGCGATTATCCGCTGACGCTCGACAAGTATCTGGATCGCCTGCCGAAAGTCTGAGCAGGCCTGAAGTTATGCGTCCGCCCGGTTCGTTGCGACGAGCCGGGCGACGTAGTCCAGCTTCTTCACGATCGCATCGGACAGGGCAAAGGGATAGAGGTCGTCCTGCCCCATACTGCGGTTCATCGCATTCATGGCGAAAGCCAGCGGCTCCATGTGTGCGGCCAGCTTGGCCGCATCGGCGCGATAGGGATCGAAAGCCAGTTCGACCTCCTGCGCCTTGTCCGCATCGGGAACTTTCAGGGACAGGTCCAGATCGCTCGCCGTCGCCAGCACGTCGACGATGTGGAGGTAATGCGCCCAGGTCTCGGCGAAATCCTCCCACGGGTGCGACGTCGCGTAGTAGCTGACATAGGCATCGGTCCAGACCTTGCCGCTATCGGCGTAGTGCGCGCTCAGGGCCTCGGCATAGTTGATACGCTCATCCCCGAAGATTGCCCGGAAAGCCTGAAGCTCTTCCGGATCGTTCTGCACCAGCCGCGCCCAGTAATGGTGCCCGATTTCGTGGCGAAAATGGCCAAGCAGCGTGCGGTAAGGCTCACCCATCGCGGCGCGCATGCGTTCGCGCTCGGCATCGTTCGCCTCTATCAGGTTCAGAGTGATGACCCCGCTATCGTGCCCGGTGAGCACTTGCGCCTGCCCCGACCCCTCGGCAGCCGGATCGTGAAGAAAATCGAAAGCCAGCCCCTGTCGGCCCGGAACTTCCTCAGCTTTGGTCTCGAGCGGTAGGCCAAGCCGCAAAAGCGTACGGATCAAACGCCGTTTTGCTGCTTCCACCCTTGCCCAGCGCTTCGGAACGTTTGCATCGCTGAGGTCCGGGATCGTTCGGTTGTGCCGGCAGGCACGACACATGCCTGTCTCCACATCGTCGCCAACCAGCCAGTTGCAGATAGCGAAATCGTTGTTGTTCGCACAGACGACGACATTCGAGGTTTCGCTGGCCGCGTCGCGCCATACCGTCGCCTTGTCCGCCAGAAAGCGAAAGGCATCGATGGCCGGATCGTACCCCAAGGTGGCCTTGCAGGCCGGGCAGACCCGGGCCTCAAAATGGATTGGCGACTGGCAGTTCGGACAAGCAAAGGCGCGCATAGCGTTCCTGATCAAAGGTGTAGTCGGTGCCAACGCGCGGCATGCGCTGTCCGTTCCCCCTCCATGCCCGCAACGGACATATTCCGTAACACTTATCTCAATAATTTCCGGAGAACCGAAAGCCTCCTCATGTGTTGCCCTAGAAACCGCGACTGAAAGGGACGGTCGCAAAGGGCACAGGGGCGGGAAGTCTTGCGATTGCTGATCGGAGCGTCGGTATTGCTGCTGGTGGGGTGCAACACCCATCAGTCCGCGCTGGCGCCATTCGGGGTGGAAGCGCGTGAAACGTACTGGCTCACCTGGTCGCTCTCTGCAGGCGCAGTGCTCATTGCCCTTCTTGTCGCCGTGCTGGCCTGGCGCGCCACGCATTCCTCCGAAGGTGCGCTCAACCACAAGCAGGGCATGCAGCTGGTCCTGTGGCTGGGCGGCGTCTTTCCGACCGTCGTCCTCACTGGACTACTGCTCTTCGCCCTGCCCCAGATGCGCCCCATGGCTGCCGCCTCGAACGATCTGACCATCCGCGTGGAAGGCGAGCAGTTCTGGTGGCACGTCCAGTACGAAGACGGCACAAGGACGCCACTCCTGGCCGCCAACGAAGTGCGCATCCCCGTGGGGCGGACCGTGGTCTTCGACCTGACGGCGACCGACGTGATCCACAGCTTCTGGATCCCCGGGCTGGCCGGCAAGATGGACATGATCCCCGGGCGTACGAACCGGCTGGTGGTCAAGGCCGAGAAAGCCGGAACATATCGGGGCGTCTGCACCGAATTCTGCGGGCTCTCGCATGCACTGATGGCGTTCGACGTGATTGCAATGGAGCCAGACGCGTTCGACGCCTGGCTGGAGGCGGCGCGCCGACCGGTCAAGGCCGCAAGCCGGACAACCTCGGGCGCCAAACTGTTCTCAGACTACGGCTGCAATGCCTGCCATGCGGTGCGCGGCACCGAGCATGATGCCCGCATCGGCCCGGACCTGTCGCGCTATGGCACACGCGCCAGCCTGGGCGCGGGAACGCTTGAACCGACCGCCGAAAACACGGCGGCTTTCATTCGCGATGCCGATGCCTTCAAACCCGGCGCCCGCATGCCTTCCTACCCGTCCATGCCCGCCGACCACGCTCGGGCAATCGCCGCTTGGCTGAAGGAGCTGAAATGAGCCTCCACGAGCAGGACGATCCGCAACTTCGTGCCGCGCAGGAACAGCGCCTGCGCAAAGTATGGGCACCTCCGAAGGGCCTCTGTTTGAAGTGGACCGATACCAACAACGATGCGGTGGGCGCCTGGTACACGCTCACAGCGTTCGGCTTCATGCTGTTTGCAGGCGTGCTTGGCCTGATCATGCGCTCGCAGCTTGCAGTGCCGGAAAACGATCTCGTCGATGCCGCCAAGTTCAACCAGCTGTTCACGCTGCACGGCTCGATGATGATGTTCCTCTTCGCCGTGCCCATGTTCGAGGCGGTTTCGATCATACTGCTGCCGCAACTGCTCGGCGCACGCGACTTGCCCTTCCCGCGCCTTTCCGCCTTCGGATACTGGTCCTTCCTGCTTGGCGGCGTCTTCGTGGCCGGATCGATCTTCTTCGGCGCCGCGCCCGACGGCGGCTGGTTCATGTACCCGCCCCTCACCACCCGAACGGACCTGTCCGGCCTTGGCGCCGACATCTGGATGCTGGGCCTCTCGTTCATCGAGGTCTCCTCCGTCGCGGCAGCCGTCGAACTGATTGTCGGGGTACTCAAGTGCCGCCCGCCCGGCATGCGGCTCAACCTGATGCCGCTCTATGCCTGGTATATTCTGGTGGTGGCGGTGATGATCCTCTTCGCCTTCCCGCCGCTGATCGCCGGCGACCTGCTGTTTGAAATGGAACGCCTGCTGGGCTGGCCGTTCTTCGATGCCTCGCGCGGCGGCGATCCGCTGCTGTGGCAGCACCTTTTCTGGATCTTCGGCCATCCGGAAGTCTACATCGTCTTCCTGCCCTCGATCGCCCTGTTCGCCATGCTGGTGCCCACTTTCGCCCGTCGGCACGTACTGGGCTATCCCTGGATCGTGCTGGCGGCGGTAGGCACGGCCTTTCTCTCGTTCGGGCTGTGGGTCCACCACATGTTCACGACCGGACTGCCCAAAATCAGCCTTGCTTTCTTCTCGGCTGCTTCCGAAGCGGTGGCGATCCCCACTGCGGTACAGATCTTCGTGTTCATCGCCACGATCTGGGCAGGGCGGCTCACATGGTCGACGCCGATGCTCTATGCCGCGGGCAGCCTTGCTGTGTTCGTGATCGGCGGACTGACCGGAGTCATGGTCGCAGTCGCGCCCTTCGACTGGCAGGCGCACGACACCTACTTCGTCGTGGCCCATCTGCACTACGTGCTGATCGGCGGCACCCTGCTGCCGCTGTTCGCCGGGCTCTACTACTACTGGCCGCTGATCACCGGAAAGAAGCTGTCGGACCGACTGGGGAAGATCGCCTTCTGGCTCCTGTTCGTAGGGGTGAACCTCTGTTTCTTCCCGATGCACCTTTCTGGCTTGGAAGGCATGCCGCGCAGGGTCTTTACCTACCCTGAGGAACTCGGACTGGGCGGCCTCAACATGGCCTCGACCATCGGCGCCTTCGTGTTCGCCATCGGCGTGGCCGTGATCTGCGTGGATCTTGCCTGCTCGCCCCGCCGTGCGCATGCCAAGCGCAATCCCTGGGATGCGGGAACGCTCGAATGGCTGGCGCATCCGCAGGACGAACACTGGGGCATCCGCTCGATCCCGCTGATCGAAAGCCGCTATCCGATCTGGGACCAGCCCGACTTCATGCGCAAGGTCGATGAGGGCCGCTACTTCCTTCCCGATGCGGAGGAAGGACGTCGCGAAACCATCATCACCACTGTCCTCGATGCCCGTCCGCTCGCCGTCGTCCGGCTCGGTACGCCATCGTGGAAGCCGATGATGACGGCCTTCACGCTCGGCGGCGTGTTCATTCTCACCACCTATCACCTTTACTGGGCCGCACTCGTATCGGGTGTGGCAACGTTGGCGATGATCCTGTGGTGGCTCTGGACCGGTACGGCGGAGATCCCCGAAAAGCCCTCGAAGCCGATCGGGCATGGCATGGAACTGCCGCTCTACATCTCCGGGTCTTCCTCGCCCGGATGGTGGGCTATGTTCATCACGATGATGGCAGACGCCACGGCCTTTTCCGGCCTCGTGTTCGGCTATTACTTCTTCTGGACGGTCCATGAAGATTTCCCGCCAGCCGCGCTTGCAGACGCACCGGGTGTGTTCTGGCCGGTGGTTGCGCTGGCCGTGGGCCTCGCAGCGTGGGGACTGACGTTTGCCGCAAGAGAAGTCCTCGCACGCGGGAATATCGGGATTGCACGGGCAATGCTGGTTGCCGGATGGCTGGCCTGTCTTGGCAGCGGCGCAGCGGGGCTTGCCGGCCCCTGGCTGTCCGGGATGGACCCGGCACTGCACACCTACCCGGCCATCGTCTGGACGCTTGCGATCTGGACCGCAGCCCACGCAGCCGTTGGCGCCATCATGATCGGCTATGTGCTGGCCCGCAGCGTCGCCGGATATTGCCTGCCGAAGCACGACGCCGATCTGCGGAACGTAACAGTGTACATGCACTTCCTCGCGCTGACGACGCTCGTGACCTACCTCACCATCGGCCTGTTTCCGGAGGCGTCATGAGCGATTCCGAAACGTCACGGCAGCGCCGCAAGTGGCACGAACGTCTGCGGGTGACGCTGTGGACGCTGATCGTGCCGCCCACGGCCTGGGCCGCCCATTTCCTGTTTTCGTATCTCTGGGCCGCCATATCCTGCGCCAAGACGGACAGTTTCGCGAAGTTTCCCGTGCTGTTCCTCGCCGGAACCTTGATGGCGCTGATCGTGATCCTCGTCTCGGGCTGGATAGCCTGGCACCAGGAACGCACCCCCGGCGATCCTCCACCGCATCAGGACAGCACCGAGATCGACCGCCTGCGCTTCCTTGCCAAGGCAACGCTGCTGCTGGCCGGATTGAGCTTCGTCGGAGTGGTCTTCACCGCGCTGCCGGTGATCTTCATCGGAGATTGCCGATGAACCGGCTGCCTCTGCTGCTGGGCCTGAGCCTGATCCCGATCGCCTGGGTGCTGTCACGGCTGGGCATGACCGGACATATGGCAGGTCATATGCTTGCCGTCGCCGTAGCCGCGCCACTTCTTGCGATGAGGCTGAGAGGCAGCACCTTCGACGTTGCACGGCGCTGGCAGCGGCAGATTACGCCCATGGCAATGATGCTTTTGGAACTGGCGACCGTCTGGGGCTGGCATCTTCCCGCCTTGCGGCACGCCAGCGCATCGTTTCCCATGATCGCCTTGCTCGAACAGGCCTGCTTTCTGATATCGGGATACCTGCTGTGGAGCGCTGTCCTGCACAATGCCAATCGGGCATCGGGTATCGGCGCGCTGCTGCTGACTTCGATGCACATGACATTGCTTGGCGTGCTCATCGGACTGGCGCCGCGCCCGCTCTACACCATGGCCGATATGCAGCATGCCTCGCCGCTCGGGCTCGATCCGCTTGCCGACCAGCAACTCGGCGGCGCGGTGATGCTGGCCATAGGGGCGGTCAGCTACCTTGCGGGAGGCCTCTCCTTGCTGGGCAGCCTCCTGCGTACTGAAACGGATCAGCCCACATGACGGTTCACCTGACATGGAAGCGCGCGCTGGCAGCGCTTGTGACGCTCGGGCTCGCCGGGCTGCTGTTCGCATGGTCCGGCCTCTTTCAGATCTCGGCCTCTTCCGGGCACTGGAAAATCACCGACTGGTTCCTCCACTGGACGATGCAGAATTCGGTGCGGACCTATTCGACCTTCCAGACGCCCGAGGACGTGCGCGACGACAATGGGCTGATCAGCGCGGCGGGACACTTCAGGCAGGCTTGTCAGGTCTGCCACGGCGCACCGGGTGCACCGCCCTCGCCGCAGATGCAGGCTGCCACGCCCCCTGCTCCCGATCTTGCCCGGACAGTGCAGCACTACGACGATGCCGAGCTGTTCTGGATCGTGCAGCACGGCGTGAAGTATACGGGGATGCCCGCCTGGCCCTCGCTCGACCGCCCGGACGAAGTGCGCCGCATGGTCGGCTTCCTGCGCAGGCTTCCCGAGATGACGCCCCGGCAATACCGCAACCTGACCCAGGTCCCGGCGGAACCGACCGTATCGGGGTTCAGACCCCGCGTGCTGGAGAGCTGCGCCGGATGCCACGGAACCGACGGGCTCGGTCGCAAGCAAGACGACATACCCGTACTGGCCGGACAAAACCCCGCCTACCTGCTTCAATCCCTGCGTGACTATGCTTCTGGGAAACGTGCCAGCGGCCCCATGCAGGTCGCGGCCGCTCCGCTATCGGATGCCGAAATGGAGGCGCTGGCGGATCACTTCGCTGCCATGCCCGGCCTTGAAGACATCGGCCTTCCCGAAGCGAACCCGATCCTGTCCGCAGGACTTCCGGGCGAACAGCTACCAGCTTGCTCGCGGTGCCACGCACCGGACAAACCGGCGCCTTTGATCGCCGGTCAGCGAACCACTTATCTGGCCGACCGCTTACGCAACTGGCGGGGAGAAAAGACCATGATCGACGCAAACAAGCCGCAACTGCCCATGCCCGTCATCGCCCGGCGCATACCTGAAGAGGAGATCGAAGGCTTGGCCAAGGCGCTGTCGGAGGCAACCCCTCTGAACCAGCGGGACTGACGTCGGAGGAGATAGCGCCGCTCAGACCTTCGCTTCGTCTTCGTCGGTCTCACCGGGCAGCGCAGTATCCGTATCGAGCGCCTCGCGAACGTAGAGGCGTTTCACCAATACGAAGAGCACCACCAGCATCGGTGTCGCAAAGATAACCCCCACCACCCCGAAGATCAGCCCTGCGGCGACAATCCAGAACAGCGTGAGGGCGGGAGGCAGGTTCACGAACTCGTGATGAATGAGCGGGACCAGCGTGTTGCCCTCGATCTGCTGGACCGCGACATAGACGATCAGGGCCCACATGGCCGTCTCCGGTCCCTGAAGAAGGGCGAGCAACAGTCCGGGGATCGAACCCACGATGGGGCCAAGATAAGGAATACCCTCGGTCAACCCCGCGATGAGCCCCAGAGCCATGGCCGAAGGCACGCCGGCGAGCCACAGCCCGAAACCTGTGAGCAGCCCAACCACAACCATCGAGATCAGCTGCCCCAGCAACCAGAGCCGCAGGGCCTTGCCGGAATCCTGCAGCGATTGGGAAAACAGCGGACGCCGGTCCTGCGGCACCAGCTTGGCCATTCCGCGGGTGTAAAGCCCGGGCTGCGCGGCAAAGAAAATGGCACCGAACAGAATCATGATCAGTGTCGTGGCTGCATTGCCGACAATGTTGAACAACTGGGGCACGAGTTTGGGAAGATCGAATCCGCCCTGGAGCGACGTGATCAGGTGGCCGCCAAACGGGATTGCGTCAGCCTGTGCTTTCAACTGGTCCCATGAGGTCGGAATGGTCGAGCTGATATGGGCGAACTGGTCGGCCATCGTCGAACCGAACAACCAGCCGGCGCACCCCAGAACAGCCGCCACTATCAGCACCGAAACCGCCGTGGCGAGCTTCGCGCTCAGCCGCGTATGCCTGGCAATAGGATCGGCGATCGCGCGCAGCAGAACGGCCAGAACAACGGCTCCGGTGACGACGACGATCAGTGATCGGACGTACCACAGCATCCAGGCAATCACGACGAAGGCCGTGATGATCAGAAGTCTCTCGATAAACAGGCGATGACGCCCTTCTTCCGATCCGGTGCCCTGCATGATCAACTCCCGCCTTCTTCCAACTTTCGCCTGC
Source organism: Novosphingobium indicum (assembly GCF_014645195.1). Lineage (GTDB taxonomy): Bacteria > Pseudomonadota > Alphaproteobacteria > Sphingomonadales > Sphingomonadaceae > Novosphingobium > Novosphingobium indicum. Next base: position 190,201 of record NZ_BMLK01000006.1, on the reverse strand, counting down.
CTGGAAACATAGAACGTGCGGGACGCCGCTATGTGCCGGGTGGAGCCGATTTTGTGACCTGTGGGTTCTCCTCTGCCCACATCCCCGGAAATCGGCCTGCAGATCGTCGGAGAGGTTTCCTGCCGCCTCAGAAACTCCAGTTCATGCCGGCGTGGCCCACCACTTCGCTATCTCCCAACCCGTTCGTCACGTTGTCATTGAGCAGCCAGACATCGACGCCACTGGGCCCAGTTTCACATTGTTCCAGTTCCCCACGAAGGCGCGCGCGTCGGTGATGGCGCCGCCTTCCAGCGTCGGGAGGTCGAGGCTAACGGTCAGATATGGCTGCAGACTCGGTTTTTCCGCGAAGCCTATACCGCGCGACATGTATTTGCTCCCCAGTGCGGCACCGACATCTACCGACACCCGATCGCCCAAATCGTTCGTGGTGCTATCGGCGGCATCGGATGGTGGATTTGCGCTGCTTTCAACCTAAGCGCTCTGAGCCATGGCAGGTGTAAAAACACCGAAAGCGAGCGCGATTCCCGGAAGGAAGCGTCTCACGTTCTATCCCCATTCGTTTTTCGTTTTCCTCAGACGAAACTCGACAAGGCCCCCACCGTTCCACCATGAGGGCCGCTGCAAGGTCTGGACAGGAGACAGGAATGAATGATCCGGTACTGACTGAGTCAGCTCCGGCGGGACGCGGAGAGTGGTTGAAGGTCAATCCACCCGTATTTTTCATATCGGCGGCGCTGATCCTCGCCTTTTCTTTTTACGGCGCTGTTTTCTCGGAGCAGGCCGGGCGTGTATTCGGTCACGTGCAGTCCTGGATCGTCGATGAATTCGGCTGGTTCTATATCGGTTCTGTCGCCGGCTTCCTGATGTTCGTTCTGTTTCTGATGGTCAGTCGTTTCGGCGACATCAAGCTGGGTCCGGACGAAAGCGAGCCCGAGTACAGCTACATCTCGTGGTTCGCCATGCTCTTCAGTGCCGGCATGGGCATTGGCCTGATCTTCTTCGGCGTTGCCGAACCGATGCAGCACTATGCCTCACCCCCGGTAGGCGATGGCAGCACCATCGATTCCGCCCGGCAGGCGCTGGTCCTGACCTTCTTTCACTGGGGCCTGCATGCCTGGGCGATCTACATCATCGTCGGCCTTGCCCTCGCGTACTTCTCGTTCCGCCGCGGATTGCCGCTGACCATCCGCTCGACGCTCTATCCGCTGCTGGGTCGGCGCATCAACGGCCCGATCGGCCACGCGGTGGACATCTTCGCGGTCCTCGGGACCATGTTCGGCGTCGCCACCTCGCTCGGCCTGGGCGTGCTGCAGGTCAATGCCGGCTTCAGCTACCTCTTCGGTATTCCCACGGACACCCTGGTCCAGCTCGTCCTTATCGCGGTGATAACCGGCCTCGCCACGCTCTCCGTGGTCATGGGGCTGGACAAGGGCATCAAACGCCTCTCCGAACTCAACATCATCCTGGCCATCGCCCTGCTGGCCTTCGTGCTCTTCGCCGGCTCCACGGTCTTTCTCCTACAGGCCTTCATGCAGAACGTCGGCGCCTATCTGGGCGCCGTGGTCCCGCGCACTTTCCGCATGTATGCCTATGAGCCCAATCCGTGGCTCGCCAACTGGACCCTGTTCTACTGGGGTTGGTGGATTGCCTGGTCTCCGTTCGTCGGCATGTTCATCGCCCGCATCTCGCGCGGCCGCACGATCCGCGAATTCATCGTCGGCGTGCTGCTCGTGCCGGTCCTCTTCACCTTCCTGTGGATGACCGTGTTCGGCGATACGGCGATCGCGCTCGATCTGAACGGCATCGCCCCCATCGCAAAGACGGTGGCCAACAACATGCCCGTCGCGCTTTTCGAAACGCTCGAACAACTCCCGATTGCAACCGTCAGTTCTGGCATCGCAACCCTGCTGGTAGTGACGTTCTTCGTAACTTCGGCAGACTCCGGCGCGCTCGTCATCGACATGATCACCTCGGGTGCAGCCGAAAATCCGCCGGTCTGGCAACGCGTCTTCTGGGCAGTGAGTGCCGGTCTCGTCGCGGCAGTCCTGCTGGTCGCGGGCGGTCTGCAGGCGCTGCAAACCGCGGCCATTGCCAGCGCCCTGCCGTTCTCGGTGGTCATGATCTTCATCTGTTATGGCCTGATCAAGGCGCTGCGCGCCGAAAGCGGCGGCACCGCGATCGACTTCTCGATCGCGGAAGACGCCATCTCGGAGGTCGGCATGTCCTGGCAACAGCGCCTGACGAGCATCGTCCATCACTATCGCAAGAGCGAGGTCTCGCATTTCCTGACCGATGCCGCGCGCCCTGCCCTCGAAGCCGTGTCGGCCCAGATGCAGGAAAGCGGCCTCGAGCCGGTGGTCAGCGAAGTCGAAGACGGTCTGTCATTTACGGTTCCGCACGGCGAACTCGGCGCATTCCGCTACACGATCCGCATTCGCGGGTTCAGCGCCCCGAGCTTTGCGTGGGCAGAAGGTCGCAGCAAATCGGACGACAGCCGCAAGCACTTCCGTGCCATCGCGCACTCCTCCGAAGGTGACCAGCCGCACGATATTACCGGCTTCGGCACCGATCAGGTGATCAACGATCTGCTCAACCGCTATGCCCATTTCCGGCACGTGCGGAACCTTGGATAAGCGGCGCTTTCAGGGCCCTTCCCGATGAATGCGATGGAGGGTGCTTTTTGGGTATTGACCACAGGCACCCTCCCCCCTAGAGGACGCGGCCTGCACCGGCCTCCCGGTGCACCGGATCAAGCCTCTCGTGGTTGGACGGCATTGGTGTGGCGGAGTAGCTCAGCCGGTTAGAGCAGCGGAATCATAATCCGCGTGTCGGGGGTTCGAGTCCCTCCTCCGCTACCACTTACTTTCAATTGTTGACCGAAAATAACGCAGACCACTTGGTCTGCGTTATCGCGGCCTTTGCCCGCGAATTCGCGGCAGCGTCTGTCAGGCCAAGGGGCAAGCAGAAAGCGGGGCAGCAATTCGAGATTGCTACCCCGCCATCAGAATACACGGTGTCGACCGTTTCAACGATGCAACTTGCTCAAATGTCAGCCGGGCATCGATACGGAATCCGTTGCGTGAACGAGGCCGTTGGAGGCTTCCAGGTCTGCCTTTACGACGGTGGCCGTGCCGCCCTTGGCGTCGGTAAGGATGACGTTTCCATCCGAGAGGCTGGCGGTCAACGTAGCGCCCTGAACGGTTTCGAGCCGCGCTTCACCGCCGTTGTCCTCAATCATGCCGATCAGATCGGTAGACGACACTTTTCCGGGCACGACATGATACGTCAGGATCGAGCGCAAGGTTGAGGCGTTCTCCGCCTTCAGCAGCTGCGCAACGGTGCCATCGGGCAGCTTGGCGAACGCGGCATCGGTCGGTGCAAATACCGTGAACGGCCCTTCTCCGCCGAGCGTATCGACCAGATCCGCGGCCTTGACCGCGGCGACCAGCGTTTCATGCTGTGGCGATGCGACGGCGGTTTCGACAATGGTCGAAGTACCATGATGACCGGCAAAGGCAGGCGTGGCGGCCGTCAGGGCAACTGCCGAGGCCATTACGATAAGAGTTTTCATCAGGATCTCTCCATTTTTTTGGGGGGCTAGGGTTTGCAGGGGGGACAATGCTGCGGGTCGGGTACGCTCTTCAATCAATACAGGGCCAGAGCACGGCCAATCCATATCGCACTGAGGCTCAGTATCGACAGACAAAGGCTGGCCATGAGAACATATCTCACAACATGTTCTTCACTTCCTCCTCTCACATTGTCAGACGCATATTTGTTTTGGTCTTTCACAAAACGCATTTCATCCTCTTTTCATATTTGTGTTCAGGGATGACACGACATATGCGGAGATCGTGGACTAACAACAACCTGTCCCTAGGGGCAGTCATTCTAGGCAGAGCTTCCACGGATGCGCCTGAGTGCCGCGCTCCAGTGCCGGCTCTTAAAGCCACCATGCTGGCTCGATGACCACCCAGTTCTCGGGAAGTCCCGCATGTCCGGGGCGGGAAGAATTCGCTCCACCGCAAAAACTTTTGCTCAGTTCACCCGCGAAAGGTGAGGACGCGTAGCGGGCGCCAGAGACCGTCTTCCCACGCATAGAGACCGAAGCCGCGGAAGCGGAAGGACACCGGGCGCAGTTCGGGTTCCAGCTTGACCTGCAAGGCCTTGGCCTCCTCGGGCTTCACCTTGTTCTGGATCGTCACGTGCAGTCGCAACGGCCGCGTATCCTGATCGGTGAGCAAGCCGTGCATCCGCTCCGCGATCACAGCGTGCAGTTCCACCATCTCCGGGCAGTGAACAGCCAGTGCAGTCCCCTTGCCCAGCTTCATGATACCGTCGATGCGGGCCTCCGGGGCGGGGCTGCGCGCGAGATCGGCGAGCACCTGCAGCAGCTCCTCTTCCACCGAAGGCGGAAGGGCGTGAAACAGCGTGACGTGCGCCCGCAGGCGATTGCGCTCGGGTGGGTAGTGCTGGCGGCGCAGGGCATCGGTCCAAGCCAGGACGTCGGCGGGCAGTTCAGCCGTGATCAGCAGCGGTGCACCGGGCTTTCGCGGCCCGGTCGCTTTCCAGTCGAGCGGCGCCTCGCTCACAACTCCCCGCGTTCGCGGCGAATGGCGAACCACTTGGCCACGTTGGCGTTGTGCTCTTCCAGCGTCCTGGCGAAGGCATGTCCACCGGTACCGTCCGCCACCATGTAGAGCGCCTCGGTCTTGGCCGGGTGCAGCACCGCCTCGATTGAGGCCTTGCCGGGGTTGGTGATCGGATGCTTGGGCAGACCGACCATCGTATAGGTATTGTAGTCGTTCACCGCCTGGATTTCAGACTGGCGAATGCGGCGGCCGAGCGGTTTGCCCTTGGTGATCGGATAGATGATCGTGGGGTCGGCTTGCAGCAGCATGCCTTGCTTCAGGCGGTTGGAATAGAGCCCCGCCACCATGCGGCGCTCCTCGGGCTTGCCCGTTTCCTTCTCGACGACGGAGGCCAGGATCACGGCTTCTTCGGGGCTCTTCACGGCGAGATCGGGCCCGCGCTTCGCCCACAACTCCTCGAGCGTACGGCGCATGGCTGCCTGCATGCGAAGGAGCACCGATTCCCGCGTTTGCCCGCGCTGGAAAGCGTAGCTGTCGGGCAGGACGGAACCTTCCTCGGGCACGGCGACCTCGCCGGTAAGCTCCGGCGTCGCCATCAGCCGTTCCTGCACCATGATCGAAGGCATGCCCTCGGGAATGGTGACGAAACGGCGAATGACATCGTCACTGCAGATGATGGAGAAGACCCGGCTCGGGCTAGCGTGCGCCGGAATCCGGAACTCACCGGCCTTGATACCGCCACCGCCGCCGAAAATGCGCGCACGCAGGGTAAAGCCCCCGGCGGAGCGGATCACGCCCTTGTCTTCCAGACGCTCGGCTACCGCCGTCAGGCTGGCGCCATTGGGGACAACGAAGTTGCTGTCCTTCTCCAGCGGGCCGGAACCGTACCAGCCGCCGAAAAAGCTCCACATAGCCAGCAGGGCGGCCACGGCGAGCACCGCGACCAGTAAGCACCCGCGCCGGGACACCATCGCCCTGCCCTGGCCTCAGTCGAGCTTGCGCATGATAAGGCTGGCGTTGGTACCGCCGAAGCCGAAGCTGTTGTTCAGCACGGCACGCACTTCACGCTTGCGCGGTGTATGCGGGACCAGATCGACTTCGTCGCAGCCTTCATCAGGCGTATCGAGGTTCAGCGTGGGCGGAACAATCTGATCGCGCATGGCGAGAATGCAGAAGATCGATTCCACTGCACCGGCGCCGCCGAGCAGATGCCCGATGGCCGACTTGGTGGAGCTCATCGAGACATTGGCCATCGCATCCCCGAACAGGCGGCGCACCGCGCCGAGTTCGATAGTGTCGGCCATGGTCGAGGTGCCGTGCGCGTTGATGTAGTCGATGTCGGCAGGCGTCATGCCTGCCTTCTTGAGAGCGGCCGACATCGAACGGAACGCACCGTCCATTTGCGGATCGGGGGCGGTCACGTGATAGGCATCGCCCGAGAGGCCGTAACCGACGACTTCGGCGTAGATCTTCGCACCGCGAGCCTTCGCGTGCTCATACTCTTCCAGCACGAGGACGCCGGCGCCTTCGCCCATGACGAAACCGTCGCGATCCTTGTCGTAAGGACGGCTGGCCTGTTCAGGACGGTCGTTGAAGCTGCAATTGAGCGCACGCGCCTGCGCGAAGCCGGCAATGCCGATCGGGCAGATGGTCGCTTCCGCACCGCCTGCCAGCATAATGTCGGCGTCGTCATCGCGGATCATGCGGGCCGCATCGCCGATCGAGTGCGCGCCGGTCGAGCAGGCAGTGACGACAGCATGATTCGGGCCCTTGAGGCCATACTTGATCGAGACCTGTCCGGAGATCAGGTTGATCAGGCGGCCATGCACGAAGTGCGGCGAGACACGGCCGGGGCCGCGGTTAGCGAGCACCAGCGATTCGCTCTCGATGCCCGGAAGACCGCCGATGCCCGAACCGATCGAGCAACCGGCACGCAGCTTGGTCGCTTCGTCCATGTCCACGAGCCCGGCGTCTTCGATCGCCTGGCCAGCGGCATCGATGCCGAACACGATGAACGGATCGACCTGACGCTGGATCTTGCCATCGACGCGCTTGTTGGCATCGAAGCCATATTCGTGATCGGCCGGCTTCACTTCGCAGGCGATGCGGCACTTCTGGTCGGCGGCATCGAATTTCGTGATCGGCCCCGCCCCACTCTTGCTGGCGAGAATATTGGCCCAGGTCGTCTCGACATCACCACCAAGCGGGGTAACGAGACCAAGTCCGGTTACGACAACGCGACGCATTCAAGCTCTCCGAAACGGCGACAGGCCCGCCCCCTTAGAGGTCGAGCCTGTCGAATTCAATTCATGGCTGCACCTTTTGCCGTGCCAAGCAGAGAGCCAGGCACGTGTCAGCGGCGCAGGGCCTGGCTCAGCCCTTGTTCTCTTCGATGTACTTGATGGCATCGGAGACGGTGCTGATCTTCTCGGCCGCATCGTCCGGGATTTCAACGCCGAACTCTTCCTCGAAAGCCATGACCAGTTCGACGATGTCGAGCGAGTCGGCGCCCAGATCGTCAATGAAGCTGGCATCCTCGGTAACCTTGTCGGCTTCCACACCCAGGTGTTCGACGACGATCTTCTTAACCCGATCGGCGGTATCGCTCATTCTATGACCCCTTCAAACATTCGGAGGATAATTCTTCGCCAGCCGCCCTAATGTCTGGCGCGCGTGCTGGCAAGTACCACGCTGCACTTTGGGCGGGCAGGAAATTCGGCAGTTTTCCCCGCTACCGCCCGTACACTCACCCGGCGTCGGGCGCGACCACACGTCCCGGCGCGGCAGAAGCCGTTTTCTGCGGCTCGACCACACGGAGGTGCAGTTCGCGAAGCTGCCGGAGTTCTGCCGGGGACGGTGCGCCCATGAGCAAGTCCTCGGCACGCTGGTTCATCGGAAACAGCGCCACTTCGCGCAGGTTCTGCGCACCGCACAGAAGCATAACGATGCGATCGACACCGGCGGCCATGCCGCCGTGCGGCGGCGCGCCGTACTGGAAGGCGCGGTAGAGACCACCGAAGCGCTCCTCCACATCTGCCTTCGACAGGCCGACCTTTTCAAAGGCAGCGACCATCAGTTCGGGCGACTGGTTACGGATCGAGCCCGAGGCAATTTCGAAGCCGTTGCAGACCAAGTCGTACTGATAGGCCTTGAGCGTCAGCGGGTCCTGGGAAGTCAGCGCTTCCATCCCGCCCTGCGGCATCGAAAACGGGTTGTGCGCAAAATCGACCTTCTTGTTGTCCTCGTCCCATTCGTAGAACGGGAAATCGACGATCCAGCAAAGGTCGAAGCGATCCTTGTCGATCAGGTCGAGCTGTTCGGCCACGCGGGTGCGGGCAAGACCGGCCAGCTTGGCGGCCTGCTCTTCCTTGCCGGCGGCGAAGAACACGCCGTCGTTGGGGCCGAGGCCCAGCGCCTCGATCAGCGCCGCAGTCTTTTCCTCGCCGTGGTTCTTGGCGATCGGACCGCCCGGACTGCCGTCCTTGATGTTGATATAGCCAAGGCCGGAGAAGCCCTCTCCGCGCGCCCAGTTGTTCATCTCGTCAAAGAACTTGCGGCTGCCCGCGCCGGCACCCGGCGCCGGGATTGCGCGGATAACACCGCCATTCTCGACGATTCCGGCGAAGATGCCGAAGCCCGAGCCCTGGAAGTGCTCGGTCACGTCCTTGATCAGGATCGGGTTGCGCAGGTCCGGCTTGTCCGAACCGTAGTCGAGCATGGCCTGGGCATGAGGGATACGGCGGAACTCGCCCGAAGGCGTCACCGGCTTGCCGTTTGCGAATGCGGCGAAGACACCCTGAATCACGGGCTCCATGGTCTCCCAGATTTCTTCCTGGGTGACGAAGCTCATTTCAAGATCGAGCTGGTAGAACTCACCCGGCAGACGGTCGGCGCGCGGGTCCTCGTCGCGAAAGCACGGCGCGATCTGGAAATAGCGGTCGAACCCGGCAACCATCAGCAGCTGCTTGTACTGCTGCGGCGCCTGCGGCAGCGCGTAGAACTTGCCGGCATGAATGCGGCTGGGCACGAGGAAGTCGCGCGCGCCCTCAGGGCTCGAAGCCGTCAGGATCGGCGTGGCGTATTCGGTAAAGCCAATGTCTTCCATGCGCCGGCGCATGTCCGAAATGATCTTGGTGCGCGTCACGATGTTGGCGTGCAGCGTCTCGCGGCGCAGATCGAGGAAGCGATAACGCAGGCGAATGTCTTCCGGATATTCCTGCTCGCCGGCTACCGGCATCGGCAGTTCCTCGGCCTTCGACAGCACCGTGGCCGAGCGGGCATAGACTTCGATCGCGCCGGTCGGCAGGTTCGGGTTAACCGTCTCGGGCGTACGTGCCTTCACATTGCCTTCGATGGTGACGACGCTTTCGAGACGCAGCGAATCGAGCAGCTCCAGCGCCGGACTGTCGGCATCGGTCACTACCTGGGTGATGCCGTAGTGGTCGCGCAGGTCTACGAAGAGGACGCCGCCGTGGTCGCGCTTGCGGTGAACCCAGCCCGAAAGGCGGACGGTCTGGTCGACGTCCGCAGCCGTCAGGGCGGCGCATGTGTGGGAACGGTAGGGATGAGTCATGGCGGTTTCGCGCTTCTTCACTGATAACGGAATGTGCAAGCCGTGCCCCCTAGTCGAGTGCCGCGGTGATTTCCAGATGCCGTTTTCCTCTGGCTTTGCTGGCACACGTCGGGGCGCGGTTGGTAACTTCAAATAAACCCTTAGCGATTATCCCTGATGACCCGGGTTATCTGGAGTCAGGAAAATGTCGGCCGATGCCGAAGACGATGCTCTGGTGGAAAACGCATTCCACCTCGGTGTCGATTCCATAATGGAAGACGGATTTTACGAAGACTACGCAACCAGCACCGAAGGGTCGCACACTTCGGGCAAGCAATTGCGCCGCCGCCTTGTTACGCAGGAAAGCATCGACGAACTGGCTGCGGTCGAAAAACCCAGCCTGCTGCAGCGCATTTTCGGTCGAAAGTGAGCGCAAGCCCGCTGCAAAACCTCCACGTCGGCGTTGATCCCCTCAACGGTTAGGCGTAACGCCCCTGTTCAATGAAAATTCATCCGCTGATAACCAACTCCGAAGAGCTCGCCGATCTGTGCGCGCGCCTTGCCCAGTCGGAATTCGTTGCCGTCGACACCGAATTCATGCGCGAAAACACTTACTGGCCGGAACTCTGCCTGGTCCAGATCGCCAATACCGAGGAAGCCGCCGCCATCGACCCGCTGGCCGATGGGATCGATCTGAAGCCGCTGCTCGATCTGCTCACCGACAACGAAGACGTGCTCAAGGTCTTTCATGCCGGTGGTCAGGACGTAGAGATCATCTACAACTTTACGGGCCGCACCCCGCATCCGATCTTCGATACGCAGATCGCGATGATGGCGATCAGCCAGTCCGAACAGATCGGCTATTCCAACCTTGTCGAATCCTGGCTCGGTATCACCGTCGACAAGGGCGCGCGATTCACTGACTGGTCGCGCCGCCCCCTCACCGAACGGCAGATCGACTACGCCATCGGCGACGTCACCCATCTTTCCAAGATCTTCCCCAAGATGCTCAAGCGCCTGATCAAGACCGGACGGGGCGCCTGGCTCAACGAAGAGATGGAAAAGCTCGCCGACCCCGAGAACTACCGCAACGATCCCACGCTGGCGTGGAAGCGGATCAAGGCATCGGGCCGCAATCCGCAGATGCTCGGCCGCCTGAAAGCTATCGCCGAGTGGCGCGAGCACGAAGCCCAAGGCAAGAACATCCCGCGTGGCCGCATCGCCCGCGACGAAACCCTGGCCGATCTGGCCAGCCATCCACCCAAACAGCAGTCGGATCTCGCCAAGGTCCGTGGTCTCTCGCAGGGCTGGAAGGACAACGAGATCGGCAAGCGCCTGATGGCGACCATCGGCAAGGCCCAGCCCCTGCCCGACGACGAGATGCCGCCCCGCGGCGGGCGCGGTGCTCCCCTCGGCAAGGAAGGCGCGCTCGTGGCCGATCTCCTCAAGCTGCTGCTCAAGATCCGCTCGCGCGAAATCGATGTGGCGGCCCGCCTGCTCACGCGCAGCGACGAGATGGAGATGCTGGCCGCCGGCGTTCGCAAGAACCTGCCGATCCTGCAGGGATGGCGCTATGAAATCTTCGGTCGCGACGCGCTCGATCTCGTCGAGGGCAAGCTTGCCTTCGCGGTGGAAAACGGCAAGCTGAAGATGACTCACGTCGACGATGCCAAGACCGACGAACTCGCTGACCAAACGGACGACCAAAGCGCCCCATGACTGTCTATCAGCCTACGCTCAAGCAGCTTCAGTACCTTGTGGCGCTGCATGAGCATGGGCATTTCGGCCGCGCGGCCGAGGCCTGTTTCGTCTCCCAGTCCACGCTTTCCGCGGGCCTGCGCGATCTGGAATCGCTGCTGGGTGTAACGCTGGTCGAGCGTACCAAGCGTGCCGTCCGATTCACGCCGCTGGGCAACCAGGTCGTGGCCAAGGCGCACCGCATCCTGCGCGAGACCGAGGAACTGTCCGAACTCGTCCAGTCGAGCGGCAAGCCGCTCTCGGGCGAAGTTCGCATGAGCGTGATCCCCACGATCGCTCCATTCCTGCTCCCTCGTATGTTGCCCCGACTGCGACGCGAGCGGCCCAACCTGAAGCTGTTCCTGCGTGAGGAGCCGAGCCAGCAGGCCATCGAGTCGCTGCACCACGGCCGGGCCGACTGTGTGCTGCTCGCCCTGCCCTACCCGACCGGTGAGGTCGAAAAGGAAACTATCGAGCTAGACGCTTTCTTCGTCGCCTTCCCCCACGACGATCCACGCAATCCGCCAGCCGAGGTTTCACCGGAAATCATCGACGAGAACCGGCTGCTGCTGCTCGAGGACGGGCACTGCCTCAAGGATCATGCCCTCGCCGCCTGCAATCGCCCGGAACTGCGCGCCAGCGCGACCATGATCGGCACCAGCCTGCACACACTGGTACAGATGGTCGACAACGGCCTTGGCCTGACGATGCTGCCCGAAATGGCGCTCGACGCCGGCATCCTCAACGGGACCAATGTCGTCGCAAGGCCATTGCTCTCTGCCAATGCAAACCGCGAGATCGCGCTGGTCTGGCGCAAGAATTCGCCGCGTTCGGACGAGTTCAAGATGCTGGCGGACGAACTTCGCGCAGGCTGAGCAACGTGCTCGCCCTGGCCTTCAATCCATGTGCTTGAGGCCGACGCGCAGATAGTCCCAACCGGTGATCAGCGTGAGAGCCGCTGCTGCCCAAAGAGTCGCAAGGCCAGCAGTATGGGGAATGTTGATCTCCACGCTGCCCACGAACATGTTCCACCAGGGCATCGCCGCGCCGAGTATCAGAGCGCCGAGAGAGATCATCTGGAAAGCCGTCTTCCACTTGGCGAGTTTGCTTACCGGCATGGAGACCTGCAGCGGACCAAGGAATTCGCGCAGACCCGATACGGCGATCTCTCGGATCAGGATGACCAGCCCTGCAATCACGTGCATATCGCCCACGTAAGGGCCGCGCAGAATGCCTTGCGCGGTCAGCACCAGAATCACGGCCGCGACCATGATCTTGTCGGCGATCGGGTCGAGAAAAACGCCGAGCTTTGAAACGGTGCCGCTCGACCTCGCGAGATAACCATCGAAATAGTCGGTGATCCCCATCAGGCAGTAGAGCCCGAAGGCCAGTCCGTAGCCGAATTCCCAGTCAGGCCACCACAGCAGGAAAGCCAGCAGCGGGACGGTGAGGATACGCGATAGCGTCAGGATGTTGGGCAAGGTCAGCATGTCCGCCCGCCCATAGCCCCTAAGCGAGCATGGAATAAAGTGCAGATCAGGGGTTGTGCCCCCTGCCCACCGCATTAAGTGTCCCGGCAACGAAAGGCAGGCCGGTTACAACCCGACATGACCACGACCCAACTGATACGGGCGCGACGCTTCCTTCCCCTGTTCGTCACCCAGCTCCTCGGGGCGTTCAACGACAATTTGTTCAAGAACGCGATGATCCTCTACGTCGTGTACGAGGTCTATAATTCCGAGGCACAGGAAGCCCGCTTCAGCGCTCTGGCCTCGGCCATTTTCATCATTCCGTTCTTCCTGCTCTCGGCGCTGGCCGGGCAGCTGGCGGACATGCGCGACAAGGCCCTGCTGATCCGCATCATCAAGGCCTGCGAAATCGCCATTATGCTGATCGGCGGAGCCGGTCTCGTGCTCGCCTGGCAGGGTGTCGCACTGCATACGATGGCCATTCCACTGATGCTCGCAGCCCTGTTCGCCATGGGCATCCACTCGACCTTCTTCGGGCCGATCAAGTACGCCATCCTGCCCCAGCATCTGGAGCGCGGAGAAGTTCTGGCTGGCACCGGCATGGTCGAGGCCGGTACATATCTGGCGGTTCTGGCAGGCACCATCGTTGCTGGCTGGATCAGCGTGCAGGCGGCAGCCATCGCCGTCGTTGCGGTTGCCGGGATCGGCTTTTTCGCCGGCAGCAAGGTCCCGCCCGCGCCGCCGCTGGGAAAAGTCGAACCGCTGGACTACCACGTGATACGTTCGTCAGTGACGCTTGTGCGCACAACGATGAAGGATCGCCGCGTCTTTCTGGCCATCTGCGCCATCAGCTTCTTCTGGGCGATCGGCACCGTGCTGTTCATCCAGTTCCCGCCACTCGCCAAGAACATCCTCATGGCCAGCAAGCAGGTCGCGAGCCTTTTCCTCGTGATCTTCTCGGTCGGTGTGGCCATCGGATCGATGGTCATCAATGCCATGCTCAAGGGGACTGTATCGGCGAAGTGGTCGCCGATCTCTGTCATCGGGATGGGCGTTTTCCTGGTGGCCTTCCAGCAGGTCTGCGCGATCTGGCCACCGCACAACGGCCCCGAAGAACTGATGGATGTCGCCACTTTCGTGGTTCAGCCTCTCGCTGTCCCGCTGCTGCTGACACTGCTCGGTATTGCCATCAGCGGCGGTATGTTCGTGGTTCCGCTCTACGCCTTCCTGACGACATTCGTCGACAAGTCGCAGACCGCCCGCACGGTCGCGGCAAACAACATCGTCAATTCCGGCGCGATGGTTCTGGGCGCAGTCCTGACCGAAGCAATGACGCTGAGCGGCCTTCCGGTGGTGCGGCAGTTGCTGGTGGTCGCCTTGAGCTGCGGCGCTTCGGCCTGGCTCGGCTACCTGCTGTTTCGGGCGGAACGGTCGGCGGTTACCGCCTGACCGGCCTGTCGCCCGTCAGGCGATGAAGATGCTGATCGCCACGAAGCTTGCGCAGTAAGCCGCGAGGAACCCTCGCCAGTCTCCCCCTGCCATGCGCCAACGACGGGCTGCACGTGCGTTATCGTCCTCTTCATCGGCATCGACACCGAGCGGTTCGGTAAAGACATGGGGTGGCAACGACCGACGGAAGGGATGCCCGGCCGATTCCTGTGAGAGTACGAGAGCGCGACGTGTCATTTTTCTCATAACGCACGTCTTAAGAATTTGTTTACGATTTTGCCAAGCGCCTCGAAAACGGCTTCCCATAACGGGACGAGTGTGCGGAAAGCGCACTAATTCCATGCCGTTCAAACCGCTCAGTTTACACGAAAAAGGCCGCCCGAAGGCGGCCTTTCCATGATTCGCTGGATAGCGCGGAAGCGAGCGGTCAGATCCTGTCGCCCAAAGCGCCCTTCACCTTGCCGATGCCCTGCTGGACTTCGCCCTTGGCTTCCTGCGCCTTGCCTTCAGCCTTCTTGTCCTTGTCATTGCTGGCCTCGCCGACGGCCTGCTTGGCGTTGCCTGCGATTTCGTTGCCGAGGCCCTTTACGGTGTCCTTGAGTTCACCCATGATTTTCACTCCATGATTGCAGGGCAGAAAAGATCTGCCGCTTTCATGAAGAGAACGCCTGGCGAACGAAGGCGGTTCCGCCGCCCACCCTGCCAGGACATCCGCTCGTCCCGTATCGGGCCGGGCTCAGCCTTCCGCCATGGAAATGATGTACTTCCATTCCTCGGGCGTGATCACCGCGACCGAAAGGCGTGACAGTTTCACCAGTTCGATATCGGCCAGCTTCGGGTCGGCCTTGATCTGCTTGAGCGTAACCGGATTTGCGAGCTTGCGTACGGGCTTCACTTTCACGGCCGCCCACTTGCCTTCCGGATCGCTGGGATCGGTCAGGCCCGCCTCGCTGATCGTAGCAATCCCGACAATCTCTTTGCCGATGTTCGAATGGTAGAAGAAAGCTTCATCGCCCACCTGCATGGCTCGCAGGTTGTTGGCGGCCCGGTGGTTGCGCACACCGTCCCACGTTCCTTCGCCCTCTTCCACCAGATCGTCCCAGCTGTACGCGTCCGGTTCAGACTTCATCAGCCAGTAGCGCTTAGACATGCATCGCCTTTCCATTTCGATTATGGGTCGAGATCCCTAAAGGGGTCGCATAAACGATTCAAAACGGATTGCACCACCACCATGGAACTTGCTGAAATTCCCGTCCTGAGCCTCGAGACCGATCGGGACCGGCTCGCCCCGCGGATCGGAGAGAGCTTTCGCACCTTCGGATTCACGATGATTCGCGATCACGGCATCGATCAGGGCCTGATCGACCGGGCCTGGGACCTGACACAACAGTTCTTCGATCTGCCGGTCGAAACCAAGATGAAGTATTTCAATTCCGGTCAGGGCGGCGCACGCGGCTACACGCCGTTCCGCACTGAAGTGGCCAAAGGCGCCACCGAGAAGGATCTCAAGGAATTCTGGCACATCGGCCGCGACCTTCCGGAGGGCTCCGCCCTTGCCGCGACCATGCCCCCCAATGTCTGGCCTGAAGAGATCGACGGCTTCCGCGAGACCTTTACCGAACTCTACAACCAGTTCGACAAGACCGGCGCCGAAGTCCTCTCCGCCATCGCCGTCGACCTGGGCCTCGACGCCCGCTGGTTCGATCCGGCCATCGAAGACGGCAACTCCGTCATGCGGCTGCTGCACTACCCGCCGGTGAGCGAAGGTGCCGGTGGTGCCATCCGGGCAGGCGCCCATGAGGACATCAACCTCATCACCCTGCTGCTGGGCGCGCAGGAGGCAGGTCTTGAGCTCCTCGGAAAGAACGGCAAATGGCTTTCGGTCGCACCGCCGGAAGGCGCGATGGTCATCAACATCGGCGACATGCTGCAGCGCCTCACCAATCATGTGCTGCCCTCGACGACTCACCGCGTCCGCAATCCGACCGGCGACCGGGCGACCTACAGCCGCTACTCGATGCCGTTCTTCCTGCACCTGCGCAGCGACTTCCGCTTCGTGACGCTGCCCGAATGTATCAGCGCCGACAGTCCGGACCGCTATCCGGAATCGATCACGGCGGACGACTATCTGCAGGAGCGTCTGCGCGAGATCGGCCTCAAGTCCTGACAGGGTAAATAAACTGGGCGGGGCTCTATTCCGGCAAATGCAGAGCTGCGGATATGGCCCCGCTTAACGGAAATTTCAGAGTAGACGTTCACAAATGCCCCTTGGCTGACAGACCAGGGGAGCTTTCGGGTGAAGGCAACATTATCCGGTAACACTGTAACCGGAGAAGAAACGGGCGAGAACGCTCGCCAGGTAGATGTTGTCGCGCTCGGTATCGTTACCGCAGCGATCCTGTTGTTTGTCGCAACCGGCAGTGAAGTCGCCCCATCAGTGATGGACTCGCTGATGGAACGGGGTCCCGGCCCTGACAACTTCATGCTCAACGCCTTCTTGCTCAATATCGCGATCATCATTTTCGGATGGAGCCGCTATCGCCAGCTCTGCGAGGAAATCCAGCTCCGCAAGGCGGCCGAGAGGCAGGCACGGCAACTGGCCGAAACCGATCCGCTGACCGGTTTTCTCAACCGGCGCAGCTTCAACGAATGCGTCGACCGGCTGATCGACAGCGCCGAGGCCAGCGGCCAGGCCGTTGCGCTGATGATGATCGATCTCGACAACTTCAAGCAGGTAAACGACTTCAACGGGCACAGCACCGGCGACTTGCTGCTGCGCGAGTGCGCTCAGCGCATCTCCCAGAGCCTGCCCAAGAGCGCCCTGCTCGGACGCATCGGCGGCGATGAATTCGCGGCCGCGTTCGTGTTCGACAAGTCGCGCGCAGACACGCTCAACCAGACGGCATCCTCGCTCGTGAAGGCGATTGGCGAGAGCACGCAAATAAACGCCATCAGCATTGAGGTTACAGCCTCGATCGGCATGGCGCGGTCGGACGTGCCCGGCGTCGACGGCAACCGCCCCGATGCCCATGCGATGCTCGAAATGGCGGATATCGCCATGTACCACGCCAAGCGCCAAGGCCGGAACGACTTCTTCTGGTTCGAAGGCCTGATGGCCGACGAGATGCGCTTCCGCACCGAACTGGAAAGCGGCATCCGCCAGGGCATTCCGCGCGGTGAGTTCGTGCCCTACTACGAACAGCAGATCGATGTGCAGACCGGAGAACTCACCGGCTTCGAAATGCTCGCGCGCTGGAACTCGCCGCATTTCGGCATCGTGTCTCCCGATATCTTTATTCCCGTTGCCGAAGACATCGGCGCCATCGGCGATCTGTCGGAAAGCGTGATCCGGCAAGCGCTGGAAGATGCCAAGGGCTGGGATTCCCGCCTGACGCTGGCGGTAAACATCTCGCCTATGCAGCTTCGCGATCCGTGGTTCTCGCAAAAGCTGCTGCGCCTGCTGGTGGAAGCGAACTTCCCGCCGCACCGGCTCGAGATTGAAATCACCGAAAGCTGCCTGCACCAGAACATCGCGCAGGCCCGTTCGCTGATCACCAGCCTGAAGAATCAGGGCATCAAGATCAGCCTCGACGATTTCGGCACGGGCTACAGCTCGCTCGCGCAATTGCGCAGCCTGCCTTTCGACCGCATCAAGATCGACCGCAGCTTCGTGACGAGCCTGATCGAGAACAAGGACAATGCCGCCATTGTTCACGCCATTGCGATGCTGGGTCAGGGCCTCAAGCTTCCCGTCACCGTCGAGGGTATCGAGACCGGCGAAGTGCTCGAGCACCTCATGCAGTACGGCTCCATCAAGGGTCAGGGCTACTACTACGGCCGTCCGCGCCCGGCTGCGGAGATCACCGAATGGCTGGCGCAGCTCGGCAGCCCTTCTCAGCCGGACATGCCGTTCCTGATCCAGAAGCCGATGACGGCAGACGACGCTGCCAAGGCAGAAGCCGGTGCAAGCTCCGAAACGGAAGAGCCCGCCAAGTCTCCGCAGCGCGTCGGAAACGCCTGACACCGCCTTCGGTCGATCGCGCAATCGCCCGCATTCCTCTGGACCTTGGCGCCGGCAACACCTAGATCGCGCGCCATGCGGATCGACTTCACCAAGATGCACGGGCTCGGCAACGACTTCGTCGTGCTGGATGGACGCAAGCAGCGCCTTCCGGCCCTTGATGCTGCCTTTGCGACTGCGCTGGCAGACCGCCATACCGGCATCGGATGCGACCAGCTTATTGTGCTGGAGCCCTCCGAGCACGGCGATTTTCGCATGCGCATCTTCAATGCCGATGGCAGCGAAGTGGAGGCCTGCGGAAATGCGACACGCGCTGTCGGTCTGCTCCATGGTCGGCCAGCAAGGATCGAGACCCTGGGCGGCATGATATCCGCCAGCCCTTGCGATGGCGGAATTTCCGTCGAGATGGGCAAGCCGCGGTTCGATTGGGATGCGATCCCGCTGGCCTATGCCATGGATACCCACACGATGCCGCTCGCCTGGGAAGGCCTCGCAAGCCCGGTAGCGGTCAACGTCGGCAACCCGCACGTGATCTTCTTCGTCGACGATCCCTATGCCATCGACATGGAGCGCCTCGGACCGCTGATCGAGACTGACCCCGTTTTTCCCGAGCGCGTAAACGTCAACGTTGCCGGCATCACGGCGCGCGATGCGATCACCCTGCGTGTCTGGGAACGCGGTGCAGGCCTGACCCGGGCCTGCGGTACCGGCGCCTGCGCCACCGCGATCGGCGCGATGACCCGTGGCCTCGTCGACCGCAAGGTGACCGTCACCCTTCCTGGCGGCCCGCTCCAGATCGAATGGCGCGAGGACGGCGAGATCGTCATGACGGGGCCCGCCACCGAGAGCTTCCGCGGCAACTTCGATCCCGCCGACTACGGTCTTGCGGCCGGGAGCACGGATTGACTGTCGAAGTCCATTCGCTCGGCTGCCGCCTCAACCTGTCCGAGAGCGAGGCCATGCGCGTCATGCTGGGCGGCAGCGAAGACCTCGTCGTCGTCAATTCCTGCGCGGTAACCAGCGAGGCCGTGCGCCAGACGCGCCAGGCGATCCGCCGTGCGCGCCGCGCCCGCCCCGATGCGCGGCTGATCGTCACGGGCTGTGCGGCGGAAGTCGAACGCGAAATGCTCGGCGCGATGCCGGAAGTCGACGGCCTCGTGGCCAACACTGCCAAGCTCGATCCGCGCGCGTGGAACGTGCCGATAGCGCCACTTGTTCGCGAAAGGCGTGGCTATACGCGCGGCTTCGTTCAGGTGCAGAACGGCTGCGACCATGCCTGCACCTTCTGCGTGATCCCGCAGGGCCGCGGGCCCAGCCGCTCGCACTCGATTGCCGAAGTACTGCAGGATGTCGCCGTGCACCTCGATGCCGCGGTGAACGAGATCGTGCTTACCGGCGTCGACCTGACATCCTGGGGCGCAGACCTGCCTGGGAGCCCGCACCTCGGCGCGCTGTGTGAAGCGATCCTCGCAAAGTTTCCAGCCCTGCCCCGGCTGCGCCTCTCCTCGATCGATGGTGCGGAAGTGGACGATGCACTGTTCGGCCTTCTCGCCGGTGAAGCGCGAATGATGCCGCACGTGCATCTTTCGCTGCAGCACGGGCACGATCTGATCCTCAAGCGCATGAAGCGCCGGCACAGCCGCGCCGATGCGCTCTCACTGGTAGAGCGGCTTCGCACCAGGCGCCCCGAAATCGCCGTCGGTGCCGACCTGATCGCCGGCTTTCCGACCGAAGACGAGGAAGCCCACGCAGCGAACCTCTCGATCATCGAACAGGCCGGAGTCGTCCACGGACACGTCTTCCCCTTCTCCCCGCGCCCGGGCACGCCGGCCGCGCGCATGCCGCAGGTCGATCCGTCCATCGTGAAGGCCCGCGCCGCGGAATTGCGGGCAAAGGTGGCACAAGTGCGCGCAGACTGGCTTGCCGCGCAAACCGGCAAGCCGCTATGGGTGCTGGCCGAGAAAGGCGGAGCCGGACATGCGGAAACTTTCGCGCCCGTACGTCTGCCCGCCGGCACGCAGCCCGGCGCTTTGATCCGCGTTACGCCCGCAAGGGTAGTCGAAGGAATACTGGAAGCATGAGTACCGAGGGCCCCACGCCCGAGAACGAGGCTGCCGATCCCGGCAATGACGGCGGTGAATGGTCCGACCGCCTGTTCGGCGGCTTTCGCAAGACGTCCGAACGGCTGACCGGCAACCTCGCTGGAATCGTCGGCAAGACACGCCTCGATGACGGACAGCTCGACGATATCGAAGACGCGCTGATCATGTCCGACCTCGGCCCGCGCGCCGCTGCCCGCATCCGGGACCGCCTTGCCGAAGAACGTTTCGAGCGCGATGTCGACGAGCGCGCCATCATGGAAGTGGTCGCGCGCGAAATCGCCGAGATCCTGCGCCCCGTTGCCAAGCCACTCGACGTCGTTGCCTTCCCGCGTCCGCAGGTCATTCTGGTGATCGGCGTCAACGGATCGGGCAAGACCACGACGATCGCCAAGCTCGCGCATCTGTTCCAGGAACAGGACTACGCGGTGATGCTGGCTGCCGGCGACACCTTTCGCGCGGCGGCCATCGGCCAGTTGGGCGTCTGGGCCGAGCGGCTAAGCATTCCCATCGTCAAGGGGCCCGAAGGCGGCGATCCGGCCTCGGTCGTGTTCGATGCGGTCAAGTCGGCGACCGATCAGGGCATCGACGCGCTGATCGTCGACACTGCCGGCCGCCTGCAGAACAAGCGCGAACTGATGGACGAGCTGGCCAAGATCCGCCGCGTCCTCGGCCGCCTCAATCCCGAGGCACCGCACGACGTGGTGCTGGTGCTCGATGCCACCAATGGTCAGAATGCGCTCTCGCAGATCGAGATATTCAAGGAAGTGGCGGGCGTTTCCGGCCTGATCATGACCAAGCTCGACGGCACCGCGCGCGGCGGCGTGCTGGTCGCGGCGGCCGAGCAATACGGTCTGCCGATCCACGCCATCGGCGTCGGCGAAAAGATCGATGACCTGCGTCCCTTCAATCCGGACCTTCTGGCCCGCGTTATCGCCGGAATTGCGTAATGACCGACAGCAACACCCAACAGGCAGAGCAGCCCGAGAAGCCCAAGAGCTCGTGGGTCAATCTCATCGTCGATTTCGGCCCGCTGCTGGTCTTCTTCCTTGCTTACAAATACTATTCACCGTCCGGCGAAGGCAGTTCGCTGGCGACGGTCGGCGCCGTCATCAAGGGCACTGTTGCCTTTATGATCGCCACCTTGGTTGCGCTCGGCATCTCCAAATGGCGGCTCGGCCATGTCTCGCCGATGCTGTGGCTGACAACCGTGCTGATTATCGGTTTCGGCACGCTGACGGTGATCTTCCACAACGACTTCTGGATCCGCATCAAGCCCACGGCCGTCTACCTGATGTTCTCGGGCGTGCTGTTCTTCGGGCTGTGGCGCGGCAAGGCGATGCTCAAGTACCTCCTCCAGTCCGCTTTCGAGGGTCTGAACGAGGAAGGCTGGATGAAGCTCTCGCGCAACTGGGCGTGGTTCTTCCTGTTCCTCGCGGTGCTCAACACCGCGCTGGTCTATACCGTGAGCTTCGAGACCTGGCTTCAGGCAAAGCTCTGGGGCTTCACCGTCCTGTCGTTCGTCTTCACCTTCTCGCAACTGCCGATGGTTCTGAAACACGGCATGGGCGAAGAGGCCAAGGAAGAGCTGATCGAGAACCCGCCGCACGACTGAAGCGGCGGCGCAGCCCTCTATTCGTTGGGTGCCAAAGTCTGCTTGAGCAGCTCGCCCAGCGAACCCAGCAGCATCAGGGCGGACCCGACGATAAACATCCATACCGCCAGCGTCTTCCACGGCTCAAACGTCGGGAGGAACAGGATACTGCCGACGAAAAACAGCGTGTTGCCGGACAGCCCGACCGCCAAATGTATCCAGCGGAAGTCATGGACCAGCGTGCGGATGGGAAATGGCATGGCACTGAACTCCTTTCACAATACCCAGTGCATGACCGCACCAATTGATCCCGGATCGGCAGGGTTATCGGCAGCCGATGCCCAATCCCGAACGATGCGCCGATTTGCTCCAAACTGGCGGCTGTCCTTTGCAAAGCACGGCTGACACGATGGACCGGTGCCTGAGGGTCTAGCTTAGAATACCGGGAGAACACCGCGATGAATGACATCGTCGCGCAAGTCGAAGACTGGCTTGCCCATATGCCGCAGGGCGATTTCGAAGGCTATTGCGGCCCGGTGGCGGACGATTTCATCCTGCGCCTGCCGTTCATGCCTCCGGGTCTGCCCAACGAGTTCGCAGAGCGCGAAGTTGCACAGGCTGCGCTACAGAGTTCGGCGAAGGGCCGCGCACCGCTCGTTTTCTCGAACAAGGTGATCCTGCGCACCGAAGACCCAGACCTGGTCGTGGCGACCGCGCAGGCCGAAACGACTATGGCCAATGGCAAGCCATACCGGAACAGCTACGTGATCTTCGTGCGCTTCCGCGACGGCGTGATCGTCGAGCACACGGAGTACCTGAACCCGCTGGCGGTGATGGAAGCCGCCGGAGACTAAATCTCCAGCTGGCTGCCCAATTCCACCACGCGGTTGGTCGGCAGGCGGAAGAATTCCATCGCGCTGGCCGCGTTGCGCATCATCCACGCAAACAGCTTTTCGCGCCAGATCGCCATGCCCGGCTTCTCCGATGCGACCAGCGTCTGGCGCGAGAGGAAGAAGCTGGTCTTCATCATCTCGAACGGCGCCCCGCACATCGGCGCATAGGCCAGCGCATGGGGCACGTCGGTTTCTTCCATGAAGCCGTAGCGCAGCGTCATGCGGAAGAAGCCCTGCCCCAGATCGATGACTTCATACCGATCGCGCGGTTCGACATAGGGCACGTCCTGCACTTCGATCGTGAGCACGACGACGCGCTCGTGGAGGACCTTGTTGTGCTTGATGTTGTGCAGCAGCGCCGAGGGTACGCCGATATTGCTGGAAGCCATGAAGATCGCGGTACCCGGAACGCGGGCAGCACTGCCATGCGCGCTCTTGGCAAACACGTTCAGCGGCAGCGCGGCTTCGGTCATGCGGTCGCGCATGAGCTTGCGGCCCTTGTTCCAGGTCGTCAGCAGCGTGAAGGCAATGCCGCCGATCAGCAGCGGGAACCAGCCGCCGTCGGCGATCTTGGCCGCGTTCGCGGCGAAGTAGGCGCCGTCGACGATGAAGAAAAGCAGGATGACAGGCACGGCCAGCCACATCTTCCATCGCCACAAGCCGATCAGCAGCACCGCCATCAGGCAGGTGTCGATCAGCATCGCACCGGTAACCGCGATACCGTAGGCCGACGCAAGGTTCGACGAGTTCTGGAACACCAGAACCAGTACGATCACGCCCGTCATCAGCGCCCAGTTCACGAACGGAATGTATATCTGTCCGACCTCATGCTCGCTGGTGTGCCGGGTCGAAAGACGCGGAATGAAACCGAGCTGCATTGCCTGGTGCGTGATCGAGAATGCACCCGAAATCACCGCCTGACTGGCGATGAAGGTCGCGCAGGTTGCAAGGATCACGAGCGGCAGACGCAGCGAGTCCGGCGCAAGGTTGAAGAACGGGTTCTCCATGGCCTCTGCCGCCGAGGCATCGTCGAGCCCCAAAATCATGGCGGCCTGACCGAAGTAGTTGATCAGCAGGCACGGCATTACGAAGCCGAACCAGGAAAGCCGCATAGGACCGCGCCCGAAGTGCCCCATGTCCGAATAGAGCGCCTCTGCGCCGGTCACGGCCAGCACGACCGAACCAAGCGCGAGGAAGCCCAGCATCTTGTCGGTGAGGAAGAACTGGATCGCGTACCACGGATTGAGTGCCACCAGCACGCCGGGCATCTGCACCAGATGATAGATGCCGAGAACGGCAAGCGTGATGAAGTAGATGACCATCACCGGCGCGAACAGCGCACCGACCTTGGCCGTCCCGCTCTTTTGCAGAACGAACAAGCCGATCAGCAGTATCAGAGCGATCGGCAGCACGAACGGCGCGAGACTGGACTGGACGACGGTCAGACCTTCCACCGCAGACAGCACCGAAACTGCCGGCGTAATCATCGAATCGCCGTAGAAAAGCGATGTCGCGAAAACCCCGAGAAGGACGATCAAGCCGCTGTATCGGCGTTTCTTGAGCACGCCGGAAATCAGCGCGACCAGCGCAAGGCTGCCGCCCTGCCCCTTGTTGTCCGCCCGCATGAGAATGCTGACGTACTGGACCGAGACGACCAGCGTCATCGACCAGAAAATCAGGCTGACGACGCCGAGGATGTGCAGTTCGTCGATCGCCAGCGGGTGCGGGCCGACGAACGTTTCACGGAAAGCGTAGATCGGGCTGGTACCGATGTCGCCGAAGACGACACCGACAGCGCCGAACGCCAGTTTCGCGATATTGCCCGAGCCATGGCCACCATGCCCCGGTGTTGCGGAGGCTGTGACCGGATCGATAAACGCCGGGCCGTCAGCCGTATCCGATGTTGCATCACTCATTCGTGCGCCCCGTCATGGATTCGCAGGCCCATTTCGCCACTGCGGCAAGGGTGTGGCCGTTAGCAGCATGCGTTGGGCCAAGCAACGCCGCAGAAAGTGCGGTCAAAAGCCCGTTCACGGTTGGGACGGAACCGAATCGGAAGCGCCCGCAGGCTGTTGCGACAGCACTGCATCGAGTCGCTTCAACTGTTGTTCCAGAGGCGCGCGCCACTCGGCGTCCTCCGGCGCGCGGTCCAGCACATCGGCCCAGAGCGATCGTGCCTCGGCCACGTTCCCGCTCTGCAGCAGTGCCAAGCCGAAGAAGAATGGCGGTCCCGGCGCATTGGGGTCAGCCTTTGCCGCACGGCGATAGGCATAGATCGCAGCAGGCGTAAGGACACCTTCCGAATGCGCCATCAGCGAATTGGCCATCGCGAGCCAGGCTTCCGAATTGCCCGGATCCTTCTCGATAGCCCCGCGCAGAACCTTTGCGGCATCGGCATAACGGCCGTTCCGCGCCAGACCATCGGCGATCACCACCCATTGGTTGTTTGGCGGGATGCCTTTGTTGGTGACCTTGAGCCGCGCTTCGACGAGCGAGGCGGCATCGCGCGACATGGATTCGCTCGGCGGCTTCGGTGCGCCCGGCATGGCTGGCGAACCTTGCGTGACGTAGCCGGCAAGACCGAGCAGCAATGCAGCTGCAACGGCCTCACGCGTCCCGCGCGGTGTCTTGAAGGCGAAAACGATAAGCCCGAATGCAATCAGGGCAAGGGCAATGACGAAGACCCAGGTCATGCCTCGCCTCCTTCATCCGCTTTCGCGCCGAACCGGCGGCGCAGCAGCAGGAATGCGAGCAGGACCAGCACGGCAGGCACCGCAAACAGCGGCCACGTCAGACCGGTGATCCGGGGCGCATAGCTCACGTAGTCACCATAACGCTCGATCAGCCAGGAGCGGATCGCTTCGGGCTCCTCGCCCGCGGCGATGCGCTCGCGCACGAGCGAACGCATCGAGCCGGCTATCGGTGCATCCGAGTCGGCGATGGACTGGCCCTGACACTGCAGGCAGCGCAGCGTTTCCATCAAGTCCTGCGCCTGCTCTTCCTTGGCGGGATCATCGAGCTGCCGATAGGCATAGGGCGCGGTCGAGCGTTCCTCCTGCGCCATTCCCGGCGTGCCCGTGGCCAGTCCCAGAGCGAGAACCATGCCCGCGACAAAGCTGTAAGCCGCGCGCATCATCGGCCGGCCTCTTTCAGCTTGTCGAGCAGCAGCCCCAGATGTTCGGGGCGAATTTCACCGATGTGCTGATAGACGATCGTCCCCTTGCCATCGATCACATAGGTTTCGGGGACACCGGAAGAGCCCAGCGCAAGCTGGACCTGCCCATCGTCATCGGCCCCGATCCGCTGGTAGGGATCACCATTTTGCTGAAGGAAGGCCTGCAGGTTCTCGGTCGTGTCGCGAACCGAGATGCCCTCTATCGGGACACCGGCCTTTGCCAGTGCGGCCAGTTGGGGAGCCTCGACACGGCAGGGTACGCACCAGCTCGCGAAAATGTTCACGAGATGCGGTTTGCCATTGGCCAGTAGCTTGCTGTCCAGTCCCGGACGGCCCGGCAGCGCCGGCGGCAGACTGAACTCAGGCATCGGCTTGCCGACGAGCGCGCTGGCGACATTCCTGTCTGCCGGACGGAACAGACCGATCATCACGAGCACGACAAAGCCGAGAAAAAGCGCCAGCGGCAGCCAGATCACCCAGCGCCGGGGCTTGTTGGCGGGAAGGTCGCTCATGGCCGCATCCCCAACTGCGCTTCCCCTTCATGGCGGTCGGCAATCCTGCCCTTGGCCACCAGACGGCGCACATCGCTCTTTACCCGACCGATCAGCGCAAAGACGCCGCCAAGAGCAATCAGGAGCCCGCCAATCCAGATCAGCGGCACGAAGGGCTTCCACCACAGGCGAAGCTGCCAGCGGCCATCCTCGCCCTCTCCGCCAAGCACGGCATAAAGCTGCCCGTTCCAGCGCGTCAGCAGCGCGGATTCGCTGGTCTGCTGCGGCGGTGCCCAGAAGCTGCGCGATTGAGGCAGCATGCGGGTAACCTTGCCATCGGGACCATACCGCACCAGCAACCGGGCTTCGAGAGCAGTCCAGTTCGGCCCCGCCACCGGTTCGATGGCATCGAGCTTCACGCCCCACGGGCCGACCTCGGTAATGTCACCGGTTCGAACCGCCACAAGCTTCTCGACCGTGAACGCACTCTCGCAGCTCATGCCGAACAGGGCCACGGCAATGCCGAAATGGGCTATGACCATGCCCCAGACGGGCAAAGGCGTGCGGCGCAGGTTGCGGTCGCGCAGGGGAAGGAAGCTCGCCCACGCGAGGCCCACCGCCAGAACAAGCCCCAGGAAGGGCAGCAACGATACACCGCCGATCATGACAACCGCGATACCTGCCACGGCCACCAGCATGGCCGGGATCACCAGCGCCTTGCCCACGCGTGCGAACTTGTCGCGACGCCAGCGCAGCAACGGACCGACAGCCAGCACGACCAGCATAGGCACTGCGAACAGCGCACTCATCGGATTGAAGTACGGCGGGCCTACAGAGACCTTCGCCCCCATCGCCTCGGCCAGAAGCGGGTAGAGCGTGCCAAACAGCACGATGCCCAGAATGGCCGAAAGCATGACGTTATTGAAGACGAGCGCCCCCTCGCGGCTGACAAGCGCAAAGCGCTTGCCTTCGGTCACGGTCGCCGCACGCAGCGCGAACAGCGTCAGCGCACCGCCGATATAGATCGCCAGCAGGCCAAGAATGAAAGTGCCGCGTTCGGGATCGACGGCGAAAGCGTGAACGCTGGTGAGAATGCCGGAACGGACCAGGAAGGTGCCGATCATCGACATCGAGAAAGCGACCACACCCAGCATTATGGTCCACGCCCGCAAGGCGTTGCGCGAAGCCAGAACGCTGGCCGAATGCAGCAACGCCGTCGCGGCGAGCCAGGGCATCAGCGAGGCATTCTCGACCGGGTCCCAGAACCACCAACCGCCCCAGCCGAGCTCGTAATAGGCCCAATAGGAGCCGGCCGTGATACCGATGGTCAGGAAAATCCAGGCTCCCAGCACCCAGGGACGCATGGCACGGGCAAAGGCGGGGCCGACCTCACGGGTAATCAGTGCGCCAATGGCGAAGCTGAAGGCGACCGAGAGCCCGACATAGCCAAGGTAAAGCGTCGGCGGATGGAACGCGAGGCCAAGATCCTGCAGCAGCGGATTGAGCCCATTGCCCTCAGGCGGAACCGGCGAGAGCCGCTCGAAGGGATTGGAGGACAGCAGCAGAAAGGCATAGAAGCCAAGCGAAACGAACGCCTGCCCGGCCAGCGTGGCCAGCATGGTCGGTTCGGGCAGCCGTTTCTCGACGAGCGCGACGACAGCGCCGGCCATACCCATCACCGTCACCCACAAGAGCATCGAACCTTCATGGTTGCCCCAGGCACCGGCGATCTTGAAAACCAGCGGTTTCATCGAATGCGAATTCGCCGCGACCAGCTTTACCGACAGGTCCGTGACGGCGAAGACATAGATCAGGCAGCCGAAGGCGAGCAACGCAAGCAGTCCCTGAACGACTGCAAGAGGCCGGACGACGCCGCTCATCGCCGTCCCGCGCCGGGTCAGTCCCAGTGAGCCCGAAACGAGTTGAAGCGCGGCCAGTGCCGCAGCCAGCCAGAGGGCGGCAAGACCGAGTTCGGCAATCATTGGGTTTCGGCCACGACCTGCTTGGCCTGCGCGTCAGTCATGTTCTGCATTTCACGCGGCACATAGTTCTCGTCGTGTTTGGCCAGGAGATTGTCGGCGATGAACGTGCCGTCCGTCCGCATCTTGCCTTCGGCGACCACGCCGGAGCCCTCGACGAAGAGCGACGGAGCAATGCCCTTGAAGGTCACCGGCACGCGCGCCTCGCCATCCTGAACGACGAAGGAGATCGTTACCCCGTCGGGCTGTGTCTTGATCGAACCCTGCTCGACCATGCCGCCAAGCCGCACCGCTCGGTCGGGCGCGGGCGGGTCGGCAACGATCTCGCTGGGCACGTAGAAATAGCTTGCCTGATTGCGCAGTGCCCAGGCCGCAAGCAGCCCGGCGCCGATCAGCACGACAAGCGCGATCACGAGCAGGACCAGACGCTGGTGCTTTGCCTTGATAGCCATGATCAGCGCTTCCTCGCGTCGTCGCGGCGCTTTTCAGCGCGCCTCATCGACAGCAACGACCACCCGATCATGGCGACCGTGGCCCCCACGCCGATGGCATAGGACGCCGCAATGAATGTCCAGGGATCCATGGCTTCGCGCACTACAGGTCTCCTGCCGCCAGGGCCTTGCGGCGAAGGCGAGCCTCTGCCTGCTGATTGGCGAGAATAGCCCGCATGCGCGCCAGCACGACACCGCCGAAAATCAGCGTGAACCCGAGCATGGCGAACAGCAGCGGCCACAGGAAAGCGCCGGACATGGCCGACTTGCCCATGGTGATGCTGGGCGGCTGGTGCAGGCTGTTCCACCAGGTCACCGAGTAGTGAATTATCGGAATGTTCACAGCACCGACCAGTCCGAAGATCGCGGGCGCCTTGCTCTGCCCGCCGTCCGATGCCTCGCTGGCCTGCGACAGCGCCATCCAGCCGAAATAGAGGAACAGCAGAACAAGCATGCTGGTGAGACGCCCGTCCCACACCCACCAGGTTCCCCAGGCGGGGCGGCCCCAGAGCGATCCGGTGATCAGACAGACAGCCGTGAACACCGCACCCGGCACGGCACAGGCCCGCGCGGCGATGCCCGCCAGCGGGTGCCGCCAGACCAATTCGGTGAAGCTCGCAACGGCGATTCCCATCCACCCGGCCATGCCGAGCCAGGCAGCCGGGACGTGAAGATAGACGATTCGCACGGTCTCGCCCTGAAGGCGCTCTGCCGGTGCGGCCAAGAGCCCCCAGCCGAGGGCGCCGAAAGCCACGACGATTCCCGCCCCCATGCAAAGGGGCATCAACCATCGCGCGATGCGAAGGAATCGGGCCGGGTTGGCAAAGCCATGCATGACAGGCGCGCTTCTAAAGACCGTTGCGAAAGGAACAAGGGGTTGGACAACAAGGCGTCTTGCTTGTCACCCGCAATAGGGACCTGATGCCGCGATGAAAGGAAAAAATGGGGCGATCGATGGGGTTCGAACCCACGACCTCCGGTACCACAAACCGGCGCTCTAACCAACTGAGCTACGATCGCCACACCCGGGATGCGCTTATTTTGCAAGCTGCGTCCTGTTTCGCGAAGGGCGTAGCATAACACCCCAAGCGCGGGAGGGCGCATTTGCACATGGCGGCCCTTCTTGCAAAGCAAAAAATCGGATCGGGGCACAACTCACGCGATTTTCTCTCCCTTGCCACGCCGCTATGGGTGCCGCCATGACGCAACCAGGCGAATCATCGGCAGCGGGGCTGCTATCCCGCGCGGGCATTCAGCGCTTCCCGTCATCGCGACTGGACCTGTTCATCGTGCGCGACTTCCTCTCACGTGAGGAATGCGCGGCACTCGCTGAACTGATCGAAGCCCAGCACCGACCTTCCACCGTGGCCGACAGCAACGGCGACAATGCCTTCCGCACGAGTTCGACTTGCGACCTCTCGTCCGAAATCCCCGCCGTCGCGGCACTGGCGAAAAAGCTCTCGCACCTTTCCGGAATCGATCTCGCGCATGCCGAACCGCTTCAGGGCCAGCGCTACGAGGTCGGTCAGGAATTCAAGGCGCATACCGACTACTTCGAGCCGAAAAGCGCTGACTACGAGACCTATTGCGCGGTTGCCGGCCAGCGCACCTGGACCTTCATGATCTACCTGAACGATGTGGAGGCCGGAGGCGCCACTCGGTTCCGGGCTATCAACAAGACGATTCAGCCGGAATGCGGCAAGCTGATCGCGTGGAACAACCGCAAACCCGACGGTTCGCTCAATGCCGCAACGCTGCACCACGCGATGAAAGTGCGCGCGGGCCGCAAGTACGTGATCACGCAATGGTATCGCGAAAGACCCTGGGGCTAGGACGGAGGCAACCGCCCTGCCCCAGGTTCAGCATCATTCGCCAGCGCTGATCACCGCGCAGGCAATACGGTTACCTGCTGCGCCAGAAGGCTGGCTCATGTAGTCGTCAGCACCCGCGTGGATCACAAGTGCCGAACCGTCTGCATCGAGCAGCGAATTCGGGCCGGGCGTCAGCGTCACACCGGTGTTGAAGATCTGCTCCTTCAGTACACCATCCGGTCCCACGTACTGGTTCGGCATATCGCCCGCGTGCGGACCACCCTCCACCATGAGCCCATGCTTGGCATGACTGCCGGCGAAGTGCCCGCCGGATGTCGTGAACTTATCAGCCGGGCTGCAGATGCCCTTTTCGTGAAAGTGGAAGCCGTGCTCGCCTTCGGGCAGCCCCTTGAGATCGGTCGACACAAGGACGCCGGTCGGCGTCTGCTGCAAGGTGATCATGCCGAGCGAGTTTCCATCCAATCCAACGACGGTGGCATGCACCGTTTCGCCCTTGGCGGCCGCCGGCGAATCTTCCGCAACGGCTGCGGATGCAGACAGCACCAGGGCACATGCAGCGGCGATAGGGACTGATCGGATCATAGCGCTTCTCCTTGTCGGAACCTTCTCGGCTCTTTCCATCACTTGACGCCACCGACCGGGTGCCTCCCCATCAGGAAAAGCACGCCCCGGTGGCCGTGGTGCAAACCACACCTGTTTTCACAACGCGTCAGACTAGGAACGTTCCCTGCAAAGGCAATCTCCGCACCGTCGAAACAGGGTTACCGCGTTGGCAAGCCTGTATCGTGGGCGATGATTAACGATTGCAGAGCGACAATGCGCGTCTCTCCTAGCGCCACAAAAGACGGGAATCGCTGTGAACGCACCAATCGGAAGACTATACGCCAGCAATCAGGACGCGCTGGATGACCGCCGCCGCGAACGGCGTCACGCCACGCACTTTGAAGCCACTCTCGAAACATCGCAGGGTCGCCGCTTCGACGTTCTGCTGGCCGACATCTCCCTGCACGGCTGCTGCGTCCAGACCGAAGGCGAAGCGCTGCGTCAGGGCGGGTTCGTCTCGATCGGACTTTGCGAGAACTCGATGCTGCCCGCGATCGTGCGCTGGGTACGTGGTCAGGCCGCCGGTATGGAATTCCTGCGCGCTGTCCCGCCCGATCAGAGGGAATGGCACGACCTCATGAACTTCGGCCTGGATGGCTGAACGAAAAAAGGCGGTCCGATCCGGACCGCCTTTTTCTTTTTGGCTATATGCCGATCGCTCACTTCTTCTTGAGCGACAGACCACCGAAACGCTTGTTGAACTGGGCGACACGACCGCCTTCGTTGACGCGCTGCGTACCGCCGGTCCAGGCCGGGTGCGAGGTCGGATCGACTTCAAGCACCAGCGTATCGCCTTCAGCGCCCCAGGTGGAGCGGGTCTGGAAGGTGGTGCCATCGGTCATCTGCACCGTGATCATGTGGTAGTCGGGATGCGTATCGGCCTTCATTATTCGGTACTCTCTGCATGTGGCCGGTTCCGACCGGCCTGCCTAGGAAAGCGGCGCCCATAGCGCCGGAAGCTTATAATTGCAAGACTCCGTGCACCTGCCGTCGCGCAGGAGACCGCGTAAATCAGCTGTCTGCGATCATCGCGGTGAAGTTCACCTCGCACGTCACCTTGTCGCCGATCGAGGCCTTGCCCCAGAACTTGCAGACGCGCGAGCGCTTCTGGACGAAGCCCGCACGCAGATCGAGCAAATGGCCCGGCGTGACCGGATTGCGGAACTTCGCATCCTCGATCGCCATGAAATAGACCAGCTTGCCGGTTCCGGCGAGGCCGAGGCTCTCGATGGCGAGAATGCCCGCGGCCTGCGCCAGCGCCTCGATCTGGAGAACGCCGGGCATGATCGGACGGCCGGGGAAATGGCCCTGGAAGAAGTCCTCGTTGAAGCTCACGGCCTTCACGGCATGGATTTCCTCTTCGGCGAGGGAAGCCACGCGGTCGACCAGCAGCATCGGATAGCGGTGCGGAAGCGCCGCCAGGATCTTCGCGGTGTCGTATTCCACTTCGGTGTTGTCGCTCATGCCCGGTACTCGCGCTCTATCAGCGGCCGGCCGGCTGCGTGCTGGTGCTCTGCTGAGCCTGCTCGGCAGCAGCCTGCTGAGCACGAGCTTGGCGAACCTGACGCGGCTCCCACCCTGCCGGCGGTACCAGCTGCGCGGACGGGAGGGCGGTGTTCAGCTCGTTCAGGATGTCCTGATTGAGGTTGTAGGCCGCACCGTTGAAAGCAATGACCGATTCCGGCGACAGGACCATCGAGACGCTGCGCTTGTTCATCGCAGCCTTGAGAGCGTCGTTGAGCTTGTCCTCGATCTGCTCCTGAACATAAGCCTGCGACATCGCGACCGGCTGCAGGATCTGCTGAAGTTCGGCCTTGCCCTTTTCCTGGATCTGCTGGATCGCATTGGCCTGCTGCTGCAGCGAAGCCTGGTTCGGATTGGCCGCCTGACGATCGGTGTTGAACTTGTCGACCATCGGCTGAAGCTGAGCGGTCAGCTGGTCGCGACGGGCCTGCGCCTGATCGTACTGTGCCTTGTAGGTCGTCTCACGCTGCTGCTCGGCCGTCTTGTAGGCATTCGAGTTGGCGATCACGGCGTCGAGGTTGGCAACGCCAAGGCCAGGAACGATGGTACCGCCTTCTGCCTTGCTCGCCTTCTGGGCCAGAGCCGGCTGTGCGGCGACGGTGGCAAGCGCGAGGGCCGAGCCCAGCGCCACGGTCTTGAACATCTTTTTCATCAGAATTGGGTTCCCACGTTAAATGTGAATGTTTTGGGATCGTCGCCATCCTCCTTGAGGAGGACCTTGGAAATGTTGATGCGGAACGGCCCGAAGGGCGAGTTCCAGTTCACACCAAACCCCACCGCGACACGGGGCTTCCAGCTATCGCCGACGAAACGCTCGGTGAAATACTGCGTCGATCCGACTGCCAGGTTGTCAGTACCGTTGGTCTGCTCGGACGTCGTCGTCGTGGTGGTATCAAAGGTACCATCACCGTTGGCAGGGTAGTAGAGCTGATTGCCGTCGCTGTCGCGCGTTCCGATGAAGCAGCCGGCACCGCAGTCGATGGTGTCGGGCGCCTTGATGTTCCAAACAGCGCCGGTGTCGACGAAGATCGATGGACGCAGTCCCATCTCGCGTGCACCAGAGCCAAGCGGGATCTCCAGCTCGGCACGGCCCATGTAGTAGTACTTGCCACCCAGGGCATCGTCGGACTTGTTGCTCTGAACGGTGTAGTCGCCGTTCTCGTCCTGACTGAGGTACTGGCGGATGACGCGTGGGCCCACACCGCGGATGCCGAAGCCGCGGATCTGCGGCTCGCCAAGATAGAAGCGGTCGGTCAGACGGATTTCGTCGCCGCCATAGCCGGTGATGGCACCGCCCTCCGCCGAGAGCGAGAAGATAAACCCGCTGCCAAGCGACCAGTACTTTGCCGCGTTGGCACGCAGGCGCGCATACTTCACGTCACCGCCAAGACCGGCAATGTCGACATTGATCGACGCAGTTTCGCCGCGCGAGGGGCGAATACGGTTGTCGAGCGTATCGTAGACCAGCGAGAGGCCGAGGATGGAGCTGAGGCGCTTGCCGATTGCTTCGCACAGATAGCGACCGGCGCGCAGCGGATCGCAGCCATAAACGCCATTCTCGTCGGTCGAATAGAACTGGTTGCTGCTCAGCGACACGTCGTCGTAGTTGAGCGTGTAGCGACCGATGGCCGTGACATATTCGGTCAACGGAACACCGGCACGCACCTGGAAGCCGGTCGTCGCCTGCTTGTAGGTCGTATTGCGGCTGGAGTTATAATAGTTGAAGCTGTTGTAGTCGCGGCGATAGATGTCGACGCCGAGCGACACGTTCTTGTCGAACAGATAGGGTTCGACGAAGCTCGCCTGCACGCTCTTCGAATAGCGCGAATAGCTGCCCGACAGGCCGACCGTCTGACCACGACCGCGGAAGTTGCGCTGACGCACCGAGGCCTGGAAGATGAAGCTTTCGAGGCTCGAGAAACCAGCCGACAGCTGGAGTTCGCCGGTCGGCTTTTCCTCGACATTGGCTTCGAGGATGATCCGGTCCTCGCCGCTGCCCGGCTTCTGTTCGACCTCGAACTTCTCCTGGAAGTAGCCCAGCGACTTGATGCGGTTGGTCGAGCGCTTGACCTGCAGCGAGTTGAATGCGTCGCCTTCGGCAAGGCGGAACTCGCGGCGGATGACCTTGTCCTGGGTCAGCGTGTTGCCGTTGATGTCGATCCGTTCGACATAGACGCGCGGAGCCTCCTGGATCACGAACGTGATCCCCATGGTGAGGTCTTCCTTGTTGCGGTCGTATTCCGGACGGACATCGGCAAAGGCGTAACCGAAGGCACCGGCCGTCTCGTTGAGGCTGTCGATGGTATCTTCGACCTGCTTGGCATTGTACCAGTCGCCAGCCTTCATCGGCAGGTTCTTCGCCAGCTTCTCGCCGTCGAAATCGCGAAGCTGGCTTTCCACCTTCACGTCGCCGAACTTGTAGCGCTTACCTTCTTCCACCACGTACGTGATGATGAAGTCCTTCTTGTCCGGCGTAAGCTCGGCCACGGCCGAAACCACGCGGAAGTCAGCATAGCCTTCAGTCAGGTAGAACTGACGCAGCTTCTGCTGATCGAAGGCCATGCGGTCGGGGTCATAGCTCGTACCCGAGCTGAAAATGCGCGTTATGCGCGCTTCCTTGGTGACCATCTCGCCGCGCAGCTTCCCGTCGGAGAAGTGCTCGTTGCCGATGATGTTAATCTGGCGAACCTTGGACTTGGGTCCTTCGGTAATCTCGAAAACGATGTCGACGCGGTTCTGGTCGAGCATGACCATCTTCGGCTCGACCGTCGCGGCGTAGCGGCCCTGACGCTTGTAGAGTTCGATGATGCGGGCGACGTCGGCGCGGATCTTCGAGCGCGTGAAGATCTGGCGCGGTGCCACCTTGATCTCGGGCAGGATCTTGTCGTCCTTGATCCGCTTGTTGCCCTCAAGAATGATGCGGTTGACGACCGGGTTTTCCTGAATGGCAATGGTCACATTGCCGCCGTCGTTTGTGACCTGGACGTCCTTGAACAGTTCGGTCGAGTAGAGGTCCTTCAGCGCTTGGTCGGCCGCAGCCTTGGAGTAAGGCTGGCCGATACGCAGATCGATGTAGGACATCACCGTCTGGGGCTCGAGACGCTCGGCACCTGTCACCCGGATCGACTGAATGGTCTGAACGGCAGGAGCAGGATCGGGCGTCTCAGTCGGTGCAGGTGCTGCAGCCGGAGCAACCTCCGGTGCCTGCTCGGCATCCTGGGCGAAAGCCGCTTCGGGAACACCCGCGAGGATCGTGGTCCCAAGAAGCACTGCCGCAAGCTGCGACGCACGGCGGGCATCAGTGCTGCGAACCATTTCCCATCCCATCATTCTACGCAAATTCCCGTTTTCGCTTTCGCGATGAACCCTACATGCCGGACACGCCTGATGCTTGCCCAGCAGGCAATCGCAGCCATCTGCCCGATGGAAAGCCTGCGATCAAGCAGCCAAACCCGGCGAGATTGTGATCGTTGGATAAAACCTCCAGGCTATCCCCCGAAAATCGGTAGAGACACCAGATCGTTGACAGTCACAAACAGCATCAGCGCAAGTACCAGCGCCACGCCGGTGCGGATCGCCCATTCCTGACTGCGTACATCCAAGGGCCTGCGGCGGACCATTTCGGCCGCATAGAAAGCCAGGTGCCCACCGTCGAGGCCAGGGATTGGCAGGAGGTTGATGAATGCCAAGTTAATCGAGATCAGGGCCACAAATCCGACAAAGGCATCCCAGCCCAGACTGAACTGTTCGCCCGAATATTTGGCGATCTTGATCGGCCCACCAAGCTCCTTCACGGATCGGTCGCCCGTGAAAATCTGGCGGATCCCCGTCACCATCGTGCCCATGATCGTGAAGCTGCGCGAAACGCCGAGTTCCACCGCTTCGGTCGGGCTCACGGGCACCACTTCACCGAAACCGGCACGGATACCGAGCTGGCCGAACGCCTTCTCCTGCCCATCAGGCCCCTTGGCGGTGATCGAGCCGATCGTGACCGGGAAAACCCGCGCCTCGCCATCACGCAGCGCCGTGACCGTCACCTGCTTTCCGGGGAAAGGCTGAACCAGTTCGGGGATGTCGCCAAAGCTGCGAACGTCGGCATCATCAATGGCGACGATGCGGTCGCCCGCCTGCAAACCGGCTTGTTCGGCAGGCGATTCGCCAAAGAAGCCGCCAATGATCGGCGGAACGAAATCGATGCCGATGTCACCGATTTTCGCCGTATTGCCGAACTCGTCGCTGACCTGCTCGCTCGCGATCGTAACCGGCAGCACCAAAGTGCGCCCATCGCGCTCGATCGTGACCGGCAGCGTCTTCCCGGCAAAATACGCGACCCGGCCGGGCACCTCGGTAGCGCTGTCGATCTTGTCGCCGTCGATCGCGACAATACGATCCCCGATCTCCATGCCCGCCGCCTGCGCTGGCGAATTCACGGTAAAGGCAGCGACTTCGGCCTCGGCAACCGTGCGGCCGTTGAAAAAGGCAAAGGCGGCCAGAATGGCCACGCAGAGCAGGAAATTGGTGGCTGGTCCGGCGAACACGATCAGCGCGCGCTGCCACAGCGGCTTTACATGGAAAGTGTGCGAGCGTTGCTCCGGCGTCAGGCCGTCGTCTGCAGCCGATGGCGCACTCGCCGGGTTCATGTCTCCCGCGAACTGGACATAGCCCCCCAGCGGTAGAGCCGACAGCTTCCAGCGCGTGCCGCGCTTGTCCGTCCAGCCAGCAAGCTCCTTGCCGAAACCGACCGAAAAGGCATCGGCCTTCACACCGAACAGGCGACCGACGAGGTAGTGCCCCAGCTCATGGATCAGGACCAACGGCCCCAGCACGAGAAGAAAAGCGAAGATCGTCGTCAGCAAATTGGGCGATCCGGTCAAGTCAGGCAGCCTCCATCAGTTCCCGCGCCCGCTGCCGCGCTTCGCTGTCGACATCGAGGACGTCGGACAGGCTGGCAGGCGGAACGGGCATATAGGTATTGAGCACGTCTTCTACCTGTGCAGCAATCCGGGTGAACGAAATCTGACCGGCGAGAAAGGCGGCAACGGCCACTTCGTTCGCGGCATTGAGCACTGCAGGAATAGCGCCTCCCGCGTGCGCCGCATCGCGTGCCAGCCGCGTCGCCGGGAAGCGCACCTCATCGGGCATGCGGAACGTAAGTTCGCCGATGGCCGCCAGATCGAGCGGATCGCAGGGCGTGTTCATGCGTTCGGGCCACGCCAGCGCGGACGCAATCGGCACCCGCATGTCGGACGGGCCGAGTTGCGCGAGCGTCGATCCATCGCGGTATTCCACCATCGAATGCACGATCGATTGCGGGTGAACGATGATGCGCAAGCGGTCGAGGCCCACCGGGAAGAGGTGATGCGCCTCGATCAGTTCCAGCCCCTTGTTGAACATCGTGGCCGAATCCACGCTGATCTTGGCGCCCATATCCCAGTTGGGATGCTTGATCGCCTGTGCCGGCGTCGCCGCGCAAAGCTGTTCCCATGACCAGTCGCGAAACGGCCCCCCGCTCGCGGTCAGGGTAATCCAGCGGACGTGCGCGACATCGTTGCCCTGCAGACACTGGAAGATCGCGTTGTGCTCGGAATCGACGGGCAGCAATGTGGCGCCATGCTTCGCGACAGCCGCCGTCATGACTTCGCCGGCCGATACAAGGGCCTCCTTGTTGGCAAGGGCGATCACCCCACCTTTTTCGATGGCCGCCATGGTCGGTGCCAGCCCGGCGCAGCCAACGATGGCCGCGACCGTCACATCAACGCCGCGACCAGCCACTTCGATCAGGGCATTGCAACCGCCGGCCACCTCTATGCCGGTCCCGGCGAGCGCCTCGCGCAATTCCGGCAAGCGAGCCTCATCCGCGACCACGGCTATTTCGGCAGAGAACTCGCGGGCAAGGCGTGCCAGTTCCAGCGCATTGGAATGGGCGGTGAGCGCTACGACGCTCCAGTTTTCACGCTCACGACGCACGAGATCGAGCGTGGAGGCTCCTACCGAGCCTGTGGCGCCCAAAACAGAGAGGCTGCGCTGCGCACTCATCGCGGCTGGAACAACAGCATGAGGGCCAGCACGAACAGCACGGCGAGAAGACCGTCCACGCGGTCGAATGCGCCACCATGGCCGGGAATCAGGTTACCGGAGTCCTTCACGCCAGCGCGGCGCTTCATCCAGCTTTCGAAGAAGTCGCCTGCCTGCGCGCAGATGGCCAGAAGGATGCCCGTCATCAGGCACATCGCGAAAACCGGGATGGCACCTGCCTCGAGATACCAGCAGGGCTGCATGCCGAAGCAGGCGGGGGCATCTGCAACGAAGCCCGCCTGCGTCAGCCATATGCTGCCATTGCGCCACAGCATCGCGGCCGCAAACAGCGCAAGCGTCCCGCCCAGTGCGCCGCCCACAAGGCCGGACCATGTCTTGGAAGGACTGATAGCCGGCGCAATCTTGGGACCACCGAACGTGCGCCCGGTGAAATAGGCGCCAACGTCAACGGCGATGACTGCAGCAAGCACCGTCAACAGCGGCGCGAGGGTAAAGCTCGGATGGCGCAGAAACAGCAACATCGCCGCTCCCATGCCGACGTAGAGCATTCCGGCAAAGTTCCACAGGCCGCGCTCGGCCGGGCTCTGCGTCCCTGCCCTGGCTAGCTTGACCCATTCCCACAGCACTGCGACCGCAACCGCGCAAACGAACGCGATCCACACGGGGCCACCCAGCCAGACGGCCGCGCCGGCCACGACCAGCATTACCGCTGCGGAGATCACGCGAATGCCAAGGTCCGACTTAGTCTGTGTCATAGTCCTCTCGCCCGGGCCTGATCGCCAAGCTGCTCAGCGCCCCCCATAACGCCTCTCGCGTGCAGCGAAGGTGTTCAGCGCGGCCTTCAGATGCTCGGCGGTGAAATCCGGCCAGAGCACGTCGGTAAAGAGCATCTCTGCATAAGCAGCTTGCCAGAGCAGGAAGTTCGAAAGCCGGACTTCACCGGACGTCCGGATCAGCAGATCGAGCGGCGGCATGTCCGCCGTATCGAGTTCCGCGGAAATCGTCTCGGGGGTGATCGCCCCCTTGGCGGCCGCCTTGCTGGCAGCGCGCGCAATCTCGTCCTGCGAGCCGTAGTTCAACGCCACGGCCAGCGTGGTACCCGAATTGCGCGCCGTACGCTCGACGGCCTTTTCGACCAGCTCGACGACATCGGGTTTGAACGCCTGATAATTGCCGATGATCTTGAGCCGCACACCGGCCTCGGCAAATTCGTCGAGGTCCGAGACGATGAAGCGCTTCATCAGGCTCATCAGATCGGAGACTTCTTCCTCGGGTCGCCGCCAGTTCTCGGTCGAAAAGGCATAGAGGGTCAGCGCCTCCAGACCCAGGTCACGCGCCCCGCGCACGACCTTGCGCACCGCCTCCACGCCGCGCTGGTGCCCCAGCGCACGCGGCAGGCGGCGCTTCTTGGCCCAGCGCCCGTTGCCATCCATGATAATGGCAACATGGCGCGCCCGCGGCGCATCCCCGTTCATCTCGTTTCACTCACTGCAAGGTGGGACATAACCCTCACTTGTTGAGGATTTCCTTTTCCTTGCGCGCCAGCTCCTCGTCGACGGCCTTGATCTGCTCGTCGGTCAGCTTCTGGACATCCCCTTCGGACCGCTTCTTGTCGTCCTCGGAGATCTCCTTCTTGCTCTCGTCGGCCTTGAGCGCTTCCATGCCGTCACGGCGCACGTTACGGATCGCGACGCGGGCCTTTTCGGCATACTGGCTGGCCAGCTTCGCCAGTTCCTTGCGGCGCTCTTCGGTGAGATCGGGAATCGGCAGGCGCAGCGTGTTGCCGTCATTGATCGGGTTGAGGCCAAGACCGGCAGACCGGATCGCCTTCTCGACCGGGCCGATGTTCGACTTGTCCCAGACCTGCACCGAGATCATCCGCGGTTCAGGCACCGAAACCGTGGCAACCTGGTTGAGCGGCATGTTCGCGCCATAGACTTCGACCTGCACGGGATCGAGCAGCTGCGTCGATGCACGGCCGGTGCGCAGGCCGACAAGGTCCTGTTTGAGCGCTTCGACAGCGCCCTTCATGCGGCGTTCGAGATCGGCCTTGTCGTACTTGGCCATTGTTCAGGCTCCTTTCTGCACGATCGTCTGCGTTCCCTGTCCCGCCAGAACGCGGGCG
This sequence comes from Novosphingobium indicum, assembly GCF_014645195.1. Lineage (GTDB taxonomy): Bacteria > Pseudomonadota > Alphaproteobacteria > Sphingomonadales > Sphingomonadaceae > Novosphingobium > Novosphingobium indicum. The sequence continues at coordinate 149,539 of NZ_BMLK01000006.1, read as the reverse complement.
AGATTGCCCTGTTCGCGGATCGAGAACACGACGATCGGAATAGCGTTGTCGCGGCACAGGGCCACGGCGGAAGCATCCATCACCTTCAGGTTGTCGGCGAGAACGGTGTCGTAATCGACGGATTCGTAACGCTTGGCGTCCGGATTGGTTTTCGGATCGCTGTCATAGACGCCATCGACGCTGGTACCCTTGAGCAGGGCATCGCAGCGCATTTCAGCGGCACGCAGCGCGGCGCCGGAATCGGTCGTGAAATAGGGAGCGCCCACGCCGGCGGCGAAGATCACCACCCGCCCCTTTTCGAGATGCCGTTCGGCCCGACGGCGGATCACCGGCTCGCAGACCTGATCCATCTGTACGGCGGATTGGACGCGCGTTTCCACGCCCAGTTGTTCAAGCGCGTTCTGCATTGCGAGCGCATTCATGACCGTGGCGAGCATGCCCATGTAGTCCGCCTGTGCGCGATCCATGCCCTTGGCAGCGCCAGCCATGCCGCGGAAGATATTGCCGCCGCCGATGACGAGGCAGATCTCGAGGCCGGTTTCCTTGGCCGCCTTCACTTCCTTGGCCAGTTCGGCAACGAATTCGGAGTCTATCCCGAATTGCTGGCTCCCCATCAGCACTTCGCCCGACAGCTTGAGAAGGACGCGTTTGTAGGGGGAGGATGACATGCCGCTCGGTCTCCTGGGGATTAGTCTGGAGCGGCTTTAGGAGGGCGCAGGCGGATTGCCAAGGGGCGAGGTTGTGGATGGGAGAATGTTGGCGCTCGACTACACGTAAGCTACAAAATCGAAGATCCGTCTAATCCGGACAAGCGGCGGCTTGGCAAACGAAAGCGGGCCGGGAAGCCTTTGCGCTTCCCGGCCCGCCTTGTTTCGTTTCCCAAAGGAAGTGCGGCTGAAATATCAGCCGGCAACCGCAGCGGCGACTTCCGCTGCGAAGTCGCTCTCTTCCTTCTCGATGCCTTCGCCGAGCTGGAAGCGCACGTAGTCCTTGAGGACGATCTTCGAACCCGCTTCCTTGCCGGCCGCATCGACGACCTGCTGGATCGGGGTCTTGTTGTCCATCACGAAGACCTGCGAGAGCAGCGCGTTTTCCTTGGCGTACTTGGCAATCGCGCCTTCGACCATCTTCTGCTGCACGTTCTCGGGCTTGCCGGATTCGGCGGCCTTTTCCTGGGCGATCTTGCGCTCACGCTCGATCAGTTCGGCGTCGAGATCGTCAGCGGTCAGCGCCAGCGGGAAAGCCGCGGCGATGTGCATGGCGATCTGCTTGCCGAGGGCTTCCAGAACGTCGGCCGGCGCTTCCGATTCCAGAGCAACCAGAACGCCAATCTTGCCGAGGTTCGGCGCAGCAGCGTTGTGCATGTAAGGGACGACGACGCCGTTGGCGACTTCGACGGTCTTCATGCGGCGAACCTGCTGGTTCTCGCCGATGGTCGCGACGTTGTTGGTCAGCGCTTCGGCAACGGTGCCGCCGGTGGGATAGCTGGCAGCCTTGAGCGCTTCGATGTCGTCGCCCGAGACGCCCAGCGCGACTTCGGTGGTGTTGCGCACGAAGTCCTGGAACTGCTCGTTCTTGGCAACGAAGTCGGTTTCCGAGTTGACCTCGACGGCAACGCCCTTGGTGCCCGAAACGGCAACGCCGACCAGACCTTCGGCCGCCGTGCGGCTCGACTTCTTGGCGGCGGCGGCAAGACCCTTGGCACGCAGCGCGTCAACGGCGGCTTCGAGGTCACCGTTCGACTCGTCGAGAGCCTTCTTGCAGTCCATCATGCCGGCGCCGGTGCGCTCGCGCAGGTTCTTCACGTCAGCGGCGGTGTAAGCCATCGCTCAAATCCTTTTGTTTGCTGGAGCCAGTTGCTGGCCCCCGATATGGGTGCGCGCCAGGCCCTGTGGACCCGGCGCGCGACAATTCCATGACGAAACGTCGTGGCCGGGGCCGATCAGGCCTCGACGGCTTCCGCGGTCGGCTCGTCCATGGCGCCGATGTCGGCACCGCTGTCGATCACGGCTTCGCGGCCGCCCTTGGTGGCAGCCTGAGCGACGGCGTCGCAGTAGAGGCGAACGGCGCGGCTGGCGTCGTCGTTGCCCGGGACCGGGAACGCGATGCCCTGCGGGTTCACGTTAGTGTCGAGCACGGCCACAACCGGAATGCCGAGGACGTTGGCTTCCTTGATCGCGAGGTCTTCCTTGTTGGCGTCGATCACGAACATGACATCGGGGATGCCACCCATGTCGCGGATACCGCCGAGCGACAGTTCAAGCTTGTCGCGCTCACGGGTGAGCTGAAGGATTTCCTTCTTGGTCAGGCCGTGGGTGTCGCCGGCAAGCTGCTCTTCCAGCGCCTTGAAGCGCTTGATCGACTGCGAGATCGTCTTCCAGTTGGTGAGCATGCCGCCCAGCCAGCGGTGGTTGACGAAGTGCTGGCCACAAGCGCGGGCAGCCTGAGCGATCGGCTCCTGAGCCTGACGCTTGGTGCCGACGAAGAGCACCTTGCCGCCCGACTGGACAGTGGCCGAGATAAAATCGAGCGCACGGGCCATGAGCGGCACGGTCTGCGACAGGTCGATGATGTGGATGCCGTTGCGGGCGCCGAAGATGTACGGTTTCATCCGCGGGTTCCAGCGGTGGGTCTGGTGGCCGAAGTGGGCACCGGCTTCGATGAGCTGCTGCATGGTGACGACAGGAGCCGCCATAAGTAATTCCTTTCCGGTTATGCCTCTGGAAAGCTGGAACCGTGCAGATCAGCCCGCCGCGGCACCGGTATGTGTGCTTTCCATGTGGATTTGCAGAGGTTGCCGCCCCCCGATTCGGGGCCGATCGCCTAAGCGCGCTCGCCCTTAGAGGCATTCACGATGGAAAGCCAGCCCCCTTCTATCGCGCACTTCGGGCGATTCGCCGCACTTTCCTCCGTTTCGGAACAGATTCCGGTCCGTTTTGGGAACGGCAGGCTCTTAAAAGCTTTTAATCGGCAAATATGACAGTAAATTAGCTAACACTTCAAGAACGCGAATATCTGTTGGGGGTTTTTGAAAGTCACCGGGGGGTGATATCGCCGAAGGAGACACATGATGAGTGTCATTCCATCTCTACTTTTCACCCTTGCGGCAATCGCCGCATTCGTGACCATCTGGATAAGTCTCAAGTCCGCCCTTCCTGCAATCGCACGACTACGCACCGAGCTGGCGGGTGCCCATACGGTACAAGAGATTACCATTCACACCATGGATCCTCGTGCCGGGGCTGAGCTGGAGATTGACGCTCTGCCACTGCCGCGACACATGCGCCGCCGTCTGCGGCCCAAACCGATTACGCATCGCCTGCATCATTACGCGCGCACGGCCAGAAGCGCGGCCTGACTTTCCGACCGGCCCGCTCGCGGCCAGTTACCTTCGTAAGCCTGACACCTAACGGGATCGTCCTGCTCTGGATCGTGTTCGGTCGACCTATTCCGGTGCCTCGCATTGCTGCCAAAGCTCGATCTTCACGCCATCGGGATCGAGAAGCCACGCGAACTTGCCGTACCCCTCGTCGACCGAATCCAGCACGTCGATACCCTTGGCGCGAAGATCCTGGACGAACGCATCGAGATCATCGACGCGCAGATTGATCATGAAAGCGCCTGCGCCCGGCCGAATGTAGGTCTCGTCCGAAAAGTGGCTGATGAGCGAATAGGGCTTCTCGCCCTTCTCTTCCGACCACAGCAGCATCGGCCCATATTCGCCATCGATGCCGAGCGTATCGCGATACCACGCTCGCGTAGCGGCCGGATCCTTCACGACGTAGAACACGCCGCCCAACCCCGTAACCTTTGCCATCACCTGCCTCATCTTCGTTCCAGGATCCCCGGATGAAGGCATCCGGGGCGGTGTGGAAGCCTACGCCAATCAGGCGGAGCTGTCGCCGAGGGAGACGGAATGATGGCCTTACGACGCAATGTTCCAATTAGCGCTTGACAACTTAGGAACAAAAAGCGAACAAAAGCTCGCAAGAACATTATTAGAACAGATTAGCGTTTTCCACAAGCCGTCCACTGACCTGCACACATGTCGCGGACGATGGCTCGAAAGGATCGGTCATGACTGCGTTCGCTGCCTGCCTCTTCGCCTTTGCCGCCCTAATCTCTGCCGGCATCATTGCCGCAAGCTGGCGTCGCCATGGCAAGCGCGCGCTTTCGCTTCGGGGCGAGCTGAAAGCCTGTCCCGGGGAAATGGCCATCAACTGGAAGTCGATTGAACGCAGGCGCTATCCCGGGCCGTTCGCGCTCAGGATGGACCGAGCGGTGCGCCCTGTTCGTCAAAATACTCCGGCGCAGGGTCTGGAGTGGCCTGGGCTGGCGCTTGCCGCCTGACCTTGGCGTACGTCACCAGACCGATCGGGATCAGCAGCAGATAGACGATCGTAATCGCCACAAGCGTGAACCACGGCTCGGTAAGCAGCGCCGCCATGGTCAGCCCCACAAGGGCAATCATGCCCAGACGCAGGCTGGGAGGCGGCCGCAGCCGCGACCAGCTCAGCGTCGGCAAGCTGGAAATCATCAGGAAAGCGCAGAGAACCATCCATCCGCTGACTAGGATGGGATTGGCAAACTCGGAAACGCCGCTGGCGATCCACAGATAGAGCGGAAGAAAAGCGAGACCTGCCCCCAGAGGAGCAGGCACGCCGGTCAGGAAACCGGCCTGCTTGTGCGGCTGATCGAGCATGTCGAGCCGCGCGTTGAAACGCGCCAGCCTCAGCACGCAGCAGATCGCAAAGGCCAGAGCCGCGATCCACCCCACGCTCGGCAACTGGTGGAGGCTCCAAAGATAGACGATCAGCGCGGGGGCGACGCCGAAGGAAATCGAATCGGCGAGACTGTCGAGCTCAGCGCCGAAACGCGTCTGCGCCTTGAGTAGGCGCGCGGCACGACCGTCGATACCGTCGAGCAGCCCGGCCAGGATCACAGCCTGCACCGAACGCTCGAAATCACCACCGATGGCGAAGCGAATGCCGGTCAGGCCCGCGCACAGTGCGGCGGCAGTAATGGCATTGGGCACAATGGCGCGCATCGAGAGACCGCGCGCGAGACGGCGTCGGCCGGCGCCCTTACCCTCCACAAACCCATCGTGTTCCGGAGCCGATCCGTCGCCGGGTTCAATACTCACTGCACAACGCCCTCGATCAGAGGTGCGGCGCCGAGTTCGGCAAGGACAGTTTCGCCGGCGATCGTCTTCTGACCCATCACCACCCGCGGCTCCACACCAGCGGGAAGATAGACGTCAACACGGCTGCCAAAGCGAATCAGGCCGACGCGCTGACCGGCAGCGATGAAATCGCCCGGCTTGATGAAAGGCACGATGCGCCGCGCCACAAGGCCGGCGATCTGCGTGAAACAGATGCGGGTGCCGTCGCTACGCTCGATCAGCACGTGCTGGCGCTCGTTCTCTTCGCTCGCCTTGTCGAGGTCTGCGTTCACGAACTTGCCGGGAATATAGATCACGCGCTTGACAGTACCGCCAATCGGCGCGCGATTGATGTGCACGTCGAACACCGACATGAAAATCGAGACACGGGTAACCGGCGCATTCGGCATCGGCGCAGAGCCCGACCCGTCGTCCACCGTCAGTTCACGCGGCGGCGCGACCTTGCTGATCAGCGTCACCAGCCCGTCGGCCGGCGCCACAATGCCGCGGTCGTCCTGGGGCGTCACGCGCACCGGGTCGCGGAAGAAGGCCAGGACGCAAAGCGTCAGCACTGCAAGCGGCCAGCCTACCCAAGGGCCGAGCAGCAACCAGCCAATCAGCGCTACGCCGCCGGCGATCGCTCCGAACTTGCGCCCTTCGGCATGAATGGAGGGCCACTGCCATGATGCTTCACCACGGCCTTGATTATCGAGTATTTCTGACGCCATCAGCTTCATCTAGTCCCTGTGCACAGGTACCGCAATGCCCGCCCATACGCATGGGGACCATCGGAACCGTCACTGTTGCTTAAGGAAGCTGGTGGTGGACAGGGCTGGATTCGAACCAACGTACGCTTGCGCGGGCAGATTTACAGTCTGCTGCCTTTAACCACTCGGCCACCTGTCCACACCAGTTTCTGGCTGCTGCTCTTCCCGCCATCGAGGCGGTGGAGCGGCTTGGTCGAGGCCCTTTTTTCGGAGCCCCGTTGCCGAGGAGCCGCGCCTTTGCCGAACCGAGCCTTGCCTGTCAATGGGGTCGCTGCCAAAGCGGGGGCACATTTTTCACTGAAAGGACAATCGATGAGCAAGCGCAGCGACAGGCAGGAGGGTGGACGCCCGGCCCGGGCCCTGCGCGGCCGTGCAGGCCGAATGAAAAACGGGCGTGGCAGCGGCCGGGCCTCTTCGGGCATGGTACGCCTCTGGGGCCGTCATGCCGTGGAGGCCGCCCTCAATAATCCCAACCGCAGCCACCGAAAGCTTTGGGCGACGCGCGAAGCCGTCGAATCGCTCGGCGGAGAGCTGCCGGCGGATTTTCCCGTCGAGTGGGCGCAGCCGGTCGATCTGGCCCGGCTGGTGGCACGCGATGCACCGCATCAGGGGCTGGTGCTCGAATGCGAACCTCTGGACGACCTGTTCCTCGCAGACGTACTCGACGGGGATCCGGCAAGGCCGCTCGTGGTTCTCGATCAAGTGACCGATCCGCACAACGTCGGCGCGATCATGCGTTCGGCCAAGGCATTCGATGCCTGCGCCATCGTGACCCAGGACCGCCATGCGCCGCCCGAATCGGGCGTGCTCGCCAAGTCGGCCTCGGGCGCTCTCGAAACGCTGCCATGGATCCGCGTGGTCAATCTGGCCCGCGCGCTCGATGAAATTGCCGAAGCAGGATACTGGCGCCTCGGACTGGACGGCGAAGGCGAAGCAACTCTGGCAGATGCGCTGCCGGCCGGTCCCGTGGCGCTGGTGCTGGGCGCCGAAGGCGAAGGCATGCGCCACAATATCTTACAACATTGCGATGCCATCGCACGCCTGCCGATCAGCCATGAAATGGAAAGCCTCAACGTCAGCAATGCCGCTGCCATTGCGCTCTATGCGGCAGCAATGCGCCAAACCGTGTAAAAGGAACACAAAAGCCCATCGAAGACATCAGGGGGATCATGCAGACACTATCGAACGGAAATGCCGGCCGCAAAGTGCTGACCGGATTTGCCGTCGCCGCGCTCTCGCTGCTCGCCGCTGCCTGTATCTTCGCGCCGGGCGCGTTCACGTCTCGCCTCGACATACGCAAGGATCGCAGTTTCTCGTTCCGCTACACCGGCGAGATCCTGATGATACCGATGATGGAATCGAGCAAATCGGACAAGAAGGCCACCTTCAAGCCCGACGACTGCTACGACGACGACACCTATGAGAAACGTGACTGCACCCCTGCCGAAATCGGCGATCAGAAGGCGCAGTGGGAGGAGGAAAACGCCAGCAAGGACAAAGGCAAGGCACAGGCTGCCCAGATGATGCTGGGCGGAATGGACCCGAGCAATCCCGAAGCCGGCAAGGCAATGGCTGAAAAGCTGCGGCGCCAGACCGGCTGGAACAAGGTCGAGTACATGGGCGAAGGCAAGTTCGACGTCGATTTCGCGATCTCCGGCACGCTGGGCCACGACTTCGTCTTTCCGACCATGGAAGACTTCCCGGTGAGCAACGCCTTTGTCCAGGTCTCCTTGCGCCACGACGGCAGCATTCGCATCGACGCGCCCGGCTTCGGTCCTCCGAGCGGCAGCGCGGCCATGGCCGGTATGATGTCCGGCATGGCCAGCACGGATAAGTCGGACGACAGCCCCACGGCCCTGGCGGATGGCACTTTCACTGTCCTGACCGATGCGCAGATCCTGGCCAACAATACCGATGAAGGGCCGAAGTCTGCTCCCGGCGGTCAGGCGCTGGAATGGGAAATCAATCCGCGCACCAAGGCGGCCCCAACCGCCCTCCTGAAAATGGTAGACTGAGCAGAGCTTTCACAAAGTTCGCTCAAAACGAAAAACGCCGCGCCAACCGAGGTTGGCGCGGCGTAATCGTTTCTGGCCTGCGAGGCGTTACAGACCGCAAGGCGCCTTAGTTGACAGCGTCCTTGAGGCCCTTGCCGGCCTTGAACTTCGGCTGCGACGAAGCCTTGATTTCCATCGGCTCGCCGGTGCGCGGGTTACGGCCGGTCGAAGCCTTACGCTTGGCAACCGAGAAGGTGCCGAAACCGACCAGACGCACTTCGTCGCCCTTCTTCAGCGCACCGGTGATGGCGTCGAACACGCTTTCGACCGCCTTGGTCGCATCGCTACGGGTAAGGCCGCTGGAGTCGGCAACTGCGCTGATGAGATCGTTCTTGTTCATTCTGGGAACCCCCTACCTTTCAGTGGAATCGGTTTGTGTTGGGATATGTTTGAATCGCCTCGGATAGGCACGGAATTGAGCGGGTTTTGACGGCGGTGGCAAGGGCTAAACCACCGTCAAATCCGCAGTTTATCGCGTTTTTCCGCCATTCTCTTGCCGATTTCGGGCTTGTGCAATGCAACATGCGCGACGACGCAGCGCGCCGACTCGCGCATGGGAGCAAATCACCGCAATGCAGCATTCCTGCCCGGCTGCCGCAGGCGACGATAGGCATCTCGATTCGGTGAAAATAGTTTAATCGAGAGCGGCGACGGAGCCCACTGCGCCGGACACGAAAAAGGCGGCCCGAAATCGAACCGCCTCCTTCTGTCCATCCTTGCGGATATTTTCAGCTCAGCCTTTGGCTTCGCTGAAGTCGCGACGCTCGGCGATGCGGGCGCGCTTACCGGTACGACCACGCAGGTAGTACAGCTTGGCGCGGCGCACGATGCCCTTGCGCACGACAGTGATCGAATCGATGTTCGGCGAGTAGAGCGGGAAAACGCGCTCCACGCCTTCACCGAAGCTGATCTTGCGAACGGTAAAGTTGGAACCCATGCCGCGGTTCGAACGCGCGATGCACACGCCTTCGAAGTTCTGCACACGGGTACGGGTGCCTTCAACGACCTTCACGCCGACGCGAACGGTGTCGCCCGGGCGAAACGTCGGGATATCCTTGGCAGCCTTGGAGATTTCCTCGGCTTCGATCTGCTGAATCAGGTTCATGAACCCAAGTCCTTCGTTCTGTGCCGCGCGCCAGAGGCAGACTGGTCCCGAGCACCGACATGGCGCTCCCAAAGGTCCGGTCTGCGTAACCGTGTATCTTCTTCCGCCTTTTGTTTCCGCCAGGCGGCGATTTTCGCATGATCCCCCGATCGCAGCACTTCAGGGATCGTGCGCCCTTCCCATTCGACAGGTCGGGTGTAGTGCGGATACTCGAGAAGGTCGTCCTCGAACGACTCCTCGGTCCCGCTTGAAGCCGCGCCCATTACGCCGGGAAGCAGCCGAATGCAAGCGTCTAACAGCATCAAAGCCGCCGGTTCTCCGCCGGAAAGCACGATGTCGCCGACGGAGATCTCTTCCACACCCCTGCCCGCGAAAATCCGCTCGTCGAATCCCTCGAAACGGCCGCACAGGATGGTGACGCCCGAACCTGCGGCGAGCTCCCGCACCCGCGCTTGCGCCAGCGGCTTCCCCCGCGGGGTCATGGCCAGCACCGGCGCATCGGGATTGAGGCCGCGGGCATGGTCGATGGCACTGGCGAGAACATCGGCCTTGAGCACCATACCGGCACCACCGCCCGCAGGCGTGTCGTCCACGGTGCGATGCTTGTCGGTCGCGAAATCGCGGATCTGCACAGGCGTGATCGACCACTTGCCCTGTTCAAGCGCCCTGCCCGCCAACGATATGCCCAGCGGGCCGGGAAACATCTCCGGGTAGAGCGTGAGGACTGTGGCGGCGAAGGTCATGTCCGGCCGCCATCAGGCCGACGCCTGGCCAGCTGCCGACCCAGAACATATCCAACCATGCCCAGACCGAACCCGATCGCAAGATTCACAACACCCACCACAAGCAAGGCATAAAACCACATAGGCCCCGTATTGTGGCAGGGCGGCGTCTCGCACGGGCTCATGTCTGCAGTGATGTAGATGAAGGCGGCCATACCGAAGATGGCGACCGCGCCAGGCACCGTGGCGATCAGGCCGCAGAGCCAGCTTGCCATGCCTGACCTAAAGAGGACCAGCCCCAGCCCGATCAGAACCGGAACGACGAACAGGATCGCCAGCGTGACAATTGCCATGATCGTTTCGCCTTCCAGTTCAAACGCCCCGCTGCGCCGCTTCAGGGCCCAATGCCCTATTCGACGAATGCCGCCACGACAACGACGCGAGACGCATCCCATTCGGGGACTGCGGATGCGATCATGGGCACCATGAAGCGTTGTACGCGGCCTTTGTCGTCCGGTTCAGCGCGTTCGATTTCCAGCACATCCCCCGCCCCGAAGTTCTCGACGGCGACGACCGATCCCAACGCTTCGCCTTCATCCGAAACGGCGGCTAGGCCGATCAGATCGGCGTGGTAGTACTCGCCCTCCGCGAGGTCCGGCATGGCCGAGCGCGGCACTGTAAGAGCCGTACCGCGCAGCTTTTCAGCAGCTGTACGATCCGGCACTTCCTCAAAGCGCGCGATAGCGCCACCCTTGCCGTCGTCGCGCAGCTTCTTCAGCGTCAGCGTGGAATCGTTGAAGGCGCGGTAGCACTTGAGCGCTGCCACGCCTTCTCCGAACAGCTTGAGGCGGACTTCGCCCGTCACGCCATGCGCGCCGGCAATGGCTGCGAGCGTGACAGGCATGTCGGTAGCCATACCGCAAAATCTCCGGGCTTAAGCCTCGGTCGATTCCTCGGTGCTTTCCTCAGCGGCAGCTTCTTCGGCCGGTGCTTCTTCAGCAGCCGGAGCTTCGGCAGCAGCCTTGGCGGCCTCTTCAGCTTCGCGCAGCTTCTCGGCACGCTCTTCAGCGCGTTCCTTGGCCTTGTCGCCCGGTTCACCCTTCTGCGGGTTGTTGGTCGGGGCGCGTTCCTTGAGGCCGGCCTTGTCGAGCATACGCGCAACGCGGTCGGTCGGCTGGGCGCCAACGCCGAGCCAGTAGTTCACGCGATCTTCGTTCAGCTTCACGCGGTTCTCGTCGTCCTTGGCGAGCAGCGGATTGTAGGTACCGATCTGCTCCAGGTACTTGCCGTCGCGCGGAGCGCGCGAGTTGGCAACGACGATCTTGTAGTAGGGGCGCTTCTTGGCACCACCGCGCGAAAGACGGATAGCAACGGACATTTTTCTACCTTTCTATCAAACTCTTGAAATTATTTTTTTAGAAACTTGCTGAGATCGGGTTGACCGCCTCCGCCGCCGAGCCCGGGCAATCCGCCGGCACCCGGGCCGAGGCCCTGCCCGCCGAGACCCGGCATGGCGCCATCGAGGCCGCCCTTGCCGAACATCGCGGCGAGGCCCTTGAGGCCGCCCATCTTCTTGATCTGCTTCATCGCCTTGGACATTTCCTGATGCATCTTGATCAGCTTGTTGATGTCCTGGACCTGCGTGCCGGACCCTTTGGCGACGCGGATCTTGCGCTTGGCGTTGAGAAGTGCGGGATTTGTGCGTTCCTTGGGCGTCATCGAACCGATGATCGCGTCCATGCGCACCAGCACCTTGTCGTCCATGTTCGAGGCGGCCATGGCCGCCTTGGCCTTCTTCATGCCCGGCATCATGTTCGCCAGCATGCCGAGACCGCCCATGTTCTGCATCTGCTTGAGCTGCATGCGCAGGTCGTTCATGTCGAACTTGCCCTGCTCCATGCGCTTGGCCAGCGCTTCAGCCTCCTCGACCTTAACAGATTCGGCGGCCTTTTCGACAAGGCTGACGACGTCGCCCATGCCGAGGATGCGGTTGGCAACGCGGCTGGGGTGGAAGATCTCGATAGCTTCGGGCTTTTCGCCCGTGCCGGCAAACTTGATCGGCTTGCCGGTGACGGCGCGCATGGAAAGCGCAGCACCGCCGCGCGCATCACCGTCCATACGGGTCAGCACGACGCCGGTCAGGTCAACTTCGCCGGAGAAGCTCTGGGCAACGTTGACAGCGTCCTGACCCGTCAGCGAGTCGACCACCAGCAGCGTCTCGCGCGGCGACGAGATGGCGGAGACCGCCTTCATCTCGTCCATCAGCTGCTGATCGACGTGGAGACGGCCTGCGGTATCGAGCAGCAGCACGTCCACTGCCTGCAGCTTGGCAGACTGCAGCGCGCGGGTGGCAATCTCGGTCGGCTGCTGGCCGGCGATGATCGGCAGCGTGGCAACGCCGACCTGCTCACCCAGCACCTTGAGCTGTTCCTGAGCAGCCGGACGGTTCACGTCCAGCGAGGCCATCAGGACCTTCTTGCCCTGCTTGTCCTTGAGGAACTTGGAAATCTTGGCAGTGCTGGTGGTCTTGCCCGAGCCCTGCAGACCGACCATCATGATCACGACCGGCGGCGCGGCATTGAGGTCGAGTTCGGGCGTCGTATCGCCGCCCAGCATCTCCACCAGCGCGTCGTTGACGATCTTGACGACCTGCTGGCCCGGCGTGACCGAGCGCAGGACCGACTGACCGATCGCCTTTTCGGTAACCTGATCGACGAAGCGGCGAACCACCGGCAGCGCCACATCGGCTTCCAGCAGCGCGATGCGAACTTCGCGCATGGCATCGCGGACGTCCTGCTCCTTGAGCGCGCCGCGACCGCGCAGCTTGTCGAATACGCCGCCAAGACGATCGGATAGAGAATCAAACATTGTCGTTCCTGTCCTCACTCCGGGCGAACATCGCGCCGAATTCCATCACGCAGACTGGCGAAGTCTGCAAAACGCCAAAAACGTCGGTGGACGAAACCTCGCCGACCGACGCATGCGCCATATTACGCGAAAAACGCCGGTGGACGAAACCTCGTCAACCAGCGTGTCGCTATCGCGCGAAACTTATGTAGCGAAATGGTGGAGCCTAGCGGGATCGAACCGCTGACCTCTACAATGCCATTGTAGCGCTCTCCCAGCTGAGCTAAGGCCCCGTGCCATTTCGTTCAGACGGCCCTGGGAGGTCCGTCTATCTCCTTGCTTGCGCTTGGGAGGCCGCCCTCTAATGGGGGCTTTCCCGCTTGGCAAGAGGGAAATTGGAGGCATCCGATTTTTTACCGGACGCCCCCTGCGTCCTTACTCGTCGCGATCGTCCTCGTCCTTGCCGCCACCGATGCCGAGATCATCGTCACCGCCGAGATCGACGTCGTTGTCGGGCGAATCGCTGTCCTCATCGATGTCCAGATCGTCATCGGCCAGATCATCGTCCTCGGTCTCGACCTTTTCCTTCTTCTGGACTTCCTCGAAGGGAATCGGCTGCTTGGATTTGAGCACCGGCTCGGGGTTCCACTCGTAACCGCACTCGATGCAGGTAACCGGGTCGTCCTTGCCCAGGTCATAGAAGCGGGTGCCACATTTCGGGCAGCCATGCTTGGCGCCCCACTCAGGCTTGGCCATGAATTGTCCTCGTCTTGCCTACCCGGATGGGTAAGGGCGTAAAATCCTAATTGATGGTAAGGCCCGGACTCAAAATCAAGCATCCGGATCGCATCAGGGCGCGCGCCTTGCCATAGGCGGCCCGCGCTGTCAAAAGCCGCGCGATTTTCCGGCCTGCCCTGCAACGAAAGCCAGATCCTTGAGCCACGCCCCCGATTCCGTCATGCGTCCCCGCCGCTTCCTGCCTGCAGGGCCGCTCAAGGGCCGGATTCGCGTGCCTGGTGACAAGTCGATCAGCCACCGCTCGATCATGCTCGGCGCTCTGGCGGTCGGCGAAACACGGGTGACCGGCCTTCTCGAAGGCGAAGATGTTCTGGCCACCGCCGCCGCGATGCGGGCGATGGGCGCAACGGTGGAGCGCAACGGTGAAGGCGCCTGGTCGGTGCATGGCGTGGGCGTAGGCGCGCTGCTGCAGCCTCAGAGCCCGCTCGACATGGGCAATTCCGGCACATCCACGCGGCTCCTCATGGGACTTATCGCCAGCCACCCGATAACGGCGGCCTTCACGGGCGATGCTTCGCTGTCGAAACGGCCGATGGGGCGGGTGATCGATCCGCTCTCGCAAATGGGCGCCAGTTTCGAGGCAAGCGAAGGGGGCCGCCTCCCCCTGATCCTCAAAGGCGCCAGTCCGGCCGTTCCGATCACCTACCGCCTTCCCGTCGCCTCCGCGCAGGTCAAGAGCGCGGTGCTGCTCGCCGGACTCAACACGCCGGGCATCACGACGGTCATCGAGCCGGTACCGACGCGCGACCACTCCGAGCGCATGTTGCGCGGCTTCGGCGCCGAACTCGATGTCGAGATAGAACCGGACGGCACCCGCGTGATTTCGATCCGGGGCGAAGCCGAACTCCGCCCGCAAGTGATCGACGTACCCGGCGACCCATCCTCGGCCGCTTTCTTTCTGGTGGCTGCACTGATTACGCCGGGCAGCGAAGTCGTGATCGAGAATGTCGGCCTCAACCCGACCCGCGCCGGACTGGTCGACGTCCTGCGCCAGATGGGCGGCCATATCGAGGAACTGAATCCGCGCGAAGTCGGCGGTGAACCGGTGGCCGATCTTCTGGTGAAGCACTCCACCCTCAAAGGCATCGAGGTCGATCCCGCCATCGCCCCCAGCATGATCGACGAATTCCCTGCCCTCTTCGTCGCTGCCGCGCTTGCCGAGGGCGAGACGGTCACCAGCGGGCTCGACGAGCTGCGTGTGAAGGAATCGGATCGCCTCGCCGTGATGGCAGCCGCCCTCACCGCCTCAGGCGCGCGAATCGACGAACGCGCGGACGGCCTCGTGATCACAGGTTCCGGCGGAGATCCCCTGCCCGGCACCGAAGGCCCCATCGCGACCCATCTCGACCACCGCATCGCGATGTCCATGGCCGTCGCCGGCCTCGCGAGTCGTGACGGCGTGGAAGTCGACGACACGCGCCCCATCGCCACCAGCTTCCCAGTGTTCGAGGCAATGCTGGATGGGCTCTCGGCGTGAGCGGCATCCGCCAGCGGGCCATCGATGCCTGCTACGAACAGGCGCTCAAGAGCTATCATGAAGGCGGCTTGCCGATCGGCTCGACACTGACCCGCGGCGACGAGATCATCGCAGTCGGCCACAACCGGCGGGTGCAGCAAGGCAATCCTATCCTCCACGGCGAAATGGACTGTCTGCAGAACGCCGGACGCCAGACCAGCTACCGCGACTGCACGCTCTACACCTCGCTGTCGCCCTGTATGATGTGTTCGGGGACGATCGTGCAATTCAAGATCCCCCACGTCGTCATCTGCGAGAACCGCAGTCATCTGCGAGAACCGCAATTTCGGCGGGAACGAGCAGTTCCTGCACGATCATGGCGTTGCCGTCGACATCGTCGACGATCCCCGCTGCATCGCATTGATGGCGCGCTTCATTGCCGAGAACGGCGCGCTATGGGCGGAAGACATCGCCGACTGAACCGAACACGGCTCAGCCTTGCCAACCCCGGCGCGGCGCGTCATGGGAACGGCATGATTATCGCCGTGGATGGACCGACCGCTTCAGGCAAAGGCACGATTGCGCGGGCCCTCGCCGCCCATTTCGGGCTGCCGCATCTCGATACCGGACTGCTCTATCGCGCAGTCGGGCGACAATGCGCGCTCAACGGCGGCAACCCGGACGATCCCGCCGATGCCCGCGCCGCCTGCACGTTTCCCGATAGCCTGCTTGACGATCCCGAGCTGCGTTCCGAGGCAACTGGCGGATTGGCAAGCCGCGTCTCGATCCATTCCGATGTGCGCAAGGCCCTCTACGAGCGTCAACGCAGCTTCGCGACCCAACCCGGCGGTGCCATCCTTGACGGGCGCGACATCGGCACCGTCATTGCACCCGAAGCAGACGCCAAACTCTTCGTGACAGCAAGTGTCGAAGCCCGCGCCGAGCGCCGCCATAGCGAAATGCTCGAACAGGATCGCGCGGTCTCGATCGAGGACATCACCGCCGACCTCGCAGCCCGTGACAAACGCGACCGCACGCGCAAGGATTCGCCCCTAGTGGTCGCCGAAGATGCGCTGGTGATCGAGACATCGGGCCTGCGGCGCGAGGAAGCCATTGCCGCAGCGATCGCGGCTGTCGACGCCTTGCTCGCCGAGCACCGCTGAAACCGACGGCGCGCTGCCGCTTTGCACGCCATTTTCCTTGCATTTCTGCACACACGCGCGTACGGCGCGCCGGTTCGAAGGCTCCAGTGGCCGGAGAACGCCGCAGACCGCGTTCGGCGCCTGCGGCAGTTCGGCCCTTTTGGCCCGCCGATGCAATGGTGCGGATGGCGGAGAAAGACCGGCGGAAACAACCGCCTGGCCGGAAAAATCGTAAAGACAGGAAACACCTGAACAATGGCTACTTCTGCCAATCCGACTCGCGACGATTTCGCGAAAATGCTCGACGAGCAGCTCGGTGGCGTCGCTGACGACGGCTTCGAAGGCCGCGTCGTCAAGGGCACCATCACCGCCATCGAAAACGACAAGGCCGTCATCGACGTAGGCCTCAAGAGCGAAGGCCGCGTGCCGCTGCGCGAATTCGCGCGTGGTGAAGACGAGCACGGCCTCAAGGTCGGCGACGAAGTCGAAGTCTATGTCGACCGCGTCGAGAACGCCGACGGCGAAGCGATGCTGTCGCGCGACCGCGCCCGCCGCGAAGCCGCGTGGGACAAGCTCGAAAACGAATTCGGCGAAGGCAAGCGCGTCGAAGGCGTGATCTTCGGTCGCGTCAAGGGCGGCTTCACCGTCGACCTCGACGGCGCCGTGGCCTTCCTGCCCGGCTCGCAGGTCGACATCCGTCCGGTGCGCGACGTCGCTCCGCTGATGGACGTGCCGCAGCCCTTCCAGATCCTCAAGATGGACCGTCGCCGCGGCAACATCGTCGTTTCGCGCCGCGCCGTTCTCGAAGAGACCCGCGCCGAGCAGCGCAGCGAGCTGATCGACAAGCTGAGCGAAGGCCAGGTCATCGACGGCGTCGTCAAGAACATCACCGACTACGGTGCGTTCGTCGACCTCGGCGGCATCGACGGCCTGCTCCATGTCACCGACATGAGCTACAAGCGCGTCAACCACCCGAGCGAAGTGATCAATATCGGTGACACCGTCACCGTGCAGATCATCCGCATCAACACCGAAACGCAGCGCATCTCGCTGGGCATGAAGCAGCTCGAGAGCGATCCGTGGGAAGGTGCAGCGGTCAAGTACCCGGTCGGCGCCAAGCTCACCGGTACGGTCACCAACATCACCGAATACGGCGCCTTCGTGGAGCTGGAACCGGGCATCGAGGGTCTCGTCCACGTGTCCGAAATGTCCTGGACCAAGAAGAACGTCCACCCGGGCAAGATCGTTTCGACCTCGCAGGAAGTCGAAGTCATGGTGCTGGAAGTCGATTCCGACAAGCGCCGCATCTCGCTCGGCCTCAAGCAGGCTCAGCAAAACCCCTGGGAAGCCTTTGCCGAGAAGCACCCGGTTGGTTCGCAGGTTGCTGGCGAAGTCAAGAATGCCACCGAGTTCGGCCTGTTCATCGGCCTGGACGGCGACGTCGATGGCATGGTCCACATGTCGGACATCGCCTGGGGCATCTCGGGCGAGGACGCCCTGGCTCTGCACCGCAAGGGCGAGGAAGTCGAAGCTGTCGTTCTCGACGTCGACGTCGAGAAGGAACGCATCAGCCTCGGCATGAAGCAGCTTGAGCGTGGCGCTCCGGCAGCCGGTGTCGCAACCGGCGGTTCGCTCCGCCGCGGCGAAGTCGTCACCGTCAGCGTTCTCGAAGTCCGCGATGGCGGCCTCGAAGTGCAGGCTGGCGAAGACGGCGCAACCGGCTTCATCAAGCGCTCGGACCTCGGCCGCGACCGCGACGAACAGCGTCCGGACCGCTTCCAGGTCGGCCAGAAGATCGACGCCATGGTCACCGGCTTCGACCGTTCGAAGAAGCCGAACTTCTCGATCAAGGCGCGTCAGCTCGCCGAAGAGAAGGAAGCCGTGGAACAGTACGGTTCGTCCGACTCGGGTGCATCGCTCGGCGACATCCTCGGCGAGGCGCTGAAGAACCGTTGATCTTGTGCCGTCCCTTCGGGGACACGGCAAAGCAAATCACCAAGAGCCCGTCCGGAGCGATCCGGGCGGGCTTTTGCTTTGCCGTAACATGGCTACATTGGGGGCAAGGAGATTGAGATGCTCGAAGTCCACCAGTTCCCTTGCCTGTCCGACAACTACGGCTACCTGCTGCACGATCCGGACAGCGAGGAGACCGTCTGCATCGACACACCCGATGCGAACGAATATCTGCGTCAGGCAGGCCGCAAGGGCTGGCAGATTACGCAGATCTGGAACACCCACTGGCACCCCGACCATGCGGGCGGCAACGAGGCCATCAAGGCCGTCACCGGTTGCCAGATCACCGCACCGGCGGGCGATGCCGAAAAGATCGAAGGCGCGGACCGTCTTGTAGAACAGGGCGACATCGTCGCTATCGGCGACTGGCAGGCCGGTGTCATCGACGTCGGCGGGCATACGCTCGGACACATTGCCTACCACGTTGCAGGCGCCACCATGGCCTTCGTCGGGGATTCGCTATTTGCGCTGGGCTGCGGCCGCATGTTCGAGGGGACGGCTCCGCAGTTCTGGGACAGCCTCAAACGCCTCAAGGCGCTGCCACCCGAAACGATGATCTACTGCGCACACGAGTACACCGAGGCCAATCTCCGCTTCGCCCTGCATGCCGATCCCGACAACGCCGAACTCGCAGCCTACGCGAAGGACATCGCACGCTGGCGCGAGGCAGGATTGCCGACGGTTCCCGCCAAGCTGGGCCGCGAACTCAAGACCAATCCGTTCCTGCGCGCCGACGATCCGGACATGGAGGCCCGCTGGGGTGGCGGCGGTGATGCGGTGGCGACATTTGCTGCCCTGCGCGCGGCGAAGGACAACTTCTGAGCACCGTCACCACCGCGCCGTAAGAAGCTAGGTGTCAGGGAAAGACAAAGTGCGGTTGAGGCGATCCATCACCTCATCCAGCGGCTCGACCACGGTAACGCTGCGGCCCTCGCCGAACCGTATCCGGGTGCCGTCGGAAACCTGCGTCACGAACGTGACCTGAGACGCGTTGATCGCGGTTGGCGTCCGATCGATCCCGGTCAGCTTGATGAACATGGCATCCACTCTCCTTGCTATTATGGCACGAACCTAGCGCTTCGTGTGCCGGACGCCAGCAGGAGATAGATCTTTGAGCCGGAAAATGAAAAAGCCCCCGCAATCAGCGGAGGCTTTTCAAAATCTACAGATGGCCGAAACGGCCGGAATTCAGATACCGGCAATAGCCTGATCGACCAGTGCCTTGTCGGCATCGGCCGAGTGGTTGGCAGCAATCAGCCCCTTGGCTGCGGCGGCGGCCGCTGCTGCGGCCTGATTGCGCAGACCGGTCACAGCGGCGAGTTCGGCAGCTCCGATCTTGTCCTGCGCCATCTTTTCACGGCGAACGATCACCTCGGCAGCGTCATGCTCCGCCTTGGCAACGATGGCTTCTGCCTCGTGCTGGGCGTGCTCGATCATGGCCGCCGCGTCCTTTTCGGCGTTGGCGATCTTGTCGGCATATTCCTTGCGCAAGGCTTCTGCCTCGGCGCGCAGGGTCTTTGCTTCCTCAAGCTGAGCCTTGATCTCCGCGATGCGGGAATCGAGCCCCTTGGTGAGCATGCCGGGCAACCCCTTCCAGACCGCGATGGCCAGCAGCACGATCATAGACGTACTGACGACCGCGACGGGTGGAGCAATACCGAGCAGAGCCGGTTCGGCGTGATGCTCTACCGTGGCATGGGTTTCGGCACCCGCGAGGGCGGCCCCTTCCGCGGAAAGGTTGTGCTGAATAGCAACATCATCAGCCATGGACCAGGTTCTCCTTTACGGCCGAACGCACGGCAGTGTCGTCCAGCGAAAGGCCGGCAACGCGGCTGACGATGTCGCGCGCGGCGTCGGCAGCGACGTCTTCGATCTCTGCCGCAGCCGAGCGGCGCGCTTCGGCGATACGGGTTTCGGCTTCCGCGAGCTTGCTGTCGATCAGGACTTGGGCAGCGGCCAGACGCTCTTCGGTAGCAGCAGCAGCCTTGCTGCGCGCTTCAGCGATCAGGGCCTGGGCCTGGGCACGGTTGGCGTTTTCACGCTTGCGCCACGATTCCTCTTCCTCGTCAGCCTGCTTGCGAGCACGCTCCGCGGCGAGAAGGTCGTCGGCAATCTGCTTGTCACGCTGCGCCACCGTATCCATCACTTTCGGCACCATGCCCCGCCCAACGGCGAAGAAGGTGAAACCGAAAAAGATCAGCAGCCAGAAAATCTGGCTGGAATAGGTCGCGGCTAGCTGTGCGATCTGAGGCATTGGTCAGCCCTGTCTCGTGGTGGCCGTCAAAATTTCGATCCGCCGATCGAACCGCTCCACCAAAGGGTCAGAGCGGTTCGGCCGAACGGAACTGCGTTGCGATCAGGCGAAGATCAGCAGCGCGGCAATAACGAACGAGAGCAGGCCCAGAAGCTCGGCACCGGCGAAGCCGATGAACAGGCGGCCCTGCTGGGCGTCAGCGGCGCCCGGGTTGCGCAGTGCGCCTTCGAGGAACTTGGCGAAAACGTTGCCCACGCCGATCGAAGCGAGGCCAGCGCCGATAGCGGCGAAACCAGCACCAAGCAGCTTTGCAGCTTCTGCGTCCATTTCAAAAACTCCCTTTGGAAAACTCGATTGGCTGTAAAATCAGTGAAGGTTCTCGGCGTCATTGAGATAGACGCAAGTGAGAAGAGCGAAAACGTAAGCCTGAATGCCAGCGACCAGCAGCTCAAGAGCGCAGATGCCGACCATCAGGATGAAGCTGGGCACACCAGCGATGGCGAAAAGGCCAAGGTTGGCATTGCCCGAGCTGATTACGAAGCTCGAAAGCACTTCGAGCAAAACGTGCCCCGCCATCATCGCGACGAAGAGACGCAGGCCGAGGCTGAACGGGCGCACCAGGAACGAGATCAACTCGACCACGAAAATGGCCGGGATCATCAGAGCGGGCGTACCGTGCGGCACAAACAGCGAGAAGAAGTGCAGCTTGTGCTTGGCGAAACCGACGATGATCACGATCGAGAAAGACAGGATCGAAAGTACACCGGTAGCCGAGAAGTGGCTGGTGAACGTGAAGGGATGGAGGCCCAGCACACCCAGCGGCATCAGGCCGAGGAAGTTCGCGAAGAGAATGAACATGAACAGCGAGAAGATGTAAGGCACATACTTCTTGCCGTTGGCGCCGACATTGGCGGCAAGCATGCCATCGACGAAGCCGGTGAACGTTTCCACCGCCATCTGCCAGCGTCCGGGCACGAGCTGACGCTTCGCACCGCCCGCCACGAAGACGAACAGCAGCGCTGCTGCAATCGCCATCCACAGCGAACTGTTGGTGAAAGCGACATTGTAACCAGCAATATTCCAGCCATCCGAGCCGAACATCGGCTGGATGGTAAACTGGTGCATCGGGTCGACCTTGCCTTCGGCTGCCACGCGAATATTCCTGTCGCCTACTGAACAGCAGCGTCCCTTCCCACCCCCCTTGGGTCAGTCAGGACGCCGGTTCGAAATCCGGATAATGTTTCTGAAGGCAACGAATATTCCGAAGAACAACATTACCAACAGACCCCAGGGAGACGTTCCGGCGAAGTGATCAATCACCCAACCGATAAACAGTCCACCCGCAAGTCCCCCCAGCAATTCCGACAACACCCGGTTCCCGAGACGATAATTCTCGTCCGTTCCCGCGCTTGCCGTCGGTTGGTTACGCTTCTCTTCCCGCTCTCGAAGGGCCTTGAGCCTTTCATCGAGCGCGTCGATCCGCGCATCCTCGCCAACAGGGTCCGGGGCAGGTGGCTCGTCGTTCATGTCAGGCTCCTCTTTGACACAGGAACGAATGACGCGTTCAACGGCTGCCCGCCCAGGGCGCCGCCCCCTTAGGTTGCGGCTTTTCCCGAGTCAACCGTGGCCGGTGCTGCACTGCAACTATCGACGCTCAACCGCCGCCCAAACGATGCAGACTTGGCCCCGACCCCAGATAGTCCCGATCCAATACCGCGTTGGCGATGCTGCAAAAAAAAGGGCCGGATGACAATGCTGTCAGCCGGCCCTTTCAAACGAATCAAAGTCGGATTGTGTCCAACGCGCTCCCGCCGTCACTTGCAGCCGGACGGACGCGGCGGCATCGCGGAGCCGCGCGTCTGCCAGGAGCCGTCGGGCGCCTGATACTTCTCACCAGGCTTGGTGTCCGCCAGCAGGCGGCAGGCAGTCGCGGTGGCGTATTCCTGAACCGTGCTTTTCGAGGCAGCCGCACCTTCGGTATAGACGGCGCGGCGCTTGTTGTTGAGGTCCCGCACCATCGCGACGATCGAAGCTGGCTGACTGCCGACAACACCGAGATAACCGTCCTGCTGCTCGCCCACCTTGCCGGAGGCACGCGCGTCGGCATATTCGGGGCTGCGACCATCGGCATGGACAGCGACAGAGCCCGTGGCCAGCAATGCTGCCGCAATGGCGATTGCGACGAATTTCAAACTCTTGATCGACATCGTGGTCATCAGAAAATGTCCCTGTTCTCCTCGATCGTCTTGGCCGCTTGCGCGTCAAGGCGATAGACGACTTCCTGCCGGATATTGATGTTCAGCTCGATCACGATCGGCTTGTCGGGCGCGGACACGTTCACGCAGCCGCCAAGCCCCCCGATCGCGCATGCTGACATCAGCACCGGCGCATGTTTAATCATGGCACGAACGGCGCGCCTGCCGGACCTTCCGCTATCCTGCTGCACAATGTTTCCACCCCAACCTTGCGTTGCGGGATTACTTGCAGCCGGAACACGTCCGGTCAATTCGCATACCGTCATGGATTATTCTCGCTGACTGAAGGCTGAATGGCAGGGCCTGGAACTGATTGCTGCCCGAAGGTCCTGGGGCGCCCGTCGGTGCCCATGAGGCCGAGCGTGCGCGGATCGGTCACATAAGATGGATCGTAGAGTGAACGCAGCGGCGAAAAGAGGCTGAAGAACGGCGCCTTGATGTTGAGCACAAAGCGTATGGGCAGCCTGGCAATTTGCTTGGTCAGGAAATTGCTCGATGCGCCGGCGCCCTGACTGAGCCCGGTGAAGCTGACCCGGGTGATAATCTCCCCGGCGAGTTCCCCGCCCATAGTGACTTCCATGCTCGTGTAGTCCACGGACTTGAGCGTATCGAAGGCGAAGTTTCCCATCGCCGACAGATCCTTGTAGGTCAGTTCACCGACGTAGGCGACGTTGCCGCCCGGAGGCCTGGACAGCAGGTGCCCTTCCTCGATTCTTCCCCCGTTCTCGTCGAACACGAGCGGCAACTGGCCATCAAAGACGCCCGAAGCATTGAGGTTGGAAAGCTCCAGCCGCTGCACGAAAATCGATGCGTCTAGCCCCTTGACCCTCAGCGTGTAGTATCGCGTTTCCGCAACGCCGATCTTCATGTGCGCCGGATCGAGCGTCAGCGTGCCGCCCATGAACGGCCAGCGGGCGCCGTTCACCTGCAGATTGTAATCGGGCAGCATCTCGAACGACAGAGTACCATCCGTCGCTTCGACACCGGGGTTGATGGAATCGATGTGCAATGTCTGGTCCGGCGCGGTTACCAGACCGAGCAGATCAGTGAACACGACTTTGCCCGAGAGGCCTCTCACCGGGCCGAACGCTGCGGCGAAATCCACGCCATCGGTCGAGAACGTACCGTCGCTGGTAACGCCCTGCGCGTTCCAGTCGATACGACCCTGCCCACGGACAACGCCCTGCAGATTCGAGACCACACCGAGGGCTAGCGACGACAGGGCATCTGCCTGAAGGTCATCGTCGAAACGGATACCATCGACGGCCAGATCGGCATGGCCCGTGCTGTCCGACAGGTCGTGGACAATATCGGCGCGAACCACCTCCCGGTCACTCTCGGGCTCGCGGATCAGGGCTTTCGCCGTGATGACATTGC
This sequence comes from Novosphingobium indicum, assembly GCF_014645195.1. Lineage (GTDB taxonomy): Bacteria > Pseudomonadota > Alphaproteobacteria > Sphingomonadales > Sphingomonadaceae > Novosphingobium > Novosphingobium indicum. The sequence continues at coordinate 125,588 of NZ_BMLK01000006.1, read as the reverse complement.
TCTCAAGCCGTAAGGTGGCGTCACGCGCCATCATCGGCTTGAAGCGCGCCGCCTTCTGGCGATCGACAAGCACGAAGCTGGCGCCGTCGACAGTTACCACCCCGTCTTTGTAGGCCCAGTCCCCGGTAGTCTGGTGCATGTCCAGCGGCACAGCGAAAAGACTTATATCGGCACCGTCGAACCTTCCGGCAACCTGATCCGCCACATTGGCATTGAGATCGGCGATGGCGAAGTGCGATGCGCTGTCTTCGGGACCAAGATCAACCTGGAGCGCCTTGGCTGCAATGACACCCGGCTGCGTCCCGTTCTGTGCATATCCCAGCGGTCCGCTCGCTATGCGGATCTGCGTTTCGCCCAGACGTCCAGCCAGATCCATATCCGAGACGCCTGCGGCAAGGTGCAGCCCCGATCGGTCGGTGCGGACAATTGTACCTCCCTTGCCAGGACATATGGCCAGGCTGCGCCTATCGAGCGTAAGATTGGCGAAGCGAAGGCTATCGAACGTAACCTGAGTGCACCCAGGCCATACCGTCAGATCCCCCGCGGCGCTCCATCGCCCTTCGACAGGAACCTTCAAATTATCCGCATAACCGCCAGGCAGATCGCCGGAAATTCCGGCGCGCCCGTTGAAGGCAAGCGCCCCGTTGGCATTCTGGACCAACTCCAGTTGCGGAAGCACGATGCTCGCATTTCCGGCACGATATTCGGGCATTGCAACGTGCATTGTCAGACGCCGACCGCCGCCGCTTTCCATCCGTCCCGAAATGTTCGGCAAGTCGCGACCGCCCGTGGCAAAATTGCCGGTCACGCGCGGCACATCTCCGTTAGCAAACATGGCCTTCACGCGCGACAGGGTAAGCAAAGAGGAGCCACTGCCACCTCTCAGCGACCCGCGCGGCACCACCACGCTCAGGCCTTCCGCAGTCCGTCGGACGATCACATTGGCGGCAAGCGTGCTGCTTCTTGCCTCGCGTGCCAGCGCTCCGCGCATCCGCGCCGCCAATGGCGCCACGAGGGTGTCTGCTCCAGACGTCTCAGCCTCGGCCAGAGCCTTATCGATTTGCCTGCCCAGCTTAACACCGTCGCCGCTGACGTCGCCCTCGATGTCGAAGCGATCAAATCCCTGTGCCGACCGGGCACGGCCATCGAAAGACAGGCTGGCAAAGCCAACCTGAGGTGTCGTGACGCCGCGCGCTTTGAGAGCGTACCGGGCGTTCAGCCCGCTGTCGCGGTACGTGAAGTCGGCCGTTCCGGATGCCCCGTCGATTCGGCTTTCCGCATAGCGCCCTGCCCCGGCATTGATCCCCAGTTTGCCGCGAGCGCCATCGAGAGCCTTGTCCAGCGTCACGTCCAGTTTCAGTCCTGCCTGCCTGAGGGCAATGCCCCGATCCGGACAGGACAGGTTGGCGAGACGCACCGGGCCTACAAAGCGCGGCTGCTGCGCCTTGGTCGTCAACTTTCCGTAGAGACTGGCGCGATGGGCCATGCAGCCGGCGAGAACGGGATCGGGGACGACTGCTGCCAATTCGCCTTCGAAACCGCCGCGCAAGGCACCGGCACCTTTCAGCGTGATGCCGATGCGGCCACTGTCCGTTTCGATCAGCGCACCGCCGTCCTCGATGACAACGTCCAGAGCCGGCATTTCAAACGGACCGCCCTGCCCGCTGAACAGCACCTCGTCGAGACTGCCAAAACTGACCTTGCCATCATGGACCGATCCGAAAAGGCGCGGACGCACGACTGTGATGCGTCCAAGCCTTGGCATCCCCCATGTGAGGCGCGTTTCAACACGCAATTCTTCAATGGTGAGATCGGGAGACGCTGGATCGCCGACAACCAGATCGCGCACGACCTGCTCGGACGGCCCGATCGACACGACCTCGTACTTTGCCGGCAGTCCCAGCGAATCGAGTTCGTCCGATATGACGGTATCGGCGATGTCCTTGCGCATGATCCAGACGACGCCGAGCGCCAGGATCAAAAGCGCAGCAAGCCCCAGCAGCACCCAACGCCAACGGGCCCGGCGCACGGGCTGCGCGCCGGTCTCGTCCACCGTCATCTCGGGACTGGGGGGCAGGTCCTGCTCTTGCGCCATCCGCTCCATCACTTGCGCTGGCCGCGCGGGAAAGGCAATTGTTTGTGCATTCTATGCCGGAAGACACCCCTCTCTTCGATGAACGCGCCGTGCCTGAGCGCCGCCCCGGCGATATGGGCAACGACCCGAGCGGACATCGCAAGCGTCTTCGCAAGCGACTGCTCGATGGGGGGCTGGAAGCATTGGCCGATCACGAGGTGATAGAACTCCTCCTCACCCAAGCGGTTGCGCGACGTGACATGAAACCGCTCGCCCGCAGTCTGTTGCAGCGGTTCGGGTCACTCGCGGGCGTATTGCAGGCCAATCCGCGTACGCTCTCGGCCCACCCCGGAATGGGCGAGGCCACAACCGTCGCGCTCCAACTAGTCCGCGTTGCGGCAACCCGAATGGCCCGCGAGAAAGTGCGCGAAGCTCCGATTATAAGCTCGTGGCAGGCCCTGATCGACTACCTGACCATCGACATGGCCCATCTGACGGTCGAGCGCGTGCGAGTGCTTTACCTCAATGCCCGGAACATGCTGGTGCTTGACGATCTGGTCGGGGAAGGCTCGATCGACGAAGCTGCCATCCATCCCCGCGAAGTCATCCGGCGCGCACTGGACATCGGCGCGACCGCGCTGATCCTCGTCCACAACCATCCTTCCGGTTCGCCGAACCCCAGCCGGGCAGACATCGAGATCACCAATCGTATCGCCGAAGCCGGGCGTCTCTTGGGAATCACCGTGCACGATCACGTCATCATCGGGCGCGAAGGCCACGTCAGCCTGAAAGCCAAGGGCCTGATCTGATGTGCGTTGCTGCCGTTGCCTGGAATGCCCATCCCGACTGGCTACTCGTGTGCGCCGGGAACAGGGACGAATTTCATGCCCGCCCCGCGGTACCACTTTCCAGATGGTCCGACGGGTCCGGCATCATCGCAGGAACCGACCTGACAGGCGGCGGCACCTGGCTGGGGGTCACCGAAGCGGGCCGGTTCGCTCTCGTCACCAACTACCGCGTCCCCGAAGGCCCTCAGCCCGGACGGCCTTCCCGCGGAAAGCTTGTGACCGACCTGCTCACGGGACGCGCTCCCCAGAACATGGAGGCCATGAATCCTTTCAATCTGGTGATGGTCGAAAACGGAACGGCATCATTTCTCACCAATTTTCCAATTCTCGAAAGAAGAGCGCTGTCGCCCGGCATGCACGGCCTGTCGAACGGCGGTTTCGATGTGCCATGGCCCAAGACATTGGAAGTACAGGCCGCCATCGAACGATGGATGGCCGCAGGCGAGGACGACTTCTCCTCACTTCTCCATGCCCTGCGCAACGAGTGCCCCGGGCCTGCTCCGGCTCACCCTGGGCAAGGCCCCGAGCCGCGCTTTGCCCCCGTATTCATCGGCGATGCGGTATATGGAACGCGCTGCAGCACCGTCATCGCCATCCGGCACGATGGCACCGGTCGGATCGTCGAAAGAAGTTACTCGGAAGAAGGCGCCGCCACCTACGAACATGCGACTAATTTCAAGTGGCCGGTAGCGTGACCTCCCTTTCGACCACCCCCGCCGAACAAAAATTTCATGTCCTTTGTCAATTATTTTTATAGACAAATGACCCTTGCGTAACACGCAATTCCCGCTAACTCATGCTGCCGGCTTTGACGCCAAGTAACGAGGGGCAGCATAGGACATGATTCCGGGAATCGGTGCGAGTTCGCCTGCCGTAATGGGCATTCTCCTAGTCCTGTTGTTCTTGGCGTTCGCGTTGGAACTCGCCGCACCGGAAGTCATCGCACTGATACTGGTCGCGGTATTGCTCGTATTGGGCGTAGTGGCCACTGACGATGTTCTTGCATCGATGAGCAACCCTGCGCCCCTTACCATCGCCTGCATGTTCATCATCTCATCGGCGATGGTACGAACGGGTGCGCTCGATTTTCTGGCCGCGCGCATTACCGGCATCGGCAAGAAACGCCCCGCAGTTTCCGTCGCGATCTTTCTCGCCGTCATCGCAGCCATGTCGGCTTTCACCAACAACACCCCTCTCGTCATGATGATGATCCCGGTAGGGATGACCTTGGCGAAAGAACTGGACATGGCTCCTTCCAAAATTCTGATGCCCATTTCCTTTGCGGCGGTGCTGGGCGGCACGGTAACCTTGCTGGGCACTTCCACAAACATTCTGGTCGATGGCGTTGCCCGCAAAGCGGGAATCGCTCCGTTTTCCATTTTCGAGATCGCCCCGGTGGGCATTGTCGTGGCGGTCATCGGCGTAATCTGGCTGGCAGCTTCCCACCGCCTGCTTCCCGAACGCCTCACCGTCGCCGGGCTGACACCCAACAATGACAACAAGCGCTTTGTCGTCTCCGTCTTCATCGAAGCGGGATCGCCCTATATCGGCTGCAATCCAAGAGAGATCGACCTGTTCGCCCGCCCCGAACGCAGGCTTGTAGACGTGCTGCGCGGCGATGAATCGCTCAGGCGCGATTTCGATAATTGCGTACTCGATGAAGGCGACATTCTCGTCATGCGCACATCCGCGACCGACCTTATGACAATCAAGGAACGCGGCGAGCATGCGCTGACAGCCTCATCCACCAATGATCCGCATCTGGTCCAGCTCTCGGCGCGAAACTCCAAGATGGTGGAAACGCTGCTCGCGCCGGGCGCGGCGATTATCGGACATACGCTTGCCAACCTCCGCCTGCGTAGGCGTTATGGCGTCTATCCCATCGCCCTGCATCGCAAGGGCACGAATCTCGAAGAACGCTACGAAACCGTACCGCTCGAGGTCGGCGACACGATCCTGATGGAGGGCGCGCCCGACGATTTGCGACGCCTCGTTCAGGACCAGCAACTGGTCAACATAGCCGAACCCACCGTGCGCGGTTTCCGTCGCAACAAGGCGTGGATCGCCGTGGGCACCATGATCGGTGTGGTAGTGGCAGCGGCTTTCAACCTCATGCCCCTGGCCGGCCTCGCCATACTCGGTGTGGCCATAGTGCTGGGAATGCGCTGCGTGGAGGCCGACGAGGCCTTCAAAGCCGTCGACTGGCGCATCATCGTGCTGATCATCGCCATGCTCTCGATCGGGACCGCGCTCGAGAAGACCGGGCTGGTAGAAGCCATCGTAACGCTTGCAACGCCATGGCTTGGAACGATGGGACCATTCGCAGCGCTTGTGGCGATCTACCTTCTCAGCCTGGTGCTTACAGAACTTGTGACCAACAACGCCGTGGCGGTAGTGGTCACGCCCATCGGCATCAGCCTCGCCCAAGCACTGCATGTCGATCCGCGCCCCTTCGTGGTGGCCGTGATGTTCGCTGCATCGGCCAGCTTCCTGACACCTATCGGCTACCAGACCAACACCCTGGTCTACGGTGCTGGCGGCTACAAGTTCACGGACTTCTACAAATACGGCTTTGCCCTTACGCTTGTCGTGGCGATTACCACCCTGACGATGATCCCGATGATCTGGCCGTTCTGACAACCAGCGCCCTCAACCGCCGGCCGGCTTTTCCAACCGCCCTTGCCTTTCCTCCGTTCGCACCCTAGCGGCTCTCGCGCATCTAGGTCTGCAAGGAGTCGAACATGGTCCCCCGTTATGCCCGCCCGGCAATGACTGCGATCTGGGAGCCGGAAGCCCGCTACCGCATCTGGTTCGAGATCGAGGCACACGCCGCCGTGAAGATGGGCGAGATGGGCACCGTGCCGGAAAGCGCGGGCAAGGCTCTGTGGGACTGGTGGGCGACCGATCCGAAGATCGACGTCGAAGCCATCGACGCGATCGAGGCGGTCACCAAGCACGACGTCATCGCCTTCCTCGACTGGGTTGCCCAGCAGGTCGGGCCGGAAGCGCGCTTCATGCACCAGGGCATGACCAGCTCCGACGTGCTCGACACCACGCTGAACGTTCAGCTTGCCCGCGCCGCAGATATCCTGCTTGAGGACCTCGATGCCCTGCTCGCCGCCATCAAGCGCCGCGCCGAAGAGCACAAGTACACTCCCTCCATCGGCCGCAGCCACGGCATCCATGCCGAGCCGGTCACTTTCGGTCTCAAGCTGGCCGAGGCCCACGCCGAATTCGCCCGTGCGAAGAAGCGCCTGATCGCCGCCCGTGAAGAAATCGCGACTTGTGCCATTTCGGGCGCGGTCGGCACGTTCGCCAACGTCGATCCGGCGGTGGAAGCCTATGTAGCAGACAAGATGGGTCTCGAGATCGAGCCCGTCTCGACCCAGGTCATCCCGCGCGACCGCCACGCGATGTTCTTCGCGACGCTGGGCGTCATCGCCAGCTCGATCGAGCGACTTGCTGTCGAGGTCCGCCACCTGCAGCGCACCGAAGTTCTCGAGGCCGAGGAATACTTCTCACCTGGCCAGAAGGGTTCGAGCGCGATGCCGCACAAGCGCAACCCGGTCCTCACCGAAAACCTCACCGGACAGGCGCGCATCATTCGCTCCTACGCCATGCCGGCGATGGAAAACGTGGCGCTCTGGCATGAACGCGACATCTCGCACTCGTCGGTCGAACGCTTCATCGGTCCCGATGCGACGATCACTCTCGACTTCGCACTGGCGCGCCTGACCGGCGTGATCGACAAGCTCCTTATCTACCCGGAACGTATGCAGAAGAACCTTGATCGCATGGGCGGTCTTGTTCACTCGCAGCGCGTGCTGCTGGCCCTCACGCAGGCCGGCCTGACCCGCGACGAAAGCTACCGCCTCGTCCAGCGCAATGCGATGAAGGTGTGGGAGTCCGACGGGCAGCTCAGCCTGATGGAACTGCTCAAGGCGGACCCAGAAGTTGCAGCGGCCTTGCCGGCAGACGTGATCGAGGAAAAGTTCAACCTCGACTACCACTTCAAGCACGTCGATACGATCTTCGATCGCGTCTTCGGCGCCTGAGCCTGCCCGCCGGTCTTCCCTTGCCCGGCATTACATCCTAGCATCGGCGCAGTCCCGCGAGGAAGGCAGGAGGAAAAATGCAGATCATCCGCACCGTGGTTTGGATCGCGATCACCGCGATTCTCGTCGCTTTCATCGCCATGAACTGGACAAAGGTTCCGGTGAACTTCTGGCCGCTGGAAGGTGGCAACTACATTCACTTCGAATGGCCGGTCGGGGTTGTAGCGCTGGTATTCTTCCTGCTGGGAGGGGTGCCGGTATGGCTTTACCTGCGGGCCACACGCTGGCGGATGGGCCGTCGCATCTCGTCCCTGGAAAATTCACTGAGGGCCAGTTCCATGCCCTCGATCAATGCGCACGCCGATACGCCCGCCACAACCGAAAGTGTTTCCAAGGAAACGCCTTCGCCAACAAGCTCGCCGGAAGTCTGATCCTATGAACCACAATCCCGTCTTTCTCGCTCTCGACCTGCCCCGCCTCGACGCCGCCGAGGCTCTGGCGCGCAAGGTTGCGGGGCACATCGGCGGGATCAAGCTCGGGCTCGAGTTCTTCTGCGCCCATGGCCACCATGGCGTGCACGAACTGCACAAGCTCGGCCTGCCGATTTTCCTCGATCTGAAGCTGCATGACATTCCCAACACGGTCGCCGCGGCAATGCAGGCCATCCACGTTCTGGAGCCGGCCATCGTCACCGTGCACGCATCGGGCGGCCGCGCCATGATGGAGGATGCCAAGGCCGCAGCGGGGGAGAACACCAAGGTCGTGGGCGTTACTGTCCTCACCAGCCTCGACGATGACGATCTGACCGCGACCGGCGTCTCCTGCTCACCCCATGATCAGGCCCTGCGCCTTGCAGATCTGGCGCATTCCGCAGGGCTCGACGGCATCGTCTGCTCCGGACACGAAGTCGGCGCAGTTCACAAGCAGTGGAAGGACGGCTTCTTCGTGGTCCCCGGCCTGCGCCCCGACGACGGCAAGAACGGCGACCAGAAGCGTACCGTAACACCGCGCCAGGCCCGCGATGCCGGCGCCAGCGTGCTCGTGATCGGACGCCCGATCTCGCGCGCCGAGGACCCGATGGCCGCAGCACGGGCGATCGAAGCGACGCTCTGAACTCCTTGACCCGGTTCAGGCCCGGGCAACCTGCTTCCATCCAGTTCGTTGGGAAGACCGAACAGATGGAGAGTTGTCGATGAAACGCCTGCCCCTGATTACCGCACTCGCCATGGGGACGAGCCTCGTAGCCGCCGCGCCCGCCGCGATGGCGCAGCAGACTAGCCCGATGCCGACGATCCAGACCGGCCACACCCTGCTGACCGTGTCGGCCGAGGGCTCGTCGGCGCGCACGCCCGACATGGCCCGCTATTCCGCCGGTGTTACCACGCAAGGCGCGACGGCAAGCGAAGCGCTTTCCGCCAATTCGGCGCAGATGAACCGGGTGATGGCTGCCCTCAAGCAGGCCGGTATTGCCGACAGGGACATCCAGACCAGCAATCTCAACCTCCGCCCGGTCTATGCCCAACCCAAGCGCCAGCCGGACGGCAGCTATGACGAAAGCGAGCAGCGCATCGTCGCCTATCGTGCCACCAACACCGTCTCCGTGCGGCAGCGCAAGCTGGAAGACATGGGCAAGGTGATCGATGCGCTCGTCAAGGCCGGCGCCAACCAGGTCAACGGCCCGAATTTCGCGCTAAGCGAACCTGACGAGGCTCAGGATGAAGCCCGCATGGAGGCGATGAAGAAGGCGCGCGAGCGCGCCAACCTCTACGCAAAGGCCGCAGGCCTGCGGGTCGTGGGTATCGTCTCGATCAGCGAGAGCGGCGGCTACACGCCCAGCCCCGTCATGTACGCACGCGCCGAGAAGATGGACGCTGCCGCGCCGCCTCCGGTAGCAGCTGGCGAGCTGGAAATGAACGTCAACGTGACCGTCCAGTTCGAGCTTGCGCCCTGATTCAGTTCAGCATCATGTCCTGCGACTGGATGTTGTAGGCGACCAGCTTGGGCTTGCCTTCGTCGTCCTTGCGATAGACGAACCGCTCGGTGCCGCTGCCCTTTTCGAAAGTCGTACGCATTGTCAGCGTCAGGTAAGTCCCGCCCGTCGTGGCATTGGCATTCCAGCCGACCTGCTCGCTCGCCGTGACCTTGCCCAGCTTGTTGTGCACGGCGTCGAGCAGCCGGCCGAACTTGTTGCGGGTGGTTGCATTGCGCAGCTCGGGACTGGCTTCGGCCCACAGACCCTGCCATTTTCCGGCGTCGAGAGCGGTATGAAACTGCGCGACTTCCTGCGACGCGTCCTTGAACGACTCCTTCACGCCGCACCCGGCAAGCATTGCAGCCACGGCAAATGGCACTAGATAGCGCGCCAGACGGTTCATTTGGGTCCCTCTCCAACAGCTGGGGACCGCAATCTAGGCAAGAACACTCCAATGCCAACAGCGGCCATCAAGATTTGCGGCATAAGCACACCGGTAGCTCTGGAAGCCGCGATCCGGGCACGTGCCGACTATGCCGGCTTCGTGTTCTTTCCCAAGAGCCCGCGCAACGTCACTCCGGCGCAAGCGGCAGAACTGGCCGTGCGCGCCAAAGGCTGGATCGCCAGAGTCGGGTTGTTCGTCGATGCAGACGATGCGACGCTTGCCGAGGCGGTGGAGGCTGCCGATCTCGATGTGCTTCAGCTTCACGGCAAGGAAACCCCGGAGCGTGCGGCACAGCTACGCGCGCGTTTCGGGTTGCAGGTATGGAAAGCGCTCCCCGTCGCCAGCGCCGATGATGTGGAACGCGCCCGGGTCTATGCGGGCGCCGTCGATCTGCTGCTGTTCGATGCCAAGACGCCCGCAGACGCCCTGCCTGGCGGCATGGGGCTCAGTTTCGACTGGAGCCTCGTCGCCGGCTGGAAAGGGGCGACGGCATGGGGCCTTGCCGGCGGCCTGACGCCGGACAACGTCGCCGAAGCCTTGGCGATGACGCAGGCGCCACTGGTCGACACATCATCAGGCGTGGAAAGCGCGCCGGGTGTGAAGGACGAAGACAAGATCGCTGCCTTCTGCGCGGCCGTACGCCGCACATAAGCGAAAGAGCGGCCGCGCGCGCGATGCGGGCCGCCCCTTTGCGTCCATCAGGATGCCTGGGTTCAGGCGCGATGGACCTGCTGTGCCGAATAGGCGGCAAAAGCATTTGCCTGCGCATCGTTGACAGCCGCGTTGGCGATACCGAACATGGCGAATACGGCCAGAGCGGCGGCGGAAAGACTGGTAAGACGGTTCATTTTACATTCCTTGAAGCAGTATTGACAACTAAGAGCGGATTTCATTGCCGACCTTGTCTTGATGCGCCGCTCTCTATGCTTCTTCGCTGACCGCGCCAATCTCCGCTCGTCGAAGACGAAGGACTTGGTCGGCCTGCCAATGACATTCGTCGATTGCGGAAGCGCAACCATGTCCAAAAGGGCGTCTGGACAAGCGAAGGCGGCTCTGCCAAGCGCGCATCCATGACTGCTCAACCGCCCGTGAATTCGCTACGCTCGCTGCCGGACTCGACCGGTCACTTCGGTACGTTCGGTGGCCGTTATGTCGCCGAAACGCTGATGCCGCTCATTCTCGATCTCGAGAAGGAGTACCGCAGGGCGAAGGAAGACCCCTCGTTCCAGGAAGAGTTCGACGATCTTCTAAAGAACTTCGTCGGCCGCCCCAGCCCGCTCTACTACGCGCCGCGTATGACCGAGCACTTCCGCGAGGCCGCGCCCAAAGGCAAAGGCCCCAAGATCTACTTCAAGCGCGAAGACCTCAATCACACCGGCGCGCACAAGATCAACAACTGCATCGGCCAGATCCTGCTGGCGATCCGCATGGGCAAGACCCGGATCATCGCCGAGACCGGCGCCGGCCAGCACGGCGTTGCCACCGCGACGGTCTGCGCGCGCTTCGGCATACCTTGCGTGATCTACATGGGCTCGACCGATGTTGCCCGCCAGCAGCCCAACGTGTTCCGCATGAAGCTGCTTGGCGCCGAGGTGGTGCCGGTGGAATCGGGCGCCAAGACGCTCAAGGACGCAATGAACGAGGCGCTGCGCGACTGGGTCGCCAACGTCCACGACACCTTCTACATTATCGGCACCGCCGCCGGACCGCACCCCTATCCGGAACTGGTGCGCGACTTCCAGAGCGTCATCGGTACCGAGACCAGGGCACAAATGCTGGAGGCCGAGGGCCGCCTGCCCGACATGCTGCTCGCCTGCGTCGGCGGCGGATCGAATGCGATCGGCATGTTCCATCCCTTCCTCGACGATCCCGAAGTGGCGATGGTCGGTGTGGAAGCGGCAGGCCACGGCATCGAAACCGGCCAGCACGCCGCCAGCCTCACCGGCGGCAAGCCGGGCATCCTCCACGGCAACAAGACCTACCTGCTGCAGGACGAGGATGGCCAGATCACCGAAGCGCACTCCATCAGCGCGGGCCTCGACTATCCCGGCCTCGGCCCAGAGCACTCGTGGCTGCATGAAAACGGCCGCGTGCGCTACGTGCCGATCACCGACGATCAGGCGCTGGAAGCTTTCCAGCAGTGCTGCGCGCTGGAGGGGATCATTCCGGCTCTCGAAAGCGCCCACGCTCTCGCAGCCCTGCCCCAACTCACCACAGAGATGGACGAAGACAAGATCCTCGTCGTCAACGTCTCGGGCCGCGGCGACAAGGACATCTTCACCGTCGCCGAGGCACTGGGGGTGGAGCTTTGAGCGCACACTGCTGCGACATGATGGATGCTCAAATCAGTTTGACCTGCAAACAGCACCCTGAACGCAGCGACTGCCCAGATTGCCTAATCAGCTACGACCCAGCCTTTTTGCGTTATGGGATCATGATCCACGATGGTGGCTCGTCTATGATCGCGATTGATTACTGCCCTTGGTGCGGGTGCAAGTTGCCCGAACCGGAAGATAACAACGAGGATTACCCGATCCATGAGTGATCGCTTCGAAACCGCCTTCTCCAAGGGACCCGCCTTGGTCTGCTTCATCACCGGGGGTGACGGTGACACCGCGACCAACCTCGACGCGCTCGTCGAAGGCGGCGCCGATGTGATCGAACTCGGTATGCCCTTCACCGATCCCATGGCGGACGGTCCGGCCATTCAGGAAGCCAACCTGCGCTCGCTCGGCAAGGGCACGCGCACGGACGACATCTTCCGCTACGCCGCCGAGTTCCGCCAGCGCCACCCGCAGATTCCGCTGGTGCTGATGGGCTATGCCAATCCGATGACCATCCGCGGTCCCGAATGGTTCGCCGAAGAGTGTGCCAAAGCCGGCGTCGATGGCGTAATCTGCGTCGATATTCCGCCCGAAGAGGATGCCGCACTTGGCCCCGCTTTGCGGGACGCAGGCGTGTCGCTGATCCGCCTCGCCACGCCGACCACCGATGCCGCTCGGCTTCCCGCCGTGCTCGAAGGCTCCTCGGGCTTTCTCTACTACGTCTCGGTGGCCGGTATCACCGGCATGCAGCAGGCCGCACAGGGCTCGATCGAAGAGGCCGTGGCCAAGCTCAAGGCCGCCAGCGATATTCCCGTTGCCGTCGGCTTCGGCGTGCGTACGCCCGAGCAGGCGAGCTCGATCGCCAAAGTTGCGGACGGCGTGGTCGTCGGCTCGGCGCTGGTCGACCTCGTCAAGCAGCACGGGGACAAGGCCGCAGGACCGCTCAAGGAGCTGACCTCGGCGCTGGCCGAAGCGGTGCATTCGGCGCGCTGAAGGTGGGCGACTTCGCGGTATCGGACGATCCCCGCGTACAGGCCCAGCTAGACCGCCTGGACGCCCTTTCCGTTCCGCAAGGACGGCTGGGGCTCGACACGATCCGTGCGCTGCTGAAGCGGCTCGGTAACCCGCAGCGCCGCCTCCCGCCGGTGTTCCACGTCGCCGGCACCAACGGCAAGGGCTCGACCTGTGCCTTCCTGCGCGCCGCTCTGGAAGCGGCCGGGCACCGCGTCCACGTTTTCACCAGCCCTCATCTCGTGCGCTTCAACGAGCGCATGCGGGTGGCGGGCACGCTGATTTCCGACGAGATGCTGGCGGACCTCCTCGCGGAAGTGCTCGATGAAGCCGAGGCGGCCGGCATCGGCGCCAGCTTCTTCGAAGTCTCCACTGCTGCAGCCTTCCTCGCCTTTGCGCGGACACCCGCTGATGCCTGCGTGATCGAAGTCGGGCTCGGCGGCCGTTTCGATGCCACCAATGTGATCGAGACGCCGACAGTCTGCGGCATTGCGTCGCTCGGGATCGATCACGAGGCTTTTCTTCTGTCTCCCGATCCCGAGGCGCCCAAGGAACCCCACATCCGCATCGCCTTCGAGAAGGCCGGCATCGCCAAGGCCGGCGCGCCGCTGGTCACGCTCGATTACAACTTCGGCATGAACGAGGCTATCGACGCCAAGGCGCTGCAAGTCGGCACCGAGGTTATTCGCCGCACGCGCGACTGGTCCATCGGGCCCACCCAGAGCGGCTTCGCCTATCGCGACGACAAGGGCTCGCTCCACCTCCCGCTTCCCGCGCTGGCCGGCAATCACCAGGCCGTCAATGCAGGCCTCGCCATTGCCATGCTGCGCCATCAGAACGCGCTCAGCGTGCCCGACGCCGCGCTGGTAGCCGCCATGGGATGGGCGCGCTGGCCCGCCCGTCTGCAACGTCTGGGTGAAGGACCGCTGACCGCGCTGCTGCCGCCCGGTACGCCTTGCTGGCTCGACGGCGGGCACAATCCGGATGCGGGGAAAGCACTGGCCCTGCACTTTCGCGAGCGCCGCCCGCACATTCATCTCGTCATCGGCATGCTGGCGAACAAGAATCCGAACGCCCTGATCGCCCCACTGGCCGATCGCCTCGCCAGCGTGACGGTCGTCCCGGTGCCCGGCCATGCCTGCCATGAAGCCTCGGCGTTCAATCACGTCTTCGCGCCCGAAGCCTCCGCTTCAGATAGCGTGGCCGAAGCGCTCAAACGGATCGAACCGGCCAAGGGCGAGTGCGTGCTGATTGCCGGTTCGTTGTACCTTGCCGGGGGCGTCCTTCGCGAAAACGACGAACAGCCGGACTAATCCCGCGCGTCGCCCTCGCCGACTTCGCCCGCCGTGCCCATCGCATCGTCGACAAGGCCGGTGCGCATCATCCACCAGAACAGCACGATGCCGGGCAGTGCAGCGACCGTGGTGAGCAGGTAGAAGTTCACATACCCCATCATCTCGATCAGCGAGCCCGCAGTCGTACCGGTCAGGAAACGCCCGACGATGCTCGCACCCGCCGAGATCAGCGCATATTGCGCGGCAGTGAAGCGCAGGTCGCAAAGCGCCGAGAAATAGGCGACCACCACGACACCGCCGTACCCGCTGGCGAAGTTCTCGAAACCGATGGCCCCGGCCATGCCTAGATTGCTGTGCCCCGCCGCCGCGAGCATCGCGAAGCTGAGATTGGAAACAGCCATGAGCACCAGCGCGATCAGGACCGAACGCTTGAGGCCCATCCGCGCGTAGATCACGCCGCCGACGAAGACGCCGATGATCAGTGCCCAGAAGCCCACACCCACGTCGTAGAGCGCGATTTCGTTGTTTGTGAACCCAAGGTCGTTGAACAGCAGACGGAACGTCAGGTTCGCCAAGGTGTCGCCAATCTTGTGGACCAGAATGAAAAGCAGAACGAGCAATGCGCCGTTGCGCCGAAAGAACTCCTGAAACGGGCCTACGATAGAGGTCCAGACTTCCGAAAGCTCGCGCTTTTCATACACCACCTGATGCCTGATGGGTTCGCCCATCACGATCGCGGTGATCATGGCAGGCAGTGCAAAGACGGCGCAGGCGGCATAGGCCATGTGCCAGTCGAACCGCGATGCCAGCACGAGCGCCACGGCGCCCGCAGCGGCTGCGCCGATGCGCCAGCCGTACTGGCTCATGCCGGAGCCGGTACCGAGCTGATAAGGCTTCAGGGTCTCGATTCGAAAGGCATCGATCACGATGTCGAAGCTTGCGCCGGCCAGCCCGAGCAATACTGCCGCCAGCACCGTGGGTCCGATATTGTCGGGCGACGGATTTACAAGCGCGAGGTTCACGGTCGCCGCCATGACCAGCAGACCGATCACGATCATCCACGAGACGCGCTGCCCCATCCGAACCAGAACGGGGATCTTCACGCCATCGACCACCCAGGCCCAGAACGGCTTCAGATTGTAGACGAAGAACGCCAGCGTGAAGGCGGTGATCGTCGACTTCTCGATCCCGTCCTGCGCCAGCCTCGTCGTCAACGTGGCCGCCAACAGCGCGAAGGGATAGCCCGAAGACACCCCGAGGAAGAAGGACGCAAGGGATTCCTTTTCGAGGTAAGGCTCGATCGAAGCCGCAATGCCACGCCGTTTGCTGGTATTTTCGGCGCTCACGCCATTCTCCCCGAAACCAAACCGCCAACTTAGCGTCGCACGAAGCGATGGGAAGGCTGGATGAAGCCGCGATCAACAGGTATGGCGCCGCAAATGTCCAAACCACCTCACAAATCGGGCGGCTCACGGCGCGGCAGCCCTTCTCAGGGGCGCCCCTCGCAAGGCCCCAGCCGCGGTGCCCCGCCGCGTGGCGCCAGCAAGACCGGCAAACCCCGCTCCGCAAGCTCCGCATCGAAGGCGCCTGCGCCCCCTCCGCGCCCCAAAGACCGCGAAGGAGACCGGATCGCCAAGCTGCTCGCCCGCGCGGGCGTAGCCAGCCGCCGGGAAGCCGAGCGAATGATCGCGGAAGGGCGCGTGAGGCTGGGCGAGGATTTGATAGAGACGCCCGCCACAGTGCTCACCAGCCTGAACGGCGTTACGGTCGACGGCAAGCCGGTTAAGGAAGCGGAAGCCACGCGTCTCTTCGCCTTCCACAAACCCGCAGGCCTGATCACCGCCGAACGCGATCCGGCCGGGCGGCCGACCATCTATACCGCCCTGCGTAATGCCCTGCCTGCCGGAGCCGGGCGCGTCATGCCCGTGGGTCGCCTCGACTTCAGTACCGAGGGACTGCTGCTGCTCACCAACGATGGCGAATTCAAGCGCCAGCTCGAGCTGCCTGCTACCGGCGTTCCGCGCACGTACCGTGCACGGGCCTTTGGCGATGTCACCCAGAAGCAACTCGAGGACCTGATCGACGGCATCGAGATCGACGGCGTGCGCTACGGCAAGATTAACGCCAACATGGAGCGCAAGACCGGCCGCAATCAGTGGATCGAAATGACGCTGACCGAGGGCAAGAACCGCGAAGTGCGCCGTGTTCTCGAACACCTGGGCCTCAAGGTCAGCCGCCTTATCCGTGTGGGCTACGGTCCCTTCGCACTCGACGAGCTACCCAAAGGCAGCGCGGTCGAGATCGCCACGCGCGATCTGGAGGCTTTCCGCCGTACGCTTGGCGGCGCTAAGGCATGAGAAAAGGCGCCAACGCGGGAATGCGCATCGTCGCCGGCGAGTGGCGCGGCCGGAAGCTGGCCGCTCCCGAAGGCGACGCCACCCGGCCGACTGCCGACCGGACGCGCGAAACGCTGTTTTCGATGCTCACCAGCCGGCTCGGCACTTTCGAGGGGCTCAAGGTCGCCGATCTGTTTGCCGGATCGGGTGCGCTCGGACTGGAGGCGCTTTCGCGCGGGGCAGCGCATTGTCTTTTCGTCGATCAGGACCCGGCAGCGATTCGGGCCATTCGCCGCAACATTGCCAATCTCAATGCCCAGTCGCGGTCGGATGTGAGGACCAGCTCCGTGATGGCCATGGGCGCGGGTAAGGAACCGCTCGATCTGGTGCTGCTCGACCCGCCGTACGAGACCGGTGCCGGCAGCGTCGCAATCGACAAGCTGGCGCGACTTGGCTGGATCGGAGAGGCGACTTGGGTCAGCCTGGAGACGGCCAAGCAGGAATCCGTGTCGATAAAGGGCTTCGTGGCTGAAGCGACCCGCGACGTCGGCAAGGCCCGTATCCACATTCTGCGCCGCGAAGCCTGAGGCGCATACGCAAAGGGTTACCCAAAGCCGGCGCCCTTATCCAGAACACGTCGGGAGAAGCGGCCTAGGAACCCTGCATCTGGCCGGTTCACCCGAGTTCCCTGCAGGGCGATCCTGAGAAAATTGCCACACCTGACAGATCACAGGAAAATGGGCGCCATCAGCTGGCGCCCATCCTCGTCGCAGATTGTAAACGAAGTCAGATACTGCCGGGATTGCGGCAGCTATCCTGAATGTCCTTGCTGCAGACCGGATAGTCCTTGTTCATGGCCGAAGCCGGGGGCGGGGTCAGTGCGCCCTTGTAGGGTCCGCCCTGATAGCTTTCGTCAGCCGGCATCGCTGGCGGCACATCCTGGCTTGCCGTCTTGGGAGCAGGCACGCCCTTCGTCGGCATGCCCTTGCCCGGAGGGTTGGCCTGTCCCGGCGGCGTCGTGGGGGTCTGTCCCGCCAGCTGCTGAACGACCGACTGCCATGCCAGCTTTCGCTGTTCGGGCGTCATGTCGTAGATCCGGCCCCGCTGGTCCGGCGTCAGGGCCCAGTAGCCCTTCTGCTGTTGGGGCGTCAGCGTCCAGTAGTAGACCTTGTATTCGTTCGGCCATGCGTCGTAGTCGGACTGCAGATCGGCAGCCCAGGCATCGTACGCGGCTTGCTGTTCCGCGGTGAGCACTGGCGCCTCGGCCGTCGCCTGCGAAGGCATGGCTGCACCGGACGTATCCGTGGCCATAAAGCCTTGGGCCAGCACCGCCGTGGGGGCTGCTGCCAGGGCGAACACGGCGGCGCCGTTCAGTAGAAGTTTGCGCATAGGATCTCTCTCCTTTGTCGATTGTCGTGTCGCCCTTTCGACGAACCGACACCGCCAATGTTTCCCCACTTGCGACGAAGCGACCTTGCGCAGCGTCTGTCCGTTCCCTAGTTGTTCGCGGGTGAACGACCTGCAATCCCCCCTGCCCACCAATGCCCAAGACCCTTTGCTGGGCGGATTGAACGCGCCGCAACGCGATGCCGTTTTGACGACCGAAGGCCCCGTCCTGATGCTGGCCGGAGCGGGAACGGGGAAGACATCGGCGCTCACCCGGCGGCTGGCGAACCTCGTGCGCAGCCGGCTTGCCTGGCCCAGCGAGATCCTGTGCGTGACCTTCACCAACAAGGCGGCGCGCGAGATGCGCGAGCGCGTGGGGCACCTGATCGGGCCTGCGGTGGAAGGCATGCCGTGGCTGGGCACGTTTCACGCGATTGCGGCCAAGATGCTGCGCCGTCACGCCGAACTGGTCGGACTGCAATCCAACTATACAATTATCGACACCGACGATCAGCTCCGCCTGCTCAAGCAGCTCATCCAGTCGGAAGGGCTCGACGAAAAGCGCTGGCCGCCGCGCCAGCTGGCAGGCTGCATCGATCGCTGGAAGAACCGCGGCCTCAACCCGGAGGACCTCGATGCCGGCGAGAACGAGGCCTATGCCAATGGCAAGGGCCAGCATTTCTACCGTCTCTATCAGGACCGGTTGAAGGCCCTGAACGCCTGCGACTTCGGCGATCTTCTGCTGCACATGCTCAACATCCTGCGCACCAATCGCGAGGTTCTGGAGCAGTACCAGCAGCGCTTCAAATACGTGATGGTGGACGAGTATCAGGACACCAACCAAGTCCAGTACCTGTGGCTGCGCCTGATCGCGCAGGGCCGCCAGAACATCTGCGTGGTGGGTGACGATGACCAGTCAATCTATTCATGGCGCGGCGCAGAAGTTGCCAATATCCTGCGGTTTGAAAAGGATTTTCCGGGCGCCAAGGTCATCCGTCTGGAACAGAACTACCGCTCCACGCCGCAGATCCTCGCAGCCGCTTCCGGCCTCATCAACGAGAACAGCCAGCGCCTCGGCAAGACGCTGTGGACCGAAAAGCACCCCGGCGACAAGCTGCGCGTCATCGGCGTGTGGGATGCCCCAGAGGAAGCCCGCCGCGTGGGTGACGATATCGAGCGGCTCGAACGCGAAGGCGCCCCGCTCGATCAGATCGCCATCCTCGTACGCGCGCAGTACCAGACCCGCGAGTTCGAAGACCGGTTCATAAGTATCGGCCTCAAGTACCGGATTATCGGCGGTTTCCGCTTCTATGAACGTGCGGAAATTCGCGACGCGCTGGCCTATCTTCGGGTGATCGCCCAGCCGGCCGACGATCTTGCGTTCGAACGCATCTACAATTCGCCCAAGCGCGGCCTTGGCGCCAAGGCACTCGAAAAGCTGCACCTGCTCGCCCGGCGCCGGTCGATCCCGCTGGCGGCAGCCGCGATCGAGATCATCGACACCGACGAGCTGCCTGCGCGCGCGCGCAACACGTTCCTTTCGCTGATGCGAGACTTCGCCCGCTGGCGCGATCTCGAGAAGACCGAGAACCCGGCCGATCTGATACGCACGGTGCTCGATGAAAGCGGCTACACCGATGCCCTGCAGGCGGAAAAGACCGCCGAAGCTGCAGGCCGTCTCGAAAACCTCACCGAGCTCGCAAGAGCCATGGAGGAATACGAGAGCCTAGGCGATTTCCTCGAACACGTCAGCCTGGTGATGGACAACGAGGCCGCCTCGGAAGAGGAAAAGGTCACGATCATGACCATGCACGCCGCCAAGGGGCTGGAATTCGACCACGTCTTCCTGCCCGGCTGGGAGGAAGGCGTTTTCCCCTCGCAGCGCTCGCTCGACGAAGGCGGGCTCGCCAGCCTCGAAGAGGAACGCCGGCTCGCCTACGTGGCAATTACTCGCGCGCGCCGGAAATGCACGATCCTGCACGCCGCGAACCGCCGCATCTATGGCCAGTGGACCAGTTCGATCCCCTCACGCTTCATTGCCGAGCTGCCCGACGACCACGTCGACAGCGAAACGACGCTGACCGGCGGTGCGTCGCTCTGGCGGGCGCAGTGGTCCGAACATGCCGATCCCTTCGCCGATGTCGCTCGCGCGCAGCCTGCCCGTACCATTACACGCGGTCCCGGTTGGCAACGGGCAGCCCGGCAGGAATTCGATCCCAAACCGCGCCGCATCACCGAAAGCACGCGCAGCGCCGCCAGCTTTGCCGCCAAACCGCGCACCGACCTCACCATTGGCGCGCGCGTGTTTCATGAGAAGTTCGGTTACGGCACGATTGCCGAGCAGGAAGGCAATAAGCTGGAAATCGAATTTGAGAAATCCGGCCGCAAGCGCGTACTCGACAGCTTCGTGAAGGTGGCCGACTAGACGCCCCAGCGCGTCAGCCGTTCGGCCAGCCACTCCACGCTGCGCGCGATTGCCGTCTCGTATCCCTCTGCTTCGATAGCCGGACCGAGAAACTCGATGTCGAAGTACCCGCAGTAGCCTGCATCGAGAAGTTCGCCAATGAGCCATTCGAGCGGGATGGAACCATCGCCGGGCACGCGGCGATTGAACTTCAGATCCTCGCCGACTTTGAAGTCGCTGACGTTGACGATCAGAAATCTTTCGTGATGTTCCCGAAACAGTCGCGGCAGATCGCGCTCGTGCCAGCAGTTCTGCAGTTCCACCACCACACCGAGGTCAGCGCGCACGCCCAGTTCGCAGGCAGCAGCAAGCGAACTCACGAAACCGAGTTCGCGATTGGCGATGGAGTTGTGCTCCACCCCCAGCCGCACGCCAGACTGGATCGCATAGCCATTGGCGAGCCCCATCATCGCGACCAGACGATCAAACGCTTCGTCGGTCGGCATGCGCTCGGGCGCGGGCCTGGATACAGTGAAGGCAGAAGGGCAGTTCAAAGCGACCGCCGCGTCGATCAGCGGGCGCAGATGGCCCAGCGTTGTTTGGGCATCATCGATCAGCGAGGCACCGCCGGTTCCGACAGACGCCACTTTCATACCGCTCCCGCCAACCAGGTCGATCACCTCATCCGGCGGATCGCCAAGCCGTGCAGTCGTCAGCGATATGGCGCCTACGCCAAGGCCGGAAAGAAAATCGAGGGTCCGGGCAACGGGCCAGCGCATGGCCGAAACCACGCTGACCGAAATGCGGGGATGAACAGCGGCTGAAGTCATGGCTCCAGCCTAACGGCCAGAGCTGTGACTTGTCGCGGTGATTCGTTCAGACGAGAGCGGAAACGTGAAGGAATTCGGGGACCGGACCGTTCCAGCCATCGTCAACCGGCTCGGGTTGGGAGCGACGCGGACGACGTTCCTTGCGCGGCTCTTCCGAACGCGCTTCCTTGGCTTCCTGGCGGGGAGCGGCCTCGGCACGCTCTGCGCCCTCGTCCTTCCTGGCTCGCCGGGGACGCTGTGCCTTTGGCTTTTCCTCGACAGCTTCAGCAGCCTCGGCAGGCTGCTCTCCGGAGAACTCGAACAGCGGTATCTCACCGCCAGTCAGCTTCTCAACGTTCTGGACAGCTTCTGCATCTTCCGGAGTAACGAACGTGAAGGCACGTCCGCGGGCCCCGCCGCGACCAGTGCGGCCGACACGGTGAACATAGTCGTCCGGATGCCAGGGCGTATCGAAGTTGAAAACATGGCTGACGCCTTTGACATCGAGACCACGCGCAGCGACGTCCGAGGCGCAAAGGATATTGATCTCACCAGCCTTGAAACGATCAAGCTCTCCGATGCGAGAGGACTGATCCATGTCGCCATGAATCTCGCCAGCACCAAAACCGTGCTGTTTGAGGCTCTTGGCCAGTTCACGCACCGTGGTCTTGCGATTGCAGAAGACAATAGCCGTCGACACATTGTCCGTGCGTAGCAGGTGACGCAACATCTCGCGCTTCTTGCGGGCCGTTACCGGGACCTTGTACTGCACAATATTGATGTTCGTCGTCGCCGGACGTGCAACTTCGATATATTTCGGATTGGAGAGGAACTTGTCCGACAGCTTCTTGATCGGCGGCGGCATCGTCGCCGAAAACAGCATCGTCTGGCGATTGGTCGGCAGCTTGGCGCAGATGCTTTCGATGTCCGGGATGAAGCCCATGTCGAGCATGCGGTCCGCCTCGTCAATCACGAGCAGTTCGCAGCCGGTCAGCAGGATCTTGCCGCGTTCGAACAGGTCCATCAATCGGCCGGGCGTGGCGATGAGCACGTCAACGCCTTCGGACAGTGCCTTGATCTGATCGCCCATCTGCACGCCGCCAATCAGCAGCGCCATCTTGAGGTCGTGGTTCTTGCCGTATTTCTCGAAATTTTCGGCCACCTGAGCCGCGAGTTCGCGCGTCGGCTCGAGGATGAGCGAGCGCGGCATCAGCGCGCGACGGCGACCGTGCGCAAGAATATCAATCATGGGGAGCACGAAGCTGGCGGTCTTGCCGGTACCGGTCTGCGCGATGCCGATAAGATCCTTCATCATCAGGACCGGCGGGATCGCCTGTGCCTGGATCGGAGTCGGTTCGGTATAGCCTGCGGCTTCCACCGCTTGCAGCAATTCGTCAGACAGGCCGAGATCGGCAAAACTCATAGGCAGTAAATTTCCGGAAAATCAGAGGTGGCCACACTTTACAGATCCGCGCGGGAATTTGACATCCCATAGGAACCCGACGTGCGATTGCGCGCGCCCTATGCGGACAAGGGCACTAAAGTCAAGGAAATCCCGCCAGTCTGGCGTGCACGAATCAGCGATCTGTCTCGACGAGCTGGCGAATTCGCGTCAGCTTGCAGTTCATTCCGTTACGCGAGAGCAAGGTATCGCGATCGACGCAGAGATTTCCGTCCGACGTCTTCGCGAGATAGAAACCCGAATAGAAATCTCGCGCCCGACAGGACCGTTCGAGCTCCGCCGCAATCAACCTTCGATCCCGCAAATAGAGCATCAGACGATTGCCCCGATCGGGATGGACACCGGCGATGTCCGTAATCGCGAGGCACTTGCCAATCTTTCGTTCGGTGAAATGTACGCTGAAGTCGCCATCGGGGATACCGACAAACATGTCCTGCGGTCGCGGCGCCCGGCCACGCGGCGAAATGCGGATCTGCACGCGCTGCTCGATATGCACCTGCCAGCCCGGACGCGGCTCTACATCCTGCAACATGCGCACGGAGAAAGGCCGTCGCGGCATCAGCACCTGCGGCGGCAAATCGGGCCAGACATAGTGCGGGGCTGGCGTCTCGGTTTCCGACGCCACCACCGGCTCGTCCGCTTGGGAGTCGCTATCGACCGCCCCGGCCGCAGGCAGCAGCAGGGCAATCGGATAGAGAAGTGCGGCAGCGAGATTCATTCTTCAGTGGGTCCCCGGAATACGGCCATGCCGTTGTCCCTGCCTTACGACAAGAGCTTGAACCGTCGCTTAACTCGACAGCTTCGTGGGATGAAACGCTCCACGGTCTGTGCCATAGGGCCTGCATGATGACTTCAAACGTATTTCTGGACGAAGCCGCCGCCATCCTGGGGCCGCGCGGCCTGACCCGCGACGCGGAGCTTGTTTCCCCCTGGCTTACCGACTGGCGCGGCCGCTACACCGGCAAGGCATGCGCAATGGCATCGCCTGCGAGCACCGAAGAACTCGCCCAGCTCGTGAAGCTGTGCGCGGCACATGGCGTACCGATCGTGCCGCAAGGCGGGAACAGCGGCATGTCGGGCGGCGCCACCCCCGACGAGACGGGCAATGCCATTCTCCTTTCGATGCGGCGCATGAATGCGATCCGGGAGATCGACGTCGAAGCGCGCCGGGTGACCTGCGAAGCCGGGGTCGTGCTCCAGACACTGCACGAAGCCGTCGAAGAGAAAGACCTGCGTTTTCCTCTGACACTGGGTGGCAAAGGCTCCGCAACGGTTGGCGGCCTGATCTCCACCAATGCGGGTGGTTGCCAGGTTTTGCGGCATGGATCGATGCGCGCGCTCGTTCTCGGCCTCGAAGCCGTGCTGCCGGATGGGCAGGTGTACTCGATGCTCACACCGCTGAAGAAGGACAACCGCGGCTTCGACCTCAAGCAACTGCTCATCGGTTCGGAAGGCACGATGGGCATCGTCACGGCAGCCACTCTGCAGCTGGTTCCCGCACTGGCGGACCGCGTGGTGATCTGGGCAGGCCTACCCTCGCTCGGCATCGCGCGCAGCCTGCTGCTCCATTGCGAGGACATGGCCGGTGACGCTCTGGAGGGCTTCGAAGTCATGCCGCAGGCATGCCTCGATGCCGTCCTTACTCATCTGCCCGCAGCACGCGCGCCTCTGGAAGGCAGACACGCCTGGCATGTACTCATCGAAGTGGTAGCCGACAGCGCGTCTGCGGCAACCTTGCGCGAGCGATGCGAGACGATGATGGCCGAGGCCTTCGACAAGGATCTGGTCGACGACGCCGTCCTGTCCACCAGCGAAACACAGGCGGAGGCGTTCTGGCTCCTGCGCGAATCGGTGGCACCAGCCGAGCGCGAACGCGGCCCGGCGGTTCAGCACGACATTTCCGTACCGGTCGAGAAGATGCCCGACTTCGTGGAGACGACCGTCCCAATGCTTGAGGCAGAGTGGCCAGGCACGGAAGCCGTTGCCTTCGGACACCTGGGCGACGGCAATGTCCATTACCACATCATAGCCCCCACCGTTACCGACGGGCCTGCCTGGCAAAAGAACGAAGGCAAGGCGATCAGCCGCCGCGTGCACGATCTGGTGACGGAATGGGGCGGATCGATCAGTGCTGAGCACGGCATCGGACAGGTCAAGCGGGACGAACTGGCCCGACTCGGCGATCCGGTCGCCCTGTCGATGCTGCGCGCCGTCAAGAACGCCCTCGACCCGCAAGGCCTGCTCAATCCGGGAAAGCTGGTTTGAGGTTTTGACTCCAGCGCTTCTCTGGCAACAGCAATCCCCGAACCGCAAAGGCACCGTGCTTGCGCGGTTCGGAGCCAGCCTCTAAAGCGACGCCACGTTTTTCAAGAGCCCTATCTCGCGGAGAGTACAAAATGGCGACCGCGCCGCAAAATCCTGCCCTGCCCCTGTTCTACAAGGACCTCATTCCGCTCAATTCGCAGCAGCACGCAAACTGGAAAACCCGCTCCACTGACAAGGCCACCTGGCTGGTGGGCGTCAATTCCATTCCGCTGACCGTCGAAGAGTTCCCGCAGGCGCAGCGCAATTTCCCGATTATCTTCACTTCGGGCGACAATCCGATCCCTCTCGCCCTCATGGGCATGAACGAAGGCATCAACGTTTTCGTCGACGAGGACGGCACGCTGAATACTCCGGTCTACGTTCCGGCGTACGCCCGTCGCTACCCCTTCATGCTTGCCAAGCTGCGCCCGGAAGCGGAAGAGCTTTCGCTCTGTGTCGACCCGTCCAGCGATCTGGTGGGTGAAATCGAAGAAGGCGAAGCCCTGTTCGCGGGTTCGGAGCCGACCGACGCCACCAAGAACATGCTGAAGTTCTGCGAAAACTTCGAGGTTGCCGGCAACAAGACCGCCAACTTCATGGCCGAACTCAAGAAGCATGACCTGCTGATGGACGGTGAACTGAACATCGACACCGGCAACGGCCAGCCGTTCAACTATCGCGGCTTCCAGATGATCGACGAGAACAAGCTGCGCGAAGTACGCGGCGACGTTCTGCGCCAGTGGAATCAGAACGGCATGCTGCCGTTGATCTACGCCCACCTGTTCTCGCTTGAACTCGTTCGCGACATTTTCGGACGCCAGATGGCGCAGGGCAAGATGCCCCAGCCTGTCGCAAACGTTTGATTTATAAAGATAGCGCGGAAGTTATTGCTATTTTGTCACACTTCCGCCCAATCTTTTTAAGAACGCAAAGCAGGGCTGGACAAAGAGCCCTCATTTTGCATCAACGAATCTCTTGAATGTCAGATCAGGCATGCGTATGCTGGCTATGCCTGATCGGCGCTACCCTCATGGCCCGTTCAGGTTGGTGCACATCGTGCACCTCCTCCCTGAACCTTGGCCACCTCGCGCATAGCGCGGGGTGGTTTTTTATGTGCGGTAGCGATCGGATGCGAAAAGCGCGCTATTCCGCCGCCAGCGGCCACTCTCTGTCGCTCGAATCCTGACCCAGGTCGGACACCACTGCTGCCAACTGGCGGACAAGTACACTCAGATCCTGGATCATTGCGGCCATACCGGCGCCCGGTTCGACCATGTCAGCATCGAGGTAGCGACTGCGGTCGATTTCAACCTGCAAGGCGTGAACCCCCGCTTGCGGATCGGCATGGCGTTCGAGCACATAGCCGCCTGCATAAGGACGATTGTGCGCTGCCTCCCGCCTGAACGCGGCCAATTGGGCAAAGGCTGTGGCGACTACACTGCCGTGACACGTCGCACCGAAACGATCGCCTATGACAACTTGCGGTCCCGCTGCGCCGATCCGGCCCTGCAGGGGCGGCATCGAATGCAGGTCTATCAGCAAAGCCGCACCCCATCGTTCTCGCAGAGCAACCAAGGCATCGGCCAGAGCTGCATGATAGGGCCGGTGGACTCCATCGATCCGCCCCTTCAAGTCTTCCTGCCGGAACCGCCGTCGCCAAAGTTCGCCGATGCCCGGCAGCCGGCGTGGGATAACACCAAGGCCACTGCGGACCCGGCGGCTCGGTAGCCCCAGAGGCCCCGAAGGACGCTCCGACCGCAGGAACATGTCCCAGTCGACATCGTCGGGCGCCCGGTTGAGATCGACCATCGCCCTTGGCGCATTGGCGACCAGCAGATTGGCCCCGGTCTCGCGTGCAATTCCATGCGCCAGGTGATCGACGTAGCGATCCTCCAGCCGCAACGCGACGCTTTCCGAATGACGCATGTCGTCGAGAAGAGCGCGCGGGTAAGCCCTGCCGCCGTGCGGTACCGCGATCAGAACCGGGACGGCCGATGGCTCGGTAGCCTGCAGCGTGAAGGCGGGCAGCCCCGGCGCGCCGGGAATCCATCCGCCACGCTCCGTCTGCGAATCACTCTCACCTCGGGTTTCGACCATGGTCACAAAGCTGGCCGTTTCATCTTGTCGAGTCAAAGCGTCCCGTTACCGGTCAATCTGAAATCCGGGCGAGAAAATTAACGGAGGAACGGTTATGGGTCTGCTCAGAACACAGTCGCACTAGCACGCAATGAATTGGATTTTGACGCGATGATCCGCATCCTCCTTGCCGAAGACGATCAGGCCATGCGCACTTATCTGGCGCGGGCCCTTGAGAACGCCGGGTACGATGTGGTCTCGGTCGACCGGGGCAGCGAAGCCCTGCCCTATCTCGAATCCGAAGAGTTCGACTTGCTGCTGTCCGACATCGTCATGCCCGAAATGGACGGCATCGAGCTGGCCCAGCGCTGCGCCGAAGTATCGCCAATGACCAAGGTCATGTTCATCACCGGATTCGCAGCCGTCACCCTGCGCGCCAGCCGCGAGGCACCGCAGGCCAAGGTTCTTTCCAAGCCCTTCCACCTGCGCGATATCGTGATGGAAGTGCAGCGCGTTTTCGGCCTCAGCGCCCACGCGCAGCTCTGACGGAAATTTTCCTGCCAAAGCGGCTTGCATCGGCAAGATCACGACGCTAAAGGGCCAGTCCTCCGAGCGGGATGCCCCGCCGGACGCTCGAATGGAATGGGCGTATAGCTCAGTGGTAGAGCACTATGTTGACATCGTAGGGGTCGCAAGTTCAATCCTTGCTACGCCCACCATTCCCTGAAAACCCGCCGCGCAAACGGCGGGTTTTCTGCTTTCTAGCGCCCCTTCCATTCCGGCTTGCGCTTCTCCGCGAAAGCCTGCGCGCCTTCCTTGGCGTCTTCCGAGGTGAAGATGTGGGCGACGTAGGGGTTCTGGTGCGTGTTTATGTCCTCCACCGGCCAGAGCCACGAATCGCGCACGATGCCCTTGGTGGCCATGATCGCGAGCGGACCGTTGGCGACGATCGTCTCGGCCAGGTTTCGTGCCCCCTCGATGGCCGGCCCCTTGGTCACGCGGTTGACCATGCCCAGCTCATGCGCCCGCACCGCACCCATCGGATCGCCCGTCAGCGCCAGTTCCATCGCCAGCGGGCGCGGCAGCATCCGGGGGAGCTGCACCGCCCCGCCCCCCGCCGCGACGAGGCCGCGCTTCACTTCGGGGATGCCGAACTTCGCATCCTCGTGCGCGACGATGAGGTCGCAGGCAAAGGCCAGTTCCATCCCGCCCGCCAGCGCGTAGCCATCGACGGCTGCGATCACCGGCTTGTTCGGCGTCCACGTCGTGATGCCACCGAACCCGCCGCGCTCGTCGACCGGCAGTTCCCCGCGCAGGAACCCCTTGAGGTCCATTCCCGCGCAGAAGGTGCCCCCTGCCCCTGTCAGGATCGCGCAGCGCAGCTCCGCCTCTGCGTCCAGCCGGTCCATCGCCGCCGCGATTGCCTGCGCCGCCGCCTTCGTCATGGCGTTGCGCTGCGCGGGCCGGTTGATCGTCACTTCCAGCACGCCGCCGCGCACCTCGACCAAGACCTCTTCGCTCATTCGATCCTTCCTCCCTGCGATTTGTATCAGGCTGGCCGCCCCAACCCGGCCTGTAAAGCCGATACTTGCCTTGCTAAGCGCAATCGGCGTGCCTAAGAGACGCCCAAATTCTCATCCCCAGGGGAGCTATCCGAATGGCAAAGATCAAGGTTGTAAATCCCGTCGTCGAGATGGACGGCGATGAAATGACGCGGATCATCTGGCAGTGGATCCGTGAACGTCTCATTCTCCCGTACCTCGACATCGACCTGAAGTATTACGACCTTTCGGTTGAGAAGCGCGACGAGACCGACGACCAGATCACCGTCGATGCAGCCAACGCCACCAAGGAATTCGGCGTTGCCGTGAAGTGCGCGACGATCACGCCCGACGAAGCCCGCGTCGAGGAATTCAGCCTCAAGAAGATGTGGAAGTCGCCCAACGGCACCATCCGCAACATCCTGGGCGGCGTCGTCTTCCGCGAGCCGATCGTGATCTCGAACGTTCCCCGCCTGGTTCCGGGCTGGACCGACCCCATCGTCGTCGGCCGTCACGCCTTCGGTGACCAGTACCGCGCCACCGATACCCTGATCCCGGGCCCCGGCAAGCTGCGCCTGGTGTTCGACGGCGAGAACGGCGAGAAGATCGACCTCGACGTGTTCGACTTCCCGAGCGCCGGCGTCGCGATGGCGATGTACAACCTCGACGATTCGATCCGCGATTTCGCCCGCGCCTCGTTCAACTACGGCCTCAACCTCAAGTGGCCCGTGTACCTGTCGACCAAGAACACGATCATGAAGGCCTACGACGGCCGCTTCAAGGATCTGTTCCAGGAAGTGTTCGACAGCGAAGGCTTCGCCGAGAAGTTCAAGGAAGCCGGCATCACCTATGAGCACCGCCTGATCGACGACATGGTCGCCTCGGCGCTCAAGTGGTCGGGCAAGTTCGTCTGGGCCTGCAAGAACTACGACGGCGACGTCCAGTCCGACACCGTCGCGCAGGGCTTCGGCTCGCTGGGCCTGATGACCTCGGTCCTCATGGCGCCCGACGGCAAGACCGTGGAAGCCGAAGCGGCTCACGGCACCGTCACCCGCCACTACCGCCAGCATCAGGCCGGCAAGGCGACCTCGACCAACCCGATCGCCTCGATCTTCGCCTGGACCCGCGGCCTCGCCTATCGCGGCAAGTTCGACGGCACCCCGGACGTGACGGCCTTCGCCGAAACGCTCGAGCGCGTCTGCATCGAGACCGTCGAGGAAGGCAAGATGACCAAGGACCTCGCGCTGCTCATCGGCCCGGACCAGAGCTGGATGACCACCGAGCAGTTCTTCGAGGCCATCGTCGAGAACCTCGAAAAGGAAATGACCAAGCAGGGCCTCGGCTGAGCCCCCTGCCTGACGGCTGAAAAGCCAGTCTTTCGAAGGCCCCCTTCCGGAAACGGGAGGGGGCTTTTTCGTGGCCAGCCGCCCGCAGACTTCAATTTTCAAACTTCGCCCACTCCAGCCATGAAGACTTCGAAAAAGGCCTTGTTTTTCATATCCCTGCACGGTGCGTAACTTCTCACCCCCGCGAGGGCCCGAAGGAAGGATCTGAACAGTTCAAAGAGCACGGCAAGACAGATGCCGCGCGCAGTGTGGCAGGGGTTGGCTGAGTAGGAAAATGGCGGGAAAGAAGATGAATGCGAGGGCCATCGCCCTCGCGCTCCCCATACTTGGCAGCGTTGGGCGCGATTGGTGATCTCATGAATGGGCCAGTTGAGGAATGTCCGGTTCAGAGCCGAAACGTGAAGATGGCTGCCACCCCCACCATGTCGGCTCCCGACCATTGTCGGTCGTTCAGTTGCCAATTTTTGTCCCCATCATGGGAATGCTCTGGTCCTCATCAAGTCCGTCATGTTGGACGAAACGGTCTTTCCGGAATCAGCGAGAAGGTCAGTGAAAAGCAGCCACTTGTACAGATCTGTACTGGACTGAAGTGGCCGCCAACCCAAACTACCTATGTCGCTCCCTCAGCTTCCGCGCTGTCATCTGGAATATGTTGGCCGAACCACTCCGCAAAAATGGTGAGCTTGTTTCGGCGCACCGGTTCCGAAGCTTCGGCAAGCTTAAGCATCGCGTCGCGCAGGGATTTCGCCCAAAGCAGCTCGTCCTCAAGCTCACGGCCTAATGCGCCGTGATTGTATCGTGAGGCGAGGCACTGAAACACCTGACATTCTACCAGCGCTGGTTGATGCTGGACAGCCGCAAGAAATTCGGCAGGGTCGATCTCTCTGAGAACCGGCCCTTCGATCAAGTCCGATCCTTCTCCGCCAGGCCCCACAAGGCGTCGGCAAAACAGGTCTGGATCTTCGCCTAGCTCGTCCATCAGACGTGCTGCGAGTGCAGGTAACCGCTCGATACTCGCTAGCTGCCGCTGCTCATCGAGGAAACCGTAGATTTCCCGGAAGTATTCCGATCCCACATCGATAAAACCGAGACCTCCCCACGCACCGTGCCTGCTATTCTCCATGAACGAGTTTGCGTTAAGGGGGGGCAATTCACCTCGTTCGCGTAAGGCGACGATATAAGTCTTTGCGCTTTCGACGACGCTGTCACGGTCACCTTCGAGAAGATTGACATCGGTCATCATCAGCATCATGCCGAAAATGTGCAGGATTTCACCTGGATCGCGATATTGGAGCTTGGCCAGTTCACGTTGCAGCATTCCGATGGCTTCTACGACTGCGCCGTCATCTCGTTCGAAACGATGCCATATCGTGCGCCAGGATGGCTCATCAGCCGGCTCCAAGAACCAGGCACTGCTATCCAGATCGCGCTTGATTAACAACTCGTCGATGACGCCATTGACCAGCAACTCGATCAGAAGCTCGTCTGACAAAGTCGTGTCGCTCAAGTCGATCCCTTTATAGCGTTCAAAGGAAGACTTTATTGGAGCATCTTCGTTGCTATCCATCATCGCCGTGATCCAGTGATCTTTACGACCTCTGATCTGCCCAGCATTCAACCGTCCAAGCTTGATCTCAAACGAGAGTGCGAAGAGCAGGCGCAGGATATGCAGCATTGCTCTGGCGTGCTGTCGATGGTGGGGCTCAATAGCCTGATAGAACCGTTCGAAGTCCCAAAGGGTCTGCTTGAGAACCCGTAGGTTATTGACCTCGCCCTGTTCGTAAAGTTCGACGATATGGTTCTCGACCGATCTAAGGTGATCGCGCGCCTCAGCATGTGCCACGTCGACGAGAAATGCAGAAAGCGCGCCCCGCACCGCAGACTTGGCTTCCAAGGTCTGTCCGACCAGCTTTTCCCGCTTGCGGCGATAGCCGTCTGAGCTCTCTAGTTCTGCTTCGTTGGCGACGAGGATAACTCGACACCCTGAGTGCTCCACGAATTGATTGATGTAACCGAAGATGGCGTCAGACGACATCGACGATCGCTCGATGTCGTCGAAGACGTAGATCGCACCGGTGGTCCTGCGTTCGAAATCTTGGATCGTTATCGGGTTTTCAATCCCCTTGAATTGCAAGCCTGCGTTCAGTGCCCGTCCAACAACTTTCGCAGCCTTCGACCCCAAAATCGGATGGGTCGCGGCAAAGATGGCCGTGTCAATTTCAGAGGGGGCATCAACGCCGTAGAGGCTAACGTAAATATATGCTTTCTCGTCATCGAAGAGCTGGGCGAGGATTTGACGGATCAGGAATGTCTTGCCGATACCCCACGGCCCGCGAATCATTACTGCATAGCCAGGCGGGCTCGAAAGGCTAAGGTAGTAGCTCAGATATTCACGAATGTGGCGGTTGGGATCAGCCACTTCAGACATTGTCACCATCGAGCAGGTAATGTCGATTACAGGTCGGGCCTGATCCATCGGACGACCATCCCACACCGCCTTGAAGAGCCGACTTATGCGTTGCCAAATCAATTGTACGCCCGTTCCCTTGACAGATACACAACTGGTTTCACCTCTGTTCTTGTGTGGCACTTCACCATGGCGGCGCAGTCGTGATCGATGCAGTAGATCATTCCCCAAAAAATATCAGTCATTATGGACGATCCCGCAAGTTAGCGAACCTCTATCGAGGATCGCCATTCTCACTTAAAGCGGCCCGGTAACACTTGATGAAGGTGCCGCAGCTTTCAGGCGCTCCCAATCGCCGATCGAACTCCGGCTATGTTGGCGGCAACTGACGTCAGCGCCTTGAGGTGGGAGCGTCGGCTATCCGGCTAACGGAGCACTGAATCGGACCGACCGGAAAGTCCCAGACGCAGTCATAACGCATATGCCGGATTGTGAGTGCGGGAAAATCGCTGCTCAACGGTGAATGCCCCGCCCCTACCCCTCAACCCCCACCATGATCCCCGAGCGCATCACCGCCGCATCGCGCCCCGGTGGTTCGCCGAACAGGCGGCGGTAGTCGCGGCTGAACTGCGAGGGGCTTTCGTAGCCGATGGCATAGCCGACCGAGGCGACTTCCACCCCGTCGGCGAGCAGCATGCGGCGGGCGGCCTGCAGGCGGATCTGCTTCTGGTACTGCACCGGCGTCATCGCCGTCGCGGCGCGGAAGTGGCGGTGGAAGCTGGCAGGGCTCATCCCGGCGAGCGCGGCCAGATCGGGCACGCGCAGTGGCTGGTCGAAGTTGTCGCGGATCCAGCTCACCACCCGCGCGATCCGGGCCATGCGACTGTCGGCCAGCCCGATCTGGCGCAGCATCGCGCCGTGCGGACCGCCCAGCAGCCGCCAGACCATCTCGCGCCGGATCAGCGGTGCCAGCACGGCCAGATCGCGCGGGCTGTCCAGCAACGCGAACAGCCGGGCGAGCGGATCGAGCAAGCCCTCGTCCAGTTCGCCCACGGCCACCGTGGTCAGCGAGGCGGCGGGCCCGGTGCCCTGCCCGCCTTGCCCGTCTTCCAGCACCAGATCGGCGATCGTGGCCGGATCGATGGCCAGGCTGAAGGCCATGTAGGGCCTGTCCGGGCTGGCCTCGACGATCCGCGCCGTCACCGGCAGGTCCATCGAGGCGATCAGGCACTTGCCCCGGTCGTAGCGATAGGCCCTCTCGCCCAGAAAGCTGACTTTCGCCCCCTGCAGCACGCCGCAGAACGAGGCGCGGTAGACCGAATGGATCAGCTCCGATGGCTGCTGCTCGACCATGATGCCAAGCCCTTCGAGCGGCGTTTGGCGGCCGAAGCGCTCCCATTGGCGCAGCAGCAGGGCCTTGAGGCGGTCGAGAGGGGAATCCGTCATGCCTCACTCTACCCCATGGCCGGAACAGCGAAAGGGCCGGAACGTTGCCCTGAGAGAATCGGGCAAGAGTTTGCGAGGATATGCGTCGCAGGCCCGCCGGGCGCTGCCTATCTGGCCAGCATCCCCCCGCATGAAAGGAGCGTCCCATGCAATACCGTCAACTCGGCCCCAGCGGCCTTTTCGTTTCCGAACTGTGCCTTGGCACCATGACCTTCGGCGGTAGCGAGGGCATGTGGGGGCAGATCGGCCAGCTCCGGCAGCATGAGGCCGACGTGCTGGTGAAGAACGCCGTCGATGCCGGCGTGAACTTTATCGACACCGCCAATGTCTACGCGGGCGGCGAAAGCGAGCGCATCCTCGGCAAGGCGATCCGCAACCTCGGGCTCGATCGCGACGATCTGGTGATCGCGACCAAGGTGCTCGGCCCGATGGGCGAAGGCCTCAATGCCCGCGGCGCCTCGCGCAAGCACATCATGGACCAGTGCAAGGCCAGTCTGGAGCGGCTGCAGCTTGACCACATCGACCTCTACCAGATCCACGGCTTCGATCCGGCCACGCCGCTGGTCGAGACGCTCGAGGCGCTCAACACGCTCGTGCAGCACGGTCATGTCCGCTACATCGGGCTTTCGAACTGGGCGGCGTGGCAGATCGTCAAGGCCATCGGCATTGCCGAAGCGCGCCAGCTCGCCCCGATCCTCTCGCTGCAGGCCTACTACACGCTGGCCGGGCGCGATCTGGAACGCGAGGTCGTGCCGATGCTGAAGTCGGAGGGCATGGGGCTGATGGTCTGGAGCCCGCTGGCGGGGGGCTTTCTCTCGGGCAAGTACAGCCGCGAGGACGAGAAGTCCGCCGATGGCCGCCGCGCGAATTTCGACTTCCCGCCGGTGAACCGCGACCGCGGCTATGCGGTGGTCGACGCCATGCGCCCGATTGCCGAAGCGCATGGCGTGAGCGTCGCGCAGATCGCGCTTGCATGGCTGCTCCACCAGCAGGCGGTGACCAGCGTGATCATCGGCGCCAAACGCCCCGACCAACTTGCCGACAACCTCGCGGCGGCCGACGTGCGCCTGTCCGAGGACGAACTGGTGATGCTTGATTCCGTCAGCGCCCTTCCCGCCGAATACCCCGGCTGGATGCTCGAACTGCAAGGCGAATACCGCGTACACATGGCCGCCAACGGGCGGTAGGTGTACAGTCCGGCGTTCGGGCCTCCATTCGGTTTGACACGGAGGTCCGAACGCCACCATCTTCACCCCTAAGCACAGGGCAAGGCAGAGGATTGAGCGTGGGACCGGTAGGCAGCAAGGCGATGCGCGTTCTTCGCGCCTTGGCAACAGCGCTCCTGCTCTGGCTGGTCGCGCTGCCCGCATCGGCAGCGCTCCTTCCCGATCCGCCTGCCGAACCTGCCGCCTCGCCCACCCCGGCGCAGACCATCGGCGACACCAGCGTCGAAGGAGCTGACGAGCGGATCGCGCGGCGCATCGAGGGCATCTTCGCCGCCGTCCCCGCGCTGCAGAACGTCACCGTCTCGGTGCGGCAGGGCGTCGTGACGCTCGACGGCAAGGTCCCCACCCCCGAGGACATCGGCCGCGCCGAGCAGATCGCCTCCCGCATCGTCGGCGTGGTGACGGTCGAGAACGGCATCGAACGCAGCCTCTCGGTGGAGGACAGCGTCCAGTCGCTCGGCGGCTTTTCGGACAAGGCCGCGAACTTCGTGAAGATGCTGCCGCTGATCGCGGCCGCGCTGGTGGTCGCGGCGATCATCGCGCTGATCGGCTATGTGCTGGCATCCTTGACATGGCTGTGGCGGCGGCTGGCGCCCAACACCTTCCTCTCCGAACTGATTTCCAGCGCGATCCGCTTCGTGTTCGTGATCGGCGGCATCGTCATCGCGCTGCAGATGGTCGGTGCGGGCGGACTGCTCGGCGCGGTGCTGGGCGGCGCGGGCATCGTCGGCATCGCGCTCGGCTTTGCCATGCGCGACACGATCGAGAACTACGTCGCCTCTATCATGCTCTCGGTCCGCCAGCCCTTCCGCGCCAACGACTGGGTAGTGATCGATCACTACGAAGGCCGCGTAATCCGCCTGACCAGCCGCGCCACGGTGCTGATGACGCTCGACGGCAACCACCTGCGCATTCCCAACAGCATGGTCTTCAAGGCCGTGATCCTGAACTACACGCGCAACCCGCAGCGGCGCTTCGAATTCGAACTCGGCATCGATGCCGACGCCGATCCCACCATGGCGCGGCGCCTGGGCGTGGAAGCCCTCACCAAGCTCGATTTCGTGCTCGACGAACCGCCGCCCAGTGCGCGGGTCGAGCAGGTCGGCGATTCGAACATCGTCATCAAATTCCTGGGTTGGGTCGATCAGGATCAGGCGGACTGGTACAAGGCGCGCAGCAAGGCCATCCCGGCGGTGAAGAACACGCTGGAAGCCGCCGGTTTCGGTCTGCCCGAGCCGATCTACCGCTTGCGCTTCGATCCCAACATGCCGCTGCCGCTGCGCAACGTCACCGATGCCGCTGCACCCGCCGAGCCTAAGCGACCCGTGGCAGCCGCGAAGGTCGAGGAACCGAGCGAGCGCATCGCCCCCGATGCCGTGATCGCCGAAATGGTCGAGAAAGAGCGGAAGGAGGGGCCGGAAGCGGACAAGGACCTGCTCGATTCCCGCCGTCCGGTGGAATAGGCCCCGCCCTTACGGCCGCCTTAGGATCAGGATCGGTCGGTCTGCGTGCCACCCAGCGAGGCAATTACGGCCGCCAGCTTCTCGCGGACCTGCTCGGCGGCGGCCTGCAGGGTCGGGTTGTCGATGGCCTGCATCGAGGCGACCGGGTCGATTGCCGCCACCTCGCTGCGTCCCGGCGCGGTTTCCTGCACGACGACATTGCACGGCAGCATCGTCCCGACCTTGTCCTCGGCCTGCAGCGCCTCGAAGGCCAGTTTGGGATTGCAGGCCCCCAGAATCCGGTAGGGATGCACGGTCTCGCCGATCTTTTCCTTGAGCGTCTTCGCAATATCGATCCGGGTCAGAACGCCGAAGCCCTCCTGCGAAAGGGCCGCCTCCACGCGCTCGGCCGCTTCGTCGATCGGAAGGTCCAGAGTGGTCGCGATATAGTAGGCCATCGAAATCTCCTGCGTCTCTGATTGCCGGGCTCGCGCTTTATTAGCAGAGCCCCATACAAGGCAGAACCGATCTAGATTAGCTGCGGTTCCTCGGCTTCAGCACCGCCCGTCGCCTGGGCCCCACGCAACACCGCCCGGCCCCGGCATTCCGGAATACCCGGGCCTGGAGGAGCAACTCTAGTCGCGCTGGCCGAGGGTCTGGGCGATGCCTTCGTGCCATTCGCTGCTGCGAATCTGGCGCAGGAGCGCGATGTCGATCGACTCTCGCATCTCACTGCCCTGCTTGAGCGCAATTCCGTAGTCCTGCCGCCCGAAGGTGCCGGGCAGCAGCCGCAGGTCCTTCGCATCGCCCTTCCGCACAAGATAGCGCAGCAGCGGCGCGTCATAGACGAAGGCGTCGATCTCACCGTCATGCAGGGCCGTGAGCCCCGCTTCCACCGAGGGATAGCCGGAAAAGGCGATGCGCTCGCGCCTGAGCCAGTCATCGGTCGCCGTGTCGCTGATCGAACCGACGGTCACGCTGTCGAGATCGTCCGGGCCCGCGATAGCCCCCGCCAACCGTCCCGCCGTCAGCGAGGAGGCGATCATGCCGGTGAAGGTGGAAATGATGATGATCGCCGTGAACATCCACACCAGCGCGATCAGCTTGCCCGGAACGGTGCGCGGTGCCTTGTCGCCATAGCCGACTGTCGTCATCGTCACGGCCGAGAACCAGAAACCGGAAAAGATGCCCCTCGGGCCGTCGGCGAATTCCTCGGTATTGTGCTTGCGCTCGGCGAGCCAGAACAGGAAGCCGACCAGCAGCAGCAAGGCCGAGAGCGCCAGTACCGCCTTGAAGAATCCCCAGGTGAAGAAGTTCTGCACCAGCGAGAGCCAAACCGTGGGCGACTTGCGCACGGCAATGCCGAAACCGGTGGTGTAGAAAGGCTGCGTGAAATCGACCTTTTCCTCACGGTCGGCAGTGATCGTCAGCGCGCCGACGCTGGCATCGTAGCGGCCATCGGCGACGCCATCGATCATCGAATCGAGATCGGTTTCGGCGAAACGATAGTCGAACCCGCGCTGGGCAGCGATGTTGCGCCACAGGTCGATAGCAATGCCGTGCCATTCGCCGTCCTCGCCCTTCATGGCGAATGGCGGGGCCTCACGGGTTGCCACGACCATGCCGCCCTGCCCGTTTCCGGCGCTCTCCTGTGCCGCTGCGTGACCTGCCGGCAAAGCCAGCGCGGCGAGCATGAGCGAGACAAGAGCGGCCAGCGATTTCAGCCTCTTGGGCAGGGGTCTTCTCCTCGTTTCGACTGTGTGCAAGGCCGCGTTCTTCAGGCCGCAGGGCACCGAGCATAACAAAAAGCCCGCCGCTTCCAAGGAAGGGCGGGCCTTTCTGTGTCAGCCTGAAGCGGCGGATCAGAGCGTCCAGGGCTCCTCACCCTCGAGCTTGGTGCGCAGCATCATGCGGCCGCAGTTGGGATCATACCACTCGGCGCGGTGCATCGTACCGGTGTTGTCCCACATCACCAGATCGCCCGGTTCCCATTCGTGGCTGTAGGTAAAGTCGGGGCCGGTCGCCCATTCCCGCAGACCATGGATGATCTGGGCGCTTTCCATGTGATCGACGTCGAGCACGTGGTGCGCGGTGCAACCCAGGACCAGCGACTTGCGGCCCGACTTGTGCTCCCACACCAGCGGCAGCACCTTTTCGCCGATCGCCTGCATGCCCTTGATCTTGGCCAGCGGCGGCTCGGGCTCGTAGTAGAACAGCGATGCCCACGGCGCGTGAAGCACCTTCATGTCGTCGTACTTCGCCTTGTCGGCGTCGCTGAGCGCCTCATAGGCAGCGTAGGTATTCGAGAAACCGGTGTTGCCGGTGCCCTTGGGGCTCGGCACCTTGCACGAGAGCAGCGAGGCCAGGATCGGCACCTCGTTGCGCGTGCCGTCGATGTGCCAGTAGAGCGAACCCTTGAGGTATTCGGCCGCCGACGGGTTTTCCTTCACGTCGAGCGTGATCTTGCTCACCGAACCATCCGGGTTCTCGGACGCGTACTGCCCCAGAGTCTTGGTGAAGGTGATCTGCTCGTCTTCGGTGAAGTGGATGCCCGGGATCACGATGACGCCGCGCGCTTCGAACTCCTCACGGATTTCGTCGGCGAGATCGCCGGAGAGCAGCTCTTCCTTGCTGTTGAGAATACGGCTGCCGATTTTGGGCTTGATGTGTTCGGTGCGAAGCTTGGTCTGGGTAGCAACCGACATGGCAAATACTCCGGGATTCAGGGGCGAGAACTATGTTTCCAAGTGTCCGCGAACATGGGCCGCGGGTCAAGTGGTCCGTAACGATCAGCGTGATCGGCCGAGCCGCTTGTGCCACGAATGACACAACCTACCGGCACAAATCCGATCAGACGGTTTATGCTTATATAAGTGCGATAGCCTGAAATGAGTATGGCCGCCGCAACTTATCGCTGCGGCGGCCATCGGGGGGGCGCCTCGCCTGCAAGCGGGCCAGACGGTTGGAAGAGCCCCCTGTTCAGTCAGTGCGGCCGGTCAGCCCCAGCTTTCACCCTTGATGATCGTGCGGTGCAGCAGGCGGCCGCAATCCGGATCATAGGCCATGGCGCGGTGCAGCGTGCCGGTGTTGTCCCACATGACCGCATCGCCCAGGTTCCATTCGTGCGCGTAATGATAAGGCTCGCTGGTGGCATGCTCGCGCAGACCGTGCAGCAGCTTCGCGCTTTCCTGGCTCGACATGTCGACGACGCGCTCTGCGGTGTTGCCGAGGATCAGCGACTTGCGGCCCGAGGCGTGCTTGTAGACCAGCGGCAGTTCGCGCTCGCCAGTGCCGTCCTCACCCTTGTTCATCCAGTCTTCGAGCTGGGCGAGCGTCGGTTCGGGGCAATGGTAGAGCTGCGAATTCCACATCGAGTGGACCACGCGCAGATCGTCGATCTTGTCCTTCGTTTCCTGCGGCAGGTCCTCATAGGCGGTGTAGCAGTTGGCGAATTCGGTGTTGCCGCCCCAGGTCGGCAGGACCTTGCTCGAAAGCACCGAGCCGCGGATCGGAATGCGGTTCATCGTGCCGTCAACGTGCCAGAACAGCGAACCCTTGAGGTACTCGACCGCTTCCTTGTTCACGTTCTTGTCGAGCGAGATCTTGAACACCTGTTCGCCGCGGACTTCCTCAGCGTTGCCGCCGACCGAATTGGTGAACTTGACCTGCTCCTCGTCGGTGAAGTCGATCTTCGGGAAAACGAGCACACCCACTTCCTCGAGCAGGTCGCGGATCTCGCCCGACAGATCGCCGGAAAGAATCTCTTCCTTCGAGTTGAGGATGCGCGCGCCCACCTTGGGCTTGATGCGCTCGAACTTCAGGCGGGTCTTATCAATAACTTCGGCCACGGCAGGAACTCCCATATCGTCTGCGGGGCTGCGTGCTGAACACCAGTTCAGCCCCTTCATGGGCGTTCATGACTCGCTTCGGGGTGCGTTAGCTTTGATCTGGCGCAAGTTTCTCCAGCCAGGTCTCCACGACCCTGCGGGCTTCCTCGTGGCCGGTCTTCACGCCCAGCCCCTCTTCCATAACGATGGCGCGGCCGATCCCGGCGAGCACCAAGCTGAGCCCGGCGGGATCGAACCCGTCCAGCCGCGCGATCCGGTCACCCAGGATGTGCTTGAGGATTTCCGTCTGCCGCCTGCGCATCGCCTCGCTGTGCTCGGCCATGTGCTTGCGCACTGCCTCGCGGTGGTTGGCCATGGCCATGAATTCCAGCGCCATCGCGGTGCGGCTGGTGTCCATGAAGAAGTCCCACAAGGCGCGCAGCGGATCGTCCGAAGCCAGTGCCTCCTCGATCATCCGGTCGCTCTCGTCCGCGCCGTGACGCGAAACCTCGACAAGCAGATCGTCGGTCGTGGGGAAGTAGTAGTGCACAAGCGACGGCTTGAGCCCCGCCCGCGCGGCCACACGCCGCGAGCTGATCGCGGCATAGCCTTGCTCACGGATAAGCTGCGCCGTCGCCTCGATGATAAGCGCCCGGGTGGCGGACGTCTCGGCCCCCACCCTGCGCGTTGCACTCGCCATGATCGTCCCCTTTGGCCCAGACCTACGTGCCGCGCCTGCGAAGATCAACCGAAGCCGGCATGACCGCACACGCATAGTCCTGCCCGCATTTGACTGAATGTTCTTTATATGTTCTAATTCAGCATGGTTGCAATCAAGGGCAGAGGCGCTGTGAGCGGAGCGGCGAGTGCGCGCTTCAACCTGCCCGCGCGCGAAAGCGACGGGGACTGGCTGGACGCTGCCGAGGCCATCGACGGACCGCCCCGCCACCCCGCCACGACGGTGACCGAAGAACACCCGCGCTCGATCCTGTCGTTCAACAAGTCACCCGATGTGCCTTTCGACCGCTCGGTGAATGCCTATCGCGGCTGCGAGCACGGCTGCATCTACTGCTTCGCCCGGCCCACGCACGCCTATCACGATCTCTCGCCGGGGCTCGATTTCGAAACGCGGCTCTTCGCCAAGCCCGAGGCGGCAGACCTGCTGCGCAAGACACTGGCCAAGCCGGGATACCGCCCTGCCCCCATCGCCATGGGCACCAACACCGACCCGTATCAGCCGATCGAGGGGCGCTACCGGATCACCCGGCAAGTCCTCGAGCTGTGCCTTGAAACGCGCCATCCGGTGACGATCACCACCAAGTCGGACCGGGTGCTGCACGATCTCGACCTACTCGCCGAACTGGCACGCCACCGGCTGATCGCAGTGGGCATTTCGGTAACGAGCCTCGATCCGCACCTCTCGCGCCTGCTCGAACCGCGCGCGGCGGCGCCCGCCAAGCGGATCGCGGCGCTGGGGCGGCTGGTCGAGGCGGGCGTTCCGGCGCACGTGTCGGTCGCACCGGTCATCCCTGCGATCACCGATAGCTTTCTCGAAGGCATCCTCGCCGAGGCATCGGCGGTGGGCATCGATTCCGCCATGTGGATCATGATCCGCCTGCCGCAGGAAGTGGCGCCGCTGTTCCGCGAATGGCTCGACACCCACTTTCCCGACCGCGCGGGCAAAGTCATGGCCACCATCCGCTCGATGCGCGACGGGCGCGACAACGATCCCGACTTCTTCACCCGCATGAAGCCCAACGGCGTCTGGGCCGACCTCTTCCGCCGCCGGTTCCGCGTCGCGGCGAAGCGTTATGGCATGGGAGGACCGGATATCGAACTGGACTGCTCGCGGTTCCGCAAGCCGTCGCTCGATGGGCAGTTATCGCTGCTTTAGGGTTTGGCTGATCCCAGTCCCAAGTGCGGTCACGGAAAAGTGCAGGTAATGCTGAAAGGCCAACTTTCCGGGCGCTCCGACATTACTGGCATTCAGAATTTGACGTCATGCCAACGCAGGCTGGCATCGCTATCACCACCACCTAACCTCACGCCGTAATGATGCAGAACGGGGGAACAGGATCGGCGTGTTGCCGGAAAATGCGGCTTGTGGAACAGAGCGGTCCGGGCTGGAGTGACCTCTTCGAGCATCTCGTTAAGAGGCCAACAATCCCAGCCTTCGCCGGGATGACTATCTCGGTAGCCGCCCGCCTCCCACGATTTGCCCCACCCCAGCGTCAAACGCGATTGCCGCACCGTGATTGGCACGTCGGCCCTGCGCCCTCTATGGCAAGCCTGAACCTGAGGCAGTGCAAGGAGGAGAGCGAGGTGACAGGCAGCCCCACGAGCGAAGGCCCGATCCACATCGAACGGCGCGGGGCGATCGAGATCCTCTCGCTCGACCGTCCCGATGCGCTCAATACGCTGGACGAGCCGCTGACCTTCGCGTTGCGCGACTACTTCGCCGGACTGGCCGAGAGGCTGGACGTGCGCGTCGTGGTCCTGCGCGCGGAAGGCCGGGCGTTCTGCGCCGGGCTCGATCTCGCGGGCTGGGAGAACGACGGATCGCGCGGCGAGTTGCAGCACTACTGGCGGCTGCAGCGCGCCATCGCCGGCCTGCTCGAACTGATGCGCGCCTGCCCGCAGCCGATCATCGGCCTCGGCCACGGCGCGGCCTGCGGCGCGGGTTTCTCGATGCTGCTTGCCTGCGACGTGCGCTACGGCGCGCCCAACCTCAAGATGAATGCCGCTTACATCAAGGTCGGTCTTGGCGGCTGCGACCTGGGCTGCAGCTACTTCCTGCCGCGGCTTGTCGGCGCCTCGGTCGCATCGGAGTACATCCTCACCGGGCGCTTCATGGCGGCGGACAAGGCGCTCTCGTGCGGCCTGCTCAGCGAAGTGGTTCCGGTCGAAGAGCTGCTCGACAAGGGGCTCGAACTCGCGGGCGAGATGGTCGCCAACGCCCCCATGGGCCTGCGCCTCACCAAGGATGCGCTCAACCGTAACCTCGATGCGCGCTCGCTCTCCGATGCGATGGCCGTGGAAGACCGGCAGCAGGTGATGATGCTGATGAGCGAAGACTTTGCCGAAGGCGTGGCCGCGTTCCGTGAAAAACGGGCGCCGGAATACCGCGATCGTTGACCTCGACGGCCAGGAGGCACAGGGCCTTCGGAAACCGAAACGGTCAAAGCGCGTTTCATTCGCCAACCATCACATTCAACAGGAACCCTGCTCATGGCGGAAGAAACCGTAAAAACCGATAGCCCGGCCGAACCGCCGACGATCACCCACACCACCGTCATCAAGGAAAAGTCCCGTGGCAGCGGCATGGGCATCATCATGGCCGTGCTGCTGCTCGCAGTCGTGATCGGCGCGATGTATGTGTTCGGCATGCAATCTTCGAGCGAGGACGCAAAGAACAATGCCATCGCGCAGGCGGCCAGCGATGTCGGGAATGCCGCGTCCAAGGTCGGCGATGCCGCGCAGAGCGCTGCCAAGAAGGTCAATCCCGACTGATCGCGCTATTCGGGAAGGCGGTAGTCTTGATACTGGGCCCGCAGGTCCTTCTTGCTGATCTTGCCCGTTCCCGTGTGCGGAATGCTCGCCACGAACTCCACGGCGTCGGGCAAGGACCATTTCGCCACGCGTGAAGACATGAACTCGCACAGGATTTTCTGAGAGACCGCCGATCCCGGACGTTTAACCACGATCAGGATCGGCCTCTCGCCCCAGCGCGGGTGCGATACACCGATGGCGGCCGCCTCCAGCACGTCAGGATGGCTGACCGCTGCGTTTTCCAGCTCGACCGAACTGATCCACTCGCCGCCGGACTTGATGACATCCTTGGTCCGGTCGGTGAGTTTGAGCACGCCGTCGGGTGAAATGGTCGCGACATCGCCGGTGTCGAACCACTGCCCTGCCCCGACGGCATCCTCGTTATCGCCGAAGTAACGCCGCACTGTCCACGGGCCGCGAACCTGTAGCGCGCCGGACGTCACGCCGTCGCGCGGCAATTTCCGGGTATTGTCGTCGAGCGAGACGATACGCACTTCGCTGCCGCAGATGCCCCGGCCCTGCGTGCTCTTGTAGGCGACCTGCTCGTCGAAACTCATATCGTCCCACTCAGGCGGCTCCCAGGTCACTGTGGCGATAGGGGAGGTCTCGGTCATGCCCCAGGCCTGCATGACCCGGACGCCCGCCCGCATCAGCCGCGCTACCACGCTGGCAGGCACCGCCGATCCTCCCGACAGCGCCACCTTGATCGGCGGCATATCCTGCCCCGCGTCATCCAGATGCTGGAACAGCGAGAACCACACCGTGGGCACCCCGCCGACGTGGCTTACACCCTCGGACGTCATCAGATCGCACAGCACCGCCGGATCGTTGACCTGGCTATAGACCATCTTCGCGCCGGTCGCCGCGCTGGACCAAGGCAGGCCCCAGTTGTTGGCATGGAACATGGGCACGATGGGCAGCACGCAGGAACGCGGCTCCACGGCCAGGCATGCCGGCGCGATCGTCGCCAGCGTGTGCAGTACGTTCGAACGGTGCGTGTAGAGCACGGCCTTGGGATGCCCGGTGGTGCCGCTGGTGTAGCACAGCATGCAGTTTTGACGCTCTTCGCCGGGGCTCCAGATGGCCGCGCCATCCTCGGAGCCGATCCAGTCCTCAAAGGCGGGCGCGTGATCGGCGGAGTCGAAACAGATATAGTGCTCGATAGTCGGCCAGCGGCTTTTCATCCG
Source organism: Novosphingobium indicum (assembly GCF_014645195.1). Taxonomy (GTDB): domain Bacteria; phylum Pseudomonadota; class Alphaproteobacteria; order Sphingomonadales; family Sphingomonadaceae; genus Novosphingobium; species Novosphingobium indicum. Next base: position 80,816 of record NZ_BMLK01000006.1, on the reverse strand, counting down.
GTCCACGAGCGGCTGGAAAGCCGCATCGTAGAGCAGCACCCGGTCGCGCGCATGATTGATGATATAGTCGAGCTGGTCGTCGAAAAGCCGCGGATTGACGGTGTGCAGAACACACCCCGCGCCTGTGGCGCCGAACCACGAAACGAGATGCCGGGCATGGTTCATGCCCAGCGTCGCAATGCGGTCTCCGGGATAGATATCGAGACGGCGCAAGGCCTGCACCATCTTCAGGGCATCGCTGCGCACGGTGGCCCAGTTGGTGCGGGTTCGGGTGCCGTCTGCCCAGTGAGTGACGATCTCGCGCGTCGCGTGCTCGCGCGCAGCGTAATCGATCAGCGCGGATACGCGCAGTTCCCAATCCTGCATCGTCCCAAGCATGTGAGCCTCTCCTCAACCGGGTCGGCGCCTTGTGTTCACTTATGAACTTATAGAGCTATCAGATAGGGTTGGATTGTAAAATCCGACCATTCGGTTGGATTGTCGCCATGCGACAAAACACGTGCCGGCGATGGCAACGGGACCGGCGCTAGGCCGCCCGCTGCATCCGCTCGGGCCCGCGCTTGGCCTTGAACTCGCCGATCGTCAGCCCGTCCACATTGGCCAACTGCTCCACGAACTCGCCATCGAGCGCGAAGTCGCGGCCCAGCCGCACCAGTTGCTTGCGGCCGCCATCGAGGTTCAAGGTCGCGATAATCTCGCCCGCACCCGACGTCCCCGGCCTGAGCAGCAAGGCCAGTTCCTGCACCGCCTCGACCCGGTCGATTTCGAGCTTGAGCAACATCCGCGCGCTGGCCGTGACTTCGGCAAGCGGCCGCGCCCCGCGTACGGTAACGCGCGGGGGTTCGTCCGGGCTCGGGCTGTCGAGTTCGACGTTGAGCAGGACGCAGGCGCTTTCCCTGGCCCACTTCACGAAGTTCTCGACCAGGCTTTCCTCGAAGCAGGAAGCCGAGAAATTGCCGGTGGAATCGGAGAAATCGGCCATCACGAAGTCCTTGCCCTTGCGAGTCTTTCGCTTCTGGACGTTCTCCACCATGGCCGCCATCACCGCGCCGGTACGCCCGCCACCGGCCCCACCGGCCATCAGACTGGTGTAGGTGCGCGCGCCGTTGGACGAGGCGACATGGCGGAACTGCTCGACCGGATGGGCAGCGAAGTAGAAGCCGAAAACCTCGCGCTCCTTCGCCATCTGGTCCATGCGGCTCCACGGTTCGGCATCGACAAGACGCAGCCCCTGCTCGGCATGATCGTCGCCGCCAAACAGGCCAACCTGATCGCTCGCCCGTTCGCGCGAGGAGCGGTCTGCCTCGGCCAGCAGCGTATCGGCGTTTGCCAGCACTTTGGCCCGGTTCGGCTCCAGACTGTCGAAAGCGCCGGCGGCGGCAAGGCTTTCCAGCTGGCGGCGGTTCATCGAGCCGGCGGGGGCGCGGCGGAACACGTCGTCGAGGTCGGCGAACTTGCCGTTCGCCTCGCGCTCGGCAACCATCATCTCCATGGCCTTTTCGCCGACATTGCGGAGCCCGGCGAGCGCGTAACGCACCGCATAGCTCTCGGTCGTTTCCTCGACCGTGAACTCGGCTTCGGAGCGGTTGATGTCGGGCGCGGCCAGTTCGATGCCGTTGCGCCGCGCGTCGTCGACGAAGATCGCCAGCTTTTCCGACTGGTGCATGTCGAAGCACATCGAAGCGGCGTAGAATTCGTGCGGATAATGCGCCTTGAGCCAGGCGGTGTGATAGGCCAGCAGCGCGTAGGCGGCGGCGTGCGACTTGTTGAAACCGTAGCCCGCGAACTTGTCGATCAAGTCGAACAGTTCATTGGCCTTGGGGGCATCGATGTCGGAGTTTTCCTTGCAGCCCTTCACGAAGATCTCGCGCTGCTTGTCCATCTCCTCCTTCTTCTTCTTGCCCATCGCGCGGCGCAGCATGTCGGCCCCGCCGAGCGAGTAGCCCGCCAGGACCTGCGCGGCCTGCATGACCTGTTCCTGGTAGACGAAGATGCCGTAAGTCTCGGAGAGGATCGGCTCGAGCTTTTCGTGCGGGTAGAGGATCTCCTCCAGCCCGTTCTTGCGGCGGCCGAACAGCGGGATGTTGTCCATCGGGCCCGGACGGTAGAGCGAGACGAGCGCAATGATGTCGCCGAAGTTGGTCGGCTTCACGGCCGCCAGCGTGCGGCGCATGCCTTCCGACTCCAGCTGGAACACGCCGACGGTGTCGCCGCGCTTGAGCAATTCGTAGACGCCGGGATCGTCCCACTTGAGCGCGGAAAGATCGATGGTGATGCCGCGCCGCTCGAGCAGATCGGTGGCCTTGCGCAGCACCGAGAGTGTCTTGAGGCCGAGGAAGTCGAACTTGACGAGGCCCGTGTCCTCCACCGACTTCATGTCGAACTGCGTCACCGGCATGTCCGACCGCGGGTCGCGGTAGAGCGGCACCAGTTCCGCCAGCGGGCGGTCGCCGATGACGACGCCGGCCGCATGGGTTGAGGAGTTGCGCGGCAGACCCTCGAGCTGGACGGCAAGGTCGACCAAGCGCCGCACTTCGGGATCGTGATCGTATTCGCGGCGGAATTCGGCGACCGGCGGGTCCTTGGTCACGCCGTGCGCCTTGCGGCCGTGCAGCGCTTCGGTGAGGTTCCACGGATCGGTGGGATGGTTCGGGACCATCTTGCACAGGCCGTCGACGCGGCCGTAGCCCATCTGCAGGATGCGGCCGCAGTCGCGCAGCACGGCGCGGGCCTTCATCTTGCCGAAGGTGATGATCTGCGCGACGTGGTCATTGCCGTACTTGCGCTGAACGTAACGGATCACTTCGCCGCGCCGGGTTTCGCAGAAGTCGATATCGAAGTCCGGCATCGAGACGCGTTCCGGATTGAGGAAGCGTTCGAACAGCAGGTTCAGCTGCAACGGATCGAGGTCGGTGATCGTCAGCGCCCAGGCGACCAGCGAGCCTGCACCCGAACCACGGCCCGGCCCCACCGGAATGCCGTTGTCCTTTGCCCACTTGATGAAGTCGGCAACGATCAGGAAGTAGCCGGGAAAGCCCATGCCGATGATGATTTTCGTCTCGAAATCGAGACGCTTGGCATAATCGAGGAAGTCCTCGGTGACACCCTTTTCCTGCAGCGTGCTTTCGTAAGCGGCTTTGCGATCCGCATCATCGAGCGCGAGCACGGCATCGAGTTCGGCTTCGGTAACGTCCGGCCAGTAGGGCACGAGCCGCCGGGCGAGGCCAGCGCGCGCATCGTCCACGAGCATGCGCTGCTCACCCTCGATATCACCGGCAAGGCTAGGGAGCAGCGGCTTGCGCTTGGGCGGCGCGTAGGCGCAGCGCTGGGCGACGACGAGCGTGTTCGCCATTGCCTCGGGCAGGTCGGAGAACAGCTCCTCCATGTCTTCGATCGGCTTGACCCAGCGTTCAGAGGAAGATCGCGGACGCTCCTCCGCATCGACCTGCGTCGAATGCGCAATACAGAGCATGGCGTCGTGCGCGGCGTGGAAGGTCTTTTCGGCAAACTGCGCCGGGTTGGAGGCCACCAGCGGAATGTCGCGCGCATAGGCGAGCGTGATCAGGTCTTCCTCGCTGGCGTCTTCCTCGGGCTCGCCGGTGCGGGTAATCTCGATATAGAGGCGGTCTCCGAACAGCGCCTCCAGTTCATCGCAATACCGTTCTGCCGCTTCGCCCTTGCGGTCAGCATAGAGCCGGGCCAGCGCCCCCTCGTTGCCGCCGGTGAGGCAGATCAGGCCATCGGTATAGCCGCGCAGCGTTTCCAGCTCGACGTGCGGATCGAGTTCCAGCGGGCGGTCGAGGTGAGCGCGGCTGACATGGCGGCACAGGTTAAGCCAGCCCTGCTCGTTCTGCGCGAAGAGCGCGAGCCAGTCGATCGGGAAGTCCTGCCCCTGCACGGCGGTACCGGGCCGGGCAACGGCCAGATAGGTCCCGACGATGGGCTGGACCCCCGCGTCCATGCAGGCCTGCGCGAAAGTAGGGGCGCCGTAGAGGCCGTTGCGGTCGCAGATGGCGGCAGCGGGAAAGTTGCGCGCCTTGGCCAGCTTGGCAGCCGCTTTCGGATCGATCGCACCGTCGAGCATGGTGAAGCTGGAGAAGATGCGAAGCGGAACGAAAGGAGCGAACGGCATCCCCGAAATCTATGCGCCTGCCTCGCCCGCGATCAAGCCCGAAGAGGCAAAAGGCCGGGGGTAACGAAGACATGAAAATGTCCTTCATACTTTCGGCGACAACGATTCCATGGCTTTGCATTTGACCATCGATGTGTTTCCCTCCGGCTGGGCACACAATTGAGGAGGGCAATCCATGGATTCCGGCACGAATACGGGGGGCAAATCACTGGTTGAACGCGCCAAGGCGATCATCCTCACCCCGAAAAGCGAATGGCCTGTGATTGCCGCTGAGAAGGAAACGACTGGCAGCATTCTGAAAGGCTACGTCCTGCCGTTGGCTGCAATTGGTCCGGTAGCCAGTTTTATCGGCGGACAACTGTTCGGATACGGCGCACTGTTCGTGCGGTTCCGCCCCGGACTGATGAGCGGCCTGACCTCTGCCATCATCAGTTACATCATGGCGATCATCAGCGTGTTCATCATCGCCTGGATCGCCAACATGCTCGCCCCCAAGTTCTCGGGCGTCGAGGACAAGACCGGATCGTTCAAGCTGGTTGCCTACAGCATGACGGCGGGCTGGCTCGCGGGAATATTCAGCCTGCTGCCCGCGCTGTCCATTCTCGGCATCGTCGGGCTCTACAGCCTTTACCTTTTTTACGTGGGCGCGCCCGAACTGATGAAAGTGCCGGCGGACAAGGTACTCGGCTACACAGCCGTCACCGTGGTCTGCGCGATCGTTCTCGGTTTCATCGCCTCGGCCGTGACGGCATCCGTGGTCGGCATCTTCGCCGGGCCGGCACTGTTCTCCTCGGACGAATCGAGCTCATCGGGCACCATCTCTGTACCCGGCGTCGGGAGCATCGATACCGGCGAGATCGAGAAGATGGGCAAACGGATGGAGGATGCCGCCAGCGGCAAGACCAAGGCCGTGCCGGTGGGCTCGCTCAAGGAATTGATGCCCGAATCGATCGGCCCCTACACCCGCACGTCCATGGAGACGTTCGGTGCGGGCAGCATGGGCGCCTCCGCGCAGGCGGAATATACCGCCGGTGCCAAGTCCTTCACCCTGCGCATCGCCGACTTCCACGGCATGGGCGCGATTGCCGCCATGGGATCGGCTATGGGCATCGAGCAGTCCAAGGAAGACGAAGACAGCTACGAGAAGACCGGCACGGTAAACGGACAGATGCAGACCGAAGCCTGGAACACGCGGACCGAGCGCGGTAAGTTCGGCCGCATGGTGGACGATCGGTTCCTGGTGGAAGCAGACGGATCGGCCAACAGCATCGAGGAACTCAAGGCCGCCGTGAGCGCCATCGACCCTGACGATCTGGAAAACCTGGTCGACTGACCAGGGGACGCGTGAGCCTCAGAGAAGGGCTTCGATGTCCTTCTCGAGGCTTGCTGGCTTGTCGGTCGGGGCATAGCGGCGCACGACCTTGCCGTCGCGCCCGATCAGGAACTTGGTGAAGTTCCACTTGATCCCCTTGCTGCCGAACACGCCGGGTGCTTCGGCCTTCAGCCAGTCGTAAAGCGGATCGGCATCGGCGCCGTTGACGTCGATCTTGCCCATCAGCGGAAACGACAGGCCGAAATTCACGTCGCAAAAGCTCGCGATCTCGTCCGCGCCACCCGGTTCCTGCTTGCCGAACTGGTTGCAGGGAAAGGCGATCACTTCGAAGCCGCGGTCGCCATATTTGCGCCACAGCGCCTCCAGCCCCTCGTACTGAGGGGTGAAGCCGCACTTGCTGGCGGTGTTGACCACCAGCACGACCTTGCCGAGCCTGTCCGCCAGGCTCACCTTCTCCCCGTTGGGAAGCGTGGCGGCAAAGTCGGCGATGGTGGTCATCGCGGTCAAAGCCCCGATCAGACCTGCCCGGTCGGGAAGTCCGAACGACGATAGAGGCTGCGGATCTCGCCGATCTTGAAGGTCCGGTCGCCGTCCTTCTGGATCGCGTAGTCCTGACGCTTCTCTTCGGGCAGATCCATCACGAAATGGATCAGTTCCGCCATCGTGCCGCGACGGATCGTCTTGAAGCGGTGAAACAGGCCGCCACCGTCCTCGCACTTGTGCAGTTCAGCCGAATCGTTCCAGCCGAAGCCCTTGGGGGCGCCGTCCTCGTTCTGGATTGTGGACGGGGTGTCGCTCATCGCCGGGTCCTTTCGTTCAATACTTGAATAGCGATTTGGAGACTGGAAACCGCAAAATCAACGCAATTCCAGCCTTAAAATGTCTATGTCAGCACACCATCGTGCAAGCGGACGACGCGATCCATTTGCGCTGCCAATCTTTCGTTGTGCGTCGCGATCAGCGCCGCGCTGCCCTCCTCGCGCACGAGCGAAAGGAACTGCCGCAGCACGACGTCGGCCGTCGCTTCATCGAGATTGCCGGTCGGCTCGTCCGCGAGCACCAGCCGCGGCCGGTTTGCCAGCGCGCGGGCGACCGCGACGCGCTGCTGTTCGCCGCCCGACAGCTTGCTGGGCCGATGCTCCAGCCGCTGCCCGAGACCGAGCGCGGTCAGCAATTCCTTGGCCCGCTCCTCGCATTCGGTGCGCGGTTTCCCGGTGATCAGCTGCGGCAGTACCACGTTCTCGATGGCATTGAAGTCCGGCAGCAGGTGGTGAAACTGGTAGACGAAACCGATGTGATCGCGCCGCACCGCCGCGCGCTGGTCCTTGCCCAGCTTGCTGGCATCGATCCCGGCGATCTCGATTTTCCCGCCGAAGCCACCTTCCAGCAGACCGATGGCCTGAAGCATGGTCGACTTGCCCGATCCCGATGGGCCCAGCAGCGCAACGATTTCCCCCGGCGACACGGCGAGGTTCACGCCGCGCAGCACGTCGATAGTGACGCCGCCCTGTGCAAAACTGCGGGTGACATCGGTCAGGCGGACGACGGCGTTTGCGGGATCACTCATAGCGCAGCACCTGCACGGGATCGGTACTCGCCGCCTTGAAGGCCGGATAGAGCGTGGCGAGGAAACTGAAGACCAGCGCCATGACGCAAATCACCGTGATCTCGACCGGATCGGGCCGGCTGGGCAGCTCGGTCAGGAAGCGGATCGAGGGGTCCCACAGGTTCTGGCCGGTCATGCGCTCGACGCCGTGGACAATTGGCTGGCGGAAGTAGAGCGAAACCAGCCCCAGCACGAGGCCCAGCAGCGTCCCCAGCGCACCGATGCAGAAGCCGGTCGTGACGAAGACCTTGAGCAGCGATCGTCGCGTCGCCCCCATGGTTCGCAGGATGGCGATGTCTCGCGTCTTGGCGCGCACCAGCATGATCAGCGAGGAAAGGATATTGAACACCGCAACCAGCACGATGATCGACAGCACCACGAACATCACCACCCGCTCGACAGCCAAGGCCTCGAACAGCGAGGCGTTGATGGTCTTCCAGTCGTTGATGACCGCCCTGCCCGCCAGCTTGCGCTCAAGCGGCGCGAGGATTTGCCCCACCTTGTCCGGGTTGGTTGTCGTCAGTTCGATCATGCCGATGGTGTCACCCGTCAGCAGCAGCGTCTGCGCATTGGGAATCGGCATAACCACGAAAGCGCTGTCGTAGTCGTAGACGCCCACCTTGAAGATCGCGGCGATGCGGTAGGCGATCTGTCGCGGTACCGTGCCGAAGGGCGTGGACCGCCCCTGCGGATTGATCACCGTGATCGTATCGCCGACCTGCGCGCCGAGATTCTGCGCAAGCTGAGAGCCGATGGCGACGTTGTCCTCGCCCACTTTCAGCGCGGCGAGACTGCCGGCCTGCACCTTGCCCTTCAGGCGGTCAATGTCCGGCTGCGTATTGCCGCGCACGAGAATGGCCTCGACCCGGCCATTGAAGCTGGCGAGCAGCGGCTGTTCGATCAGCGGCGAGGCGCGGGTAACGCCCGGCGTCTCGCGCACGTCCTTCAAAACGTCCTGCCAGTTATCGAGTCGCCCGCCATAGGCCTGGATGATCGCGTGGCCGTTTAGCCCGACGATCTTGTCGAACAGCTCTGCGCGAAAGCCGTTCATAACGCTCATGACAATCACCAGCGCCCATACGCCGAGCATCACCGCCACAAGGCTGATGCCGGCGACAAGCGCAATAAAGCGCTCCCCCTTGCCGGGAAGCATGTAGCGCTTGGCGATGGTCCATTCGAAAGGTGAAAGGATCAAGCGACGGGTCCGTCTGTGATCGTTAGAATGGTGCGGCATTAGGGACCTGAACCGGGACTGGCAACCCGCGCCCACAGGGAGCACGGGCGGGATGGCAAAAACCCCTGCAATCCGAAACGGTTCCCTCCCGCCATTACCGTCATCCGCGCGTCATGAATTCGCGCCATGCGGAATGCCGGTCGCGAAACGGTCCCTTTCCCCTCTTGCAATTGGAGGCAATCCCTTCCAAATGCGCGGGCGTTTTGAGGCGCCAGCGGGCCGGACCAATTCATGAACCTTACTCATCCCTTTCGTGATGCCGACGGGGACAAACTGCGCGAAGAGTGCGGTGTTTTCGGCGTAATCGGAGCAAGCGATGCGGCCAATGTCGCTGCAGCCGGACTCCATTCCCTGCAGCACCGCGGACAGGAGGCGGTGGGCATCACCAGCTTTTCCGGACGCGAGTTCCACTCGCACCGTGGCATCGGCCACGTGGCGCAAGTGTTCTCGCAGACGGAACTGGATGCCCTGCCCGGCACGATGGCCTCGGGCCATGTGCGCTATTCCACCACCGGCGGTTCCGGCCTGCGCAACGTGCAGCCGCTGTTCGCCGATCTCGCGGCGGGCGGCTTCGCTATCGCGCATAACGGCAACATCTCGAACGCGATGGCGCTCAAGCGCGATCTCGTCTCGAAGGGCTCGATCTTCCAGTCGACCTCGGACACCGAGGTGATCATCCACCTCGTCGCGACGAGTCGCTATCCGACCCTGCTCGACCGCTTCATCGATGCGCTGCGAATGGTCGAGGGCGCCTATTCGCTGATCTGCATGACCAGCGAAGGCATGATCGCCTGCCGCGACCCGCTGGGCATCCGCCCGCTGGTGATGGGCCGTCTGGGCGATGCTACCGTGTTCGCATCCGAAACCGTGGCGCTCGACGTGATCGGCGCCGAGTTCACCCGCGCGGTAGAGCCCGGCGAACTGGTCCAGGTCGATCACAAGGGCACGATTTCGAGCCACCGGCCGTTCGGTACGCCGGCTTCGCGCCCCTGCATCTTCGAGCACGTCTATTTCAGCCGCCCCGACTCGGTGATGGACGGTCGCTCGGTCTATACCGTGCGCAAGCAGATCGGCGTCGAGCTGGCAAAGGAAGCCTTCGCCGATGCCGACGTGGTGATCCCGGTTCCGGACAGCGGCGTACCGGCCGCGATCGGCTATGCGCAGGAATCGGGCATCCCCTTCGAACTGGGCATCATCCGCTCGCACTATGTGGGCCGCACCTTCATCCAGCCCGGTGAACAGAAGCGTCACAACGACGTGAAGCGCAAGCACAACGCCAACCGCGCCGTGGTGGAAGGCAAGCGCATCATCCTCATCGACGATTCGATCGTGCGCGGAACGACCTCGAAGAAGATCGTCGAGATGATGCGCGATGCCGGTGCCGCCGAAGTGCACATGCGCATCGCCAGCCCGCCGACCGAGCATTCCTGCTTCTACGGCGTCGACACGCCCGAGCGTTCCAAGCTGCTCGCCGCGACGATGGACACGCAGGCCATGGCCGACTTCATCGAAGCCGACAGTCTGGCCTTCGTCTCGATCGACGGTCTCTACCGCGCCGTTGGCGAAACCGAGCGCAACAGCAAGTGCCCGCAGTTCTGCGACGCCTGCTTCTCGGGCGACTACCCGACCAAGCTGACCGACTTCACCGAACGCTCGCTGACCAAGCTCAACGCGGCGTGAGTGACGGCATGAGCGAAAAGGCATTCGAGGGGCAAGTCGCCCTCGTCACCGGCTCCAGCAAGGGCATCGGCGCGGCAACCGCGCTCGCCTTGGCCGCGGCCGGAGCGCACGTTGTCCTGACCGGACGCAACACCGCAGCGCTCGAAACGGTCGAAGAGCAGATCTTCGCGGCTGGCGGCTCGGCGACTATCGCGCCGGTCGATCTGGTCGAGCCGGACGGCATCGCCCGCCTTGCCACCGCGATTTCGCAGCGCTGGGGCAAGCTCGACATGCTCGTGATCAACGCAGCGATCCTGCCCGAACTGACCTCGGTCGCCGACATCGACCAGAAGGCGTTCAACAAGGCGCTGACCACCAACGTCCTCGCCACGCAGGCGCTGATCGCCAATTTCGATCCGCTGCTGCGCAAGAGCGAGAATGCGCGCGTCATCGGCTTGACCTCCACCGTCGCGGCCAAGCCCCGTGCGTTCTGGGGCGCCTATGCCGCCACCAAGGCCGCCTTCGAAGTCCTGCTCGATTGCTATGCGCAAGAGACCGCCAATGTATCAAAGGTTCGCGTCGCCATCGTCAATCCCGGCGCCACCCGCACCGACATGCGCGCCCGCGCCTATCCGGGCGAGGCTCCCGCTTCTGTGAAACCACCGGAAGTCGTCGCGGAACGGCTGACCGCCCTGCTCGGTGAACAATTTGTAACGGGGCACCGCGAGGCTGTTAACCAGTCTTAATAAACCGTTGGTAACTGCTGCCTGACATCCTTTCTGCGATATTCGGCCAATTGCATCATGGCTATCGTCGCACGGGACAAGGACAGCATGGTCCACACCGAACAAGAAAAGTACGCAGCGGCAGCGCAGGAAGACCGTAGTGCGCCGCGCGTTAAGATTTCGATACCCGCCACTCTGCGCGCCTCGGGCTCCAAGGGGTACCAGACGGCCGTGCGCGACCTGTCGCTATCGGGTTTCTCCTGCACCGCGATGTCGCGCATCCATCCGGGCACCTATTGCTGGCTGACCCTGCCGAACATGGAGTCGCTGCCGGCCAAGGTGGTATGGTGGGACAACGGCCTTGTCGGCGCCGCGTTCGAGCGGCTGCTCAGTCCTATCGTGCTCGACAACATCATGACGCGCTGGCGCGGCGACGGCTACTGAGTCAGCGTCAGCCTGCTTTCACCAGCGTCACCTGCGCAACGTCGATGCCGCCACCCAGGAAGCCGCCCTCGCAATACATCAGGTAGAAGCGCCAGAGCCGCACGAAGCGCTCGTCGAAGCCCGCGGGCAGGCGCCCTTCCTCCACAGCCTCATCGAAATTGGTCCGCCACTGCCGCAAGGTTCGCGCGTAGTCGTGCCCGAAGCCGTGGCGGTGCTCCCAGGCCAGGCCGCGTTCCTCGGCCAGACGGCGGAATTCGCTCTCGTTGATGAGCATGCCGCCGGGGAAGATGAAGGTCTGGATGAAGTCGGCGCTGCGCGCGTAGCTTTCGAAGATCTCCTCGCGCATCGCGATGTACTGGATCGCCGCCCGACCACCGGGCTTGAGGTTGCGCGCCACGCTGTCGAGAAAGTCGGGCCAGAACTGGCGCCCTACCGCCTCGACCATCTCCACCGATATGACCGCGTCGTATTCGCCGGCGACGTCACGGTAGTCCTGCTTGCGGAAATCGACGCTGCCTGCGCCGAGCGACCAGCGCTCCCGCGCGAAGGCCAGTTGCTCGTCGGAAAGGCTGATCGCATCGACATGGACCTTGGCATTGTCGGCCACGAAAGCAGCCAGTGTGCCCCAGCCGCAGCCGATCTCCAGCACGGAGTTTCCGGGCTCCAGATCCAGCCTCTCGACGATCGCCCCGACCTTGGCCGACTGCGCTGCATCCAGATCGGTGACGAACTGGGTCAGGGCATTGGGGCCCTCGCCGCCCATCGCGGAATAGAGCGCGCTGGAGTAGATCATCGTTTCGCCCAGCCACTGCTGGTAGAAATCGTTGCCGAGATCGTAGTGCGCGTGAATGTTGCGCAGCGAGCCCGAGCGAGTGTTGCGGTGCAGCCAGTGCACGAAACGCGTCGCCAGCCGCCACGGTCCGCGCGCGCGGGCAGCGTCGCCGAGCGAGACGGCATTTTCCATGAACAGGGCGAAGAGCGGCACCGGGTCGGGACTGTCCCATTCACCGGCCTCCCACGCCTGATACCAGCCCACCGAGCCGGCGGTCGCCAGCCGCAGCAGCGCGCGCCACGACTTCACCTCGACAATCGCGCCGAACCCCGGCGCCCGCCCGCCCAGCAGGCGCGTCATGCCGCCGGGCAGCGTCGCCTGGATCGAGCCGCGTACGAGCCCTGCATCGATACGGTCGAGAATGCGGTGAATGCCGCCGGCCCAGAGCTTGGCCAGCCACTGCGGCCCGACACCGATGGCCCGGCCACCGGCTACGAGTTCCTCTCCTCTTCCCGGCAGATGCGCGTTCATGTGTGCGTTATTAACCGGAAAAACCCGCCGGGCAATGGATTCACTCGCCCTTTGCCTCGTCCCATGCCGCCAGCGCACGCTCGCGGGCCGCGCGATGTTCGATCCGCCGGTCAGGGTAATCCTTGGGGCGGCAGACCGGGCTGGGATCGTGGATCTCGCCATCGGGCAGATTGGCCAGTTCGGGCACCCATTCGCGGATGTAAGCCGCCGCGTTGAACTTCTCCGACTGCGTCAGCGGCGCCATGATCCGCACGAACATGTTCGAATCGACGCCCGACCCGGCAGTCCACTGCCAGTTCACGGAATTGGAGGCGTAGTCGGCATCGACCAGCGTATCCCAGAACCACTGCTCGCCCTCGCGCCAGTCGATCAAGAGGTGCTTGATAAGAAAGCTCGCCGCGATCATGCGCACGCGGTTGTGCATCCAGCCGGTGTGCCATAGCTGGCGCATCCCGGCATCGACGATGGGGTAGCCGGTGCGGCCCTGCTGCCATGCCTTCAGATCGTCCTGCGCCGCCTTGCCCGAACGCCAGGGGAACGACTCGAAATTGTCGCGCGCCGATTTGCTGCCGTAGTCCGGAAACTGCAGGATCACATTCTGCGCGTAGTCGCGCCAGCCCAGTTCGCCGAGGAAGGTCGACACCGTACCGCCCTTGCTGCTGACGGCATGCCAGGCCTGCGACGGCGAGACCTCGCCGAAATGCAGATGCGGCGAAAGCATCGATGTACCCTCGACCGCGGGAAGATTGCGCTGGCTTTCGTAGCGCGCCGCCTCGTCCTTGAACGTCCGCAGCCGCTTCTTCGCGCCCTCCTCGCCCGGCTCCCACATGTCGCGCAGCCCGCCCGCCCAGTCGGGCTTGGTCGGCAGGAGGTTCCAGTGGCCCAGATCGTCGGACTTTGGCCAGCTATCGGGCGCTTCCATCTTCTGCGGACGGCGCTGCGGTTCGGACGGCGGCATCCGCTCGTTGAGCGCACGCCAGAACGGCGTGTATATCTTGTAGGGCGAGCCCGAGCCCGTCGTCACCGATCCCGGCGGGGCGAGGTAATTCCCATGGTGCAGGCAAAGCGTGACGGCCTTGCCTACAGCCTTCTCGGCATTGCGCCACCAGGGCTCGTAGTGGCGCAAGGCATGAACCTCGCAAGCCCCGGTTTCCTCGACGAGCCGAGGCAGCACGTCCTCACACTTGCCGCGCCGCAGGATCAGGCATGATCCCTTTTCGCGCAGGGTCGCATCGAGGCTCGCCAGCGAGTGATGCAGCCACCAGCGCGAGGCGCCGCCCATCACGCGATGCTTGAGTGTTTCATCATCGAGAATGTAGACCGGGATGACCGGGCCTTTGCCAGCGGCCTCGGCAATGGCAGGCTGGTCCGAGAGACGCAGGTCGCGTCGCAACCAGACGATGACGGGAGAACTCATGACTTCGGAACGCCTCCTTAGACACCGCGTTCCCTAACCCATGGTTCTTCATGCGGAAACAGTCCAGCTTCCCGCGCGGAGCTTCCGGATCGATCCGGGCAAGGCACTCGTCGTCGCGGCCTTGTGCTGGCTGGCCTTCGCGGCGGTCGCGTGGGCCGTTACCACCGGACACACCACCACCATCGACAAGGCCGGGCTGCTGTTCTGGCGCGACAGCGACCTGCGCCCTTCCGGTTCGACGCGGGTGCTGGAGATGGTGCGCGACGTTACCGCGCTGGGCGGGGTATTGCTGCGCAACCTCTTCGCCCTCGGCGCGGTCGTGGCGCTGCTGTTCCTGAAACTGCGGCGCGAAGCTGCACTTCTTGCGCTCACCGTCGTCGGCGGCTGGATCGTCAACAGCCTGCTCAAGGCTCTTGTCGGGCGGGCGCGGCCGGAAATCGTGCCGCACCTCATGGAAGCGGGCGGAGACAGCTTTCCGAGCGGGCACAGTTTCAATTCGGCGGTCGTCTACATTGCCATGGCCCTGGCTTTCGCCGCCTTAAGCCGGCGCGAAGCGGTGCGCTACACGATCGTCGGCACGGCCGTCGCGGCCAGCATGGCGATTGCCTGGAGCCGCGTCTGGCTGGGTGTCCACTGGCCAAGCGATGCCATTGCCGGCTGGTTAGGCGGCGCCGGCTGGGCCTTCCTTGCCAGCGCCCTGCTCTATCGCCCGGCCCGCGCCGCCGTCCACCGCGCGGAAAAGATCAGCGAGCCGGACAGCCCGCCGCACGAAGCGGCACATCCACCGTCCGGGTAAAGCCATCGGCGACGAGAGGGTCGCTGAAACGGGCATCCGCGAACACGACCTGCGCCGAGCATTCTCCCCGCCCGACTTTCGCCATGGGCATCTGCGACCACGCCAGAAACTCTTCGATCTCCGGCGTTGCATGGGCCGCACGCTGAACGACCGGATCGGTCATGTTGTCCGCCTGCGCCGGTTCATGGTCGACCAGCGTCAACAGGCTGTGCAGCGGATCATAGCTCCCACGGGCAATCGTCTCGTTCTCGTGCCAGATCACCTCGCGCCGCCAGAAGAACAGCGGCTCCGGCGCAGCGAACACGCGGTCGGGCTTTGCGAAGGGCGCACCTTTGGCCGGTGCATTCCAGGCCAGCGCGGAAATGCCGATGTTGATCGCAATGAAACCGACGACACCGGCAAGCGCCCGCAGCGCCGGCGCCCCTGCCCGCGTCTTGCCCGCTTTGAAGCGGGCCCGAGAAAAACCGATGCCCGCCGCGAGCATGGCCAGCAGCCAGGGCGAGACAATGAACAGGCCATCGGTATGGAACCAACGGCGCGTCAAAGGCGAGAACAACTCGACCGCATAGACATTCTGCAGATCGAGCAGCGGGTGGGTGATCGCGCCGAGATAGCACAGCGCCGACAGCCAGCCGAAGTGCATCGGCAGACCGCTCTTGAAGGCAGTCCCGCGCGAGACCTGCCAGCGGTCGAGCAGCCAGAGCACGGCGGCCAGCAGCAGCGGCATCACCAGCACACCGCCCACCAGCCCATGGGTAAACCCGCGGTGCATGGCCAGCGGCGCCCAGGCCGCCCAGCCGAAGAATACATCGATGTCCGGCATATTGGCCGCGAGCACGCACGCGGCCAGCCCCTTGCGGGTACGGCGCTTCAGCCCGGTTTCGGCAAGCGCCCAGCCGACAAGACTGTGGGTGAGATTATCCAAGCTCTGGACCGATTATCGTCGTCATTGCGAGGAAGCGAAGCTTACGCGGCAATCCAGAGCCGGCGCGAAACCGCCCTGGATTGCTTCGGCCCATGGCCTCGCAATGACGAGTGCCTGTGCAACGTTTCCCTCAGGGGAGACTCGCGGTCAGTCCATCAGCCCGTGGGCCGCGTCCTTTTCTTCGACAGTCCAGGTCTGGCCCTTGGCGAGCAGTTTGCCGAGATCGGCGGTCTTGCCGTCGATCAGCTTCGCGCGCTCGGCCACGACTTCGCTTTCGAAGGTCGGACGCGGATCGTCGTAGATCACGCCCAGCGCCATCGGGAACGGGCCGAACGGCATTTCCACCAGCATGTGGGCAAGGCCGCGATTCTTGACGTTGTGCACCATGACGCCGGCTGCCTGCCAGTCGCCATCGACGACATCGACGACCTTCAGCGAAAGCGTCTCGTGATCGAGCGCGAGGCCCTTGGTGCCCTTGACGAAGAGCAGCGGCTCCCCGTCGTTGCACCAGACCTGCGTATCGGCGGCGACCTTCTTCTGCGTGAAGTCGTCGAAACGATCCTTGTTGTAGACGATGCAGTTCTGGAAGATCTCGATGAAGGCCGCGCCCTGGTGGGCATGGGCCGCCTTGAGAACCTCGGGCAGGTCCTTCGACACGTCGTAGCCGCGCGCGATGAAGCGGGCGCCCGAACCCAGCGCAAAGGCGCAAGGCAGCGCGGGCCGGTCGACCGAGCCCACCGGGCTGGTCGGCGAATTTGTGCCGGTGCGGCTGGTCGGCGAATACTGGCCCTTGGTGAGGCCGTAGATCTCGTTGTTGAACAGCATGATCTGGCAGTTCACGTTGCGGCGAAGCACATGCATCGTGTGGTTGCCGCCGATCGACATGCCGTCACCGTCGCCCGTCACCAGCCAGACGTCGAGGTCGGGATTGGCGAGCTTGATGCCGGTGGCGAAAGCCGGGGCGCGGCCGTGGATCGTGTGGAAGCCGTAGCTCTCGACGTAGTACGGGAAACGGCTGGAGCAGCCGATGCCCGAGACGAACACGGTGTTCTTGGGATCGGCGCCGATCATCGGCAGCGTGCGCTGCACGGCCTTGAGGATCGCGTAGTCGCCGCAGCCCGGGCACCAGCGAACTTCCTGGTCCGATTCCCAGTCCTTGAGCGTGGTTTCGATGGGGGTCATGTCATTCATGGCTCAAGCCTCCGGGTTCGGGAGCTGGGTTTCATTGACGGGCACTTCGCCTTCGGCGTGGCCGGGAATGCCGTCGAAATAAGTGGCGATGGCCTCCTCGATCTCGGCAATCGCGAAGGGCTGGCCGCTGGTCTTACTGAGCGGCGTCGCGTCGACAAGGAACTGGTCGCGCAGCACCGTCTTGAACTGGCCGGTGTTCATCTCGGGCACGAGCACACGGTCGAAGCCCTTGAGCAGATCGCCCAGATTGGCGGGTAGCGGCCAGACGTGGCGGACGTGGATGTGCGAAACGTCCATGCCCTTGCGGCGGGCGCGGCGCACGGCCTGGTGGATCGGCCCGAAGGTCGAGCCCCAGCCGACGACGGCGAGCTTACCGCTCTCTTCGCCCAGGCACACGTCCTGCGGCGGGATCGCGGCGGCGACGCCATCGACCTTGGCCTTGCGGGCGTCGGTCTGCGCCTGGTGAACCTGCGGTGCGTAGTCGATGTTGCCCGTATCGATGCCCTTCTCGATGCCGCCGATGCGGTGCATCAGGCCTTCGGTGCCGGGCTTGATCCACGGACGCACACCGCGCGCGTCACGCTTGAAGGGCAGCACATTGCCGCCGGGGTTGTTGTTCTTTTCCAGGAACGAGACCGGGAACGGCTCGAACGAAGCCGGATCGGGCACCTTCCACGGTTCGGAGGCATTGCCGATATAACCGTCGGTGAGCAACATGACCGGGGTCATGAACTGCACCGCGATGCGGCACGCTTCGATGGCACATTCGAAGGCGTCACCCGGCGAACGCGCGGCGACAACCGGCAGCGAGGCATCACCGTTGCGGCCATAGACCGCCTGATAGAGGTCAGACTGCTCGGTCTTGGTCGGCAGGCCGGTCGAGGGACCGCCGCGCTGCGAGTTGACGATGACCAGCGGCAGCTCGGTCATGATGGCAAGACCCATCGCCTCACCCTTGAGAGCGATGCCCGGGCCGGAGGACGAGGTGACGCCGAGCTGGCCGGCATAGGACGCACCGATGGCGGCGCAGATCGCCGCGATCTCGTCTTCCGCCTGGAACGTGGTGACGCCGAATTCCTTCATCTTCACCAGGTTGTGAAGAATCGCCGAGGCCGGGGTGATCGGATAGCCGCCGAAGAACATCGGCAGATCGGCAAGCTGCGCGCCAGCCACAAGGCCAAGCGACACGGCCTCCGCGCCGGTGATCGTGCGGTAGAGACCGGCTTCGGACGGAACCGGATCGACGTGCAGCTTCTTGAGCGGCCCGGCCAGTTCGGCGGTCTCGCCATAGGCATGGCCAGCGTTGAGCGCGGCGATGTTGGCGTCGGCCAGAACCGGGTTCTTGGCAAACTTGTTCTTGAGCCAGTCCACCAGCGGCTGGCGATCACGGTCGAACATCCACAGGGCAAGGCCCAGCGTCCACATGTTCTTGCAGCGCAGCGCTTCCTTGTTGCCGAGGCCGAACGGCTTCACGGCTTCGAGCGTCAGCGCGGAAATGTCGAAGGCCAGCACGTCCCACTTGGCAAGACTGTCGTCCTCGATCGGGTTGCTCTCGTACTTCGCCTTTTCCAGGTTACGCTTGGAGAACTCGCCAGTGTCGACAATCACCAGACCGCCGGGTTTGAGCGCCTGCACGTTCACCTTGAGCGCGGCCGGGTTCATTGCCACCAGCACGTCCGGCGCGTCACCCGCGGTGGTGATCTCCTGCGAGCCGAAATTGATCTGGAAGGCCGAAACGCCGAACAGCGTGCCCTGCGGCGCGCGGATTTCGGCGGGGAAGTCCGGGAAGGTCGCCAGGTCGTTGCCGGCCAGCGCGGTCGACAGGGTGAACTGGCCACCCGTGAGCTGCATGCCATCGCCGGAGTCGCCCGCAAAGCGCACGACCACCGCCTCGGGCGCAGTGTCCTGTACGGAAGCGTCGGTTTCGTGCTCGGCTGAGATTGTCGCCATTGTAATCCTCTTCGGCCATGTGCCGATATTGCTGTCTTGTCCCCACTGCGGGTGCAGGCGCCGCGACGCAACTTAGAAAAACTCTCAGGGGAACAATCCTGTCATTCCGCCTTGAGAACCATAAAACCACCTAGTCAAGAGTGGAGGCTTGGGCCATTCTCGTTTTCATGCAGCGCAAAGCAGTCATCGCTATGCCGAACGTTCGTACGATATTGCGAATATCCAACAATACATCCCCGATCACGTTCAGGATTTCCTTTTCCAGATGAAAGATTTTTCCAACCTGCCTTATCGTCCCTGCGTGGGCGTGATGCTCGTGAATTCCCACGGCAAGGTCTTCGTCGGCAAGCGAATCGACAACCGCGAGGGAGACTGGTGGCAGATGCCGCAAGGCGGCGTCGACGACGGCGAAGACCTCAAGGACGCAGCCCACCGCGAGCTATGGGAAGAGACCGGAGTGACCGAGAAGCACGTCACGTTCCTCTCCCGCACGCGTGAAGAGGTTCTGTACGACCTGCCCGAAGAGCTGCTGGGCAAGCTGTGGGGCGGAAAATACCGCGGCCAGCGCCAGCACTGGTTCCTCGGCCGCTTCGAAGGCGCCGATGCGGACATCAACCTCAAGGCGCACAACCCGCCGGAGTTCTGTGAATGGAAGTGGATCGAGGCGGAGTTGCTGCCGGACCTGATCGTGCCGTTCAAGAAGCGCGTCTACCGCACGGTGCTGGAGGAATTCCGCGAGCTGATCTGACCGGGTAGCGGGCTCCGCAATGACAGAGGCGAACGGACATTCTCCGGGAGATGAACCCACCATCACGGAAGACTGCGATCAGTCTCTAGGCAGATCGCAGCGGCGGTTGCTGCGTAGGATTTACAACGGCCGCACGACCCCCATCATCATCGATGGGCAGCCGCTTCTGACCTACAAAGACGCCAGCCGCTACCTTCTGTCTTTGATGCCCGACGAACGAGAGAAGGCCTATGCGGAAATGAGAAACAGCGCGCCCAGAGAGTAGGTACCCAAGCCCAACTCGCCCCTCATCAGGTGCAAAGGGCTGTTCGAACTGAGTCGATCACGGATCACTTGTTTCAGAAGTCAGACCGGCAGAGATTGTTTCTGCGGCCGCGCCGGCTTCAGCGGCGAGTTCGCTCAATGCGTTCGCGGTATCCAGAAGCAGGCCGTCGCTGATGGGGCGCTCACCATTGATAAACCGCCGAATAGCTCGCTCATCTATCCTGAGGCGCCGCGAAAACGCTGTGGTACCCCCAAACAGTTGAACACAGTAAGCGAAGTAGTCCTGACGATCTTGCATGTCGCAGATCCTAGCTTTTCTTGCGATAGAGGCAATGCGGGCTGTTCGTGAAGCAGGTCAACGACCGCTTTCAGGCCTGCTCCGACGGGCGGGATATGACTGCTTCGCAGAGCCAATCCGCCAAAACTGTCAAACGACCACCCCTCAGTTCTCGCTAACCACCGGCTTCGGCGTCACAGCCTCCGCCGTGACCACGCGCTGTTGCGAGGGCCCCTTGGCGATGGCGGCTGCTAGGGACTTCGTCTCGCTGCAGTCGTTGCCGCACAGCGTCTGCAGGCGCGCGAGATTACGGCTGGCCTTTTCGGTCGCGCCCTTTTCGGCAAGCGCCATGCCTTCGCCGGCGAGCGCAGCCAGATTGCGCGGGTCGTCGGTCAGTGCGACTCGGTAGTAGTGCAGTGCCTTGCCCTGCAGGCCTTCGCGCCGGGTGGCGTCGGCCAGCGCAAGCAGAACCCTGGTGCTGCCCGGCTCGACCGTCAGCGCGGATTCGAAGGCATCGACCGCGGAATTGTAGTCGCCACCCGCAACTGCCGCGCGTCCTTCGCTCAAGAGCATCTGCGCCCGCGGATCGAGTTCGCGGGTCGGTTCTGAATAGGAAACGCTGGAAGAAACGGCGGCAATCAGGGAAAGAGCAACGGCAACAGGCGTGTAACGCATCAGCAAGTCCTTGACCGAGGGTTTCGTCCTCATCATGGCCGCGACGCTATCACAGCAAAGCGAAACGTGCGACGAAAAACCCGTCGGTTCCGTCACAATGCGGCGACAATCGCAGCCCGACGCCTCTCGGTGTGCCGGCGGCAAGCGTGGGCGCCTGCCCCTGCCAATCAGCGTGGCGGGCGAGGAAACCCTCGGCCTGCGATGCACCTTCCTCATCGAGCAGGGAGCAGGTCACGAACACGAGCCGTCCGCCCGGCCGCACCAGATCGGCAGCGATATCGAGCAGCCGCGCCTGCGTCTCGACATAGCGGGCGAGTTGGCGCTCGGTCAGCCGCCAGCGCGCTTCGGGATTGCGCCGCCAGGTGCCCGTGCCCGAACAGGGCGCATCGACCAGAACCGCATCGGCCTTGCCCGTAAAGCGCTCCAGCGCCTCCATCTCGCGGCCCGGATTGAGCAGGATCGTCTCGATGCAGCTTGCACCGGCGCGCTCGGCACGCGGTGCCAGCCGCGAGAGACGCGGCCGGTCGGTATCGCAGGCGATCAGCGAGCCGGTGTTTTCCATGGCGGCGGCCAGAGCAAGCGTCTTGCCTCCTGCCCCGGCGCACAAGTCGATCACGGTCTCGCCGGGAACAGCGGCCACCGCTTCGCACGTGAGCTGCGAGCCGGTGTCCTGCACCTCGATCGCGCCGGACTTGTAGGCATCGCTCTGCTCGATCCTTGTCTCTGGCGGATAGCGCCAGCCGTTGGCAGCCACGGTGCGTTCGGCGCCTTCGGGAAGCGATAGCCGCCCTGCCCGCAGCGTGTTGACGCGGATGTCGAGCGGGGCGCGGTCGAGCAAGGCCGCGGCCTCAGTTTCCGCGACGCCACTGGCCGCCAGCCGCTCCATCAACCAGCGCGGCGCTATCCCGGACTGCGCCACTGGTTCGCCCGCCTCGATCGGCTCAGGTGCGTGGCGCGATCCGTCGAACAGCGCGGCCACCTGCTCATCCTGGGCGGCGACCTGCAGCATCGCCGCCCGGCCGTTCTCCGGGATCTCGCTGCAGATGCGGATGGCGCGATAGGCGAGTTCGCGCACGGCACGCCGGTCTCCGCTGCCGGCGAAGCGGCGCGGGCGGAACCAGTCGGCAATCAGTCGATCGGCAGGCGCGCCATTACTGCGCGCCGCCTCGATCACGAGATCGAGCACCTCGATGGCAGCCTGAACGCGGGCGGCGGGCGTCATTTTCTCCCCTCCCGCCTGTGGGAGGGGGCGGGGGTGGGCTTGCCAGAACGATCGTGCCGGGATGCCCACCCGGCTGCGACTAGGCCTTGCACAGCAAGACCTAGTCTCGCTGCCCCTCCCGCCTGCGGGAGGGGAGAGTAGCGCCTTGCCGTCACTTTACCGCGAGGGATAGTTCGGCGCCTCGCGGGTGATGGCCACGTCGTGGACATGGCTTTCGCTGAGGCCGGCATTGGTGATGCGGATGAACTGCGAATTCTTGCGCAGGTCCTCGATCGTGGCCGAGCCCGTATAGCCCATTGCCGCCTTGATGCCGCCGACGAGCTGGTGGATCACGTCCTTGGCCGGGCCCTTGTAGGCGACCTGCCCCTCGATGCCTTCAGGCACCAGCTTCATCTGGTCCTTGATGTCGCCCTGGAAATAGCGGTCCGCCGAGCCGCGGCCCATGGCGCCGACCGAACCCATGCCGCGGTACGACTTGTAGGCGCGGCCCTGATACAGGAACGTTTCGCCGGGCGCTTCTTCGGTACCCGCCAGCATCGAGCCGACCATGATCGTCGAGGCGCCGGCGGCAAGTGCCTTGGCGGCATCGCCAGAGGTGCGCAGGCCGCCGTCACCGATGATCGGCACACCCGATTTGTCGGCCTCTTCGGCGGCTTCCATGATCGCGGTGAGCTGCGGCACGCCGACACCGGCAACGATGCGCGTGGTGCAGATAGAGCCCGGACCGATGCCCACTTTCACGCAGTCCGCACCGGCATCGATCAGCGCGCGCGCAGCGGCGCCGGTCGCGACGTTGCCGGCAATCACCTGCGCCGAATTGGAGAGCTTCTTCACGCGCTCCACAGCCAGCGCCACGTCCTTGTTGTGGCCATGCGCGGTGTCGATGACGACGACGTCGCACTCGGCGGCGAGCAGCGCTTCGGTGCGCTCGAACCCCTTGTCGCCCACCGTGGTCGCAGCGGCAACGCGCAGGCGGCCGGCGCCATCCTTGGTCGCATCGGGGTAGGTCACGGCCTTCTCGATGTCCTTCACCGTGATGAGGCCGACGCAGTGGAAGGCGTCATCCACCACCAGCAGCTTTTCGATGCGGCGCTGGTGCAGCAGGCGGCGCGCCTCTTCCTGCGTCACTCCCAACCCGACGGTCGCGAGGTTCTCGCGCGTCATCAGTTCGCAGACCGGCTGCTTGGGATTGTCGGCAAAGCGCACGTCGCGGTTGGTGAGAATGCCGACCAGCTTGCCCGAGGCCTCCACCACGGGAATACCGCTGATCCGGTTCGCCGTCATCAGCGCCTGCGCATCGCCCAGCGTGGCGTCGGGCGCGATTGTGATCGGATTGACGACCATGCCGCTTTCATAGCGCTTCACGGCCCGCACCGCCGCGCACTGTTCCTCGATGGTGAGATTGCGGTGGAGCACGCCGATGCCGCCCATCTGCGCCATGACGATCGCCATGTCGGCCTCGGTCACGGTATCCATGGCCGAGGAGATGACGGGAACGTTGAGCCCGATCTCGCGGGTCAGGCGGGTGCGCGTATCGGCTTGGGTGGGCACGATTTCGGACTTCGCGGGACGCAGCAATACGTCGTCAAATGTAAGTCCGAGCTGGATATCCATGTTTGCCACCAATGCCTTTGCGGGGAGAATCGTGGCGGCCCATGTAATCAAGCCGAGGGGATTGGGCTAGGGGGGAGTTTGCCTAAGCCACGGTATCTTTCGCGCTGCCTACTGCACGATGTCCGTCGGGACCTTTTTTGGATCGGCAAACCATCGCCCGAGAGCGGTCAGCATCTTCACGTCATCGAGCTCGCCGCCAAGCTCCAGCGGACGGCTGAGGTGCTCCAGATCGTCGCTCGGCCGGTGGTAATCGCTGTCGTAGAAGGCGCGCATGCGATCGATATCGCCATAGGCGGTCGTCACCATCACCGTCGGAATATCATGCTGCAGCAAGGCCCAGCCATCCTGCCGGCGCACGTACTCGTTGGCCTCGTCGCTCTTGGTGATCTTGAAGCGCTCGGCCTTGGCGACTTTCTCGATTTCGGCATCGAGTCCGGTCATGCCGCGCCCGACAATGGCGAAAGGCGTGCCGCTGGGCGCGATGGCATCGGAATCGATGTTGAAAGCCGCCACGATGCGCTCGAGCGGCAACGGCGGGTTCTCGGCAAAGGCATGCGCGCCGAGCAGGCCGAGTTCCTCGGCAGTCGTCGCCAGAAAATAGATGTCGCGGTCCAGTTGCGGCCCCTTGGCAAGCCGGCGCGCAACTTCGGTCAGCGCGGCCACGCCGCTGGCGTTGTCGATCGCGCCATTGCAGATGCGGTCCTCTGCCGTGGACTCGCCGCACTCGCCGAAATGGTCCCAGTGCGCCACGAAAAGTACCGCCCCCTCCTCCGGGTGCTTACCGGGGAGCCTCGCGATCAGATTGTGCGTATGGATAGTGGTTTCGCGCGTTGTCGCCTCCAGAGACGCTGTGACATCCAGCGTGATCGGCGAGAAATCCGGGTTGGCCGCCGCTTCCTCAAGCGCGGTGAGCGTGTGCGCCGTGCCCTGCAGCAGGGTCGCCATCGAATGGCGGCTGATGAAGGCCTCCAGATCGCCGCCCAGTGAATCGTCGGCCAGCGCATATCCCGAGCGCTGCCGGCGCGCGACCACCGAGTCGATCGTGCGGTCGCCATCCAGCACGGTAAGCACTGCTGAGGCCCCCAGCGCCAGAAGCTCGTTCTGCCGCTGGCTGTCTGGCGTATCGCCATCGAGTACCACCGCCACGCGTCCGGCCAGTTCATTGCGGGTAAAATCGAGGCCCCGCGCCTTGCCCACGAACAGCAGCGGGGCATTCCGCACGAGGCTGCGCTTGCCCGAGGTCAGCACGAGCACATCGTCCGGCGAAATCGGCGTGCGATAGCCCTTGCGCATGAACTGCGCGCTGGAGGCCGCAGGCTCGCGCGCAACCAGCGTGACGGGCGCGAACCACTGGTTGCCGGGATCGTTCGTGCCCGAAACGAGGCCGATGTCGTACCATTGCCGTCCAAGATAGCGCAGGGTCTTGGCCTCGCCCTCGGTACCCGGTTCACGGCCGTCGAAGTCGTCGCTGGCAAGCGTTTCGATGTGGGAACGCAGGCGCGCTTCCAGTTCGCGATCGGCACGGCTGGGCCGGGCCTGCACGGACACGGCAAGAAGCATCACGCCCAGAGACGCCAGCCCCGCCACTTTCGCCAACCGTTCCACCAATCCCGGAATCATCAGGAACAGTCTATACGACGAATTCGCCCAGCGGGTGAGAAAATTGCAACGCCTGCACGCTTCGAAGGGTGTTGTGGTATCCCTGCAGCACGAGGCGGCGCCCGATACTACTACCCGCTGCGCAGCGCCAACCGTCCTTCGCGCGAAACGATTGCCGCTTCGCCATGAGATGGGCCATAACGCCCGCCCCTATCCCAAGAAGGACGCTGCACAGATGCGCTTGAAGCGATTCGATCCCGGCAACATTCGCGTAAGCCGGGGCGGCGGCGGAGGTGGGCGCTTTCCCGGCGGAGGCGGCGGAAAGCTGGGATGCGGCACGCTGGCGATCGTGCTGATCGGCGCGGTGGTCTTCGGCGTCGATCCGGGTCAGATGCTCGGCACCATTGAAAGCGTGCAGCAGCAGGTGCCGCAAAGCGCACCCATGCAGCAGGGCGCCTCGAACGACTCGGCACAGGTCTGCACGGCCAATGCCTATTCGCTGGAATCCTGCAATGCGCTGGACTCGCTCAACAGCACCTGGGAACCGCTCTTCCGGCAGGCGGACATCCGCTTCGAGCAACCGATGCTGCGCTTCTACAACGGCACCGACCGGTCGGGCTGCGGCGCCGCACAAAGCGCCATGGGGCCCTTCTACTGCCCGGCTGATCAGGGCATCTACATCGACACCAGCTTCTACGACCAACTGAAGCGTCAGCTCGGCGCGGGCGGCGACTTTGCCCGTTACTATGTCATCGCGCACGAGTACGGCCATCATATCCAGTACCTGCTCGGCACCAACCGGCAGGTGCGCGAGGCGCAGCAGCGCAATCCCTCGCAGTCAAACGCGCTTCAGGTCCGAATGGAGCTGCAGGCGGACTGCTATGCCGGGGTCTGGGCCGGCAAGCACAAGGACCTGATCGAGCCGGGTGACCTCGAAGAAGGCCTGACCGCGGCGAGCGCCATCGGCGACGATACGCTGATGCGCAACGCAGGCCAGCGGGTAAGCCCGGAGAGCTTCACCCACGGATCGAGCGCGCAACGCATGAAGTGGCTCAAACGCGGGCTCGACACAGGGAACGAGGACGCCTGCGATACGTTTAGCGATATGAGCTGATTACGGCTTGCGGCCCCGGGTCTCATCCCCCGACTGATCCGGGCCGAACAGGAGGACAATAGGATGCGCCGTGTGTTGTTGAGTGCCGCTATCACGGCCTCGCTTGTCGCCATGCCGGCTGCTGCCCGGCAGCAAGGCAAGCTGATGAACAATCAGGATCCTGACGTCGAAGATGTCGCCCGGACGCCGATGACCGATCTCAACGTCGGCCGCGACGACGAAATTCCCCCCGTCCTCAACGCAGCCGTAGCCGAACCCTATTCACTGAGCGGCCTTGGCAAGTGCAGCCAGCTCTCCGCCGCGATCACCGATCTCGACGAAGTGCTCGGCCCCGACATCGACCTGCCGCAGGAAGAGCGTGACCGCATCAGTGGCGGGCGCGTGGCCAAGTGGCTGGTCACTTCCTTCATTCCCTTCCGCGGCCTGATCCGCGAAGTCTCCGGAGCCAACGACAAGGACCGCGAAATCAACGCCGCTATCCAGGCCGGCCTGACCCGTCGCGGCTTCCTCAAGGGCGTCGGCGAGGCGCGCGGCTGCAAGTACCCCGCATCGCCTGCTCCGCCGCATGTGGTCCAGGCGCGCAAGGAGAAGCTGGAAGCCGAAGGCAAGCTGGCCGACGACGGCAAGCAGGAAGAGCCGAAAAAGAAGAAGCGCGACAAGAATAGCGAGAAGACCGAAAGCGGCGTGCCCTATGTCGCCCAGCCGGTTGTTCAGCCTATTCCTTAGTCGCAATTGCAGCTTGGCTGCAGCGTGCTAAACGCACGCCATGCGCCTGTCCGATTGCCACAACATCGCCGATTTCCGCCGTCTTGCGAAGCAGCGCCTGCCGTGGCCGGTGTTCGACTACATCGACGGTGCAGCCGATGACGAGCTGACCAAGAGCCGCAATACGGCCGCGTTCGACGACGTCGATCTCGTGCCTGACGTGCTGGCCGGCGTGGAGACGATCGACACTTCTCTGACGGTGATGGGGCGCAAGAGCGCGCTGCCCCTCATCCTCTCGCCCACGGCGCTGCAGCGGGTGTTTCACTGGCAGGGCGAACGCGCTGTTGCGCGGGCCGCCGAGAAGTTCGGCCTGTGGTTCGGCATTTCCAGTCTCGCCACCGTGTCGATCGAGGAAATCGGCGCAATGGGGAACAACCCCAAGATGTTCCAGCTCTACGTCCACAAGGACAAGGAACTCAACCGCTCGATGATCGAACGCTGCAAGGCGGCAAAGTTCGATGCCATCGCGCTGACGGTCGACACCATCGTCGGCGGCAAGCGCGAGCGCTGCCTGCGCTCGGGCTTTTCCTCGCCCCCGCGCTTCACGCCTTCTTCGTTGCTGTCTTACACGCTCAAGCCGCGCTGGGCGCTCGATTACGTGTTCCGCGAGAAGTTCGCGCTGCCCAATCTCGACACCCACGTCAGCGCGGGCACCCGCGAGCCGGTAAGCATCCAGCGCTATTTCTCTGAAATGCTCGATCAGTCGATGGACTGGAAGATGGCCGCGCAAATCCGCGAGGAGTGGGGCGGCACGTTCTGCCTCAAGGGCGTGATGAGCGTCGCCGACGCGCGCCGCGCGGTCGAGATCGGCGCCGATGCGATTATGATCTCCAACCACGGCGGCCGCCAGCTCGACGGCAGCCGCGCGCCCTTCGATCAGGTCCGCGAGATCGTCGATGCCGTGGGCGGCGAAATCGAGGTCATCTGCGACGGCGGCGTGCGGCGTGGGACGCATGTGCTGAAAGCGCTGGCCAGCGGCGCCACCTGCGCCTCGGGCGGAAGGCTGTACCTCTACGCCCTCGCAGCAGCGGGACAGCAGGGGGTAGAACGCGCGATCACGATCCTGAAGGAAGAGATCGAACGCGACATGAAGCTGATGGGCGTGACCAGCGTCGACCAGCTGACCCGCGACCGGATGCGCTGGCGGTAGTTCCGCAAAACAGAAGCGCACCCAATTTTGTCGCCCCCGCGAAGGCGGGGGCCCCGCTGCCTTTTCTCAAGGCACGCGACAAGAAGCGGGATCCCCGCCTGCGCGGGGATGACGAGAGAGGTTAGGCTACCCCCTCACCCCTCCGCTTCGCCGGGCGAATGCCGTCCGACACTCGACCAGTCGACATGGCGCGTGGCGTACATCACGCCGGCGAGCGCGACGAAGAGCAGCACCGATCCGATCATCAGCGACCACGCCTCGAGATTGAGCAGCACGAAGAGCAGCGCATAGAGACCGACCAGCAGCGCGCCGATAAACCGCGCCCGCTTCCAGCTCTTGAGCACGGCGGCGCTATAAGCCGTCAGCAGCCCGATCACGGCGGCACTGGCCACGAGATAGGCAGCGGTGAAGCCGATCACTTCGGCAAAGGCCAGCAGCAGCACGAAGAACAGCACCAGCCCTGCACCGGTCAGCAGATACTCGACCGCAGCCACCCTCGCCCCGGCGACGATGTCGAACAGGAAGAAGGCGAGGAACGTGAAGCCGATGAACAGGAAGCCGTACTTCACCGAACGGTCGACCTTGGAATAGAGATCCACCGTCTCGATCAGGCTGACGCTGACGGCCCGGCTGGGGCCGGCGACCGCCTCTGTCGTCCCATCCGGAATGGCAATCGTCGTCGAGACGCGCCCATTGTATCCATAGGCCGACCCACCCTGCGGCGGACCGTAATCCTCCGTGGACAGCGGCGGCTGGCCAAGGGCCAGCTTGTCGATGGTATATTCGGCCTTGAAGCCCTTGTCGGTCACGCTCGGCTTTTCGGGCAAGAAGGCGCCGTCGAAGCTCGGGCTGGGCCAGGGCGAGGACACGTTCCACACCGTCGATCCGCCGCGCGGAACCAGACTAATCGTGCGGCTGCCACGCAGGCCGAAGGCATAGTCGATGTTGAGCCTGCCGCTGCCATCCCAGCCAAGGAAGGCGAAGAAGCCCTGCCCGCCCGATGCCGCCGGCCCCTTGCCGGGCTGCACCTCAAGCGGCTTGCCGTTGGCAACGATGGTGCCGCCGGTGGTCAACCCGCGCGCATCCGAGGCGCCGATACGCACTTCTGCGCGGTCCCACAGCAGCTTGTCCGGCGTGACACCGAACCTTTCGAGGTCTTCCGGGAGCACGAACGCCGCCTTGCCCTCGGTCTTGGCAGTGAAGAGCACCGAGCGATAGATCGACTTGCGCCGCTCCTGCGGCTCGATCCGGGTCGAAACCGTGTTGGTCAGCGGCGAGATGTAGAGCAGCTTTTCGACTTCGACGACGCGGCTGACCTGCTTGCCGTCGACCGTCTCGTTTTGCGTCTGGGTGGTCTTGAACGGCACCACGACGATGGGCCCTGCCAGAACCTGCGGTCC
This sequence comes from Novosphingobium indicum, assembly GCF_014645195.1. GTDB lineage: Bacteria > Pseudomonadota > Alphaproteobacteria > Sphingomonadales > Sphingomonadaceae > Novosphingobium > Novosphingobium indicum. The sequence continues at coordinate 51,273 of NZ_BMLK01000006.1, read as the reverse complement.
GCCCCACCCTGCATTGATAGAGGCCTGCGCGGTTTCGGACTGATCCTGCCGGTCATAGACCAGCGCATAGACGAGCAGCAGCGGCACGATCAGCACGGCGCTGACGAGCCCCACGAACAGCAGCTTCATCCCCGGCGAGCGTTCGCGATGCGGTGCCTTCTCGTCCATTGCCTATCCCCTCTTGGCGCGGACGCGCCCGAGCCCTGCATCTCCCATCCCGCCTTGCCCCCGGCTGAACGCGATCAGGACGCCAGGGCAGGCCGCGGCACATCCGCCGGGAACGGCGTGAGCGACAACGGATCGGGCGAGAACCATGCTTCGGCAAAGGAAGACGGCGCGTCGAGCTCGCCGATGGCGCGCGCGAACTTCTGCCCCTCGTAAGTCGCCGCCGCCAGCATCCGCGCCGCCAGCGCATCGCCGATGGTGAAGAGTTGCGCAACCTTGCCTTCCAGCGCCCGCGCCAGAGCATCCTGCGGGACGCGGCCCGTTGCCAGCACGACTGCATCGGCCGGCTCGCTACGCTCCTCGCCCGTATGAACATCGCGCAGGGTCACGGCGCCTTCGCCAATGCGGCGTACCCAGGTCGAAGGGACCAGCCGCACACCCGCGCGCTTCATCCGCCCGACGATATAGTACTCTTCCCAGTTGTCGGTGTTGCGCGCGGAGACTGGCGAGTAGCCTGCGGTCACAAAGTTCACCTCGGCGCCGCTTGCAGCCAGCATTTCGGCAATGCCGGTGCCGGTGTGATAGCCCTCGGCATCGAAAATCCAGACCTTGCCGCCCGGCCGCTTCCCACCGAGCAGCACGTCTTCGGGGCGCAGAACGTGCGGCAGATCGGAACCCGGAATGTCGCCATCATGGGTGATCGACCGGCCTCCGGGACTGTAACTGGCACCCGTCGCCACGATGACCGCATCGGGCTTTTGCGCGAGTACCGCTGCTTCATCGGCCGCCGCGCCCAGCCGCACGTCGATGCCCAACCGAGCGACCTCGCTCTGCCACCAGTCGATTGCCGCGCGGTAATGCCCGCGTCCCGGCAGATCGGCCCAGAGCGCCATGGCGCCGCCCAGCGCATCGCGAGACTCGAAAAGAGTCACCCGATGCCCCTTCTCCGCCGCAACCCGCGCCGCTTCCATGCCGCCTGGGCCGCCGCCGACGATGACGACGCGCTTAGGCTCGGCCACCGGCTCATAACTGTGCCGTCCCCATATCCGGTCGCGGTAGGATGCGGGATTGATCGCACAGCCCTGCGCACCGTCTCCGCCCGCCGCGGTACACCAGTTGCAGGCAATACAGGTACGGCTGCGATCCTCATGCCCTTCCCGCGCGTTCCGCACGAAGTCGGGCTCGGCGATGAGTTGCCGCGCCGCGCCGATCACGTCGCACACGCCCGCCTGCAGCGCAGCCTCGGCCTGTGCCATGTCGGTCACGTTGCCCAGCACCGAGAGCACCGGCACATCGCCCGCCGCGCTGCGCACCTTTTCGACCCATGGACGATAGTATTGCGCGGGCTCGAAGCCCGTCGGCATGCCGTGGCGGAACTGCTGCGGCTCCAGCCCGACGTCAAGATCGATGTAGTCGATCAGCCCCTGCTCGACGAGACGGGCAACAACTTCGCGCGCCGTGTCCGGGCCATAGCCGCCCTCCAGTTGCTCATCGCAGTTGAGGCGCAGTCCCACGGCGAACTGGTCCCCGCCGCCCTCGCGCGCAGCACGCAGGCTCTCGACCAGAAAGCGCATGCGACCTTCCAGCGAGCCTCCGTATTCGTCGTCGCGCTCGTTGAACCAGGGCGAGAGAAACTGCTGGATCAATGCTGCATGGCTGACGTGCAGCATGATCCCGTCGAACCCTGCCTCGGCCATGTTGGCAGCCGTAACGCGCGTGGCCTCGATCATGCGGGCAATCTCGTCGCGCGACATGGCGCGGGTGGAATGCGCCCGCCCGCCGTGGCCGAACTGCCGGACCGATGGCGCCATGGCCGGTGCAGGCGGACTGAAAACCTGCCAGTACCCCGCTCCGATCCAGTGGTAAAAGGGCTCGCCAAAGATCTTGCCTCCGGCGTCGTGGATGGCATCAGTGAGTACGCGGAAGGCCGGGATGTTGACGGCCTCGTGCGGGCTGGGCTGCCGGGTGCGTCCGCGCTCATGCATGGCCAGTGCCACCACCACGAGGCCGCAGCCTCCGCCTTTCACGCGCTCAGCGCTGTAGGCCACCAGATCGTCAGCCGGCTTGGTACCGGCCGAAAGGGCGCTGCCATGAGGTGCGAAGAAAAACCGGTTGGGCAGTTCCACCGGCCCCAGCTTCACAGAGGAGAATACCGCGGGATATTTTGCATGCACGTCCAGATCCCTCCCACATTTCAGGGGAGGATATGGCGAACAAAAACCATGCACAACTGCCAAAAACGAAAGCACCGGGACGATGAAACGATCCCGGTGCTAAATCGTGCCTGAAATACCCCGGATCAGTTGACTTCGTGCATTTCCTTGAAGGCGTCGGCGATTTCCCTGTCGAGGTCGGCAAGGATCTCGGCCCGCACGTCCTCGCCCAGGTTGCGTTCGGATACGATGGCCTGACGGGCGGACTTGAGCGCCTTGATCGTGGCCGTCATCGCCACCTTGGGAGCACCGGTGCAGATCACCGTCCAGGAGTGCGAACCGTCACGCGTGGAGCGCGGACTGTCTGCCGGACAATCTTCGTCCAGCACCATTTCCTGCTTGACCACCTGCTTGCCATCCCTGCTCTTCTGGACAATCCGGATCACCTTCTTGCCGTCGCGGGTTACCGATTCCTCTACTTTGGGAGCACGCGCCATGGCCTCTGCCGCCATCCGCTCGGCCTGAGCCGCCTGACGTTCGGCTTGGGCAGACTGGCGTTCGACCTGCCGTTCCATCTGACGCTGGCCCCGTTCCGCGCGGCGTTCAGCCTGGGCCGCCTGGCGCTCGGCAAGAGCGGCACTGCGTTCGGCTTCGCGATCGACCGACTTGTGAATCCAGACGGTCTTGTGCTCGGCTGGCGGAGATGGCGGAGCCGGAGGCGCGGGCACCTCGGCCTCGGAGCCATCCCAGCGCGGCGGTTCGGGGGCGGCGGGCGGTTCCGGTGCATCGAGTGCGGCGACAAGCGTCGGGGCTTCGGGAGGGGCGGGCGCTGCAGGTACCTCCGGCACGTCGACCGGCTGCAGTTCCTCAGCCTCCTCCATGGCCGCATAGCTGACCGTGGCGGTGGCGGGGACAGCAACGATGGCCATCGCGAAGAGACTGCGGCCCAGCACGCGCCGCGCGGGCGTGACGTCCTTGTGCGCCAGCGCCTTGAGGCGGTGGATGATCGGCTTGTCGCCGGTCAGCGGTCCGGCCATCGGCGCGGCAAGGGCAAGCCGGGTCCCGGCGGCATAGGACGCAATCAGCTGGCCATAGCGAGCCCGGATGCTGCGATCACGGCCAGCGACGACGCGGGCGTCGCAAGCGACTTCCTGATCGCCGCGCAGCGCACGCCATGCAGCCCAGGCCAGCGGATTGAACCAGTGTAGCGCAAACAGCGGCTGCATCACGATGATCGCCAGCAGGTCGTTGCCCGCGTGGTGCTCCAGTTCGTGCGCAATCGCGAAGTCCGAGCTTTCGGAGTCGGTGTTCGCAAGAAAACCGGTCGGGAGCGCCACCACCTTGTCGAACACGCCGAATGCCAGCGGTGCGGCAGCCGCCGGGGTCTCGACAATGCGCACGCCATCAGCCTGCGCGACCTGCCGTGCTTCAGCAAGCAGTTCGCGCCGCATGGTGAAGTAATTCCATGTGCGCCAGCCGAGAAAAGCCAGCACGCCGAGAATCCAGATCGTCAGAAACACCGTGGTCCACGGCACCTGCTCCAGCAAACCAGGCTGGGCGGGAACGATCGGAGTGGTATCAACTGGCGCCGTCATCATCGAAGCACCGCCGACACGAACCGGTTCCACCGTCGTCGCACCGCCCACGATGGGCTCGATCGAGACCTTCGGCAGCGGCAGGAGATTACGCGGCAGAGCCAGCGGCGGCAGCACCAGCCGGATCATCGGCAGCGCCCAGAGCGCATAGGCGGCATGCGGCCCGAACCAACGCCCCACGGGCTTGCGGACCAGAAGGACCAGCGCCAGCAGCGCGCCGGTCATCACGAGCGTATCGGTCAGCCATTCGATCATGACTTCAGCTCCTTCAGCAGGGCCTCGATTTCGGCGATGTCATCGGGGGTCAGCGCCTCGGACTGGGCCAGATGCGCGAACAGCGGCGCCGCGCGGCCGCCGAAAAGGCGGTCGACCAGACGGCGGCTTTCGGTGCCGAGATAGTCGGACCGGGCGATTCGGGGGGAATAGAGGAAGCGCTTGCCGTCCGGCTGAGTCGCCACCGCCTGCTTGGTCACCAGACGGGAAAGCAGTGTCTTGACCGTGTTGAGGCTCCAGTCGCGCTCGGCGCAGACATGCTCGCAAACTTCCTGCGCCGTCAACGGAGAGCGCTGCCAGAGCGCCTCCATCACGGCCTGCTCTGCTTCGGAAATGCGTTCCGGCTGATCGGACTTTTCCGCCACTCGCCACTCCATCGTTTACGTATGTAATCGACTACGTCTGTAAACATGAACGCCGAATTAACGCAAGCCGCTAGCTGGCCAGCCGGTAAGCGCGCGCCGCACGGACCACTTCCCGGTTGCCGATCAGGTCGTCGGGATTGTCGTCGAGCACGGCATTGATATCCGCCGTCACGGCGGGGCTGCGGATGTAATAGGAATGCAGGACCCTGGGGTCGGCAATGGCGGCAACCCTGCTGCAATCGACGATGACCACCTTCTTGGGAAGCATGTCCAGCATCCGTGGCCCTTCGGACCCGAGCCGATCCGGGTTGGACTTGGTTCGGTCGGAGATCAGCAGGGCCCGGTCACGATGGTTGTGATAGACCGTCACCCGGCGCGAGAGGATGGGCAAGTCGCGAAGCTTGCTTTCGAATTCGAACGTGTCGTCATCCTCATCCGCCGCCGCGAGGATGACCTGATCGAACATGCGAACGATCTTGCGGGGGTCCTTCGCCTTTATGGCCTGAACACCGTGCCGCAGGACGTAATTCCCCATGGAATGGGCCAGCACGTGGATGCAGCGTTCGCACAGCTCGGTCTCTGCTGCCGCTTCTACCGGGTCAGCGCCGGCCGCCGTCCGGTTGCGCACTTCTGTCTCGCGCAGGGTCTTCACGAAGTCGAAGAGCTTGAGGTAGGCGCGGGCCAATGCCGCGCCGGATGCACGCGCGTCCTCGCGATCGCTGTAATAGGACATGTAAGGCACCGCAGTGCCGTCCGAGGGCCAGGAAAATACAACCAGATTGATGTCCTGCGGCAACCCGGCGGCCAGAAGCGCGCCGGCCTTGAGCGCCTCCGTGAAAGAGACGTTGTATCCGTGAATGAATATCAGGGTATCACGACCCTGACGCATTTCGCCGCGCAGATCGTCCAGAAAACTGCCGCTGCCTGCTGGCGGAACTGTCGTTTCTCCGGCCATGACCTTAGCATCGGGATAAACGTGAATGTCTTCGAATGAGGCATTGCGCCCTTCGACGTTATACACGGCTTTGCCAAACCGCAGTGCAGCAACCCCGTCCGGGTTAAAGTGAGGCCCGAACACGGCGCGCTTATTTTCAGGCAAGTAATTGCGGTTAGTTATAAAATATATTTCAACGTTTGCCACAAAGACCTCCTCTCCCGAATAAAGAGGAAAAGTCCGCCAAATTATCACTTCAGGCAAGTTACTTTCTTGGAAGAAGCCCTGCGCACCAAAGAAAATGGGAGCGATCCTTTCGGACCGCTCCCACCAAAATCTCTTATTTGAAAGTATCTTAGTACACGCGCGCCTTGGGCTTGATGTACTCGACATCATCCGTCAGCGTGAATTCGTGGACCGGGCGATAGTCGATGCGGACTTCGCCGCCCTCGCCGCCCCAGCCGTTGAACCACGTCGCGGTGTGCTTCATCCAGTTGGCGTCGTCGCGGTTCGGGAAGTCCTCGTGCGCGTGAGCGCCGCGGCTTTCCTTGCGGTTGTGCGCGCTGTGGAGCGTAACCGTCGCCTGAGAGATCAGGTTGTCCAGCTCCATCGTCTCGACGAGGTCGGAGTTCCAGATCAGGCCGCGATCGGAAACGTGGATGTCTTCCATCCGCTTGTAGGTGGCGGCGAGCTTGTCCTTGCCCTCTGCCATCAGTTCGTCGTTGCGGAACACCGCAGCGTGCAGCGACATCGTGCGCTGCATCTCGGTGCGGATTTCCGCCGTGGGCGAGCCGCCCTTGGCGTTGCGGAAGTGATCGAGGCGGGTCAGCGCCAGGTCGGCCGAATCCTTAGGCAGTTCCGGCTGCGAGCCGTTCGGCTTGATGTTGTCCTTGAGGTACAGGCCGGTAGCGCGGCCAAAGACCACAAGGTCGATCAGCGAGTTCGAGCCCAGGCGGTTGGCGCCGTGGACCGACACACATGCCGCCTCACCCACCGCGAACAGTCCGGGGACTACGGTTTCCGGATCGCCATCAGGGCCGATGGTCATCACGCGGCCGTTATAGTCGCACGGAATGCCGCCCATGTTGTAGTGGACGGTCGGCACCACCGGCAGCGGCTGGCGCGTCAGGTCGACGCCGGCGAAGATCTTGCCCGATTCGGTGATTCCCGGCAGACGCTCGCCCAGCACCTTGGGATCGATGTGATCGAGGTGCAGGTAGATGTGATCCTTGTGCGGGCCGACGCCGCGGCCTTCGCGGATTTCCAGCGCCATCGAGCGGGAAACGACATCGCGCGACGCCAGATCCTTCGCCGAGGGGGCATAGCGCTCCATGAAGCGCTCGCCTTCGGAGTTGGTGAGGTACCCGCCCTCGCCGCGTGCACCCTCGGTGATGAGAACGCCGGCGCCGTAGATGCCGGTCGGGTGGAACTGCACGAACTCCATGTCCTGCAGCGGCAGGCCCGCGCGCAGCACCATGCCGCCGCCGTCACCGGTACAGGTGTGGGCGGATGTGGCGGTGAAGTAGGAACGACCATAGCCGCCCGTTGCCAGCACGACTGCCTGCGAGCGGAAGCGGTGGATCGTCCCATCGTCCATGCACAGCGCGATCACGCCGCGGCACTGGCCATTCTCCATGATCAGGTCGATCGCGAAGTATTCGATGAAGAAGTCCGCCGCGTACTTCAGCGACTGCTGGTACAGCGCGTGCAGCATGGCGTGGCCGGTACGGTCGGCCGCAGCGCAGGTGCGCTGCACCGGCGGGCCTTCGCCCATGTTCTGCATGTGGCCGCCAAACGGACGCTGGTAGATCGTGCCGTCGGCGTTGCGGCTGAAGGGCACACCGGCGTGCTCCAGCTCGTAAACGGCCTGCGGGGCTTCGCGCACCATGTATTCGATGGCGTCCTGGTCACCCAGCCAGTCCGACCCTTTCACGGTGTCGTACATGTGCCAGGTCCAGTGGTCCGGCGTGTTGTTCTTGAGCGAAGCGGCGATGCCGCCCTGCGCCGCAACGGTATGCGAACGGGTCGGAAAGACCTTGGTGATGCAGGCCGTCTTGAGGCCGGCCTCGGCCGAACCCATCGTGGCGCGCAGGCCCGAACCCCCGGCGCCGACGACGACGGTGTCGTAAGTGTGGTCGATGATCTTGTAGGCAGGCGCGGACATCAGGCGGAAGCTCCCAGCGCGAGGCGGACGACGCAGAACACGCCGAATGCGGCGCCTGCGAATGCGGCAAGGTTCAGGGCGACGATGCAGGCGAACTTGTTCGCATGCTCATGCACGTAGTCCTCGACCATGACCTGCATGCCGAGGCGCGCGTGCCAGAAGGTCGATACGAGCAGAAGGATCATCGCCACGGCGGGGATCGGCGACGACAGCCAATCGATCACCGCAGCGTAGGACAGGTCCTGCAGCAGCACGATCGAGACGACCAGCCACAGCACCAGCAACAGGTTGCCGATGGCGGTGAAGCGCTGCAGCAGCCAGTGATGCGTGCCGTTCTTGGCGGAGCCGAGGCCGCGCACGCGGCCGATGGAAGTTCCGTTACCCATGTTTTCCGTCCCTCAGCGAAGCAGCAGGAGTGCCCAGAAGGCAGCGGTGAGCAGAACACCCAGGATCGGCGAAATGATCGACCAGATCTTGTTGATGTTGAGCTCGAAACCGGCGCCCACGTCGAGCACGAAATGCCGCAGGCCGCTCATCATATGCGTGAAGAAGGCCCAGGAGATGCCCACCAGCACGATGTAGCCGATCGGCGTCGTCATGGCCCAGGCGAAGGTCGCGTAGGCTTCGGGGCCGCTTGCGAGTGCGCCCAGCCACCACATAAAAACGCCCAGCCCGGCAACTGCGAGGCCGTTTCCGGCAACGCGGTGCAGAATGGAAACGAACATGTGCGGGCCCCAGCGCCAGATCTGGAGGTGGGGCGAAAGCGGTCGGTTCTTGGTGCCGGCGGTGGCCATGCTCTTGCGAATCCCCTTGCCTGCGGCAGCGCACAAAGGCTGCCCTCGTCGATGTCCCCTTAGCCAAATCGTGGCATGGTGCAAGTTCCGCAACGCGAGTTAGTGCTAGGGCTGTCTGGCCTATCGCACGAGCGAGGCCTAAAGCGAGGGCCATGAGTCGCACCTTCAAGCCGCTTCTGCTGGCCGCGTCGCTGGCAGCCATGTCCTCCGCAGCACAGGCAAAACCCGCGCCGGAAGACGCGTTCACCGCCTCCAAACTGGCGCAAGCCTGCGTCGGCAAAGAGGGCTGGCTCGATCCCGCGCCGCCTGCCCATATCTACGGGAATACGTGGTATGTGGGCACCTGTGGGATCGGCGCGATCCTGATCACGGGCGACGACGGCCACGTGCTGATCGACGGCGGAATGGCCGATGCCGCGACGCTGGTTCTCGCCAATATCGAAAAGCTGGGATTCAAGCCCGGCGACGTGCGCTGGATCGTCTCCAGCCACGAGCATTTCGACCATGTCGGCGCGCTGGCCGCGCTCAAGGACGCGACCGGCGCCAGCGTCGCCGCACTGCAGCCCGCCGCTGCCCTGCTCGAATCGGGCGCGCTCTCGCTCGACGATCCCCAGCACGACATCACCGATGGCTTTGCCCCGGTCTCCATCGACAAGGTTCTGGAAAACGGCGACAGCGTTGTCGTTGGCAAGCTGGCCGTCACGGCGCATGCCACCCCGGTGCATTCGCCCGGATCCACGAGCTGGACCTGGCAGTCCTGCACCGCGGATTTCACCTGCCGCATGATCGCCTATGCCGACAGCGCCACGACCATCTCCGCGGATACCTATCGCTTTTTCGACCACCCGGACCGCGTCGCGCAGATCAGGGTCGGCCTGAATGAAATCGGTGCCCTGCCCTGCGACATCCTGCTGACGCCGCATCCCTCCGCGAGCGCGATGATGCCTCGTTTTGCCGGTGAAACTCCGCTGGTCTCGGCATCGGCCTGCACAGACTACGCCGCCACAGCCCGAAAGCGCTTCGAAAAGCGGCTCGACAAGGAAGCCCAAGCCATGGAAGCCGGAACCGAGACACCATGAGCTGGAAACTGACCGCCCTCGCCTCACGCGAAGTCATCGAAGGCGCGCTCGTGGCGCATGAAGATGCGCTCGATTGGGATCCGGAAATCGTCCTGTCCGGCAGCGAGATCGCCGAAGACCGGCCCGACGACTGGCAGCTCGAAGCCTGGCTTTCGCACAAGCCCACGGAAGCCGACCGGAAAGCGCTGGCGGACCTGTTTGCAGGCGGGGCGCCCGAATTCGTGGAAGAACAGCTTCCCGACACCGACTGGCTCGTCGCCAGCCAGCAGGATCTCGAGCCGATCCAGGCCGGGCGTTTCTATGTCCACACGCCGGACCACCCGGCCAGTACGAACCCGAAGCTGGTCGACTTCACCATACCCGCCAGCCAGGCCTTCGGAACCGGGCAACACGCCACCACGGCCGGATGCCTCGCGATGCTCACGCACATGAAGGCGCAGGGCGTGGTCGTGCGCAACTGCGCCGATATCGGCACCGGCACCGGCCTGCTCGCCTTCGCCGCGCTTTCGCTCTGGCCGCGCGCATTGGCGACTGCCAGCGACATCGATGCCGTCTGCGCCGACGTGGTCGAGGCCAATGCCCGCGCCAACGGCATCCGCATGGGATCGGGCAACGGCCAACTGGTCATGACCATCGCCGACGGCATGGCGCACCCGCTATTGGCAGCGCGGGGCCCCTACGACCTCATCATGGCGAACATTCTTGCCGGCCCGCTGGTCGCGCTGGCGCCAGACTTCGGCGCGGCGCTGGTACCTGGCGGGCATCTCGTGCTGGCCGGCCTGCTGCAGACGCAGGAAGCCGCCGTCCGGGCGGCGTGCCGAAAAGCCGGGCTGCGCCTTGCGGCGCGTCTTACGAATGGGGACTGGTCGATCCTCTGGCTGCGCAGGCGCCGCAGGTAATCACGCCTCAGGCGAGGAACAGTTTCAGACCGTGAACGGTGCGGCAGTGCTCGCTCAGGGCCTGCTGGCATGCGCGCGACAGCGGACGGTCGAAGGCGAACCCGACGCGGTCTGTCACCACCCAGCGTACCGTGCCTATGACCGGATCGAACCCTTCGAGCTTGAAGCGGAAACGCTGTCCCGGCGCGACGCGCTTTTCGTTGAAGACGAACTGGCACCCTTCGGCCGAGACGTGCTTGGCCAAGGCTGCCGAAAATGGAGAATCGTCGCTCTTGCCCACGTCTCTGAAAGTCCCGTTCGAATGCTCAACTGCGCTTGCCCGCAAATCTAATTAAAGGAGGTAAACGGCCCGTAAACGAGTTTTGAAACTATTTTATAGGCCTATTTTTATTATAAATCATATACTTAAGTGAGTCGGTGCAATTTTTTGTTAACCATATGCAGTGAGCCCGCATTAACGATTTTAGCCAAGAATCCAGAGCCAAGGGGGGTTGGTATCAACTATTTCGAGAGACCAACCATGCTTCAGTCTGATGTTGATCGTCCCGATACGGTCATCGGTCCGCTTGGCGAGGCGCTAAGGGAAGAGAATCTACCGCCGCCGTCCACATCCCGCTGGGTTGTCCGGCGCAAGGCCGAAGTGGTCGCAGCCGTGAATGGCGGCCTGCTGACCATTGCCGAAGCGTGCGAACGCTATGGCCTTACGCTGGAAGAACTCGCCTCGTGGCAACGCGCCATCGACCGCGAGGGAATGGCGGGCCTGCGGGCCACGCGGGTCCAGCACTACCGCCAGATACACGAACGTCAGGGCCGCTTTTCCTGAAGAGGTGTCCGAAGCGGAGAGGACGGGGCGGAAATCACGGGGGGCTTGCCGACAGCGCCCATCAGCCGGCAGCTTTCACGATTTCCGCCCAATCCGCCTCGTCGATGACTTCGATACCGAGCTCGGCGGCCTTCTTCAGTTTCGAGCCCGCGCCCGGCCCGGCCACGACGAGATCGGTCTTGGCAGACACCGAACCGGCAGCCTTGGCCCCCAACCGTTCCGCCTGCGCCTTGGCCTCGTCCCGGCTCATGGTCTCAAGCTTGCCGGTAAAGACCACCGTCTTGCCCGCGACGGCGCTGTCCCTGGTTTCCACCACATAGGGCGGCGGAGAGACTTCGGAGAGCAGATCGTCCCAGACCTGCTTGTTGTGCTCCTCGTGGAAGAAATCGCCGAGCGCCTCGATCACGACCGGGCCGATACCGTCGATGGAGACGAGTTCGGAGTACGCCTCGCTCCCCGCCTCGGCCCGCTCCTCGCCTTCCTTGGCATGGGCCGTTTCGGCGATTTCGCGTAGCGCGGGCAGCGTCTCGAAACGCTTCATCAGGTCGCGCGCTGTCACCGCGCCGACATGACGGATACCCAGTCCGAACAGCAGCCGCGCGGCATCGGGCTCGCGCTTGCTCTCGATGGCCTTCAACAGGTTGTCCACAGACTTGTCCTTCCACCCTTCGAGCGCGAGGATGTCGTCCCGGCGCTTGCGCAGGCGGAAGATGTCCGCGGGGCTTTCCAGCCAGCCCTTGGCGAAGAATTCGTCGATGGTCTTCTCGCCCAGCCCTTCGATATCGAGTGCCGCACGGCTGACGAAGTGCTTGAGGCGTTCGGTCCGCTGCGCCGGGCAGATCAGGCCGCCGGTGCACCGCACATCGACTTCGCCTTCCTCGGCCACGGCTTCCGAATTGCACTCGGGGCAGTGATCCGGAAATTCGAAGGCGGGCCGGTCTTCCTCGCGCGTGAGATTGTCGACCACCTGCGGAATCACGTCCCCTGCCCGCTGCAGGACGATCCGGTCGCCCGGACGGACACCCAGCCGCGCGATCTCATCGCGGTTATGCAGCGTGACGTTGGTCACGGTGACACCGCCCACCAGCACCGGCTTGAGCCGACCCACGGGCGTCAGCTTGCCCGTGCGGCCGACCTGGATGTCGATCGATTCGAGCACTGTCTCGGCGCGCTCTGCCGGGAACTTGTGCGCCAGCGCCCAGCGCGGCGCCTTGGCGACGAAGCCGAGCCGCTGCTGCCAGTCAAGCCGATCGATCTTGTAGACCACGCCATCGATCTCGAAGGGCAGATCCGGCCGCCCGTCGCGAATGGCGCGGTAGGCCTCGAGCATGTCGTCCAGCGTCCCGCACTGGCGGAACTGCGGGGAGACCGGCAGGCCCCAGGATTCGATCTTCCGGATGACCTCGTGCTGCGTCGCGCCCGGCACGCTCGACACCGCTCCCCAGCCATGCGCCCAGAACCGCAAGGGGCGCCGCGCGGTCACCTGCGGGTCCTTCTGGCGCAGCGATCCCGCCGCCGCGTTGCGGGGGTTGGCGAACTGGCGGACCTTGCTCTCGTCGAACGGCTCTTCCTTCGCCTCGGCCTGCGCGCGCGCATCGGCCATGAGCTGCTCGTTGAGCGTCAGGAATGCCGCCTTTTCCATGTAGACTTCGCCGCGCACCTCGAAGACCTCGGGCACGTCGTCGCCCTTCAGCTCCTGCACGATGTCCTCAATGTGGGCGACGTTCGGCGTGACATCCTCCCCCACCTGCCCGTCCCCGCGCGTGGCCGCACGGACCAGCTTGCCCTTTTCGTAGCGCAGCGAGCAGGAAAGGCCGTCGATCTTGTCTTCTGCCGTGACTGCCACCGGTTCATCGCCAGACAGCGCCAGAAAGCGCCGCACACGGGCAATGAACTCCTCCACCTCCTCGTCGGTAAAGGCGTTGTCTAGGCTCATCATGCGAACCTCGTGCGTCACCTTGGACAGCGGCGAGGCGGCAATGGCATGCCCGACCTTGCGGCTCGGGCTGTCCTCGCGCACCAGATTCGGAAAGGCCGCTTCCAGCTCGGCATTGCGCCTTACGAGCGCGTCGTACTCCGCATCGGTGATCTCGGGCGCATCCTCGGCGTGATAGAGCCGGTCATGGCGCGCGATCTGCCGGGCCAGCCGCATCAGTTCGTTGGCGGCATCCGCCTCGCTGATCGATTCGCTGTCAGAAGCCACTTTGCGTTCCGTTTCCTAGTTTGTGCCGGCTCGTGGTACCTTTGGACCGGGCAACAGGGAGATGATGATGATCGACAGGCATCTCAAAGCGCTAGTCGCGCTCATTCTGGGCGCAATGGCAATACTCTACGTCATCCACAATATCGCCAACTTCGAAGCGGCCAGAACGTTCTTCACATATGTGACGAGCCATGCCGATCAGGAAGCCTATCCCTTAACACTTCTGCCGGTTCCGCCGCCTGCACTCGTGCTGGTAGCGATGATGCTGGTGTTTGCGCTGGAGATCGCCGCGGGATCGCTGCTCATCTGGGCCAGCTTCAGGATGTTCGCTGCGGGCAATGACGCGCTTGCTTTGGAACGCGCTATCCGGATCGCCAAGGTCGGCATCGGATGTGCCCTCGCCAACTGGTGGGGGCTGTTCCAGGCCCTTGCCGGAGCCGGATACCAGATGTGGCAGATACAGGCCGGGCGCGATCCGTTCTTCAGTTCATTGCTGTTCGGGGCGATGTACATGCTGCTGCTACTGTACCTCAACCAGAAGATCGAACCCGCGCCTGCCTAAAGGCCTACACGCCTTCCAGCAGCCGGTCCGCCTGGGCGCGGGCCTCGTCGGTAACTTCTGCACCGGAGAGCATCCGCGCAATCTCTTCCTTGCGGGCGCTGTCATCGAGCTGCGTGACCGAGGTGCGCGTGACGGTGCCTTCGCTGGACTTCGCAATCATGTAGTGCCGCGCCCCGCGCGCGGCGACTTGCGGGCTGTGCGTCACGGCGAGCAGCTGCCCGCTGCTCTGGGCGCCATTGCCCGCCAGCCGCGCCAGCCGTTCGCCGATGGCGCTGGCAACCGCGCCGCCGACGCCGCGGTCGATCTCGTCGAAGATCACGGTGGCCGCCCCGCCCTCTTCGGCGAGCGCGACCTTGAGCGCGAGGATGAAGCGCGAAAGCTCGCCGCCCGAGGCGATCTTGGCGAGCGGCGCGAAATCGGCACCGGGGTTGGTGCTGATGAGGAATTCGACCGCGTCCATGCCCTGCGCCCCCCAGCGTTCCTCTGGCAGCCTCACGACCGACGTCTGGAACCGCGCAGCGTCGAGCTTGAGCGGCGCAAGTTCCGCAGCAACTGCCACATCGAGCCGCTTGGCTGCCGAGCGCCGCAGATCGTGCAGCGCCTCGGCCTGCTTGCGATAGGTGAGCGCGGCCTTGTCCGCCGCCTTTTCCAGAACGGACAGATGCTCGGTGCCGCCTTCGATAGCATCGAGCGCACTGCGCATTTCCTCCATCTTCGCAGGCAGATCGTCGACCTGGCAGCCGTGCTTGCGAGCCGCCGCGCGCAGATCGAACAGGCGCGTTTCGATGCGGTCGAGTTCGGCCGGGTCGAAAGAGAGCGCCTCGGCGGCCCGTTCCAGCTTGTCCTCGGCTTCGCCTGCCTCGAGCACGGCGCGGTCGAGCGCGGCCAGTGCCTCGGCCAGCAGCGCGTGTTCACCGGCAATTCGATCAAGCCGCCGGGCAGCGCCGCGCAGGCTCGCCAGCGCCGAATCGGACCCGCTCCACAAGTGCTGGAGCGCGGCGAGATCGTCGGTCAGCTTCTCGCCCTTCTGCATGTCCGCGCGGGCCATGGCGAGTTGCCCTTCCTCGCCCTCTTCGGGGGCAAGCGCGTTCAGTTCCGACAGGTGCGCCAGCAGCAGGTCCTGATCCTCGGCCGCCTTCTCGACCTGAGCTCGTGCCGCATCGAGCGCATCGCGCGCCACGCGCCATTGCTTCCATGCTGCCTCCACACCGGCCACCTCGCCCCCGGCGAAGCGGTCGAGCAGGGCCCGGTGTCCGCGCGGATTGACGAGCCCGCGGTCGTCGTGCTGGCCGTGAATTTCGACAAGCGCCGGGGCGATTTCGCGCAGCAGCGCCACGCCGACAGGCTGATCGTTGAGGAAGGCCTTCGATCCGCCGTCCGCCTTGAGCTGGCGCTTGAGGATCAGCGGTTCGCCGGGCTCGATCTCCAGTTCGGCATCCTCGATGACGCTGCGCACCGGCTCTGGAAGCGCTCCGAATTCGAAGCTGGCCGTCACGCTTGCCCGGCCTTCGCCGGCGCGCACGAGTCCGCTGTCGGCCCGATTGCCGAGCACCAGCCCGAGCGCGTCGAGCAGGATCGATTTACCCGCACCGGTCTCGCCGGTGAGGACGCCGAGGCCCCCGGCAAACTCCAGGTCGAGCGCCTCGATCAGGACGATGTTTCGGATGGAAAGTCGGGTCAGCATGTTCGCGAAGCGTTCTAGCGAAGGGCAATGCCTTCGTCACCCCGCTTCGCGCTTGCCAAATACCGAATTGGAAGCCGCGCCAAAGCACGGCCAAGTTCCTGAGCGGCTTTACTGTCAGCCCATTGCGTGAAAGAGCTGGAACATGCCTGCAAGCCAGGTGGCGACAAGTATTGCGCCGATGATTTCCAGTTCCCAGCTACTGCGCCAGCTGCCTGTACGCAGCGATTCACTCGTTTCGAGGCTATTCGTCTTGTTGCCCTTCATGGCTCAGATCCTCGCGACCATTATCTCACCCGGCATTTGTCGCCGGACAGGGATTCCTTTCCCACACTTGGAAGTATTACATCGCACAAGTGTTCAAATGGTAAATCGGGAGATAGCGCTAAAGTTCCCGAATACGCGCAAATGCACCCGCGGATCGTCGATCCGCGCGGCAACCGGTCACCGGAATTGGCCGATCAGGCCGCGACGTTCTCCGGCGCGTGCTTCTGCATGAGCTTGTAGGCGCGGGCGTACCACTTGCTGCCCGGATAGTTGGCTTCCAGCACGGCGGCAGCCTTCTGGGCCTCTTCGGGGATACCCAGCGAGAGATAGCCTTCCACCAGACGGAACAGCGCCTCGGGCGTATGGCTGGTGGTCTGGAAGTTGTCGACAACGTTGCGGAAACGCAGAGTCGCCGCAAGCCACTTGCCACTGCGCTCGTAGGAACGACCGATGGTCATTTCCTTGCCGGCGAGGTGATCGTTCACGAGGTCGAGCTTGAGCTTGGCATCGGCGGCATAGCTCGTGGTCGGATAACGGCGAACGATGTCGGTGAGCGCCGCCTTGGCCTGCTCGGTCGTCTTCTGGTCGCGCGTCACGTCGCTGATCTGCTCGTAGTAGCTGATCGCGATCAGGTAGTAGGCGTAAGGCGCGTCCTTGTTGCCCGGGTGTATCGACAGGAAGCGCTGCGCGGACTGGATCGCCTTGTTGTAATCACGCGCCGCGTAATAGCTGAAGGCGCTCATCAGCTGGGCGCGGCGGGCCCAGGGCGAATAGGGGTGCTGGCGCTCCACTTCGTCGAACAGCGCCGCGGCCTGTTTGGTCCGGCCTTCGTCGAGCCGCTTCTTGGCGGCAGCGTAGAGCGAGTCCACGTCTCGCGCGACATAGGCGGTGTCCTTGTTCTTGCCCCCTCGCCCGGCACAGCCGGCAGTAAGGACAAGGGCTCCCGTAGCAGCAGCAAGGAGGACGGTTTTCAGTCGCGAGCGTTCGAGCATGGGCAGGGTCTATAGACAGCACGATGCTGAACGCCAAGTGAAGTTGCGTGGTCTGGTGCCGCCTGTCCCCAAGCATAAACACCGCGGATGACAAACGCGCGCATCATGCCATAGTGACCGGACATGGCCGGCAGCAGCGATCTCTATTCCCCCGTCATGTCCGACGCCCTGGTGATTCTGGGGTCTGCGGGCATCGTGATTCCCGTATTCAACCGGTACCGCATCACGCCGGTTATCGGGTTTATCCTCGTCGGATTGCTGGTCGGCCCCTTCGGACTTGGCCGGCACGTCTTCGACCACCCATGGCTGTCCTACGTCACGATCACCGACCCGGCCGGGCTGGAAGTCTTTGCCGAATTCGGCATCATCCTGCTGCTGTTCTCGATTGGGCTCGAGCTTTCTTTCGGGCGCCTTTGGGAAATGCGGCGTATGGTTTTCGGGCTCGGCTCGCTCGAACTGATCGTCATCGGTTCGGCGCTAACGTTCATCCTCACGGCCATCGGCCAGGGATTCGCAGGGGCGTTGGCGCTCGGCCTTGCCCTGGCGCTGTCCTCTACGGCGCTGGTTCTCAAGATCACCAATACGGCCACGCCGGTCGGCCGCGCGGCGCTGTCCATGCTGCTGTTCGAGGATATCGCGCTGGTTCCGATCATCTTCCTGCTCGGCGCCCTCGCCCCCCATGCGGACAGCGACAGCATGGGCAACCTGCTGAACACGCTTATGTGGGGCAGCGCCGCGGTAATCGGCCTGCTTGTGTTCGGCCGCTATCTGCTGCCGCCGCTGTTCGCGCAGGCCGCCCGGACCAAAAGCCCCGAACTGTTTCTCGCTACCAGCCTTCTGGTGGTGATCCTCGCCTCGCTGGCGACGGCAGCGACCGGCCTTTCGCCCATCGTCGGCGCTCTGGTCGCGGGCCTGCTGATCGCCGAGACCGAGTACCACGCCGAAGTCGAGCAGATCACCGAGCCGTTCAAGGGCCTCGCTCTCGGGGTCTTCCTCATCACCATCGGCATGAGCATCGATATCCGCGTGGTATGGGAAAACCTCGCCTCCATCCTGATCGCGACGGTGGGCGTCATCCTGCTCAAGGCGGCGGTTACCGGCGTCCTGCTGCGCCTCATGGGCGCACGGCGGGGCACCGCAACCGAAACGGGCATCCTCATGTCGAGCCCTTCGGAGACGACGCTGATCGTTCTCACGGCCGCCGGGTCGGCCCAGCTCATCCAGCAGGGCACCGCGCAGTTCTGGCAGATCGTCACGGCCATCGGTCTTACGGTCACCCCGCTGCTCTCGATGATGGGCAAGTTTGTCGCGCGGCAAGTGGAACGGATCGACCTCTCGTCCGAGCCGGCCGAAGATCCCGACAAGCCGCGTACGATCATTATCGGCTTCGGCCGCGTCGGCCGACTGATCGCGGACATGCTGAAGAAGCACGACCGCCCCTACATCGCCATCGATGCCGATACCGACTTCGTCACCGACGGGCGCAGGCAAGGTTATGCCGTGACGTTCGGCGATGCCGGCCGCGGCGATGCCATGCTGCGGCTGGGCGCAGCCAATGCTTCCGCGGTCATCCTCACCATGGACCAGCCGGTGATTGCCCAGCGGATCGTGCGCAAGCTGCGCATCCAGTATCCCGACCTCCCGATCATCGCGCGTGCCCGCGATGCCGATCACGCCGCCCAGCTCTATCGCGCCGGTGCCACCCATGCCGTGCCCGAAACGCTGGAAAGCTCACTGCAGCTGTCCGAAGCCGCCCTCGTCGAAACCGGCGTGGCGATGGGACCGGTGATCGCCTCGATTCACGAAATGCGCGACGAATTCCGCGAGCGAATCATGGAACAGGGCGGACTCGACAAGAAACCCGCGCTCAGGTCAGGTCAGCTGCGCGAAGCGGAAGACGCCTGATCAGCCGCCGCGCGGCTCGAATACGGACCAGCCCGTGCGGTGAACGAGCCGCTCCAGCGCCAGTTGCCCGAGATGCGAATTGCCACTGGGATTGAGTCCCGGCGACCATACGGCGATGCTGGCAATTCCGGGCGCCACGGCAAGGATGCCGCCGCCCACGCCCGACTTTCCGGGCAGACCGATGCGATAGGCGAAGTCGCCGGAATTGTCGTAGTGCCCGCAGGACATCATCAGCGCATTGATGCGCCGCGCCCGGCGAGCCGAAATCACCGAATGGCCATCGGCGCGCCCGTCATCCATCAGATAGCGCCCGGCCAGCGCCAGTTGCCGGCAGCTCATGCTCAGCGCGCAGAAGTGGAAATAGGTGCCCAGCACCAGCTCCACAGGCGCATGGACATTGCCGAAAGCCCGCATGTAGTTGGCCAGCGCCATGTTGCGAAAGCCCGTGTCCTGCTCCGCCCGTGCCACGGCTTCATCGATGGCAATGGTCTCGTCACCGGCCACCGTACGGACAAAGCGCAGCATCTGCCCGATCGCCTCGCGTGGCTGCAGACGGCCGAGCAGCACGTCGCACACGACGATGGCACCGGCATTGATGAAGGGATTACGCGGAATGCCGTGCTCGGTTTCGAGCTGGACGATCGAATTGAACGCCGTTCCCGAAGGCTCACGCCCCACCCGCCGCCAGAGCTGATCGCCCACCGCGCCCAGCGCCAGCGTCAGCGCAAAGACCTTGGAGATCGACTGGATCGAGAAGGGCTCTTCCGCATCGCCTGCAGTGTGGACAGAGCCATCGTGCAGGACGACGGCGATGCCGAACTTGCTATCAGGCACACAGGCGAGCGGCGGAATATAATCGGCCACCTTGCCGCGATGCGTGTGCGTACGCGTCTCCTCGGCGATTTCGGCGACGATGGTGTCAATCGAACCCAATTGCACGCGACCCTCGTTCCGCTCGTGTCGAGCGAGGAATATCCTGGGATATTACCCCGCCAGCGCCGCCTTCACCGCGGCAATGGCCTGAGCGCCCTTGTCACCATCGGGGCCACCGCCCTGCGCCATGTCGGGACGGCCGCCGCCGCCCTTGCCGCCCAGCGCCGACACGCCAGCGCGGACCAGATCGACAGCGCTGACCTTGTCCTTGAGGTCATCGGTCACGCCCACGGCGATCGAGGCCTTGCCTTCGTTCACCGCGACAATTGCCGCGACGCCCGAGGTCATGCGCTGCTTGGCCTGATCGAGCAGGCCGCGCAGTTCCTTGGGATCGAGGCCGTCGAGAACCTGGCCGGAGAAGGCCACACCGTTGACGTCCTCGTCTGCCGGCCCGGATGCGGCACCGCCGCCGCCCAGCGCCAGCGCCCTCTTCGCCTCGGCCAGTTCGCGCTCGAGCTTCTTGCGCTCGTCGAGCAGTGCGGAGATGCGGGTTTCGACATCCTCGGGATTGGTGCGCAGCAGGCCTGCGGCGTTCTTGAGCGCATCCTCGCGGCCGACCAGCCACTGGCGCGCGCCTTCGCCGGTCAGCGCCTCGATACGGCGCACGCCCGAGCTGACGGCGCTTTCGGAAACGATGCGGAACACGCCGATGTCGCCGGTCGCGCGCACGTGGGTGCCGCCGCACAGTTCGACCGAATAGGTGCGGTCGCCCGAGGAGCGGCCCATCGAAAGGACACGAACCTCGTCGCCGTACTTCTCGCCGAACAGTGCCATGGCGCCCGCCTCGATCGCATCGTCGGGCGTCATCAGGCGCGTAAGGACCGTTTCGTTGGCGCGGACTTCGGCATTCACTTCGGCTTCGATGGCGGCGATGTCCTCGTCGGACAGCGCTTTGGGGTGCGAGAAGTCGAAGCGCAGGCGATCCGCGGAAACCATCGAGCCCTTCTGCGTGACGTGATCGCCAAGCCGGTTGCGCAGCGCCGCATGCAGCAGGTGCGTGGCCGAGTGGTTGGCGCGAATCGCATCGCGGCGCTCGGCATCGACGGCGAGATTGACGACGTTGCCGACCTTGATCGCGCCTTCCTCGACCTTGCCCGTCATCGCGTGGAGGCGGCCGAGCGGCTTGGAGGTGTCGGCGATTGCGATCTTCAGACCCTTGCCGGTGATCGTGCCGGCGTCGCCGACCTGGCCGCCCGATTCGCCGTAGAACGGGGTCTGGTTGGTCAGCACCGTGACCTCGTCACCCGCGCTCGCTGTTTCAACTTCCTTGCCGTCCACCACCAGCGCGACCACACGGCCCTCGCCGCTGGTGGAGGTATAGCCGGTAAACTCGCTGGTGCCTTCGCGCTCGGCGATGTCGAACCAGACTTCGCTGTCGGCGGCCTGCCCCGAGCCTTTCCAGGCCGCGCGGGCGGCTGCCTTCTGCCGGGCCATGGCGGCATCGAAGCCGTCCTTGTCGACCGTGATCCCGCGCGAACGCAGCGCGTCTTCGGTCAGGTCGTAGGGGAAACCGTAAGTATCATAGAGCTTGAAGGCGGTTTCGCCGGGCAGTTCGCCGCCCTCGCCCATGTCGCCCGTCGCTTCGTCGAGCAGCTTGAGGCCATTCGCGAGCGTGCGGCGGAACTGCACTTCCTCGCGCTCCAGCGTTTCCTCGATCAGCGGCTGCGCGCGGCCGAGTTCCGGATAGGCCTGCCCCATCTCCGCAACCAGCGCGGGCACCAGACGGTGCATCAGCGGGTCCTTCGCGCCGAGCAGGTGCGCATGGCGCATGGCGCGGCGCATGATGCGGCGCAGCACGTAGCCGCGGCCTTCGTTCGAGGGCAACACGCCGTCAGCCAGCAGGAAGCTGGTCGAGCGCAGGTGGTCGGCAATCACGCGGTGGCTGGCCTGCGTCTCGCCCTCTGCGGCAACGCCGGTGAGGCTTTCCGAGGCAGCGATCAGCGCCTTGAAAGTGTCGATGTCATAGTTGTCGTGCACGCCCTGCATGACGGCGGAAATGCGTTCCAGCCCCATGCCGGTGTCGATCGAGGGCTTGGGCAGATCGCCGACGATCTCGCCCGCGGCCTGCTCGAACTGCATGAACACGAGGTTCCAGATCTCGATGAAGCGGTCGCCGTCTTCCTCCGGCGATCCCGGCGGGCCGCCCCAGATGTGGTCGCCGTGGTCGTAGAAGATTTCCGAGCACGGGCCGCACGGGCCGTCGTCGCCCATCGCCCAGAAGTTGTCCTTGGTGGGGATGCGGATGATCTTGCTCTCGGGCAGACCGGCGATCTTCTTCCACAGGTCGAAGGCCTCGTCGTCGGTGTGATAGACGGTGACGAGCAACTTCTCGACCGGAAGGCCCCATTCTTTCGTCAGCAAGGTCCAGGCGTGGGTAATCGCCTGTTCCTTGAAGTAGTCGCCGAAGGAGAAATTCCCCAGCATCTCGAAGAAGGTGTGGTGGCGCGCGGTATAGCCGACGTTGTCGAGATCGTTGTGCTTGCCGCCGGCGCGCACGCACTTCTGCGATGACGTCGCGCGCGGTGTGGCGCGGTTCTCAAGGCCCGTGAAGACGTTCTTGAACGGGACCATGCCAGCGTTCACGAACATCAGTGTCGGATCGTTGTAAGGCACGAGCGGTGCACTCGGCACCACTTCATGGCCCTGCGAGCCGAAGTAATCGAGGAAGGACCGGCGGATCTCGTTCGTCGTCTGCATGTTCGCGCCGATAAGCCACGCGCGCGAGGTCGGCAAGCTACAAGCTGCGGTCAGACTGTTCGGGAATTGCGATGGATGGCCCGGAGCATGGCCCGTCAGCCCGGTTTCGCGATTTTCAGTTCGCCCGATGTTGCCGAATATATTCCAGTTCCGACTTGGCCACCGGATTGTCGGGCTCGATTTTCAACGAACGCTTGTAGAAGTCTTCCGCAGCGTCAAAATCGTTCTTGTCGATGGCGACATAACCGAGGCCGCGGAGCGCGGCTGCGCGATAGTGTCTGGCCTTGTCCTTGTCGCCAAAGAACTCCGCGTAATCCAGAGCATTCTGATAGGCGGCTTCCGCCTCGGAAATACGGCCAGTCTTGATGTAGGCGAATGCAAGTTCACTCGCATATTGCGCATCCATGGGAGACAGGCCGCGAAGAATTTGCAACTCCCCAATAGCCTCGTCCCGCCGGCCCAGTTCGGTAAGGACATAGGCCTCCAGAAAATAGGCGGAGCAGACTTCCGGGCCGAACACGACCGACGGCTTATTCTCCTTGGCGCCCATGGCCGAATAGAGAACGGCCAGTGTTATGTCCGAAGCGCAGAAGGCCAGGCCATCTTCGCGCGCTTTGGCAACACTGTCATTGGCCACAGCCACAGCGGGCTCAAGCATGGCAAGCGCCTCTTGCGCCTTGTGTTCTCGGATCAATTGAGTGGCCTGCGAGATCGACGCCTTCGCCGCCGTATCATCACTCTCTGTCTGCGCACGTGCCGGTTGAGCGAGAGTGAGGAGCGCAAGTGCAGCCAGCAATGTTCGCTGTTTCATTGTAAGCCCTTCTCCCCTGAAGCCTTGCTTCAGCAATCTGTGTCCGGAATGCATAAACCCCGGCCACCAGGGGCCGGGGCTTGAAAGTGCTCATCCGGATTGCGGAGCAGCTTTCTATTCTTCGTCCGCCGAAGGACCTACCATCATCTCTTCCGAAAGGTCTTCCCTCTGGCCGCGGATCGCCTTTTCGAGACGGTCGCAGACTTCCGGGTTTTCCTTCAGGTAGGTCTTGGCGTTTTCACGGCCCTGCCCGATGCGGATCGAATCGTAAGAGAACCACGATCCGGACTTCTCGACGATGCCGGCCTTGACGCCGAGGTCGAGGATTTCGCCAATCTTGGAAATACCCTCGCCGTACATGATGTCGAATTCGACCTGCTTGAACGGCGGCGCGACCTTGTTCTTCACCACCTTCACGCGGGTCGCGTTGCCGATGATGTCGTCGCGGTCCTTGATCTGGCCGGTGCGGCGGATGTCCAGACGCACTGAAGCATAGAACTTGAGCGCGTTACCGCCCGTCGTCGTCTCCGGGTTGCCGTACATGACACCGATCTTCATGCGCAGCTGGTTGATGAAGATCACCATGCACTTGGAGCGGTTGATCGAACCGGTCAGCTTGCGCAGCGACTGGCTCATCAGACGGGCCTGCAGGCCGACATGGCTGTCGCCCATCTCGCCCTCGATCTCGGCGCGGGGGACCAGCGCGGCAACCGAGTCCACCACCAGCACGTCGATGGCATTCGAGCGGACCAGCGTGTCGGTGATTTCGAGCGCCTGCTCACCGGTGTCGGGCTGCGAAACGATCAGTTCATCGATATCGACGCCCAGCTTCTTGGCGTAGACCGGATCGAGCGCGTGCTCGGCGTCGATGAAGGCAGCGGTGCCGCCCGCCTTCTGCGCTTCGGCAATGACGTGCAGCGCCAGCGTGGTCTTGCCCGAACTCTCCGGGCCGTAGACCTCGATCACGCGGCCCTTGGGCAGGCCGCCGACACCGAGTGCGATGTCCAGCCCCAGCGAGCCGGTCGAAATCGCCTCGACCTGCATCGTTTCCTTCGAGCCCAGCTTCATCGCCGAGCCCTTGCCGAACGCGCGGTCGATCTGGGCGAGCGCCGCTTCCAGCGCTTTTTGACGGTCCATGGAGTCCTTGTCCTTGCCTTCCTGGATCAGCTTGAGCTGAGCAGCCATTTCTCTTCCCCTTTGCTACCGGTCTGACCGGAAAGGTCAACGTCACGGGAAGCAATGTATCGTATTTGTTCACGGTGAACAAGAGGGGAACATCGGGAGTTTTCCCAAATTTAATTCGGCCCCCGCTGCGCCGCCTACTTCACGGTGCGCGCCAGGACCTCGCCGACCTTCTCGCCCAGCTGCTGCACCGAGAACGGCTTGGGCATGAACCACGCGTTGGGAATGCCGATTTCCTTGCGCAGCTGTTCCTCGGCATAGCCGGACATGAACAGCACCGGCAGTTCGGGCGCCAGTTTGCGGATCTCGCGCGCCATCGCGGGGCCGTCCATCGAGGGCATGACCACGTCCGAGACGACGAGATCGAACTGGCCGCCCTCCTCGACCATGACCAGCCCTTCCTCGCCGTCGCGCGCGCTCGTCACTTCGTAGCCCTGCCGCAGCAGCGAGCGTTCGGCGACCATGCGCACCGGATCCTCATCTTCCACCAGCAGGATGCGACCGCCGCCAGCCCATTTGCTCGGCGCGGGCTCTTCCTTGATCACGGCCGGTTCAGGCGCGCTGCCGGGGGCCACGTGATGGACCGGCAGGTACACAATGAAGCGCGTGCCCTTGCCCGCTTCGCTCTCGGCGAAAATGAAGCCGCCCGACTGCTTGACGATGCCGTAAACGGTCGAGAGGCCGAGGCCCGTGCCCTTGCCCTGCTCCTTGGTGGTGAAGAACGGCTCGAAGATCTTGCCGAGATGTTCGGGGGCAATGCCGCCACCGGTATCCTCGACGATAAGCGCGGTATATTCGCCTGCGGGGATAATCTCGCTGCGCATGGCGCGAACGTCGGTGGTTGTGACCTTGCGCGTGGCGAGCGTGAGCTTACCCGCACCATCGCCGCGCGACTGCATGGCATCGCGCGCATTCACCGCCAGATTGACGATGACCTGTTCGAGCTGCGTCGGGTCAGCCCGCACGGGGCCGAGATCACGGTCGTGGGTGACGACGAGCTGGATCTTCTCGCCGATCAGGCGGCGCAGCATCTGCGAGACATCGGCGACCACATCGGGAAGCTGCAGCACTTCCGGACGCAGCGTCTGCTGTCGGGAGAAGGCAAGCAGCTGGCGCGTGAGCGACGCCGCCCGGTTCGAATTGGCGCGAATCTGCTGAATGTCGTCGTAGTCGGAATCGCCGGGCGAATGGCGCATCAGCATCAGATCGCAGGTGCCCAGAATCGCGGTGAGCACATTGTTGAAATCGTGCGCCACGCCCCCCGCGAGCTGGCCGACAGCCTGCATCTTGGTGGCCTGTGCGACCTGCCGCTTGAGGCGCGTTTCCTCCGACGTATCGGTGAGGCCGAGAAGCACTGCCGCTTCGCCCAGACCGCGCACACCCGCCAGGCTCAGCGAGACGGGATCGTCGGGCTGCGTGGTCAGGCGAATGGCAATGTCGCCTGCGGTCGCGGGCCCTTGCGCGAAACGGCGGATCGCCTCGCTGAGCGCGCGCTTGTCTTCGCGGACAACAAGGTCGGTGGGATATGTCGGCGGCAACTGACCATCGCGGCCGGCCGCACGCATGAAGGCCGGATTGGCGAAGAGCAGGCGACCGTCGCGGTCCGCCATGGCCAGGCCGAGCGGAAGCTGGCTGAGCAAGGCCTCCAGATGCGGTGCAGCGGCGTTTCCGCCGGCACTGGCGCCGATGCCCTGCCCCGCCTCTACCACCAGCATGAGCGATGGCGTGGTGTCGGGGTCCGGCTCCACCGGCAGGTCGGGATCGGCCACGGGAACGTGGTAGAGCACGAGCGCACTGCCGCGTCCGGCATCACGCGCCCAGCCGATCCGCTCGCCTTCGTCCTGGCTCAGCAGCGCCACGAAGTCCTGACCGGTCATGTCGGCCAGTTCGTCGCCCGTCGCCTGAAGCGCAAAACCGGCGCTGGCAGCGCGGATCATGCCGTCAGGATCGACCAGAGCGGCTGCTACGCCCGCCTTGGCGAGCCCGCGCCCGAGCTTGCCATCGAGATGCGTGACCAGATCGGCCACCAGATCGACCGAGCTGACCGGCACGATCCGCCAGACGAGAAAGTCGTCACCGCGGCCCGACCGGGCCACTTCGGCGCGCCACTGTTCGCCATGCGTGCCCTTGATCGTCGCGCGGGCCATGCCGTCGCGCCACGCCGTGCGTGTGGCATCGGCCAGCGCATCCAGCGAGGCAGGGTCAACGGACAAGCGGGGCGGGGCGCTGGCCACGCCGAACCACGCCTCGTGCGCCGCATTGGCGCAGGTCAGCCGCCCTGCCCGGTCGGTCACGGCGATGGCCATGTCCGGCCTGTCAATGGCAGCCACGGTCACCGACCAGTCTGGCAGCGCGAATTCGGGTTCGGGCGCAGGCTTGCGCCGCGTCGAGATCATCCAGGCCAAAGCCGCGAACACCGCCATGGCCGCGACGAACACGACCGTAAGGACGGTATCGCCCGATACCACCCAGACCAGCCCAGCGCTCAGGGCCAAAGCGAGAGCGATAAGGATCGCATCGGGCCAGCGCCCGTTTCGCTCGGCCAATGGCTTCATGCGGAGGTGTCCGGCCCGGTACTGTCGGAAGGTGTCACTTCGCTCGTGCGGTGATGCCAGCGCATCCGGCGCGCAACGTGCTTGCGGCCGATCCAGTAGCGCCAGAACAGCGATGCCAGCACGTAACCGATAGAAGCCGCAACCGTCGAAATCGCAAAAAGCCCGATGAGCAGCGCAGGCGCGGCATCCGAAAGCAGCCAGTGAGACCAGTCTCCCAGCCCTGCACTACGCTCGTAGAGCGCATAGAACGTCGACAGATCGGCATGGAAGCCGAGCATATTCCCCACCCAGATCGAAGCCGCGAGGATCAGCGGCGTAGTCGCGGGATTGGACAGGAATGTCATCGCCGCTGCAATCGGGATGTTCCCGCGGCAGGGCACGCACAACAGCGCCGCACCGATGATCTGGACGCCCGGAATCAAAGCGAAGATGCCGACCAGCAGCCCGACCGCGACACCGCGCGGCACCGAACGGCGGGTAAAACGGAACAGTTCCTGCCGGCGCGCGACCGAAGCGGTGAAGCGGTTGGCCTCGAGCTGCTCGTGCGTCGGCATCTGGCTGTGCAACCAGCGCGACAGGCGGGTAAATATCGTACTCATCGATTGTCCCGCAGAATCCGTGCCTGATCGCGCTTCCAGTCGCGCTCTTTGATGGTGTGCCTCTTGTCGGCCGCGTTCTTGCCCTTGGCGAGCGCCAGTTCCACCTTCGCCCGGCCGCGGCTGTTGAAATAGATCGACAGCGGGACCAGCGTCATGCCCTTGCGCTCCACCGCGCCTTGCAGCTTGTCGATCTCGCGCGCGTGCAGCAGCAGCTTGCGCGGCCGCTTGGGCTGGTGGTTGAAACGGTTGCCGTGGCTGAATTCGGGCACGTTGGCATTCACCAGCCAGCATTGGCCGTCCTTCACCTCCGCATACGACTCCGCGATGGAGCCCTCGCCGAAACGCAGGCTCTTTACCTCGGTGCCGGTCAGCGCAATGCCTGCCTCGAAGGTATCTTCAATATGATAGTTGAAGCGGGCCTTGCGGTTTTCAGCGACGCTTTTCTGCTTGTCGAATGTCTTGTGTTGCGGACGTGCCATGGTGGAGCGGCATGTAGGGATACATGCAGCAAAAGAAAACGTCCCTTTCGGCGAATGACGCTCGCAAGGCGGTATGCGTCATTCGTGCTGCAGATAAATGTCCAGATGCACCAGCTTTCCGGCATCGTCGAACTGGTAGACGGTGCAGGAATTCACCACCGTCTCGTCGCCCCCGCGCGGGTGATTGTGCTCGGTCAGCTCAAGGTAGACACGGTTGCCAACTTCGCTGATTCGATGAAACTCGGCCCAGAAGTCGGTGGTCGTGCCCCACATCATCAGCAGACCGCGATAGACGTCCCAGCCCATTCCCGCCTTGTCGTTGCCGACGCGGCGGAACTTGTCCGTATCGAGCATGGCAGCCAGCTCGTCCCAGCCGGATTCGGCGAAGCCGGGCTCCTTGGCTTTTTCAACGGTGCGCTTGATGCAATCGGTATAGGCGAGAACCTTCTTCGCATATTCGCCGGTCACGGCCTCGCGGTCGGTCCAAGTGGCGGCACTTGCCTGGCTCGTCATAACACTCTCCCAAAGATGATTCGTATTTACAGAACAGTGTTCACGACAGCGAAGGACAAGGCAACCGTTTGCCCTGATCCGAACCTCGCCCGGCAGGCCTCGATTAATTCGCTGTAATCGACCGTAAAACACTTGCCATTTTTCCATGCTCCAGACGAAAGTCATTCGTAACAGGGGTTTGAAATGTGGGGGATTATGCGGTTTTCCGATGTGCTGCGTCCGGCGTTGTCTGCGCTCGCTATTGCTGTGGCTTGCGCGCCAGCCGCACTGCCGGCCAAAAGCGAGAAGCCGATCCCGCTGGAAGCCTACGGCGACCTTCCGACTGTTGAGGATATCGCCATCTCGCCCGATGGCTCCAAGTTCGCGGCGATCCGCAGCATAAAGGGGGAACAACGACTCATCGTCATCACCGACGAGGGCAAGGTTCTGGTCAATTCCTCTGCCGGAACGACCAAGGTGCGCGGTGTCGACTGGGCGGACAATTCCACGATACTCGTCACCAACAGCGCGACGATCTCGCTCGGCCCCACCTTCACCGCATCCAAGTACGAGCTCACGGGCACGATCATCGTGAGCCTAGACACCGGGCAAAAGCCGGAACTCGTCTTCTCAAGCCGGCGCGATATTGCCGACACAACGCGCGGGGCCTACGGAATACGCCACATCAACGGCGAGACGATCGGCTACTTCGGAGGCATCGCTCTCGATGTCCAGACCAGCAACACCGCCACGTTTCGTCACGGCCGAACCACGCTTTACGCGGTGGAGCTTCCAAAAAACAAAGCGCGCCAGATTTCCCGCGCTCCGGGGGAAGGCCACTATCGCGACTGGCTGATCGATGCCGCCGGCAACGTGGCGGCGATTCTCGATATCGATGAGCAAAACGGCAAGTGGACGCTGGACAACGCCGCAAACAGCGAACTGGCCCGCGGTGTCGACCCGACCGGTGACGTCCGCCTGATCTCATTCGGAAAAGACAATACGACAGTGATCTACGGCATCCGGGACGAGAACGAGGTAGACCGCTGGTTCGAAGTGCCGCTGGCCGGAGGCACCCCTACCGAATTCCTGCCCGACATACCGATCGAGCGGCTCTATATCGACAGCGAGACCGGGCGGCTCCTCGGCTATCGCAAGGACGACAAGAGCGGCGCGACAGTGATGTTCGATCCGGCATCGCAGGCAGCGATCGACAAGATTTTCCGGGCCTTCCCGAAGGTGAACGTTCGCCTGATGAACTGGACCAAGGGCTTCGAACGGGTAATCCTGCGCACCGACGGCAACGGCGACAGCGGCACATGGTTCTTCGTCGACGTGGCCAACCGCCGCGCTGATCCGATCGGCAATGAACGTCCGGACATCTGGGGCCAGGACGTGGGACCGGTCTCCAGCGTCGAATATACAGCGGCAGACGGACTGGAACTCGACGGTGTCCTGACCCTGCCGCCGGGGCGGGAAGCGAAGGACTTGCCGATCATCCTTCTACCCCATGGCGGCCCCCATTCCGCGGACGAAGTCGGCTTCGATTGGTGGGCGCAAGCCTTCGCCTCACGCGGTTATGCCGTCTTCCAGCCCAACTTCCGTGGTTCCACGGGACGCGGCGACGCACTTCGCAATGCGAGCTACGGGCAATGGGGGCGCAAGATGCAGACCGACATCTCCGACGGTCTTGCCGAACTGGTGAAGCGCGGCATCGCCGATCCCAAGCGGGCCTGCATCGTCGGGGGGAGTTATGGCGGTTATGCTGCCCTCGCGGGAGTCACGCTGCAGCATGGTCTCTACCGCTGCGCTGTTGCCGTCGCACCGGTCGCGGACCTCGACATGCTGATGGACACCGAGCTCTACGAGAGCGGACGCTCGAGGATGGTCAAGAAGTCCTGGCTCGAAGAACTGGGCGATCCCAAGCACTTCGACGAGGTCTCACCGCGCAAGCATGCGGACGAAGCCGATGCACCTATCCTGCTGATCCATGGCAAGGACGATACGGTCGTACCCTTCCGCCAGAGCAGCGCCATGGCCGACGCGCTTAAGGATGCCGGCAAGCCCTACGAACTGGTGAAGCTCAAGCAAGAGGACCACTGGCTCTCCCGCGCGGAAACACGCAAGGAACTGCTCAGCGCCACGATTGCTTTCGTGCAAAAGTACAACCCGGCGGAGTGATCCGCCGGGCAGAATGGCTTAGAGCAGGCCGGCGTGCACCAGCGCTTCGTCGACGGCCTTGCGGGCCGCCTCGTTGCAGGGAACGAGCGGCAGGCGCAGTTCGTTCTCGATCCAGTCGTGAACCTGCGCGAGCGCGTACTTGCACGGGCCCGGCGAGCTGTCCTCGAACATGGCGTAGTGCAGCGGATAGAGCTTGTCGTTGAGCTCGCGCGCGAGCAGCAGATCGTTGGCTGCGCAGGCGGCCTGAAATTCGGCGCACAGCTTGGGCGCCACGTTCGCCGTCACCGAGATACAGCCCTTTCCCCCGGCCGCGTTGTACGGCAGCGCAAGCTCATCTTCGCCCGAGAGCTGGCAGAAGTCCTTGCCGATGCCCGTGCGGTGATCCGTCACGCGGGCGAGATCGCCGCTGGCGTCCTTGATGCCGATGAAGGTCTCGGGGAAACGGCGCGCCAGTTCGCACACGGTTTCCGGCTGCAAGTCGGTGACCGTCCGGCCGGGGACGTTGTAGAGAATGATCGGCAGGTCATTGTGTTCGGCGAGATAGGAGAAATGGGCCAGCAACCCTTCCTGGCTCGGCTTGTTGTAATAGGGTGCAACAACCAGTGCCGCAGCCGCTCCCGACTTCTTCGAAAAATTCATGTGGAGAAGCGCGTTCGTCGTATCGTTGCTGCCGCAGCCGGCGATCACCGGCACGCGGCCCGCGGCCTGTTCGATGCAGACTTCGATCACACGATGGTGTTCGGCATTGGAAAGCGTGGAATTCTCGCCCGTGGTACCGCAGGGAACAAGGGCCGAGGAGCCGCATTCAATTTGCCAGTCGACGAGACGACGAAATGCCTGCTCGTCGAAAGCGCCATCGCGAAACGGTGTGACAAGCGCCGGAATGGACCCCGAGAACATGGACTTTACCTCTGCTGACGTTCAATTATCCGACCCCGGCGGAGATCTCCTCCAACCGCCCAAGCCAGTGCGTTCAGCGCCTGATAAGGAGCCTTCTTCCACAATGTCCAGTATGTTGCGCGCTTCCCCCCTGCTTCTGACGGTTTCTCTGCTCGGTTTCGGGACGCCCGCGATGGGCGAAGACGGCCATGAATGGGACGTTGCCCGCGCCCGTTCGATGCAGGCGCACGACCTTTCCGTGCACCAGTCGGTGGACCGCTGGTCGCAGCTTGTCGGCAACAGCCGCATGGGCTTTTCCGCCTATGCCAGCTTCCTGCTGACCTATCCGGGCTATCCCCGGGAAGAGCAGATTCGCGAGTTCGCCGAGAAAGCGCTGCTCGACGAATCGCCTGATCCTTCGACCGTCATCGCGTTCTTCGATCGCTATTCGCCGCTGACCAGCGAGGCGGCTGGACGCTACGCTACCGCGCTGGCTTCGGTGCGCCGATTCGACGCGCGCGACAAGGCCGTCGCAGCATGGCGCGCCGGCAGCCTCACCCCCAATGCCGAAGCCACACTGTTCTCGCTCTATCGCGACGTGCTGACGCCGGCGGACCACGATGCCCGCATGAACGCGCTGCTCTGGCAAGGCGAGACCCAGCAGGCAGAACGTCAGATTTCCTTCGTTTCGAGCGGCAAACGCAACGTGTTCATGGAGCGGCTCGCGCTGCTGCAGGGCTCCGCGCCGGGCAGCCTCGGCCTTTCGCTGCCCTCGAACATCGCCTCCGATCCCGGCTATGTCTACAGCCGTGCCGTTCAGGCGCGCCGCTCGGGCAATCTGCCAGCCGAGATCAACATGCTGACCAACCGCCCGCTGCTCAGCGAACCCGTTCCCGAACCGGAAAAGTGGGTGAAGGAGCTGCTCACTGCCGCACGTGGCGCCGGCTCGGAAAGCGCCGTGAAGATCGCCAGTTCGATCGACGATGCCTTCGCGCCGGGCACCGACATCAGCCAGGGATCGTACCGTCTGCGCGACGACTACACCTCGCTGGTCTGGCTAGGCGGCACCGAGGCCTTATGGGACCTCAACGACCCGCGCCGCGCCGCGCCGCTGTTCTATCGCTACGGCGCTGCCGCCCAGACACCGGGCACCCGGTCGAAGGGCTTCTATTGGGCCGGGCGCGCGCTCGCCAAGGCGGGCGATACCGCCGGGGCGAACCGCTATTTCGAAATGGCGGCGCAGTATCCGCACTATTTCTACGGCCAGCTCTCTCTCGAGCGTCTTGGCCGCCCGCTGCCCGATCTCGACACGCAGCCCAAGGCTGTTCCCACCCGTGAAGAGCGCAAGGCCTTCATGGCGCGGCCGATCGTTGATGCGGTGCGCGATGTGTCGCGTGACGGCGACTGGCGCACGGCCGTGCAGTTCTTCCGCGAGATTGCCGATCAGGCCGAGACGGAGGCCGATCACGTGCTGGTTGCCGAACTGGCGCAGAAAATCGGCCGCCGCGATCTGGCCGTCATCCTCGGCCAGAGCGCCCATGCCGACGGCTTCGGCGAGTTCGGCGAGATCTCTTATCCGCTAATCCCGAATCCCCCGGGCACGAACTGGACCATGGTCCACGCGCTCACCCGGCAGGAAAGCCAGTTCGCGCAGAACGCGCTGAGCCACGCCGGCGCGCGCGGCCTCATGCAGCTCATGCCGGGGACGGCACGCGAACAGGCGGGCAAGATGGGCCTGGGCTACAGTCTTTCGGAACTGACCAACGACGCGACCTACAATATCCGTCTGGGCGACGGCTATTTCGGCCGGATGATGGACTATTACGGCGGCGCCACCCCGCTTGCCGTCGCCGCCTACAACGCCGGGCCCGGCAACGTGAACAAGTGGCTGCGCGCCAACGGCGATCCGCGCACCGGCGCCGTCGACTGGATCGACTGGCTTGAGCGCATCCCGATCTACGAGACCAAGAACTACGTTCAGCGCGTGCTGGAAAACGCCGTGGTCTATGAAGAAATCTACCCGCAGAATTCAAGCTATCGCGGCCCGAACAAGCTGACCCGCCTCATGCCCGGCAAGCGAACGCCGGGCTGAGGATAGCGGCGTGCGGATGCTTGGCGTCCGCCGCCGCCCTGCCCTAATGGCATGCCCATGACACCTGCAGGTCCCCCGATTACCCCAGCCGGCATGGCCGCGCTGCGCGCCCGCTACGATCATCTGCTGGGCACGGAGCGCCCGGAAATCGTCGAGATCGTCTCATGGGCGGCGGGCAATGGCGACCGCTCTGAAAACGGCGACTACATCTACGGCCGCAAGCGCATGCGCGAGATCGACCGTGAACTGGCGCACCTCGCGCGGCGGATGAAGAAGCTTCGCGTGGTCGATCCGGCGCGGCAGGAGGAGCGCGGCAAGGTGTTCTTCGGCGCCACGGTCGAACTGGCCGACGAGGACGACGAGCGCATGACCGTGACCCTCGTCGGCGACGACGAACAGGATGCCTCCGCCGGCCGCATCGGCTGGAGCGCGCCCCTCGCCCGTGCATTGCGCGGCGCCACCATCGGCGACCTCAGGACCGTGCGGCTTCCTTCCGGCGAAAGGGAATGGGAAGTGGTGGCGATCGAATATCCGAACAGTTGACAGCTTTGCGTTCGATCAAAGTTCTGAATGCCGACACCGGAGTAAACCGCTCTCAGTGAACAGTGCTGTTGATTAGCGGCACTCTGCGACATCGCACGGGAGCGGAACGATGAACGAACTGAGCAAGGTCGAAGCGGCCACCGACACGACCCCCGAACCGGTCGTTATCCCGGTAGAAGCCTATATTTCAGAAGATTATGCCCGCGCCGAGCGCGACAAGCTGTGGCGCAATTGCTGGCTCCAGGCCGGCCGTGTCGAGGACCTGCCCGAGGTCGGCAGCTACATCACCTACGAGATTCTCGACGACTCGGTCCTTATCGTGCGCGTTGCCGAAGGCGAAGCCGCCAACGGCGCCGAAGGCAAGATCAAGGCCTACCGCAACGTCTGCACCCACCGCGGCCGGCGCCTCGTCGATACGCCCAAGGGCGAGCGCAATGCCCATGGCCGCCGCAACAACTTCGTTTGCGGCTTCCACGCCTGGACGTTCGAGATCGACGGATCGTGCAGCTACATCCAGTCCAGGGAAGATTGGGGGCCGAAGCTCTGCGAGGACGTGACGCGCCTCGGCGAAGTGCAGATCGACACCTGGGGCGGGTTCGTATGGATCAACCTCGATCCCGAAGCCGAGCCGCTGCGCGCCTATCTGGAACCGGCTGCGACTATGCTCGACCCGTTCCAGCTTCAGGACATGCGCCCGCGCTGGCGCAAGTGGACGATCTTCGACTGCAACTGGAAGGTCGCGCTCGAAGCTTTCGACGAAACCTATCATGTCCCCGGAACGCACCCCGAATTCACCGAATTCGGCGACTTCGTGGGCTGGGGCCGCCAGCAGGGCAAGCACAGCCACATCGGCTACGACACGGGCGACGGGCCCAAGGAAAACGCCTCCAAGCTCCGCCTTGGCGCGGGTGATCCGCGCGTTACCACCGCGCAGATGCAGAAATACACCTGGGAAGGCGTGAACACCAATACGACCCAGACGCTCGTCGACGTCGCGCAGCGTCTGCCCGAGGAACTGCCCGAGGGCACTTCGGCAACCGACGTGCTCAAGTACTGGCTCGAAACCTCACGCCAGATCGATGCCGAGCGCGGCGTGATCTGGCCCGAGGTGGACGCCGCTCATGTCGCGGCGAGCGGCACGGCCTGGCAGATCTTCCCGAACCAGCAGATCGGCCACGCGGTCAACAACATGCTCTGCTACCAGGCGCGTCCCTGCGGTTACGACCCGGACAAGTGCATCTTCGAGGTGGCGGTCTACGAATTGTACCCCGACGGGGAAGCGCCCGAAACGCAGTGGGAATATGCGGATCCTTCCGCCTTCCCGCATGTGTTGCTGCAGGACTTCTCCAACATGGCTGCGGTCCAGCAGGGCATGAAGATGGGCGGTTATGCCGGCAACATTCCCAATCCCAAGGCGGAAGGCGCGGTGATCAGCCTGCACCGCAATCTCGCCCGCTACATGGGTACCGGCGAGCCGCAGGAGCTCGGCTGACGGAAGAAGGGCCCCTTGCCTGCGTTCAGGGCAAGGGGCTTTGCCGCTTAGGCCGCCGAGACATGGCGCCCTGCACGCTGCGGCAGAACAACGATCAGCACGATCATCACTGCGCATAGCGTAATCGATGCCATAGGTCGGCTAAGGTCGAGCCCGCCGTGCGACAACGGTTTGTCGAGGAAATCACCGACCGTCGCACCGAGCGGACGGGTCAGGATGAAGGCGCTCCAGAACAGGAGCACCGTGCTCACGCGGCTGGTCTTCCACAGCACGACCAAGACGAGCAGGAGGCCACCGAACAGCAAGGCGCCGCCCAGATAGCCGAAACCGCCGTCGTCGGCGGCCCAGTCGCCCACCGCCGTGCCGAGCGTCTGCGAAAACGTGATCGTCAGCCAGTAGAACACCTCTGACCGCGTCGTCGCCACCGTTTCCACCGAGACCGAACCGAGCACGGCCTTCCACGCCGCCAGCGAAGCCGCCACGCATGCTGCGAGCAACAAGGCGCCGCCCGGATAGCCGATGCCCAGCGAACGCGTCGCGAAGTCGGCCATGGTCGTGCCCGCGGTGGTCGAGGCGACAATGGTCGCCCAGTACAGGAAGGGGCGATATTCCTTTGCACGGATCTGGGCCGCCACCAGTGCAAGCAGGGGCACGACGAAGATGGCCGTGCTGACCAGATACCCCATGTCGTAGGTCATCGACAGGGTGTCGCCGCCAGTTTCTCCCAACGTGGTAGCCAGTATCTTGATGATCCAGAAACCGAGCGTCACCGCCGGAACCTTGGTCATTGCAGCAGTGGGATTTGGGTTCATCGCCAGCCTTTCTGTTATCGCACAACGGCACCGGGGAGGTCAGGTTTAACGCCCGCCGCACGCCCATCACGAGCGCCGCATCTTGCAACCAGACGCCGCCGCAAGGCGTTGCCCTCAGTTCGTGTCTGGTGCCGGTGCCGGTGCCGGTTCCCCTTCCCTGCAAATGCCGCGTTCAGCGCGCCATGCGGTTCCAGGCATCGAGCGCGGCGATCTTGTAGGCTTCGGCCAGCGTCGGGTAGTTGAACGTGTTCTCGATGAAGTAGTCGATCGTGCCTTTCAGGTTCAGAACGGCCTGCCCGATATGGATCAGCTCGGTCGCGCCCTCGCCGATGATGTGGACCCCCAGCAAGCGGCGGGTCTTGTTCGAGAAGATCATCTTCATCAGCCCCTGCTCCAGCCCCATGATGTGCCCGCGCGAGGTTTCCCGGAACCGGGCAATGCCGGTTTCGTAGTTGATCCCCCGCTCGCGCACTTCCTGCTCGCTCATGCCCACGGTCGATATCTCGGGCACGGCATAGATGCCGTAGGGAAAGAACGCTGGCGCTGGCGGCAAGGGCAGGCCAAAGGCATGGCAAGCGGCGATGCGGCCTTGTTCCATCGACGTGGAAGCAAGGCTGGGAAACCCGATCACATCGCCGGCCGCATAGATGTGTTCGACTTCGGTCTGGTAGGTCTCGGGATTGATCGAGAGCCGGCCGCGCGCATCGGTGGTGAGCCCGCACTTGTCCAGTCCAAGGTCCGCCGTCGCGCCCATGCGTCCCGCGCAGTAGAGCAGCATTTCCGTGCGCACGACGCGCCCGTCCTTGAGCATGGTCACCACCCGCCCGTCGCTGCCCCGCTCAACCGTCTCGACCGGCACGCCGAGACGGAAGGTGACCCCGCGATCCCGAAGCTGGTGGACGAATTCGTCGATAATCTCGCGATCCACGAAATCGAGAAAGCTGCTGCGCGGCTCGATGACCGTCACGGCCACATCCAGCGCCGAGAAGATCGTGGCGTATTCGATGCCGATCACGCCCGCGCCGACGACCGTAAGCGAGCGCGGCAAGCGGGGAACGTCGACAACCTGATCGCTGTCCATGATCTCGGGGTCGGTGAAATCGATGTTGTCGGGATGGAAGGGTACAGTCCCTACCGCGATCAGGAAGCGCTCACCCTCCACGATCAGCTCGCTGCCGTCGGGCGAGGTCACCACCAGCCGATGGGGATCGAGGAAGCGCGCGAAGCCGGCCATGGTCGCCACGCCATTGCGCAGGAACTGGTGCTCGAGCACGTCGACTTCGTAGTCGAGCGTCTTGCCCAGCCGGATCGACAGATCCTCGCTGCCGATCTCCTTCTTCACCCGGTACGAGCGGCCATAGAACCCGCGCTCGCGCCAGCCGGAAAGGTTCAGCGCGGTCTCGCGCAGGGTCTTCGACGGGATCGTGCCGGTATGGACCGACACCCCGCCCACTTTCATCCGCCCCTCGATGACGAGGACGGACTTGCCCAGTTTCGCAGCCTGAATGGCCGCGCGCCGGCCCGAAGGCCCGCTACCGATAACGACGAATTCGTAACGCCCCGCCATATATGCCCCCGGAAGCCTGACCCGCCTTTCGGCCGGGCCGGTCCCTCTCCTCCGCAAGCAAGCCGAGTGTGCGGTGTGCCGCGCTGCAACGCAACAAGGATATGCCCCTGTTCCAAACTTTTCGCTTGGTCGGGACCCGGCGGCAGTGGCAATATGCTGAGCGTGCTTAGTATTGATCGCAGGCTGGACCGCCGGACAGGCCGGAAGGATCCATCCGCTTTGTGGACGGGATGATGAAAATGGCCGGACTTACCGTTAAGAAACTGGACGAGAATCTCAGCTTCGGCGCCGCCGTAGAGGGGCTAGACTACGAGGCGCTCGCCGACGAGAAGGTCCGCCAGCAGTTGCGCGACCTCTTCGTGGACCGCGGTATGATCGTGTTCCGCGACGTCGAACCGAGCGCCAAGATGCAGGTGGAACTCAGCAAGGTCTTCGGCCCGCTCAAGGATCACCCGACCACGACGACCCCGCGCGACGAGGAAACCGGAGACCACGCCGAAGGTGTGATCGACATGCACTATCGGCCCAGCGACGATGTGGCCAAGGGGGAAGGCCTCGTCGAGATGAACGGCGAGGTGATCGCCCGTTTCTCGCCCTGGCATTTCGATCACTGCTACAACGATGAGCTGAACTATGCCGGCGTGCTGCGCGCGCCGATCAATGCGCCGGTCGGCGGCCGCACCGGGTTCATGGACGGGATCGAACTCTATCGCCAGTTCCCCAAAGACCTGCGCGATGCGCTCGAAGGCAAGAACGTGATCTACACGCTCGACACCCGCCTCTCGACCATGAAGTTCGGCGTGAATTTCACGCCGCTGACCGAGTATGCGACTACGCCGCAACTGCTCAAGGAAGCCGCCAAGTTCCCGCGCGCCATGCATCCCGCGATCTGGACGCGCGAAACCGGTGAGA
Source organism: Novosphingobium indicum (assembly GCF_014645195.1). Lineage (GTDB taxonomy): Bacteria > Pseudomonadota > Alphaproteobacteria > Sphingomonadales > Sphingomonadaceae > Novosphingobium > Novosphingobium indicum. Next base: position 12,193 of record NZ_BMLK01000006.1, on the reverse strand, counting down.
AGGTCCTGCACTACGGCCCATGGATGGCCATTGGCCTCGAAGGCCACGAAGACCCGGACGGCGACCGCCTGCTCGACGACGTCGCCCACGAGATCAACCGCATGGGCAGCGGCACCAGCGCCTACTGGCACGAGTGGAAGCCCACCGACATGGTGATCTGGGACAACCACCGCATGCTCCATGCCGTCGAAGGCTGCGATGCCAAGTACGAGCGCCAGACCCTGCGCACGACGATCAAGGGCGACTATGGCCTCGGCTATTTCGAGGACGGCAAGAAAGTCGGCGAAGCCGAACGCGAAATCGCCTGAAAAGCTGCGTTGACGAAGTAAGGGCACTGCGGGCAAGTCGGCAGGATGAAGCCGCCGGCCCGCATTGTCCTTGTTTCCTTGTCTCTGCTGCTTGCGGGTGGAGGCTGCGGCAGCGGAGCTGCGCGCCTCCCGCTGAGGCTGCACTTCACAGCGATTCCGCTACACAGGCCGCCGGTGAGGAACTCCGTGTTCAGGGCCGTGTAACCGACGCCGCAGGGATTCTCGCACCCGATGTCGAGACGCGGCTGGCGAGGAAACTCGAAGCGCTGGAGCAACAGACAGGCCACCAGATGGTCTTGGCGACCACGCCCTCACTCAATGGAGAGGAAATCTCCGACTACGCGCAAAAGCTGGGCAACCGCTGGGGCATTGGCCGGAAAGAGCACGATGATGGCGTGATCATCCTTGTCGCGCCGAATGAACGCAAGGTGCGCATCGCCGTGGGATACGGCCTTGAAAAGACGCTGACCAATGCCTTTTGCGGTCAGGTGATCGCAGACGACATGCTGCCCAGGTTCAAAGAAGGTGACTTCGCAGCCGGAGTCGAAGCCGGTGTTGCCGCGATTTCGGCGAAAATCTCCTGAAGCGTTTGCGGCTGCATCAATTCATGCCATGAGCCCCGCGTGAGCAGACACCCGAAATTTCTGGCCTTGGCCGCCGCCTCGATGTTCAGCGCCTTTGCCGGCGTAGCGCAGGCTCGCGACAGCCTTGGCCTTTACGGCGACTGGGGGGCCTTTCGCGACCCGCTGGTGCCGCGTTGCTATGCGATTGCCATGGCCGCGCCGAGCGCGCTTCACCGCGATTATCAGCCCTATGCCGCCATCGGCACATGGCCGAAGCGTTCCGCGCGCAATCAGGTGCATTTCCGCCTCTCGCGCAAGATGGCAGACGGTGCGCCGATGGTCCTGCGGATAGGCAGCGAGCGCATCGAACTGACAGGCGGCGGCGGTGATGCCTGGCCCAAGGACGACAGCGACAACGCCGCCATCGTCGCGGCCATGCGCTCGGCAACCCGCATGACCATCTATTCGCGCGATTCCAGCGGGCGCCGGTTCTCCAACACCTGGCAACTGGCAGGCGCGGCATCGGCCATGGACGCGGCCGCTATCGGATGCGCCCAGCTGCGTTGAAACGAAAAGGGCGAGGCCTTGCGGCCCCGCCCTTCCCTTATTCCGGCATGGGTTTGATCAGAACCGCACGCCCACACCGGCCACGATCTGGTGCCGGTCGAGATCGAGGTCGAAACGCTGGCCGTCGGGAATGTCGCCCCGATAGTCCAGTTCGCCCTTCTCGTAGTTCGAATAGCGGTATTCGAGCTTGGCGAAGACGTTGTTGCTCACCGCCTGCTCCACACCGGCGCCGATCCGCCAGCCGTCGGCATCGATGTCGGTGTTGGTTTCCACCGAGCCGTCACCATTGCGAACGTCGAATTTGGCGTTGGTATAGCCGCCCTTCGCGTAAACCATGGTCCTTGGCGACACCACGTAACCGACGCGCGCGCCAACATAGAGGTCGCGGTTGGTCTTGACGTTACCGACTCCGAAGCCTTCGAAATCGCCATTCGTGAACTCGGTCTTCGCGGTCGACCAGGTCACTTCGGCTTCGGGGCCGATTACGACATTGCCCATCCGGTAATCGTACCCGGCACCGACGCCGAACAGGGCGCCGTCGATCGACTGGTCGTTGTCGATGTTGGAATCGTCGTCGACACTGCTGCCGGCCTTGGTGATATCGTAACCGGCAAGGCCCTCTACGTGAAAGCCGTCGAACGCCTGAGCCGGGCCGGCATCCTGTGCCATGGCCGGAACTGCAGCGAGAGCGCTACCGGCGGCGAGACTGACAAGGATCTTCTTCATGATTTACTCCAATCTTAATCCAGAAACGGGTCATACCCGCTTGGACCGATGGAATGCTCCAGGGCCGACAGGAGTTTCATTAACCTAACATAACGAAATCATTGATGTTTTTATGTCACACCCTTGCGATGAAGCGCAGCCAGCCCACGCCGGACCGTAGGAACCGAAACTCGTCGAGAGATGTTATCGCGTGCCCGCATCGCGCGTAACAATCGTGCGCCCTTCCGAAATGGCCCGGCTTACCCTATATGGTCGCCAATCATGTCAGACACGAAACTCATGCAGATCCCGGGGCACATCGACCCCGTGCCCGTCCCGCGCGACGTAACCCCGCGTGAGGATGGCCGCGTCGACCTTATCGGTCTGCCCAAGAAGCGCATTGCCGAGCTGTTCGAAGTGGCCGGGCTCGATGCCAAGGCCGCCAAGCTGCGCGCCAAGCAGGTGTTCCACTGGCTCTACCACCGCGGCGTGACCGATTTCGCGGCGATGACCGACATCGCCAAGACCATGCGCCCCTGGCTCGCCGAACGTTTCGTGATCGGCCGCCCGGAGGTGGTCGAGGGGCAACATTCCACCGACGGCACCCGCAAGTGGCTGCTGCGCACGGCCGACGGGCACGATTTCGAGATGGTCTTCATCCCCGATGCGGACCGCGGCACGCTGTGCGTTTCCTCGCAGGTCGGCTGCACGCTCAACTGCCGCTTCTGCCACACCGGCACCATGCGGCTGGTGCGCAACCTGACGGCGGGGGAGATCGTCGGGCAGGTCATGCTGGCACGCGACTCTCTGGGCGAGTGGCCCAAGTCCGGTCAGGCGGACCTTGCCGCGCTCGATGACGATTTGGTCGATGAGGACGGGGGCTACTCCGCAGACGGCCGCCTTCTCACCAACATCGTGATGATGGGCATGGGCGAGCCGCTCTACAATTTCGACAACGTGCGCGATGCGCTCAAGCTGGTGATGGACGGTGACGGCCTCGCCCTCTCAAAGCGCCGCATCACCCTGTCCACGTCGGGCGTGGTCCCTCAGATGGAGCGCTGCGCCGAGGAAATCGGCGTCAACCTCGCGGTCTCGCTCCATGCGGTGACCAAGGAGGTGCGCGACGAAATCGTGCCGATCAACAAGAAGTACGGCATCGAGGAACTGCTGCAGGCCTGCGCAGACTACAAGGGCGCCAGCAATGCCCGACGCATCACCTTCGAATACGTGATGCTGAAGGACAAGAACGACAGCGACGAAGACGCGCGCGAACTGGTCAGGCTGATCAAGCACTACAAGCTTCCAGCCAAGGTCAACCTGATCCCGTTCAACCCCTGGCCGGGCGCGGCCTACGACTGCTCCACGCCCGAGCGGATCAGGTCCTTCTCCAACATCGTTTTCGAGGCAGGCATTTCCGCTCCTGTGCGCACCCCGCGCGGGCGCGACATCGATGCCGCCTGCGGCCAGCTCAAGACCGCCGCGGAAAAGAAGAGCCGCGCCGAACTCGAACGGCTCTACGCCGAAAAGGAAAAGGCACTGGGCTGACAGCCCGCCGTTCGGTGCATCTCAGGTAGTCGAGCGGACGCAGGCCCATGCCTGCGCCCGCAAGAATGCTTGTTCGGCAGCCCTGACGGGATTGCACAAAACCCCTCGACGACACTAGACAAGTGTCAAACAGGATTCGGGGGTGAGGTTATGGCGGCCGAGGATGTGCTGGTGGAAACGTGCGGCAGCGTGATCACGATCACGTTGAACCGGCCGGCAAAGCTCAATGCCATAACCTCGGAAATGCACACGGCGTTGCACGAAGCCTTCGAAGGCTTCGCAGCCGATCCCGCACTTCAGCTTTGCATCCTGCGCAGCGCCAGCGACCGGGCGTTCTGCGTCGGCAGCGATCTGGCGGCCTTCGATCCGGAACGCGGGATGCCTTATGCCGACAAGGGCTATGCGGGCCTTGCCGAGAGGTATGATCTCGACAAGCCGGTGATTGCCGTGGTCGATGGCCTGTGCCTTGGCGGCGGCTTCGAACTGGCCCTTGCCTGCGATCTTATTCTGGCCTCCACGCGCGCGAGTTTTGGCCTGCCCGAACCGCGGCGCGGCATGATTGCGCTGGCCGGGGGCATCCACCGCCTCGTCCGGCAAGTCGGCATGAAGCGCGCGATGCTGCCGCTCCTGACCGGGGAACCGATCAGCGCCGAGGATGCCTTTGCCATGGGCGTCGTCAGCCGGATGGCCGCGCCGGACGATCTCGAGGCGACGGTCGAAGCCGTCTGCAACCAGATACTCGCCAATGCCCCGCTGGCTATCCGGGCGACCAAAGCGCTTGCCGAATGGAGCCTCGACCAGCCCGGCCTTGCCGACGCCATTACGCACCAGGAAGAGCATCCCGCCTTCGGCCGCTGGATGGGATCGGAAGACGGCTGGGAAGGCATCCGTGCCTTCGTCGAGAAGCGCCCGCCGGTATGGAAGGGCTCCTGAGCCTCAGCGCGTAAGGTTCGGCGCCAGCATCGGCAGGTCGGCCGTCTCCAGAATTCCCGGCGGCGCATCGCAGACATAGGGCACGGCATTGATCACCGGATGCGCGGTAAGGCCAGGGGAATAGGCCGGGTAATCCTCCGACGAGACGTCGAAACCGATGGCGATGTCCAGCGAGGTATCCCCCTTCACCTGCACCCGCCAGCCGGAATCCCGGTACTCCCACGCGGGGTCGGTATCCCGGGTCACATACCATAGCGAATAGCGCGTAAGGATTTCCTCCCCACCGCGCCACCCCCGCACCGCCATCCGGATCGCTCCGATCGTGCCCGCGTCGATCCTGCCGATCGCGATATCCGCCGGGGTGCTCGCAAGCGCATATTCGATGGTGGTCGTCACGTCGTCGAGGGACAGGCCGATCGCATCCGCGAGCGCATGAAAGGTCGGCGGCGTGCTTGTGGCCGTGCCCAAAGGTCGATCGACCGGGCGACTGGCCGGATCCGTTCCGAAGCCCAGGCGGTTCACCAGCATGTCATGGGAGTCGCGCGAGGCCATGTCGGCATAGTCGGTGATGATGTAGCGATCGAGCCGGCGCTGCATGTTGAGCATGGCGAGAGGCACAAGCTCGGTAATCCAGCCGGGGCTCGATCCCGTCGCATAGAGCGAGGAGCGGCCCTTGGCGCAAGCATCTTCCAGCCGCACGCGGTCGTCCCGCGGAATGGAGTCGCGATGATTGAATCCGACGCAGGCGGTGGCGATGCTGATGCCCGCCTCCAGTAGGGCGCACATATCATCGATATTCGCCTGATTTGGCATGTAGACCGCGCAGTCCGGCGATGCAGCGATCACCGCGTCGATATCGCCCGCCGCCGGTACACCCAGCGGCGCCTTCCCGCAAAGCGTACCGGCATCCTGGCCGACCTTTTCCGCCGAGAACACCCGCAGCGCCGCCAGGTCCATTGCGGGATGCTCGATTATCGCGGCCAGTGCCCGCATGCCAACATTGCCGGTGCCCCACTGCGCGACCCGATAACGCCGATCGGTCATTTCCTCTCTCCCACCATGGTTCAAACGGTCATTCCACCGTTCCTTGATCCTTGGGCTTCGGGCATGGCGACTGCCCGGACAAGCACTCTCTTCCACCCCAAAGTCCTCAGTTGCCGCCTATTCGTACACAATTATCGCCACGGACAAGGCAGCCAAGGACTATGAGACCGTGAGCGGTTTCCCGGAACCGGCAAGGAAATGGGAACCATTTGACGGTATGTTAGGCAAACCAGCGAAGGCAGAGATGAGAAGCGACACACCGCTACGTCAGGATCAGGGTGCATGGATGCCAAATTGATGTCGGTGGCATTGGCGCAATTGGAGCAGGCGCTTTTCAACCACGACCAATGGTCCGAAGCGATCAACCAGACGCTCATTTGCCGCTTGCCGTTCGACGAGCGGGACGTCGATCCAGAAGCGCACAAACACTGCCGGTTCGGCCAATGGTATTATGGCCCCGGAGCCGCGACTCTGCAGCATCACCCTGGCTTTGCCGAAATCGCGGTAGAGCACAGACGGATGCACCAACTCGCAGCTGAGCTGCTGCGCCGTTCTGCCCATTGCGATGCGCCTTCGCTTGAAGACTACGAGCGCTTCATGGCCGCCACCAAGCGCATGCGGCTCGAAGCACAGACCATGAAACATGAGCTGGAAGATGCGCTCCGCAACATCGACCCGCTTACCGGCGCGGAAAACCGCACCAGCATGCTGCCCAAACTGCGCGAAGAGCGCGAGTTGGTGAAGCGCGACGTTCATTCCTGCGCGCTCGCCATGCTCGACATCGACAAATTCAAGGCCGTCAACGACGATTACGGCCACCTCGCAGGGGACAAGGTTCTCAGCACTTTTGCAGCGCTTGCGATCTCGGACCTGCGATCGAACGACAGGTTGTTCCGCTATGGCGGTGAGGAATTCCTGATCTGCGCCCCCGGCGCCGACCTCGACAAGGGAACGGTGCTCCTCGAACGCCTGCTGGCCCACTTTGCCGCCCAGATTTTCGAGTTCGCGAACCTGCCGCCTTTTCACGTTACCGTCTCGGCCGGGCTGACCATGCTCGATCCGGCCATTACCGTCGAAGAGACGATCCACCGGGCAGACAGGGCGCTCTATGCGGCCAAGGCTGGCGGAAGGAACCGGGTGATGGTCTGGACCCCGGACATGACCTGAAACGGGCTGACTAGGCCGCTACGCGCACACCGCCACGGCCACGCCGCTTTGCTTCCTGAAGCGCGGCATCGGCGGCATCGAACACATCGTCACGGTCCATGTTGCCGCCATAGGCAGCAATACCGCAGCTGATCGACGCCAGCACGGAAACCACCCCGTCGTTCACCACCGACGTTTCCCGCACGGCCTCGACCATGCGCTGACATACCCTCATAGCCGTCTCGAGATCGCAGCGAAGCAGGATGGCGAACTCGTCACCTCCCATTCGGGCGACGATGTCATCGGCGCGCGTGGCCGCTTGCAGCCGCTTTGCGATCTCCGCCAAAACGGTGTCTCCTACGCCATGCCCATAAGTCTCGTTGATCGACCTGAAGCAATCGACATCGACGAGCGCCAACGTGGCGGGACGCCCCTCGTCCAGCAGAGCCGTGCGCAACTTCTTGCGGAAGCCCGCGCGATTGAGCAGCCCGGTAAGATCGTCGCCATGGACTTTCGAACGCATGGCGACCTCTTTCGCCTTGCGTTTGGTGACATCGCGCAGCGTCACGACGGTACCCACCGCTGATCCATTCTGCTGGGGCGCCGCGAGAGATGCCTCCAGCGTCAGGTGCGGGCGCAGGACGGGCGAAAATTCGAAAATCGTGGGCGTATCGCTCAGCGCATCCTTGCGTTCGATAATCCGCGAAGCCAGCCCCGGCGCGCGCAAAGCCAGGGCATCCAAGGGTTTGCCGATCATCGCGCCGGCATCGACACCGAGATAGGCCGCCAGCGGCCCGTCGGCCCACCGGCAGACGCCTGTAGCATCGAAGCTGAGGATACCATCCGGAGAATGCGCCATCATCAGGCGCAGAGCCTCTTCGCGCTCGGCGAGGTTCTTCAGCGCTTCCGCCCGCGAGGAAACGGTCGCTGCCACCGGAAGCGTCGTTGCCAGGACTACCGCGATGTAGAACTGGAAAACGAATTCCTGGACTTCCACGCCGCCGCGAACGAGGGAAACCGGCCCATGCCCCATGTAGGTGGCAGCGGCCCCGATAATGGCGATGGCAAGTGTACCGACGATCACGCCCAGCCGGCCGAGCCTGAAGGCGAGTATCAACGCCGTCGAAACCGGCAGGAACAGCATCGGCACGACGTTTTGGGCAAAGACCGTTCCCGTCAGGGCAATATGCAGCGCATGCAGGCCAATGACTTCAAGCCGACTGGCAGGAGTGCGTTCCTTGAAGCACCGGACATAACTGCCGTCGAACAGCGCCATCAGAAACGGCGTGAGGATGAGAAACCCCAGCGCGTTGCTGATGTACCAGCGCACGAACGACGACAGAACCGGCTCGCCAAAGATCAAAGCGGTCGCAAGCGTGCCCGTAAGCGCCCCCAGCAAAGGCGCGATAACGCCCGCGTAGAGCACGAACCGCAGAACTGTACCGATATCGGCAAGGAGGTTGTCGCATCGCCCGGTCCGACAGATCAGCATCGCCGCAAGCAGCGTCTGGCCCATGTTTATGCCGCCATAGACGATCAGGCCCGGCGCCCAGTCGCGCGTCACGGCATTGGCCAGCAAGTTGGCCATCCAGCCGGCCATCAGCACGGCTGGCCAGCTCGCCCGGTCATTCTTTAGCAGAAGCGCCAGGATCAGCGCATCGGCCGGCCACATCGTCGCGTGGTTCGTTCCGTTGCTGGTGAGCAGGATCGTCCCGCTCGCGAGCAGGAAATACCCTGTTACAGCTGTAATGGCATTGTCGGAGCGCTTCTCGAGCGTCTCTCCAATACCAGCGAATTTAGCGACCATGGCAGCCGTTTGACATGTGTGCAGTTAAAAGTCAGTTGCACCGGTATCCCGGAACACCGCCCTTATGGGCCACTTCCGTTCAATTTTGAATGGTCCCACGACACAGTTTGTTCCGGCAACACCGCCACCACCACGCGTTTTTCCGCCATGCGCTCACTCATGAGGCGCAATTGCCCGGGTTCGAGATCCGGAAAATGGTGTCCCAACAGCACTTGCATCAGCTCACCGCGGCGCGGCTGATCCTCGACGATCTCTGCCGTTCCGTTGATCGAAACGCCGCGCAAGCTGTCGTAGGTATCGCCATCCTCAACCAGCACCGCGAGACGCGGATCGCGCTTGAGATTCACGATTTTCTGAGACTTTCCATAGGTTTCGAACAGGATTCGCCCATCGTGCACGACGTACCATACCGTCGTGAGGTGCGGCGCCCCGTCCTTGCCTATGGTGGCGACCTGCAGGTTCCTCTGGCTGTCCAGAAACGCGGCGATCTCGTCTTCGGACATGCGGATCGCGTCGCGCTGCTTGGCCATCAGGTGATCACTTTCAGAAATTCGAGCCTTTCTTCCCGAGCTTCCGTGTGAAGCGCCACGAGGTCAAGCTGGAAGACCATATCCTCTATCGGCGTCTGGACCTTGGGGTTGCCCGTCCAGAAAACGACTCGACAGGTCCGCTTTGCCACTCGCCAGCCTTCCGGGGTCCGCACAAACTGGTCGTCGTAGTATCCGCTACCGTCCCAGACGGGCGGATCGCCGGCCGCGTGGCGAATCAGGCGCCAGCTTCCATAAGTATGGGCCGCAGCCGTATCGCCATCGACCTGCACCAGATGATTGGTCATCACGTGCTGGGTCGCGTCGAACAGCTCGTGAAAGGTGCCGAAGTCGGTCTTGAACTGCTCACGATCCTGCCAACTCGATGTCGGACCGTAGTCGACATCGCAATCGGCCGTAAAAATCCGGTCGAACAGGTCCCAGCGGCGGGTATCCATGGCGAACCCGTAGAGGTTCAGCACTTCGATAATGTCCTCGCGGTCGGCCATGCGCTCTCCCTTTCGCATTGGCGAGATGCGGCTGAACGGCGAGGCATCAGGCCCCGCCGTTCACACCTGTCAGACAGGCAACGAAACCGTTGCCGTGCCCTTGAGGATCGTCGAGCCGTCCTGCGTCGTCATCTTCGACTGGACGACAACCACCGGCATGCCGAATTCTGAAGTCTCCTTCTTGTCGATCACTTCGCAATCGACATAGGTGACGTCGCCCTCGAACGCGGGGCTGCGGAACTGGGTCTTGGAGTGCCAGATGTAGCCGTCGTGACCCGCCCAGTAGGCGATGGTATCGACGTGCCAGGCATTCATCGACGAGCCGTAGCCATAGACGCCGCCCATGCCGACCTTCTCGCCCTTCTCGGCATTGATGTGGCCGGAGGACGGGCCGTGGAACAGGCCGTCGCCGTGGCGCGGGTCGATCTTGCGAGCCTCGAAGTCGTAGGTCATGTCCTCGCCGAATCCGGCGTCCTCGGTCGCCGGGTCGTGGACGCCTTCAGGCACGTTCCAGCGCCAGGTGCCCCAGATATTCTGACGGTGCGCGCGGCATTCCAGCGCGAAAGTCACGCGGCTGTGCGGGCCGATCACGCGGCGCGGCAGCTTGTCGCCCACCTTCACGTCCGCGAAGCGCGGCGAAATGCCATCGCGGCCCGACTTGATCCATTCGAGGCGCAGCTTGGCAACTTCGTCCAGTTCTTCCTTGGTCCAGAGCTTGGGCGCACGGTTCTCCTTGTCGTAGACCTTCCGCTTGGCCGCCTCGTCGACGAGGTAACGGATGGAGGTCGCGCGCTCCTTGGCGACGAGCGAACCGTGCTGGTTGCGGTGCACGGTATCGCCATCCGCAAACATCGTCGGTCCGGCAAAGGCCGTGTCGGAGAGCTTGTAGCCGGCGAAGGAACGCTCCTGCGTCAGCTTGTCGCCGGGGCGGACGGGCGTGCCGTAGAACCACCATTCCTCACCCGCGAAGATGAGGTGCGATCCGGGGATCTTGCCCACGCACGAGGGGTGGCAGCCGTGGCCGTAATCCATGGCGACCGTGAAGCTCTGCGGCGCGACGATGCCGCCGAACTTCGAGTTGCGCGCGAAATTCTCATCCCAGTGCAGCGGGTTGGCATAGTCCATCGCCTGCACCCAACGGCGAATGTCGGTTGCGTTGCAGGGGTCCCAGAATTCCGCGAAGATAATCGGCTTGCCGACCCACTTGTCGACATCGCTGGTATCCAGAGTCACGTCACCTTCAGCCATCATTCTCTCCATCTCACGGCACAACGCCGGACGCGTGCCGCCCGTGTGTCTTGGCAATGCCGTGCTGTTTCGGCGCAGCATCCAAGGCTTGCCTGCCCGTAGGCGCAAGCCCATCGTCAATCGGTGCAAGCGCGATTGCCGTCTCGGAACAGCGCGTTGCACAGACGCTCGCTCCGGCGATACTTGCACTGTGCAAGCATCTGCTTTTCGACATCGGCGTGCCGATTAGGCTAGCCAAGCGCCCAATTCGATTCGACAGATCCGGGAGACTTACCAGTGAAGATCGACAATACCCTCGCCGCCATCGTCACCGGCGGTGCCTCGGGCCTCGGCCGCGCCAGCGCCCAAGCGCTCGCGGACGCTGGCGTCAAGGTCGCCATCTTCGACATCAGCGAAGAAGCGGGTGAGGCCTTCGCAGCTGAAATCGGCGGCGTGTTCTGCAACGTCAACATCATGGACGAGGAAAGCGTCGAGGCCGGTTTCGCCAAGGCCCGCGAGGCCCACGGCCAGGAACGCATCGTCGTCCACTGCGCCGTCGTCGCCGGCGGCGGCAAGACCGTCTCGTGGGACAAGAAGAACAACTGCTACAAGCGCACCGCGACCGAGCAGATCGCCAAGTCGGCGGAAGGCATCTTCACCGCCAGCTACCGCGTCGCATCGATCGCGGCGCTGGGCATGGCTAATGCCGATCCGCTCAACGACGACATGGAGCGCGGCTGCATCATCCTGACGTCCTCCGCCGCGGCGCAGGACGGCCAGATCGGCCAGGTCGCCTACGGCGGCGGCAAGGGCGCGGTGAACGCCATGGTCCTGCCGATGGCGCGCGACCTCATGGACCTGGGCATCCGCGTCAACGCGATCATGCCCGGCACATTCGCCACGCCGCCGATGCTGCGCGTCAAGGAAATGGCACCGGAAGTCTTCGAAGGTCTCGGCAAGGCCGTCCCCTTCCCGCGCCGCCTCGGCAAGCCGGAAGAGTTCGCCAGCCTTGTGATGGAACTCTCGCGTAACACCTACTTCAACGGCCAGTGCATCCGCCTCGACGGCGCGATCCGCATGCCGCCGAAATAAGCACCGGGGGGAAACTTACCCAGTGCGGGGGGCCGTGTCGGGGGGCACGGCCCCTTTTTCGTGCGCGCAACCAAGGCACGGAAAGTAGCGGGCCGCTCGTTTTCATGTGAGCGCCGAACAAGGCCGGCCTGAAGCAACGGAGATGATTGGGAGATGGTGAGCCCTGCTGGGTTCGGCCTGGGCGTCTCTTCCGAGGTGACGTCCTCCGGCTTCCTTACCC
>NZ_BMLK01000005.1 GCF_014645195.1 Novosphingobium indicum | reverse complement strand
ACGGTGAATCACAAACCCTCGTCAGCGTGAATCCCTCGATTCACAAATCCTGTGCATTGCTCTAGTCGGGATAACGCAGGAACCAGTCTCACTTGCCGATCTTGAGGATACGCAGGAATCCGTGATCACTGAGATGATTGCCCACATTCCCGATCTGCACCGGCAATTCCTGATTGCTTCAAGCAAGGCAAGCCGGTTCCGGACTGCGGCACAGCTCCTGTTGTTCGCAAAAGCAGGAAAACTCCATAATGCTATTGCAGGCCATTCGCAATAGCATTAAGAGGTTGCGGATCAATCACGCACCAACAGGGGGATTCCTTGAGAAACTTGCTAATGATTTCGGCCGCGACGCTGGCCTTGCCCGGGACCGCACTCGCTAGTGAGGCGGGCGGCGAAAGCGGCAATACAATCCTCGTCATTGGCAAGTCCGACGGCTATCTCACCATTGACTCGGCTACGGCAACCAAGACCGATACGCCGCTTATCGACGTACCCCAAACGATCAATGCCGTAACTCGCGAACAGATCGAGGACCAGGCACATCGAAGTCTTGCGGATGTCCTTCGCTACGTCCCGGGCGTCACCATCGGCCAGGGCGAAGGCCATCGTGACCAAATCACGTTGCGCGGGCAGAACACCACCGCCGACTTCTTCCTCGATGGCGTGCGCGACGACGTCCAGTACTTCCGGAACCTCTACAACATCGAGCGCGTCGAGGTCCTGAAAGGCCCTTATGCCCTCATCTTCGGTCGGGGCGGCGGCGGCGGCATTGTCAATCGTGTCCAGAAGACACCCTCTACCGACCGCTTCTTCATGGGCGGCGAGGCCAGCATCAACACGTTTGGCGCATGGGAAGTCGCTGCCGACGTGAACACGCCCATTGCCGAAGGCGCGGCATTCCGCCTGAACGCCTTCTACGAGAAACTGAACAACCACCGCGATTTCTTCGACGGCGAACGCTACGCGGTGAACCCCTACATCGCGTTCGAATTGGCCCCAGGCTGGAAGGCGGGGATTTCCTATGAGTACGTTTACGATGATCGCGTTACCGATCGCGGCATCCCGTCTCTGAACGGCGAGCCTCTGCCCGGTCATCGCGACACTTTCTTTGGTGTGCCCGACGTGAACCGCACGGGTCTTGAGGCCCATATCGTTAAGGCCCGTCTGGACGGTGAACTGGCCGAAGGCCTAAACTGGTCAACAACGCTGCTCTACGGCGACTACGACAAGTACTATACCAACGTTTACGCCAATGGCGCGGCGACCGGAATAAACGGCACCGTAGCACTCTCAGGGTATACCGATCCGACCACACGGCAGAATTTTCTTGCGCAAAGCAATCTGGTCGCGGCCGTTGACTTCGGCGGGCTTGCCAACAAGATATTGCTTGGCGTTGAATACGGCGACCAGGGTTCGACCAACCAGCGTCGCAATGCGGCACTCTCCAACGGCACGCTCGACCTTTCCAACATCGTCTACCCGACGGTGACGTTCCCGGCCATCAGCCGCAACCGCACTTCGGACGTCGAGTTCTTCTCCGCCTACGCACAGGACCAGATCAGCTTTGGGGCGCACGTCGATCTTGTAGTTGGACTTCGTTACGACCGGTTTGAGATCAAGGGTATCGACATTCAGGACGGCAACCGTCCTTTCGGCCGAACAGACGAGAGATGGTCGCCGCGCATCGGCCTGATCCTGAAGCCGCAGGAGAATGTCTCGATCTACGGCAGCTACAGCCAGTCGTTCCTTCCACGCTCGGGCGACCAGTTCCTTACGCTCTCGACGAGCGACGAGGATCTCGCCCCCGAGAAGTTTACCAATTACGAGGTCGGCGCCAAGTGGGACATCCGGCCAGATCTCAATGTCACTCTCGCCCTGTTCCAGCTCGACCGAACCAACGCCACAACGCCGAATCCGGCCAACCCGGCAACCAGCATCGTTGCCGGCAAGACCCGGACGCGCGGTACGGAACTCGCCGTCACCGGGCAGGTGCTTCCCGGTTGGCAAATAAGCGGCGGCTATACCTATCAGGACGCCAAGCTACGCGGCAACGAGTTCGTGCGCCTTGGTCAGGTGCCAAAGCACCAGTTTGCCTTGTGGAATCGGTATGACTTTAATCCATCAGTCGGATTCGGGCTCGGCGTCATTCACCAGTCCAGCCAGTTCGCGGCCAACCGCACTTCCGCGACAACCACACGGCTGCCTGGGATCACGCGGGTCGACGCGGCATTCTTCTACACGATGAACGATACGGTGGAGTTCCAGGTCAATGTCGAGAACGTACTCGACGAAACCTACTTCGCGGACGCGCACAACAACAATAACATCACGCCTGGCGCGCCGATCAATGCGCGCTTCACCGCTCGCATGCGTTTCTAGGCTGCGCGCTCGCCCTCCACCGGGGATGGCGTCCAACGTCGTCCTCTATGGGGGGCCTTTGCTTTGTTATCGGCTTGTACCAGTGACACCAGCTTCATGCCTACAATGGAGCGGTATCTTCTCTGCTGCCAATCCCGATGAGCCGAAGACAATTCGAGTCGTTGCTCAGCCATGCGAATGTCCGGACAACCAGAGCCAGATACGCAGCCTTGAATGTTCGGTTGCTTTTGCGCCGAAGCAATAACATCAGGGTTTGCTCGCCATCTGGCCCGCGCGGCATAGCTGCAAGGGCGAGGAGCGTATGAAAGTGACTTTCCCGCGCCGTTGACACGAACGATTCGATTTGGTTGATGGCGTACGCGCAATCCCTCGGGAAAGCACGCGCCACATGGTGCGTGAAATGAAATTCTTGAAGCTTGTGACAATCGCAATCCTGCTTGCTGGCGGGGCGATGCCATCCGCAGCGCGTGAAGTCGATCTGCTGCAATTTGGCCATAATCTCTCGATCGAAGAGACATCCGCATCACCAACCAGTGATACCAAAGCCCTTGAAGCCATTTCTGGCAGGTTGCGGGAATACTTCGAAGGCCGTCCGGAAGGACATGCCAATGCCCCTCCCGCGCCATTGCGGTCAGCCTACGACATTTCGGCATCGCAGATCGCTGGATCAGGCCGGGCCCGCTGGGGTCTCCAAACAATCGGTCCCGCCTGCAAAGACGCGTCATATTCCCCAACCTGGTGGCTCCCACGCTCAGTCGAGGCCCGCCGCGCCGCGTACTTCAGCGCGATTGTCAATATCGCCTGCGAGAATGGCGTCCCGGCACGGTTGCTCGATGCGGTGATCGCCCGGGAATCCGGCTACAATTCACTAGCGATCAGCAGTGCTGGCGCTATGGGTATCATGCAGATCATGCCGGGGACTGCGCGAGCACTCGGCCTGTCACGCCCTTACGACCCTATCGCCAACATGCGGGCCGGGGCGCGATATCTGCGCCAGCAACTTGACCGCTTTGGCCGGGTTGATCTGGCGCTCGCTGCCTACAACGCCGGACCAGAACGGCGAACGCTTCAACAGGGTACTGTTCCCCGCATTCCGGAAACCCTTAACTACGTGCGCGCGATCATGACGGACTTGGCCCGTCTTGCAGAGCTTGACCGTCCAGGCTCAATTTCAGTTGATCGCGCACAGGCGGCAATGTCTGCCGTCAACGCTTCCACCTATCGTACCGTAGAGTTTATGGGCTACACCGGATCAAGGTAAAGCCCACCGATGAGGCCGCGAACTCGTTTTTCCTTCAGTCCTGCAGCGAGCGATCAGCCTCGAGTACGCGTTCCTGATGCGCAAGCAGCATCTCGTATGCGCGGCCGAGAGCCTCGTGTATGAGCTGCGGGCGGATTGCAACATGGAGTTCGCCGCGCCGGCAAGAGACGACCTCGCAATAGAACCCCTTCATGGCTTCGCAAACAAGAAGGATGGCCGGATCGTCATAGGCCGTAAAATCATGGAGAAGCGCGACACAAAACTTGGCCCGGACGTAATCGATGCCAAGCGCCTCAAACAGACGGTCTCGCAGGTCGTCGACTAGGGCTGCGCCCTGGCGCAAGACTTTGTGAAGCCGTGAGCGGCCAACACCGAGTCGATCGGCAAGATGGGCGAGCGGCAGCGCCTGTTTCGCGGCTTGATCCGTGATCAGCAGCCTGTATTGATCCTGCTCGGTCAACCGCGGCGCTGGTGGCGCAAACGAGAAGGCGGAATCGTCAGCCGTCTGGGCCTTCGGCTTGAAGGCCGTTTCCGGCGTCAAGGTTCGGTGCGGCATTGAGAGACCCTCCCGCACCAATCGCTCTATGGGATACCATAAGATGTCAAGAGCGTGAAACGCTGAATTTTGCGAACTATTGGGTCCAATTCAGAATTGATTATTTGTGCGTGCAAGCCAGACCACGAATGCAATCACGACCCTGTCGTGCATGACCTTGCCACAGGTATCCGCGATTTTATGGCGGATCCAATCATAATCTTCGATCCAGTCGGGTTTGACTTCGAGCCAGATCGAGATCTGTCCATCGAGTGGATAACGAGAGAGGAACCTCTCGACATCCTCGCGCGCAAACGTAAGGCTTTTCGCGCGTTCACAGGCGTGCTGGACTGTCGAACGCAAGCTCCGGAACCGGCTTGTGGTCTTGGAAAATTCGCACATGGCATCGGCCAGGAGCGCGAAGCACTCCCGGCTCACGGTTATGCGTATGTTGCGCGTCCCGCCGGCCACCGACTGCATTCGCGTGCGCCTCCATGCCGACGCAATTATGAGCCAGAATCGTTAATTTCCCGAGTCGCTGCACTCTGATGGCGATTCGCGAGCCGCAATTTCCAACCTGGAAACCGCTATTTCCTTGACAGGAATACCTATTTCCCATTTCTGGAGACGGCGGCCCCCGACCCGGCACAGGTAATTCCGATCCCGGAAATCCCAACCTTTCAACCTTTCCCGATTCGGCAATTCTATCGCGGTGCACACGCGATGCGCTGCAACTGCCGATTGCCGCGCGAGTTCCATCGCTGTCCTTTTGACCCGGCCGGCAACAACGCGGCTGACGCAGCAGGAAGGACGAGACGATGCAATTGATGATCAAGGGGAAGGGAAGGGCGCTCGCGCAAGGCGCAGCAGCTGTCGCGACCGCGGCGCTGGTGGGAAGCAGCGCGGCCTTTGCCGGCGCGGACGCCACGTTCAACACGGCGCTCACCGCGTTCACCGGTTTCCTCGAAGGCTCGGGCGGCAAGATCATCACCGTGCTCAGCCTCGCCGGCGGCATCGTCGGGCTCGCCTCGGGACGCTTCAGCCTAGGCCAGGTCGCGATCCCCGTCGGCGTAGGCGTCGGCGCGGGCACGGGCGTGCCGATCGTCACCGCCGCGGTCACCGCGACGATCTGAACCATTCACCGTTTCCGGCCAGGGGTTCTCGCATGGTCCCGCGCCGGAACAGCCAAGAGGGTGGCGGCGGCAATGAACCGGTACACGGTCCCAGCACATCTCGATGACCCGGAGTTGATCGGCTTCTGGACGCTCGACGAGTTCATCGCGATGATCGTGCCCTTCGCCTGGGGCGTCCTGTCTCAACATATTCTGATTGGGCTCTTTGCAAGCGTGCTGGCCTGGTGGGGATTGCGCAAGTTGAAGGCAGGCCGCGCGGTCTCGTGGATCATCCATACCGCCTACTGGTACCTGCCGGGCTCCTTCATGGGCCTCAAGGCGACGCCACCCTCGCACCTTCGCGTGATGGCAGGCTGATATGGACCTTTCGATCTCGCACAACCAGGCACAGCGCCTGCTCCGTCAGCGCAATCACCTCGCGATCGGCTGCGCGCTGCTGTTCGGCATCTGCGTACTGCTGACGCTGACCGCGGCAAGCCGCGATAAGGAAGTGGTGCTGCAGCCGGTGCTCGCCAAACCGCTAACCCTGTCCTCGAGCCATGTCGACAAGGATTATCTCGAGCTCGTCACCCGCGATGCGGCGCTGTTGACGCTCAACCGCTCGCCGTCGAACCTGCAATACTGGATGGATTCGATCCTCGAGATCACCGATCCCAGAACTCACGGCCGCATGAAGGCCGAGCTGATGAAGATCATGAGCGAGCAGAACGGCTCGAACGTCTCGCAGTATTTCACGATCGAAAAGCTGAGCGTCGACCCCCAGGAACTGACCAGCGAAGTCAACGGCATCCTGCACACTGTCGTCGGCTCGAAGGAAGTGACAGCCGAGGCGCGCACCTTTCGCTTCGTCTGGTCCTACTCGGGGGTGAGCCTGAAACTCGCCGGGTTCGGACAAGTAACGGATAAGGACAAGAACGGAGGCGAGGCATGATCGCCCCGATCTCGTGGAACCTCGCCTGGGGCCTGGTGGGTGCCGGCACGGCCCTCGCCAGCAGGCCGCTCGCCTTCGTTGGACGACCTATGGGCGGCGTGCTCATCGCGATTGGCCTTGCCGGGCTCGCGAGCCCCGCGCTTGCCGACCAGAACGTGCTCACCGCTGACAACGGCACGGTGCAGTGCGTGGCCTCGGCGAAGGACCTGACCCGCATCAGTCTGGCCGGCGACCAGTTCGCCTCGGTCTCGAAGATCTCGACCGGTAATCCGGCCGAAGACTTCAAGATCGTCAACGAGCCGGTGCGCGGCGACATCTACATCTCGGTGCCCGACGGTTTCCCGCGCGCCGCCATCTCATTCTTCGGCACGACCCGCAAGGGCTATGTCTACAAATTCGTCTGCCAGGTGCGTGGGCAGGAAGCCGAGCAGGTGTTCGTCGCCAACGAGGCGATCGCCAGCGATCGCGCCCGCGACTGGGAACTGCGCACCTCGCCCGAGGATGCAGCGGTACGGCTTGCGCAGGCGATGTACCGGGGCGAGCCTATCGAAGGCTATGACATGCGCGCCTCGGTGCTCGAGCCGGTGCGGATTGGCCCGCTCGAAGTGCAGCAGGTCGGCGAATGGCGCGGTGCGGAATTGAAGGGCCTCGTCCTCAAGGTGCGCAACACCGGGCGCGCGACCCAGGACCTCGATGAGACCGTGCTCGCCGCGCGCGGCAGCCTCGCCTTCATGACCCCGGTGAGCGCCATCGGACCCGGCGAGGAAACCGCCGTCTACCTCATCCAGTCGAGCGGAGGACGCTGATGGACCTGCGAAGCCTCTTCCAGAAAAAGCCCAAGGCGCTCGACGTCCCTGATGACGACGATACCGCCCCGCTGGGCGATGCCATGGCGGCAAATGATGCCGCGCGGCGCAAGCAAATGCTGCTGCTCGGCGGGGCGGGGGCAGCGGCGCTCATCGTCGGCTCGCTCTACATCTTCGATGACGGTCCGGGCAAGGGCGAGGCCGAACTTACCGAAGCGGTCGCAGGCATCTCGGTCGACGAGATGGTCAACAAGAATATGGCCGAGAAGGAATGGCGCGCGCAGTCCGAAGCGCAGATGATGTCGATGGATACCAACATGCGCGCGCTGGCAGCGCGCGCCGAACGCGCCGACCAACTCGAAGCCCAACTGGCGCGCGAGCAGGGCGCAAGCGTTTCGCCCGAGACCGAACGCGTCCTCTCAGCCTACCAGGCGGAGAACGAACAGCTGCGCGCAGCGCTCGCCGCCGCGCGCCAGTCGCCGGTCATGCCTGCTGGCGGACCCAACGAGCTCTACGGGCGAACCAGTCCACCGGGATATCAGGTGGCGGGCTCGCCCCGCAGCGGTGCCAATGGCACGACACCCGCGGGAGAAGCGGCCGCAGCGGCGGCGGGCCTGCCAGGACGCGGCAGCGAAGTGAGCATGATCTCGTTCGGCGAGGGAAGCCCGAGCGGCAACGGATCGCCGGTACCCAAGGGCAACACGATCTATACCGACAGCGCCAATTACCTGCCGCCCAATTCGATCGCTCTGGCGCGGGTGATCGTCGGCGTCGACGCCAATGCCGGCGTCCAGAGCCAGGCCGATCCGTTGCCGGTGGTGCTGCGCATCACGGGGCCTGCGCGGTCGGTCTATGACAACGGGCGCCTGCTCACGACCAATATCTCGGGCTGTCTCGTCAACGGGGCTGCGCGCGGCGACCTTTCTTCCGAGAAAGTCTACGTCAAGCTCCAGCGCATGACCTGCCCGCAGCCGAACGGACGCTACGCGGTATCCGAGGTCAAGGGGTTCATCGCTTTTGGCGGCAAGACCGGAGTCCGTGGTCGGGTGGTAAGCCGCGAAGGCGCGCTGGTCGGCCAGGCCTTCCTGGCAGGACTTGCCGGGGGGTTCGGGCGCGGATTTTCGGCGAACACAAGTTCGATCCTCACCGGCACCAATGTGACGGTCGACGGCAAGCGCCAGCGGCTCGGCACTGGTGAGATACTCGAAGGGGGCTTGGGAGAAGGCGTCGCCACTTCCGCCGATATGGTCTCCAAATATTTGATCGAGCGGGCCGAACAATACCAGCCCGTAATCGAAATGCCGACCGGAATCGATGTCGAGATCGTCTTCCTCGAAGGCGTGTTCATCAACGGATGAGGAGGGATACGATGCAATGGAAACGCCTTGGCTGGGCCCTGTCGGCAATCGCGCTCGGGAGCGGCGCCTCGCTGGTTTGGGCCAATGCCGGCGAGGGCAGGGGAGCGCAGTCTTCCGATGCCGATGCGACGGTTGCCGACTTGCTCAAGGCGCGTTTGCCGCGAACGCAGGTCTCGAAGATTGATTGCCAGGTGGTCGATGGAATTTGCGAAGTGACCGCTGGCTCGCAGCTCTTCTACGTCGACAGGAGCGCACGCTACCTCCTGATCGGGCGGGTCTACGACATGGAGACGCGCCAGGACCTGACTGCGGTGCGCCTGCTCGAAATCAATCCTGACCTCCTGGTCGGCGGCGCGGCAGGAAGCCGGCGCGAAGCCGAGGAAGTCGAAGCGCCAAGGCGTGGGGTCAGCACGGCTGCCGCAGCCAGATCGGCTGCGACCGGCAGCCCCCGGACGATGTCGCTTGCCGCACTGCCCGAGGCCGGCGGCATCGTCTGGGGCAATCCTTCGGGCAAGACAGTCACGGTCTTCAGCGATTTTCGCTGTGGCTACTGCCGCGCGCTGGCGAGCGAACTCGAGGCGATGAATGTGCGCGTCATCGAGCGGCCAATCTCGCTGCTTGGCAGCCGCGATCTTGCCAACCAGGTGTTCTGCGCGCGCAACCGGCGCAAGGCGATCAAAGCCGCCTATGCCGGTGCACCGATTACCGACACCCGCGCTTGTGACACCTCGCCGCTCGATGCCAACGAGCGCTTCGCGCGCGAGCAGGGGATTGCCGGGACGCCAGTCATCGTGCGCTCGGACGGCGCGGTCATCGAAGGCTACCGCCCGCGCGCCTTCCTCGAGACCTGGCTCAAGGGAGCGGCCTCGTGAACTTGCTGACGAATAGGGAGCTGGCAGGCCTGCGCCGGGCGGTCCTGCGCCGTTCGAAAGCGCAGGTGCGGATACCCGTGCGCAATACCGGCCGCAAGGAGGCCATCGCCATGTGGCGCGATATGGCGGCCGCGTTCTCGCCGGGCAGGGGCAGGGTACTCACCGCGCAAGAATGCGCGCAACTGCGCCGACGCGCGTGGCGGCGCTCGCATGGACATATTGTCCTGTCAGAATTGCAGTTGACGCTCGACCAGGGGCTCGCCTTGTGGAGCCTCGCTTGCCGCCTCGGCGAACTTGCCACTTGCGAACCGCGCTCGAGGCTTGCCCACGCGGCGCGCATCGCTGCTGTCGGACTGGCCGCGACGCAGCTGGCCGCCTGCACGGCCTTTCTCGGTAGCAATGTGAAGGGCAGCTTCTCGTGCAGCGCGCCGGGCGGTACTTGCGCGCCATCGACGGTGATCGACGACCAGGCGCTCAGCCTCATTCAGAACGCGCGGCCGCTTTCACCCGAAACACGGTTTCCGGCAGGGCCGACTTTCGAGCGGCGACCCCGACATTCCAGCGTCAGGTCCTCTGCCGCCACGCACGAGGGCCGGGGAAGGCTGGCGGCGGTGCGGCCTGACCTGGTCCATCGCGAGCGGCGCGTCCTGAAGGTCGTGTTTCCCTCCTATGTCGATGGCGCGGGCAATTTTCACGAACCGCGCGTCGTGCACACGGTCGCCGACGAAGGCGGGTGGATGCAGCTTTCAGGGGCTGCACCAACATCGGCGCTCGCGGCACCGGGTTCCGGCCCGTCCATTCCCGAAATGCCGGCGGCAATGTCAGCCGGGCCTCACGACCCGGCGCCAACGGTGAGCGCGCTTGCTCCTGCCGGTCCGCCCGATCCGCGCGTGGTTGCTGCTGCCCGGGCAAGAAGCAATGCCGCGCGTACAGCCAACCCGATCGATGCGATCAAGACCGAAGTCGACGCGCGCCTTGGCCAGACCGCCAAAGCGCCCGGCGGACTTCCGGTGGCGCGCGAACCCGCCGTATCGCCTATGGGCGCGCAGCCGACTAGCAGCAGCGCACCCCAGACGGAATCGGGCCCTGCAAGTCCTGCGCAGCCTTCGGTGCCTGGCGAGCAGACGGCGACCAACCCGCCCGCATCCTTTCCCCCCGTCGAGGAGGATTAAGAGCCATGGCGCGGCGCGGATTCTGGGAAAGCTTTCTCGACCTCGTCTTCGGCGAAAGCGCCCGGCCCGAGGCCGAGCGCCCGCTGCTCGGCGCGCCAATGCTGTCGAACTGGCTTCCCTACCGCAGCTACGATGCCAAGGCGCGGATGTTCATCAACACGGAATCGATCGGGTTCATCCTCGAACTCGCGCCGATGATGGGCGCCGACGAGCGCAGCGGCGAGATCCTGACGCAATTCCTGTCCGACGCCGTACCCTCAGGCTGCGAAATCCAGCTGATCCACTGGCAAAGCCCCTCGGTGGGCGAGCGCATCGCCGACTGGGTCATGCCGCGTATTGTCGCCAAGGGCGTCTATGGCCGCGCCGCCGAGCACCGCGCGCGCTGGCTGCGGCGCGGGGTCTGGATGTCGATCTCGCGCGACGCGCCTTTCTACCTGCGTTCGCACCGCGTGATCCTTTCGGTCGGTGCCTCGCTCAGATCGTCGACCGGCGCCGACGTACTTTCGACCGTGCGCGAAAGCCTCATGGGTACCTTGCAGGCGCTCTCGATACCCGCACGCGAAATGGGTCCGGTCGAGCTTATCGCCTTTCTTGACGATTTCCTCTGCCCATCGGTCGATAATGCCGACCGGCCCGAACACTATTCCGAGCTCGATCCGATTAACGTCCAGTGCATCCGCCGCGACCTGGAGACCCGGGTCAGCCCTGAGCGGATCGTGCTGCGCACCGAACGCTTCCGTCCGACCGGCGAAAAGCTCGATGGCGTGCCCGTCATCGGCGAAGTCATGCCCGACGCCTTCGACTGGCGCTTCTTTGGGGTGCGACACCTGCCAAAACAATGGGCGCCCTGGGACGTGCAGAAGATCATCGGCGACATGGTCAACGACAAGCTGCGCTTTGGCTGCAACGTCATGACCGTGCTCGCGCTGGCCTTCCAGGACGAGGAAGCCGTCGCCTCCCGCACAGGCCTCAAGGTCATGCGCACGACCAGCCTTGCCGACAGTCGTTCAGCGCGCTTCCTGCCCCAGCTTTCCGACCAGCGCGATGAATGGCAGTATGTGCAATCCGAGATCCGCCAGGGGCGAAAGCTTGCGCAGGTCTATTACGGCGTCGGCGCGCTTTCCCCGCTCGGAAAGGGCGATGTCAACGAACGGCTTGTGAAGTCGGTCTACAAGGCCGCCGGGTGGGACCTCATCGACGAGCGCTACCTCCAGGTTATGGGGCTGCTTGCCGCCATGCCGCTATCCCTGCCCAACGGGCTTTCCGCCGATCTCAAACGCATGAAGCGCTTTCGCACGATGCTGACGACAACGGCTGCGGCCATCGCACCGGTACAGGGCGAGCCGCTCGGCGGGGCGATCCCGCATGTCCTCTTGGTCGGACGGCGCGGGCAACCCTTCTTCTGGTCGCCGTTCCAGAACCAGGCGGGCAATCACAATGTCGCGGTCTTCGGCAAGTCGGGTTCGGGCAAATCGGTGTTCCTCCAGGATGTCTGCGCCGCGATGTCTGGCGCGGGCGCCAAGGTCATCGTCATCGACGACGGACGTTCGTTCGAACACATGGCCAAGGCCTTCGGCGGCGCGTTCGTCGAGTTCCGCTTGTCTGCCGGCTTCTCGCTCAACCCCTTCGACATGATCGACGCTGCGGCGCTCACCGACGATGCGGACGGCGAGGATTACGAGGTCGAATGCCTTGCGATGCTCAAGGCCATCGTCGGGCAAATGGCGCGCCAGCAGGACAGGCTCTCAGACACCGAACGCGGGCTCATCGATTCGGCGGTCAGCGCAGTCTGGCGCGAACACCAGCGCGATGGGACCATCGACCACGTCGCTGCCGCGCTGCGCGCCTTGCCATCGCCATTTGCCGGTGATCTCGCCGATGCCATGGCGCCGTTCCTTACAGGGGGCACTTATGGGCGCTTCTTTGCCGGCGCCTGTTCGATCGATCTTTCCGCCGGGCTCACCGTGTTCGAGCTCTCGGACCTTTCGTCCAAGCCCGAACTGCGTTCGGTGGCGCTCACCGCGCTCATGTTCCTGACGCTCCGGGTCATGCGCGATCTCGACCGCTCGGTGCCCAAGCTCACCATGATCGACGAGGCCTGGCAGCTGCTGGGCGGCGGGCAGATGGGCCAGGCGATCGAGACCTATGCGCGCACCTGCCGCAAGTATGGCGGCGCGCTCGTCACCGCGACCCAATCGCTGAACGACTTCTACAAGTCCGAAGGCTCGCTGGCCGCGCTGGAAAACTCCGACTGGTCGGTGGTGCTCCAGCAGAAGGAAGAGACGATCAACGATCTCGCGCGCCACCAGCGCTTCGAGATGGACCGCTATACCGAAACGCTGCTGCGCTCGCTGAAGCGCAACGGCACCGAATATTCCGACGTGCTCATCAAGGGACCGGAGACGCTGTGCGTCGGCCGCCTCGTGCTCGATCCCTATTCGGCAACGCTTTATTCCTCGAGCCCGCGCGTTTTCTCGGCGATCGAGGAGCTGGTCAAGGGCGGCATGGCGCTACCCGACGCGATCGAGCGCGTCGCCTTTCCCGATTTTGTGCCGCCCCAACCCGGTGCGCCCGACTTTCATGAGGGCGAGGTGGGGGACGAGATTCAGCAGGAGGCGGCAGAATGATGCGCCGATCCGCCCTTCGCCTAACGCGCTTGCCCTTCGACGTGAGGTCCGAATTACAGCGCCTTGCCGGTGGTGCCCGTTGCTCAACCGCCGCCGAGAAAGACGAACAGGCAACGCCAGACGCGCAGCAGATCCTCCGCGCTCAGACTTCCGAACACCAGGCCAAGACGCTCGCGCCTGACCGTCATCGCCTTGTCGATCATGACCTGCGATTCTTTGCGCAGGCCATTATCCGCGTCGGGCAATATCGAAATCCTGAGCAACGGGGCGTCGATGAGGCTCCCCGTCACCAGCAGGACAGTTACCGTCTCGAGTTCGCTGAATGCGTCGGACTGAATCACGAGGGCCGGTCGAGGCTTGCCGAAATCACCCTGGAGCGCAACCGTCACCAGGTCGCCGCGCTTCATGCGGCGTCCTTGCCAATGCCGTCGTCCATGTCGTCGAGCGCCGCGTCAAGGAACGCTCCGAGCTCGTCGTCCGCGTGGTCCGCCCTGGCGACCCGGGTAGCCTGGCGGCGGCACTCGACCGCGAACCCGGGCGCGCGCGTGTCAGGCACCCAGATCTGCACCGGCCGAAAACCGGCTGCGCGCAAGTTGGCGCGGCGCTTTGTCACGCGTGTATGGGAAGCTGCTGCCACTGGCGATCTCCTTTGCGCTACATGTAGCGCGTTGGCGCCCGTTTTACAATGGGCTTCAATCCGGTCCGACAAGGCGGGGAGGCCGCTGCAATGACGACCCAGCCACTTCATAAATCACCCCGAAAGGCGGAAAGTCCGTTGGCGACGGCCTGCTATGTGACGCTGCGGCTTTGCGGGTGGCTGGCGGTTTGCGCGGCCTTCGTCACCGCATGCTGGACGCTGTTCTTTGCCGCGCTCGGTGACTTCAGCTTCGCAGGGCTGGTGCTCCATCTAGACAATTTCACAAGCCGCTACATTGGGGCCGATCCGTTGCGTCAGGCCGCGTTCCGCGCACAATTCTGGCTGGCTTCGGGCGCATTGTTCCTCGTTGTCGCCGTGCTGCGCCTGCCCGTGCTCATCCAGTTCATCGCACCCATCAAGGAGAGGCCCGATGGCCAGGAACGCGCTGCCGGCCGGTAACGGGCCGCTGTTCGACGACATGCCGGAAGTCGTTGGCGACGTGCAGACACGCAAACCCAAGCTTCGTGCACCGCGCAAACTCGGACTGCTCCCGGTCGCACTCGTGAGCGCGCTGGTTATGGCAGGCCTGTGGGGCGCCTGGGTGACGAAGGAAGTTCTCGCCGATGTCGGCGTGCCGCCGATCGCCAAGGTGCAGCTTTCCAATATCGTCGGCGAATATGTCCAGGCCCAGGCACGCTCGGCGACCCCGCCCGAACAGGTGACGGCGGAGACCCGGGCGTTCATGGCCGAGATCGAGCGCAACCTGAAGACGCGGGGCCGCTCAGGGCAGATCGTGCTGGTAGGCGAAGCAGTGCTCGCCGGCGAGGTTCCCGACATCACCGCCGAGTTGCGCCGCGAAATTTACGCCAAAGTCCGGATGCCGCAGCCCGCCGCGGCCGATGCAGGCGATGTCCTGGGCGCGATGCGCGCCGCCATGGCCGCGCCCGCCGGAGAGCCAGGCCTGGGTGCTACGGGAGGGGCAGGCAATGGCCCCGCCCAGTGAACCCTCGCGCCATGCCCGGCGCTGGCTGGCGATCGGAGGCCTCAGCCTGTGCCTTGCGGGCGGCTCTGCGCTCGCCGCCTGGCGCGACGATCATGCGCTGCTCATCAATACGAGCCAATCGCTCCCCAACTGGGCGTTCTGGATCGACCGGAAACGCGTTCCCGCGCGTGGCGATTTCGTGGTGTTCAATCCGCCGAGAACGCCGCTCATCGTCGCGCATTTCGGGAAAGTGCCCGCGCCTTTCGCCAAACGCGTGCTCGGCATGCCAGGCGACATCGTCACGCGCGACGGGCCCATCGTGCGGATCAAGGGGCGCGAGGTCGCAAGGCTCAAGGCTTTCAGCAAACGCGGCGAAACGCTGGATCCCGGGCCTCTCGGGCGTATCCCCGAGCATTGCTACTACCTCGGCACGGCGCATGCCGACGGCTTCGACAGCCGCTATGCCGATATCGGCTTTGTCTGCCGGAACAGAATCGTCGGCACCGGAGACTCGGTGCTGTGAGCCCGCGTCGTCGCCTTGCGCTTTCTCTCGGCCTTGCTTTGTCGGCAGGATGGCCCGTGGTGTCCTTGGTGCAGGCCGCGGATCATGGGCAGATGGGGCAAACTTTCCCGATCATCGAGGAGGACCTCCTCACTGCCATCGAAGCGAGGCTCAGGACACTCGAGGCCTCGGGCGAGATCGCAGGCCTGCAACGCCGGATGCAGGAGCAGGCGACCCTGAGCGTGCGTCGCCCGAGGCCGGTCGCGGGGCTATCGGCCGCGAGCGAGCGGCGGCAATGGCTGTTCGACCCCTCGATCGTGCTCGAAGCCGACATTCGCGACGACAAGAACAATTTGATCGCTGCGCGCGGCACGCGGGTCAATCCGCTCGACCATGTCGCGCTCGGACAGGACCTGATCTTCGTTGACGGAACGGACCAGACGCAAGTCGACTGGGCCGTGCGCAGCCACAGCGCCGAAGGGGCCAAAATCATCTTCGTCACTGGCTCGCCCTTTGATGCGATGAAGCCGCACCAGCGCCGCTTCTGGTTCGACCAGGGCGGCCGGCTGACCGCGCGCTTCGGCATTCGCCACACGCCTGCCGTCGTCACATCGGCAGGCAAGGCGCTCCGGATCACCGAAGTCCCGCTCGGGCCGAAAGGCGGGACCTCATGATCCATCCGCTGCTCGCTTTCCTGGCCACGCCGATGGCCGCCCCGGAGACCTCGAGGTTGAGGCGCCTGCGTCATGCATGGGTCTTGCTGTGCGTTGCTCTCCTGCTCGCAGTTGTCCTCAACCCAGCAATCGTCGGCTTCGTCGGCCCGTTAGGCGCATTGCCGGCGCTTCTGCTCCTTATCGCCATGCCCGTCATGGGACTCATCTACTGGCGCGCCAAAACGAATGCCGATGCCGCCTGGAACCAGGCCAAGAACCAGGAATGTGAGGCGTGATGCGGCTGCCGCGCCTGATACTGGCGGCGCTTGCCACGCTCGCGCTGATGGGTCTCAGCGCCTCACCCGCCCGCGCCTCGGTCACCTGCCATGGCAAGTTCGTCAATCCGATCACCGACGTGTGCTGGTCGTGCCTGTTTCCGCTCTCGATCGGCGGGCTTGCCATCTGGAAAGGTTCGCGGCCCGATCCGAAGAATCCCTCGTTCCCCTTGTGCGCCTGCGGTTCGCCGATCCCGCGCATCGGCATCTCGGTGGGATTCTGGGAGCCGGTGCGGCTTGTCGATGTCACCAACAAGTCCTGGTGCTTTCCCAACCTTGGCGGGATCCGGCTCAACCCCGGCTTCGATATCGGCAACGGCCATGTCCAGGGTCGCAGCCAGGTCGGCGGCAAGACGCAGAACTCCTCGCAGTGGCAGGCCCACTACTACGTCTATCCGCTGCTTTACTGGATGGAGATCCTGACCGATTTCCTCTGCTTCGAGCAGACGACGTTCGATGTGGCCTATGTGACCGAGCTCGATCCGCTCTGGCAGGATTCCGCGCTCACCTCGATCATCAATCCCGAAGTCGCGCTGTTCGCCAATCCCATCGCCACCGCTGCTTGCGCCGCGGACTGTGTCGCCGCGACCGCCAAGCTGCCGATTGACCAGATGTTCTGGTGCGCGGGTTGCAACGGGGGAATGTACCCCTTGAACGGCCATGTCGCGGCCCATGTCACGCCGGTCCAGGCCTCGCGGCTCGTGGCGGAACGCATGCTCTACAAGATGCACCGCGAAGCGCTTGCCTGGGGGACGATGGGCTCGAAGGCCCTGTGTCACAAGTACCTGATGCC
The DNA here is from genome assembly GCF_014645195.1 of Novosphingobium indicum. Taxonomy (GTDB): domain Bacteria; phylum Pseudomonadota; class Alphaproteobacteria; order Sphingomonadales; family Sphingomonadaceae; genus Novosphingobium; species Novosphingobium indicum. The sequence goes on along the minus strand of NZ_BMLK01000005.1, from coordinate 234,921 downwards.
GGTGATGAGGAAGCAGCAGTACCGGCTGCAAATGACAAACCCGATCCCGACCGTCAAAGGCCGCTACGCCTGCGCGCCGATCGGGGCGACCACGATCATTCCCCACACGGGCAAGTCCTTCCCGGTCAAGGGCGAGGATTTTGGCTACCTTGTGTGGAGGAAGCGAAATTGCTGCGCTTTATGAACAGGTTACGCCTCTCTATCGGCCTATTCCGATCGCCGCGGATTATCGCTGCCGCCACATTTCTGGCGCTCGCCGGGATCTCGGCGGGGCTGACCCAGACCGCCGCACAAAGCGTCGCCCAGACTGTCGATGGCCTCGATCTCGACGCGATCAAGGCACGCGCCGGGGGGCAGGCCAGCGAGGCGCAGGACTTCGTCGATGTCCTTGCAGGACGCGAATTGCCACATGCGCGCGAAACCGAAGAGTTGCGCGATGAGGTCTTGGCCGCGATGCGGGGCATCGATCCGGCCAGCCTGCCCAGGGGACCCGACGGTCCGGTCGATTTCGACGCGATCCTCGAGGGCGCTGCCGCCAATGCTTCAGCACCGATGGGGGAGGGACCACTATTCGTGGCCTTTGCCAGCCTCTCGATGCCCGAAGCCTCGCTCTCGCGCCTGATTGCGGACACCAGCGCGGCCAGCGGCGTGGTGGTCTTTCGCGGATTTCCGAAAGGCAGCACGCGGGCGTTCGCCGAGGGGCTTAGGCGCGTCGTCACCGACGAGCGCCAGGAAGCCCATATCGCCATCGACCCGCGCCTGTTTCGGGCATTTTCCGTCCACGCCGCACCGACCTTCGTCGTGGCAAGCCGCGCCTATGAGCTGTGCGACGGGTTCGATTGCACATCTGTCGTTCCCGAACACGACCGCATGAGCGGCAATGTCAGCGTCGAATACGCGCTCGAGCGTTTTGCCGAAGCGCGCGGCCCCGGCGCCGGAGTAGCGCATGTCGCGCTTGCCAACCTGCGCAAGGCGAGGTGACATGGCGCCCCTCGCACGAGCATCTGGTCGATCAAGGCCGCTGATCGCGAGCCTGTTGCTGTCCTGCCTGCTCTTCGCCGCCACAGCCGCGCAAGCCCAGGTCTATATCCCGCCACCCGACGATCTGATCGAGGAGCTGCCGGTGCTTCCCGCCGCCGGCGAGACGCCGCTACCACAATCCTTGCCACCACCTCCTCCCGCACCGGATTCGATGACGCCGGAACAAGCGAAAGCCGAAGCCCGCGCCGCGGGGAGCGCGCTGCGCGAGACCTATCAGAACCTGACGCAGGCGGCAGATGCGGCAGCGCAAGTGCCGGGCTACGAGGCCACCTATCCCGGGCTCACCCAGTACTACGACAATCCCGGCGAGATGTATGCAGCAGGCGCCGCGGAAGGCTATAGCAGCGAGGCCTACCGCACGGCAAATTCGACATCGCGCCCAACGGTCAATGTCACCCGCGACGACATGGCGCGTGCGACTGCGATCGAAGCAAGTCCCGACGCCTATCTCGATGGAGTGGGCGCCGATGGCTCGACCGGTGATTGCACGCCGCTGCCGCCCGGGCCGGGCACGCCCAACAGCGCCGAATGGACCTGCCATGTCGGCTCGCAGGTCATCGAGGAGACCAAAAGCTGCACCAGCAATCTTGTCGTTACCGAGTGGAGCGCGCTCACCTACCAGTATCTTTGCGCGATTTCGGCAGGCTTCGATGGCTGCTCCGCGCTTGCCGGCAATGGCCAGTGCCGGCGCACCGCAAGCTATCCCATCCCCGATTACGGCATCACCATTGACTATTACGATTGCAGCAGCGCGGTTGCCGATCCCAATATCTACCTGCTGGGCACCGTTCCGGCGCCGCCGCCGCCCGGCGCCTTCGAAGTCGTGAGCAATATCTACCGCTGCAACAGTGACGGGCTGAGCGCCGCACTCACCTATGATCCGGTCACCGGCTTTCCGCTCGACTATGTAACCGGGCTCCAGCAATGCGGGTCGATTGGCTCGGAGCCTGCCTGCACCCGCACCACGCCAAGCAGTGCAGGGCTTACCGAGCGGAGTCTCTGCAAGACCTGGGATTTTGTCGGCGATCCGCTGAGCGGCGGATATCTGACCTGCATCGAGCCCGCCGCGCCCGAGGAAGTCTGGTCGTGCAGCACAACGCTCGCCGGGTTTACGCCGGAAGTCTCGGTCTCGAAGTGGTTCACCGAAAGCTGGAGCACTTCGGGCTGTCCCGACGATCCGGTCGCCTGCACGCTCCAGAACGAAATCTGCACCGCGCCCAACGAGACCCGCACGGTAGCGGGCGTGCCTGTCACGCGCCCCTGCTGGCAGAAGAGCCGCCCATATCTGTGCCAACGAATTGTCGGGGGCGGCAACGACTGCGCCAGCCTCGAGGCCAATGCCTCGTGCTCGCTCGCGCGCGAAACCTGCCTCGACGATTCGCCCGCTGCGAACGGATCGTGCGGCGTGACCGAGCGGATCTATTCCTGCCCGATTCCCGGAAGCACTCCCGAGCCCGCGCAGTACATCTGCGGCGGCGATGTCTATTGCATCAATGGCGAGTGCGAGACGATCGAGCGCGAGGCCTCTGACGAGTTCAAGGACGCGGTTGTGGCCTTGAATGCGCTCGGCCAGGCCAATGCCGAATTCGACGAGGCGACGCTGACGCTGTTTCGCGGCACGCGCGAGACCTGTTCGCACAAGCTCTTCGGGCTTTCGAACTGCTGCTCGGGACGCGGCGTACCGCTCCTCACGCCGCTCCTGTGCAGCCCGTCCGAAGTCCTGCTTGACCAGAAGGACGATGCAGGCCTGTGCCACAAGGTCGGGACCTATTGCTCCTCGAGTTTCCTCGGCATCTGCAAGACCAGGAAGGAGGTCTACTGCTGCTTCGCTTCGAAGATCAGCCGCATCCTCCAGGAACAGGGCCGCCCCCAGCTTGGCAAGCCCTGGGGCAAACCCAAGACCGAGACTTGCGAAGGCTTTACTGTGTTCGAGTTCCAGCGGCTCGACCTCTCGGTCATGGATTTTTCCGAAGTCTATGCCGAATTCGTCGAGGCCGCGAAGCTTCCCGACGAGGCCGCCACGCTCGTCGAAATCCAGCGCCGGATCGAAGCCTATTACGAAAGCCACCAGCCATGAGCCCCCAGAAGGTCAGGAACCGATCGTGATCCACGCCAAGGCCATCCCCATCGCCGCCGGCTTTGCCGCGAGCCTCGCTCTCAATCTCCTCGCTCCAGGTGGCGCACGCGCGGCCAGCGGCGACGGCATCGAGGTCGAGCAGGCCGAGGACAGCTTCTACTGCAAGGAGCGCAAGCTTGGCACATGGTTCTATTGCGAAGACCCACGGCCCGAGCCCGGTAGCCCCGAGACTGCCGCGCAGGTCCCGGCACGCGAGCGCCTGGCGGCAATCTCCACTGCGCTTGAGGAACTGAAGGCGCGCGCGATTCTCGAGCCCACCCCGGAAAATGTGACCGCTTACGTGCGCTTCCAGCGCGAACAACTCGACCGATCCTCGCTATTCGCCGATGTCTGGCAGCGCGCGCTCTGGCAGGATCCGGGCCTCGACTACACGCTCCAGCGCCCGGTCTCGACCCTGGGTAAGCGGGCATGGATCGATCAGCGCAAGACCGACCGCGATCTTGCCATGTCCCGGCTCTCGCAGCGCTACGGCGTGTTCTATTTCTTTGCCTCGAGCTGCGGGGCCTGCGAGATCTTCGGACCGATCCTCAAATCGGTGAGCGACAAGTTCGGGCTGGCCGTGCTCGCGGTCTCGATGGACGGCGGACCCTCGGCGAGCTTTCCAGAATATGTCGTCGATGCGGGGCAATACGAGCGGCTCGGTCTCGGTGCCGACCGCCAGGTGCCGGCGCTGGTGCTCTTCGACAGCGTGACAAAGCAGCCCATGCCGATCGGCTACGGCATCCTCAGCCAAGACGAGATCATGGACCGGGTGTTCCAGCTCACCCAGGTCCAGCCCGGGAGCGACTACTGATGCGCGCGCGGCTGTTTCATGCCTCGCGCCGCGCCATCGCGGTCGTGCTCTCCGCATCAATCGTGCTGACAGCCCCCGTTCCCGCATCCGCCGGGGTCGAAAGCGAGATGCAAAGCTTCATGACCGAAATGGGCGCACAGGCCAATGTGACCGGCCCTTCGGCCTACCAGGGCCAGTCGGCGGGTTATTATTCGGGAGGGGCGATGTGGGCGCGCTTTCCGCAAAAGAACATCCAGCCCTTCAATATCCAGCTGCCCCATGCACGCGCCGGGTGCGGGGGCATCGACCTCTTCGCCGGATCGTTCTCGTTCATCAACACCGCCGAACTCGTCGCGATGCTGAAAGCCACCGCCAACAATGCGCTGGGCTTCGCCTTCAAGCTCGCGATCGACACGATCTCGCCCGAGATTGGCAAGGTCATGGATGAGCTCGCGCAGAAAGTGCAGCAGATGAACCAGATGAACATTTCGTCCTGCGAAACCGCGCAGGCGCTGGTCGGCGGGCTCTGGCCCAAGACCGACACCGCATCCTCGGTGATCTGCGAGGCAATCGCGAACAGCCAGGGCGCGGTCGCCGACTGGGCGAGAGCGCGCCAACAGTGTAACAATGGCGGCCAGCGCGAGGCCTTGAAGGCCGGCAATTCCGATCCCGACATGCAGGAACAGGCCGGCATGCCCAACAACTACACCTGGGAGGCCCTGGGCAAGAAATACGGCGGATTCGACACCCAGTTCCGCGAATTCGTGATGACGCTGGTCGGCACCGTGATCTACGATCCGGCAGGCAGCGGCGGCAAGCCGCGCGTCCAGTTTATCGGCCCGGCGGATTCTGCACTCATCAGCGCCATGCTCGATGGCACTTCGGCCGCGCCGCACAAGGTCTGGTCGTGCGGGTCGGACACCACCAAATGCATGAACCCGGCCGAGACCGCGTTGGTGATCGGACCCAATGCGGCGCTGAAAGCCAGGGTCCGTACGCTGATCGAATCGATGGCCTTGAAGGTGCGCGATCCGGGCGCTTCGTTGACCCCTGCCGAGGTGCAGCTGCTCGGCATGGCAAGCGTGCCGGTCTACAAGATCGTCACCGTCAGCGCGGCAGCCGAGTTCGGCATCTCCGCGCAGGAGATCAACGATCTCTCCGAAATCGTCGCGATCGACCTTGTCACCACCATGACCATGCGCTTCATCGACATGGCGGTGAACGCGCGCTCGGACTTCAACGGGGCGGATGCCGACAGCTTGCGCGAGTGGCGCGAGGGGCTTTACGAAACCCGCCGGAATTTCCTCGGACTCTCGGCGCGCACATCGCAACGGTTCGACCAGACCTTCGCCCTCATCCAGCGCACGCAGATGATGGAAAAGACCCTGCGCTCGCAGCTCTCACCGCAGATGTCGGCGGCGCTCAGATTCTCGCGCACGCTCAACCAGCAGGTCCAGTAGGGGCGGGCGAGGGCGATGCTCGAGGTCTTCACCGTCGGGGGCGGCGAGTATCTCGTCAACACCTTCAACGCGATCGCTGCCTGGACCGGCTCGGGCGGATTCAAGGCGCTGATCCGCGTCTGCATGGTCATGGGGCTGATCTACGCCCTGCTGATCACCGCGATGGATCTCGACTGGCGCGCGTGGTTTCGCTGGTTCGTCCAGTCGACACTGATCTACCTCGTGCTCATGGTGCCGACCGTCACGGTCAAGGTCACCGACCGTATCAATCCCGGCCTTGCGCCCGCGACGGTCGCCAACGTGCCGATTGGCCTGGGGGTCATGGCCTCGTTCACCAGCCAGGTAAGCGATTACCTCACGCGCACCGCCGAGACGGTCTTTGTCATGCCCGCCGCGCTCAACTATTCGACAGGCGGGTTCGTCTATGGCGCGCGGCTGTGGGACAAGGTGCGCGGCTTCGAGATCCGCGACCCCATCTTCAAGGCGAACCTTGACGGCTATCTCAAGCAATGCGCCTACTACGACATCCTGCTCGGCACCAAGAGCCTTCGGCTCCTTTCCGAATCCAATGATCTCTGGGCCGACCTCGGGGTCAATGCCGCCACCAACCGCGGTATGAAATTCCTCACCGATACCGGGGGCGGGGCGGTCGATATCGAGGGGAGGACCTGCGCCGAGGCCTGGGTGCTGCTCGACGCGCAGTGGGATGGGGCGATCAACGCCTATGCGCTGCCGTTCGCCCATTCGATGTATCCCAAGCTCACCCAGGCGGCAGCCGGCGCACGGCTTGCCGCCGACGTGCCCGTGGTCGCACAATTGCTCACGGGTACCGCCATGACCCGGAACCAGTTCTTCAAGCAAAAGAGCATGGTCGATGCCTTCGAGGCGGCCCAGCTTGATTTCGGCAATGCCGATGCCGACGCCTTCGCCCTGCAGCGCGCCGATGCTCAGACCCGCAATGCGATGACCACGGCTGCCGAGCAGGGGCTGATCTGGATACCGGTTCTGGGCGTCGTGCTCACGCTCGTCTTCTACGCGCTGTTCCCGGTGGTGTTTCCGCTGTTGCTGTTCCCGCGCACCGGCATCGCGACGCTCAAGGGCTATTTCGCGGGGTTCTTCTACCTCGCCGCCTGGGGCCCGCTCTACGTCCTCATTCACATGTTCATCATGGACCGGCTCGCCAGCCAGACCGTTGCCAGCACCGCTGGCGGGGTGAGCCTTGTCACCTGGGCCGGGATCGACGCTGTCAACCAGGACGTGGCGACGATGGCCGGGTTCCTGATGATGTCGGTGCCGGTCCTTGCGCTGATGGTCATGCGCGGCACGCTCTCGGTCGCGCACAACATGGGCGCGCTGCTGTCGCCCGCACAAGGCGCGGCCGATGCCGCCGCGCTCGAACGAACCACCGGCAATTATGCGTTCGGCGATGTCAGCTACGGCAACCTCAACGCCGAGAACCGGCAGATGGCGCAGTGGAACCTTGCTCCCAATCTCATGGCGGGGGCGCCGCAGGCGAGCCTGCGCGGCGAGGACGGACGCATGTACCGCACCTATGGCGATGCGCACACGGTAATCGATGCAAGCGGCGCGATTTCGCAGCTGCCGTTCAAGGCGACGATGACGCGTGGTTATGCCAGCGACTTGCGCAACCAGGGCCAGTGGTATCTCAACGAGGCCGACCGGATCGAGAACGGCACGTCGACGACCTGGTCCAGTTCGCGCGGCCGGTTCGGCAGCGAAGTCACCGCATCGAGCCAGGTCACCGGGTCGCGCAGCGAAAGCGGCTCGCGCGCCTCCGACACGCACAATGTCGGCGGCAATGTCCTCATCGAAGGGTCGTCGGGCAAGTCGACCCGCGAGGTCACCAATGATGACCTGATCTTGCGGCAGGGAAATAGTCGTTCAAGTAGCGACTTTGCCAACCGGGTGTTTGGCTCCAGTGTGTCCCTGACCGGCACCGGAACGATCGGAACGCCGATGCAGGATGCCGCTGGAAGTGGACTCGCTGCATCTTTGTCGGCAGCCATGTCCGGGCGCAAGGAAACTGGTGATAGCGCGAGCGCCGGAACTGAACGTTCTGCCACGAACCAGGTTACCCGTGGCACCGACAAGTCCGAGGATGTCGGCAGCCGGGTCGTCATCAGCGGCAATGCGGGCGATGTGCAATCGAGCGGCACCTACAGTCAGGATTCGGACTACTCCGATGCGAGCCAGTCGCGCACCAGCAGTGGCGGGACCGACTGGCGGGTCGCCGAGGCGGAGGAACGCCGCGCCGCCGCTGCGCGCTACCGCGAGATCGGCGGTCGCATGATGTCGGAAGCGAGCTATGCCGAGAGCCATGGCTTCCAGGTCTCGAGCGACATGTCCAACCTCATCCAGGAACGCTACGAGACGCTGCAGCGCGAACATCCCGAGTGGCACTTGCCCGACATCTCCAATCCCCGCCTCGACTATCGCGATATCGCCCGGCGCGACCAGGCGATCAGCTTCATCATGGACGACCTGATGAGCGACTTGCGCAGCCGCCGGATCGACGAACTGGCCGATGTCGCGAAGATTGCGGGGCAGGGCTCTCTCGGCTCGGCTGCCGATCTTGGGACCCCCGCAGGCGTGCCGCTGCCAACGGGAAGCTTGAGCGAGAGCAGGTTGATCACGCAAGAGTTTGCAGGACCGGTTGATGGGGCCACCATAGCGCGCGAGCTCGGACTTGGGATCAAACGCGGCGCGCGGCTCGACCGGATGGACGGATCGCTGGTCCCGGCGATGAGTGCGGCCGCGGAAGAGGCGAGGGCGCTTGGCCTGCCAAGGCCGGTGGTCACCTCAGGGAACGACAGCAGCCAGCATGTCTCTGGCTCTGCGCACTATGCCAATCGCGCGCTCGACTTCAGGGGCAACAACATTTCCGACCAGCAGGGCGAGCAATGGGCCGCGCGGGTGCGCGAGCGCCTCGGACCATCCTATGCCGTCAATTTCGAGCGGTTCCCCGACAATCCAGCGCGCGATCACCTGCATGTGGCCAGGCGGTCGAACTAAGGACAAGTCAGCCAATCAGATTGGACATATACGCCAAGAAGACCGCCACGATGCACATGACTACGGCGAGAGCGATCGTGAGAGGGCCTGTTGAGCGACCGTTCGTCCCCTCAAATGTCGGGAGAGGTTGCCCGGTCACATAGTCGAAATGACCCGGTCGGGGATGGATCGGATGTCCATCGAGTCCGTAGCGATCATGGTCCATGGCGGGTCTTCCTTATCCCCACATGGATAGCCCGATCGGGCTCGATTTTCAATCGCATGGCCGGGCAAATCAGCGCCCCACGCCCCTGCCGCTCCATCCTCCTCCCGCAGCGCGCATGCGCTGGATTGCAGCGTTTGGACGCCAACGGCAAAGCCCGACATTCCACCTGCTGTTCCCTGAGCAGGCACTCTCAATGTCAATTTAACCTTGCAATCGTGGAGTTAAACTCCATAAATGCAAGGATGATTGACCGGCGAATTCAGGAAGAACTGCTCGAACGCCTTGGCGAAAGCCCGGTAGTAGCATTACTTGGACCGCGCCAGGTCGGCAAGACAACGCTCGCACATGAAATCGGCGAGCGAATGCCCTCGATCTATCTCGATCTCGAATCCGACGCCGATCGTGCACGTCTTGCGGAGCCTGAACTCTACCTTGAAGGACACGCAGACAAACTCGTTATCCTCGACGAAGTCCACCGATTGCCAGGCCTGTTCCAGAACCTGCGCGGCCTCGTCGATCGAGGCCGCAAGCGAGGACAACGCGCCGGCAGATTCCTGCTGCTGGGCTCAGCCTCGCTTGATCTGATGCGCCAGTCAGGAGAAAGTCTGGCTGGCCGGATTTCCTATCTGGAAATGACGCCGCTTGATATCCTCGAAAGCGGTGCTGACACGCAGGACGAACTCTGGGTGAAGGGCGGCTTTCCGGACAGCTTTCTGGCATCAAGCGACAGGGCCAGCGGACGCTGGCGCAAGGATTTCATCAAGACCTATCTGGAGCGCGATATTCCGCAATTGGGGCCACGCATCGCCGCTGAAACGCTGCGCCGGTTCTGGACCATGCTCGCACATCATCAGTCAGGCCTGCTGAATGCAGCAGATTTTGCACGATCCCTGGGCGTCGATGGCAAGACGGTCGCGACATATCTGGACCTGATGGTCGACCTGCTGCTGGTGCGCCGACTGCCCCCCTGGCACGCCAATGTCGGAAAACGCCTCGTCAAATCGCCTCGGATTTACGTGCGCGACAGCGGTCTCGTGCACAGTCTGCTGGATATCGCCAACCTCGAAGCCTTACTTGCTCACCCCGTGGCGGGGGCAAGTTGGGAAGGATTCGTGATTGAAAACCTCATTGGCGCTGCACCGGAACGGACACTTGCAAACTTCTATCGAACATCGGCCGGCGCTGAAGTCGATTTGCTGCTCACTTTGCCGTCAGGCAAAGTCTGGGCCGTCGAAATCAAGCGCAGCCTGACACCGAAAGTGGGCAGAGGCTTTCACAACGCCTGCGAGGACATCGGGCCGGCACGGAAACTCATCGTCTATCCCGGAACGGAAAAGTTCCCATATGCGGACGATATCGACGTAATCCCGCTTCACGACCTCGCAAGCGAACTGATCTCATCCTGAGACCCAGATTGTATACTCAGCTCGGCGAATGAGTTGAGTTGGCCTTGTCGTTTCTTGATGCAGGTGGCTCTGAAATCGCCATCAACCACCGCCATCCAATCGCTCCCAGTACTCGACCTCGATCCGGTCGAGATCGACGACCTTCCCGCGAATACTTACCCTGCCTTCGAGATCCTCGGGCACCTGATCATCGACGAACCCGAGGCGCCAGACGACACCTTCGTCATCGCGCAAGAGCGGCCCGCGCGGTGAAGCCTCGATTGTTCCGACATGGACATTGGCGGCGCGCGATTTCGGTTGGTGCATGGTCTTGTTCATAACGATTGGAGAATGACACGCGCCCGGAAACGGCGAGTCACGGCTCTTCTAGGGCTGAAGCACCATCGACGCCACCCTTTGAACGAGAAGGGCGAAGCACACCCTACGCGATCCGAAGCGAGCATTACGCGATTCTCTCCACCGCCCCGCCCGGTCGGCACGGCCCGGTGGGAGGCGACCCGGACCGCGCCGTTCCGGTCAGGCGCGGCGCAAGGCCTGCCGGGCGGAAGAGGTTGGGGAAAGAAACGCGCATCAGAAGAACCCGGTACGCCGCCCATAGGAGAGGTCGCTCGGCGCTGAATCGCCAAGCGCTGAACGGCGCACGCTGAGCGTCACGCTGCGCTCACCGCGGGCGCGCAGATGCAGGTCGCGCAGCTCCAGGCCATTGCGCTCGGCCCAATCGCGCGCGTCGGCCTCGCTGGCAAAATCGCCGATTTCCTGGTGGTCGTAGGACATGGCTTGAGGTCTCCTTGGTAGGTAGGGGGATTTGGGGGCAGGGGCGAATCTCACAGGTCGAGCCCCAGCGATTTTTCGGGAACGGGAAGCTGGTGCACTTGCGGTTCGGGCCGGGGACCGAGCACCGCATCGAGCTTGGCTTTGAGCTCCGGGCTCATCTTCAGGTCCGGCAGTTGCCGGGCATCGGTCGGGTTCGCGGGCGGCTTGTCGACGTCGATCCGGCCTGTTGCCTCGAGCGCCGAAGTCTTGTTGCCCGGCGTGCGGTCGAGCTGGAATTTGAGCGCAGCCAGGTCATTGGTGACGACATGCATATCGTCGGTGGCGCGCGTGTTGAGGACGTTCTGCGTGCGCTGAGTGGCGAGGTTGCGCTGGCTTGAGGATATGACTTCGATCGCCCGCGCCATGGTCACGCCCTGCGCCATATGGGCATTCAGGGCATAGCCAAGGTCAAGGCGGCGCAGCATCGGATCGCCGGCGGGCAGGGTGACCTGCTGCCTGTCGCCAAGCTCCAGCGTGACCGCATCCTTCGTTGCTGCCAGCACCGTGGCATAAGTCGACTTGGCAATGTCACGGCTCGCATCCTTGTCGCGCCAGAACACGGTATCGCCGTCGTGCAGCCTCAGGTCTTTCTGCTCGTAGAGCCCGAGCCGGTCGAAGCGGTGCTGCGGATCGAGCCGATCGGGATCGATGAGCTTTCTTGCGTTTCCGCGCTCGAGCAGAACCTTGCCGTCGCGGCGCACTTCGCGGACGGTGTATTCGCCTTTGCCCAGCCCGAGCTCGCGCACCTCCATGCGCGCTTCGAGCACCTGCCCCGCGCGGTAGGTCGAGGCAAAGCGCATTTCCTCGCGGGTGGTGTTGGCGCTTTGCAGCACCTTGAGCGCCACGCCTTCGCCCTTGAGCGTGCCTTCATTCAGCAGGCCGGCCTGGACCAGCGTATTGATTAGCGCGCGATCGTCACGCCCGGCAGTGAAAATAGCGGTCTGCGCGCGCTGACCGGGCGGCAGGGAGAGCCAGAGATCGGCTGCCGCCGTGACATGGTCCTTGCCCGCTTCGGTGACCTTGCCGTGCGATGCCAGGAGGTCGAGTGCAAGGCTGGCATGACCTTCGTTCGACAATCCCGCGACCGCGAGCAGCAGCGGCGAGTTCTTCTGGCGAATGTTCTCGTCCATCCGCACCGTCGTCTGTCCGGCGCTTTGCGAGACCGCGAACATCTTGCCCTGTTCAATCGCCGACAATTGCTGACGGTCGCCCATGAACGGCGCCTTGGCGAGATCGAGCCGCTCGGCGATAGCGATGACCGAGAGCATGTCGCGCGAGGAGACCATCGAGGACTCGTCGGTTATAATGACCGTGTCCTTCAGTTCAGCCTTCGCCGCCTCAAATCGCTCGCCTTCGCCGCGCGCTGCGGCCGAACCATAGGTGCTGACGAACCGCGCGATCGTATAGGCCTCGATGCCGGCCGCCTGCATCTCGTCGACCGACATGGCCTGCGAACCGCCGCCGCGCAGGTCAGCAACCATCTTGTTCTGGAAGGCCAGGCCGACAAGGCGTACCCCGTCTTCGGCCAGCACCTTCGCCACTGCACCAAGCAGGGTCGACTTGCCCGCGCCGGCCACGCCCTGGATGTTGAGAAACCGGTCCTCGCCCGACAGAACCGCCACCCCCGCCGCCAGCTGCCCGGCATTGAGTTGCCAGTCCTCGGCCCCTGCGCGTTCCATTCCGAGGTCACGCGCGGCCATTTGCAAGCGTTCGACCGCCACGTCGGGCGCCATGAACGCGCAGCCCTGTCCGGCCCCGGCATCGATGCGGTCGAGGATCTGCTGCTCGCGCGCCAGCGCTTCAGGCGTCGTCACGAGATCAAAATGCCCGTCGAGACGGTCGGACTTGCCGGGAATGAGGTGACCGCTGTCGATCAGCTGCCCGATGCGCTCGATCACCGCCTCGCCTTCGAGCCCCCTGATCTGGAAGCCCAGCGCGGCGGAGAGTATCGCATGCGGACTGAACGCCGCCTCGCGTTCGGAAAGGTGCCGGATCGCCGAGGCGGTCGCATGCTGCGCCTTGATTGTCTCTGCCGACAGAAACAGCGCGGCGGGGCCGGATGCAGCAAGGTCGCTGGGCGGCCTTAGAGCAGCCGATATGCGCGTCGTGACTTCGGCAAAGGCCTGGCTTGCGGTCTCGCGCATGGTGGGGCGAGCTTGCGTTGCAGCGCGCTCCTGCGCTGCGGCAACCAGCGGCTTGCCATCGAACCCAAGTTCCGCCGCGCGCGCCTGCCAGCCCTCGACCAACGCTTGTCGGTCAGTGACAGCGAGCTTCGGCTCGCGGGTGTAAAGTGTGATCTGTTTCTTCGTGGCGAGCCTCGTTGCGCCTGTCTCCGCGATCTTCGCCTCGATCTCGGCAGTACGCGTAGAGAATGCCTTGATGACCTCTTTGGGCACCCCCTTGATCTCGAACGCGCCGTGCTTGCCCGAGGCCTCGGTCTCGTAACCCAGCTTCTGCAACCGGGCGCGAAAGGCGGCGTGGTAGAACTGCCCGATAGTGGTGTTGTTCTTCCAGATCTCGCCGTTCCACAGCGCCTTCCAGTTGCCCTTCAGATCGCGCGTCAGGTTGGCAACGACGGCGTGGACATGGCCTTGCGGATCGAGTGCGCGGCTCGTGTCGTGAGCGAACAGGGCATAGACAAGATTGCCGGTCTTTTCCGGTTCGCCATTGCGGTTGCGCTCGTAGTTGCGCGCTTCGGCGAGGCGCTTTTCGACAAGCGCGCTCATCGTCGATTTGACGGCTGTAAGATGCGCACCGAGGATACGCTTGTCGCCGGTCACCAACGCCAGGATCGAGGCGGACTTGGGCATCGAGAAGGTGAGATCGAGTCCCAGCCTGCGCCCCTCGACCTGCCCCACCATTTGGCCGCTGGGCAGCCGGCCACCGAGGATTGCCTCGAACGCATCTCGCCCAACTTCGCCCACAAGCCCGAGCAGGCGCGCGCCTTCGCCGCCCCAGACCCCGCTTTCCGCGTTCTCTTCAGCCGTGTAGTAATTGTCGTTCGCGAAATAGTCGGCAGCGCCGCCCGCCGAGCGAACCGGTGCGATCGAATGCATGGCCCTTAGAACCCAAGGTCGTCATCGGCGTCGAGGCCGGGCAATTGGGCTTCGCCCGGACCGCCTGCGGAACGTTCAACGCTGCGCTGTGGTTCGAGCGCCTCGGAGAGCTCGCGCGCCGTTTGCGAGACCTGCTTGCCCTTGGCGTGCGGCTTCACATTCATGGGTGAGCGGGGGGCGGTCTCATCGCCGCGCTGCGTCGCGGACGGTTCAGCATCCGGCGCGCCCGGACGATAGCTCATCGCGCGCGACAGGCTGCTGGCAACAGGTGCATTCGCGCCGCTGTCCTGGCTTCCCAATTGGGCCGGTTCGTCCTCGTCCGCGCTCGAATCACGGACTGGCTCGCGGTGGTCGTCCGGTTCCATCTCCGGCTCGGGTTCGGGCGCATCGCGGGTCTCGCGCCCGCCGGCTTCCGGATCGGCTGCGTCCTCCTCTTCGGCCTCTTCAGCAAATTCGATCGGCTCGACATTTTCGCGCAGCACATAGCCTTCGGCGACGGTCGGGTAATCCTTCCAGGCAAGCCTGATCCGTGCCGCATCGAAGCCTTCGGGGAAGACCAGGAAACCGCGCAACGACGGCAGCTTCATGATGTCGTCAGGTAGCACCAGAGGCTGGACTTCGCTGCGCGGGGTGATCGTCGCGGCATCGCGAATGTTCGAATATCCGTAGCTGTATGCCTCATCCATCATGCGCACTTCGCGGTGGCCGATGAAATCCGAACAATGCTCGGCTGTGTCGCGATCGGCGGCGGCAAGGATGAGCTTGGTGCGCGCGAGCGATGCAAGGTTCTGTGCGCCTTCCTTGCCATAGGTTTCGGCAAGCTTGGCGAAGCTGTGGATGCCAAGCACGAAGGCCCCTCCGAACCCGCGCGCGGTCTGCAGGCCGTCCTCGATCGCAGGCAGGCGGTGGAGCGCATGGACCTCGTCGAAGAAGAACCAGGTGCGCAAATCGCGCGTGCGCGGCAAGCGCATCAGCGTGTGCACGGCAAGGTTCATCCAGAGCGAGAGGAGCGCGCGATTGAGGACCAGTTCGTTGTGCGAGGAAGTGATGAACAGGATCGATCCGGGCTGGTCGTAATCGCGGATCCAGTCGCAAATCGAGAAGGGTTCCTTGCCTTCAGGAAGGAACCGCAAAGCCTGCGCATTGGTGTTGAACACCGCGCGGATCGATTCCGCCATCTTCGCCGCTTCGGGCGCGGTCAGCGGATCGGCGACGGTATTCTCGAGCAGCTTGTGGACCGCCTTGAGGTCGGCCATCATCAGTCGGCTCGCGAGCGCCTGGTTGGTCGCCTTACCCAGCTTGATAAGGCGCATGCAGGTCTCGACGAAAAGCGTGCGCGCAGCCAGCATCCAGAAGGGTTCCGCTCCGCCGCCATCGGCGGGCAGAAGCGCGGCGGCAATGCCGGTAAAGTCGGCATGGTTCTTCGCTTCGGCAAAGACCGACCAGGACGGGCAGCGCTCGTCCATAGGATTGAGGATCGTGTCGGTCTCGGGGTTGTAGAAGGCCTCGACATAGGCGCCGGTGAGATCGAAGACGACGGCCCGGTCGCGGCGCTTGCGCATCTGCGCGATCAGCGCGCGCATCTGCGTCGTCTTGCCGGTTCCGGTCGAGCCGATCATCATCGTGTGCGCCTGTTCGGTGCGCCAGGGGAAGGGCACACCGGCGAGCGAATAGGCATGATGGATGCCCGCTGCCTTGCGCTCGACAAGCGGCATAGCAAGCACCTCGTCCATGGTCCTTCTCGGCAAGCGTTCGGCGACTTCCTGAGCGAGCGCGGCGCGGTTGTGATCGTTGATGACGGATGCAAGATCGGTCGCATCGACGAGCATCGCGCCGCGCTGATGGCGCTCCTCGAGGATCGACTTTCCGCGCCGCCGGGAGAAGTCGACGAACCACACCGCAATCGGCACGGCGACGAAAAGCGAGATAAACAGCGAGCCCCATATCGCGCGCATCATCCTCTCCCAGGCGACGACGACATCGGGGTGCGAGGCGACCATGCCGATGGGTGCGGGAATGACCTCTCCCGAGGGCAGGGTGAGGTTGATCACCTTGGCATTGGAGAACTCCATGAACTGCCATCCGGCAGCATAGATCCGCATGCCAATCATCTGAATTTCGTGTTCGTGAAGCCGCAGCGCCAGGACCACCGAAAGCACTGCGAGGAAGGTGAAGAACCAGACGAGAAACGGCAGCCGCGCGGAGGCGAACCACATCAGGAATTCGTGCGTGATGAGCTGCGATCCTCGGGTAAAATCGCCGGCATTGCGCGGCATGTTGCCGCGCGCAGAATGATGCTGCAGCTTGCCCGGGCGGCGGCGGTCGGACCAGGTGTCAGGCCGCGCCACAAAGCGCCTCCATCCTGGCTTCGGCTTCGGCGAGAAGTTCGCCGTGCACGTCGGCGTATTGCCGCTGGATGATGAGGTCGAGCGCGAGGAAGAGATACTCGAGCGAGAACTGCCTCCGCCGGTCCAGTTCGGAAGCGCCCGCGACGCCATCGAGAAAATGCTCAAGCGCGATTCGCACGAGATTGGACCGGGAAGTCTTTTGCGCTTCGGCAGCGGCCTTGGCCGCCTCGGCAATCGGCTGCGGCAACCGCACCGAAATCAGAACCGTATCTGTCATCGCCAACCCCTTCGAAAAGGGCCTGGCGGGAATTGCGCGACTAGGAATTTAGGCTATCGCAAAGGGGGTGGCAAGCGAAAGGTCACAGGTAGCGGGCGTATCACATCGTATTACGCCCGAAATGGCGGAGTTCAGCCGCTTACGGTTGTGTCGGCCAGATTGTAATACGCCAGAATACAAGCCATACCGTGCGTAAACATGCCGATTTCTGCCATTCCCACAACGGCAAGGCCGTGTACGGTCTGCAAAACATCCAATCAATCCCACCCATGCCGTCGCTCGCGGGGTTGTCAGCACTTATGAGGATATGGGGAGGGGCCTTCACGGCAAGAAATGGCGCTGGCACCGGCGTAGTTTACTTCGCCAGTTCGCCGGAAATTTGCGCCTCATGATGCACAAGGGCTTGCCAAAGGCACAAGCCCGGGCAAGGCTTGTGGTCGGGAGGTTTCAGCACCACCCAGGAGTATGATCATGGCCAGAAGAGGAAGCCTTGAAGCCGAACGTCAAGCCATTGCAAAGGATCGCGACGCGCTGGCTGCGCGTGAAGCGAAACTGCGCGATAACGAGCAAAAGGCGAGCATCGAGCTGATGCGCAAGAGCCCGCTTGGCAAGGCGCCGTTCGAGCGGGTCGAAGCGTTCTTCGCAACGCTCGGCAAGCTCGGGCTCGACGAGGCGGAAAAGCGTTTGTCGGCAAGCTGAAACCGGTCTCGGCAAGAGACCAGCGCCGCCGGGCACTCGATGTGTCCGGCGGCGCTTTTGCTTCCCGAAAACGAACAAGCCGGAGAGACCCACATTGGATCCCTCCGGCTTGATCGCGATCGGTGCATCAGAACGGGCAGTCATCGTCCCAGTCGGCGTCCATCAGAACGCTCATGAAGCTGGCGGCGCGCGCGATGTTCTCCTCGTCGAAGTCGTCGGCCATCTGGCCCTGGACCGTATGGACGATGCGGTCGATGAGGTGCATCGGCAGCGCGTTGTAATCGCCTTCCTCGACAACGCGGAACGAGCCGTCTGCGTCCTCGATCACGTGGCAGTCGAAGAAGCTGTGCGCGGCGCGCATGGTTGCGGTGCGAATGGCAGCGTCGTAACCAAAATGATCGAATTCCGGAATTTCGAAACGGGAAACGAGAGCGTTCATAAAAACCTCCTCTGAAAGAGACGTTGAAAAGAGGTCTCGAGGCAGGATGATCGCGCTTGGCGCGGGTCACGGAACGGGCCGCAGGACCGCCGCGCCAGCGGGGGTGGGGGAGCCGATTTTTTCGGGTTCAAGGCGTAGCCGCAGGGGCCCGTGAAAATTGGGGGAACCGCCCTTCTTGACGCGTGCCAATGGCGGTCATCACGCTTGGAAGTCTGCGAGAAGGAATACCCCCCTATCCATCCAGTCCGGCCGATGCGAGCCATGCCGTCCCGCCAGCAGGCCATAGGCCGTCACTGGCGGGGCCAGCATGCGAGCGAGCCGGGCAGGGGAGAGCTCAACCGACAGCAGAAAAGGGCATCCGGCGGTGAGGCCGGACACCCTTTTACGAGAACCGTGGAGTTGATGGGTCGGTCGCTCAGAACGGCGGGAGATCGTCCCCATTGGCGACCCGCTTTGCGGTTTGCTGTCCGCCTTGCGCCGCGACCTTCGCCTGGCGCTGCACGGGTTCATTATCGGCACCCACTTCGCGCACGATATGGAGCGGAATGCGTGCCTCGCGCAGACGGTCGGCAAGGTTCGCCTGGATACCGCCGCCGCTGCAGACAATCGCCTCGACCGGCTTGAACGCGAGCATTCGGGCGTTGCGCTGATAGGGCGCGGAAGCACCGCGCGATGCATCGGGCTTGCACAGGATCACCGGCACGCCCCGACGCGATGCCCAGGAAGCCGCGATGACATCGGCGCCCTTGTTCTGCGCGGTGGTCGCCAGCACCATCGACGGGATACGTTCATGCACTGCATCGAGGTAGTCGCGCACCTGGCCGATATCAGCAAATTGCTGTCCGCCCGAGAACACCACGACCGGACCCGAGGGCGCAAACTGCTCGCGGCGCTGTGCGCGCTGAGAGGCAAGGTAATCGCGCGCTTCGATCATCGAGGCGTTGTTTTTCATCGAGACCCGCGAACCACGCACCGGCGAGAAGGGACGGCCGGTTTCGACAAGATAGATCGAAGCGGCATGATCGCGCATGCACTCCATCGCGTCGCGGCACTCGGCCAGGCTCCTGGCCTGCATGGTAAGGTCTTCGACGTCGGTGGCGTAAACCTCGCTGGGATCGTATTCGCGAAGCTTCTCCTGGAGCTTTTTCGCCATGGCATCCTCACGGTCGTCGAGGCGTTTCGCCACTACATGAAAGCTGTTGGCGATGCCCCAGGCGACTTCGCTCGCGAAGTCCTCCATGCGGGTGTCGCGAAACAGGTCGAAGACCGTTGCCAGCATCATCTCGATCGCCGCCTGTGCGGCATCCGGATCGGGCATTTCGGCCGAGCTGGGTTCGTCTGCGACCGATAGCCGGGAGAGCTCGGCCTGCTCCATGAAGGCCCGGGCATAGTCAGGCGTTGCGATCTCTCGCGCATAGTGTTCGGCAAGATCGGAAAAGTTCGAGAAACGAGTTGTCATGATATCCTCCGAAGGATCGATCTCTCTCATCACCGCGATGAAAGATGTGCCTTGAAGGACGCCGGAGTCAGGCAGTCACAGGACGGCGGGGCTTGGGCCACGCCGCCGCGAGCAGCGGGCGTGGGGGGAGCCGGTTTTGTGGCGCACAAGGCGCACGCCGCAGGGCACGCAAAATCGGGGGGCACCCGCGATCCTTGACGGCCGCCAGCTCCCAGGCGTCATGCTTTGGCGATGCCGATTTCGCTCGGCCACCGAGATGAGAGAGTGGGAAGGTTTTGCCCCCGAACCGCGCGCGCGTTCGGGGTGAACGGCAAAACACCGCATCGACTGCGACCCGCCTTTCAGGCCTCCCACAGGGCGCCTATGTGCCCGCTCGGTGGAGGCAGGCGGGATCGCCCTGGCCAGCGCCGACGACGGCGCGGCCAGCAACAAGGGACGGACCCCTTGCCGGAGCAAGTCCGTCGTCTCGCGGGCCCCGTGCTTGTCACGGGTGCGGGACGGCGACGGAGCCGGAGGCAAGAGTGCCGGCGGCCCAATACGGGAAGCGCCGCACCCGCAGGAGCGCGGCTGCAAGGCGCGCGGGACCGAGTGCGGCAATCTTGACAGGGCCGCTCAACTTTGTCGAAGCAGACGCATGGAATTTGACGATCAGATGCGGCGGTTCTTCGGGACAGAGGACCTTGGGAATGTTTCCGCCGATGCGATGGCGAGCGGGATCGAGCGCATGCAGGTCGAGTTCGGGCTGGAGGCCGACAAGGGACGCAGGTTCGCCATGTGGTCGCTGCTCTACATGCTGGGCTCGGCGCCTGATCTCGATGCGGCCTTCGCGGACGCTGGCGACCGCGATGCGGCACGGCGGTTCATGGACCTGCTCGATCAGGCAAATGCTGGCGAGGAGAGCTGATTGCATCCCGTGCAGATCAGGTTTGAGGCCGATTTACCCTGCGACTGAGCGAGTGCGGGGATTTGCAGGGTAAACGCCGTATTCCAGATGGGTCGCTTCGGACGACACTGGTTGGCTCAATTGCCATGCCGAGGCGAGATTAGCCGCTCGTAGGTCTTGAGGAGGTGAGCATCAGTCATCGAGGCGACGTAGTCAGCAAGACGGCATAATTGCGATATCTAGGTAGCTACACCAAGCACGAAGCGGGCACGCTCGCGGCGCAGCATCTCATATCGCGAGACGCAGGTTATCCCGAGCCCGATACACGCATTCGGGATCTTGATCTTGCGTACCGATTCCGAAGGCACCTCGTGGGTCACCACGATGAATTCGTGAGCCCTTGCATGGGCGATAAGCCAGTAGTCTGCAACCTGGAGGAAGGTGGCGATTGCAGCTGGTTCGTAATTCTGTCCCGTCGCCCAGGCTGACACTTCGCCCAGGGCAGGCAAGACCACATCATCCGGGGCGAGAAAGAACGGTCGGCCTCGCGCGGTTGCCCAGTCGGCAAGTTCGTCGCCCGCGCCTACCAATTCGTCGCTGACTTTCTCGATGCTTGCGACGACGCCCGCTTGATTTTGCTCGACAAGCCAGTCCCAGAAGGCCGGGCAGAAGTCGAAACCGTAGTGAAGGTTCTTGCCCTGGATGAAGACATTGGCGTCCAGGAGGTAGCGGCTCAAGGCAACACCCCCACTTCATGGCCGATATTGTTGAATGTCTCAGTCTTGGCGACACCCAGCATACGGAAGGCATCGCGATAGAGGGTCTGTCCTTCGAGCGTGCTCTCAACGAGTGCGCGCGCGAAGCGCCGGCTGACGCGCGAAAGGGTTGTGCGATAGAAATCGCCGCCGCCGCCGCCCCGCTCCGCAATAGCGCGCAACCGCGCTCGCTCTGCCGCCCAGGCCGCATCGTACGCGTCCCGCGTCAACCAATTCGCATCAAGCAGACGTCGCAGGATGACGAGACTGCTGACCTTGTATCGGCGTGCAAGACGGGAGATTGCATGCTCGAGCGGTTCGTCTGCAACCAGATCGGCGCGCAGCACAGCCAGCGGAACAAGAAGTTCTGCGGCAACGGCATTGCACCAGACTTCCTCGCGTCGAAATCCAGCGACCGGTGCGGCACTGGCATTGGAGATGGCAGAAGCGCCGAGCCAGAGGTGCGCCAACTCGTGGGCAAGCGTGAACATCTGCGCAGACTTGCTGTCCGAGCCGTTGATGAAAACAAGCGGTGCCTGGGGATCGACGAGGGCAAAGCCCCGGAATTCCTCAGGGTCGAGTCGCCGGTTGTTGTTGCTCAGAACAACTCCGCTAACCATGACCAACGCGCCGATGCTATCAGCGTGCCCGATGAACAGGCGCAAGGCGTCTTCCCAGGTTCGACAAGCCGCTCGCGCTTCAAGATCGAATGCAAGTGCCTCGGCCATGCGAGCGGCGACTGCAGCGGGTCGCTCGTTCAGCGTGGCGCTGCCGACAAACGCCAGTTCAGGCAGACGCACCGTCCGGGCATAGTCCTTGAACCAACCCTGCCGTTCCTGGCACGCGTAGACCATGTCGATGAGGTTTGGGCTCGGGCGGTGCACACCACGACCGTCAATGGTCCGAAAATCCGGAATAGGCAGTTGTTCCTGCGGGGGAGCAGGCAAAAAGAGGTAACCTACGGGGACATGTACTGCGGCAGCGAAGGATTGCAGCTGCTTGATCGTGGGTTGAGCCTCACCAGATTCCCACAATGCCAGTTTTGGGAAGCGGTGATCCAAATCCTCAACGCTCAAGCCGGCACGCTCTCGCGCCCATGTGAAAAGTTCTGGATGAACTGGCGCCCGCGTCATAGTGACTTAGTAGTCCTGCATCGGAGGCCACCGCAAGGCGGCATCGGATTGCATCGGATCACCTGATGACCGTGACGGTTACGCCGGCAGCGTCGGCGACCGTGCGCCACTGCTTGTCGGCGGTGAGGGCGGGAAGTGCGTCACGATGCGCGAGCGCCAGGCAAAAGCGATCGCCAAGCGACAGGCCGGCCTCGGCCGTCGCCGCGCGTAGCCGTCCGGCGATCGTGGCAAGCGCCTGATCGGCTTCGACGATCGCCATCGGCAATGGCCTCAGCATGTCGTCGACTTGATCGGCTGGCATGCCTACGTGAATGAAGTGGCTGACGACCTCGGCGTAATTGACGCTCGACATCCGCGCGTCTGCGATGGTTTCAGCAACCTTGCCCGCGCCCGGCTCATCACGGAGCAGGGCGAGCAAAGCCGATGCGTCGAGCACGACATCGCTCATTCGCCGGATTCCTCACGCCGACGGGCGAGAAAAGCGTCGACCGAAGCGTCGACATTTTTTCCGGTATACTTCTTCGCCAGAGCCTGTGCGTGCGCGATCGACTGCGCGACCGTTCTCAAGATCACACCGTCTTCGGTTTCCTCGACGAGCAACGCACCGCCGCCAGCAAGACCGAGGCGCTTGCGGATATCGGCCGGAAGGCTCATCCGACCGTTGGGAGTGATCATCACTTGCACTGTCATGGCACTACTCCTTATCAGCCCTCAGCCGGGACCAGACCGTAGAATTAGGGCACTTGTCGCACTTTATGCCATAATTAGAAAAATGTGTCATGCCGTTTCCTGTAGGTCAGGCTTGCCCTGCGTGTGTCGGCCATTGAACCCATTTACCCCATAATCAGATGATGGCTCGGCTTGCATTATATATGAGGTATATATCTTGATTCGTTCATAATTGCCTAGTATATCGTGCAAATGTTGGATCTGGCCACTCTCGGAAAATTGATCGCGCAGCACCGCAGCACGCAGCGGCTGACACAGGCCGAGCTTGCCCGGCGCGCGCGTATTGGGCGATCGACGCTCGATGCGCTGGAAAATGGCCGCTTGGCGGAACTGGGATTCGGCAAGATCGCACGAATTCTGTCCGCGCTTGGGCTGACCTTGAAGCTGGGTGAAGCCAATCGGGGACGGCCAACCCTCGAGGACCTTCTCTCCGAAACGGATGATCAGGCATGACGATCAAGGTCTGGACCGATGGCCGAGGGGCAGGTCTGCTCGGGGCCAAGGGGGCAAGGGGAACGGCGTTCGCCTATGCCTCCGGGGCCGGGTCGGCAGACGCGGTGTCAATCACCATGCCGGTGCGCCTTGCCTCATGGGACAGCGAGTTCGGACTTGCCCCGATATTCGAGATGAACCTGCCCGAAGGCGTGCTGCGGGAGCGGCTGCGCATGGCTTTCGCAAAAGCCACCGGGACATTCGACGACCTCGACCTGCTTGCGATCGTGGGGCGCTCGCAGGTGGGCCGGCTGCGCTACACGGACGAGCATGCCGAACTGGATCAGGCCGTCCCGTTCCAGTCGGTCGACGAGCTTCTGGCCAGTCGCCGGGACGGCAACCTGTTCCAGTATCTCCTTGAGCGGTTTGCAGCCTATTCGGGCGTGAGCGGAGTACAGCCCAAGCTGCTCATCCGCGACGAGGTCGCCTGGGGGGCAGGGCCCGAGGCAGGCGAGCGCACGAGCATTCAGGGCGCGACGCACATCGTCAAATTCTGGGAAGACCAGTATCCACAGCTCGCTGCGAACGAGTTCTTCTGCCTCAAGGCCGCAGAACGTTGCGGCCTGCCGGTTCCACGTTTCCAGCTTTCGGACGACGGGCGCGCGCTCGTCATCGATCGGTTCGATCTGCGCAGCGACGGGCGATACCGCGGTTTCGAGGATTTTTGCGTCCTCAACGCACGGGCGACAGCCGAGAAATATCGCGGCTCTTACGAAACCGCTGTCCTCAAGCGGTTTCGCGAATTTGCCTCGCCCGACCAGGTCGCGACGGGTTCGGAAACGATCTTCCGGATGATCGCGCTCAATGCAGCGTTGCGCAACGGCGACGCGCACCTCAAGAACTTCGGGATCGTCTACGACGATATCGAAGGAGAGGTGGCGCTGGCGCCGGTCTACGACCTTGTCACCACCACGGCATATATTCAGGCTGACCAGATGGCGCTGACGCTCGACGGTTCGACCAGGTGGCCAACGGAGAAGCAATTGCTGGTATTCGGCACGAACCGGCAGATTGGATCGCCCGCAGCGATCAAGGCCATGCTGGGCGCGATCGCCGAAGCAGTGTTCGAGACAATGGCGCAACTGAAGCGTCACATGCATGCGGAGCCGGAATTCGAGGAGATTGGCACCCGGATGCTGGCGCAGTGGGAAGAAGGAATCCGGACCAGTTTGGTCGTCTAGCAGTTAGCTACATCGGTGGGTTGCCCGCTAGTGCAGGGTTTCGCCATCGCGGTTCTGTGCAGGTTCCTTGGTCATTTGCTCGCCCAGCCATTCGATCGAACCTGGGGCACGAAGCCATGCAAAGCCTAGCCTCTCGGCGTACCACGCCGCTTCGCTCTCTTGCCTTGGCGAGTAGTAGTCTGACAGCGCGTACCACGATTTTTGGTCAGCAAGGTACCGCGCTACATGGCGGTTTGAGAGAATGGCAGTGGCGGCGGACTTCCGGGCGGTCTCGCTGTCGCCATTCTCCTTGAAGGCGAGCAGCACGCGGGTGAATTCCAAGAACGTCGAAGTCTCTTGCCCGTGTTCGACGAGCAAACGGCGGGCGGCGGCATCATCGTCCATCCACATCAGCCAGGTCAGAAGAAGGTAACGCAGGCCTTGATTGTCGTTCGGGTTGAGTTCGAGCATTTCGTGCAAGTGGCCAATTGCTTCGTCGCGCGAACCGGAGAACCAGAGGTCCTCGGCTAGGGCATAGCGTGCTCGCATATAGGGCCGGGTCTCCAGAACGAGCCAAAAGTTGCCTTTGTCCTCGGCGAAGCTGCGCTCGCCGATGGCGAGTTCTCCTGCACAAACCGCACGCATGAGATATTCGCGACGCGCTTCCGGGCTCAGATTGCGCAGATTGGAGAGTTCGAGCCAAGCGTCAGCGCAAAGCGGAGAAATGCCGAGCGCCTTGCGCGCAAACATATTTCGGCGTGCTCGGTCAGGTTCCTCGACAGCGTCATAGGCAAGTTCTTGTGCCTGATAGAGCTCCTCGCGGGAACTGCCTTTGGCGCCCGTGCGGACGAGTTCACGCATTCCCTCGCAATCTGGAAATCGGACGAGGTCCGGTCCGGACGATGATTTTGCCCTGCGCTCATTCAAGGTTGCCACAACCCCAATGCATACATCTTGTCAGAGTAAGTCAATCAGATAGTTCCGACAAACGGGCGAAGTCGTCTTGTGATTCCAAGAGACCGGAAGAGCCCCTGCCGAGGTGCCGGCACTAGATTGATAATACTTCTTATGTTAAATATCAACGGGTTATGCCCGCGAGCCGTGCTGGAGAAGCCGGCGTTCCAGCAAACTGGCGAAGTCGCGGCGGCTGTCGGCAACAACCGCAATCGTAACCAGATCACCTTGGGCCGTATAGATGATGCGATATGGCCAGACCGAGAGCTGCCGCCAGTCAGTCATCCCCAGCGCGTCCAGTTCCGGTGGGACTGGCCCACGCAAGGGATACTCGATCAGGCTCTCGATGGCATCGTAGAGCGTGTCGAGAATCGCATCGGCTCCGTCCGGACCGCCGGCCCCGCGCTGCTTCAGACGGTGATTGTAGATCGCCTGCAGGTCGCCTTCGGCTTCTGCCGCCAGCTGAATGCGGATTGGCGTCGACATCAGCGCGCCGCGCGCGCCCGAATCCGATCCTTGAGGCCTTCGAGCGGCTGAACGCGGCCTTGCGCCATATCGTCGCGCGCCATCGCGAGAAGCTTGAGGAGCGCCAGCAGTTCCTGGGTTTCCGCATAGCTCGCGACATCCTGCAGGACCGCTTTTGCCTCGCCATTCTGCGTGATCACAAGCGGCGGTGCGCCGTCGGCAAGGTCACGCATGACTTCGGCGCTGTGGGCTTTCAGATAGCTGATCGGCTTGACGCGGGTTTCGAGGCCCATTGCCCACTCCATACCATATTCAGTCTAAATATAGTCCAACATCTGCAAAACGCAAGCTGTGCTGCCGTCACGCGTTGCTACGCAAGGTCAGGTAAATCCAGCGGCGGCAGTCCGGTCGAGATAGCATTGGACCCGATGGCTATATCCATGCCGGACGAGCTCTTCAGCCGTGGCGTCGCCGAACGAAGGCAGAGCTTGCGATCGGTACCAGGCATAGGCTGCCTGAACGCTCCCGGCCCATGGAACGGCCCTGTCGATAATCCCGCACATTTCGGCGAGGCGTGTTTGCTCTGTGATCCCACGCGCAAAGGCATGTGGCGGAAGTCCAGAAACAGCAGCCAGTTCGGACATGGTGATCCGAAGCGCAGCCGAGAGTCTGCCGGGCGAGACACCATGTTCGTCGGAAACTTCACTCAGAAAGGCCGACGTGCTCATGAATTTTCCCGAACTCCGGCTATAAGCGGCCTGCAACGCGAGCCGCGCGATGATAGTTGGGGGAAGGATATGGCCAAGTCCGTCGAAAGCAGGGGTCGCCCGGTCTCGATCCGGATGACCGACCACGACTTCGCACTCATCGATCGCGCCGCCAGCTTGCGAAACTGTTCGCGAGCCGATTTCGTTCGGGAAGCAGCGGTACGTGCGGCCGAAGACGCGCTGATGGAACAGCGACTCATCCGGATGAGCAACAGAGGATTTGGCGCGTTCGTCGCAGAGCTCGCTCGGCCAGCGCAAGCGGTTCCGCAGCTTGTAGAGATACTCAAGAGACCGGCACCTTGGGACAAACGTTGAGGATAATCGCACTGATCGAATGACCCCGGAAGCGCCGGAAGCTGTAGCCGAAAATCACGCCGCAAATAGCTCACCCTGTCGCGGCATCCGTGATGGCGAAACCGTCGGCGCCGATGCGGGCCTACGCAGCAGGCGCAGCACGGCGGGCTTGACCACATAGACCGCATGGCGCCCGCCGCCGCGGTTCTTGTGGTTGGTCGCATAACCCGCATAGTGGCGCGTTACGAGACCGGCGCGCACGAGATCCGATGTCGCCCGGCTGACATTGGCGCGGCCAACCGAGAGGACCTGTTCCTCGACCGCAGCCTCGATATGAGGTTCGTCGATCTCGGGCCGACCTGTCAGCTCGTCCTTGAGGCCCGCCTCGACGCGCTCTCGCAGCGCAGCGCGTCGCGCGGGCTGCTCGCTCATCGGCAGGAGCTGGGTGCAAAGCCAGTCGCGCAGCAGGACCGGCTCCCCTGCCCCGGCGCTAGACGGACCGGCCACGAAGGGACCCGCCTGCCCTCGCCCGTCGGCCACTTCGGCAATGAGCTGGAGAACCAGGAAGGCATAGCGCGGCCGGTTCGATGCCTCGGCCAGGACCGCGTAGATGCCTCCAACGCCTGAAATCTGTGCCTGTCGTTCCATGGATCAGTATTGAGCACAAAACGTGAATCCTGTGAATCCCTCTTGACCCGAAAGATGTCGTTTGTCGCTTGTGACACTTTGCCTGCGGGCGCGCAGGAAGTCTCGCCAACCGGGTGGAAATTCCTATCATGCCCCAGGAGATTCGAATTTGGGGCATTCCGTGGCCAAGACAACGACCCGCTGGACTGTTCGAAATTCATCGAGGAAGCCGTCATCTGGCGGCTGTTCGATCTGACACTCGACGAAGCAAGGACAGGCTTCGCCGATATCGACCCTGAAAGTCTTGAGACTCTGATCGATGAGGCAGTATTCGCTGCCCGTGGTCGTCCCTGACACTCTATCCGCGGGCAAAGTGTCACGAATGACAGCGCCGGTCTCACCACACCGGTCAGGCAAGAAAAAGGGGGCCGACTTGCGCCGGCCCCCGTGGAAAGTTTGGGAGAGGATGCCTGAAAGGCAGGGCCAATATGGGTTGCACCCTGCAATGCTGCAAGTGCGAAAACATCGCGCGCTATTGAATATTGCGTACACGGCTGAAGCGGCGCTGCCCGAAGGACAGCGCCGCCTCCTGGCCTGGCGTCAGAGGAAAAGGACTTCCTCGGCGACGATCTCGACCGCGTAGCGCTCGATGCCTTCCTTGTCGGTCCACTTCGAGTAGTGGAGGCGGCCCTGGACTTCGACCAGATCGCCCTTCTTCTTGTGCTTGGCGACCGAGGCCCCGAGCCCGTTGAAAGCCGTGATGCGGTGGAATTCGGCGAGGGTTTCGGTGTAGCCCGCTTCGTTCTTGACCGTCTTGCCATCGACCAGCTTGGGGCGATCGGTGACCAGCGTGAAGCCGGTGATTTCGGTCTCGCCGGCATGGCGGGTTTCGGGCTGGCTGGCGATGCGGCCGATCAGAATGACGAGGTTCTTCATGGGTAATCTCCTGCTTGAATTCGGCGGAACCGCCCGCCGATGAACACGATCGGCGGCGCGCAAAGGCCCGGGCTGCACCGAGCGCCAAGCATCGCGCAGGCGTGAGGGAAACCGGCAAAAGCGAGGAGTGGTGCGGCAAGCCCGCAAGGGCTTCACGGTCCGCTGCCTTTCCGGTTGCCGGCCGGGACGGGCGCCGCAGGGTTCATCGGCAAGGAAGGGCGGTTTGCGCCAGTTCAGGCAGGTTGGAGGACGGACATGCAGCTTCGTTTCTGATCGGGCACGTTCTTGCCTACCCCTGCCCCCAAGGGGACAGGGCCGGTCACGGCTGCGTGGTCGCGCATTTTGAGTTGGCGAGGCGCGCGGGAGAAAAGATCGGTGCGGGCCCAACCCCCACCGCTTCCCACCGCGCTGGCGCGGCCAGCCGGGGGATGTCGCTTCCAGGGCCCGATGGCGGTCTGGTTAGAGGTCCAGCCTGCCGACACATCGACAGAGAACCGTTCGAGGGAACGCAAGGCCGTGATGGAAGTCGCAGGAGTCAGCTCCATGATGGCGGCGACGGCGGCATTGCCCACGGGTAGCGCTGCTCCTGCAAGCAAGCCCCCTACCCTGCGTCCAACCGTACAGACAGCATGCCACGTCTGCCCCACGCTCCCTGGCCCCGATCGTCACCCGAAGGGCCGGCATCCATGCCGGCGAGCTTGGGCGGGCGGCGGCGCGCCCAGCGTCGACGCGCGCCCTAGCGAGTAGAGTGGGTCGCCCCCAGCCCGCGCGGGGCGCGGGCGCCGGGGTGCCCCTCCCCCTGCCCTGTCTCGATCCGCATTCCTGACATCAGCGGCCAGAGCACAAGATCTTCCCCTTCGCATTCCGCGCTAGCGGAACCGCTGCACCGCAGGACACCAGAGAATCGTCCGGAGCGTCAGGCTCGACGCCCTGGCGGGCACAGGGTAGATTGCCGCGGAGCGGAAAGGACCCCTCGGGGCCGATTCCGGGCAGTGAACCCCGACAGGAACGAGACAGATGGCAAACGATCCTCCCATGCCCACTGCGCTGCAGGTCGCCGAGGCCGTCGCCAGGGTGCTCGGCGCAAAGCTCGCTGACCTCTCGGCGGAGCGGATCGACCTCGACCGCGAGGAAGCCGCGCTGTGTCTGGGGCTCGCCGAAGGCGTGATTGACAGTCTCAAGGCCGAAGCCGACGACGCGGAAACTGCGTGAACCGGCAATCGCCCAGCCCTTTATGGGCACTGCCGGAGGCAGGCCTCCCAAGGCTTGCCGCCGAGCAAGCGTGGGCATAAACTGAACCCGGCGGGTCCATGCGGGATCCGCATAACCAACAAAGGAGATGCGCGAGAGGTCGAACGGGCAGCGTCGATCGCGAGGAATTGGAGAACTCACCCATGATCCAGCGATACCGTGTGCTCGGGCAAGTCGTTCCCGAGGAAGAACGCCTGCAGCCCCTTCTGGCCGAAGCCTATGCGCGCAAGCTGCCGGTGCTGTGCGAATGCCGGCCCGGAACCGAGCTTCCGCTCTACATAGCCCACCGCAATGAGCGCTACGTACTCGCGCGCTGGCCCGGCTCGGGCGCGCGCCACGCCACCGCCTGCGACCATTACGAAGCCCCCGATCACCTCACCGGCATGGGCCAGGTGCGCGGAAGCGCCGTGATCGACGACGAGAAGAGCGGCGAGACCAGCCTCAAGCTTGGGTTCCCGCTCTCGCGCGGTGCAGCACGGCTTGCGCCCGCCGCGCTCACCAACGACAAGCCGACGGTCAAATCGACCGGGCAGAAGCTCACCATGCGCGGGCTGCTGCATGTGCTGTGGGACCGCGCTGAGCTCACCCACTGGCATCCGAAGATGGCGGGCAAGCGTAGCTGGTTCATCGTGCGCCGCGCGCTTGTCGAAGCCGCCACCGGCTGCAAGGCGAAGCAGGAGGCGCTGCCCCATATGCTGTTCGTCCCTGAGACCTTCCGGCTCGAGGACAAGGAGGACATCCGCGCCCGCCGCCGCGCGGCGCTCGAGCGGGTCTACCGCTCACCCGACGAAATGATGGTGGTGATCGGCGAGATCAAGGAGATCGTGCCCGGCCATGGCGCCGAGCGCATCGTCCTGCGCCATGTCGGCGACATGCCCTTCGTCATGAACCCGGACATGGCCCGGCGGTTCCACAAGCGGTTCGCTGGCGAACTGGCGCTGTGGCAGGCGCAGGACAGCGTCAGAGGCAACGATGGCCATCTGGTCATCGCCGGTTCGTTCGCGCGCCGCCGACAGGGCACTTTCGATCTGGTCGAGGTCGCACTGATGCCGGTGACCGGCGAATGGATGCCCTACGAGACCAGCGACGAGCGCTACCTCATTGCCCGCGCGGTCGCCGACAAGCGCCGGTTCGTGAAGGGCCTGCGCGTCAATCTCGATGCCGAGGCGCCAATCGCGAGCCTGGTGCTCAAGGACACCGGCGAGCAGGCCACCGCGATCCATATCCATGACCGCGACACCGAGGCCGGCGAACCGCTCGAGGCGCTGCTCGCGAGTGAGGGTGTGGCCCATGTGTTCTGGAAGGAAGGCGAAGCCCTGCCCCAACGCGTCGCCCGGCCACGCCGGGGTCCAGCGCCGAAGCAGGAGCAAGTGCTCGCCTGAGGTACGATCAGTCGAGCTTGTCGCCAGGTCCGCGGCGAGGATGGAGGTCGAACCGGCGACCACCGCGCGGCGCGGCCCGCAGGGCGGCAAGCCGCGCTTCGACCCGGGCGGGATCGACGAGAACCTCGATTCGGTCGAGGCTGACGATGGTCCAGACCGCCTCATCGGGATGTCCTTCCATATGCACCGACCAGGCCAGCGGCAGCTTGTCGGGATAGAGCCAGAGCAGCAGCAACGGTAGCGCCGCCAGATTGGGCACACCCTCCTCGTCGGCGATGGCAAGCTGGCCCGCGACGTGATCGAAGCGGGCATTGAGGCCGAGCGGCATCGGGTGGCCGACGATCCCGAGGATCGTGTCGCGCGCCTGCGGGCCGAACAGGCCGTCGAGCTCGGGACCCGGCTCAGCGGCGGGGTCGCTGGCGAGATCGTGAAGGAAGACGAGCACGGCGACGAAGCGTGCGGCTTCCTCGCGCGTGCAGGCAAGCTCGAGCGTGAGCCGGACAGGAGGCATGGCAATGTCCTCGGGATTGGCCGCACGGGCCCCTGCCCCGCAGCCGGAGGCGCGGGAGCGAACGGAGCCGGCGGTCAGAATGGGACGTAAATGCGGCGGCGTGGTCGTGCCCGCCACAAGCGGTCAGTGGTGCTTGCCGGTCAGGCGATGACCAGCGGCGGGACCGTGATCTCGGCTTGCGCCATCGCGCGCTTCAGCTCGCGCAGCCGCGTGAATCTGTTGATCCAGGACGGCGGGAAGAGGAGGTATTCATCCTCGCTCGCCGTGTAATCGCGCATGGGCCCCGAGCCGTCGAAGACGACGATCTCGGGCAGAAAGGCCCCGAGACATCCTCCCGACCAGCGGCGGAACACGAGGCCGTGTTGGGCGCAGAATTCGTCGATGTCGGGAATCTGTCCGCCGTTAAGCTCGGTGCCGTAAAGCTCGAGCGGTTCGCCCTCGACGATGGCCGCCGGGTCGAACGGCTCGCCGTCCCATTCGACGCGCAGGTCGTAGCTGTCGGCAATGACCGCGAAATCGGCAAGGGCCTCGCGCGGCATTGTGCCGCCGATGGTGATGTGAACTGGGGCTCTGTCGCCCATGGCCAGGTCCTTTCACGTTCGGTTGATCCGACCGTGAAGACCCCCCTCCCCCTCCCTTGACCGGTTCAGGGAGGGGATGGCCGATGGCCAGCCTGTCCGGCATGCGGCGCCAGCCGCAGGAAACGGCACCCCGAGAGCTCAGTGCTGCGTGACAGGAGCCAGATGCGCATCGGTGTCGAGCTTCAAGGCCTGATGCCAGATCGCGGTCTTGAAGAAGTGCTCCTCGCGCTCAAGTCCCTCGCCTGTGCGCACCTCTTCAAGCAGGCCCATCCAGCATAGAGGGCGCAGCACATGGATGGACAAGGCCGCCCTGGTGCGGATCGCGTCAAGCAGGCCATCCGACTTGTTGTGACCATAAAGCACCTCGCACAAGCGATCCTTGCTCAATCCGCGCTGGGCTTCGACGTTTATGACATTGAGGAAGATGTCCCAGTTGCCGAAGGGTCGGTCGCCGAAGCGGGTGTAACCGGTGTGGTCAGTCGCAAACAGGAACTGCCGGGCAAGCAGTGTCCACAAGACGGCAGGGTCAGCGCGCAATTGCCGAGCGGGCCGGGTCATATGCAATGCGCCCTGCCTGTGCCGGGCGAGTCGGGTGCTCAGCAGCAGCTCGTGCATGATGGCCAGCGGCGGGAAGTCATCTTCGTTGAGCACTTTGTTGACGGCGTAGAGGTCTTCGGCCGTGTACAACGGCCATGCGAACGCTTCGGCCGCCCATTCGACGAAATAGCGCTTGAAGGCGCGCGATGGAGTCAAGCCGATCGGGCCGTTTGCATCGATGTAGTCGAGGGTCAGGCAGACCGCCCGAAGCATCGGTGACAGGCGCCACAGTGCCGAAGGATCGGTGGGCTGGTGGAGTGGAATCATGCGGGGAGTTATCAGGGAATTCGGAGGAATTGGGAATGGATGGCTACGCCGACGGAGCAGCCGTTCCCGGTAAGAAGCCAGTCCACTGAAACCTGCCGTTCGCATCACGATGGGTCAGTTCACTACCCACCTCGAATTGCGCGAGCTTCATTGGTCCCAGAGCGGCTTCAGGATTTCACCACCCGCTCGCCGAAGTCCCACACAATCCAAGCATAGCCGCAGCGAGGGAACGCCGGGCATCATTTCTGCGGCATTGACCAGCAAATAATCCTCCGCCGGATCGCCGCAGGCGGAACAGACCTCAAGCGACTTCATGTGGTCGATCGATAGCCGGGCGATCTGGCCGAGCGCGGGCTCGACGCGGTCGACGATAGAGAACCATTGGTCCGAGTGCGGCACTATCCGTTCGAGATTGTTCTTGGCATCGTCGGGGAAGTGGTGCCGGAGCCAAGCCAGCGCTGTGTCTCGCCGCTGGTCATTGTGCACGAGCCGCTCATATAGCGCCACGAGCTCCGCGGTCGTCTGCCGACTGATGGCGCGCAGCGCCCCTCTGTAGTGAACGAAATTGACGGCATAGCGCAGGCCGCCTGTGTGGAATTCCCGGATCGTGCCGATGCAATAGTCGCGCAGATCGTCGATCGTGGAGACCGTTGTCAGCGCTTCCATTTCGTCCTGATCGTAATGCCAAGGGTTAACTCGGAAGTCAGTCTTCCAAAGCTCGAGATATCCGGAGTCCCGATAGGCCCTTGCGATTTCGTCATCCCATTCCGGGCGAGTTTGCACCAATTGGTCGAGATCGTTGAAGTTCTCGATAGTGGAATCGAGCCGCCGTGCCGCCTCCAAAATCGCGTTCTGGCTCTCCTGCATTTCCGCGATCGGATTGGGCCGCGCGGCCCAAGCGGCGATTTCATCTGCCGAAACCGGCTCGGTCACGTCTTCGAGCTCGATAAGTAAGGTGCTCCGGCGCAGTTCATCCGGCGTGCAATAATCCGCATCCGCGACGAGCCGAATGCCGGCATGGGCATAAGCCCGCGCGACAAGGCGCGAACAAAATAGCTGGCGATTGCGCGGCCCTCGGTCGGTGAGGACCGATCTCGCGGCCTCGATCTTCGAATAGCGCGTGCCGATCTCGGAGCGCGCGAAGTCGAGGACGGCGTCAAGCCGGGCCGCCCTCAGCGGTTCACGCAATCGAAAGACCTGCACCCGGTCATCCGCTGCGTAGAGCTCACGCTGGATATTGTGAGC
The DNA here is from genome assembly GCF_014645195.1 of Novosphingobium indicum. Lineage (GTDB taxonomy): Bacteria > Pseudomonadota > Alphaproteobacteria > Sphingomonadales > Sphingomonadaceae > Novosphingobium > Novosphingobium indicum. Next base: position 200,747 of record NZ_BMLK01000005.1, on the reverse strand, counting down.
CTGGACGCCGAAATCGGACGAATCGATGATCGAGCCACTCTGCACGCAGATCATCGCATGCGACACCGCGCCTTTGCTCGCCAGCCGCACCAGCCTGCTGGTCTTGCCCGCATCGGCTGTCAGCACGATGTCTCCGGGTTCGAGCAGCTCGACCTTGATGCGCTTCATGTGTGGGGCGGGCTCACTCATCTTGGCGACCTCGCCTCAAAACGGAAGTTCGCGCTTTTCGATACGGTGCCGGGAAACCTCGAACTCGTCGACATCGAACGTGACGCCCTTGACGTGATGCACGCTCACTTGCGCGGTATCGATCCGCAGGAAATCTTCTCGAAAGTCCGCGTCCTCGTCGAAAAAGTGACTATGCGGATCCGTCCTCGAGGAAGTTCCAAAAAAGCCGTGATCTTCCTCCTCTGCGTCGGCCGCTTCTTCCGGCTCGGGAGGCGTTTCTTCCCAAACCCAGTAATCGGGCTCGGGTCCGTCCTCGGTCTCGTCATACTGGCGTGCACTCAGCTCCGTCCCCTCTGGAAATTCCAGTTCCGTGACTTTGGACGCATGGTTGAAAAGCACGACATTTTGATGCTCGCCGGGGCGCTGCACCGAGCGGAAAAGAATGCCGTCGAGCCCCGGCGCTGGGCGCCTCGCAAGATAGTCTGCGATCATCTGGGTGATCAGATATTCGGTCGGCTCGTCATCGGGCATGACCGGCATGGTTATGCGATCGCTCAACCGTCCGAGGAACTTGGCGAGCGCAAGCTGTTGGACATAGGCGGGGTCGAAAATGCTGCCTTCGGCATAGACCGAACGAAGGGCCTCCACATCGAGCAGGCGCGCCGGGCAAACAAGCTCGAACCGGCCGACCAGTGCGCGGCTGCCCACCGGCGGACGCACCTCGGCCAGCGCGACCCCCGGATCGGACGCGCCGTAGAACACCGAAATACCATACGCGTTCATTCGCCCGGCGCGGGCAATCCGGCTCGGAGGCGGTCCCAGATGGAGGTCGGGCCGGACGAGGGCTTGGTCCAGCCCCTCACTGTCATGGAATACGCGCGCTCGGAAGAAGCCTCGGGTCTCGGCTTCCGGTCCCGCGGTAACGATCACCGGCCGGCCATCGCGCGTGGTGCGCCCGTCGAGATCGGCGAAAATTCGGCTCAGGAATTCCTCGGCTCCGTGATTGAAGAAACGGGCTTGTGACTTCAGTGAGCGCTCGATGGCCCGGAATTCGAACGCGAATTCGTGGTCCGCAATTGCCTTCTCTTCGTAGTGGCTGTCGGCGTCGAACTCGCATTCCTCGCCCATCTGCGCGGACTCGAAATCCGAATATTGTTCCTCGAGAATGTCGAGCACGTCCTGCGCCGGCTCTTCGTCGATCGAGGCTGCTTCCTCGATTGCGTAAAGAACCGGCTCGCCATGCCGTTCGAAATCGTAAGCCAGCTCTTTGTCGCGCAGGAGCATGGATTCGTACATGTCCGGGTCGGGAGAAGTTCGGTAGTAATGCCGCTCGAAGGCGCCATCGATATGAGCGGCCAAGTCCTCGATCGGGATGCACGGCTCCTCGTCGTCCTTGCAATAGCTGCAGGCCGCGACTTCGCCGTCGCGTTCGATCAGCTCGCTGAGATAGGCATCGCCCACGCAATGATGGCAGATATTCCGGTCATCGTTTTCAGGCACATCTCTCCGTCCTGTCCAGCCTCAACATAGCACCCTCATTTAGTTAGATTGCTGAGACGGGCCAGAATTTCAATGTGGATAGGCGCGATCAGTTTCGCATCTGCTTGCCAATGACTGATATGGGCCGGTCTAGCAAAAGATACAGCGCTCGATTGTAACGTAGATGCTATGAAGTCGCTGGCGACCATTTTAGAACAAACCAGATACGATCACGGGGTTAACCCCGCATTGATCTGGGGGGCATTCCCATCTAATGTGGAAAAATGCTTTACACGCAAAGCCAAATTCGGGAGCTGCTCTCCATCTCAGTCGACGCCCTGCGAACTTGGCGGGACGCCATCCCGGCATTGACTGCGCATAAGGGACACGCGCCAAGCTTCACACCTGGGGACGTCGTCGCAATGGCGATCATCGCTGAATTGATTAAAGATTTTGGCATGCGCGTCGGCACGGTTGGCGACCGCTTCGATCAATTGCTCAACGAGTGTCACGGTAGGTCATGGCTCTCACTGGAAGCTTGCGCTGTTCTGATCGGAGCTGAGAGCATCAGTCTTGTTGACGCCGGTGCGCCCTCGCGTCCGTCACCTGACTCTTCGACCTTGTACGTTCCATGTAGACAGATCGTGTCGCGCTTGCGGTCGGCACTGACTGCTAACGAAGCTGAACTTGCTCAAGGCTATCTGCAGTTCCCCCCCACTGCCATCGGTTCGCAAACCGAACGACGTGGAAGACGAGCATGACCGACACTTTGGCATCCACGTTAACGCCGGAGTGGAAAGACCGCTTGGGGCTTACGCATCGGCGCTCCCCTGAACTCTACGAGTCGGCGGATGCAGTCAATGACGTCCCGCATGCGCCGGCCATCCGAGCAGCGCTCAATGACATGGGCGTTTCAGCCATCTTCTGCGTCCAAGGCGTCCCCACGGTCGCGATCCTGGAAGCCGATCATTATGATCGTGGTGCAATAATCGACCTGCACGGGTCGCTTTGGAACCAAGGCCTGGCAAGCCTGTTGCTGGTCATCGCAGAAGGTACACTCAGAGCGTTTTCGCTTGCTCGCACACCGCTCAATGATCCGGGTGAAGCTTTTGAGGCCCGTTGCCTGATCGATAGCCTTAGCCTGACAGCCGAAGCCTTGAGATTTCAGAATCTCATCTACGGTGTGGAATCCGGACGTCTCTGGAAGGACTACGGCGAGTATTTCCCCCCAAAAGAACGCATCGACCAGGTTCTCCTCGATAATCTGAATGCGTGCCACGACCTTCTGCAGAAGGCCACGCTCGCCCCCGATGCGGCGCAAGCCTTACTCATACAGACGATGTTTATCGCCTATCTTGAAGACCGGGAGATCGTAACGCCAGCCTATTTCGCTGCTGTCTCCGGCAAAAGAGTCGAGAGTTTCTCGGCGTTGCTTGAAACGGGCGACATCGATCTCTTCCGATCCTTCTTCACAACGCTCCATGCGGATTTCAATGGCGATCTGTTCGTGGCACCTTGCTCATTCGAGCCCCTGGGCGATACACCCGAAGTTGCTCCCGCCCATCTGACGATCCTGGCGCGGTTCCGGTCAGGCCGCGAAGAAATGGCGCATTCAGGCCAGCAGCGGTTTTGGGGCTATGACTTCCGCTATATCCCGATTGAATTGGTCAGCGCCGTTTACGATCGCTTCCTGGGTGAGCGCGAGGCTGAACGCCGCGCCAACGGCGCCTACTACACGCCCATGTTCCTCGCGGACACCATCGTTTCACAAGCCTGGGAGATGTTGCCGGATACGACACGGACGACCGGAAGCTTCCTGGACCCCGCTTGCGGTTCGGGCGTTTTCCTTGTCCGCTCGTTCCAGCGGCTGTGTGAGCACTGGCGCGCCAAGCACAAGACGCAAACGATTTCCTGGAAGACGCTGTTATCCTTATTGAGCCAAATCCATGGCTGGGATTTGAACAGTGGGGCCGTTCGGGTCGCGGTATTCTCACTCTACGTCGCCCTTCTTGAGGAGGTGTCGCCCCGAGACATCCGTAAACTCATCACTAGGGGAAAACTTCTCCCGGAACTCTGGGGCAAGACCCTTGTCTGCCGCGACTTTTTCGAAGTGTCACCGGACAACGCCCAGTACGAAGTCATCATCGGCAATCCGCCATGGACCAGTCGGCGCGGCGCGGCACGATCGTCCGTGCAGTGGAGCAAGAAGGCGGGGCATCCGATGCCCGGCGGCGAGGACGCTTGGGCATTCAGCTGGAAAGCACTATCGCACCTCGCCGAAGGCGGGCTAGTCGCGTTCCTGTTGCCCGCTATGGGATTTTTGCACAACCACGCCCAAAACACGATTGAAGCCCGCGACGCGTTTTTCCAAAAATCTCAGGTCCGCCGCATCATTAACTTCGCGGATCTCCGTTTTCAGCTTTTCGAGAAGGCCCATCGCCCTGCTGCTCTGATCATTTACGGCAGCCCGAACCCAGATTGTTTCCCGTATCGTTTCGATTACTGGGCGCCAAAGGCCGACCTCAATCTCCGTATCAAGCGCGTCATTACGCTGAGCAACGCCGACAAGGCCGCGCTGGGTGTGGGTGCAGTTCTGGACAACCCGCTGATCTTCAAGCAGCGCCTTTGGATGCGCGAGCCAGACGCCAAGCTCTTTGGTTACCTCGCGAGGCTGCCCAAATTGGGAGCTTTCGTCAGCGATTACGGCAGCCTGAGCCGTCGCCGCGAAGAGCCGGGCGATCGCTGGGTTATCGGGCAAGGGTATCAGCCTTTCAATGAGAACAGCGAAAGCAACGCCCCGCCGCTCGCCAGCGAGTATGTTGGCCGACTGCCCGACCTGCCAATTTCAGCCTATTCACGCTTGGCCCAGACGGCAGAGGGCTTGCAGCCAGCCGGGTCATCGACGGTTCGCAGGCGCGGATTCGAAGCCGGATTCGATGGCCCTCGCATCCTTATCCCGAGAGGTGTCGAGACGTCGCAAAACCGCCTTCGGGCGGCTTACTGCGATCAGCCCCTGACCTTCCAGCATATCTTCCAAGCGATCGTTGTGCCGAATGGCCAGAGCGACCGTGCGAAGGTTCTGACAGCGATACTCAATAGTCGCATCGCGGTCTGGTACGCCTTTCATGGCACCGCTTCGTTCGGTTCGGATCGACCTGAGGTCCAACAGGCCGACCTCCTGCGATTGCCTTTTCCATCGCCCGACGATGTCCCCGATCGAACAGCGGCTGCTCAGGCGGCCCGTGAGCTGATTGCGATTGTCGACGAAGCACGCGAACGCTCCAAAGCACCCTTCTCGATACAGGTCGAAGATGGCGAGGTCCTTCGGACAATCGATCGGCTCTCATACAAGTATTTTTGCCTATCAGCTGATGAAATCGCTCTGATCGAAGATACTGTTGAGACGATACTGCCTGCACTTCAGCCCCATGAGGGCCACTATCCAAAACTGTGGGGCGCCCCGGGTGAACAGCAACGGGCGCAATACGCTCACACACTGGCAGCCAGCCTCGCAGATTGGTTCAAAGGAAAGAGGATCGATGCGCGACTCGTCGCTCGTGGCGCTGACCTGGCGATACTTCGTCTGCGTCTGGGCGGCCACGAAGACTATGCTGAGGACGTGACCGGCGAACTCAGCGACGTGCTTGAGCAACTTGCAGGTCACATTCACAGACCTCTCGACGGCAATTTCCAGCTCATGCCGGACCTCCGCGTCTTTGTCGGTGACTGCCTTCACCTCATCAAACCCATGCAAATGCGCTTCTGGCTGCGATCCACGGCGCTCGCCGACGCTGACGGAATAGCGCTCGACCTCCAGCAAGCAGCGGCCCTGCCGCAACAGGGAGGCGTCGATTGATGCTCATCGGCGATGCGCAGGGGTGGCTAGACAACTTCGTTTCGTTCGATGATCGCTTTCTGGAAAGGGTCGCGGCGGCGTGGCCGGTCTGCATGGCGCTTCTGCAAGAACAGCCAGACGAGGATGCTATCACTATCAACCTCGTTGATCACCTCGCCAAGGACGCGGTGGTGCGTCGGCTGTGCCATTGGGTCGAATATCAGTTTGAGCCCTTCGGGCTTGCGACGGACGGGTCGAAATACAGCAAAGGCATCATCGACCTCGCCGTGCTCTTCGACTGGGATCGGGAGAAATACCTGGCCTATGAGTGCAAACGGCTCAACGTGATCAATGGCGGAAGCCGCAGTTCCTTAGCTACTGTGTACGTCACTCAGGGCATGATGCGTTTTCTCACCGAGCAGTATGCTGAGCAGCTGCCCGTTGGGTGCATGCTGGGGTATGTGCTCGACAGCGACGTGCCCTTTGCGCAATCCCGGATTACGGACGCTATTGGCAACCATATTCCTCTCGCACTGACTGTGGGACCTACACCGCTTGCCGGGATTGAATCGATCGCGCGCTTTTTCACAAGACACACCCGCCCAAGCGGATCTCAAATTGAACTTCGCCACGCGCTACTTCCAAAACCGTGAGCAGACGCGCCAACTGCCTTACGTCCGCTTTGCGGCGCTCCGCGCACGATGTCCAATGTCCGAAATCAAGGCGCAAAGCCGTCAGGCCAGTCTTCCGTTCGCAACGTCCGCTATCCCAATTTTCGTTCCTAAGAGGAGTTGATCCGGACGCCCCCCACCCCAACCAGTCGACCCCTCGAAATTCTCCAAAGCCTCGCCTGCAAATGAAGAGGCGGAACGCCGGGCGGGGTGTGTGCCGGCGTTCCGCCTCGGGCCGCGTGGGGCGGTTGCGGCCTTTGCATGAGGACGGGGACCCGCGGTTGGGTCCCCGTCCTTTCGGAGGAGCGGTTGAGGCTCAGGCGTCGACCATCGGCGGCAGGGCGCCCTCGTCTTCGCTGGTGCCGCTGTCCTTTGCGCTGCCGCGACCGCGCTTCGCCGGGGGCGTTGCGGTGCTGTCGCCGAGACCGTCGCCGGAGCTGTCGGTATCGGAAGCGGCATCGTCGCCAGCGAACATGTCACCTTCGCTGTATTCGGCGGTGCCGAGCTGGCTGTTGCGGCGGCGCGGACGCTGCCAGGCGACCGCCATGGTGCCGTCTTCACGCGGGAACACCGCGATGTAGAGCGGCTGCGTCATCGAAGGGTCGTCGATCTTGCCCTGGTAGAAGATCTCGCCGGTCGAGTTCGAGGCGAGTTCGAACAGTGCGCCAACGATGACCCAGCGGCGCTGGTCGTTGAGCGCGACGATCTCGTACTTGGGCGCACGCGGGTTGCTGGAACTCACCGGCCGGAGGCCGATGGTGCGGGTGATGGTGAGCGTTTCGACGGAGCCGATCAGCTGGCCATTCGCGTTTTTGCGGATTTCACCGATATTCATGGGGACGTTCTCCTTGAAGGATTGATTGCGACCGGACCCCTTGTCCGATCACCCTTCTTCCATCCCCCTTCCCTCCCGGCCGTCAGGCCGAGACCTGCGGGCCTTGCCCGCAGCACTTCCTGGGAGAGGCACGGAGAGATCACCGGGAACCGCCCCGCCCTGCCCCCAGCAATCCGACAATCAGCGTGCTGATTGGCCGGGTCTGATCGTGAGGGTTGCGGAGCCGGTCGATCTCGAGGCGCGAAGCAAGCCCCTCGGGCACCTCGGCATAGTCCCGGACGATCGACAGCAACGCGGAAGCGCTCGGGATTTCCCGGAAGGTGGTGCCGCGCCACAGGCGCACGTCGGGATCGGGCTCGCCGTCACTTGCGGCGAACACGGTGACGAAGAAGGTATCGAGCCCGGGGTCCCAGCCCAGGGCAACCTCGAAGAGGTCGGCGTGGTGGGAAAGCGGCTTGAGCGAATAGCGCGACATCCGGATCAGTAATCGGTTGCGAGCATCACGGTGACCACACGGTAGCTGGTCTGCGCATCCCACGGTGTTTCGGCACCCCACTGGAACGTGCCGTCGTTCTCATAGACATCGACTTTCCAGAAGATCTTGCGATCGAGGAAGGTCACGACGCCGAAGTCCCTCTCGCCGTTGGGGTCGTTGCCAGGGTCGATCGGGGTTTCACGAACGAGGCGAAGCAGGGCGGCCTGGTTCTGGAACTGGCGCACCTGTGCGACGGCGGGATCGTCCGCGTCGCCGGCAAGCAGGTCGACGAGATTGCGGGTGAACACCATGCGGGAGTTCGCAAGCGTTCCGGCGCGCGCGGCATCGTTGAGCCGGGCGATCTCTTCGGCGCGAGACTGTTCGGCGGAAAGGCAGGATGCCTGGGCAGGCTGGGCCATTGAAAAATGCTCCTCTTGCGATTGATCGCACAGCCCGATCCCCCTCCCCTCCTTGCCGGCGCTTGCCGGGTCAGGCGGGAACGGGCTCGTCATCGTTGCTTGAGATGACCACACGGGTGACGATACGCGCGGGCGAAGCGCGGCTCGCCAGGACGACGCGGAACGGCTGCAGGGGATTGCCGGTCTTCACCACGGCAGTATCGGCGGCCATGCGTTCGGCGACCTGGCTCGCGACACGGTTGGCGTTCTCGATACTGCACAGCCGCGCGCGCTTGGGCGAGCGGGTGGTCACGGCGGGTTCGCTCATGACACGTGCGGAGCTGCTGGAGGCGGGACGATAGTCCAGGCACGGCTCATCAGGTTCGTGATCCGCACGCCCACGCCATCACTCATGCGGCACAGCCGCGTCTTCTTGCCTGAAGCAACCACGCGGAATGTTCGTTCGCTGTGCCCATCGGTGAACGTCAGTGCTTCTGCGAGTACCAGCGTGTCGCCAGGCCGGGGCTTGCGGCGCGAGGTCAGCGCCAGACGCTGGCGGCAATGCTCGCGCCACTGCGCGGCGTGTTCGTTCCGTGGCGGATCGAGCAGATCGAGGATCGAGGCCGGACAGTCGTACCGATAAGGGCCCATGGATTCTTCCATGTCCTTGTAGGCGAAGACGTAACCGTCACGCGCCTTCGGGTTCCAGCGGATGAGGCAGATCGCCGCGAAGACGAGTGAGGTGCCATCGGCCTCATAGCTCTGGCAGGCAGCATACCATGCGCCCGAACGGACCGAGGACTTGAGCACCCGCAGACCCGTGGTCCGGCCTTTGTCCGGGTCGGGTGGGAATGTGAACTGGGCATCGAGATATGCCTTGGGCGTGGCATGGGGCGCCATGCCCGATGCGGTCATCGAGAGCCAACCCATCGGGGCCTCCTATACGAGTTCGGTTTGACGGGGTTCGAGTTCGAGGCGGGTCTCGCGAACCACAGTCGCGCGGAAGCGGACCGGATCGGCGAGCACCGCGATGTCACAGTAGTGGTTGCGCTCGCCGATATAGTCCTGCCGTCCCTTGCAGCGGCGGAACATCACCTCGCGGCCTGCGCCCATGCAGTAGAGCGCGACCTGGACATAGATTGTGTCGGCATGAAGCGTGATCTCGCCCGAGACGGCGATGCCGCCCGGATTGGCGCGCAGATCATAATCGTCGGGACCAAGCCCCAGCTGCCGTGCGGCAATCCTGAGCGCCGAACGGGCTTCGCGCTGGAACACGCGTTTGGCTTCCGGGTCGTAGCCCACGCCCCGCCGGGCGAGCGCCACCAGCGCGGGCTTCGACTTCAGCTCGTCGATCCGCTCGATGCACTGGCGGCGCAGCGGCGCATCTTCGGCGAAGGTCGCATCGGGCGCGTGCCCAAGCGCAATGCGTCCGACATGGCGGGCAAGCAGAATGGTCGCCGGATCACGCGCCGGGTCAATCCCGGCATTGCGCGCGTCCTGCATTGCATCGATCACTGCCTGGGTCGCGGTCGGTATCGTTGCCAGCCCATCGGGCTGGAGCGCCCGGCGGTAGCGGAAATCGAGATCGTAGTTCATCGCATGGCTCCCTTGCGCCGGAAAGGCGCATGGGTTGCCCACCCCCTCTCCTTCCCGCTCGCCGTGCGAGCGAAGCTGGTGAGAGGAGCGATGTGCTCGCTGCGCTCAGGCCGCCTTGCGCTCGGGTTCGGCAAGCGCGGGATCGAACTGGCGCAGCCACTGGACCGCCTGCTCGGCCTTGGCCGCGGCGTGGAGGATCGCGGTCTTGTCGCCGCGCATGATCCTGACCCAGTGATCGATGTATGAAGCGTGGCTGTCGTGCAGCTCGTTCGGCAGGCCGTATTCGGCGCAAAGGATCGCCTGCGCCAGGCTCGCCACAACTTCCTCGAAAGCATACGCCTGATCGCCGAAGCGCTTGCCGAACTGGCGATTGAGCCGCTTGGCGTGGCCTGAGGCGTGAGATAGCTCATGGCATCGGGTCGAGAAATACGCCTCGATCGAATGGAACGCCTGTGGCTGCGGCAGCGTCACCGTGTCGGTCGCAGGCGTGTAATGCGCGCTGCCGCCTCCATGGACGACCCGGATCGGAATTGCATCGAGGAAGTCACGCACGCCGGCAGACAGTTCGCCGATGGCTTTGGGGTCCGGTGGCTCCGGGTAGTAATGCGCGGGCAAACTATCGATCTGGCTCGCATTGAACACGTGGTTCCACTTCATGAACCTGATGGTCTTTTCGGTGGTCTCGCCGGTCTGCCGGTCGGTGTCCGTCTTTTGAGCGGTGCTGTAGAAGACGCTGTAGGAACCGCTCTCGCCCTTCCGAACCTGCCCGCCAAGTTCGGCGGCTTGTCTATATGTCATCCAGTAGGGACTGGCGTAACCGCAAGCCTCGGCCACCGCCCATAGGAAAAACGTGTTGATCCCCGTGTAGGGAACCCCGTTGTGGCGCAGTGGGCGGGTACTGGTCGCCGACCAGGGCTTGAGCCAAGGCGCGGTGCCCGAGGCGATCTTCTCGAGGATTAGGTCGGTGATGACCTGCGCGACATCGGGCCGGGGTTTGCGGGTCATGGCCGTGCCTCCCCGGCAGTGGCAAGCAGTTTGAGGTCGGTCCCTTCGCCTGACCATGTAAGCTGCAGCGTGCGCCCTTTGGGTATCCGCCAGGCCACGCGGTCGGCAAAGGCCATGCGGATTCCGGCGAGGATTGCCGCATCTTCGCCTTCGAGGATGGCATGCGCGCGGACGGCAGCATCGTGGCGGAAGCGGGTTTCCTGGGTGTCGTAGCTGTCCGCGTCGGCATCGTCCGAAGGGCTGAATGCCGCGTCGATGATGAACTCTGTGAGATCGCCCGGATCGAGCGAAGATGTGCGGGCGAGCGCGATCCGCGCATAGTCGGGATCGCTCCAGGCATCGTCGTTTTCGAGGATGGCAAAGTCGCTCGGCACCGCAAGACGGCGGCCATGCTGATCGGCAAGCTCGAGCGTGATCCTGTCGGGACGGAAGGTCAGCCCGTCATCGTCCGAGCGGGTCTGGAAGCCATCGTCCTGGCTGAAGGACTCCCCGGTGCGGATGTAGCACGAAAGCGCATCGTACCAGGGATAGCCGGCGAACTGGCGCAGGGGCGTGTAGAAGGTCAGCGGCTGGGCGCCCGCCAGACAATGCGGCTCGCCGTCGACACCGCCGCGCGAGAAGGCGAGCGCGCGTTCAATGGTGACCGAATCGTAGGAGTCCGCTTCGTCGTAGATCGCTGCATTGGCCGCGAGCGGCTCGAACTTCGGAATATCGCGATAGGTGTCACGCGCATGGACCGTGTGCAGCGGCGGCAACTCGCGGGAGGCTTCGGGATAGTCTTCGTCGTTGACCTTGGCTTCCAGCCAGTCCTCGAAACTGAGACGATGGAAGGGCTCGGCGCGGATGGTTGCGAAGATCGCCTCGCGGCACTGGGTCACAAGGCGTTCGAGCGCGGCGTTGCGGTAGATTTCCTTGCGCGCGGGCAGCACCAGCACGAGGTCGGGTGCATCGAGAATATCGACCCGGGCGCTCCACTGCGCGTGATGGACCTCCTTAATCTGTGGCAGTGCGTGGATCAGCGTCACACCGTGGAAATTGACCGTCGGCATTTGGCCTACATGGCGTTGCCGGAACACACCGATCCGCACACCGTCGCGCTCGATGACCGAATGCGCGCCTTCAAGGAAGTCCGCGCTTGGCAGGCCCTCGCCGTTGTAGCTGACAGGCAGCGGATAGAATCGTGCAGCTGCGGCCACTGCGCGTTCGAGCTTGCCATCGGGGAACGCTGCGAAGTGGAACGCGATCTGCGTTCCGGGCGGGCCATCCCAGGGCAGGACATCTATGTCTGCCTCGCCGGTCCAGGCGTCGCCTGATATGGCCAGCGAGAAGGCGCCCGCTGCGCTGGTAGAACTGACCACCGTGTCCAGCCCTGCCAGGCTGAAGAAGCCCATGCCGGCCGGATCCTCACGGGTCTGGCATTCATCCGACCAGTCTGACTGGCCGAGTGAGACGAGATCGGCAGGATTGGCGATGCCGGCCCCGTCATCGGTGACGGTGATAATGCAGGCGTCGCCGATATGCTCGGTGGTGACGGCAACAAAAGTGGCACCGGCGCGGCGGGCATTCTGGAACAGCTCGTTGAAGATGTCGTCGAGGGTTCCGTTGAATATGCGAGTAACCTTGGAAATCACTTGCGGCGAAACGCGTGCCCGCAGCTTTGTCTGAATGGTCATGGGAAGAAGTCCTGTTGTTGGCGCGACAGGCATGACGCCGCAGGCCCCGAAAGGCCTGCGGCGGCGTTGCGTGAAGGGATGGGATCAGGCGTCGACGGTCTCGCGCGGCGCGGCTGCGTCGGGTTCGCCGTGGTCTTCCGAAGCGGCGTCTGGTGCCGCTTCCGGCTCAGTGGGATCGGACACATCGTCCTGCGGTTTGGCTTCGCCATCTTCGGGCTCCGCCTCCCCTTCCTCGGATTCTCCGAGCACCCGGAAGCGCATCGCTTCGGGCACCCAGGCCAGCGCCGCCTGCTTGACCTCGGGCGCGACGATGGTCTCACCGGCGAACAGCTTCTCGCAGGATGCCGATAGGTCGCCCTTCTTCGCGCCCATGAAGCTTGCCGCCATGGTCGGCCCGCCCACTTCGGTGACGTGCGCGAGCAGTGTCTGCTTGCTCACCCGGTCAAAGTAGTTGGCCGAGGTGGGCCGCCAGTGATTGGCGACGCTGATCTCCATCAGCGATGCCAGGTGATCATGGAGTTCGATCGGTTCGGGGCCGGACTGACCGGGTTTGCGCGCCACGCCCATGCTCGCTTCGAGCGTGCGGGCAACGCACCAGGCCAGCCATGCGGCCTTGGCTTCGTCATCGAGCGCGCTGAATGCGGTGAACCTTTCAACGGTACGCTCGTGTTCGGTCCAGGCGGTATCGAGCGTCTCGCGCATGTCAGCCATCAGCGTGTGCGCAGGGGACTCCGGATAGCTGGCGAGGTAGAGCGAGGGTGAAGGCGCGCGGATTGTGGTGCCGAGCGCCTGCGCGCCGTAGGTCAGCCCGGCATCGGCAATCGCGAAGATCATGTAGTCGAGCGCGATCGCCGGGTTGGCTGCGAGATTGACCGAGAGGATGTCGCGGCGCTGCACGGCCAGTTCCTCGACCAGTTTCTGCGACAGCGGCTTGGGCGCCGATCCGGCATCGCTTCCTTCTCCCAGCGAACCACCTTCTCCAGTGGCATCGCTGCCACGCGCCTTGCGCTTCTCGAGCGGCTTGTCGCTGTAGAGGCCATGGGCAATCGCGGGCTCGCCGTTCTCGCGCACGATGACGAAGCAGCCGAGATTGGCCTTTATCTCCTCGGGGATCACCGGGGGTTTGTCGTGGAGAGCATCGTATGCTTCGGTCGCCGCTTCCCAGCGCGCCTGGAACTCGGCAACTGCGGCCTCGTCGTCTTCATCGAGGCCCTCGCTCTCGGCTTCGAGCGCTGAGATCGTCTCTAGCAGGCGGTCGGCTTCGGCCTGTTCCTCGTCGGTGAGCGGTGCGGGGTCGAGATGAACCTGATGCAGATCCTCGGTCGCCGCGTAAGGGACCCGGCTTTCAAGTACTGGCCGCACCCAGGCATAGCCCGAGGTCTCGGCGACCTCAGTGGCAAAGGCCTGGAGTTTCTCGCCGGCGATGCGTTGGGCAATCTCGGCATCGATCCAGGTCTCGTTCGAATCCTCGGTGAAGAGGTCGCGTTCGATCCGGCCACCGGCAGCGAGGTATTCGGCTTCGCCGGCCAGCCTTGCCATCGGCGAGGACGAGCGCACCGCGCTGTGGGTGATCATGCGCCTGATCGAATCGGGCTGGTTGCCCTGCCAGGAATCGGCCAGTTCGTTCCACACCATCATCTGACGCTCGTGATTGGGCGTGGTCGCGTAGGCCTTGGCGACATCAAGCGTGATCTGGCCTTCTTCGAGCGCCGTGAAGATCGGATCGGCGAGATCGGCCAGGCGCAGACGGCCTTCGATGAACCTGCGGGTGCGGCCGAAACGCTTGGCGATCGCGTCGAGGTCGCTGCCCTCGTTGACGAAGTGCTTGTAGGCGCGGATCTCGTCGGTCGGCGTCATGTCGAGGCGGATGACGTTCTCAATCAGCGAAAGTTCGGACTGCTCGGCGCTGTCGGTGTCGATGACCTTGCACGGCACCTCGTGGGTCTTGGTCACCTTGCCCGCCTCAAGCAGCGCATTGAGCGCGCGCAGACGCCGACCACCGGCGGTCACATCGAAGAACCCGCGTCTTTTGGCGGGCACCACGATCAGGTTCTGCAGGAGGCCCTTGGCCTCGATATTGGCGGCAAGCTCCTCGATGAAGAGGTTGCTATCGTTCTTGCGGACATTGGCTTCGGACAAGCGCAGCTTGCCGAGCGGGATCATCTGGATATCGTTCACGGGAGGGCTCCTCATGGCCGGAATGGATCGAGCCGAACGGCTCAACCCCTCCAGCCCCCCTCCCCTTTCGACACTTCAGGAACGAAATGGACGCCCGGGTGGAAGCAACGCGGGCGGTGCAGGTGATTTTCAGGTTGTGCGGTGGATAGCCCCCGATAGCGTAGTCGTCACATCGTCAGGGAAGTTCGAAAAGCCGGAAGGTCCCGTCCGGGAAGACCTCAAGGACATGATTGACCATCACATCTGCAGGGACCCCGCATTTTGTGAGGTATCCAAGGGCTTCCTGCAAAAGGCGAAGGGCCTCATCTCGGCGAACGCTAGGCAGGATGATAAGACCGGGGTGTATCTCCTCGCGTGACACCAGCTTGCGGAAATCGATGGCGTTCTCGGTGACGATGACCCGATCTTCGGCAAGGCAGCGGGAAAGGACAACGTGATCAGGCTCGCCGAGGCGGCCCATGTCTCTTGGATGCATTGCACTATGCTCGCCCGTTTCGTTGAGAACGCGGGCGAGCAGTGGAGACAGGCACTCGTCGATAAAAAGGTTCAAGCCGCTTTCGCCCAGGGCCGCCCGCCGGGCCGCCCCACCAGCGGATGGGTCCGGGCATAGAGCGCGGCAGTCTCAATTGCCTCGCGGCTCAGGTGTGGATTGTCATCGAGAATATCCTCGACGCTATCACCACCTTCGAGCCTGCCAAGAACCGAATAGACTGTCATGCGCGTGCCGCGCAGCACCGGAGTGCCGCCCATGATTTCTGGGTCGGTGACAATGTGGTCTTCGCGCGCCTTGCTGTAGCGCTCGGCACGTTCGGCGAGATCGGAACCGACGAGCGCGGGAATATCGACGACGACTGCGGGCGCGATTTCGAGCGGCTCGCTCGTCATGCTCGCCACCGGACGTTCGGAGAGCCTGCGAACAAGATCGCGCTTGGTGGCAAGCGAAAGCGTGACCGGAAGGCGCGTGACAATCGCCGCGTAGGGCACCGCGTGGAGCGGCAGCATACGCCGCCGCCCGCGTGCCTTGGCGCGAATCCCGGCAAGGACCCGCTCTTCGATCGCCTTGTCAACAGACCGCACGGATACATCGGCAAGAGCCGCCACTTCGCGGGAAGAAAACTGGCCAGTCATTTAATTACTCCCTAGCTAGGGGATAGATATATGCATTGCGCGAAATTTGCAAGGGGCAAGGACGCAGGGCTTTGCTTTGGTCGTGGCCATTTCAGCAAGGAGGTTCCCCGCCCAATCGGCCAACAACCGCCGCCAGCACCGCCTCCGCCTTCTCTAACGGCACGAACACGCGCGTCTTGTAGGCGATGATCTCGGTGAAGCAGCCGATGGCCTTGAGCCCGGCGATCCGGCCGGGTTCGACATCGGCGATCTCGATCCGCCGCGCGCCGTTTACGCGTGAGGTGCGAATCGTGAAATTCTTCGGATGCGGCGCTTTCCAGCTGCCACCACCAAGGATAGCCTGAACGATCTTGCCGGGATCGACCTGGGCCTTGCGAGAAACTCCAAGCCGCTCGAGCGTCGCATCAACGAACAGGTCGTGGACGTGGCGGCCGAGCCAGGAGGCGCCGGTCTGGTCGACGATGCGGTTGACCGTGAGGTCTTCCTTGGGCAGCGCGCCCCAGATCGGCAGCAGCAGGCCCGTTGCGAGATAGACCGTTTCGGTGACCAGCTGATTCTCGGCGGCGGCGTACTCTGCCTGCCAGCGCGCTTCGAAGTCAGCCCCTTCAATATCTTCCCATGCGGATTCGGCGAGCCGCTCGGCGAGAATATATTCGCTGCGCAAGGGGCGCACAAGTTCGAACCGGCGGATGTAATTGCCTTCGTCGTCCATGTGCGAGGGCGCGGGACTGCACAGCGCAACCTTGTCCGAACGCGCGTTGTGCAGGAACCGCGGTTTGTCGTGGTGCGCCGCGATCGCCATGACGCGTTCGAGCGAGGTGAGCTTGCGGCGCTGGGTGAGCGAGAGTTCAAGCAGGTGCGAAGTCGCGCCGGTCACCGGATCGGTACGGATCACCGTGTCGGACAGGACTTCGCAGGTCTCCACCGCGATAGTCTCGACCCCGATGTCGAAGGTGCCCGCCTCGCGGGCGGCGGCGGCGCGGGTTTCGACAAGCGTGAGGAACTCGTCGAAGATCGCATTCTGTACGGCGATCTTCATCGCCAGGATGCGGTTGAGCCAGCGCTGGATCGGCGGCAGGTTTTCGCTGAGCACCCCGTCACGGTCGGTCAGTTCGAGACCGCTGATCGTCTCGAACTCCTGCAGGCTGGTGCTCTTGAGCTTTCCGGTGGCGAGCAGGCCATACCAGTCGTGCAAGGCATGCTTGGCGTAGTTGCTTTCAAGGTTGTCGGATGCATCGAACATCCCCTGTCCCCCGGTCTGACGCTGACCGCGCGTCAGCGCGCCAAGTGCGTCGAGCCGCCGGGCGATCGTGCTGGTGAAGCGCGCCTCGCCCTTGCAGTCGGTGGTAACCGGGCGGAACAACGGCGGACAGGCCTGATGGGTTCGATGCGTGCGCCCGAGGCCCTGGATTGCCCTGTCGGCGCGCCACCCCGGTTCAAGCAGCAAGTGGACACGGCGCTGCTGGTTCTTGACGTCGAGACTGGCGTGATAGCTGCGCCCAGTGCCGCCGGCGTCGGAAAACACGAGGATGCGCTTGGCTCCGGTCATGAATGCGCTGGTCTCGGCAAGGTTGGTGCGCGGCGAACGGCTTTCGAGCCGCTGTTGACCGGAGCCGTCGCGAGCGAGGCGCTTGGTGCGCCCCGTCACCTCGGCAACCGCAGTGACGCCGTAGTGTTCGAGCAGGGCATCGAGCGCGGTCGGGATCGGCGGCATGGCGCAGATATATTCGAGCAGCTCGTCGCGTTTGGCCTCAGCATCGGGGTTGATAACGGGGTTGCCAGCCTCGTCATACATCGGGCGCGAGCGGACATCGCCGAGCTCGTCGACGTACTCTTCCATCTGCCGGGTCGGAAAGGCGCGACCGAGGTAATCAACGACGTATTCTTTGCAGTCGGTTGTAATGTCGAGCGTCTCGCGCTCCTCCGGTTCGAGCTCGTTCAGCCGCCGGTTGAGGATCGATTCCGCCGTGCTGACCAACTGCACGACCACGCTTTCATCCTGTGCCAGATGCTCGTCGATCGCAGGATAGATCGAAGGCAGCTTCATCGACAGCAGGACCTGGCTGAAGAAGCGTTGCTTGGTGCCTTCGAACCGGCTGCGCGCCGCAGCCTTGGCACCGCTGTTCAAGGTGCGATCTTCAAAGCCATCGACGATCCCGGTGAGTTCGAGCGCAGCTTCGAGGTTCTGGTGGATGATCGTCCAGGCTTGCGAATAGGTATCGTAGATGGCGATCTGCTCAGGGGTGAGCTCGTGGCGCAGGATATCGTACTCGACACCGGCAAAGCTCAGTGCCCGGGCAAGGTATAGTCCCGATGCCTTGAGATCGCGCGCCACCAGTTCCATCGCGGCAATGCCACCGTCGCGAATTTCGCAGATGAACTGCTCGCGTGTGGCAAAGGCCGTCCCCGGCCCCCACAGACCGAGCCGAACCGCGTAGGCAAGGTTGTTGACGTCCGAAGCCCCGGTCGCTGAAGCGTAGAGCACGCGGGCGCGCGGCAGGGTGTTTTGCAGCAGCACTCCGGCGATCCCCTGGAGCGAGCCCTCCTTCTGGCCAAGCGCCCCTTCCCCACCGGCAACGCCGCCCATTTCATGGGCTTCGTCGAAGACGACCACACCTTCGAAGTCAGCGCCTGCCCAACGCACGATCTGGTCAAGCCGGGTGTCCTCCACGCGCGATGAGCGCAGCGTGCCATAGGGCACGAACAGGATACCTTCGGGCGCGGTGATTTCTTTGCCGATCTTCCAGCGCGAGATGTCGAGGATGTTGGCAGGCAGCCCGCCGATCGCCGACCAGTCGCGCTGCGCGTCCTCGAGCAATGGTGCATTCTTCGAAATCCAGATATGGCGGCGATTGCCCTTGAGCCACTGATCGAGAATGCAGGCTGCCGCTTGCCTGCCCTTCCCCGCTCCGGTGCCATCACCAAGGAAGAAACCGGTGCGATAGAGCTGTCCGTCGGGGTCTTCCTTCAACGCCACTTCCCCGGCGGGATGGCTGAACCGACCCTGCAGATCGCGCGACCAGGCCTCGCCTGCATAGATGACGGTCTCGAGCTGGGCGGCCGAAAGCAGGCCCGCGGTGACCGTACGTTCGGGCAGGTGCGGCACATATTGGGGTTTTGGCGCGGCTATCGAGGCCATGGCGGCGGATTCGACGAGGTGGGTCGGGTGTTCGCCGGCTTCGGGGAGCACCATGCGAGAGGGCCGGTAATCGGCGTAGACCCCGCGCTGCTCACCCATGGGCGCGGGCTCATCGAGCACCTCGTAGGCAACTGGTCTCACCTCACTGGTCTGGGCAGCGCGGATGACGACAGGGCGCACCGGTCCAGTCTTCACCGAACGGAAGAACCCGAGTTTGGTCGCACGGGGAACGGCGGACTGCTGCGCTTCGCGCGGTGGCATGCGCGGGGGTACTGAGGAGATAGCCGCGAGCAGCTCGCCCGACGAGGGGCGGTTGATCGACGAGACCGTGCCATCGCCCGCCACCTTGTCGATCACCAGCATACGCACGGCGATACCGGTGCCGTGTTTGGCATAGCCGCCCTTGTCGAGCCGGAGCGAAAGAGCGACGCGCGCGCCTTGCAGCGTATGGCGGAACGCCTCGCCGCCTCGCGCGGTTGGGGCGAACCAGTCGGGCATGACGGAGACGATCCGGCCGCCAAGGCGCAGGAAGTCGAGCGCGGAACGCAAATGCCGGGCCGCCGTATTGGGATCTTCGCCTCGCGATTGCGAAACCGAAAACGGCGGGTTCATGAGAATGACGCTCGGTCGTTGCGCCCCGGCGAGCAGCGCGGTCAGCTTCGCGCCATCGTGGCAGGTGACCGGAACACCAGGGAACAGGCCTTCGAGCAGCTCGGCTCGGGTCGGTTCCAGTTCATTGAGCAGAAGCCGGTCGACATGGGGCTGTGCCAGCATCGCCAGGATACCGGTTCCCGCGC
The DNA here is from genome assembly GCF_014645195.1 of Novosphingobium indicum. Classification (GTDB taxonomy): domain Bacteria; phylum Pseudomonadota; class Alphaproteobacteria; order Sphingomonadales; family Sphingomonadaceae; genus Novosphingobium; species Novosphingobium indicum. The sequence continues at coordinate 181,370 of NZ_BMLK01000005.1, read as the reverse complement.
TCGGTTCGAGCAGGACATCGTCCGGTGAAAGCTGCGCAAGGTGAACCGCGAGCATGGCCAATGCGGGCGGGGTTGAGAACTGCTGGAAGGCGATCTGGCACTCGCTGCGCACAGTATGGGTCGGAAGCTCGCGTGACAGGGCTTCGAGCGCGCGGATGGCAGCGAGAGCGTCACAGCCGCGGATCAGCTCCGGCACGGCGAGCACCACAGCCGCTTCAAGCGCCTCGAAACTGTCGCGTTGCTGCCAGAATCCGTCTGCATCGGAGCCACCGCTGGCCTCGCTCATCGCTTCGCTGAGCGCAGCGCGGTCGATGGGAATGGCCAACAACAGTTTGGCGGCAAGCGTGCGGGCGGCGGAAAGGATGGCATCGGCGCGCGAGATCGTGATGGTCATGGAGCGGGTCCCCTCAAGGCAATGGGCCGGACTGGCCCATTCCTTCCGCCCCCCTCCCCTCACCGCTTCAGCAGATCGGCCCAGTCGTTCGCGGCGTGCGGAGGCCAGCGGGTCTCGATGGCAAGACCGGGGCGAGAATAGGCCACAAGGGCGCGGATCGCTGCGCGATGCCCTTCCGCATCGTTGTCGGCGAGCAGGATCAGGTGTTCGACTTGTCGCGGAATGGTGAGTTGATGAAACCGCTTAGCGCCCATGCTTGCCCAGGCCTTGATGCCGACAAGAGCGGTGAAGGCCGCCGCGGTCTCGAAGCCCTCGCATAGCCCGAGAACATTTCCATGTATGCCGTTGGTCCATGCGGATCCGATGGCTCGGCCAAGGCAGAGTTTGGCAGTACTGCTGCGAGTTCTTGGATCGAGGAATATCCGCTGGATCGCAGCAAGGTCACCGTCGCGGCGCATCCCGACCAGCAACGCCGGTTCGAATCGAGCCAAGGCCTCCTGCCCTCTCGGACACCGTGGATGGAAACGCAGGTCCTGGAGTACGCCGCCGATGCCACGAACTTGGCGGACATAGCATTCGGCCAGCGAGCCCTCGATGGGACGACCCTCGCGCCAGATTTTGAGGAAGGCGTTTCCCGACCTTGCAGGAGCTCGCTCGATTTTGGCCGGATTAAAATGCGGTATGCGTGTGATTCGGCCAATGGCCCGCAACACGTCCGAGCGGTCGCAACCTGCATGGCAAGTGACGAGAATTGCGCGATCACCCTGCCGAATCGACAGCGAAGGCGTTCGGTCGGCATGGGCCGGACAAAGACACATGGCGGTGTTCCCGGACCAAGTGCCGCCAAGTCGGCTAACCAGCGCTTTCAGCTCGGATGTGGGTCTGTTGCAAACGAGGGTCATGCAATCGAAGCACGATCCCCCTCCCCTCACCCCGCTTCAGGATCGAATCCCGGCTGGACTGAATGAGATTATGGCTATAGGAGAAAGAAAACGTTCAAGTCTATTTGCTGGGACCAAAATGCATTCAGAAGTCGAGCGCATAGCAGAAATGGCGCAAACTGGCGAACGCATGATCGAAAGACTGCGACGCCAAGCATTCCTGCCCGAATCGCGCAAGGAGCTTACCGTTCGATTCGGGATCGCAGAAGCCGCGAGCCTGCTTGGCTGTTCAACGAATCGTATCCGCATGGCCGAAGACGATGGGCGACTGCCTCCTCCCCCGCCAACAGAGAATGGGCGACGCCCCGGATACGGGATCAATGATCTGCTCAACATGCGCGAAGTCCTTGGCGCATCTCCGGCGCGCGCTCCGCTCGATAACCCGGCGATTATTGCTGTCCAGAATTTCAAGGGCGGTGTCGGCAAATCCACGGTAACGACCCACCTTGCGCATTATTTCGCGGTCCAGGGATATCGCGTCCTCGTGGTTGATTGTGACAGCCAGGCGACGACAACGACGTTGTTCGGCTTCAATCCGCATTTCAATATCACGCGAGAGCAGACGCTCTATCCATACCTCTCAATCGATCCTACCCAGACCGACCTTCTCTATGCCGTGCAGAAGACGCCCTGGCCCAACGTTGATCTGATCCCGTCCAATCTCGAACTCTTCGACGTCGAGTATGAACTGGCCGCATCGGGTGCCGATGGTGGCAGTGTGCTAGCCTCTCGCTTCCGCAAGTTGAAACAGGGCTTGCAGGACCTCGCTAGGGATTACGATGTCGTGATCCTCGACCCGCCTCCGGCACTTGGGACCATTTCGCTCGCGGTAATGCAGGCGGCCAATTCACTGATCGTGCCGCTGGCAGCCACGACGCCAGATTTCTGCTCTACCGTGCAGTTCCTTTCGATGATGGATCAGGTGACCGGGCAACTGGCGGAAGCGGGAATCGTCGTCGATTACGATTTCGTCCGGCTCCTGTGCTCGAAGTTCGACAGCAACGATCCGAGCCACGCGATGGTAAGGCAGATCATGGAGCAGACCTTCGGCCCTGCCCTGCTCCCCGTTCCAATACTCGAAAGCGCGGAAATCAGCCATGCCGCATTGCGCATGATGACGGTTTACGAACTGGAGCGCCCAATCGGCACGGCACGAACGCACAAGCGCTGCAAAGGCAATCTCGATGAAGCCCTCGCCCAGGTCGAAGTTCTCGTGCGTAAAGGCTGGGGTGTTGCCTCACCTGCCAGCGAGCAGGAGGTGATCAATGCATAAGCCGATATCTGTTCCATGCTGCAATGTTCATGATTTGTTCGTTGCAGTGGCACTCGGCGAAGGAGCGATCTGATGGCGAAAAAGCAAAGCGACTACCTCGCCAGTCTTCTGGCTGAGGACGAGGTGGAAGCGGAAGCGCCAAAGAGCGACACGCAGGATGCAGCGATCCCCCTTCCCTCTCGCGGTGAGCCGACGCGCGCCAGTGCGCGTGCAGGCCTTTCGCTCCTCGGACGTGAGAATGCGCTGTCGCGGGTTGCAGCCGGCGAAGTCCGGCAAGTCACACAACTGCTTTTGGATCCGGCGCGTGTGCGGGTCTGGGTTGGAAATGCGCGAATTCAAGCAAAGCTCACTGAGGAGAATTGCCGCGATCTCATCGATTCGATCGTTGCAGAAGGTGGGCAGAAGGTTCCCGCCGTTGTTCGCCACATCAAGGACGATCCGGCCCACGACTATGAGCTGATCGCAGGAACCCGGCGCCACTTCGCCATCTCCTGGCTTCGGGCACATTCGTACCCGGACATGAGGTTGCTCGCGCAGGTTGCCGAACTCGACGATGAGGCAGCTTTCCGCCTCGCCGATATCGAGAACAGGGCCCGCAAGGACATCTCGGACATCGAGAGGGCGCGGAACTACGCTGCAGCACTCGAATTGCACTATGGCGGCAAGGCCGTCCGCATGGCTGAGCGGCTCAAGCTCTCAAAGGGCTGGCTTTCGAAGATGTTGAAGGCAGCCACGATCTCTGACGATGTGCTTGTTGCATTTGCCAACCTGCACGAGCTGACGCTCAATCCTGCTTACAAGCTGGCCGCCGCTCTTGACGACAGTGCGCGCGCGACCGCCATTCGAAAGGAGGCCAAGGCAATCGCTAGCGAGAACCAGGCGGCAGTAGACATTGGCACCCCTCCCCTCCCCGGCGCAGCAACCTTGCGTCGGCTCATGGCTGCAAATGCCGTGAAGGCTCCAGCACCGGTCGATTTGCGTATGGAGATTGCCGGACCGCACGGTAGGCCTGTGGTGGCCGTGAAGGCGGTCAACCGGCAGGGGATCACCCTGCACCTGCCGATGGCAAGCGGTGCAAGCGACGATGCTGTCGCCGAGGCAGTTCTGAAGGTTCTGGAAAGCCTTCGAGAGAACGGGATTTCGGTGAAATAGTGGACGGCGCGTCTGCTTTGGTCGGCGCAAGTGCCCGGAAGTTTCCTCGAGGAAACGTCTCGTGAGTCGCGCCCGCAAGCAAGCCGTGGGCGAGCAGTTCGATTTGTTTCTGCCGTATATCGCCGATCTCAACTTCCGCGATCAGCGGGAGATGATGGAGCGTCCGTTCTTCAGCCTGGCAAAGTCGAAGCGCATCAAGCCAATTGACTATAACAGCCCGGATGGGAAGCTGTGGGTCCATGTCAGCGCCAATCCTGATTATGGCATGGCCACGATCTGGGATGCGGACATCCTGATCTATTGCGCAAGCATGCTGGCCGACATGGCAAGGCGAGGGCAGAACGATATACCTCGTAAGCTCCATATCATGCCTTATGATTTGCTCCGGGCTATCGGGCGGCCAACGACTGGGCGAGCATATGAGCTGCTTGGCCAGGCTCTCGACAGGCTCGTATCCACAACGATCAAGACCAACATCCGCGCTGAGAATCGTCGCGAGGCAACGTTCAGCTGGCTCGATGGCTGGACGCAGCTAGTCGACGAACGCACCGAACGTTCCAAAGGCATGACGCTTGAGCTCTCGAACTGGTTCTATGAAGGAGTGCTCATGAAGGGCGGCGTGCTTGCCATCGACCGTGCCTATTTCAGCATCAGTGGCGGGCGTGAGCGCTGGCTTTACAAGGTAGCGCGCAAACATGCCGGCGGGGCAGGGGAGGGAGGCTTTGCCATCTCCATGCCGGTACTGTTCGAAAAGAGCGGCGCGGAAGGGGCCTACCGTCGGTTCAAGTTTGAGCTGCTGAAGCTTGCCGAGAAGAACGCCTTGCCAGGCTACGAATTGGTCGTCGAACAGTCCGCAAGAGGAGAACCACTCCTCCGGATGCTCCGTAACGACGCGAAAGGTGAAGGGTTGACGGTATCTGCCGAAGACATCGCCGAGGGTCGATCCGCGTTCGAACAGCTCGCAGGCAATGCAATGGCAGGGGAGGGCGCGACAACCGAACAGGCCGAGAAAGTTTCCTCAAGGAAACCTCCCGAGCCGGTGAAGCCTCCAAGAGATGAGGTAGAGGTTCTGGTCGACGCTCGCTCGTTGATCAAAAGCACCGTCGCCGGGCTCTCCGACGCCGCCACACGCGGCTTCATGACGGATGATACGATTGAGCTCCTCCGCCGCGAATGCCCGGGCTGGGACCTCTATAATCTGCATGCCGAGTTCGAAGCCTGGGTGAACGCTTCAGCCGAGCGAAGCCCGGTCAATTGGCAAAAAGCCTTCATAGGTTGGGTGAAGCGACATCACGAAAAGCACCGGCACGAATTGCGCGGCTGAGGCACTCGGGCCGCCGAGCGGAGCCAACGCAGCAGTGTCGATTGCCCCAGCAAACCGGTCAAATTTCAGGTCATCGCCAGTCTGCGTTCCCGAAGTGTCGTGTCGAGAGAACCTGGCGCTAAACCCGGAGTAGACCATTCAGCTCCCACGCACCCAATTGAATCACTTTGTGACGACCTCCGGCAAAACTGATTCAAAAAATCGTGCAAGCCTGCGGCATTGCGTAGCCTTTCGACACTTCAGGAACACAAAGCAGTCTATCAACGACACTCCGGGAACCAACCACCGACACATCGGGAACAGCACTCCCGACACAACGGGAACGGATTGTCGATACAACAGGAACGGTTCGATGCGACCGACTCGCGGATTTCTGGGGCAAACGCGCCAATTCCGCGCCATCTAACTTTCTAACAGTAAGATTTAACCCCTCTAACCCATCAGAGAAGTTCAATTTCATTGATTTGATCAGTGGAAAGGCGGGAGCGGCCAGGACATACTAACAAACCACGCAAACTGCCTACCGCGTGCGATCGAGCAAACGGTCGATCTCATCCATTGCCGCATCGAACTCGGCAAGCAGAGGGGAGGGCAGGGCGCCCGACCGCTCGCTGCTCATCTGGCTAGCTTTCTCATGTTCACCAGTGGCTTCCAGCAAGACCTTACCCTTGACCGTCTCGACCCGGGCCATCCCCGCATCGACCAGCGCATCGCGAACGGCATAGGTACCTCGCCGCGTAATCCCGAATGCCACACCCATCTGCTCGAGCCCCAGCGGAGCAAATCCCGCAAGCAACATCCATACCTGCGGAGCGCGCGCCGACGAACGCAGATGGCCAAGACTGTCGTGCATGCGCATCGCCTGCCTGCGGGCAGTCTCGGCAACCTCAATCAGCCCCTGAACACTTGCTGCCAGCCTCTCGGCCATCGCGATCCGCCGCGAGCAGGAGCCAAGCTGCGGCCCAAGCGCTTCCGCGGTCACCGCACCGGGGCAGGGGAGGGGGACCCGCCAGGTGCAACAGGACGCCAACAGACGGCCCAGAAGCGCATCCAATGCCCAGAGCGGAGTGCGGATACCCGCACGCTCGATCGCGACGTCACGGTCCAGCAGCGGCAGCACGGCAGCACCACGCTCAACGGGCGCGAACAGCGCGGATTGCCGAAGGCGCCGATTGAGCTGTTCGAGCGCCGCGAACGGCAGGCATGCGTCGGACGGGAGGGGACATTCGCCGATCAACGCGTGTCCGGCCTCAAGCGCCTCAGCGGGAAGCCCTGCAGCGTCGTTATCTCTGCCATCGGACGTGAACCGGGCAGCGGGAGATATCGTCTGGCTTGCCTCGCTGAGCGGTTCCCAGGTGTGATGGCCGAGTTCAGCAAGCAGCGCGCGGACGATGGCATGCGCGGGGCAGGGGGTGAGGGGGGTCTCCTGCGGGGCGCGGCTGAGCCCCGCGAACCAGTGCTCGAAGCGCATTTCGGCGTCGGTGAATCCCGATTGCAGCAGCGCGGCAATCAGCGCCCGGCGCAGCAAGTGCATGCAAAACAACGTCTTTTCGTCGCCGGAAAGGCCTGCGACGAGCCCGTCGAGCCGCCCCAGCGCCAGGGCGCAAGTCGCCTCAGCGAGCGCCGCCTCCTCAGCCGAAGCGTCGTCATCAAAGGCAAATGCGGTCAGCGGCTCCATGCCAAATGTGTAGTGAAATGCCTAACACTACACAAGTGCCTGGACGCCCTACACCCTCACATGGGATAATTGCACTTATCACATGTTGCTTATCTATAAGAAAGACGGCAGAATCGCTTGGCGATGGCCCCAGAAACCGCCCTTGATGACGATGACAAGCAAACGGGCGAAGCGCTGGCGCTCTCGCGCGAACTGGCGCTTGTGGCGCGCCAGCCGGGCACAGGCCCCAGCCCGGACCTGCTGGCCACCTATGCCCGTGCTGCCGCGCCCAACACCTTGCGCGCGTTTCGGTCGGATGTGATGGCCTTCGATCTCTGGTGCCGGGGCAGGGGAGAGAAGGCCGTTCCCGCCACGCCCCAAGCCATCGCCGATTGGCTTACGGTCCGGGCAGGCGAGGGGGCGGCGCCTGCTTCGCTGTCGCGCTACAAGGCCTCGGTCGCAAGGCTGCATCGCCTCTGCGGCCTTGCCGATCCTACTGCTGACGAACTGGTGCGGCTCACGCTCGCTGCGCACCGTCGCGAGAATGGGATAACCCAGAAGCAGGCGCGCCCACTGCGGTTTCGGGGGGCGGTCAAGGATCCGCTCGCGGACAGCCCACGCGGGCTCAACGTCAAGGCAGTGCTAGCATCGCTCGGGGAGAGTCTCACCGACCTGCGCGACAAAGCGTTGCTCAGCCTCGCCTATGACACGGGCCTGCGCGCCAGCGAACTTGTCGCGGTGCGAGTAGATGACGTAGGCGAGGCAATCGATGTTGATGCACGGCTGCTCAGGGTTCTCCGCTCGAAGGGCGACCAGGAAGGCGAGGGGGCCACTGCCTATCTGTCTCCACGGACCGTACGTGCTCTTGCAGACTGGCTCCAGGCTGCCGGGATGGGCGAGGGGCCGGTGTTCCGGCGGGTGATCGTGCGGCGCTATGCGGCCAAGCCGGCGTGCAAGGCCGGCAATTGTGCGAACCGGGGATGGAACGCACGCTGGGAGCCCGAACGGTTTGCAGCGAAAGCCGCAATGGGCGCGCGAGTCGAATACAATGTGGGGGAGGGCGCGCTCCATCCGGGATCGGTCACGCCGCTGCTGCGCGCCATGTTGCGCCGGGCATTCGAGGCTGGCGCGTTCGCCGATTTGGATGCGACGACGTTCGAAAAGCAGGTACATGAGGTCAGCGCGCACTCGACGCGTGTGGGGGTCAACCAGGACTACTTCGCGGCCGGCGAAGACCTCGCCGGGATCATGGACGCGCTGCGCTGGAAAAGCCCGAGGATGCCATTGCTCTACAACCGCAACCTCGCCGCCGAACAGGGTGCGGCGGGGCGATTGCTGAAGCGCATGAACTGAGGATGGGGTTGTAAGCCGAGCCTCGATAAGTGGCTGTTCTGACGAGACCGGGCCGTGTCCCGGGCGATGCGATTTCGGCGGCGTTTTTGGGTCGCCGGCGGTCGGCCCCTGCAGTGCGGAGCAGGGGTTAATTTTCTTCGATCCTATGCCGACAGATATCGTCTGTGCTGCTGGAGGTTCAATCTCGCAAGAGCATTGGCCGTGGAATTGCTGGCAAGTGGACGTCTTGCAATCGTCTGGCTGGCGCCAAGGTGTCCAAAAGTTTGATGTACGGATGCGAGCGGTTGTGGATATTCGCGCGGCAGTGACCGGCAGTAGCAAGGCTGATAGCATGGCGAAATTCCGTGCCGCATTTCGTGAGAAATCCTATGCGCCTTCATTTCGTGGCCGCAATCTTCACCTTAGTGTTTCTGATCTCATGTAGCCAGCATGAGCGGCGAGGCAGTGCGACCTCAACCGGTACCGACGAAGCAGAGACCATCTCTCATGACCTTGGCCCGTTCTTTTATGCTGAGACCGAAATGTATGACAATATGAGAGCGGCTATCGGGACCAGTTCAGGGGACAATTGGGTAAGGATGATGATCGCGCATCATGAGGGAGGTGCTGCGCTGTCGCGCATTGTTCTTAGGGAGAATCCTTCTTTATGCATTGCTGATCTGGCCAGAGAGACCATGAGAGTTCAAGAGGATGCTGTCGGCGTCCTCCGGGCGCTGGAGCGCGAAGGCCCCCTTGACGTGGAAAGTGCCTTCATATTTCTAAAGCCAATTCAAGCAATGCACGATGCGACAATGAGCGTGAATGGTGCCAATGCTTCGGAAATCTGGTTGCGAAAGATGATCGCACATCATCGTGGAGCGATCGCAATGTCCGAGGTTCTTCTGAAGGAGCCCGCTATTCCCCGGGAGACGGTCAATGCTGTCCGAAGGGTCCGTAACGCACAACTGAGTGACCTGGTGGTACTTGAGAGGGCACTTGCCGAGCCGGAACTAATTGACAAATCAGATAGGAGGGACGCTACCACGACTGTTCATGTGCGGACTTGCCCCAGCAAGGCGCCCGGATGACGCGAAGTGGCATGACCTCGACCGAAACTCGTACCCGGCTGGCGCCCTCGGTGGGGGCGCAAGCGGAGTTCTCGCGCGATCGGGGAAGCGATTGATGCGCCCGGCGAGCGCCTTGGTAGCCTGCCGGGCCCACGTGACCCGTTGATCGACAATGGGCAGTCACCACGGCGGTGCCCATTCTGCCCGAGCGGGAAGCAGCGTAACTTGTTTGCAAACCGCCATGATCGTGCCCAATCTCGGAATTAAGGGTGTCATGATCGAGGGGGGTGCGAGACTCGGATCTTAATCAAGGGCGGTGTGATCCGAAATAGCAACCGCAACGACGAGCGCCAGCGTGGCGTCTTCGATGCGCCTTTGCGCTTTGATTACGCGTTCGCCCGTATGGTGCGGCCAAAGCGCAGCTTCATGCTCGGGCAGAGAGGCATCGCCGGGGGCTTCGACCAATGGGCATCACCTGATACCGCCCGTTTCACCGCTGGAGAGTTCCAATGTACCAGAAAATTCTGGTGGCTTATGATGGATTGAAGTTCAGTCGGACTGCCTTAAGACACGGGTCCGATCTCGCAAGTCTCTGTAAGTCGGAATTGCATCTGCTGGGAATAATCGCGACAACGGGAAGTAGCGGGCTTGCCGAGGCATATGGAGAAATCGATGTCTGGGGGATGGAGCGTGAAGAGCTCGAACAAGCCCTGGACATGGCAGCCTTGGAATCCGGCAGGCAGGGGATGAAGGCCATCACCCTCATACGGCAAGGCGATCCCGGGCGTGAGATTATTGCCTATGCCCATGAAATACATGCTGACCTTGTTGTTCTGGGCCATTCAGAGAAGGGCATGATCGAGCGTTGGTTTGACGGATCGGTTGGCGGCGACTTGCTCAGACACCTTCCAGGCAACTTGCTCATCGCGAAGTCATAGCATTGACGCCGGTCAAGGCGGCGGCAATCGCGGCTTTGAGATCAGATTCCATTTCAAACCAGACAGACGGCCTCTTGAGCAGTTAGGGCCATCCACGTTCAATCATCGTGTTGTTGCTTTCTGGCGTGTTGGCTTCCTGGATCATGCCACGCGTCGTCGTGCCGCATTTCACGAGCGAGGCATCGTTGTCTCTGCGACCGGTGCCGGGCGAGCGTCAGCGGTGTGCGCGACTTCGGAATCTTGTGAATGAAATTGTAGCGGGCCACATGATAGCTTGGGTCAAAACCATAGAAATTGAGCTGCATACGGGCGAGTTCCTCGGCGCGATAAGCCGCAAGGGGCTTATTGGACTCATCCGCATCGCGGCGTCGTCGTTTCTCGGCAAGACGCGCTTGGAAATGCGAGTCCATCGCAAGCGTTCGAGCGAGCTGGGCAATCGCTGTCGGATCCTGCGCAGAAGAGGCGGGCAGGGCGTGGTCGACAAGGCCGAGGCGGCATGCTGCGTCGACACCGACCGGCAGGCGGGCCTGTGTCACCCGCCAGGCATTTTCCGCCCCGGCACGGCGTGGCAGCAGATAGGTCCAGTATTCCGAACCATAGAGATTGGCCATGTCCTTGTAGTGCGGATTGAGCACTATACCCTCGCGGGCCCACACCTCATCGGCGGCGAGCGCCAAGAACACGCCGCCGGCGCCGGCGTTTCCGCGGAGCGCGGAAACGACAAGGCGGTCGGCTGTCGTAATGATGTCGCGGGCGAGATCGTCCATGGCATTGATGTTGCGCCAGGACTCATCGGCCGGGCTGTCCGCGGCCTCGATCAGGCCGAGATGGATGCCGTTGGACCAGTAGTCGGGACCGCCCATGAGCACCAGCACACTGGTGGGGCGTGCGAGCGCTTGCCTGTAGGCCTTGCGCAACTCCTCGCACTGCGCGGTGCTCATGGCGCCGTTGTAGAACGCGAAGTGGAGAAAGCCGATGGAGTCCTCTTCCTTGTAACGGATCGGCGCATAGCCGGGCACTTCCGGCAGTGCCGCACTCTCCGCCGCAAAGACATGGGTTGCAGGCAGTTTCAGCGCCTGGTCGCGCTCCTCGCGCACATGGCCGACCCACACCGCGCCATCGCGCGTGGCACGGGCGAGCGCGCCATCACAACGGGCGATGACGGTGCCGGGCGGTCCGGAAAGGCTGATCGCGCCATGGGCGTCGTAGAGGCGGATAGCGCGGCCGAACAGCACGTCGCGCACGCCAGGTGAGCCATCGGCGCTGCGGATCTTGCGAAGCACCGCATCAGTCGTATCGCTCGTCCAATCGATTGCCCGGTCGCTCTGGCGGCATTGCTGGCGGGCTCGGCCGCACACCGCCGGATCGGCAGGGTCAGGCCGGCTCGGTGTCAACACACGGGATTCGATTCGTTCCAACGCCTCGAAAACAGCGGTCACAGCGGCGTCGGCCAGCTCACGGCGGTAAATGCTCGATTTCGTCGACTTCCGCATCGGGAAGCTGACCGACGCCCAAACCGGGCCGGCGTCCATCTCGGCCTCGGCTTCAAGCACGGTGACGCCCCATTCGGTCTCGCCCTCAAGCATGGCCCAATCGAGCGCCGACGGACCGCGGTCGCCGACGATGCCCGGATGAACGATGAGGCAGCGGCGGCTCTGCCAGACATCTTCGGGGATCGCGCGCTTGAGGAAAGGGGCGAGCACGAGGTCGGGATCGAACAGCGTCACCGCCTCGCGTGTGACCGTGTCGTTAATGTCGAACTCGACCGAGACCTCGTGCCCGCGCTCGGTCAGCTCGACATAGAGCCGCTGGGAGAGGCTGTTGAAGCTGTGACAGAGCAGCAGGATGCGCACGACCGGCCTCAGCAAATGCGGGGGAGTTGCTCGCCGGACAGCCAGTCGACGATGCGTCCGCCGCCAAAGCCCGTCGTCATCTCGACAAAGCGATTCTCGTCAGCGACTGCCTCGCCAATGATCGCGGCCGCGCACCCGAGCGGATGAGCGCGCATGGCCGCGAGCACGGCCTCGGCCGACTCGGGCGCTACGACGGCGACGAGTTTGCCTTCGTTGGCGACGTGAAGCGGGTCAAGCCCCAATAGCTCGCAGGCGGCGGTGACCTCCGGCTTTACGGGAACCGCCTCCTCGGCGATGCGAAAGCCGACTCCGGATTGCTGCGCGAGCTCGTTGAGCGTCGCCCCGAGCCCGCCCCGGGTTGGGTCGCGCATGACGCGCAGGCCCTGGCCGCCAGCCGTGACCATGGTGGCGACAAGTCCGTGCAGCGCCGCCGAGTCCGAGATGATCTCGGTCTCGAAAGACAGGTTCTGGCGTTTCGACATGACGGCGACGCCATGGTCGCCAATCGTGCCGGACAGGATCACCCGGTCGCCAGGCAGGGCCTTCTCGGCCGAGAGATCGAGGCCTGGCGGTACGACCCCGATGCCGGTCGTCGAAATGAACACGCCGTCGGCCTTGCCGCGCTCGACCACCTTGGTGTCGCCGGTGACAATCGGGACGCCGGCAGCGCGCGCGGCTGCGCCCATGCTGTCGGCGATGCGCTTCAGCTCGGCGAGCGCCAGGCCTTCCTCGAGGATGAAGCTGGCGGAAAGATAGAGCGGTTGCGCGCCGGCCATGGCCACGTCGTTTATCGTGCCATGCACGGCGAGCGAGCCAATATCGCCACCAAGAAAGAACAGCGGCGAGACGACATAGCTGTCGGTGGTCATCACCATGCGGCCTTGCGCGACGTCAAAGGCGGCCTGGTCGTTGCCACGCCGGAGCCAGTCGTTGTCGAAGGCCTCGTGGAAGAGGTCCGCGACGAGCTGCGCCATGGCGCGCCCGCCGGCGCCGTGGGAAAGGTCGACCCGGCCGTTCCGGATATCGAGCTTGCGGCGGTAGGCCTTAGGGCTCATGACGCCTCGCGGTCGCGGAAGCGACCATAGGTCCAGTGCGCCGCACAGGCGCCTTCGGCGGAGACCATGCAGGAGCCCATCGGTGTCTCGGGCGTGCAGACCGTGCCGAACAGCTTGCAGTCGGTCGGTTTCTTGACACCACGTAGGATCGCGCCGCACTCGCAGGCCGGGTTGTCGGGCGCGGGAAGGTACTCAATGCCGAAGTGGCGCTCGGCGTCGAAAGCCGCATAGGCATTCTTGAGGCGCAGGCCGCTATAGGGCACCAGCCCGAGACCGCGCCACTCGAAGCTCTTGCGTAACTCGAAAACCTCGGCGACGTCGGCTTTGGCCCGATCGTTACCCTGGGGCCGCACCGCGCGCCTGTATTGGTTCTCGACCTCGTGCCGGCCCTCGTTGACCTGGCCGATCAGCATCAGGATGGCCTGCATCACGTCGAGCGGCTCGAAGCCGGCGATGACGACCGGCTTCTCGAACTCCTCGGCGAAGAAGGCATAAGGTTCGGAGCCGATCACGGTCGAGACATGGGCCGGGCCAATGAAGCCGTCGAGGCGCACGCGGCCGAGTGTCCGGAGATCGGGGCTCTCCAGGATGTTCTGGATCGCCGAGGGCGTCAGCACGTGGTTGCAGAAGACGGTGAAGTTCTTGAGCTTCCTCTCGGCCGCGAGCCGGATGGCAAGCGCCGTCGGCGGCGTCGTGGTCTCAAAGCCGATAGCGAAGAAGACGACCTCGCGGTTGGGCTCAGCCTCCGCGATACGCAACGCGTCGAGCGCGGAATAGATCATGCGGATGTCGGCGCCGGTCGCCTTGGCGCGTAAGAGCGACATGCCGTGCGAGCCCGGCACGCGCATCAGGTCGCCATAGGTGCAGAGCGTTACCTTTGGGCGTTCGGAAAGCCGGATCGCGGCATCGATCCGGCCCACGGGCAGCACGCAGACGGGGCAACCGGGGCCGTGGATCAGCTGCACATTGCCGGGCAGCAGGTCCTCGATCCCATAACGCGCGATCGCGTGGGTATGACCGCCGCAGAATTCCATGAAACGATAGCTGGCAGCGGGGTCGGCCGCGCGGGCGATACGCGCGCCGAGGGCGCGAGCGATGCGGCCATCACGATATTCTTCGGCATGTCTCATAGCGGCGCCTCCGCTCGGGTGGCATCGAGCGCGGCAATCTCCTGCAAGCAGGCGAGGGTGCGCTGGGCCTCCGCCTCGTCGATGACGGTGAGCGCGAAGCCGACATGGACGAGGACGTAGTCGCCGGGCTCGGCCTCCGGCGTGTAGGCGAGATTGATCTCCTTGATGACGCCGCCGAAATCCACGCGGCCAAGCCGGGTCAGGGCATCGTCTCCGAAAGCGCTCAGGATGCGTCCTGGAATTGCTAGGCACATGGTGTTTCGCCTCGCTGGCTGGACCATGCCGCCCAGGTCGCCTGGCCGAGGGCGAGCCCGCCGTCATTGGGGGGAATGGACTCGTGCCAGATCGGCTCGCAGCCCGCAGCCCTCAGAGCGGCAACGGCCGCCTCGGTCAGGCGGGCGTTCTGGAAACAGCCGCCAGTGAGCGCCACGCAGCGTTCGCCCGTCCGCTGCGCGACCGCGGCAATGGCTGCGGCAAGCCCGGCATGGAATGCGGCTGAAATGGCGCCGGCATTCGTGCCCGCGCGCAGGTCCGCGAGACAGGTTTCGAGCGCCGGCCGCCAATCGACGATTAGGGGCTCGTCTTCGCTCTTCTCACGCAAGGGAAACTCATAGCATCGGGGGTCTGCCTGTCCCTCGGCAGCCCATTCCAAGGCCGCCGCCGCTTGACCCTCATAGTCCGCGCGCTGCCGGAGGCCGGTGAGCGCGGCGAAAGCGTCGAACAGCCGCCCCACGCTCGAGGTGAGGGGCGCGTTGACCTCTCGCTGGAGCTGAGCGCATAGCACGCTCCGTTCCGCCGGCGTGAAAGCGGCCATCGGAGCGAGCGCGGTCATGGCGAACGCCTTCTCGCCGAAGGCCTCGTAGAGCAGTCCGAGGGCGGCACGGCGCGACTCGCGCATTGCGGCGTCGCCGCCCGGCAGACGGAAGCGCCGGAGATGCGCCACGCGCCGCCAGCCTGCCGGGGTCACGAGGAGGAATTCGCCGCCCCAGATCGTGCGGTCGGGGCCATAGCCGGCGCCGTCCCAGGCAACGCCCAGAACCGGCGGTACCAGTCCATGCTCGGCCATGCATGCCGCGACATGGGCCAGGTGGTGTTGTACCGCGATGTGGGGGAGCCCTGTCGCCTCGGCTGCGTGAGCCGAGGCGTATTCCGGGTGCAGGTCGCACGCTACGAGGCGTGGTTCTATGTGCAGTAGCCGAACCGAGTCCGCCACCGCCCGGGCGTGGACCGTGCGCGCCGCCGCCGTCTCAAGATCGCCTATATGCCCGCTCATGACCGCGCGATCCGTTGCGCCTAGGACGACGGTCGTCTTCAAGTGCCCGCCCATGGCCAGGATCCCGGCTCGCATGCCTTTCACGGAAACCGATACAGGCGCATAGCCACGCGCGCGGCGCAGGATGAGTTCGCGTCCGCAGACGATACGCGCTACGGAGTCATCGACTGGCCGCGCGATCGGTCGATCATGGACCAAAAACAGATCGGCGATCCCGGCCAGTCTGCGCCTCGCTTCATCCTCTCCGGTAACTATCGGCTCATTGGCGAGGTTGCCGCTGGTGGCGACTACGGGGAAGCCGAGTTCACGCATCAGCAGGTGGTGCAACGGCGCATAAGGCAAGAGCGCGCCGAGCCATGGGTTGTCCGGCGCGACCGTGGTCGCGATCGGGCTGCACTTTCGCCGCACCAACACGATCGGCCGTGCTGGGCTGACCAGCAGCGCCTCCTCGACCGGCGAGAAATCACAGCCCTCGCGGAGCATGGTGAGCGAAGGAAACATCACGGCAAAGGGCTTTACTTCGCGCCGCTTGCGCTGACGGAGTCTTTGGACGACCGTATCGCTGCGCGCATCGACGATCAAATGAAACCCTCCAATCCCCTTTGCTGCGACGATCTGCCCCCGTCGAATGGCCGAAGCGGCCGCGAGCAAAGCTTCGTGTTCGCGGGCGACAACCTTCCCGCCCGCGGTCAAGAGGGCGAGCCGCGGACCGCAGGCGGGACAGGCGTTGGGCTCGGCGTGAAAGCGGCGGTTCTCGGCATTTTCGTATTCGGCAGTGCAAGCGGGACACATCGGGAAATGCCTCATCGAGGTCCGGACCCGGTCGTACGGTATGTCCTCGATGATGCTGTAACGGGGCCCGCATTGGGTGCAGTTGATGAAGGGATAGAGGTGACGGCGATCCGCAGGGTCGAAGAGTTCGCGCAGGCAATCTTCGCAGGTCGCGAGGTCTGGCAGCACTTCTGCCGTGCGGGCGCCAGAGACCGCGCTCGCACGGATCGCGAAAGCTACGTCACCGCGCCAGTCGATTTCGTGAGTCTCGATCGCGGCTACCGCAGCATTCGGGGGTGGTGTTTCGCGGATAAGGTGGACCAACGTGTCCACGTTCCGCGAATCGCCTTCCACTTCGACCGTCAGGCCCTGGGCCGAGTTCTCGACCCAGCCAAAAAGCTTCAGCGACCGCGCTTGCTGGTAGACGAAAGGTCGGAAGCCGACACCCTGCACAGCGCCGTGGACAAGGAGACGAACTCGCTTGCGTGCGCTTGTTCCGGTTTCGGTCGGAGAAGCCGGCCGGTTCATCCGTTCAGACCTCCACCTCTACGCTCTCCAGCATGACATCCTGAGCATCTGCGTCTTTGGTATCGTCCGACACGGTCACGTCCAATCTGGCGCCTTCGGCGATCGTGCCGGTGCTCGCCCGCTCGAAATGCTCGGTGAAATGCTCGACAGAAAAGTGACTCAGTGCGCCAAGCCAGACCGAGACGCCGGTGACGCGCCGCGCATGCTCCGCTTCTGCGATCTCTCCAATCTGGCGTATCAAGTTCTCCATCAGGTGGGATTCGTGCATCGTGGTTTCCTTCCCGGTTCCATGTCGTCGATAATCTCCGATCCCAGGCGCTGGACCACTTTGGCAACTGCCGCGCTGGCGGGGGGCGTTAGCGGCGCACCGAGGTCGAAACACTCACCCTCGATCGCGTAGACGATGCAGCGCGCCGGCAACTTGCCGAGCGCTCGGGCGAGTTCGACCGCCTCCGCAAGGCCGAACCCATGCGTCGACAGGCCACCCAGGCCTTGCGGCAGTGCCGCAGCGCTGACGTCGAAGCGGTACACTGTGCCCGCTGGCGCGCCGGACTGACAGGCATCGATCAGATAGGCAGCCGCTGCACCGTCAAGGCGGGCTAGCAACGCTGTTGCCTCGCCGTCGTGCTCGGTCACTTCGACGTTGTCCGGTGCCATCTGGAGCAAAAGACGAGCAACCTTCCGGCCCGCCGCGTCGTCGCCTCGCTCAGGATTGCCGATACCGAGCACGATCTGGCGGGAGACGGAGTTCGACATGGCTTATCCTCGATCAAGATCGAGCCGCAGGAAATGGGCCGAGCAGGAGATACAGGGGTCGTAGTTGCGAACCGTCTGCTCGCAGCGATGGCGAAGCTCGTCATCGGGCAAATCGAGAAAATCGCCGATGTAACTCGCGAGATCTTCCTCGATGCTGGCCTGATTCTGTGAAGTCGGCGGCACGATCCGGGCTTGGGCGATGAGGCCGTCCGACTCGAGACGATAGTGGTGATACAAGAGTCCGCGCGGCGCCTCGGTCGCGCCGTAACCGCTTCCGGCGCATGGTTCGACCGGTACGGCCGGCCGGTCAGGTTCCTCATAGGCAGAGATGATCCTGAGCGCTTCGTCACAGGCGTAGAGGACTTCTACGGCGCGCACCACGATGCTGCGGTAGGGATTGGAGCAGTTTCGCTCCAGGCCGGCTTCACGCGCTGCGTCCTGGGCAAGCGGCGAGAGGCAGTCGAAGTTGAGGTTGTATCGGGCGAGAGGCCCCGTGAGATACGTGCCGCCGCCCTTGAAGCGCGAGTGAAGCGCGGTTGAGCGTTCGACATGCGTCTCCTCGAAGTGGTCGTCGTACTCGGCGGCCGCGATGTCGAGTCCGCGGTTCGAGCTGATGCGCCCCTCATTGAAGGGATATTCCTTTCCATGACGCAAGGCGACGAAGGTATAGTCGCGTTCGCGCTCGGGAAAATCGAGGCTAGAGCTCCAGCGCACCGTCTCCAGCGCCGCGTCGCGTGCCCATTTCAGCTTTTCCGCGAGTGGGGCAAGCTCGCGCTTGCGAGGTGCACGGTAGAAGCCGCCAATCCGCACATTGATTGGATGGATCTCGCGCCCGCCGAGAAGCGTGACGATTTCGTTGCCAGCTTGCTTGAGGGATAGGCCGCGACGAACGACGTCGCCGTGATCGCGCGCCATGTCGATGGCACCTTCGTATCCAAGAAAGTCGGGAGCATGCAACATGTAGATATGAAGAGCGTGACTCTCGATCCACTCGCCGCAGTAGATGAGGCGTCGCAGATCGCGTAAGGATCCGGTCACCGTGATGCCGAGCGCGTTCTCCATCGCGTGGACCGCGCTCATCTGGTAAGCCACCGGGCAAATGCCGCAGATGCGCGCCGTAATATCGGGCGCCTCGTTGAAGGCGCGGCCGCGAAGGAATGCCTCGAAGAAGCGGGGCGGCTCGAAGATGTTGAGTTCGGCGCTCGCAACCTTCCCGTCGCGCACCACCACCTTGAGTCCGCCTTCGCCCTCGACCCGGGCGAGATAGTCGACCTTGATGGTCCTACGGGCCATGACGTTCGCTCTCTTCGCGGAAGGGCTCAGCGTTGGCGTTAAAGCTGCGATAGACGCGCTGCAGAGTGCATTCATCCATGCCAAGCTCGGCGAGCCGCTGGCTCAAGGGTGGCGCATTTGGCGTCTCCTTCGGCCCGTAGCAGCCATAGCAGCCACGATCGTAGGAGGGGCACAGCGCGCCGCAACCGGCGTGCGTCACCGGCCCTAGGCACGGCGTCCCATGTGCCACCATCACGCAGACGTTGCCCTTGAGTTTGCATTCGATGCAGACGCTGTGCGATGGCGTCACCGGCTGACGCGTGGCGAGGTAAGCCGAGATCACCTCGAGTGCCTGACGCTTGTTGATCGGGCAGCCGCGAAGCTCGAAATCCACCGGTACGTGATCGGCGATCGGCGTCGAGCTCGCCAGCGTATTGATGAATTCGGGGCGAGCGTAGACCACCGAGGCGTATTCTTGAACATCGGCGAAGTTGCGCAGCGCTTGGATACCGCCCGAGGTGGCGCAGGCGCCGATTGTTACCAGCACGCGCGAACGCTGGCGTACGTCTCGAATGCGCTGCGCGTCGTGGGGTGTGGTAATTGAACCCTCGACCAACGAGATATCATAGCGGCCAACGATCGTTCCACGGGTAGCTTCGGGAAAGTAGGCAATCTCCACTGCGGCTGCCATGGCGAGCAGTTCGTCCTCGCAGTCGAGCAAACTGAGCTGGCAGCCATCGCAGGAGGCGAACTTCCAGACCGCGAGCCGAGGCCTGTGTCTAGCGGCGACCATAGCGCTAGGCCTTGATGATGTTGCTCAGAAAGCCCGCAAGCGCGACTCCGGCGGCGACGACGAGATTCCAGACAATGAGGCCGCCGGTGAAGTTGCCGACCGTAAAGATATTTTCCATGGGCACGTTCATATGGAGGACGTAAGGCATCGCCACAGGACCGAGCCCTGGTATGAGACCGAAGGCGAGATAGCAGGCCGTCCAGGCGATGCTTACCCAGGCCATCGAAATCTTCATGGTGCGTATTGTACTCATGGTCGTTGTCCTCGTTCAGCTGTTTGCGTTGCAGCCCCAACAATTGCATTGGCACACCACGATGCCACCCCTGCGAAATCGGGTAAGCCTCAGATCTCCTTGAGCGCCAGGAGTTGGCTCACCCGGTCGTAACGGAAGACGGGGCCGTCCCGACAGACAAAGACGGTCCCGAACTGGCAGTGACCACACGAGCCGATGGCGCACTTCATATTGCGCTCCATCGAGAGATAGATGGCGTCGTCAGCAACTCCGGCGTCGCGCAAGCCGGTGATGACGAAGCGCATCATCACCTCGGGGCCGCAAACCAGTGCGATCGCGTGCCGCGGATCAAACGCGGCACGCGGGATCAGTGTCGTGACGACGCCGACATGGCCGCGCCAATCACTGATTGCATGATCGACTGTCACCTCGATGTCGATCTCGTGCCGCCGGAGCCACATCTCGAGCTCTCGCCGGAACAGGATATCGTTCGGACTGCGCGCGCCATGCAGAAGCACGATGTGACCATAGCGTTCGCGCTCGGCTAGGAGGCAGTAGAGTACCGGGCGCACGGGTGCGAGACCGAGCCCGCCTGTCACGATCATGACGTCCCGTCCGGCCGCTTCTGCCATCGGCCAGCCCGCGCCGAACGGCCCGCGCAAACCGATTGGCTCGCCAGGGCCAAGCCGCGCAAGCGCCGTGGAGACGGGTCCAACGGCCCGGATCGTGTGAACGAGGCGGCTAGGCTCGGCGGGATCGCCGGAGAAGCTAATCGGAACCTCGCCGACCCCAAAGGCAGTGAGCATATTGAACTGGCCGGGTGCAAAGAGGAGACCGTCCGCTTCTTCCGTTTCTATGTCGAGTGTCCAGACGTCCGGACCGTCGCGTCGGCGGCGGCGCACTCGCGCGAGCCGCGGTGCCATCGGGTCGGCGGTGGCCGTTGCTACGCGCATGGTTTCAACGGCCGGGCGCAGTAGACGTCGAGGGCCTGCAATCGCGAGGTCTGCAATCGCTGAATCAGCACCGGCATGAAGCGCTTCATCAAGTCGTAGCCGAGATCGTGGTCGGCCTCACATTTCTGGCGCAGGCAGGCAGCGTCCAGGGCTATCGCGCGCGTAAGTTCGAGCGCCTTCGCGTCATAGCTCCAGCGATAGGGTGGGATCAGCCAGGAGACGCCGACGACCTCGCCCGGCCCGAGAGTCTGGAAGGTCACGGCGCCGCGCTCCGGCGCGTGCAGTTCAAGGGAAACCCGTCCGTGTCGGATGAGGTAGAATTCGTTGGCCGGTTCACCCTCGTGGAACAGATACTGGCCTGCCTCGTAGCGGACGTTCTTCGCGCAGCCGCAGATCAGCGCACAGAATCCTAGGTCGAGCCCCGCGAAAAAGGGATGCTCCTTGATGATCCGTTCGAGCCCTTCCATGGTCTCGCTCCTCACTGCGGCTCGATTTCGCGGATCGCATTCACCTCTTCGGTGATGTCGATTCCCACTGGACACCAGGTTATGCAGCGTCCACAGCCGACGCAGCCCGATGTTCCGAACTGGTCGAACCACGTGGCGAGCTTATGGGTCATCCACTGACGGTAGCGAGAGCGTACTGTCGAGCGCACGCTGCCACCGTGGATGTACGAGAAATCCATTGTAAAGCAGGAATCCCAACGCCGCGAGCGCGACGTTTCGACTCCAGCCAGGTCGCTCGACTCCTCAACCGACGTGCAGAAACAGGTGGGGCACACCATGGTGCAGTTGCCGCAAGTGAGACATCGCTTGGCCACCTCGTCCCAACGGGAATGGCTGAGATTTCGCAGAAGAAGTTCATGCATGTCGTCTGATCGCATCTCCCGTCCCATCGAACCGGCTGTCCGCGCGACGATGGCCGTCGCAGCGCACAGGTCGTCCGTCGTGGCCGGACTGTTGTGGGGCAACTCGGCCAGGATCGCGCATCCAGCGTCCGTTCCAGCCTCGACCAGAAAGCGGTGTTCTTCCTCGCCGAGCATCTCCGTGAGCGCGAGATCGAAGCCGGCTTCGGCCTTGGGGCCGGTATTCATCGAAACACAGAAGCAGGTTCCACCGGCAACCGCGCAGTTTACCGCGACGATGAATGCATCCTCGCGCCGTGCGCGGTAATGCGGATCGACCTGTGTGCTCTGCAGAAAGACCTTATCCTGTATGGCGATCGCGTGGAGATCGCAGGCGCGGACTCCAATGAAAGCGAAACGCTCGTCAGGATCCGGTTCTGGGACAATACGCCTCCCGCCCGCATCGCGTTCAGCGCGCCACAGGCGCAGCACTGGCGGGTGCAGAAACTTCTTCCATGAATGCGGCCCCACGGCGTAGCCGAACAGGGCGTCGTTCTCGCGACGCGCAAGCCGGTAGCTCCCACCTTCCTGTGTATCGGTCCAGCCCTGCGGAAGATCGGTGATCGATGCTATATCATCATAGATGATTGCCTGGTCGCGGATGGTCGGGCCGACCACGCGGTAGCCGCGGCGCCGCAGCGCGCCGAGGAGCCCCTCTAGACCCTCTGTCGTCAGCACGGTCGGTTGGGCGGTTTCCATCGGTTTCGTCGCATTCGGCACCCTTGAGCGCTATTCCAGTGGTCTCCCTGCCGACCCGGCTGGACCTGAAATATCCGGCCGATCGACCCGTAATTCAATAATGAACAACTCCAATATCAGCGGCATCTCGGATCGACTTTAACCTCCATCAAGGAATCGTATTCTCAGATGGTCGGCGTCGACCTCGTGTGACTGCACGTGCGCGGCTGATGCGAACAGAACAGTAATTGGCGTCAAAGTGGAGACGTGTCTCATCGGTTGCATAAACTCCCCCTCAATCGAGCATTGTGGTCCGGGCTGCGCTTTCAGCAGCACTCCGCGGGTTTGGGGATTGCGCCGTGCTCCTGCGGCCTTGAACCTCATTCATCGGCGCGCCGCCGCGCGCATTCAACCATCGTTCAACCCCACGAGAAACTTGCCGATATATTCGGGGCTGTCGCGCAGAAGCGCCGAGGTGGCCTGCACCGCGTCCGCGCCCGCAAGCAGGTATTTACGACCATTCAGTTGACTTTGAAGGTAAACCGCCCGGTCACAGTGCGATTGTCATGCCCAGCGGCCGACCAATCGACCCGGTACCTGCCCTCGACCAACGGGCGCCGAAATCGCAGCATTATGGATTTCCCGTCCCTTCTCATCTGTGTGCCGACGATCGCTATCTTGGTTGGGGCGTGGTCCTGCATGAACCACGACCTGTGGGTATGATCATCGCCCACCATTCCCTTATGGGCGGAGCTATGCGGTGCGCCGGTCATGAAGACTTCCGCCCGCACGGATGCGGGGTTGATTGGCTCGTTGAACGTGAGCACGATCCGCGACGGATTCGATACCGTGGTGTCGGCATGCGGCATTGAGCCTACGAGACGTGCCTCTGCGAGCAGGGCCTTAGGGGCCAAGGCAGCCGCCAAGGCCACAGCCCCGGAGGTGATGAAAAGCTTTCGCATCGGGAACTCCACAACCTCGCTCAAGAGTGTACTTCGTGAAAGGATGCTTCAGCCGGACGTATTCCACACTGGGTTGGCTCCAGGCCTTCTTTCGGCGGTACGGTCTGTTGGGCCGCGCTCAAGGGCTTTGGTCGGATCCGGCGCCGTTGAGCGCGATTCCATGAACATGATCATCAGTCGGGGAGATCAGGAAATCCAGCTTGTTGAACCGCAACTCATTACAGCAGATTTTTAATATCAGCTGCACCTTGGATCGACCTTAACCTTCATCAAAGACTCGCAGTGTCCACAAGGCGAAATTTACCAACAATGATTCGCGCAAACGAGAAGAGGAGATCGGAAATGCCGGAGGCGAGCGTGTCGTGCAACGCGGAAGCGCAGCGCAAGCAGATAGAGGAGCGGGCATATGCCCTGTGGGAGAGCGAAGGAGGAGCCCATGGCCGCGACTTCGATCATTGGTGCCAGGCCGAGGCCGAAGTCATGGCTGGCGTTGATTCTGGAGCCGGCTCAGACCCATCGAATCCGGCAGCACGCTCGACCAGGAGCAAGAAGAAGTAGGCTTCAGGTGTCGCTGGGGCCAGCCCCGCCCCCAGCGACACGCCAATAACCAGACCGCGAAGTTCATAACGTCGCGGCTATTGAGATAGCGGCGAGTTCGGACATTGCCACTCAGCCGGTGAGGTCAGGGGTTCTTGGCACGATTAAACTCGACCTCACAAGCGAAGGTGCAAACCTGAGCACAATCGGGATAGCCGTCCACACAACACTCATCGGCGCGCACCGAGCGTGCGCGCGAACGAGATTCTGCCCGCGCCCACTCGGCGGGCGGCTCCTGGCAGCGCTGCCAAAATATCCTTCGACAGATCAACTGTAATGCCGGGAGCGGTGGATCGTCAAATAGTCATAGAAGACGGACCGCAAGATGAAAGCAGAAGGGACAACGGCATCGGACGAGGGAGGATGTGGGCCTGCCGCATTTCCAACCGCGTGAGCGGAGGCAAAGCAAGGACCGAGGGGCAGCCGAATGTCCTCGCCAGCCGCCGTTCGCAACTTTCACGCTGAGGTTCAAACGGTGATTTAGACGGAGACCTCGAGATGAGACAGCTGAGACATTTGCAAGGTCAGCCGCTGGTTCATGACGCCATGGCTTTTGTGCTCGCCGGAGGCCGTGGCAGCAGGTTAATGGAGTTGACCGACAACCGCGCCAAGCCTGCGGTACAATTTGGCGGCAAGTGGCGGATAATTGACTTCGCACTTTCTAACGCGATCAACTCAGGCATTCACCGCATCGGGGTCGCGACGCAATACAAGGCGCATTCGCTGAACTCTTACATGCAGCGCGCCAGGAACGTCCTGCATTCCAAACGCCACAAGAGCATCGACATCCTGACCGCCTCGCAGCGCTTTGGCGAATGTGGCGGGTACGGCGGCACAGCTGACGCCGTTTTCCAGAACATCGACTTCGTTGCCAACCATGCGCCGAGATATATGGTGATTCTGGCTGCCGACCATGTCTACAAGATGGATTACGAATTGATGCTGCAGCAGCACGTCAATTCGGGTGCGGATGTCACCGTCGGTTGCCTCGTCGTTCCGCGCATGGAGGCAACCGGGTTTGGCGTTATGGCGGTGGACGACAATGACGTCATAACCTCATTTCTCGAAAAGCCCAGGATCCCGCCGGCTATTCCCGGCGAGCCGGAAAAGGCGCTGGCGTCAATGGGCATCTATGTCTTTGATACAGACTTTCTCTTCGATCAGCTCCGCCGAGACGCCGAGACGCCCGGCTCCAGGCACGACTTCGGCGGTGACGTCATTCCCCACATCGTGAAGCACGGCAAAGTGGTGGCACACCGGTTCACCACGTCCTGCGTTCGCGCAGCAGGGGAGATGGAAGGATACTGGCGTGACGTTGGCACGCTCGACGCCTATTTCGACGCCAACCTCGACCTCACCGAGGCGGATCCGAAGCTGAATATGTCTGATTGTGACTGGCCGATCTGGAACGATCCTGTCGTTGCCCCTCCTAAGTTCGTCAGCGATGCGCAGGGACGGGGCGCCAAGGCGGTTTCGTCGCTGATTTCCCATGGCTGCGACATTTCCGGCGCCGTCGCACGGCGCAGTCTGCTTTCAACCGGTGTGGCGATGGGCCGCGATTCGAGCGTGGAAGAGGCTGTGGTGCTGCCTTACTGCGAGATCGGTCGCGGAGCGCGGCTCAGACGCGTGATCGTTGATTCGGGTGTGCATATCCCCGAAGGGCTCGTCGTCGGAGAAGAGCCCGAACTCGATGCCAGACGGTTCCGCCGCACTGAGAACGGGGTGTGCCTGATCACCAAGCCGATGATCCAAAGGCTGAATAGCTGTCATGGCATCGACCGTCTTGCCGACCGTTTCGGAAGTAGTGCGATTCATCGAGATCAGGAGGCTGCCTACCGGTCTCATGCTCAGGTTGTTGCACTGGGTGAGCCTCATGATGGCTTGGCAGGCTGTTCTGATGAAAGCGGCGGGCTGGGCTGTGGGCAGATGCCTGAACGCGCTTTGGTGTGAGTTCGGGAACCCCGAACGTATGGCCATCAGTCACGATTGCGCTGGCGAATGCGCCACATGAGTGGTCTTTCGATGTCATCCTCCCTTGATGCCTTCATCACC
Organism: Novosphingobium indicum; assembly: GCF_014645195.1. GTDB lineage: Bacteria > Pseudomonadota > Alphaproteobacteria > Sphingomonadales > Sphingomonadaceae > Novosphingobium > Novosphingobium indicum. Next base: position 155,483 of record NZ_BMLK01000005.1, on the reverse strand, counting down.
AGAAAGCACATCGCCTATTTCACGATGGAGCTGGCGGTCCGGCCGGAAATGCATACCTATGCGGGCGGGCTAGGTATTCTTGCCGGTGACACCGCCCGTTCCTGCGCCGATCTGGGGCTCCCGGTCGTCTTCGTGACGCTGCTGAGCCGCGCAGGCTATTTCAAACAGGTTATCGATGCCGATGGGCGGCAGACGGAGCAGCCGGATTGGTGGGATCCGGAACGCTGGTGTACGCCGCTCAACGCCATGGTGGCTGTCGATATCGAGAGGAAGCCGGTTTGGATTCGGCCCTGGCTCTATGTCCATACCTGTCCGCATGGCCACCAGATCCCGATCCTGCTTCTCGACACCGACCTCGATCAGAATGGGGCAGACGATCGTACGCTGACGCATAACCTCTATGGCGGGGACGAGGACTATCGCCTCAGGCAGGAGATCATCCTTGGGATCGGCGGCATCCGGATATTGCGGGCGCTCGGTTTCGATCTCCACACCTACCACCTCAATGAAGGTCACGCCGCGCTTTTGACCCTCGAGTTGCTCAACCGCTCGCGGGTCGCGCCCGAGGAGTTGATCGCTGGCGAATCACCGTTCGACATTGCGGAGGTTCGCGCCAGTTGCGTGTTCACGACGCATACGCCCGTGGAGGCAGGCCACGATCGTTTTTCCTATGAGCTGTTCGAGCGGCTGCTGCCCGGTTTTGTCGACCTCGATGAGCTAAAGCGCCTCGCAGGAGAGGATCGGCTCAACATGACTCGCCTGGCTCTGAAACTTGCAGGCTATGTAAACGGCGTCGCCCGCCGCCACGCCGAAACGACCGAACACATGTTCCCGGGATACCGGATCCATGCGGTCACCAATGGCATCCATCCCGGAACCTGGACGCATCCGGCCTTCGCGCAGCTTTACACCACACACCTCCCACAATGGCAGCACGAGCCCGAGATCCTCGTTCGTGCTCTTCAGCTGCCGGATGACGAAATCTGGCGTTGCCACCAATCCGCCAAAGGCGATCTCATCCGGCAGGTGAAGGAAAGCGCTGGCATTGCGCTCGATTCCGAGATCCCGATCCTCGGTTTCGCGCGCCGGATGACGGGATATAAGCGTCCATTGCTCCTCTTCGAGAACCTCGACCGCCTCATTGACGTGGCGTCGCGGCACCCGTTTCAGGTGGTGCTGGCAGGCAAGGCCCATCCGCAGGATGCCGATGGCAAGGAAGCGATCCGGCAGGTCCACGCGCTTGCCCGGCAGCTTCGTGGCAGGCTGAACTGCGTGTTCCTGCCGGATTACGACATGCAGATCGCCATGACGCTGGTCGCCGGCGCCGACGTCTGGCTCAATACACCGCTACCGCCCATGGAGGCTTCGGGTACGAGCGGGATGAAGGCGGCGCTTAACGGGGTTCTGAATTTGAGCGTCCTCGATGGCTGGTGGATAGAGGCCTGCGTCGAGGGTGTGACAGGTTGGTCAATTGGCCAGGACGGTGATGGTGCTCGGCAGCACGCCACCGCGCTTTATGATCAGCTCGACCACACCGTGCTGCCGCTCTACAGCGCCGATCCGGCGCGGTGGCGCTGGATGATGAAGCAGGCGATCGGCAACATTGCCTATTATTTTAACAGCCAGCGTATGATGCGTCGCTACGCTGCCGAGGCCTACCTTCGCTAGTCGCGGGCTTCCGGAAGGGCGGATGATCGCTGTTCGGCCTTCTCGCCGCCTTGGGGTACGAGGTCCCGACCGCAATTCATGCAAAACGGCTTTGGTGCGCCCTGCCGGTGTTTTGTCGCGCCCGGCCCACATTCATCGCAGGCCATGATGACCGCCGACGCCTTGGCTAGCTCAGCGGCATCGAGCCTGACCAGCCTCGAGACATCCACTCGGCAGACACCCGGTTCACGAAGCAGAAGCTTATAAAGCCCGTGCGGGGTCCATACCCAGAAGGAGGTAGGAGGTAAGCGTCGCACAGGACATCCAGCCACGCACTTGGCTGCCGCGTCCCGGGATGGCTTCGCGTACATGCAGCACGTCGCCGCGTGCGCCCCAGAGAAGAAATTTGCGGGCCTGCTCTGAAGTGATCGTGGCTGTCAGCAGCCGATGCCACCACGGCTCAAAGAGCGTCCATTCGCCAGGCCCTGCCGGGCGAATGGCGAAGACATGCTTATGCTTCTTGTTCGCGTATCGGTGCCACCATTGTTTCTGGAGACCGGGCACGAAACAGACGTACCAGCCTGCCGGCTTCAGGGGGACTGGCGATCCGTACTGGTCCAACTCGAGTTGGAACACCTCCAGGTCACGCCCCCTCGAGTTGCTGGGCTGCTCGGACTGTCTTGTCGCCATGGGTCGATCGTCCTTTCGCATTGGTCGCGCGCGACCGCATCACGTCACAGCGTTGGAACCGCCGATTTCTCATCCTCGGCCCCCTGGTGCAATTGTGGAAGACTCGCTGCGCGCACCCACCGTCATAATGTCATTACCATCCGGCCATCGACTTTTCCCGCCTTGAGGTCACCGAACACCTGGCTGATGTCATCGAGTTGTGCCTTGTGTATGTGGGCGCGGACTTTTCCCTCCGCTGCAAACTCAATGGCTTCGGCGAGATCCTTGCGTGTGCCGACGATCGAGCCGCGGATCGTGATGCGCTTCAATACCACATCGAAGATCGGCGTCGGGAATGCCCCTGGCGGGAGACCGGTGAGGGTCACGGTTCCCTTGCGGCGCACCATCTGCAGTGCCTGCGCGAAGGCGGGAACCGAGACGGCCGTCACCAGGACGCCATGCGCGCCGCCGCCGGTCTCCTTGACGATCCTGGCAGGCGTATCGGGCGCTTGCGCATTCACTGCCAGCTCGGCGCCGAGCGAACGGGCGAGGGCGAGCTTCTCTTCGGTCACGTCGAGGGCGACGACATGCAGACCCATTGCCTTGGCATACTGGATCGCAATATGACCAAGCCCGCCGACGCCGGAAATGGCGATCCATTCGCCCGGCCTTGCCTCGGTTTCCTTGATACCCTTGTACGTCGTCACGCCGGCACAGAGGATAGGTGCCAGTTCGGCGAAGTCGCAATTATCTGGCAGACGTCCCACGAACGGTGCGGCACCGATGACATATTCGGCAAAACTGCCATTCACCGTGTAGCCGCTCATATGCTGCGATTCGCAGAGTGTCTCCCAGCCGGTCTCGCAGTACTCGCACTGGCGGCAGGCATCGTGGAGCCAAGCCACGCCGACTGCATCGCCTTCCTTCAACCCAACGACGCCAGGTCCGATCGCTGCCACGATCCCCGCACCCTCGTGACCAGGGATGAAAGGCGGCGTCGGCTTCACCGGCCAGTCGCCGTTTGCTGCATGAAGGTCGGTATGACACACGCCCGTGGCGATTACCTTCACCAGCACTTCGCCCGGCCCGGGCGTCGGAATGGGGATTTCCTCGATCTTCAGAGGCTCACCGAAGGCGTGTACCACAGCCGCTCTCATTGTCTTTACCATGGTCGTGTCTCCATATCTGGTACTGATCGGAGCCGCAGGTCGAGACGTCCCTTGCCTTTGGCATTCTTACCCTTTGCGATTCGGTTGAAGTCGGCGAACCTCATTGAGCCACTCCCACACTTGCCGCGAGTGCCGCGACACCCGGCAATTTCCGTCCCTCAAGCCATTCCAGAAAGGCGCCGCCGGCGGTTGAAACGTAGCTGAAGTCGCCTGCGACGCCGGCATGTGTCAGCGCCGAAACCGTATCGCCGCCGCCGGCGACGGAAAGCAGGTCACCTGCTTTGGTGCGCGCCGCGACAAGCCTCGCGATGGTCGTCGTGCCATGGTCGAAGGGGGGCGTCTCGAATGCGCCGACCGGGCCGTTCCAAACCAGCGTGTTCACCGTGTGCAGATGCTGTTCGAAATCGGCGATCGTGTCAGGACCGACGTCGAGGATCATGTCGTCGGCTGCCACCTCACGCGCCGGAACCGTGCGATGCGGCGCCCCCGCTTCGAAGACCTTCGCCACCACGACATCAGTTGGCAGAATCAGAAACGAGCCGGTTTTGGTCACGAGACTAACGATGCGCTTGGCCGTTTCGAGCTGATCAGCTTCATAAAGCGATTTGCCGACATCGATACCTTCTGCCGCCAGGAAAGTATTGGCCATCGCCCCGCCTATGACCAGGATGTCGACCTTTTTTAGCAGGTTTTCGATCAGGGCGATCTTGGTCGACACCTTAGCGCCACCGATGATGGCCAAGACTGGCCGGTTGGGCTGGTCCAGCGCCCTATGCAGATGGAGGAGTTCGTCCTGCATCGCTCGTCCGGCCGCCGAAGGCAGAATGTGTGCCACACCTTCGGTCGAACCATGTGCACGGTGCGCAGCCGAAAAGGCATCGTTCACATAGAGATCGCCGAGTTCGGCCAGCGCTCGCGCAAAATCCGGATCATTCGCTTCCTCGCCAGCATGGAAGCGGGTATTTTCGAGCAGGACGACATCGCCATCTTTCAGCTTCGATACGGCGGCCTTCGCCACATCGCCGATGCAATCATTACCGAATGCCACGGTGCGGCCGATGGCTCGGGAGAGCGCGGGGGCAATGGGCTTCAGCGACAGCTCCGGCACGGGTCTGCCCCTGGGGCGGCCGAAATGGGACAGTACGATGACGCGTGCACCCCTTTCGGCAAGCTCCCGGATTGTGGGCACCTGCCGGTCGATCCGGGCCGTGTCGGTGATCCTGCCGTCGTGGACCGGTACATTCAGATCGGCGCGCACAAGTACACGCTTGCCCTTCACATCAAGGTCGTCGAGAGTGGGGTACTGATCGGCCATGTTCGGTGATCGCTCTGGTTATCTTGGAGGTGGCGGGAGCCGTCCGTGAATAGGCATCCAATAAGGGATAGTAGTTCTCCCGCGTCCTTGACGAAGGTTAAAGAAGGGCCGGCGCTGTCCCATCCCCGCAGGTTGCGCCGAATAGATCCAGGGAAGGCGATACCTGTCTCTGCGGCAAGCAGCCCTTGTTGTGTCTCACAGGCCGGTGACGCCGCGTCCGGCATGCCGACAGGGGTGTCGAAGAAGCAAAGCCGTGGTTTGGTGGGCACGCACGAGCACTTCGGGATCGTCCAGCCGATCGGCGGACATGCGCCCGCGAACTTCCGCGACCGAAGTGGCCCCATGCCCCTGCGTCCACTCGGTGAGCCCCTTGACCAGCCGGGCCAGATGTTCCGGTCCGTGGCGCAGCAGCGCCGAGACAGTCTGTACGACGTCAGCGCCGGCGAGCAGGTATTTTATGACATCGTCGGTCCGCTCCACTCCCCCGCTGGCGGCCATGCAGAGCGCTGTCTTTCCGCTCAGCAGGGCGATCCACATCAGCGGAAGGCGGATGTCTTCCCGCGTCGACAACTCCAGATTCGGCTGGAACGTCATTGTCTCGAGATCGATGTCGGGCTCATAGAGCCGGTTGAACAGGACGATGCCGTTTGCTCCGGCCTCGGCCAGGCCGGCGGCCAGGTGAGGCAATGCGGTGAAATAGGGACTGAGCTTCACGGCGATGGGAAGGTGGACTGCAGCGCGGACGTCGCGCACGGTCTCGACCAGTCGCCGCTCGACATCAGCCGAGGTTTCAGTGGGATCGGTCGCAACGTGGTGGAAATTGAGCTCGAGCGCCGCCGCCCCCGCCGCCTGCAGATCCGCTGCGATGCCGGCCCAGCCCTCCCGCGTCGTGGCGCTCAGGCTGGCGACCAGCGGCAGTGCGACGGCCTCTGCGGCGCGCCGGATTGTCTCGAGATGCGCCGCCAGGGGACTGCGGCATCCGCACCGGGGCGGGAGATAGCTTGTGACCTCCGGATGGCTTTCCGCGCCGACCATGGCGGCAGCTTCCAGCGCCTCTTCCTCGTCGATGAGTTCTTCCTCGTACAGCGAGGCGGTCACGATCGCCGCCGCCCCGGCATCCTCGAGGCGCTTGATGCCGTCGAGGGTCGCTGACAAGGGCGACGCGCCGGCGATGACTGGATGCGCGAGGTCGAGGCCGAGATAGGTCGTCCCGAGCGTCATTGCGCCGCTTCCCCGGTCTCGTTGCCATCGTGGAGAGCGACGCTTTCCTCCTGCCAGAAGGGATGGAACCGCGTCCCATCACGCGCCGCGATGTCCTCGTAGAGCCGGTAGCGTTCATCGACCGCCGCCTGGGCCTGGCGCAGCAGCACGCGGGCCTCCTCAGGCCGGGTCTGTGTCAGGATCCGGTAGCGGAGCTCCTGGTAGGCGAAGTCCTCGAGCGGCAGCCGGGGCCTGGTGCTGTCGAGGCGGAAGGGGTTCATGCCCGCCTGGCGCATCCTGGGGTCATAGCGGAACAGCGGCCAGTATCCGCTGGCGACCGCCCGCCGCTGCTGCTTCATGCCGTCGCGCAAATTGAGCTTCAGCCCATGCGCGATGCACTGGCTGTAAGCGAGGATGAGCGACGGTCCTTCGTATTCCTCCGCGTCGCGCAGGGCCTGGATCGTCTGCTCCGGGCTGCCGGCAAGTGCGATCTGGGCGACGTAGACATAGCCCGACGCGATCGCCTGCAAGGCCAGATCCTTGCGCGGCGTGCGCTTGCCGGCCGCGGCGAACTTGGCCGCGGCCCCGACGGGGGTCGCCTTCGAAGCCTGGCCGCCGGTGTTGGAATAGACTTCGGTGTCCAGCACCAGGACGTTGACGTCGCGCGGCTGCGCCAGGACATGATCAAGGCCGCCCGCGCCGATGTCGTAGGCCCAGCCGTCGCCGCCGACGATCCACAAGCTGCGGCGCACGAGGTACTCGGACAGGGCAAGGAGATTCCGCGCCAGGCCGTCGGTCGCGTCGGCCAGCGCACGGCGAAGCTCCTCGACCCGCGTCCGCTGCGCCACGATCTCACTGTCTGTGCGCTGAGGAGCGTTAAGGATCTCTTCCGCTAGGCGGGTACCAATGCGGTCGGCGAGCGTGCGGACCAAGGAGCGCGCCATCTCCACCTGCTGATCGACAGCGAGCCGCATGCCATATCCGAACTCGGCATTGTCCTCGAACAAGCTGTTGTTCCACGCGGGTCCCCGCCCGTCGGGGCCGGACCGCCAGGGCAGCGCCGGCAGGTTGCCGCCATAGATCGACGTGCAGCCCGTCGCGTTGGCGATCTGCAGGCGGTCGCCGAACAGCTGTGACAAAAGCTTGAGATAGGGCGTCTCGCCGCAGCCGGCGCAGGCGCCGGAGAACTCGAACAGAGGCCGCACGAACTGCAGCCCCCGCGAGAGATGCAGGTCCACGTCCTGGCGGGCGAGCTCCGGCAGGGTATCGAAGAAGGCGAGGTTGCGCCGGCCCGGCTCGATCTGCGACTGCCGCTCACTGAGATTGATGGCCTTGACGCTCGCGTCGAGCGGGTCGTGGGCTGGGCAGTGGTCGACACAGAGGCCGCAGCCAGTGCAGTCCTCAACCGCGATCTGCAGGGTGAAATTCTTGTCTGGGTAGCCGCGCGCGTTGACGGGCGCGGAGAGAAAGCCCTCCGGGGCGCCCTCGAGCAAGGCGCCGTCATAGGACTTGGCGCGAATGACGCTGTGCGGGCAGACGATGCTGCACTGGCCGCACTGGATGCAGAGGTCCGGATTCCACACCGGCACCTCGAAGGCGATGTTGCGCTTCTCGTACTGCGTCGTACCGCCGACATAGCTGCCGTCCACCGGGATGGCGCTGACCGGGATTTCGTCGCCGCGGCCAGCGAACTGTAGCGCCGCGATGCGTCTCATCTGGTCCGGCGCATGGGGTGGCACGAAGACATGCAGTTCTTCGGTCGAGGTCACCGAGGCTGGGACAGTCACTTCGTGAAGATGATCGAGCGCGGAGTCGACCGCGGCGAAGTTCTTCTCCAGGATCGCGCGGCCCTTGTCGCCATATGTCTTCTCGATCGCCGCCCGGATGCGGCGGACGCCTTCCTCGCGCGGCAGCACGCCGCTGATCGCGAAGAAGCAGGTCTGCAGGATGGTGTTGACCCGCGGGCCCAGCCCCAGGCGCTGCGCGACCCCGCTCGCATCGATGACAAAGAGCCGCAGGTGCTTATCGAGGATGTGCTGCTGCACCGGCCGGCGCAAATGGTCCCAGAGCTCGGCCGGATCGTAAGGCGCGTTGATGAGGAGTGTCGCTCCCTCGCGGGCATGGCGCAGGACATCGAGCTTGTCGAGGAACTCGAACTTGTGCACGCCGATGAAGTCGGCCGATGAGAGCAGATAGGGCGCCGCGATCGGCGTGTTGCCGAAGCGCAGGTGGCTGACGGTCTCGGCGCCGGATTTGTGGCTGTCATAGACAAAATACCCTTGCGCGTGGCGCTCCGGGTCCTCCGCGAGGATCTTCACGCTGTTCTTGTTGGCTCCGACCGTTCCGTCCGCGCCGAGACCGAAGAACAGCGCCCGGGTCGTGCCCGGGGGCTCGATCTCGAAGCCGGTCTCGACTGTGAGACTTGTGCCGCAGACGTCGTCGTTGATGCCGATGGTGAAGCCGGTGCGAGGGTCATTGCTTTCGAGGTGATCGAACACGGCCTTGGCCATCGCCGGGGTGAAGTCCTTCGAGGAGAGGCCGTAGCGCCCGCCAACCACCAGCGGCAGGTCCTTGCGCGCGCCCCGGGCGAACGCGTCGGCCAGGGTTTGCGCCACATCGAGGCAGAGCGGCTCGGCAGGCGCGCCCGGCTCCTTGGTGCGGTCGAGCACGGCGATCTTGCGCACGCTCGCCGGCAGCGCGTCCAGAAAGGCCTCGGCCGACCATGGTCGGTACAGCAGCACCTGGATAAGCCCCACGCGTTCGCCCTGGGCGGACAGGCGCGCGACGGTCGCGCGCAGGGTCTCGGCCGCCGAACCCATCACCACCACCACGCGCTCGGCCTCGGGATGGCCGTCATAGCGGAACAGCCGATAATGCCGACCGGTCACCTCGGCGAAGCGGTCCATGGCGCGCTGAACGATGGCAGGCGTTGCAAGGTAGAACGGGTTCACCGTCTCGCGGGCCTGGAAGAAGGTGTCCGGGTTGTGGGCGGTGCCGCGCGTTACCGGCCGCTCCGGGCTCAGCGCCCGCTGGCGGTGGGCGCGCGCCAGCTCGTCGTCGATCATTGCCCGGATATCATTGTCTGACAGCATCGTGACCGTGTTGACCTCATGCGAGGTGCGGAACCCGTCCATGAAATGGAGGAAGGGAACGCGGGATTCGAGCGTGGCCGCCTGCGCCACCAGCGCCAGGTCATGCGCCTCCTGCACCGATGCGGCGCCGAGCAGGGCAAAGCCGGTGCCGCGCACGGCCATGACATCGGAATGATCGCCGAAAATCGAGAGCGCCTGGGTGGCGATGGAACGGGCCGCGACATGAAAGACGGTGGGCGCAAGCTCGCCCGCGATCTTGAACATGTTCGGCATCATCAGGAGCAGGCCCTGAGAAGCGGTGAACGTCGTGGTCAACGCGCCTGCCTGGAGCGAACCATGCACGGCGCCGGCAGCGCCACCTTCCGCCTGCATCTCCTGCACGATCGGCACCGCGCCCCAGAGGTTCGTCCGGCCCTCCGCCGACCATTCGTCGGCGAGCTCGGCCATGGGCGAGGCTGGTGTGATCGGGAAGATCGCGCAGACGTCATTGACGCGATAGGCGACATGCGCGACCGCCGCATTGCCGTCCAAAGTCATCCGTTCCATGGGCGCTTCCTCTTTCCAGGGCCCTATACACGCAGGCGGAAGCGATGCGGTGCGAGCGGCTCGTCGGTCGGCCCAAGTGGCGCATCCGCCGGCACGGGTTCGGGCTGCATCTCGATGGCGTGGCAGGGGCACTGCTCGAAGCAGATCCCGCAGCCGGTGCAGAGATCGGGCTCGACCCGATAGCCGCGGCCCCGGCCGAGGCGCAGGATCGCCTGCTCCGGACAGGCCGCGAAGCAGTTGTCGCATTCGAAGCAGTTGCCGCAGGAGAGGCACCGGCCCGCCTCGAACCGCGCCTCGGGCTCGCTCAACCCCTGCACGACCTCGTCAAAGGTTGTCCGCGCCGCCAAGGATCGTTGCGGCTCGCTGCTCCGGGCCGCCTCGAGGAACACGGGCAGGTCGAGCATGTCGAAGGTCACGGTCGGATGCTTTGTCGGCCGTTCGTAGCGCACGCCCTGCAGCCAGGCGTCGATGTGGCGCGCCGCGCGCTTGCCGTGGCCGACCGAAATCGTGACCGATTGCTCGCCCGGCACCATGTCGCCTCCGGCGAAGATGCCCGGGTGTCCGGTCATCATGTCGGGACCGACCTTGACCGCACCATTCGACGTAAACTCGATCCCCGGCACCTGGCCAAGAAAGCCGCTGTCGGTCTCCTGGCCGAGCGCCAGCACGATCGCGTCGGCCGTGAGCGTCTCGAACTGCCCCGTGGGCTGCGGCCGGCCGTTCTCGTCGAGTTCCATCGTCTCGACGGTGAGGTCGGGGCCGACGATCTCCTTGATCGTCGTCAGCCATTTGATCCTGACGCCTTCCTCGACTGCCTCGTCGGCCTCGAAGGCGTGTGCCGGCATGTGGGCGCGGTCGCTCCGGTAGACGATCAGCGCCTCCTCGGCGCCGAGGCGCTTCACCGTGCGCGCAGCATCCATCGCGGTGTTGCCGCCGCCATAGACGACGACGCGGCGCCCGAGGCGGGGCGGCTCGGCGGCGGCGACCTTATGCAGGAGCGAGACGGCGTTGAGGACCCGAACCGCGTCACGAGCAGGAATATCGACATGCTTGCCGATGCCGGCACCGATGGCGATGAAGACCGCATCGAAGCCGCCGGCCGCCTTCTCGGCCAGCACGTCCTCGACCTTGTGATTGAGGACGATCTTGACGCCCATGGTCTCGATCCGCCCGATCTCGCGCAGAAGGTCGGCGCGCGGCAGGCGATAGGCCGGGATGCCGAAATGCATCATGCCACCGGGAAGGGGGCCAGCTTCGCGAATCTCCACGGCGTGACCGAGACGGGCGAGGTGATAGGCAGCCGAAAGGCCGCTGGGGCCTGCGCCGATCACCAGCACCCGCTTGCCGCTCGATTCCGCGTCGACGGGATAAGGCCAGCCCTCGGCGGTCGCCCGATCACCGAGAAAGCGTTCGACCGCGTGGATGCCGACGGCGTCATCGAGTTCGGCGCGGTTGCAGCTCTTCTCGCACGGGCGGTAGCAGACCCGTCCGTGGACTGCCGGCAGCGGATTGTCGCGAACCAGTGCCTCCCAGGCCGCACGGTATTTGCCCGCTTGCGCCAGATCGAGCCAGGCCCGGATGTTCTCGCCAGCGGGGCAAGCCGCGTTGCAGGGCGGCAGATGGTCGATCCATTGCGGGAGCTGTTGTCGCGTCGCTCCTGTCCCGACGGCCACGGCGTGCGTGCGGGTTGCGTCGGGTTGCCTCAACATTGATGCATCCTCTACTCTCTATGACGCGCCGTTTTCCGTTCGCTCCTCATCGATCTGCTTGGCAGCCGATGCCGAAGCATATGGGGATGAGGACGAACCCGCATCTTCGAGCCCACACTAAATGTCTGCGGCGGACGCCTTCAAATGCACTCCCACAAAATCAAGCCAAGCGCGGCGGTGCTGTCTTTGATCCGCGTTAAAGACCCACGTCGCAAACGGTGGAAATCTTGATTTTGGTGACCGGAGGAACATTCGAGAGGTTAAGATGGATCTTTTTCGCGTCGAGGCCGAAGAGGAAAAACAAGGCGAGCAAAAAAGCACGGGCACGTGGCTTATCGCGGCGGGCAGCTTGTTTGGGGCTATGTCTCTCGTACCGGAGAGCTATGCCGTCAAATCGGTCAATGTGCAGCTCGACACGGCTTGGGGGCCTGAACGGGTTATCGGGTGGATGCCGAGCCGGCCCGTCTTGAACAGAAGCGGCGGGCTGCCCTGTTAGGTGACAGTCCATGGGCAGGGCGTGGTCTAATTACCAGTCCGGATGAAACAAGCGCTTACGTCCGACCGCCCTGCCAATACAGGAAGCGCGTGCCAACGCTGCAAGTCCGGCATGTTGTGACGATTGACGGGAACACGCGAGGTGCGCGCGAGGTGTCCATTTCGTTCAATAGGTTAGAGGATTGACGCACGCATGTTGTGCTCAACCAGTGTCCTATTCTGCGTCCCGAACGTGGGTCAGCACCGATGGGTGGATGGACAGGACCGGTCAGGGCCGCCTTCGTTTTCCGGGGCGTTCGTCCGTGCACGATCATATTCCGCAGGACGGGGGGCTGACGTGCAAGAACCTGGAGCGTGAAATCGCAGATGGCCGCTGGGTCGTTGTACCCTTCGCAATGGTACGCCTCACCACCTGCTGTTCGATCACGGTGGCCACCGAGTTCATCGGTCAGGTGGAGTTTCCGCGCTTCACACCAAGAGAGGAGTTGATCCCGACGACCGCTTGCCGAGCTCATGGCGAAGGCCGGAGACGGCGATTTCCTGCGCAGTGTTGCTGAGAGCGTGCCGCAGATTATCATGGAGGCCGACGTCGATGACAATCTCATGCGCAAAGAAAGCGACGCTTTATTGCGATCCATGAGGTGCGCATAATGTCGACGAAAACGGCAGTTCTTTCAATGGATTGTCGAAGATCGCATCCGCCCCAAGCTGATGTTCGATCTCAAGCAGCCGATTGTACTTGGCAGTCCGCTCGCCGCGACATGGAGCACCGGTCTTGATTTGTCCGCCGTCCATCGCGACGGCAAAATCGGCGATGAAGCTGTCTTCGGTCTCGCCCGACCGGTGCGAGATTATGTATCGCCATCCCGCGCTGCGGCAGAATTCTATTGCATCGATCGTCTCGGAGACCGTGCCGATTTGGTTGAGCTTGATGAGGGCCGCGTTGGAGCACTTCTCGTCGATACCGCGTCGGATGAAGTCGATATTCGTCACGTAAATGTCGTCGCCGACGATCTGGATACCCTCGCCGAGTTCAGCCGTCATGCGACGAAATCCGGACCAGTCGTCTTCGGCCAGCCCGTCCTCGATCGAAACGATCGGGTATTTGCTAACCCAGCTTTCATAGAGCTCAATCAGTTCTTTCGAATTTTTCCGGCCTTGGCCCGAACGCTCGAGATTATAGTTTCCATCATGGAACGACGTTGCCGCCGGGTCGAGCGCGATGCAGATGTCTTCGCCGGGGTGGTAGCCGGCTCGTTCGATTGCCCTGACGATCAGTTCGCACGCGGCTTCGTTGTTGGCCAGTTTTGGAGCGAAGCCTCCTTCGTCGCCAACAGCTGTCGTGTGGCCGTCGGCCGCAAGCAGCGCTCGCAGGGCATGGAACGTCTCGGCTGCATATCGCATTGCTTCCCGGAAGCTCGGCGCGCCCACCGGCATGATCATGAACTCCTGAAAATCCAGGCTGCTGTCAGCGTGCCGGCCGCCGTTGAGCACATTCATCATCGGGACCGGCAGGCGGACAGGCCTACCGGCGGCAAGGTATGCGTAGAGGGGTTTGCCAGCTGCTGCCGCTGCAGCGCACGCGACAGCCATCGATACACCGAGGATGGAATTGGCGCCGAGGCGTGCCTTGTTCGGCGTTCCATCGAGGTCGACGAGAACACTGTCGATTTCGATCTGGGCGCAGGCATCGCGGCCGACGACGGCATGAGCGATCTCGGTCTCGATATGCTCGATTGCTCGCAGCACACCTTTGCCGGAAAATCGATTGGGATCGCCGTCGCGCTGTTCTACGGCTTCGTTCATTCCGGTGGAAGCGCCTGATGGCACGCTTGCCGTTCCGTGAGCGCCCGATTCAAGCTCGACGGTGACTCGAACGGTCGGATTTCCCCGTGAATCGAGGATTTCGAGTCCATTCAGATTCGCTATTTTCGTATTCATACAATTGATCTCCGGCCAGCGAGGCGGACAAGTGGTCAATCCGGCGATCTCTGACCCGAGATCGACCGGATCGGAAAATCGAGTACGGCGTTTCGCGGAGTGGTGCGCTTGTTCCCGGACGACTCGAGGCGTCACTGCCAAGCGTCCTCCAACAGATCTTGTGGAGCACAGATGCAGCTCTTCCCATGTGCAGCGGCTACCGCCGTTCACGGTCAAAATTGGCATCGCTTGGCGCAAAGTGTCCTTGACTGAGGTTAAACATCGACACTTCGGCATCCGGGTCGCGGCGTCCGAGACTAGGTAGCGCAGTTGACTCCGCAGCCCATCTTCTTTTGCGAAGGGGATCGGCCTCTGTGAGCGGAGGTCCATCTCTGAGACAGAGCGCGCCAGCACGCCTTGGCGCTTCAGTTCCCCGCGAGACGCCAGCCCCTTAACATTCATCAAAGACCGCCCCATCTGGCGACTGCTAAATTCGCTTCAGGTTATGCATGGCAGCGACTCTACGCGTCGGAGAACTTTGGTGGGCAAGCAGCATTGGCAGGACTGGATCAATGGGCTGCTCGGCTTGTGGATCTTCGGCTCGCCCTGGCTCCTGTCGCACTCGATGGTCACCGAGGTACCGGTGGCAGGCGGGATTCTCGGCATGTGGAATCTTTCGGTTGTCGGTCTCGCGGTTGTCGTGATCTGCGCGATCGCGCTTTACCGGTTCAACACTTTGGCTGAATGGATAAACCTTCTCTCGGGCGCGTGGCTGGTGGTGTCACCATTGGCTTTAGGCTTTAGCGCGTCGGCCGCTCTCACCTGGAATTCGGTGGTCTCCGGCTCGCTGATCGTAATCTTCGCTGGGTGGTGCCTTTACGATGCGCGAAATTCCAGACTGTAGATGTACCCCATGGTTCAATCAGGAAGCTATCCGAGTAGCGGATTGTCCGGATTTTGGTGGGGTGCCCAAGGTTTTGGGGCTGATGATGGGCGCTATCTTCACGCATCATAGCGAGCCGCGCGCGACCGACCAGAGCGATATTCGGCTTCCACTGGGAGCGCTTCGGGCCACGCCGTCAGGCCGCTTGTCGACATCCCCCGGCCAGGTCGCCTTGGGCGCGCGCTTCGCTTCGTCCGGATCCCGTCCACGATTGCAGCAATTCCTGATCGATTCCCGCTAGGTCCATCAGCTTGTCGGGTTCCAGGATGCTGAGGCGCCGGTAACTGAATTTGAGGATTCCCTCCTTCCCGAGATCCCGCAGCACCCGGTTGACGTGAACGCCGGTCAAGCCTGTCGCATCCCCGATATGCTCCTGCGTCACTGGCAAATGCATTTCCTCGATCTGGTACCCAGGCCATCCTGCCCGGGAACGGACAAACAACTCAAGCAGTAGGCGGGCAATCCGTTCGTGTGCCGAACGCCGGCCGACACTGGTGAGGTGATCGAATGACAGGCTGCGTTCCCGCGCCATCAGCAAGGCGAGCCGCAGACCTAGGTCTGGTTGGCGCTGCGACAAATGGCCCAGAGCATTGTGCGGAATGACGCAGACCACCGCATCCGTCAGCGCTTGCGCACCGAAGGATATTGTCGCGCCGAGCGGTGAATGAAAACCGAGTACGGCACCGGGTAATGCGAAATCGAGAATCTGCCGCCGTCCATCGGCCAGGATTGTGTAGCGGAACATCCACCCATCGACGAGATTGAAGATCGCGTCACAAGGTTCGCCGAGGTTGAGGAGATCCTGACCCGCCTTGAGGTGTCGGTCATTGGTCCGGTACCCGGAAATAAACTCCACCGTGCTATCGCTGTAGCCGGAGCAAAGACCGTCAACGCGGGCCTGGCACGTTTCGCAATCGACGCGAGCGCTTCTGGGTGCCTTCATGATACTCGCCATTGCTGCGTCTCCCGGAATTGAAGCCAACCCAAATATTGACGCGACCAGTGCGTCTCATCGACAAGACCGGTTGCACATCGACGTTGAGACGCGTGCGCTTTCCGGTGCGGATTACCTTCAGGTCACCCCGGAGCTACAGACGTCAGGGGGGCAGAACGATTACAGTGATTCTTTGGCGAGTTCGCCAAGGGGGGGTACGCAAAGAGCGGTGAATAGATTGCATCCATGGCCGCATCTGACACCGCCACAGGCACGAGAATGAGCCTGCCATCCCGGTCCGAAGCGAGGGTCCTCATCTTCATCCCCGGCCTTGCCGAGGTCATCGCGCGGCTACCCGGTTGACGCATCAAAAGCGAAGTAGTCGAGCCTTTGAGCTCGTCCGCTCCCCTCTACCAAGATTTTGACCGGCACAAGAAAGTTTAATCCAAGGCAAAGATTTGGTCCGCCGTCGCGGGCATCTGTAACCTGAGCAGCGCTAGGTCGGGCAGAAATGCAGATTGGAATCGTGATCTTGGGCCGATCGAGATGGACGTGGCGTTTTCATTCGAAGAAGACTGAAATGCGGCAGATGGAGCATCAGTCCGGAGCTTTGGGCGTCGCTTGCAAGACCGATGAAGGGCAGTGGCAATGGAATGGTTTTTGCAGAACTGGTTTTGGGTACTAGTCGGTGTCGCCTTTGTTGCTTTGCATATGTTCGGGCATGGTGGCCACGGCGGTCACGGAGGACATCGCGGCGACCGCTCTGACGGTCGGAGTACTGATCACGGATCAGCGGAACGGCGCGACGCGGATGCATCTTCGGCGCATCGGCATTAGGAGACGCGCGCCGGACGCAGGTCTTCGCCCCCCGAGGAACTAATTGGAGCGCGCGATGTTGAACACGAAACTGGTCGCTTGGTCATTGGGCATCTGGACAACCATCACGTTTTTGGTTTGCGTGATTTACGGACTGGTCACGCCGCAAAGCCTGCGCATGAGCGGATTTCTGGAAATGATGTTGCCCGCTTTCAAATGGCTCACCTGGTGGGGTTTTTTGCTCGGCTTGGTCGAGGCCTTCCTTTATGGTGTCTACGCCGGTCTCGTCTTTTGTCCGATTTACAATTTGCTGCACAGAAGATGGGGCCCGCGACCAACAATGATGCCGCTTGATGCATCGTCCAAAAATTGAGCCTGTTGGGACGCCCTGTTCTTCCCGGTCGCGATTGCGTCATATGGTATTTCCACCAGCAAATTTCCGACCTGCGAGGCCGATGACGTTGGCGCTGTTCAATTGGGGCTGCTTGAACCAGCTCCGAATACAGCGGGGGACGGGGGCTCTGTTGCGGCGAGGACTAAGTATAGTTCACATGAACCAAGCTCGATTTCGAGCATATGTCGATGAAGTCCGGGATCGCACTGCTCCGGTTTCGGAGGGCATCACCGAGATTGAACAAGTAAATCTGGTCGAGACGACCCGCGCAAGCAGCCAAAAATCAGTCTGTTCGACGTCGGGATTGCAGCGCGCTGCGTGTATGGTCTGGCGCGACCGCCTTGAATCCGCATCAAGACGAAGAGTTCTGCGATAGGAGAATGAAATATGGCATCACAGCAAGGAAAGATCCGGGTCGCGCTGAACGGTTACGGTGTAATCGGCAAGCGAGTCGCTGACGCGGTTGCGAGCCAGCACGACATGGAACTTGTCGGCATCGCAGACATCGAGACAGACTGGCGGATGAGGACGGCCCTTAGGAAGGGTTTCAGGCTCTTTGCGTCGCTCGAGGATCGCGGCGAAGCCATGAAGAGGGCGGGCTTGGACGTGTCCGGCACGCTCGACGACCTCCTGAACGAGACCGACGTGGTGGTCGACTGCACTCCGAAGCCGATCGGAGCGCAGAATGCCGAGCATTACCGTACGCGGGGGGTGAAGTTCATCGTACAGGGTGGCGAGAAGCACGAGGTGACCGGGCATTCGTTCGTAGCGGAGGCGAGCTATGAAAGCGCACTGGGGCAGAGAGCCACCCGGGTTGTCTCCTGCAATACCACCTCTATCGTGCGCACCTTGACGGCTCTCAAGCACGCCGGCCTCCTGAAAAGGGCAAGGGGTACCGTCATGCGGCGCGCGACAGACCCATGGGAAAGCCACAA
Organism: Novosphingobium indicum; assembly: GCF_014645195.1. GTDB lineage: Bacteria > Pseudomonadota > Alphaproteobacteria > Sphingomonadales > Sphingomonadaceae > Novosphingobium > Novosphingobium indicum. The sequence goes on along the minus strand of NZ_BMLK01000005.1, from coordinate 137,699 downwards.
AGGCGGGATAATGAACACTCTCGTTCCAGAAAATGAAATACCGAGCCATCAAGGCCCGGATGCCCGGACGGTCGACCCCGAGCTTGATGTCGTGACGATCGCCGTGAAGGTGCCCGAAACCATCGCGCATCTGCACAGCTGGTCCGTGCAGTTGACGCGCAACGCGTCAAAGGAAGAGATTATCGACGCATTCCGCCAGTCTTCGCGCATTGCGCTCATTCGGATTAGCGATGGTTTGACGGCGCTTAACACAGTCAAGGAATTGATGGCCGACGTCGGACGGCCGCGCGAAAACCTCTACGAAGTTGCGCTATGGGAAGACCTGGTGACGGTGCAGGGCGATGAGGTCTTCTATGCCTACATGGTCGATAATCAGGCGATCGTAATTCCCGAGACAATCGACGCGATCCGTGCACTTACCTGTCGTGAACGCGACGCAAGCGCTTCAATCGCCTTGACCAACGCCGCGCTGGGTATCGGCGCGCTGTTGTCCTGAGACCTCACGCCTCGCTTATTGCAAGGCTGCACTTCCCATGGGCCTTGCAGGCGTTGCGCTAGAAACTTGCTGGTGCGCTTCTGGCCCCCTTCGATAGGGCAACTGCTAGGTGGTCAGTTCAGCGCCCGGCCTGGTGCCTATCTCAATGCGGCGCAGCCTTATCTACCCCTTCGCGGAGACGGTGGTCTGGCCCAAGATGCAGATCTACGCCATTTGGGGATGAAAGGAAGTTCGATTCAAGCCGGCTGGACCAGCATCTGCCCGGTGGTTGTCGGATACGGCGGCAAAACGCAATTCTTTGACCAGCATGCCTCGACTTTTAGTCCAGACACCAAAGTGCGGGAATCATGGATCAAACTGAGCGTTTCACGCTAATGGTCAGCGCAGGTGCCATCTGGGTGCGCCTATGCCGCAGGAAGATCATCAAAGCCGATCACAAGCTCGTCGACCGCGAGCGCGCCGGAGCCCAACCTGATGTCGATCCCCGCCACCCGGAGTTTCTGGGCCGCGGAACCGCTGATGAAACCCAGGATGAGCCGATGAACACCGGTTTTCAGGATCTGATCACACATTGCGTCGGGCGTGTCATCCTCCCTTGCGCGGAACTCGCGAGAGCCGTTATCGGGATCGATGATGAGGAGGCCGTCGCATTTGCTGAAGAACGGGCACAGCACGGTTCCCTCATGCGAATGCGTGACCAACAATGCCGTCCGGGACGACGGTTCTGGACGAGTCAAAGCCGAGCGTGACATCCCTTCCTCGCTTGCCAAATATTCCCGGTTTGGAAGAACAGAGATGAGACGAGTCTCAAGCTGCAATCCTTAATCCCGATCAAATTGGATCATGGGTGCCGTGGCAGCGACGTACAGGCCTCCAGGATCGGCCATTGCCGGCATGGTGGCTGGCACCTTCTCTCGAGCGAATGTGCCGGCGGGTCGTACCGGCAGGCCTCAACTTGGTCGTTCGCGCCGTTCGGGCAGCCGCTATTCCTGCGCCTTGCCGACCCTGAGCAAATCCTTGAACTCCATCGGGAATGGAAAGACGATCGTGGAACTGCGCTCACCTGCGATGACGTTGAGCGTGGAGAGATAGCGTAGTTGCATTGCTTCGGGCTGGCGTCCAAGGATCTCTGCCGCCTCAAGCAGTTTCTGCGCGGCTTGATGCTCGCCTTCGGCATTAATGACCTTGGCGCGCCGCTCGCGCTCCGCTTCGGCCTGGCGCGCGATCGCACGAACCATCGATTCGTCGATGTCGACGTGCTTGATCTCGACATTCGAGACCTTGATGCCCCAGGCATCGGTCTGGCCATCGAGTATTGCCCGGATGTCCGTGTTCAGTTTGTCGCGCTCAGCGAGCATCTCATCAAGATCGTGCTTGCCGAGGACAGAGCGCAGCGTGGTCTGAGCGAGTTGGCTCATGGCGTAGATATACTGCTCCACCTGGATGATGGCGCGCTCCGCGTCGACCACATGGAAATAGATGACGGCATTGACGTGAATTGAGACATTGTCACGCGAAATAAGGTCCTGGGTTGGCACGTCGAGGACAATTGTCCGCAAGTCAACGCGGGCCAACGTCTGTATGAACGGAAAGACGAGGATCAGCCCCGGGCCTTTGACGCCGGTGAAGCGGCCGAGGGTAAAGACCACAGCTCGTTCATATTCGCGCAGGATACGGATCGCGCTCGCCAAATACACTGCGACGATGGCGATTCCCACGATCCAGACGATAGAGTTGCCTGTCAGGGCGATCGAATCGGCTGTCATCATTTGCTCCTTCTGCAAATTGCCCAGGGGGCGGTCAGTGCCGTATGGGGCCATGTGAGCTAATGCCGGTACGGGGAGGAATCTTTGATGGAGGTTGAACTCCGGAACTTTGCGCGATCACTTTCTGAGCCTGTCTCCCCTTTGGTTTTGGTGGCGAATTTGGCCGAGCAGCAAGGGAGGCCTTCCCTTTCGTCCCGCATTTTCACATAGATCACATCAGTGGATTGGAGGCGCCGAGACCTGGTCGGGAGATGTGCCATCCGATGGGCAAGGCCACTGCTTTGATCTGCTGCGGGAAAATCTTCGATTGGTGCGCCGTGAGGTTCCCGCAAGGTTCGCTGCGCGGCAGCTTGGGGCAGCTCGGAGTGCAAGTTGTGGTCAGCGCTGCCGATCCATACGAGTTGGCGGCGATACAATAACCTCTGTCCGGTTCGCGCACATTTGGCATGCTGTTGAAAGACCCGCTGTCGTTGTCAGCAAGACAGGCGCAAAGCCGCCCCCGATCGTCCGCATATTCGTCGTCTGTCCTTGGTACAGCCTCGCTGCAACCAGGAGAATACGCCCTTCGTAAGTGTAGAGGCGCACATCGATCTTGCGCCGCTGCTTCTCGCCGTCGAATTCGATAAGGCGCTCGCTTGGAGCGACATAGGCCTGCGCCACATAGTCGCCCTGGCAAATCTCCTGCCAGACCGTTCTCGTCAGTTTGTCTCCGCGATAGGCGGCCCGGCTGCCGAAACCCGACGAGGGCTTGAAAAAGAATTGCTTTCGATTGCTCCAGAAGCGATCGGTGCGATCGGGCGTGACACGTTCGGTGGCTGGAACGCCTGCGGATAGAATCCGGATCAGGGCCGGATCTACCCCCCATTCAGCAAGCAAGGTTGAATCGGAAAGGAGCGTCAAATTGCGTTTGTCGGCAAACAAAGCGTGGTTGTGGGGATTGGGCGTCACGACAACCGAAGCATCATCATAAGCTGCGCGCAGCGCCGCATGTTCGGGTTGTTCGAGCGAAAAATCCGTCAATCGGTTGTAAACGAGATCGATACGCGTACCGCTTCGCCGAAGGCAGCCGTCGCGATATTCCAGTTCTGACGGGTCGGCGATCCAAACCTCGTGGCCATGACGCTGCAGTAACCGCTGCATCAGGAGAAATTCCGGGTAGAGATATTGTTCTCCCGGACGATCATCGACGATCGCGATCGTCGCGGGAGATCCGGTCTCGTGCTGGTGACGCCATTCTTTTGCGAACATCTCGGCAATATCCGTGTCGAAAGCCGTCATATCCATAAATTCCGGGGTGATAGCATCACTACAGCAAGAACGTTGGGCGCGCGCGAGCGCGGCATTCAGGATGGCCCCGCCGGCATTGGTGTTGATTTCAATGAGCGCCGGCCCGTTGCGTCCGAGGTGAAAATCATATCCCATGAAAACCCCTCTCGGTCCGAAGTCGCGCACAGCGCCCGCCGGCGTCCAGGCAAGTACCGCCGCGCCATAGGCGGGATGACGAATAACGGCCTCGATCGCCTCGACAATGCGCTGCATTTGGACGAGTTCGGCCGCGTCAAGAAATACTGCGACATCGGCGAAAAGATGGGGGCGCGACTCGATCAACCTGCTGTAAAACGCGGCATCGCCCGTCTCCTGTATCAGAGCCGCGGCTAAGGCTGCTCGATCCAGCGTCATGCAAACGCAGCCGACGTTCAGCGGCGCGGATGGCACAAGCGAGGGTTCCGAGTTCCTTGTCATTCTTATAAGATCCTCTGTCCGGGATGAACTGATGCCAGATCAGTCCCTTCGGGTTAAGTTGCCATGGCGGCTTCTCCCCGGCCAGCGGAGGCGGCCTGTTTGTCCTGGTGGGACTCCTGCCCGAAACGTGGTAGTTTGTTGATCAGTCCGCCATCTCCGCTTCGTGTGCGACTGACGTTTTTTTGCAGTATGTGCATCGGTGCCGTTCCTCAGCTGTCGCCGTCCGCCGGGGATACCCGGTCAGGCCAGTCCTGATGACGACGAGATGTTCGCGGGCATGGCGGGTATCTGCCGGCTAACGCCACCGGGAAGACTGCAGCAGCCGAACTGTAATTTTAATGTGAGCTGCGCGTCTATTCATAGGCTTCTGGTCATGCCCTTCGTCTCGTGCTTTGGATTGGAGCATCATCGGAGGACATGTCAGGTACCGAGGAGGTTAGGTGATCTCGCGTATATCATTGCCGCCTAGGTGATGGTTGCTGCTTGGACGTCTGAAATCGACATTTTCCTGCCCGGAAGGAGGTTCCGATGCCACATTTCCAAACCAATGGCAGCTCAGGCCGCGCACCGATCCGAGCCTTCTTTCCCGATAGTTTGCCACCCATGAGAAGGGCTGAAAAGCAGCGCTCCGAGATTCTGGCCTGCCTCGACGATGATCCAAACTGCCACGTCGTTGCCCGACATGCGCTGGCGCTGGCGGCCATCTTCGGTTTGCCGGTAACATTTGCGCACGTTTCAGAATCGAAGCGCAACGCCGAATTGCCTGCCGATCCTCTTGATTGGCGCCTTCACCTGAACGAATGCGGCGAGCGGCTTGACCGGATCATCACTGAGGTACGCGGCCCGGAGATGGACATCGGCCGGTTGCTGCTAACCGGGTCCCCCGCACAGCAGCTCAACGGCTGGGCGCAGGACCATGCCGGGGCACTGCTCGCATTGGCGACGCGCAGCTATGAGACAGAGGGCTCCACGGGACTGGGTAGCACCGTGCAGAAAATTCTCGATCGGGCCTTGGCTTCGCTGCTGCTGATTCCCGGCGAGGCTGATGGCGCCGAGACGGTAGCCTATCGAAGGCTGGTCCTTCCGCTCGATGGTTCTCCGCAAGCGGAAAGCGTGCTGCCGGTCGCCGTAAGCATAGCGCGCGCGCAAGGAGCCGAACTGATCCTGACCCATGTCGTTGCCAAAGCCGAAACCATCGACCATGGTCTGCCTCATGCGGGTTCTGGCGAGCTATGCAGCAGGCTCAAGGATCATAATGAGGCGCGTGCGCGCAGCTATCTGGAAAGACTGCGGACACGGCTCTTGAACGAAGGCCTTGCCGTCCGGGCCGTCGTGGAATCAGATGGTGATCCCCGTAATCGGCTGCGTCGTCTTGCCATTCAGCACGATGCGGACCTGCTCGTCGTCTCATCGCATGGCCACAGCAACCTCAGCGATGTCGCATGCGGCAGTGTCACTGAATATCTCGCGAAACACGCTCCGTGCCCGGTGCTGATCATTCGCCCAAATTTCCATATAAACGCGGCAGAACGTATTCTTGAGGGCCCGAGTCTCGTGTCTTCGGGACGCAGTCAACTCGCGCAATAGTGGCAGACGTTTCACCAGAATCCGTGGCGCTCCTTCACGCGGCTGAGGAGCTTAGCCAGACACACCGCATCTCGACTGCCAACCCGCGACCGATTCCGGCCTGGTCCCAGGTTGGCGCGGTCGCTCAATGGCTGCATGATGCGCGTCTGGCATGCACGACCGCTGCTCCCGAAGCGAGCAAGGCTGCCGAATGGCTGCTGGACAACGACTATCAGGTGCACCGTGCGCTGCGGCAGATAGAACAGGATCTCCCCGCAAGCTTCTACGAGCGGTTGCCTGCTTTGGCTGACGATGGGGGCGCAGCCTCGCCACGTGTGTTTGTCCTCGCGCATCACCTGCTGCGTCTCACACGAATGCAGATCTCCTCGGGGACTCTGGTCCGATTTCTGCAGAGTTATCAGCGACAATCACCGCTGTCGATCGCCGAACTGTGGGCTTTTCCCACGATGCTTCGTATCGCCTGCGTCGAGATTCTCGTTTCCACGCTCACGCAAATATTTTGCGATTGCCTGACCATGCCATTTCGCCCGTCACACTGGGCGACCGAACCGCATGCGCTCGAGGCGACGGAGCAGGTCGGGCGCGCGATCGCCAATCTTGGGCTCATCGAAGCGATTTCCTGGGAGGATTTCTTCGATCAGGTCAGCTGTGTCGAAGAGATTCTCCGAACCGATCCGTCAGGCTTCTATGAGCGAATGGATTTTCAGAGCCGCGACCGGTATCGGCGCGTCGTCGAGGAACTTGCGCGCTATGCTGCGAAGGGTGAAGCCGAGGTTGCGCGGGGCGCAGTCGATGCGGCGAAGTCGGCGCAAGCCGAGCTGCCGCAACGTCACGTCGGCTATTGGCTTGTCGGGGACGGGCGCGCTGTGTTCCGGCGTCAACTTGGCGCGCGTCTCCCCTTGGCTAAGCGCTGGCGAAATGCAGCGCTTCAAAATCCCGGCCTGTTTTACTTCTCGGCGCTCGTCGTTTTCTGGGCTGGCGCCCTGTTTCTGCCCGCGTCTTACCTGTGGTGGATCGATTCCAGACTTCCTGGCTGGCTCGGCGGTCTCTCCCTGACGCTCATTCCGGCGTCGGTGCTGGCAATCACCCTGCTTCACTGGGCGATCACGCGGATTTTCCCGCCGCGCGTGCTCAACAAGCTCGATTGCAGCGAGGGGTTGCCGGGAGATTGTCCGACCTTGATCGTAATTCCGACGATTGTTGCGCGTGCGTCCGAGGTGCCAGTCTTCATTGAACAGATGGAGACTCATTGGCTCTCTAATCTTGATCCGATGCTGCAAATTGTTCTGCTGGCCGATCTCGCTGACGCTGATACGGAGCACACCCCCCTCGATGACGACATCGAACAGACGCTCAGCGAGGGGGTTCGCGCGCTCAACGCGCGATACGCGGGCACTGGCGGCGGTCCGTTCCACCTGCTGCTGCGACCCAGGCGCTATAATCCGGCCGAGGGCTGCTGGCTCGCCTGGGAGCGGAAGCGCGGGAAGCTCGAACAGTTCAACCGCATGCTGGTGGACGGCGACTCTTCGGCTTTTTCCCTTCATGTTGGCGATCGTCCCGTTCCCACGGGCGTACGGTTCGTCGTTACCGTCGATGGTGACACGATCCTGCCGGCCGGATCGGTGTCCAAGCTGGTCGGCGCGCTTGCGCACCCGCTCAACCGGGCGCAGATAGACCCCGCAACCGGTGCGATCACCAGCGGCTATTCGATCATCCAGCCGCGGGTGGAAATATCGCCGCAGAGTGGCTCGCGAACGCTGTTTGCGCGTCTGTTCACGGGTGATACGTCGATCGATATCTACAGCCGCGCGGTCTCGGACGTCTATCAGGATCTGTTCGGGGCCGGAATCTTTGTCGGGAAAGGTATTTACGATGTAGAGGCCTTTCACCGTAGCGTTGACGCTCGCGTTCCCGAGAATGCCATTCTCAGCCATGATCTGTTTGAGGGTGCGCACGGCCGGGTTGCGCTTGCGACCGATATCGTTCTCTACGAAGGGTTCCCGCGCAGCTATCTTGAATATGCGCGCCGGCTGCACCGTTGGATTCGCGGAGACTGGCAGCTCTTGCCATGGCTTGCTCCCAAGGTTCCAACGGCTGAGGGGACAAAGGTCGCAAACCGCCTCTCGGGCATTGATCGCTGGAAGATCGCCGACAATCTTCGCCGTAGCCTTGTGGCACCAGCCACACTTCTTCTGGCCGTCGCGGGGTGGCTGGTGCTTCCGGGGCAAGCCTGGTTCTGGACATTGCTTGTCTTCTTCACACCGGCCGGACAGCTATTCGCCGATCTGGTCAGCGGGCTCGCGCGCGGACAGCGGCGCGGGTCGGCGCACGGGCTGCTCCCGCAACTTCGTGACCAGGCGGGGCGCTGGCTTCTGGCCATCGTCTATCTGCCTCACGAAGCTCTCTTGTCGCTACGGGCAATCGGGCTCACGCTCTGGCGGCTGCTTGTCACCCGTCGCAAACTGCTCGAATGGACGACTGCAGCCCATGAGGCGGCGCGCCTGCGCGCGCACCGCACCCGGGCGCGAATTTGGCGCCAGATGTGGCTCGGCCCGACGGTCAGCGTTGGACTTGCCATGGGATTGGTGGTGATGCGGCCGGACACACTCCTGTCGGCACTCCCGCTCCTCATCATCTGGATAGTCGCACCCGAAATCACCTGGTTCATTGGACAGCAGCGCCAGGAGGAGCGCGAGCCGATTTCACCTGGCGACACAATCTTTCTTCGGATGCTCGCGCGCAGGACCTGGTTTTATTTCGAGACTTTTGCCGGTCCCGAGGACAATTGGCTGCCGCCTGACAATTATCAAGGCGCTCCTCACGAGGAGCTAGCCCATCGCACATCTCCGACCAATATCGGGATGCTGCTTCTTTCGACTGCAACGGCCTGGGATCTCGGTTACCTGGGACGAACAGAACTGGCTGCCAGGACCGCGAACCTGTTTGGATCGCTCGCCCGCATGGAGCGCTATCGCGGTCATTTCTATAACTGGTATGATACCAGAACGTTGGCGCCGCTGGAGCCACGCTACGTCTCGACCGTCGACAGCGGAAATCTCGCAGTTTGCCTAGTTGCCTATGCGGAGGCGCTGCATAATGCGTGCGAGGGAAACCGCCTCGAAGCCCAACGCTGGGACGGCCTCGTCGATGTGCTCGACCTGCTCGACGAAACGGCCGCGGGATGGAACGGCGAGGCTTTGCGGCAATGGACAAGTGACATCCGCGCCCGCATCATGTCACTGAAACAGGCGCCGGAAAGCTGGACCAACGGGCTTCGCGAACTTTGCGAGACTCGCATTCCGCAACTCGAGCACGCCCTGGCCAAAGTGATCGAGGCTGCGTCTTCACCGCCAATGGATGTGTTGCGCGACATGCACGGATTTCTCGACAGGCTTCGCTATCAGTCACGCTCTATGTGGAACGATGCTGAAACAAGCGCGCCCCCTGCCAATGACCTGATTCATCTCGCAGACCAGGCGCGCGAATTGGCCTATGCCATGGAATTCAAGCCTCTTTTTGACGAAGATCGGCGCCTCTTCCGGATCGGATATAATGCGAGTTCCGGCCGAGCCGATCTACATTATTACGATCTCCTTGCATCGGAAGCCCGTCTTGCCAGCTTTTTCGCGATCGCCAAGGGTGATGTGCCCGTTGAACACTGGTTTCATCTTGGTCGTGCCCTGACGCGGGCAGACGGCGGACTTCTGCTGATCTCCTGGAACGGCTCGATGTTCGAATATCTGATGCCGCGCATGTTGCTCAGTTCGAGAACACACACGCTGCTCGGCGAGAGTGAACGGCGTGCCGTTGAAATCCAGCGGCGCTATGGGGAGAGCCACCGACTTCCTTGGGGCATTTCCGAGTCCGCATATTCCGCGCGAGATCCCGAGCATCACTATCGGTACCAGGCCTTCGGAGTGCCCGCACTTGGTCTGAAGCGGGGACTTGGTCGCGATATGGTAATTGCTCCTTATGCGTCGGCTCTTGGGTTGCCCGTCGCGCCAACTCAAGCTGTGGCCAATCTGAAAGAGCTCGTCCGGCTTGGCGCCAGCGGCCGCTACGGTCTTTTCGAAGCGCTCGATTTCACGTCCGATCGAGTGTCGCAGGGCAAATTCACCGCTGTCCATGCCTACATGGCACACCACCAGGGAATGATTCTGAGTTCCATTGGCAATGTGTTGCTCGACGATATTCTTGTGCACCGCTTCACTGCGGATCCGAGAATGCGGACGGTCTCGCTGCTGCTCAGCGAGCGCGTTCCGCACGAAATTCCTGCAGAGATGGAGCGGCTCGAGGAACGCGACCGCCCCCTTGGACGAGGGGCGCCGCTGCGGATTCCCGCAGCCTGGACGTCACCGCCGGCCACTGCCTTTCCGCAGGTCCACCTGCTGGGGAATGGTCCCCTGTCGAGCTGGATCTCGGAAGCCGGCGGCGGGGGCCTGCGCTGGCACCACAACGCGCTCACGCGTTTCGTCGCCGATGGCACGCGGGATGCCAACGGCTATTGGATCTATCTGGCCGACGATGAGAGCGGGGCCTTGTGGTCGGCGGCGCGACAGCCCACGGGCGCGCTGCCCGAGGAGTACCGCGTCACCTTTCATCCCCATATGGCGGAATTTCACCGACGCGATCACGGGATTGCGCTAAACCTCGAGGTGGCGGTCATCGCGGGCGACGACATCGAGGTTCGGCGCCTCACGCTTGTCAATGAAAGTCCCCAAGCGCGAGGATTGCGTGTGACGAGCTACGGCGAAGTCGTCCTCGGTGCGCCAATGGATGACGAGCGGCACCCCGCCTTCAGCAAGCTATTCGTTGGCAGCGAATATCTCGCCCACTTGGGCGGTTTGTTGTTCCGCCGGCGCGCCCGTGCGCCACATGAGACACCGCCCCTGCTTCTGCACTTCGCGGTCGATGCTCAAGGTCCGGTCCAGCCGTTGGGCTATGAATCCGACCGCAATCGGTTTATTGGCCGAAACGGAGATATGCGCTTCCCGCCGGGCGCGCGGATGGCTCTTTCGAACAGTTCGGGTTGGACTTTGGACCCGATCATGGCGCTGCAGCTCGGGGTTAAACTACAGCCCTATGAGACGCGCGAACTCTGCTTCCTGACTGTGGCAGCCGCAACCAGAGAGGGCGCGGTTGACCTGGCGGAACGCTATTCGACCCTGGCAGCGGTCAACTGGGCATTGCACGACGCCCTTGGAGCGAACGCGCGCGCCCTTGAGCGTGTCCAGATTGAGTCCGCCAGCCTGCCGGCGCTACAGGCGCTCGCGTCGCTCCTTGTCTATCCGCATGGAGCGCTGCGCGGTGATGCCGCCACGCTCAACGCCAACCGCTTTGGGCAATCACACCTGTGGGGAATGGCTCTGTCCGGCGACCTCCCGATCTTGTTATTGCGAACCACAGGGACCGGCGGCTTGCTGGCGCAACAACTGATCGGCGGCCATCAGCTATGGCGACGCCATGGGCTTCAGGTCGATCTTGTGATCCTTCAGACTGGTGGGTCGGCTTATGTCGAGCCGATCCGGGACGACGTTGTTGCTCTGCTCCGGCAGATCGGTGCAACGGAAATGCTTGGCCGCAAAGGCGGCATTCACCTTCTCTTTCGTGACCAGATCGGACCGGACCAAGTGAAACTGCTGGAGAGCGCTGCCTGCGTTATCCTTGATGAGGAGAGGGGGGCACTGGAGGACCAGCTGTTTCCGGCGTTTGAGGCGCCCCCATCGCTGCCGCGCTTTTCGGCAGCGCTTCCGTTCGATCGGACTGCCGTTGATGTGCTGGAACGCCCTAAGGATCTTCGCTTCGACAATGGGTTCGGCGGTTTCACGCCGGATGGACGAGAATATGTCATCCACCTCGATCCTGGTGAAGCCACGCCCGCACCTTGGTGCAATGTCCTCGCCAACGATGAGTTCGGCACACTGGTCAGCGAAGCCGGCGGGGGCTTCAGTTGGGCTATCAACAGCGGCGAGAACCGCCTGACGCCCTGGACAAACGATCCCGTGTCGGACCCGCCTGTCGAGACCCTCTATCTGCGTGATGAAGAAACCGCCTCGGTCTGGACCGTGACGCCTGCGCCCGCAGGGCATTCGTCGGCTTGTCAGGTGCGGCATGGAGCCGGCTACACGCGATGGACGCAGAAGTCGCACGGGCTGGACCAGGAAATGCTGGTGTTCGTTCCCTTGGATGCTCCGGTGAAAATCGTCCGGTTGCGGCTCTGCAACCTTGAGAACCGGCACCGGCGTCTGACCTCGACCTACTATGCCGAATGGCTGCTGGGAGCGCTCCCAAGCATCGCACGGCCCCATATCGCATGTGATTATGATCCAGCCGCGCAGGTGCTTCTGGCCATGAATCGCTGGAATGAGGATTTCGCGGAACGGGTTGCGTTTCTCACCTCAAGCCGGCCTCCCCATGGGTACACAAGCGATCGTCGCGAATTTCTCGGGCCGGAGGGCGACCCATCTGACCCGGACGCACTGCGACGCTGGGGCTTGAGCGGCAAGCTCGTGGCGGGAGGCGATCCGTGTGGCGCCTATCAGGTTCATCTGGAGCTCGCTCCTGGCGCGAGCGAGGAAGTCATCTTCGTCCTGGGGCAAGGAGCAGATCACGCCTCGGCAAGAGAACTGGCACGGCGCTGGAGCTCGTCCCATGCGGCCGAGCAGGCGCTGCAAACGCTTGAGCGTCACTGGAACGGCATCCTGGGTGCTGTCGAAGTGTCCACGCCCGACCCAGCCTTCGATCTCATGGTCAATCGCTGGCTTATTTATCAGAGCCTGTCGTCGCGTGTGCTCGCCCGAACCGGTTTCTATCAGTCCAGCGGTGCAATCGGCTTTCGCGATCAGCTGCAGGACGTGCTGGCGCTGCTCCACATCGAGCCAGAACGAACCCGCGCGCATATTCTCCAATGCGCCGGGCATCAGTTCACGCAGGGCGACGTCCTCCATTGGTGGCACCCGCCCTCGGATCGAGGGGTGCGGACACGTTGTTCTGACGACCTCATTTGGCTGCCCTATGCGGTCGGCACCTATGTGCAGGCGACGGGCGATCTCACCATCCTCGATGAAGAGATTCCCTTCCTGGATGCGCCGCCGCTCAAACCTGAGGAGGAAAACCGCTACGCCCGCTTTGATGCAGCGGGCACCCTGCGGCCGCTGATTGATCATTGCGAACGGGCCCTGGAGCATGGGCTGACCGCAGGTTCCAACGGGTTGCCGCTCATGGGCGCCGGCGATTGGAATGACGGAATGGACCGATTGGGTCGCGAGGGCCGTGGCGAGAGCATCTGGCTCGCTTGGTTCGGCTCGGTCACTGCGGACCTGTTTGCCGATGTCAGCAGGCGCGCCGGACGAGGAATGAGCGCATTGCGTTGGGCCGAGCGGGCGCGGGAACTGCGAGAACGTGCCGAAGAAGCTGGATGGGACGGCGCATGGTATCGGCGCGCCTATGATGACGAAGGACATCCGCTCGGTTCGGCGACCAATGACGAGTGCCGGATTGATTCCATTTCTCAGTCCTGGGCGGCCTTTGCGGGTGCTGAACCAGAGCGCGTGCGGCAGGCATTGGACGCTGCGTGGCGGGAACTGGTGAGTTCGGAACACAAGCTGGCGCGCCTCCTCTGGCCGGCTTTCGACAAGGGCGCGCGCGATCCGGGTTATATCAAGGCCTATCCGCCGGGCATTCGCGAAAACGGAGGGCAATATTCGCATGCCGCCGCCTGGCTTGGCATGGCGTTTGCCGAACAAGGGGAGTCCGACAAGGCGTTCGCCATCTTCGATATGATCAATCCCGTTCGACGCTCCGACGAGAAGGCAAAGGCGGAACGCTATGCGCTCGAGCCCTATGTCGTCGCGGGCGATATCTCTGCCGCCGATCCCCATAGCGGGCGCGGCGGCTGGAGCTGGTATACCGGGGCGGCAGGATGGGCGTGGCGTCTAGCTGTCGAGGGCATTCTGGGCTTGAGACTTGTCGATGGCCACCTGACGATTGCACCGTCCATTCCTCCCTCGTGGGGCGGCTTCCGAGCCGTTTTGCGCGGTCCCGCCGGTACGATTTCGGTGCATGTCGACGATCCCGATCATCTGGGGCGTGGAAACGTGGAACTCACCGTTAATGGCGTGCGCCGGGGGACAGACGGTATCCCATTCCCGACAGATGGCGCTGAGATCGAAGTCAGGGCGCGACTGGCGACTTGAGAATACCGCGCCGGCCGATCCTGTGACCGCGCCTTTGTCGTGCAGCGCGGAGCAGCTGTAATCTGTTGGAGTCACCAACGAAAAGTCCTGGCGACAGAGAAGGCAGGAGGCTTCACCGGATCGCAGGAGACAAATGGAGACCACAAATGGAAGCAGCCAGTGAACAGCGCCCGCCGCTCACGATCTCGGCCTCGCCGAGGTGCTATTGCGGCGTTGTTTCGATCGAAGTCAAAGCGGGGCAAACATGAGTATTGCCGCGCAACTGCTGCTCGGCGCACTGGTGGTGGCGGTGACGATGATCGCGCAGGCGGGCTTTGTTGCCGCGGCCTTCGCCGCATCAGACCGCCTCGCGCCCCCGCGCCTTCGGAGTAGCCGGCTCGCAAGCATGCTGATGCTCGCGGCCGCAACGATCTGGATGCTGGCCGCACTGACCTTCGCGGCATGGTTGTGGGCCGGTCTGTTCCTGTGGCTCGGCGCTTTCGGCTCGCTTGAGCCGGCGCTCTATTTCGCCACCGTGTCACTCACGACATTGGGTTTTGGAGACGTCGTTCTTGCTGAGGATGTCCGGCTCCTGTCTGCGGTTGTCGCCGCCAACGGCCTGATCATGTTCGGCCTCAGTACGGCGTTCCTGATCGAATTTGTCAGCGATGTGCGCGAGGAGGAGGAAGAGCGGATCATTGAAAAGGATCCGTAGGGGGAGGAGGGTCCGAATTTCGGAACGCCCTCACAGAACAGAATAATTTTCGCGCCACCAACATGTTTCCTCACACTGTAGAGCCGACAGCCGCCACGGGACAAAATGCGGAGGCTCTCGAGGCGAAGCCGTCACAGGCGCCCGGATCGGGCAATCGCGCGCGAGAGGCGCAGCGTATACCATAGCGCGAGGAAATAGCCGACCAGAGCTAGCAGGGGCATGCCCAGGATGCGCGGGCCGATGCTATGCTGCATGAGCAGCGACGAGGCAATGTATAGTCCGAGGGTTACGAGAGCCAGCGCAAGCCGGTTGCCCGTGCGTTCCAGACCGGCTTCGGTGCGCTCGATCTGCGGCAGATGAATCTGAAGCGCGGGATGAAACCCCTCCCGCCGGACCTCGGAAAGCCACGCCGCAGCGGCGCCTGGCAGGTCATAAACCGCAAGGCCAGCCTCAAATCTCAGTCGCGAAAGCGCTGCATGTGACGGACCCTCGGCCAGGGCCATGATTGCAGCGTTGCCCCTTTCAATGAGGGTATCGAGAACGTTCATCGCCGGGTCGAGCGTATGCAATGCATGCTCGACAAGAAACAGGGCTCGCATGAGGACAATCAGATAATGGGGCAACAGTACAGACTCCTTGTTACCCAGCCGCGAAATACGAAGGAACAGGTCCGCCATCGACCATTGCCGCATCGGAAGCGACGCGTATTCAGTCAGGAGCTCCTCTAAGCCGTGGACGATTGCCTGCCGTTCACCGGAGATCCGTAGCAGTCCGAGTTCGACTGCCGCATCAAGCATCCAGTCGGCATCCTGATGAACAAAGGCTTGAACGAACAGCGCCAGCCGCCGCCGCGTCGCATGGTCGAGCTGGCCGGTCAGTCCGAAATCATGAAAGCAGATTGTTCCAGCGTCCATGAAGAAGAGGTTCCCGGGATGGGGATCGCCATGGAAGAAACCCAATACGAAGATCTGGTGCAGATAGATTTCTACGAGGTTGGCGGCGTAGCGAGGCCCAGAGTCGGCCAAGGCTGCATCGGAGAGCAGGCGGCCTGAGGAGAATTCCTGGACAAGCACGGTTTCGGAGATGAGGTCATCGATAACTTCGGGGACGTGGACCGTATCCCAATCCGCAAATGCATCGGCGAAACGGCGAACGGCTCGTGCTTCGAGCCGGAAGTCGGTCTCGCGGCGCAGATTTGTCCAGATCTCATGCGCCAGGCGCACTGGCTCGAAGCGCGCGATTCTGGAGGACATGGCGCACAGCAGGCGCAGCAGCCCTATCAGCGCGCGCATGTCACGATCGATCTGCGACCTGATCCGCGGGCGTCGCACCTTGATGATCGCTTCGCGGCCGTCCGGCATTTGGGCACGGTGCACCTGCGCGATCGATGCGGCGGCGAGCGGGGTCTCGTCAAATGAACTGAACAGGTCGTGGATTGGCTTGCCGAGGCCAGTCTCGATCTCATGCCTGGCGGCAGCCTGCGGGAATGGCCTGGCGTCCGCCTGAAGCTTGCTCAGCGCTGCAATGTACCGGTCGGGCAAAAGGTCGCGGCGCAGGCTGAGCCCCTGGCCGACCTTGATAAAGGTCGGGCCCAGGCGCTCAAGGGTCGCGCGCAGCCGATCAGGCAGCGTAGAACGGTTGTCCGTGCCGCCTCGGAGTCGTTCGTAAACTGCAACGATCAGGAGACCGAACACCGCTCCACCGATGCGCAAGAACCTCGCAGCTAGCATCATCGGTGCCCGCCTCTTCGTTCGCCACCATGGCCGCCTAAACGCGTCCTTCCAAATCGGTGCGCACAAATCCATGCTTTGCTCGGGGAAAAGGTCGCGTCCAGGTCAGATGCTCATAGACACTCGCCCAGTAGAGACCGAATGCGCCGCCGAACAACAATTCCTCGAGCGGTATTCCGCCAGGCACCAGCCCCGAAAGTGCCGGCAAATTCCAGACATGTTCGATGTAGCCGGGCGCGCCGAACCGAAGGGCAATCATGAAGATTGCGTAGAGGGCGAGGAAAAGCAGACCGCCATAGATCGTCTTGGCGCCAAGATCCGGGCGGCACAGAACTGCGGCTCCAGCCCCGGCCGCCATGGCGATCACGGCCGGGTAGATTGGATTCCACCCCAGCGTGAGCAGCGGCAGGAAGACCACAACCGGCACCGCCAGCGCGAAGCGATGGAACCGGTGCGGGCCATGCGGCGAAACCGGGCGTGTGACCCGCCGTGCCGCCAGATTATAGAGCACCGCGCCGATCCCGCCGATGCTGAATGAAAAGATGATGCTCTCCAGATCAAAGCCGGTCCTTTGTGCGAGATCGAAGAGGCTCGGTGGAGACCAATAGGCCGGCACGAACAGCGGCTCGCTCAAACCGAAGGGCGCGGTACCGAGCGCAGCCCGCAGCATCAGCGTCCTGTGCTCACGAAATGAGCCGTAGATGACGATAAATGCCAGGAGAAAGGCCAGTGCCCAAAATAGCCAGATGTAGTGATAGCCGATCACGCGCGTTGCCGGAATTGCAACGGTGCGTCTACCGGTTCGCTGCGATCGTAATCGGTGATGTAGTCGCGGGTCAGGGGGACCGCGTCCCGGCGATGGGCCAGTTGCAGCTGGAACACCATCAGCGGCCCGTGGCGGAACAGCATTTCGCAGGCCGCAAGGTAAAATTCCCACATGCGGCAGAAACGTTCGTCATAGAGTTCAGCCGCCTCGGCGCGCCGTGCCTGGAACCGTTCGTGCCAGTGCCTCAGCGTATCGGCATAATGCACCCGCAGGATCTCGATGTCGGTGATCCACAAGCCCGACTTTTCGACGGCTGCCACCACCTCCGACAATGCCGGGATATACCCGCCGGGGAAGATATATTTGCTGATCCAGGGATCGGCGCCTCCGGGCGGCTCCATGCGCCCGATCGAGTGGATGAGCGCAACGCCATCGGGTTTGAGTGTGCGTGCCACCGATTTGAAGAAGGTGGAATAATCCGGCGGTCCGACATGTTCGAACATTCCGACCGAGACGACCCGGTCGTAAAGACCCATCTCCTCACGATAATCCCGGAGTTCGAACCGGACCTGGCGGGAGAGGCCCGCCGCCTCGGCGCGCGCGCGTGCAGCCGCGAGCTGTTCGGTCGAGAGCGTGACGCCCGTTACATTCGCCTTCGCCGCCTGCGCAAGCTCAAGCGCGAGCCCGCCCCAGCCCGAACCGATATCGAGCACCTCGCATCCGGGCTCGAGCAGCAGCTTTGCGGCCAGATGCCGTTTCTTGGCCGCCTGTGCTTCCTCGAGCGTCTCGTCCCCGGTGGGGAAATAGGCGCAGGAATATTGGCGATCGGAATCGAGAAACAGATCATAGAGCGCGCCCGAGAGATCATAGTGATGCGCGACGTTGGCGCGCGCGCGGCGGTGATGGTTGCGCGGGCCTCGGTTGCGGCCGGTCCTCGCCCGCAGGCGCTGGATCGGATGGCGATCGAACGCCTCCAGCCCGTCGATCGCCAGCTGGAGAAGGTCGTGAAGCGAGCCACGCTCCAGCGTCAGCGCGCCCTCCATATAGGCCTCTCCGAACGCGAGCGAGGGATTGAGCGCGAGGCGCAGAGGCAGCTTCGGGTCGCGCAGGCGCACGGCCACTTGGGGGCCGGGACGATGGCCGAGGAATTCATGCGATCGTCCACGATGATCGATGACGGTCAACTGCCCCGTTCGGATCATGGAGTGAAGCAACCGCGAAAGTAACGGAAAGGAACGCGCTGTTCCCGGTGACGAAACGAAGTTCTGCATCAGTGATCATCCTTCCCAGCCAAGACGAGGCCTAGTCACAGACGGCGGACGAGAGGATTCCTTACACATTCGCCGCGGCAGATCGTCAGGGGGCTTCGCGCAGCTGGCGCAATCGCTGGGCATCGCTGCACTGGCAATCCAGGAACCCGTGGATGACACAGATGTGGCACATCTGTTCGAGCCGCTGTTTGAGCGCCTGGCGCGCGCGATGCAGCCGGACCGTGACATTGTTGAGCGTGATCCCGAGACTAACGGCAACCCTGTCCCGGGGCTCGCCGAGCAAATCGACACGCCAGATGACCGCGGCATATTCCGCCTTGAGTGTCGGCAGCAGCTTGTAGAGGCATTGACAGACCGCGTCGTCGATCTCCTCGTCGGGTTCGATCAGCGTTTCGGCCATATTGGCGAGCACAACGGGATCCACGCCATGCTCGCGCCGCCGCCGTGTTGCCGCCGCGCGCTGATGGTCGACGATCGTTGTCGCAAGCACCCGTCCGAGCCAGCCGCGAACCGTGCGGACATCGCGCAGATCGCCCGAGCGTTCGAGCGCTTTCAGGATGAAACGCTGCAACACTTCCTCAGCCTCGTCATGACTGTGGAGACGACGGCGCAGGAACTTGAGGAGATCGCGGCGGCTTTCCACCAGTGCCCTTCTGACCGCCGCGACCATTTCGGACGGCTCTGCTGCTTTGTGTCGTGCGTCTTTTGCGGGGTCATCAACCATCAAGAACCTCCATTTGTTAGACGGCGGAGCGCGCCAAACATTACGCACAAATGCGAGAAGCTGTTCGCTGTAATGTTAGGCGCGAGCCATCGTCCTAACCAACGCAGGCCGGTATTTTACCGGCGGCGGGCGAGCGGCCTCGGGATCCGCTCGCCACACGGCAAGATCCCCGATGCAAAGAGGCCTTCGATGAAGTTTCTACCCGCCATCCTCACGGCCATGGCCGTTACCCTCGTCCCGGTGGGCGCCTACGCCCAATCCACACAGAGCCATACGCCAGGTATCGGCCACAGCGTCTTCATGCGCGGGACCGTTGTGCGCGCGGCGGGCAACGACCTTGTCGTCTGCATCGGTAGCGCCGATGGTGCCGAGCCCGGTCAGGAGCTGACAGTCTATCGCGTATCCGAGCATCCGCATGGGCCCAAAGGGCCACCGAGCTATCGGCGGACCGAGGTCGGTACTGTGCGGATACAGCAGATCATCGACGAGCATTTTGCAAATGCCACTGTGACGTCGGGAACGGTCGAGCGCCACGATATCGTCGAATTGCGGCGGCCCTGACACCGCCTCGGAAGGTTGCGAAGCCGGCTTGGAGAGCAGGGTCGCGATCGCGCGAATCTGACAAAGGTTGATATTGGCAAGGAGACAATCATGAACGCGGAGCCCGTCTATATTCTCGGTTTTGACGACCCGGCGGCCGGCGATGTCGCCACGGTCGGGGGCAAGAATGCGTCTCTTTCGAATATGGTGCGGACCATGCGCAGCGCCGGTCTTGCTGTCCCCGACGGGTTCGCCACGACAGCGCACGCTTTTCGCGACTACATTGATGCCAACGGCATCGAATCGTCTTTGCGTGCGCAGATTGCTGCCTTCCAGTCGGGAAGGTCGCCACTGCATGAAACAGGCGAGACGATTCGTCGCCTGTTCCTTGAAGGCGAGTTTCCGACAGCGATGGCCGAGGCGATTCGCGCGGCCTATCAGGGTCTCTCACGCGCCGCAGGCGTCCATGAGCTGGGCGTGGCTGTGCGCAGCAGCGCGACGGCCGAAGACCTGCCGGATGCCAGCTTCGCCGGCCAGCAGGAGACATTCCTCAATGTTCGCGGCGAACGCGAACTCCTCGATGCCTGCCGCCGCTGCTTTGCATCGCTGTTTACCGATCGCGCGATCAGCTACCGTGAGGCGAAGAACTTCGATCATTTGAAGGTCGCTTTGTCGATCGGCGTGCAGCGCATGGTCCGTTCCGACCTCGCCGGATCCGGTGTAATGTTCTCGATCGACACGGAGACGGGCTTTCCGAGAACGGTCGTGGTCAGCGCCGCCTGGGGGCTGGGCGAGACCGTCGTTCAGGGAAGCGTGAATCCCGACA
The DNA here is from genome assembly GCF_014645195.1 of Novosphingobium indicum. GTDB lineage: Bacteria > Pseudomonadota > Alphaproteobacteria > Sphingomonadales > Sphingomonadaceae > Novosphingobium > Novosphingobium indicum. Next base: position 117,361 of record NZ_BMLK01000005.1, on the reverse strand, counting down.
AATATCTGGTCTTCAAACCGCTGCTCGATGAGCTGCGGGTGCGCCCGATCATCGAGCGCACATTGGGCGAAAAGGAACGCAAGCTTGTCTATGCACGGGGCGGCAGCGCGCGCACCGTGCTTCGCGATACGACAAGGCGGGAGCGCGAGTCCTTTGTACTCGACGATGAAGAAGTGCTCCAGCTGGCGCGTTGGGCCATGCTCATCGAAGACCATTACGGCCGGCCAATGGACATGGAATGGGCCAAGGACGGCGAGACGGACGAATTGTTCATTGTCCAGGCGCGTCCCGAGACGGTGCAGTCCAGCCGCCAGACCGCCAGGTTGAGAACCTATCGCCTGAAGGAGAAGGGCAAGACGTTGCTCACCGGCTCGGCGATCGGTGAGGCGATCGCGACCGGTGCGGTATGCATCATTCGCAGCCCTGCCGATATCGACCGTTTCAGGGACGGTGCGATCCTCGTGACCGAGATGACCGATCCCGACTGGGTGCCGGTCATGAAGCGCGCTGCGGGCATTGTCACCGATCATGGCGGTACGACGAGCCACGCGGCGATCGTCAGCCGCGAACTCGGTGTGCCGGCGATCGTTGGCACCGGTAACGGCACCGATGTGCTGAGCGAAGGTCAGGCGATAACCTTGTCCTGCGCAGAAGGCGATCGTGGCCACGTTTACGAGGGCGCGCTCGCCTTCGATGCCGAAGATATTGATCTTGCCGCGATACCCGATACCCGCACCGCGATCATGGTGAACCTTGCAAGTCCGGCGGCCGCATTGCGCTGGTGGCGTCTGCCGGCAAAGGGCGTCGGGCTAGCCCGTATGGAGTTCATCGTCAGCAATGCGATCAAGGCGCATCCGATGGCCTTGCTGCACCCCGAGCGCGTCACCGACGCTTCCGAGCTGCGCCAGATTCGCGCGCTGACCTCGGGGTTTGCCAATCCGGCCGAATTCTTCATCGAGACGCTCGCACTTGGCATCGCCAAGATCGCCGCGGTTTACCACCCATATCCCGTGATCGTGCGGTTGAGCGACTTCAAGACGAATGAGTATGCCCATCTCCTGGGCGGAGCCGCCTTCGAGCCGAACGAAGAAAATCCGATGCTCGGGTTCCGGGGCGCCTCGCGCTATTATGATGAACGCTATCGCGAAGGCTTTGCGCTTGAATGTCGCGCGCTGAAACGTGTTCGCGAGGACATCGGCTTTCGCAATGTCATCGTCATGGTGCCTTTCTGCCGGACACCTGCAGAGGCGGATCGTGTGCTGGAAGTGATGGCGGAAAATGGGCTCGCTCGGGGCGGCGCCGACCTCGAAGTCTACATGATGTGCGAGATCCCGTCGAACGTCATCCTTGCCGAGCAGTTCGCGACGCGTTTCGACGGGTTTTCGATCGGCAGCAACGATCTGACCCAGTTGACGCTTGGCGTCGACCGCGACTCGGGCGATCTTGCACCGTTGTTCGATGAACGAAGTGAAGCAGTCACCCGCTTGATCGACGAGGCCATCGTCAAGGCCCATGATGCCGGAATCAAGGTCGGCATCTGCGGACAGGCTCCCAGCAACTATCCCGAGTTCGCGGCTTTTCTCGTGCAGGAGGGTATCGATTCAATCTCGCTCAATCCGGACAGCTTCGTGGCGACGATCCGCCATGTCGCCGAGGTCGAGCGAGCACTCGCGTCCGGAAGCCGAACCGACACTGCGACCCGCAGCACTGAAACCGCGCAATAGAATGAGGCCATGACCCTCTGCGGGCGAACTCACCCTGCGCTGCCCAACGGCTTGGCGTTCTGGATCGTGCAGCAGTGTCGGATCGCTTTCTGCACGAATCCCACAGACCTCGGCGCCCTGGGGAGCAAGCGTCCACCACGCGGACGATGAAGGTATATCGACGTGAATCGCACACGAGCTCGACCGCGCAGGATTCCCGGCAAGCAATACAGCCGGTGGAGCGACGGTGCGAACCATGCTGTGGAGGCGTTGCGGTCCCGGATTTTCGATTTCGCGTGGGCGCTATGGACAGCGCTGTTCGCGCCGGTGATTCCGCTCTTGTGGCTTGCCGGCTCGCCGCCACGGCTTGTCCGCAAGCTCACGCGGATCTGGGCGCGGGGCGTGCTTGTCGAACTCGCCTGGATCGTCGGGCTCAACTATGTCGAACAAGGGCGCGGCCACATTCCGCATGAACCCTGCCTCATCATCTGCAACCATCAGTCGACCTGGGAGACGCTGGCGGCGCTCGTGCTGTTTCCCGATGTCGCGATTATCGCGAAACGAGAGCTGCTGCGAATCCCGGTGCTGGGTTGGTTCCTGCGCCGGTCGCCGATGATTATCATAGACCGTTCCGACGGTGCGGCGGCGCTTCGGACAATGATAGAGGAGGGCGCTGCCGCGCTCGCCGACGGGCGATCGGTGCTGATCTTTCCGGAAGGAACGCGCAGATGTCCGAGTGAACCGATCCAATTCAAGCGCGGCGTCGATCTGCTCTACAAGAGGTTGGGCGCGCCGGCTTTGCCTGTCGTCGTCGATTCGGGGAAGTTCTGGGGTGTCGCTTCTCGTCGCAAACGGCGGGGCACGATTACGGTGACCTATCTTTCCCTCATCCCGGCCGGGTTGAGCCTGGCCGATTTCGCTCGCCACGGCGAGCAGCAGATGCAGGCGGTGCATGCGGCTGCATCGCTGGTCGAATAGGGTCGATGCATGTTATTCTCTCTTCGCTGGGAGCGGTCCGCCGATTTAGAGAAGCGGACTGAGCAAACGGGCGACATTCTCGACAGTCTTCGCGAGCAACGGACGCTGACTCCATTGCTCCGGTGCCAGGCGCTCGCCTCTCGCGATATTGAGTGCCTGTTCCGCCTGAAGGCCCGCAGTCGCGGTCCTATCGTAGATGATCAAGCTGGCTTCACCGTTCAACAGGAAGGAACGTATATCGATGTTGCTTGAACCGATAACGGCGATTTCGTCGTCGATGGTGAGGTGCTTGGCATGGAGAAAGCCATCATGGAATAGGTGAATGGCGACTCCGGCCCGCAGCAGTTCGTCATAATAGGAACGCTGCGCAAGACCGACCAAGGGGTGATCGGCAACACGCGATAATATAAGTTTTACCTCGACGCCGCGCAGGACTGCTGTTTGCAGCGCCTTCAACAAGGCCTCGTCGGGAATGAAATAGGGTGTGGTGATCGTGATGCGGTGACGAGCGCCATGGACGAGCGCGACGATCAGCCGTTCTGCACCGGATATGGGGTAATCGGGACCGCTGGGTAACAGTTGGGCAACGGCTCCGGCGCGTGGATGGTGATGGGGGAAGAGCGCTGGACTGTCCAGTACGCGCCCTGTCTCGAGGAACCAGTCGGCGACAAACACCGCCTGGAATTCGAGTACAACCGGCCCGCTGGTTCGCGCTACAAGTTCCCTGTTGACGAGACCCGGAGAGAACTCCGCCGCTATCAGATTCTGAGAGCCGATGTAGCCGCAGCGCCCGTCGATGATGACGATCTTGCGGTGATTGCGCAGGTCGACCCGCGTTGAGCGCCGCTGGAAGAAGGTGACGGGAAGTGCGCGTTCAATCTCGACGCCGCCCGATGCGAGGCGCCGTCTCAGGCGGCGCGCCCAGGGACGCGAGCCCAGAGCGTCGATCAATACCCGGCATGCGACGCCGCGTTCAGCCGCCCGCAGCAGCGCATCGACTACTCGCCCGCCGGTGAGATCGTCGGCAAACATATACATCAGGATGTGAACATGGTCGGCGGCGTTCTCGATGTCGGCGACCAGTCGGTCGACCATGCCGTCATAGTCCGATAGAAATTCAACGCTATTGCTGCCGAGCGTCGGGAACTGGCCAAGCCGTTCGATCAGAAGCGCGGCTGGCAAGAAGCGTTCCGGTAGGTCTGGCCGACAGCAATGTTGCGAATGTTTGATTTCGCGCGAGGCTCTGGCGAGGAGATCTTGGGCAGCCTCGAACCGCCGCTTCCGCCACCGTGGATAGGTGGGGCGTCCGATTATCAGATAGAGAACGAGCGCCGGGATCGGCAGGAAGAAGACGAGAAGCAGCCAGCCGCGCGCGGCTTCGGGCGAGCGCCGGAACGGCACGACCACCAGCATTATAATCCGAATTGCCCATTCGACCGCAATGTAGCCAAGGCCGAGAGGGTCGATAGCACCGAGATTTGTCACGGTTAGTTCCCTTTCATCGGGGTCCATGCCAAACGGCTCTGGTCACATCTCCCTCCGTCGATGTTACGCAATTCGTCAATCTGGAGCGAGATTTTCGCCGACAGCGGCGCCCTGCGGGAAAGCTCGACGGATACGCGACATCGTCAGAGCGTTGCAATTGGTTGCTCGGCGACGGAACGCCAGCTGCGTTGACGATAACGCCATAGGTAAGGAGAGCGTCGAGTGGCCTCCCTTGGTTCGGCGTTACCGCTGGCGCGACCACGAGACTCTCCTTCGTGCTGACGGCGCTTCGGTATATTGCCAGTCGAACCGCGAGAGGCCGGTCTCCGTGCTTGGCCGCGATAATGGCGCCTTCCCGGCCAAGCATGACGGCCACGGCGCAAACCGCGTCGCCGGCACTCGGGCTGAGAGGCACAGCGGCAATCGGCTTCACAAGCGCATTCTCAGGTGTCCTTGCCACGTTATCCGGCAGACTTCTCCGCCACGGGCCCATCGGTTTCGTGGGCGGCCGTATCGGTGCCTGGCTCGCGAGCTTTCCACCAGATCATCGCCAATAGATACAGGGACATCAGCGCGCCGCCAAAGCAGAAGACCGAAATATAAGCAAAACGGAAAAAAAGATTGGTCACCAAAAATACGAATGCGACCAGAAGTCCAAATATCCGGACCTCGGGCCGCGAAGCGAGAAGCAGAGGCAAAATGACCGCGGTGAAATAGATGACGACGGTAAGCTCGCGGGCGACAAGAAAATCGAACAGCATGATTCCGCCATAGGAAATCGCATGCGGAAGAAATGTCACGGACATCCAGTCTTCGTGCACAAGATAAGGCAGGTATTGTCCGCCGCCGAGGACCGCGCCCAAGACCGCAAAGCCGAGATAAAGCGGTTTGCGGCGGCCCGGTTCGAGAAAGAAGATTGCCGAGGGCACCCAGACCGGCCAGGCCAGCCAGGAGAAGAACATGTATGCAAGCGTGAAACGTTGGACCGCCGCTGGATCGCTTGCAGAGCCGGACGTCCAGACCAGGCCCTCGAACAACTGCTGGATGCCGAACAGGAAGGGCAGGGCGCAGATTCCGAGATAACGGCGATCTGTCCGGAATGCGATATAGCTGCTCGCGAGCCCGGCTGGCAGGAGCACGGTAGCGGCTGCAAAGCTGGCTTCGGCTGAAAAGCACATGTCAGTCCTGCTTCGCTGGCGGCGGGAAGGCCAAACTGGAGCAAGCCCTTGCGGCGGGGATCGCCATTGCCGGGAGAAGATGGCCGACCGCGTTCGTGGCGAGACCATTGTGAGGTGGCCACGACGCATGGCTTCGGTCTTGCCGGGCTACAACGCTCCCGCTGGTCGGAACCAGCCGGCGAACGTGCGCGCTGCCCCGACAGAGCCAGGTCAATCGGATCGTCCTCATCACGGCGCGATAAGACCCTGTTCCAGCGCAGCATTGTCATAGAGGAAGACGGCGTTCGGATCCGGCAGGCCATGATCGGCGTGTGACGCTTCGCCGAGACGGCTCAGCAAATCGCTGATCAGCGAAAGTCGCGTGTGATGTTTGTCGTCGGCTCGAACCACGATCCACGGTGCGGCGATGCTGTGCGTGCGCGCAAGCATTTCGTTGCGAGCCGTGCTGTAAGCGTCCCAGCGCTTTGTGGCTTGATCGTCAACCGGGCTGATCTTCCACTGCTTGAGGGGATCCTTCCGTCTTGCCGCAAGGCGCTTTTTCTGCTCCGACTTCGAGATATCGAGATAATATTTGACCAATGTGATGCCGCAATGGGCAAGAAGCTGCTCGAACATCGGCACGGTCGCCATGAATTCCTCATACTCGGCGTCTGTACAATATCCCATTACCCGCTCGACGCCAGCGCGGTTATACCAGCTGCGGTTGAACAGAACGATCTCTCCTGCGGCCGGGAGATGACTCGTCCAGCGCTGGAAATACCAGGATCTGCGATCATGGTCCGAAGGTGGACCCAGCGCGACCACGCGCGTTTCGCGTGGGCTGAGATGCTTGACGATTCGTTTGATCGTCCCGTCTTTGCCTGCCGCATCCCTTCCTTCGAAAATGATCAGCAATTTGCGGCCATCGGCGATGATCTGCCGCTGCAGGGCGCTGAGCCCGACCTGGAGCGCACGAAGCTGCTCGGCATGAGAGTGCTTCTCCTTTTCATTCGTGCTCATCTGCACCTCTTCACTTTCAGGCTCTGCGCGGACTTCTTCGGTCCGTCCTTCGCGATAACAAGTCGACCCATAACAATCGTCCCCGCCAAGGGCACTCGTGCTCTCAGGATGGCGGGTTGGAATGATGGGTGGACGAGAACTTCGACCATCGCGGGATAAAGCCGGGAACCCGTTTCATGTACGCGCGGTATTCTTCGCCGAAAGTCGCGAGCGCTTCGCGCTCTTCGTTTCGCGCCAAGCGGACATACATGAAGGTGAGGACCGGGAACATCGCGAGGGTCAGCACGGTCGGCCATTGGAACAGGAACCCGAGCATGATGAGAATGAACCCGTCATATTGCGGATGCCGCACATAGGAATAAATGCCTTCTGTCGCGAGGAGATTGTTCTTTTGCGCGCGGTAGAGGCGGGCCCACCCGCTCGAAATGAGCCAGAAGCCGCCTCCGATCAGAACGAAGCTAGCTATATGAAACGGCCCGAAATGGGGGTTGGCCTGCCACCCGAACAGTTCTTCGAGGAGGTGTCCGGCGTCATGCGAGAACCAGTTCACCTCCGGATAGCGGCTCTGGAGCCACCCCGAGAGCAGATAGATGGTCAGCGGGAAGCCATACATTTCCGCGAACAGAGCAACGAGAAAGGCGCTGAAGGCGCTGAACGAGCGCCAGTCACGCTTTGTTTGCGGCTTGAAGAAGCTGAATGCGAAAAAGATGAAGATCGCGGCATTCACGAATGCCAGACCCCAGAGCCCATATGCGGGTGCTTCGCTGTGCATGGTCTGGTCTCCGGATCAGTGGCGGTGGGAGCCGGAACCGGCTGGCGGGTCATTTGCCGTGTCGGTGCCGGGCCGGCTCCTTCCATGATCGAGGTGGTCGTGTCCGCCATGCCCGCCATGCATGAACATATGCAACAGCGGACAGGCCAGCAGTAGTAGCGCCCACGGAAGAATTCCGAGCATATGCGCCCGGTGTTCGGCCAGAAGGAAGAATGCCGCGATTCCGGCAAAGGCGACAAAGGCGAGCGCGATGCGCCAGGTCGAACCGTTGGTCCTCGCGCCCATTGACCGATCATGTCTCTCGTAGTCCATATCTTGCACCCCATTCAGGCCATCAGTTGATGATCCGCTTCAACCAAAAAGACGCATGATTCACGTCCCCATTACAGTAGTCGTCGGTATGCGGTTCAGATTTCGAGCGCACTAGCAATTGTGGGGCCACCGCCATCGATCGGACCGGCTTCATTCCTGGCCCGGGTTGTCGGGAACGCTTGTCAAACATTAGGATTATCATTCGAATTCCAAGATTCGCACCATCTCGCCCCTTTCCTATTGTAGTCTCTCCTCGTTCGGCCGGCCACAGGGGTCACTTGGCTTGGGCCTGTGACTGGCACGCTGCACGAGAAGGATGCCGCCGAGGATCAGAATGGCGCCTCCGGCCTGTGTCCATGTCAGCCGTTCGCCGAACAGAGCCGTGCCGATCGCCAGGCCGATGATCGGCACCAGGAAGGTGAAGGCATTTGCCTGGGTGAGGCCAACCTGTTCCAGGGCTGTGAACCACAGCCAAAATGCGGCGGACGTGCCCAAAATGGCCAGGGTGAATAATATGGCGGCAAACTGTGCTGTCCAGGAAATCGAAGTCCAATCTTCGCTCGCTGATGATAGGAGCGCCAGAGGAATTGCCCCGATCGCCAGTTGGAAGCCCATTGCCATGACCGCGTCGGTTTGACCCGTGAGACGCTTGATGCCGATATTGCCTAGCGCAACCCCTGTCGCCGCGAGGCCGACATAGGCGATGCCAAAACGGTAATTGGGCATATTGTTTGAAGCGACTGCAGGCCAGGCGATAGCGACAACGCCAAGCAGGCCCAGGACAAGTCCCGCCTTGCCCCAAGAGCTAAGCCGTTCCTGCAAGATGCTGTGGGCGAGAAGCGCGGTCAAAAGCGGCTGCGTATTCGCGATGACAGTAGCAATACCGGGTGAAACATATTCGGCGGCATGGAACATTCCCAGGAACCCAAGGGAAGTTGCACCTAGACCCGAAGCAACGATCAAGATCCAGATACGAATATCGTGGGGGAGGGGCCGGCCCAGGAAAATGCCCAGCAGAATGAGGCTCAGTCCCGCGATTGCAGCGCGCATGGCCGCAAAGGCAACATGAGGCGCCAGGTCAAGACCAATGGTGATGAGCGGGAAGCACCCCGCCCAGAGCAGCATCACGGCAAGGAGTCTGGTGATCGAACCGGCAGTCAAATTTCGTCTGCCCAGGGCGCTTCACGCTCCGGCGAACTCCAGCGTAAAATCATGCGATTGGCAAGTTGCCGCGAGCATGTGGGATGGCGAATGGTCCCAAGCCTCACACCGATGGACTCTTTTCCCGGTCCGGTTCGCGCTCGCGGTTCCCATCGGACAGGCTTTGAATCTGACCTTCGCCTCCATCCATCCGCCGTGGCCTCGATGTGGTCAACGCCTCGAAGCCGGAAATTACATCGAAAAGTTCCTCGTCGATGCCCGTCTGGCGCAACTGCTGGAACGCGCTATTCAACTGCGCCAGCATCTCACTGATGTTCTTGTCGGCTCGCTCCATGGCCGCCAGTCTGCTCGCATTCTCGCTAGCGAGGGATTCGGCACAGGCCCGAAAGAGCGAGATGAACAAATATTCGCGGATGAGTGCGCCGGTAGTCTCAGGTCCGGTGCCCACGATCTGGGGCAAGTTTCCTGTTGGCCAGCGCATACTTGCGACATCGTCTTGCCACTGGGCGTCGAGTGGCAGCAAACGCTGACCAACCGGTTCGAATAGGGCTCCGGCCATGGGCCGGTTATGGAACACCCAAAGGCTGGTTTGCGCAGAGTCAGCCTGAAGCCCTTCGCTTTCAAACAGAAGCTGTGCGACAAAGGCAGTGATACCCTGGACAGAATTGGGAACAGCAAGAAGGCCAACCGGCGGTAGGCCCGCATCCGCGAGACGAGCATGAACACGCTCGCCTATAGCCCAGACCTGAGCTTTGCCAGTCAGAGCATCAAGTGTCTTGATCGCATGATCGGCGACAATATCGTTAAACCTCCCGACCAGTCCTTGGTCAGATCCGAATACGACAGCGCCAACCGCATCGGCCTGATCGGTTTCATTTCTCTCCGCTATCGGGGACGCTACCCGGTTTTCCCGAAACCAGGCGCCCAATCCCAATTCCACGGTTCGATTATAGTCGGCCAGCGCATGGACCGATCTTTCATATTGGCCAATGTTCGACGCGGCCAAGGCTTTCATTGTCCGGACGACGGATTGGAGATCGCTGGCATTGTTGATTTTTCGCCGCAGGCTCTCGATGGTATCGCTCATGATCGTTCTCGTCCGCCTGCCACAGGCCGCGATGAAGTGTTCTGCAGTTCTAGGGTGCCGGGCGATCCTGCGGTAAACTGGGCCTTCGGCGCGGCTTGGAAAGGCGCGACGGCCGCTCTGGCAATTTCAACGATAGTCGAGCGATCCTCGTCGCTGAGCTTGCCGGCGCTTTCAAATCGTTCGCGCACTTGAGCGGGTATGTGCACGGCCGCCTTCTGGACGGCGAGCTCGGCATCGGGCATCTGCTCGAGCGCGACGGTATCGAAGAGCTTGGCGGTTGCCGCAAGCAAGACAGCGATTTGCGCCGGCACCGGCACTGGCGCGCCTTCCCCCTGCTGCAGGCACGCGCGGATACGCTGTCCATGTTCGATCGTCTTGCGGGTGGCTTCATCCAATCGGGCACCAAAGCGGGCAAAGGTCTCGAGTTCCTCGAACTGCGCATAGGCAAGCTTGAGATCGCCTGCGACGGCGCGGTAGGCGGAACGCTGTGCCTTGCCGCCGACGCGCGAAACCGATTTGCCGACGTCGACAGCGGGCAGGATGCCCAATTCGAACAGCGACGGCGAGAGATATATCTGCCCATCGGTGATCGAAATGAGATTGGTCGGAATGTAGGCGGAGATGTTCTGTGCTTCGGTTTCAATGATGGGCAGGGCGGTGATCGACCCGCCTCCGAGTTCTTCGCGCAAATGGGTTGCTCGTTCGAGCAATCGTGCGTGAATGTAGAAGATGTCGCCGGGAAAGGCCTCGCGGCCGGGCGGGCGCCGCAACAGAAGGGACAATTCGCGATAGGCGCGCGCATGTTGCGTGAGATCGTCATAAACGATGAGAACATCGCGGCCCTGCTCCATGAAATGCTCTGCGATACTGGTCGCGGCATATGGGGCGATAAAGGCGAGACCGGGCGGGTCATTGCCTTCGGTGACGACAACGACAGTGTAGTCGAGCGCGCCCGCTTCACGCAGGGTCGCTACCGCTTTGGCGACGGCGGACGCGCGCTGGCCAATCGCACAATAGACGCACAGCACGTTCTGGTCGCGCTGGTTGAGGATAGTGTCGATAGCGATGGCGGTCTTGCCGGTCTGGCGGTCGCCGAGAATCAACTCGCGCTGGCCGCGCCCTATCGGAATGAGCGCATCGATGACCTTGATCCCGGTTTGCAGAGGGATCGTCACAGCTGCGCGATCCATGATGTGCGGTGCCGTGCGCTCAATAGGCAAACGGTCGCTGGCGACGACCGGTCCGTTGCCATCGAGTGGCCGGCCAAGGGGGTCGATAACGCGGCCCAGCAGGCCTTCGCCCACGGCAACATCCATGACTCGGCTTGTTCGCTCGACCTCATCGCCCGCGTTCAAATGAGAATACGCGCCGAGCAGAACGACGCCGGTTTCACTGTCATCAACATTGAATGCCATGCCGAGCACGTCGCCGGGAAAGCGTATCAGCTCCTCGAAGCCGACTTCGGGGAGCCCGGAGACCTTGGCGACCCCGGTCGCAATACTGGTGATGGTTCCCACCTCTCTTGGTGCCAGCTGCGGTGCGAATACCTTCCGCGTCTGACCGATTCCTGCAAATGCAGAGTCGAATGCACTTTGTAGGGTTTCGGACCTGGCTGTCATTGGCGTTGCGTTTCGGGTTTTGGTTTATCGGCCTTTGATCCGGCTTTGGGCGTTGTCGGCGGTCCGGTTGCGGTATCAACCAGATCCTTGTCTTGATGAAGGCTGGCAACCACCTTTTCCATCGCAGTGAGGTAGTCCGCGATGGACCAGGCTATCTTTTGTCCATTCGTGATTAATTCGATTCCGCTCACCAGGCTTGGCGCGGTCTCGAACCGCAAGGGAATATCGGCCGAGAACGTCTCCGTGAGCGCTTGCTCAATCGTAGCACGTTGCTCGCCCGACAAGCCGTAGGCGCTGCGGACGAGCACGGGCTCGGACGCAGCTTCGAGCGTCTGAGCGAGGGTCTCTTTTGTTCCGCCTTTCATCGTGCGCACCTGTTGGACGAACATTTCGGTCATACGCTCTTCAAGGCTGACCGCGGCGAGATCTTTCAGCGTCTTCCGCGCGATGGCGAACACTTCCTGTTGGGTTTTACGGCGTATGGCGTCATTGAGATTGTCGGCTTCGGCGCGCAACGCTTCCTGGCGTTTGGCACTCAGCGCATCGGCCGCCGTTCTCGCCTCATCGAGAAGCCGCCGACGCTCCGCCTTCACCTCTTCCATCGCTTCGTTCATGAGCGCCGCACGCTGCTCGTCGAACTGTTCGTTCTTGTGAAGGAACAGGTCGCGTTCCTCTTGCGCCTCGGACTTCTTCGCGTCAGCGTCAGCGAGCTCTGCGGCAATTCGCCTTTCCCGGGCATCGAGTGCGTCGAGGATCGGCTTGTAGAGGTAGCGCTTCAGCAACCACACCAGAATGAGAAAGTTGAGCGCTTGCGCGCCGACAGTGAACCAATCGATGAGCATCGATCACTTTCCCGCGGCTTGTGCGATGACGTGGTTCCAGAATGGGTTTGCGAAAACGAGGATCATCGAGAGCACGAAGCAATAGATCGCGACCGACTCGATCATCGCCAAGCCGACAAACAAGGTGCGCGTGATGGTGCTTGCGGCATCGGGCTGTTGTGCCAGCGAACTCAATGCTGTCGAGACCGCACGGCCCTCACCGAGCGCGGGTCCGATGCTCCCGAGCGCAATCGTCAGCCCGGCGGTGACTATTGAAGCGATGCCAATGAGCGTCATACTGTCCATAATGCCTCCTCTTGTTGCCGCGTTTCATGTTCTGGGTTCTGGGGTTGATACGGACCTGGCCGTGCGGCCGCGTGTGGCGGCCGCGATATAGACCGTAGCCAAAATGCTGAAGATATAGGCCTGCACCATGCCGGTGAGCAGACCAAGCGCGCTCATGACGACCGGGAAGATAAACGGCGTGACGGTCAGCAGGATCGCGAGTATCATCGTTCCACTCATCATGTTGCCGAACAGACGAACGGCCAGCGCCAATGTGCGCGACAGTTCGCTGATGATGTTGAACGGCAGCATGATGGCTGTCGGCTCGAGATATGACTTGAGGTAGCTACCCGGCCCCTGCTCCTTGATTCCGGAAAACGGCACCACCACCAGAACGCAGAGCGCGAGAGCGGCCGTGGTCGATAGCGATCCCGTGGGCGGTTCATAGCCGGGGAGGATGGTGAAAAGGCTGGCCAAAGCCAGGAACAGAAAGAGCGTGCCCAGAAAACCGATGTATTTTCTTGGGTGTCGGAGACCGACATCTTCGATTTGCTTTTCGATGCCCGTGACAATGATTTCCAGCAGATTCTGCCATCGGGATCGGTGCAGACCGGTCGAGAGCTTCCGAGTGATGAGCCTGGAGCCGACGGCAAGCACGAACATGAGGCCCCATGTGAACGCAATTGTGGCGTTGAACTTGATGAACCCGTATTGCCAGAAGATCATATCGTCGGGGCTAAGGCGCATAGCGGATCTCCGCTGGCAAATCGGGTGGGTTGGGTCTTGACGAACGGGTCAGCGAGTTCACGAAAAACCGTGCCAGGATGAAGCCCAGGAGGCACAGCAGCCACCGCGCCCAGGCATTGCCGCCGACAAGATAGAAGCCCGCCATGGCGATGCTCGTTCGCACCAGCAAACTGGCCGAAAACCAAAGTGCCGGGCGTTGCGACGGGATTGCCCTCTTCACCGTCCACCAAAGGCCGCCAAAGAAGAATACGCCGAGCAGAAAGCCGAGGAACACAGGCGCTGCCAGTATCATTGTTTCATTCATGATCGTCCTCCCGTTCGCTCTGCATCTCCTTTTGTTCCCTGGCCATCCAATGCCAGGCGTTGAGACAGCCGATGGCGAGGCCAGCCACCAGCAGCGCCAGGGTCCAGGGATGCCTACCCGGATAGCGTTGATCCAGCCAGAACCCGAGGGCAGCGCCCAGCAGCGTCGGAATCGCCACCGACCAGCCGATAAGGCCCATCATTCCCAAACCGAACCAGACGCCTTGTCCTGGATTGCGCCGTGCCTTGAGCTTTCGCGCCGCCTTCAAGCCGACCTGTCGGCTGAGCGACTGGCGCGGCTTCACGCGCCTCTTGCGGGACGGGTCAGTCATTGCGAATACTCGCCATGCGGTGGATGAGGTCACTTTCCATTTTCGCCAATATCGAGCGCAGGCTCTGTTCCTGGCGGTCAAGTGTCAGAAATTCCTGCTCGACTGCTTCACGCAACTGACCAAGGTCTGTTCCGCCCAGCGCGCGACGCACCGATACAAGAACGTCAGCACCAGCCTTGACGAGCACCCCTTCGTCCACAGCGAGAAATACTTCCCCCTCTGACGGAGTCTCGTAAGTCAGTATTCCGGCCGTCAGTGCCGCCACGCAATCAAGACGGCGAGGGAGAATACCAAACGAACCATGATGCGTCTCGGCGACAATCCGCGACACGCCGGTTTTCTCGGTGAAGATATCGAAGGGCAAGAGGATTTTGAGGTTCATGATCAGATGGCATGCTCAGATTGCGAACTTGTCTTTGCCTCGTCGATCGCCCCGATCATGTAGAGTGCGCTTTCGGGATAATCCTTGAATTCGTCGCGCAATATCCGCTCGCAGCCGTTCAGCGCGTCCTCGAGGCTGACCAGTTTACCCGTAAGTCCGGTGAACTGCTCTGTCGTGAAAAAGGGTTGCGTGAGAAACCGCTCCAGCCGGCGGGCGCGTGCGACGACGTTGCGGTCTTCCGGCGAAAGCTGCTCCAGCCCAAGCATGGCGATAATGTCCTTGAGCTCATCATATTGTGCGAGCGTGCGCCGGATTTCCCGCGCCAGGCGGTAATGCCGCTCGCCGACCACGCCTGGTGTGGCCATCTTGGAACTGGATTGCAGGGGGTCGACAGCCGGGAACAGGCCTTCGCTGGCCCGTTTGCGTGAGAGCACGATCGACGCGGAAAGGTGCGAGAAGGTGTGCACAGCCGCCGGATCGGTAAAATCGTCGGCCGGCACGTAGACCGCCTGGATCGAGGTGATGGCGCCAGTATCGGTATTGGCGATCCGCTCTTGCAGCCCCGACAGCTCGGTGCCCATGGTGGGTTGATAGCCGAGCCGCGACGGCATCTGGCCCATCAGGCCCGACACTTCCATTCCTGCCTGGATGAAGCGAAAGATGTTATCGACTAGCAGCAACACGTCGCGGTGCTCTTCATCTCGGAAATATTCGGCCATCGTCAGCGCGGCGTGCCCGACGCGAAATCGGGCGCCAGGCGGCTCGTTCATCTGGCCGAAGAGCATCACCATATTCGGCAACACCCCCGCTTGCTTCATGGCATCGTAAAGCTCTTCACCCTCCCGACAACGCTCACCAATGCCGCAGAAAATGCTTACGCCGGCATTTTGACCGACCATGTTGTTGATCATTTCGGTCAGCAGCACCGTCTTGCCGACGCCGGCTCCGCCAAAAAGGCCCGCCTTGCCGCCGCGCTCCAGCGGTGCGAGGATATCGATGACCTTGATGCCTGTCTCAAAGACTTCGGATCTTGTGGAACGTCGCATAAGCGGCGGCGGTGCATTATGCACCGAACGCCATTTGACGCCCGACACTGCAGGTTCGCGATCTATGGCATTGCCAAACACATCAAACATTCGCGAGAGCACTGCCTTGCCCACCGGTGCTTTCAAGGGTCCGCCCGTGTCCTCGACGATCATTCCGCGAGCGAGGCCCTGTGTGGGCGTCAAGGCAATTCCTCGCACATGATGTGCATCTTGCTGAGCCAGAACTTCAATCACGATCTGTTTGTCCGGACCAGCTCGCAGCACCGAATATATCTGCGGCAAACGGCTGGCGAAACGAACGTCAACGACACTGCCGCGCACTGAAACGACCACGCCACAATTTGAAGAACTGGCTTCAGTGTTCATAAATGCTCACCTCGATCCGCTCGAGTGGAACCAGTCGGCGTACTTCCGCCCCTGCTGTTCCGGTCAGCGATAGGAGGTTTGTGTTCGGCCTGGTGCTGGCACCACACGCAATCGCAATCGATGTGATCGCAACTCGGATCGCGAGAGGTTCCGAGATGGTGTAGCTGCGCTATCGGAAAAAGGATTCGGCTCGCTATCGAGGGCCTGTACATTCGCTGGAGCGCAATGCGCGCGTCGCCGTGCGTGAGCAGCTTCTCCACGGCTGGCCAGCCCCGCTCACCGATGAGATTGACGATGAAGCGGTTGACCATACCGGCACGAAGCAGCGGCCGTAGTTCTTCGCGCCATAGGCTGGAATAGTCTCTGGCTTCAAGGATGCTGCGTGCCGCGAGCAGGCCCGATCGAATGGCGTAGCGCATGCCGAATCCCGCCAGCGCATCCTGGAACCCGGCCTGTTCGCCAATCACGGGGTGACCGCCTTGGATGGCCGAGCGTGGAATCCGGAAATTGCCGAAGCCGCCAAACGGCTTTGCGGCGCGCATTGTCAGCCCCAGTTGACTGCGGAAGAAGGCAACGGTTCGCTCCAGATAGACCGCCTGCTGCTTGAAGCCCTTCAACATACAGCTGGCGAGCGTGCCGCGGCCAGCGTGGATCAGCAGATAAGCGTAACCGCGCGGGGCGAGGCGCTCATCCAGGACGAGCCAGCTCCCGTCTGCCATGTGGGTCTCAAACACATACCCGACGGCGATGATGTCTGCCCGTCTCGGGCCGATCGCGAGGACAGCATTTCCTTCGGCGTCACTCGCCCGGTCTTCGAACCTGACCTCTACCCCAGCCGCAATCGCGTGGCGCAACAACGCATGATCGAGGCAACCTTCGTCGCTTCCCCGTCGAACAAGATAGAATAGGGCGCGCGCACTCTGTACCTGATAATGACTGCCACGGGAATCATAGACCGTGCCCCGGGTCACACCATGATGGTCAAAGGTCGGCTCGATGCCGGCAGCGCGCAGGTCATCCAACACATCCGTTTCGCCGCTCCAGTTCTCGAGGCCCTGGAAGTCCCCGTGAAACCGCATGCCGACATTGCGATGCCACTCGCGCACGAGAACGCGACGCCCAGCACGCGCGAGAGCAATCGCGCAAACGAGGCCCGCCGGACCCGCGCCGATAACCGTCACCTGGTTGCTTACATCTTCACGGGCGAAAGCCGGGTGCGTGTGTGGTGCGCGGATAGGGGACTGGGGGGCTGGCCGATCGTTTCCGGTCCCGGTCCGCGTGAGGGATGGCTGAGCGTGGGACATGATCATTTCGCAAGCGGATAGCAGGCACGCTCGGGCTGCGGCGCGCAGTGAAGACTTGCCTCGAACGGGTGCAGCGCCGTCGGAGTTATTGGTCTGCGGTGGTGCATCAGCGCTGCCACAGCGAGCGAGGCCAGCCGTGCCGGCACCGGATCCGCGCGCGACGTCAGCGCCACCGGCACCGCCAAACCGACCGCGATCCCGGCCGCAGTGGCTCCCGCCAGATATTCAAGGTTTTTCGCGAGGATGTTTCCCGAGACTAGATCCGGCACGAGCAGAATGTCTGCGTCACCGGCCACGGCTGAAACAATCCCTTTGTCCGCGGCTGCCTGGCTCGAGATGGCATTGTCGAAGGCGAGCGGGCCGTCGACCAGCGCGCCGGTGATTTGTCCGCGCTGCGCCATGAGCGTCAGACATGCCGCATCGAGTGTCGAGACGATTTCGGGATTGACCGTCTCTATCGCCGAGAGGACGGCGGCCTTTGGCGTCTCGACCCCGAGGAGTTGGAACAGGTTGATCGCATTTTGCAGGATCTGGGCCTTGGCGCTGAGGTCGGGCGCGATGTTGATCGCCGCGTCGGTAATCCCCAGGAGTCTTGACCGGGTTGCGACGTCGACCAGGAAGACATGACTGACCCGCTCGCTTGGCACACGCAGCCCAAGTTCCTTGTCGAGCAAAGCGTGCATCAGGCTGTCGGTGTGGATATGTCCTTTCATCACTGCATCGGCCTTGCCCTCGCGGGCGAGTTCCACAGCTTTTGCTGCTGCGGCAATTCCCGAACCGGCGGGGACCATCCAATCAGGCGCCGGCGTCCATTCGATATCGCTGCAGATCGCGGCGATCGCCTCCGGATCGCCAACGAGACGCGGCTCGACCAAGCCGAGTCCCTGCGCTTCGCGCATAGTTTCCAGAACTTCCGATTGCGCGGCATCAGCTACAGCAACGCGTATGGGTCCAAGGCCGGTTGCCTGTTCGACGAGGCGCTGCAGATGTGGGGCAGGGGGGGTCAAGTTCACGCCACCTGCCTTGCGGGCTGCGCGGCCAGCAGCCGGCGCATGTGCTGCGCTATCATTTGTTCTTCGTCGGTTGCGAATGCTTCAACAACGACACGGCCCGCAGCCGACGAGATGACGCGTGCACCAGCTGTGTTGCGCGTGGGATCCAGGGCGACGCCCAGATAGCCGAGATCCGCGCAAATGTCGGCGCGAACCATGGGGGCATTGGCGCCGATTCCGCCGGTGAATACGAGGCGATCGAGGCCGCCCAAGACGGCGGTCAGTGCTGCCAGGTGTGAGCGCGCCTGGTAGCAGAAGTACGCTACGGCCTCGAGAGCGGAATGGTCTGTGGGCCGCGCCAGCAATTCCTGCATGTTGCGGCTGAAACCGGACAGTCCCAGCAGTCCCGATTCCTCGTAAAGGAGATGCCGGAGCCGATCTGCGGACAAGTCCATCTCTGTCAGCAAGTAAAGGATGATGCCCGGGTCGAGGTCGCCGCAGCGCGTCCCCATGGGCAGACCGCTCAATGTGCTGAAACCCATCGTCGTCTCGACGCTTCTGCCGCCCTTCAGCGCGCACATCGAAGCCCCGTTCCCGAGATGGGCAACGATGACGCGCTCGCCATCGACGTCGACCTCCTCGCTGCGCAGCCGTTCAACGACATATTCGTAGGAGAGGCCATGAAAGCCGTAACGGCGGATGCCTTGGTCACGCAACTCGCGCGGCAAACCCGTCAGGGTTGCGAGGTGCGGCATGCCATGATGAAAGGCGGTATCGAAGCAGGCGATTTGGGACAGGTCTGGGCGAGCGTTGCGGACTGCGGTGATTCCGGCCAGATTGTGCGGTTGATGCAGCGGAGCAAGCGGCACGAACTCGCGCAACCGCGCCTCCAGCGTCTCGGTTACGAATGTGGCGCAATCACATTCCGCGCCGCCATGGACAATGCGGTGCCCGACTGCCGCCAAACCGTCTCCGGCGGTGTGCCGGTCGATCGCATCCAAAAGCAGATGCAGAGCCATGTCGTGGTCAGCGACTTCTGCCGTTTCATCGAACGCCGTCGTCCCTGCTGCGTCAACGGCGTGAAAACGGCCATGTGCAAGGCCGATGCGGTCGATGGCCCCTGACCAGAGGCGCGCTGGGGGATCCTTGGTCGAAAAGAGCGCGAACTTCACGCTCGACGAGCCGCTGTTGATAACCAGAATGGCATCGCCTGCAGCTGCTCGCAGTTGGGGCTGCGGGGGGCGACCATTGCTAGGCATGGCTGCTGCCCGCAAAGCCGTACAGCCAGCCAAAGATCTGCTCGCCGGTTTTGTCCCTGGCTCGCCGCGCGTCCTCGAGCGCTTGGGTGATCGCGCCGATTACGTCTCTTTCCCGCTGAACCAACGACTGGTCAGGTGACAGCGGCTTGCGCCTTGGCGAGATCGCACCCGCCAACATTGCGGCACCGCGCATCCAGGGATTGAGTACCTCGGAAAGGAGATAGCGGCTCGTCCGCATCGGGTGGAGCCATTTGAGAATATCCGGAATGGGCCCGAAGCCGGATAGAATTCGTTTTCGCGCTTCGCCCAGTGATTGGGGAGGACGGTTTCCTGATTGCCGCGACGGCGCCGCCGAAGTTGGTAATGTTCCGCTGGTTTGAGTGGATGAAGAAGCCATTGTTTCGCCGTTTCGCAAGAGATCGAAGAGGTAGCCGAAAATCGGATCACATCGCGGTCGCCGGAACTGGCGAGTCCTGTGCTGCGCTCCCGGCCGGCATCCTGCCGCGGCCAACACCCGTCAGCCTGGTCCGCTTGAGCATCAGCGCGTTGATGGCAACAAGCGCGGAACTGCCCGACATGGCGAGCGCAGCAATCTCCGGGCTCAGCAGCACGGGATAGAGCACGCCGGCGGCGAGCGGGAAGGCGATGATGTTGTAACCCACCGCCCACCAGAGATTCTGGTGCATCTTGCGCAATGTCGCACGCGACAGGGTGATCGCACCGACAATGTCGAAGGGATCGCTCTTCATCAGGACGACGTCCGCGCTTTCCATGGCGACGTCGGTTCCCGCGCCGATGGCGAATCCGACATCGGCCTGCGTCAGGGCGGGCGCATCGTTGACGCCATCTCCGACCATGCCGACCCGCTGGCCTTGCGCCTGCAGTTCCTTGACCTTATCGGCCTTCTGCCCCGGCAGGACATCGGCGAGCACGATGTCGATGCCGAGTTCCGCGGCGATCCGTTTGGCCGTGCCCGCATTGTCGCCGGTGAGCATCGCGACCTTGACCTTGCGTTCGCGCAGTGCGGCGACGGTCGCCTTGGCGGTGGGGCGAGGTGCATCGGCAATCGCGATCAGGCCCAGTATCTCGCCGCCGCGGGCGACATGGACAACCGTGCGGCCGGCGCCCTTCAACCGCTCGGCGGGTTCCGCAAGCGCGCCCAATGGAACGTTTTCATCCTCCATTACCTGACGGTTCCCGACCACCACGGATGCACCTTCGACTTCGGCACCTGCGCCCTTGCCCTCGCGGTTGGCGAAATTGCGGGCTTCCGGCAAAGTGATGCCCGATGCGCGCTCCAGGATCGCGATGGCAAGCGGATGCTCCGAATTGCGTTCAACCGCTCCGGCCATGCGGAGCACCTCGTCCTGCGTATATTCCGCAGCCGCGACCACATCGACGACCTTGGGCTGCCCCATGGTGAGCGTTCCGGTCTTGTCGAAGATGATCACATCAAGCTTGGTCGCGTCCTCGAGCGCGCCGGCATTCTTGAACAAGATGCCGTTCATCGCACCAAGACCGGTTCCGACCATCACCGCCATCGGGGTGGCAAGACCGAGTGCATCGGGACAGGCGATCACGAACACGGTGATCGTCAGTGTCAATGCGAACAGCAAGGTCGAACCCAGCGCCCAGTACCAGCCGGCAAATGTGGCAAGGCCGATAACGATCGCGGCGAGCACCAGCCATTGCGATGCGCGATCCGCGAGCAATTGCGCCGGTGCCTTGGAGTTTTGCGCTTCCTGGACGAGCTTGACGATCTGGGCGAGGGCGGTATCCGCTCCCACTTTGGTCGCGCGGTAGCGGAAACTGCCGCTGCGGTTGATCGTGGCGCCAATGACCGCATCGCCAGGGGCTTTGGAGACCGGCATGGATTCTCCTGTCAGCATCGATTCATCGACGTCCGACTTGCCATCGAGAATCTCGCCGTCGACGGGGATCTTGTTGCCGGGGCGGATCAGAACGACATCGCCGACCAGCACCTCGGCGGTCGGCACTTCGATCTCCTTCCCGTCGCGCAGGACTGTCGCCATCGGCGGCGCCAGGTCCATCAATGCGCGGATAGCCTGCGAAGCGCCGGCCCTTGCCCGCATTTCGAGCCAGTGGCCAAGAAGAATGAAAACGAGCAGAACCGCCGAGGCTTCGTAGAATTGCTGGCCCTCGAAAAAGAAGGTGGTGCCGACGCTGAACAGATAGCCGGTGCCGACGCTCAGCAACACGAGCACGGCCATGTTGAGAATACCATTGCGCAGCGCTCGGATCGCGGCGACCACGAAGGGCCAGACGGGATAAAGGATCGCCGCGCTTGCAAGCAGGAACAAGGCGATGTTGAGCTCCAGGCCGAAAGGTGGGGTAAGCAAGGGGCGGTCCATCCCCATCGGAGACAGGCCGAAGATCGGAAGACTAAAGATCAGGCTGATGAAGAACCGGTTGCGCATGTCGCGCGCCATCGCGGCCATGTCCATCCCCGCGCCGTGCCCCATTTCATGAGCCATGGCGTCGTGCGCCGGCCCCCCTTTGGCGGCAGCAGCGACGGGTCCCGGCCGGTGATGATGGACGTGACCGGACGCGGGGCCCGCGCGGTTCTGGCTGTCGCCGTCTGGGGTCACCACGGCATCGCGGGCGCAGACATGCCGGGGGACGAGACGGCCGCCGCAGTGAAAGCCGCAGTCATTGATGATGCCGCGCAACTCGGCGACATTTATCAGCGTCTCGTCAAAGACGACCGTTACGCTCTCGGAAGCGGGATTGGCTTCGGCGCTGAGCACTCCAGCGCATTTTGAAAGCTGCTTTTCGACGCCGAGATGATCAAGGCATTGGAACAGCCCGCGGGCTTCAAGTGTCACGGTTGGCAAGGCAAGGCTCCGTTGTTGGTCTGGCTCGCCGATGGTGTTCAGCATGGCCACAGGTGTTCGAGGGGCCAAAGGAGGGGGGCGTGCGGCCCCTCGAACAGAGTGGTGCGGCGCACAAAGGGCTGCGCCGCACGTGTTCAGCCTACAGCATCAGCCGGTCGATTTGCACCCTTGGGAGTGCTTCGTCGCCGCGTCTTTGGTGGCGCTCGGGTCTTGTCCGCCGGTCTCCGCGGGACTTGCGGCCCGCTTGTTGCCGCAACAGCATCCCGACGACTCCGTCTTCTTGTCAGGCGCCTCGTTCTGTTTGGCTCGGCTCGTCATGAATACCTCCATTGGTGGCTCCCCCCTGAGGGGATATGGTTCATGACGCACTGGCGGCATGAAACTTACAGTCCGGAACCGGAACCTGGGAAACCTGTCGAACCAGCCCTGACCGGCGGGGTCAGACTGGAGGATGCCGAAGAATTCCATCTTGATGGCATCGTATAGCGCCTGCGGCAGGGAATCCTCTCGGCGCGCTGATAATCGTTGCTCGGGATGGCCTCGACCAGCTTTCATTGTTGGCGCTGGCGAACGCGGCGCCGGCATTCACACGATTCTTCTCTTCCTTCGACTTCGTCAGTGGCGCACGGCCGCTTCTGCAAGCGCGGCACCGATCATCGCCTTTGCTTCGCTCTCGATCTGATCGAGATGGTCGAGGCTCCGGAAGCTTTCCGCGTAGATCTTGTAGATATCCTCCGTTCCCGAAGGCCGCGCCGCGAACCAGCCGTTCGCGCTTCGTACGCGCACGCCGCCCAAGGGAGCGCCGCTCGATGGCGCGGCGCTTTCGATGGCGATCACGGCTTCGCCAGCCAATTGTCCAGCCTCGAAACTGTGCGGCGTCAGCTGCCTGAGCTGCTCTTTCTCGCGTCTCGTCGCCGGAGCGTCGGTACGCCGGTAGAACGGCTTTCCAATCGTGGCGGTCACCTCGGCGTAGAGCGCAGTGGGATCGCGGCCCGTCTTCGCCATGATCTCCGCAGCAAGCAGGCCGAGCGCGATTCCATCCTTGTCGGTTGTCCATACCGAGCTGTTCTTGCGCAGCAGGGTCGCTCCGGCGCTTTCCTCACCCGCAAAGCCGAGCTTGCCTTCGAGCATGGCGTCGACGAACCATCTGAACCCGACCGGCGTCTCGACCAGACGGCGATCGAGATGCGCGGCAAGCCGATCGATAAGCGCGCTCGTTACCATCGTTTTTCCGATCCCGGCGTCGCGCGGCCACTGAGGCCGGTTCATGAACAGATAGGCAACGCAAGCGGCGAGATAGTCGTTCGGAGGCATCAACCCCTGCGAGGCTGTAACAATACCGTGCCGATCGGCATCCGGATCGTTGCCCACGGATATGTCGAATCGGTCCTTGAGGTCGAGTAGCTGCGCCATCGCATAGGGCGAAGAGCAATCCATTCTGATGCGGCCATCGCGATCGGCGGGCATGAACCCGAAGCTCGGATCGACGGTGTCGCTGACCAGGCAAGCATCGAGCCGGTAGCGCTCGATGATGGCAGGCCAGTAGTCGACCGAGCTGCCGCCGAGGGGGTCGATGCCAATTCGCAGGCTCGAGGCGCTGATCGCCTCGAAGTCGAGGACGTTGGCAAGATCGTCGACATAGGCCGAACGGAAATCCTGCCGTGACAATGCGGATGAACGATAGGCCCGGTCATAGGACATGCGGCGCACGCCGCCTAGCCTGGCGTCGAGTAGCGCGTTGGCGAGGCGCTCGATACTGCCGGCCACTTCCGGCTCCGAGGGTCCGCCATGCGGCGGATTGTACTTGAAGCCGCCATCCTCCGGCGGATTGTGTGAAGGAGTTATCACGACGCCATCGGCAAGGCCGCTCGTGCGTCCGCGATTGTAAGAGAGAATCGCGTGAGAGATGACTGGCGTCGGCGTAAAGCCGTCGCGCGCGTCGGTCACGACGGCCACCTCATTCGCTGCGAATACCTCGATTGCTGTCCTTGCCGCCGGTCCCGACAATGCGTGCGTGTCGACCCCCAGGAACAAAGGACCGTCTATGCCGGTCCTTGCACGGTGAAGGCAGACCGCTTGGGCAATCGCCAGAATATGCGCCTCGTTGAACCTGCATTCGAGCGCCGAGCCGCGGTGGCCGGAAGTGCCGAACGTGACACGCTGGCCGGCGTTGCCAGGATCAGGGGCTAGGTCATGATAAGCACGGATCAGTCCCTCGACATCGACGAGCTGCGATGGATCGAGCCGTTTGCCTGCGTCGGGATGCGCGTCAGTCATGCTCCATCATCCTCCGGAATCGATGCTTCGCCCGGATCTTGGTTCAACCGGCCGGATTTGGCTATCCAGTTGGCGACGCCTGGTCTTGTCTGCATGCGCGCGTCGTTTCGGGATCAAGGGAAATGACATCCGCAAGGACGTGGTGTTGCACGAGTTCTTACAGCGAAGCCTCACGTTCTTTCGGCAAAAGCCATGATGCGCCACCCTGCGGCTATATATTCGGCCATTAGCACTCATGGCGGACGTCAGCCAATCGTCAGAAAAAGGGCTCCCCCGGCTGTGATGAGCGCCACCGCGCTTCCTGCGCCCACGATGAGTCCATGCTTCGGCGAACCCGTCAGTGCGCCCAATAGGGATTTGGTCAATGTATTCGCCGTGACCGCCAAGCCGATGCCGATCGCGGCAATCTGCGGATCGAGCGCCCCTTTGGACAATTGGGACAAGGACAGACTGATCGCATCGACATCGGCCAATCCGGAAATCGCAGACAGCCCGAATACGCCGGCGGGACCGGAGAACTGCGCCGCAAGTTTCGAGACCAGCATGACCCCGGCAATGAGTCCGGCAAGCTTCAAGGCCGTGCCCAGTTCCAGCGGGCTGGTCATGGCAATTTGCGGCCGCTCCATGTTGCGCTTGCCGGCGCGTAAAATAAAGATGGCGCCCAGGATCAAGATGACAGAGCCCGAAATCGCCAGCGGCAGCATGATGAGGCCGAGCAGCGACGGATTGGCGATTCCGACGACGACGATCACACGCGCCATCATGACGGCACAGCTCATCAGCGTAGCGCCCGAAAGGAGCCAGCAGGCGTCCGGATGGGCCCTTGCCATCTTCGCGAAAGTCAAAGCGGCAGCGGTCGATGACGCCAGGCCGCCGGCGAGCGCGGATACGATCAGGCCGGCTCGCTCGCCGAAGATGCGGATCGCGAAATAGCCAAGAAAGGAAACGGCGGCGAGGAGGATCGTGAAACGCCAAATCTCGGTCGGATTGATCGCGTTCCATGGATCGATCGCCTTGTCGGGCAAAATGGGCGCAATGAGAGCGGTCATCACGACGAGAATGACGAATGCACGAATCTCCGGCCAGGTGAGCATTTTCAGCCACGCATGAAGGGGCTGCTTGAATGCGAGCATGGCCGTCGCCGCCGCTGCCGATGCAATTGCCACCGACATCTCGCCCAGAACTGCATAGGCTCCGAGCAGGAACGCCAGGAGTCCGGCAACAGTGCCGGTAACACTGAAGCCTTGTTCGGTTCGCGCTTCTAGATATTGGAAAGCGGCCGTGATCAGTCCGAATGTCAGGAATGCAAAGCTGAGAAAAATCGCTCCTGCGGTGGACGCGACAAGAGCACCGATACCTCCGAGCAAGCCGGAAAGACCATAGGTTCTGAGACCGGCCGCGCGCTTTCCTTCAGGTACTTCGCGAAGGCTCCAGCCGCGTTCGAGACCAAAGAGCAGACCGATTGCCAGCGCGATGGCAAGGCGTTCAAACTGGCTATCGATGGGCATACCGCGAACCCTTGTCTCAACAACATTGCCGTCAACCGATCAGCCTCCGCTGGTCAGACAAAGAGCAATCTCAAGTTGCAGGACGTAGGCGAAGCGGCGGCCTTACAGAAGGTTCGGCCACGTTCCGCACATCAGCGGTATCGGCGGAGCTGCGGGATCGAGGGCTCGCAGCGGGCGAAGACTTGTTTCTCGGAATGTCGGCGTGTTTGTGCTCCGGATCACCAACAGGCAAATCGATGTACGAAGTCGGTTGAACGAGCTTTTGATCGTTCGTGACTTTGTCGACTCGCTGGAGGTTAATTCGTTGGGGGACTGGGCACCGCACTGTTCAGCTGCTCCCGCCTGGTAGATGCGGCAGCGAACATTGCAGCGTCGAATCGCAAGGCTCCCATGCCGATTTCATCTATCCACGTGATCTGACGCCCCCTCGCGAACTGTAAGCCGCGTGCGACCCGCGCGTCATGATTATGTTCGCGAGGCGTGCTCGCTCAGCCTGGATGGGAGCAGACATTATGCCGAGACTGACTGATTCCGGAGTTTGCGTTGGGATTGCCCTGCTCATGGCAAGCCTTGCTCATGTCCCCGAGGCGCGGTCACATGCCATCGCAGATGCCGGTTGGAGCACGGCCATGGTAAGTAGTAATCTTGCTGATAGCTCCGCCGCACAGGCCCAGCCCGATCTCGAGATCGCCTATTCGGACTTCATCGATCGCATCGACAGGAACGATGTTCGCGAGGTCGTGATCTCCGACAGCATGGTCAAGGGTGTGCTGGCTGGCGGAAAGCGTTTCCAAACGACCGCCCCGCAGGACGCCGGCCTCATACCGCGGCTGCTCGATCACCGCGTAAGAATAACTGCCGCGCAGAGCAAGACCGGACCGACCTCAGCGGGCTGGTTGTGGTTGTTCATTCTGCTTCTTCTTCCGCTCGTGGCGATTGCGGGTTTCGTGATCTGGTCCCAGAAGCGTCAGGCCAAGAGCGGAGGCGGGGCGTTCGGCATCCGACAATCCCAAGCGAAGCAGGTCGAAACCGATGCGCCGCCCGTGACTTTCAAGGACGTTGCCGGCATCGATGAGGCGGAGTTCGAGTTGAGCGAAATCGTCGAGTTTCTGAAGCGACCGGAGAGATTCCAGCGGCTTGGTGGAAAGATACCCAAAGGTTGCTTGCTTAGCGGGCCACCTGGGACTGGAAAGACCCTGCTCGCACGGGCTATGGCCGGAGAGGCGGGCGTGCCCTTCTTCTCGATGTCCGGCTCTGCGTTCGTTGAAATGTTCGTGGGCGTTGGAGCGCGCCGCGTGCGGGATTTGTTCGCCCAGGCGAAAAAGAACGCACCTTGCGTCGTCTTTATCGACGAGATCGATGCTGTCGGACGACACCGAAGCGCAGGCGTGGGGGGCGGTAACGACGAGCGCGATCAGACGCTCAATCAGCTGCTTGTCGAAATGGACGGATTTGCCGGCGACCAGGGCGTCATTGTCGTCGCCGCCACAAACCGCCCGGACGTCCTGGATCCGGCATTGCTGCGGCCCGGGCGCTTCGACCGCCAGGTGGTGGTGCCCGCTCCTGACGTCGGGGGGCGCGAAAAAATTCTGCGTGTGCACTTGCGGCACGTTCCTCTGGCGCCGGATGTGGACGCGCGGGTCATGGCGCGGGCGACCCCGGGCTTTTCCGGAGCGGACCTTGCCAACCTGGTCAACGAAGCCGCGCTGCTCGCGGCCCGATCCGGCGCTGAACGCGTCTCTACAGCCGAACTGGAGGCGGCGCGGGACAAGGTCCTGCTTGGCGCCGAGCGACGCTCCCTGGCGATGACCGCCGATGAAATACTCACGACAGCCTATCACGAGGCAGGACACGCCTTGGTCGCTCTGCATGTCCCCGGCCATGATCCGCTGTACAAGGTGACGATCATTCCGCGCGGTCGTGCCCTTGGCGTCACGATGTCGTTGCCGGAGCGCGACCGTTACGGCCTTGCTCGCGTGGAACTGGAGGCGAAGATTGCCATGATGTTCGGCGGGCGCGTCGCGGAAGAACTCACCTTTGGGAAGGACAGGATTACCACGGGCGCCAGTGACGACATCCGCCAGGCCACCGTCCTTGCGCGGCGCATGGTCACCGAGTTCGGTTTCAGCGACCGGCTCGGCCCGCTGCGCTACGGCGACGGCGACCAGGACACCTTCCTCGGCCACGGCGGCAGTGCTCGGCTCAATGTTTCGGAAACCACCGCCAATATCATCGATGAGGAAATTCGGCGCATCATCGAAGAGGGCGAATCGAGGGCGCGCAAACTGCTCACCGAACGCCAGGACGAGCTTCAATGCCTGGCAGAAGCTCTCATGGAGCATGAAACTCTGTCGGGCGAGGAAATCCGCGCGCTTCTGGCAATTCCGGTAGCCGGCGGCAGATCCGAAAAGGTCGGAATTCTTGAAGCGCGCGAAAGCGCCGTCCCCGAGATGCCATCGGTGCACTAGCGTCAGGTCTGCGATTTCGATACCGCTCAAGTGGCCCGCCCAGGATTGCTTCAACCCGCCGTTCGATCTCGCACAGTCCTCGTTTCGAAATCCTTCGGTACTGGCTCGAGTTCACGCCGGCCAATGCGTCGAATATTGCACGCGTGAGCGTGAAATTGTGTGCTGATTTCAGCTCGAGGTCCGGGTGGAGGATGTGGCCTGGGGCCAGCTCGCGCGTATGTCCTCGGGCAGGCAGCTTCGTATGTCCTCGATCTCGCCACTTGAAACATGGCGCCCGACGACTGCGAGTGCAGCCTCGACGGCACGTCTCGGATGACGCAGCTTCGTCGGTGCGATGGCGGCCATTACCGCCTCCACAAACTCGATCATCGAGTGGAGACGCGTTGGATGAGACTGAAAGCGCCACCCTTCATAATAGATCCCGCGGATCAGGTTTGGCAGCTGCCCGCCGAATTGGATGGCCTCGGCAGGAGGCAGGCGGTCGCGTAAGACGTGAAGGACGGCGCGCAGCAATGCATAAGTATGTGCCTGATCCACGTCGCCAAGCTCCGCGTCCAGATCCCCTAGCCAGAGGCGAGCCTGGTGAACCGCATGATCAATATGCCGTGATCCTGTGGTCATTCTTCAAATCCTTCAAATGAGTAGTTCGCGGCAATCGAGCGGAAACTCGCGTGATTGCCGGATCAATCTCATCCATGACAACCCTTATGCCATACAGCCGACGTGGCTCTATTCGATGGAGGCCGCCACCCAGCGCTTCGCCCTGAGCATCGGACACAGATCAACTCGCCGACACGGCATTGAGCGCTGGCTCAGTTTGCTGGCCCGCCATCGGGGCCACCATCAGCTCCTTCTTGAGATGTTCGAGTTCTGCGGATCCGAGCGTCTCATGGGCGAGCAGGTCTTTCGCGCTCCTTTCCAGCAAGGCCTGGTTGCGCGTGAGGACGCCCCGGGCGGTTGTGAAGGCATCGTCGATCAGCTTTCTGACGGCCTCGTCGATGGCCTCCGCGGTGCCGTCGCCATAGGTTTTCGGCCGCCAGAGCGGCGTCTGGCCGACAAGGAAGCTTCCGGTCTCCGGCTCATAGGCGACCTGGCCCAGTTCAGGCGTCATACCGAAACGCACCACCATGCTGCGGGCGATGTCGGTCGCACGCTGCAAGTCATCGGCGGCCCCTGTGGACACGTCCTGATAGATGAGATCCTCTGCCGCTCTTCCGCCAAGTAAAGCCGCCATGCGGTTCATGAGTTCACTGCGGCTGGCGAGGAACCGATCCTCCATGGGCCGCTGCAGCGTATAGCCGAGCGCGGCGATACCGCGTGGAATGATCGAGACCTTCTGGACGGGGTCGGTGCCCGGCAGGCTCATTGCGACAAGCGCGTGCCCCATCTCATGATGTGCGACAGTCTCACGCTCGCGTGGACTGAGCACCCGGCTCTTCTTTTCAATGCCGGCGACCAAACGTTCAAAGGCTTGCGTGAAATCCTCAAGGGTCGTCGCTTCCGCGCCGCGTCTGGTGGCGATGACCGCCGCCTCGTTGACGAGATTGGCAAGATCGGCGCCAGTAAAGCCCGGTGTGAGGCCCGCAACGGTGTCGATGTCGAGATCGGATTCAACGCGAATCCGCATCATGTGCACGCGAAGAATTTCAACGCGTCCCTTGCGGTCCGGACGATCGACCAGCACCTGACGGTCGAACCGGCCCGCACGAAGCAGTGCCGGATCGAGAACTTCAGGGCGGTTGGTTGCCGCAAGAACAATGATTCCGGCGCTCGGGTCGAAGCCGTCCATCTCGGCGAGAAGCTGATTGAGTGTCTGTTCCTTCTCTTCATGCCCTCCACCAGGCAGGTCGATCCCCCGTGCCCGGCCGAGCGCGTCGAGCTCGTCGATGAACAGGATCGCCGGGGCCTGCTTGCGTGCTTGCTCGAAAAGGTCGCGCACGCGCGCCGCGCCCACGCCCACGAACATTTCAACGAATTCCGAGCCTGTGATCGAGAAGAAGGGGACATGCGCTTCGCCGGCGACGGCACGCGCGAGCAGGGTCTTGCCGGTGCCCGGCGGTCCGACGAGCAGAACGCCCTTGGGAATGCGGGCACCGAGGCGGCCATACTTCTCGGGATCGCGCAGGAATCCGATGATTTCGGACAACTCCTGCTTGGCTTCGTCGACGCCGGCCACATCGGCGAACGTGGCTTTGACATTCTCTTCCGAATAGACCTTGGCACGGCTGCGGCCAATTCCCATCAAGCCGCCATGGCCTCCCGACGCCATTGGACGCAGCAGGAACATCCACGCCAGGATCAACAGCGCCGTGGGCAGAATCCACGAAAGCAGGTTCGACAGAAATCCAGGCGGCTCTTCGCCTCGATAGGTGATACCGCGCTTCTGGAGCTCGTCGGCGATCGCAGGATCGACTCGGATCGTGGAGAAATGCTGTGTCTCGGCTGCGCCCTTGCCTTTGCCGTTGGCCTCTTGACCAGCGGCCTTGTACGCGCCGGTTATCGTCGTCGGGCCCACAACGACGTCGGTGATCGCGTTTTTCTCGACGAGCGCTTGGAATTCGCTGAACGGGATTGTCTTCAGGTGGCCAGAACTCGTCCAGTAATTCTGCAGGATCACGAGCAGCAAAAATGCCACGATGATGTACACGATATCGAGCTGCGACAAGCCTTTCCGTTTTCTGTCCCCCTGTTCCATGTTCCGGTCCTTTTCCAAGAGAAGTTACCTGCGCCAGGAGGCCAGAAAATTGTACAGTGGTCCGAAAACAAGAGCGACATACCAGCCCCAGGCGAAGCTTTCGCCGAAACCCAGGAAGAAGGTGCGCCAGCTCAGGAGCTCGAATCCGGGCAAAAAGATCGCGAGCGCCGAATGATTGATCAAGCTTCCGGGGAATAACAGATAGCCGATTACGCAGAGCACGTAGGAGAAGACAAGGAACAGGCTGAGGGCGAAGCCGAAGGCGAAAACCGGGATCAAGGCCGGACCGGGCCGTCGAGCATCATGCGCCATGGTGATGCGCTCCTTGAACTGTCCTTGCGGGCGCTTCGCCAGCAAATTCCTGCGGTGCGGCTTCGAACTTATCCCGGCAGTCCGCCGAGCAGAAATAATAGGCCTTGCCCCGATAAATGCTGCTCTTTGCTCCAGGCGTAGCGACCGTCATCCCGCACACCGGATCAATCGCCGTTCCCGGCTCCTGCAGTCTGTCGCCCGATCCTTCATGAGAGCCATGATGGCCATGACCTCCGTGCCCCATGATATGGGCGCCACACCCGAACCGCATCAAAACGAAGAACAGGGCTGCCCAGAAGAGCAGTTAGAGGGTTGTGGTCATCGCTATCTCCGCATTTTTCCGCTCATTGGCATCTGCTGCATCATGCCTTGCGGGCTAAGCAGGGTGTCGGCCTTTTGTTTCTGCTCGGGGGACAACCCCGCATAGAGTCTTTCGAGCGCGGGACGCAGCGTGCGAATGTTGTCGCGCATGGCTTCGAGCATATGCTCGTGACGGTCTAGCCGTGCGATCGGCGATATGGTTGCGTTCCCTTGATGCCCCGCCATCATCGAGGCGCGCATATTATCCATATTGGCGGCGACACCGCGCAGCGCGCTGGCATAGGCGTCCCAGGCTTGCGACTGGGCGGACGTGATGCTGAGCTCGCTCCGGATCGCACCCAGACGCTGCTCGACATGGGCGGCCATGTTCATGCCTTCACCCATCATGCCGCACATTGGCATGCCATCCATCATTTGGCCCTTCATCGGCATTTCCTTGCCAGCCATGCCCTTCATGGTGTCTGGCTGGGCGGGCGGCTGAGTGGAAGGCTGTGGCGTGGCCGCCGGCGCGTCGGTCGGATGGTGCCCGGAATGCGTATCCTGGGCGTGCACCACGGCAGGCGACGCGGCCAACATAGCCAACGCCATGGCGCCAATGCCCACTTGTCCGAATCCGTTCATAGATGGTCTCCTTGCAGTCGTCTTGCGTCGCTCATCCGACGTTTCATGGGGTCGGAGATTACAGTCGAACTTTCGATCGAACGCAAAATCAGGGCGCGTCCCTGAATCAGTTGTCCCGGCGCAGGGGCCAGTCGCCTATACGCAGCCTTCCTGAGACAAGATCGGCACTTGCGGTCGAGAGGCCGAACAGTTCATTCTCGACGATCGCCGCGATAGCGTCCCGATAGTCCTCGCAGTTGGCGCCATGCGTTGGTCGGAGGCGTACGGTTGCCGTTTGAGGTTCGCTGAGGGCCCCACCGATGCCGCTGACGAGCAAGCAATGCGCTTCGCCAACTCCGTCCAGTCGCGCGACCCGCTCGGCAATGAGGCCGGCGGCGATATTGTACAGCTTGCCAACATGCGAGATGGCGTTCTTGCCGGGAACCGATTCCATTGTCATCGGCCGGAAGGGCGTGATCAGTCCATTCACGCGATTGCCGCGCCCGGCCTGCCCGTCGTCACCACTTTCCGCCGATGTGCCGAGAACCGTGAGGTAAAGGCTCATGGCGTCCGGGTCGTCGGCGGTGTTGACCGCGACAACGGCGGGCAGCTGATGATCTTCGGCGATCTGGCCGACGGTGGCGGCGACCAACTTCTTTGCGCGCAAATAGGTGGGCAGGCCGTCAATGTAGCGATCGACGAAGGCGCAGGCGACGGTGAGGCGGACCTGTTCCCCGTGCCGCAATGCCATAATCTTGATGTCCCGGCCGATTTCCGGATGGCCTTGTGTGGCCATACGCCCGAGTTCATGCTCGGCGGCGAGCACGACCTTCTCGAGCCTGCTGAGTGGCGCATAGCCGACGCCGATCGATGTGTCGTTGGCAAGAGGCGAGGCATTGGTTGCACTGCGGTCGAAGAGCGCGCTCAAATCGCTCGAACCCGGACGGACGAGGCAGTGCGTCCGCAAGTGCGAAGCCGGTTCAAACAGTGGAATATGGTCACTAAACCATGCCTCCGCGACCTCACGAACGATATCCTCAAGCGGGATACCTTTCTCACCGCACTGGCTGATCGCACGTCCCGCCAGAAATATTTCCATCGGCTGCGTGATCCGCCCGCCGCCGAATGCGGGTTCGGAGCAGCCGCCCCAGAGCAGTGCCTTGTCGACGTTGTAGTGCAGAATGCGACCGAATGTGTCGAGGTAGCGGTGCGTGAGCTCCCGGCTCAGCGCTTCGGTCAGATGGTCGCAGATCGAATCGGGATGACCGGCGCCTTTGCGTTCGACGATCTCGACGGGGAGCAAGTCACCGCTGGGTTCGGTCAATGGCGTGAGATCGATCCGCATGATGTCACCTCGATGCGAGCTTTGTGGCCTCAAAAAACGCGCTCCAGATCCTGGTTGATCTGCCCCAGCCACAGATCCTTACGGGCTTGAGCGAGCCTGGCGCAACATGTCCTGTGCATGTCCATGCCCAATTGCGTACCGCGCCAGCGGGATCGTGTACCAGCGACCTGTAATCGTTCGACGCCCCATGCGTCCATCCCAACAGCGAATGCCGCGACTGGGTCGCCTCCTTCCAGCAATGGCGATCACGATTGGGGGACACAATGACGCGCACCGGATGTTTCGGACGAGGCGACATTCTTTTCAGTGAAGGTGACGCCGTTGAAGGCGTTCTGCACATCCGTAGCGGAAGCGTCGAAATTCTGCGCCGGCGGGACGGTGTGGAAATCGTTCTTGGAACTATCCATAGCGGCCAGGTCCTCGGCGAGATGAGCGTTGTTGAAAAACGAGCTCGGCGCAGCGCGACAGCGCGTGCCGTCACGGACGGCGAAGTCGAGTTCATCGGCTCGGCCGAATTCCTCGATCGTATCAGCCGCTCCCCCGAAAACGCGCGAACCTTGATTGAACGACTTTGCCATCGACTCCACGATCTGGAAGATCGCTTCGTCGAAGATGAGCAGAGGCTGCAGCTGCCAGCAGGCAGGAATAGTCTTGGCGAATCCCTTGTGGTGCAGAACGTCATGCTGGCGGCCGATCCCCGGGGTTTGCGCCGGCAGCTGCCTGATCCGCTGCGTGTTGACGCGGTTCCTTTCCTGGTCGGGAGGGCGGCTTTGCCGGGAGAACAGGCGCCGCCACGGGCATTGAACCTCGAGCTTGAGGACGAGGTTCCGCTGAGATTGTCTCGCAACCATTTCGCGATCATCCACCATGACGGGCGTTACCACGTCCGCGACCTTCGCAGCACGTTGGGAACGCTGGTCAATGGCCGGCCTATCGGCGAGCATTTCGGCTCGGATTTGGCACCGCTCGTCACAGGCGAAAATGAGGTTGTCGCGGGCGGAAAGGGTTCGCCCTTTGTGTTTTTCATCACCATTGTCGATGAGGGAAACGCGCGCCGATAAAGATCAGCGTCCGCCGACTGCTTGTGAAGAATTCGAAAGTGGTTTGGACTTCGAACCGGGGATCGCCAGATATAGGAACCAAATATTGAAATGGCCTCGTGCGATCAGGCCGTCGCCGCTTAAGTACTGCGGAGACGCCACCGCATTCGCGGGAACGAAGGCCCGGCGTTCAGTGGCTCTGGAGTTTTGCACCGCTGGACATGACGCCGAAGGAACGGAGTAGACGACCATGCCTGTATCAAGGCCGCTCGCCACGCCTGATGTGCATGAGGTGTTCAATCAGACACCAGCCCTGGATGTCGGCAACTGGTTTACCAGTGATCGGGCTTTGACTGAAGCGGTGAGAAGGGCGGGCGGCGCACAGCACGAAAGGCGGCTGTCACGCCTGGGCCGCCGGGCGGCGTCGGCCGAGGTGGTTGAGTGGGGCATATTAGCCAATCGCCATGTCCCGACCCTCGAAAATTACGATTCCCAGGGCCGCCGCATCGACGAAGTCGCGTTCCATCCGGCCTATCACCAGCTCATGGGCTTGGGACTTGGCAATGGCATCGCCGCGGCAGCTTGGGATGGCACGCCGCACGGCCATGTGCTTCACGCCGCCATGAGCTATCTTCTTGGTCAGGTGGATGCTGGCACGATCTGCCCGATGACGATGACCTACGCCGCAGTGCCGGTTCTGAGGAGGGAATCTGCAGTCTCCGAGGAATGGTTGCCGCGTATCCTCGCCGCCCGTTACGATCCGGCTTCACGGCCCGCCGCCGACAAGGCGAGCGTGACGATCGGCATGACGATGACCGAAAAACAGGGCGGTTCCGACCTGCGCGCCAATACCACTCGCGCCGAGCCGGTTGATCGCGCACGCCGGACGTTCTCGCTTACGGGACACAAATGGTTCTGCTCGGCACCGATGAGCGATGCTTTCCTGACCCTTGCCCAGACAGAGCGGGGACTGAGCTGTTTCCTCGTCCCGCGGTGGCTACCCGATGGCCGGCGCAACACAGGTTTCCGGATCGTGCGGCTCAAGGACAAGCTGGGCGACAGGTCCAATGCGACGGCGGAGATCGAATATGATCGGGCTTTCTCCTGGCGCATCGGAGAGGAAGGTCGCGGCATTGCCACGATACTCGAGGCGGTGCAGCACACGCGCCTCGACTGTGTCGTCGGATCGGCCGCTGGCATGCGTGGTGCGCTTGTGCAGGCACTCTGGCACACGCAGCACCGCCAATGTTTTGGGCGCCGTCTTGCCGATCATCCGGCCATGGCGGCGGTGCTCGCTGATCTCGCGGTAGAAAGCGAGGCCGCGACCGCGCTCGCCGTTCGGATCGCCGCGGCGCTCGACGCCGGTGATCCGCTGACACGGCTGCTCACGCCCGTCGCCAAATACTGGATCTGCAAACGTTTGCCAGGCTTTGCCGCGGAGGCGATGGAGTGCCTGGGGGGCAATGGCTATGTCGAAACCAGCCCCATGCCTCGCCATTTTCGCCAATCCCCCGTCAATGCGATCTGGGAAGGCTCGGGCAACATTGTCGCGCTCGATGTGCTCCGAGTTCTGCAGCGTGAACCCGAGGCGGTAGAAGCGCTTCGAGCCTTTCTTGCGGAGCCCATCGGGCGAGAGGCGAATTATGACCAATGGCTGAACTGCATCGATCTTGACTGTTGCGAGGAAGCCCGCGCGAGAGAACTTGTGGAACGGCTTGCGCTCGCCGCGCAGGCGGCGATCCTTCTCCTGGCGCAAAGCCCCCTGGCACCGGTCTTCTGCAGGTCGAGGCTTGGTGCCATGGGATTCACCTACGGTGCTGCCCCCGGTTTGACCGACGCGCGGGCTGTCATAGAGCGTGCGATGCCCAAGTGCTCCGCACCGGGGCAGGGCGATGCATGAACGCCGCTCTCCACATCAGCGCCGGTCCCCCATGAAGCGAAGCAGGAACAGGAACAGGTTGATGAAATCGAGATAGAGCGTCAGCGCGCCCATGACGACAGCCTTGCCGCGAAATTCGCTGCCGCCCACTTCGAAATAGAGGCTCTTGAGCTTCTGGGTGTCGTAAGCCGTGAGACCCGCGAACAGCAGGACGCCGATGGCGCTCACGATCAGGTCCATCATGGATGAACGCAGGAACATGTTGACGAGCATGGCTATCAACAGGCCTACCAACCCCATGATCAGGAAAGTGCCGAAGCCCGACAAATCCTTCTTCGTAGTATAGCCCCACAGGCTGAGACCAGCGAAAGCTGCCGCGGACACAAAGAACGTGCGCGCGACACTTACGCCCGTATAAGCGAAAAGTACCGTCGACAGAGATACACCCATGAGGGCGGCGTAGACCCAGAACAGCGACTTGGCGGTCGACTCCGAAAGCCGGTTGATACCAAATCCGAGCACGAAGACGAGAATCAACGGAGCGAAAACCGCGATCCAACCTAGCAATGTGGGCGCTCCGCTGGCGGCGAAGAACACCGACCTCACGGCGACGTTGCTCGCGACCAGCAGCGCAACCACGCCGGAGAGCAGCACGCCACTGGTCATGTAATTGTAGATCGCCAGCATATAAGACCGCAGGCCGGCGTCGAAGACGGCTGTTGGCGCTCCCATTCCAGCACGAGCGGTCGGAGGTGGGGCTGGTCTGAAGCGATCTGCCATTTCTCAATCTCCTTTATTCCTTGATGACCCGCCGCCGGCATCGGCGAAACTAACCGAAAAGACGTTCGGATATGCCCCAAATTACAGTTCGGCGGCGTTTGGCCTGCCCGATGCGACGTCGCGTTGACAGCGTGTTCCCAAATCGATCAGCGTGGCTTCGAACAGGCGGCGAAGCCAGGCTTGGACCGCCTTGGCATCGCGCAATTGTTCGAAGTGCTCCAGGGCCTTGAGCGCGAATGCCTGCATTACGTCGTCGGCCACAATCTCGTCGCGCAATCGCCGTGTCGCCATGGACCGGTAGCGTTGGTAGCAATAGGCCAGTTCGGTGCGCACGAGGCGGCGCTTCGTTTCACCTGCATCGTCCCCGAAGGAGGAGGGCCTATTCTCGGCGTCAATTGCGCTATCGGTATATGTGTCAAACATGGTTATCGCTTCCATCACGCATTTTGGGACAAGAGACGCGCTCCAGTAAGGGAAATGGTCAACCGGTAGCGTGGCTCAGGGCCACGGCCGCTTCGATCTCGTTGAGAAGGAATGGTCCGTCGAACGGCGTGTCCTTGGGGATGCGCTGGAGCAAGCGGCCCGGATCCGCGGTGATCATCAGGATGGGTATGCTGCGTTGCTTCGCAATGCGCCGGGCAGCGCTCAAGGCTGAACCCGCCTCAACCGAATCACCGACGACCACGAGGTCGGGCTCGCGTCGCGCCGCTGCCGCAACGGCCAGCTCTTCGGTCCATGTCTGATCGAATGAACGGAA
This sequence comes from Novosphingobium indicum, assembly GCF_014645195.1. Classification (GTDB taxonomy): domain Bacteria; phylum Pseudomonadota; class Alphaproteobacteria; order Sphingomonadales; family Sphingomonadaceae; genus Novosphingobium; species Novosphingobium indicum. The sequence continues at coordinate 79,393 of NZ_BMLK01000005.1, read as the reverse complement.
GCCGAGAGACGAGAGTCGATCCTGGATCGCGCGGCTGACGATCATGTTGTCGTCGATGATGAGCGCATGAGACATGAGTCTTTCTCTCGATTGCCAGAATGTTCTTTTGGCTGTGACCGGAGCGGCGGGCATTAGGGGCGGTTACGTAATTGTGTCCTTCACCAAGCCGTGGGCAATGCCCGGGTTCGCTGCCCATCCAGTGTGCCGGCGCTTCGAAGACCTTGGGCGGGCGCAACCTCCCAGCCCATGCGCAAAGTCGCGAGCCAAATAAACTTAGCCAAAGAGCTTCACCCCGATGTGGATTGCATAGCCAAGAGCGGCTATAAATAGTATCGTTATCAGTATAGTCTTGATGTTATCTTTGAATCTCCCACTCATAATTTTCATCCTTTCCTATTGTCATGAATATTTTCAGAGCAAGAATTGCTTCGTGGGCTCCAGGTCCGTAAATCTTCTGCACGATCAAGGCGATGGAGCCCAAGGACGGCCGCGCATTGGACATCTTACTATGGCCCTCATCACTTCTGGGGTCGTTGAGAGTAGCCGTGTCGCAACGTCTCCTTCAGACTCAAGCCTCAACGGATGAAACTCATTTAAACATCGCAGGACCTTCCGCACGGTAAGCTCGAACTTCGATGGAACGCGCCTGCGTGCTTCAACTTCTTCAGAATGCGCGACACTCGCTCTTGCAACTTGGGAGCATGTTACGCACTCAGATTTTCGCGCTTCTCAGGCGCAGCGCGTTCGTGACGACCGAGATCGATGAAGCGCTCATGGCAAAGGCGGCGAATATCGGGCTGATCAGGATGCCGAAGAAGGGGTACAGCAAGCCCGCCGCCACCGGCACGCCGGCGGCGTTGTAGATCAGGGCGAAGAACAGGTTCTGGCGGATATTGCGCATGGTGGCGCGGGCCAGCCTACGCGCGCGGACAATCCCGTCGAGGTTGCCCTTCACCAGCGTGATGCCTGCACTTTCGATGGCGACGTCCGCTCCCGTTCCCATGGCGATGCCGACATCGGCCTGGGCAAGGGCTGGTGCATCGTTCACGCCGTCGCCGGCCATGGCGACCTTGCGCCCTTCGGCCTGAAGCTCCTGGATAATGCGCGCCTTGTCCTCGGGCAGCACGTCGGCGCGGATCTCGTCGATGCCGAGCCGGGCGGCCACCGCCCTGGCGGTGCGTTCATTGTCGCCCGTTGCCATGATGATGCGGAAGCCCAGCTTGTGGAGCGCTTCAAGCGCGGCGGGCGTCGTTTCCTTCACCGGGTCGGCGACGCTGACGAGGCCGGCAACGGCGCCGTCCAGCATCACGAACATCACTGTCTCACCCTGGTCGCGATGGGCATTGGCCTTCTCCGTCAGTTCGGCCGCTTCGAGGCCCAGATCGGTGACGAGCTTGAGGTTGCCGAGCGCGACATGCTTGCCGTCGACCACGCCTTTCACGCCCTTGCCTGTGACCGCCTCGAAGTCGCTTGCTTCGCCCAGTGCCACTCCGCGCTCCTCCGCGCCCGCGACGATCGCTTCGGCCAGAGGATGTTCGGAGCCCCTTTCAAGCGTTGCCGCCAGGCGCAGGACTTCGGCTTCATCGTGTCCCGGTTCGGGCAGGACGGAAACCAGCTCCGGCTTGCCCAAGGTCAGGGTTCCGGTCTTGTCGACCATCAGCGTATCGACCTTTTCGAACCGTTCCAGCGCTTCGGCATTCTTGATCAGCACCCCGACCTGCGCACCGCGCCCGGTAGCCGTCATGATCGACATCGGCGTGGCAAGGCCAAGTGCACAGGGGCAAGCAATGATCAGGACCGCGACGGCCGCGATGAGCGCGTAGGAGAGCGCCGGAGCCGGCCCCCAAAGCGCCCAGCCGATGAATGACAGGACCGCAATGCCGATGACCACCGGCACGAACCATCCTGAAACCTTGTCGGCATATTTCTGGATCGGCGCGCGCGAGCGCTGCGCATTGGCTACCATCTCGACGATCTGGGAAAGCATGGTGTCGGCGCCGACACGGGTTGCCTCGATAACGAGGCTGCCGGTTCCGTTGATGGTGGCGCCGGTCACAGGGTCGCCCGCGACCTTTTCCACCGGAACGGGTTCGCCGGTGATCATACTCTCATCGACCGAGGAACGACCGTCAGTGACGACGCCGTCGACCGGGACCTTGTCGCCGGGTCGCACCCGCAGGCGATCGCCGACCAGCACGTCTTCAAGCGGGATTTCCTCCTCGCGGCCATCCTCGCGGATCACCCGCGCGGTCTTGGCCGCAAGATCGAGCAGCGCGCGGATCGCCTTGCCGGTTCCCTCACGCGCGCGCAGTTCCATGACCTGGCCCAGCAGCACCAGCGTGACGATGACCGCCGCAGCCTCGAAATAGACACCGACATGGCCTTCGGCATCGCGAAAGCCATCGGGGAATATGCCCGGCGCCAGGACCGCGACGACGCTGAAGGCCCAGGCGGCGAAGACGCCCATGCCGATCAGCGAGAACATGTTGAGGTTCATCGTGCGAAAGGAATTCCAGCCGCGCACGAGGAATGGCCAGCCGCACCACAGGACGACGGGTGTGCCGAGCACCAGTTCGATCCAGAGTGTGTTGCGTTCCCCGAAGATATCCCTGACGCCGCCAAGGCCGAGGTACGGCCCCATGGTGAAGACCAGCAGCGGAAGCGTCAGCGCCGTGCCGATCCAGAATCGGCGCGTGAAGTCGACCAGTTCGGGATTGGGTCCTTCTTCGGCCATCGTAGCAGATTGGAGCTCCAGCCCCATGCCGCATATCGGGCAGGAACCGGGCTTGGTCTGCCGCACCTGCGGATGCATCGGGCAGGTATAGACCGTGCCGGAATATCCGGCCGGCACCGTGTCGTACCGCTTGTCGTCGGCTCCATCCCCGGCATCTGCGGAATGGGCATGGTGGCCATGGCAGCATGCGTGGGCGTCCTTCGCCTGCTCGCTACCTTCGGGCACGAGATGCATCCCGCATTTGGGGCAATCTCCCGGCCCCTCCTGCCGCACTTCGGGGTGCATCGGGCAAGTGTAGATCGTGTGATCGCTTGCCTCGTGGTGCTGGTGATGGGTGTGGTCGTTCATACAGGTCACCTTATGGTTCGTGCTGCGGCCCGCCTGATCGGTGGATTGCCGCCTTGCAGGTCGCGGGCAGCGTCAGCCAATACCTGCGCAAGTGATACCGCATTGCTGGCATGCGGAATGGAATCCGTCGTCACGACCCGTGCTGCACCTGCGGACAGGATGTCCGTGTGAGCATCGCCGGCAAACACCGCATGGATCACGACGCAGATGGGCGGCCTGGTTCCTGTTGCGAGTAGTCGCTGGATCGCCTGGATCAGCGTCCGTCCGGATGAGGCAATATCGTCCAGAATCACGGGCGTTCCGGCCAGTAGCGCCTCGCTGTGCGGTATGCTGACCTCGACACTGCGATCGCCGCTGCGGCGCTTTTCGAGCACTTCATAGGGCCGGTCCGCGAGCCGGGCGACTTCAGCTACCCATTGCCGGCTCTCGCTGTCGGGACCGAGCAGCACCGCATCGGGCACGTTTGCGGCAATCCAACCGGCCAGCAAGGGGGCGGTTTCGATCCGGCGTACCGGAATGTCGAACAGGTCTTCTAGCGATTGAATCCGGTGCAGATGCGGATCTGCCGTCACCAGCCAGTCGAAGCTCTCCTCCAGAAAGCCGGCGAATAGGGGAGCGCTGACCGCCTGACCTTCGGCAAATCGCCGGTCCTGGCGCATATAGGCGAGATAGGGCGCGATCAGTCCGACGCGGCGGGCACCCATTTCCCTGGCTGTCTCTGCTGCAAATCGCAGGGGCAGGGCCAGCGGATCGGGCTCACGCAGCGTAGCGAGAACGGCGACATCCTTGCCTGCAAGGTCGCCAGGCAAGGTCACGAGGCTCTCGCCATCCGGAAAGCGGTGGAGATCGAGTTCTCCCACCTGCGCTCCGGCTAGCGCGGCGATGGCTTCGCACAGGGGCATCATGCCGGGAAAGGCCAGGATACGGGTCACGGCGCCTCTCCGATCCGGAAGGGAGAAGCGCCCGACCGGGCATAGTCCTGCGCCCAGCCAAGCTCGCCTGGCGTTTCCGCGTGTATCTCGTAGAGCGGCTGGCCTGCCTCGATCACATCGCCCGGCCGTGCGAGCAGACGTACGCCGGCGTGCTTGCGGCCCGGAGCCCCGGCCAGTTTCGCGATCTTGGCGATGCGGCGGTTGTCGATCTCCCTGATCGCGCCGCCTACACCAGCCGTTTCGATGGATTGGTGAGGTGCGCTGCCCGGTTCGCGAAATCCGCCCTGGGCCTCGCAGATGGACAGGAATTTCGCTTCGGCAGCGCCGCTGTCGAGCAGGCTTCTTGCCATCTCGCGGCCATTTCCGCCGTTCGCTTCGGCCAGGTCGAGCAGGGCGCCCGCCAGGTCCAGCGCCCTTTCGCGCAGGTCCATCAGGGCATCATGGTCACGTCTCAGGACCGCAAGCAGGTCGTGGGCCTCAAGCGCCGGGCCGATACCGCGTCCCACCGGGGCCGATCCGTCACTGACATGGATCCGCAGCGTTAGGCCGATCGCCTGGCCGACGGCATGCAGACGCTCGGACAGGGTTCGCGCAGCCGCCTCCGTTCGGACCTTGGCGGTGGGTCCGACCGGCATGTCGATCAGCACATGGGTTGAACCCGCTGCCGCCTTCTTGGAGAGCACGCTGGCGACGAGCTGGCCGTCGCTGTCGAAATCGAGCGGCCGCTCGATCCGGATCAGCAAATCGTCGGCGGGGCTGAGATCGAGGCCACCGCCCCAGACGACGCAACCACCCTCACTTTCGACCACGCGGCGCATGGCGGCGATGTCGAGCGCGACCGGCGCCAGGACTTCCATCGTGTCGGCGGTGCCCGCTGGCGAGGTAATCGCGCGGCTCGAGGTTTTGGGTATGCGAAATCCCGCGGCAGCAAGGATGGCCACGACAATGGGGGTGGTCCGGTTGCCCGGCAGTCCGCCAACGCAATGCTTGTCGAGGACCAGCCCCGCACCCCAGTCAAGCGTCTTGCCCGCGCCGTGCATCGCCCGCGTGAGGGCGATCGTTTCGGCAATATCGAGCCGGTCACCGGCACAAGCCGTGATGAAAGCGGCAAGATCGAGATCGGACAGGCGGTGCGCCACCGTATCGCTGATGATGGCCTGGCATCCAGCCGCATCGAGGCGCTGGCCGTAGACCTTGGAACGGATCGCGGAAGCCGAGGCCGGCGGCTCCGGATGCGAGAAAATCGCATGCTTACCGATCTTCGCGCCAAGCGCTGCCCACGCGGCCTCACTGAGCGCCGCTGTATCGGGTGGCAGCCAGTCAGCATCGGTCACCACATTGAGCGCCGCAACGATCGACCGCTGGCCAAGAGCGATCTCTACTTGGGTGAGCGCCGAGAATCCCTCGGCCCGGCATAGGTGGCAATCCTCGCGCATGTAGACGACCGGCTGACGATAGGTGTCGATACCGGCCCGGATCAGGGGAATCGTGTGCACATCCAAGGTCATCTCGGCTTCCGGATGCTGACCCGCTCGAGATGTTCAGGTACACGCACATTCCATCCGAGCTCGTGGTCAATGCGGAAGCGCAGGGCATCGGCGCTGTCGGGTTCGCCATGGGTGACATAGGTCATTTCCGGAGACCTGGCCTGTCCCATCCAGCCCAGCAACTCGTTGGCGTCGGCATGACCCGATATGCCCTCAAGTTGAATCACTTCGGCGCGGATTTCGATCTCGCGCCCGAAGAGCCGCAAATGCCGCTCGCCTCGGGCGAGGACGGCCCCCCTCGTACCACCAGCCTGGAACCCGCTCAGTACGATCGCGTTCTTCGGATCGGGCCCGAAACTGACCAGATGGTGCAGGACCCGGCCGCCCGCGAGCATGCCGCTTGCGGAAATGATGATCATCGGCCCGTTGCGGCGGTTGAGCTCCTTCGATTCCTCGACCGTGCGCACGCGCTCGGCGAGATCGAACATGGCTTTGCAATCTTCCCAGCTGACGTGATGCTCATCGTGGTGGTTGTGGTAGATTGCGGTCGCGTCCACGCCCATCGGACTGTTGAGGTAGACCGGTATGTATGGGATCGCCTCTCGCGCTCGAAGCCGGGCGATCTGGAGCATTACGCCCTGGATACGGCCCACGGCGAAAGCGGGGATCACGATCGCCCCGCCGCGCCGTGCGACCCGATTGATAACCTCCGCCAGTTCGGCTTCGGGATCATTCTGCGGGTGAACGCGGTTGCCATAGGTGGATTCGGTCACGAGAATGTCGGCGCCTGGATATGGCCGCGGCCCGTGCATCAACGGGTCGGTTTCGCGTCCGACATCGCCGCTGAAGTGCACCGTGCGCCCGCCGACGGTCACCTGGATCTGCGCCGCGCCGAGCAGGTGCCCGGCGGGGATGAAGCGGGCTGAGATGCCGTCTCCGAGGTCAAGAACCCTGTCGAACGCGGTTTCCCGGAAATGGTCCAGCGCCGCGCGGGCATCCTCGAGTGTATAGAGTGGCTTCGGGTTCGCGTGCCTGGAATAACCCTTGCGCTTTGCATAGCGGGCCTCTTCCTCCTGCAGGTGCCCGCTGTCGGGAAGCAGGAGGCCGCAGAGTTCGGCGGTGGCCGGCGTGCAATGGATATGGCCCTGGAAGCCGTTTCGGACCAGCGCGGGCAGATAGCCGGAATGGTCGAGATGGGCGTGTGTGAGAAGGACACTGTCTATTGACTTTGGCGGAACGGGGAACGGATTCCAGTTGCGCAGCCTTAACTGCTTGTATCCCTGGAAGAGCCCGCAATCTACAAGAATGCGCCGACCGTTGGCCTCGATCAGATAGCGTGAGCCGGTGACCGTTCCTGTCGCGCCAAGGAAACTGAGCGAGGGTTCTTGAGCGGTATTCATATCAATCCTCTAGGTCAATAATCGTTCAGTGCGCTCGGCCTGGTCTGAACTCCGGGGCAAAACCAGGTTAGACCAAGGAAGCCGACAGCGGTCCAGTGAGCCGCTGTCGACGGATCCAGTAGCGAAGCCTGGCAAGGTCATCCGGCCCAAGCTTGTCTGTCAGAGGCTCTTGGCAGCCCGCACGCGAAATCTCACGCGCGCAAAACGAGCAGATCCCCCTAAAGATCAATGAGGCGATAAATCGCAACACGCTGTGCGCTCAGCCTCAAGACCGAAGGCTACTGCCGTGAGCCGGCTTGATCATCCCACTCTCCACTTGTCATATACACATAGGGGGTATAGTATCAGGGCAGATGGTTTTCAACAACCAGCTTTTGCCGGAATCCTTGGCTCCTCACAAAAAAGTTGGCGCGAGAGCAACAATGACCAACAAGTTCGCCCGAGAAATTGCCCGGATGCGCCGGATCGAAGGTCAGGCGCGCGGTATCATCCGGATGATGCAAGATGAGAGGTACTGTATCGACATCCTCCAGCAGCTTGCAGCAATGGAAGCGGCCTTGCGAGCGGCCAGGATGAAAGTTCTTAACATCCATGCGAAGACCTGCGTGGAAGAGGTCATAACCTCGCAAGACAAGGCGGAACAGTCCGAGAAACTGTCGGAGTTAATCGCCTTGTTCGAGAAGATGGGGCGCTGAGGCCGGCAACCCCAATTTGGCGGAGCTGCCGGCACATGGTTCGTTCACTTGGGTTGATGGCCTTGATGCTGCTGCTGCCCGCCCTCGCCTTGGTTCATCATCGAATGATTCATCTGGGAGTGGTCCATTGGTCCGGCGCCCTGCTGTTGCCCATTCATCATTTGGCAGGTCATCTTACCGTCCTTGCCCTTCATCATCATCCCCTGCATCTTCTGACCGCTGTGCATCATTTCGCACGTTTTCGGCGCCTCGGGCGCCTTGTCATGAGCAAGAGCCGGCGTGACCGCGAGGCCCAACAGACCGATTGCAGCAACTATTGTCTTCATCGTCATTCTCCTTGGTACTGGGACAATTGCGGGTCCCCTCAGGGATAGCTGGCAAAGACCCGCTTTCCGGCAGGGCCGAAGGCGATGACCTGGTAAGGCTGGGTGCGCCCGCCCATTTCCATGCCCGGCGATCCCACCGGCATTCCGGCGACCGCCAGCCCCTCGACCCCTGCGGGGCGCTCGCGCAGCAGGCGCGCAATATCGGCGGCCGGCACATGGCCTTCGATGACATATCCATCGACGATCATCGTGTGACACGAGCGAAGCTCTTCGGGGACGCCTTCGCGGTCTTTGACCGCACCCATGTCGGCGCTGTCCTGCACCGCCACGTCGGCATGCAGCCCGTCGCGGATATGTGCAGCCCAGGACTCGCAGCAACCGCAACTCGGATCGCGAAACATGGTATAGCTCGCTGCCTGTGCGACACCGCTGCATGCGGCAAGGAACATCGTTCCAAGCAGCGCAATTAGGCCCGTACGGGACGTTCCCGGATCAAATATCTTCATTTGTGTTCCATTCCTTCCATCGCGTGATTGGACATGGTCGACATGTCGTGGCCTGCGTGCGGATCGACTGGCTGTGCCTCCTGCGGCGCAGCTGGCTGGGTGGCTTTTGGCACTGAGCCTGCATCATCTTCCTGCGCACCGCTGTTTCGGCCAGGTCTGGGCTCAACCGGCGTTCGCAAAGGGACGTCAGCCGCCGCCGTCTCGGACTGTTCAGGTTCGCCGGGCTCCAGACTCTCTGCGATCGTCTCATTCTCGGGCGCTGCAGATTCCGAGAGCGCCGGGACGCTGTCCTGCGAAGCTTCCTCCGGCTTTCTATCACATCCAGCGAGCAAAAGGGCCGCTGCCGGCATCAGCCCAAAGAGAGCCGCGCGGGTCAGAATGAAACTCCGCATCGTGTTTACTCCAGACCAAGATGATTGGGGCCAAAGACCATCTCGCCGCCGAGATAACCCTGAACGACGAGGGCGACTGCAAGGATCGCGAGCGTGACGCGGAGGCCTGATCGCCGGTTCGAGCGGAATGCGAACCACGCAGCAAGGAACGCCACCCCCGCAACCGCCGAGCCGTTCCAGCGATGAATCCCAAGCGTTTGCGACCTGTCCGAAAGCCGCCAGCCCGCAGCAAACCAGCCAAGCAATGCGGCGACCAAGGCACCTATCGCGCCACCGGCAACAAGGAACCGCACGGTCGTCTCGAGACCAAGCGCAGGCCGCAGCGCCAGAAGGAGCTCGGCAAGGGCGGCCATGAGCAGCAGAGCGACCGGGAAATGCGCCGCGATTGGATGAAGCCGTCCAAGAAAGTCGCCTGTCGACGTCACCCGGTTCTCCGCAATCGCTGCCTCGAGCGCCTGCTCCGGCGTCTGCCGCTCGCCAACACCATCCGCGGATGGGTGCGCCTGCGCCATGAGCTCGGGATCGTGCATCGCGCCTGCCGCTTCTTCATGCTTGGCGGTTGCCTCGTGCATCTCCACCTGCACCATCTCGGCATCACTCATATCGTCCTTGTGCCCTTCGTGCGCCTGAGCGGTCGCAACCGCCGCTAATGCGAGAAGGGTGGCCAACATCGTCAATATTGCTTTCATGCACGGTCTCGTTGACTGGCTTTGTTCATTGCCATTACGCCTGCCAGAGCATCATCCCTCAAAAATATTTCGAGGGCTGCAAGGCCGCGCTGCGTATAGGAAGCGAAAGCCAAGACAACGGAGAGCCAAAGATGGATGACAATGCACTTGACAAGCTGCTGCGAAAGCTTGCGACCGAAGCGCCCATGATGGATGCGGGGCCGGAATTCCATGACAGTCTCTGGCAACGCATCGGGCAAATGACCGAGGCGCGCGAGCATCGCCGCAGGACCATTTTGGGCCTTGCGATATTTGCGATCGGACTTGGTGCCGGCATGGGAACGCAATATCCTGTTCCCGCGCAACCTGTCAGCTACACGCTGGCGGACGGAGCTGACCTCGCGCCCTCCACACTTCTTCACGTCGCGCCATGAAGATCACGCCCTTCTACGCGGTCCTGCTGCTGCTTCTGGCGGTTGCCGCCGGTAGCCTTGGTGCTATCGCAACCAACCGTTGGCTCGCCCAAGAGGATGCGTCCCGCGGCATGCACGACTTCGTGCACAAGGAGTTGCGCCTTACATCCGCGCAGGAAGTTCGCCTCGACGCGTTGGAACGGGATTTTGCCGTCGAGCGACGTAAACTCGATCTGGCACTGCGGTCCGCTAATGCGGGACTTGCCCAGGCGATGAGCGAAGAGCATCGTTACGGCCCCAAGGTGGGCGCGGCGATTGATCAGGTCCACACAAGGATGGGAGATCTCCAGAAGGCGACCATCCGCCACGTCTTCGATATGCGAGGACTGCTCGAAGCGAACCAGCAGGCAGCATTCGACCGCGAGGTAAACAAGGCGCTAACCAGCGATCCGAAGAGTTAGACGGTCGTGTCTCCGGACGGCGACAACGAGGATGGGCAGCTGATCGCTGCAGCGAAGGCTGGCGATCGCGGCGCCTTTGACAAGCTTGTGGCGAACCACCTGCCAAGACTGCTCGGTGTCGCCCTGCGAATCCTTGGAGAAAAATCCGATGCCGAGGACGCCGTGCAGAACGCATTAGCGTCCGCATGGCTCGCGTTGTATCGCTTCGACCTCGACAAGCCCGCCGGTCCATGGCTTGCAACGATCACGATCAACAAATGTCGCGATGCGATGCGCCGTCGGCGTTTTTCCCGCTTGCTGAGGCTGGACATGGAGGATGGTGTCGATTCCATCGCCCATCCCGAGCCCGACCAGGAACACCAGCTTGCCATCCGGCAAGAGCTTGAAATCTTACAGCAGGAAATTGCGCGTCTGCCGCTGAAGCTCAAGGAGCCATTCATCCTGGCCGTGTTCGATGGCCGCAGTCAGGACGAAGTCGCGCAGATTCTCGGCATCAGCAGAAAGGCGGTGGAAACGCGCATCTACCGCGCCCGAAACGTTCTGCGCGAAAAAATCTGAAATTTGTTGAGGGATAGCGCGTCCTGTCTCGTAACAGCCAATGACATCCAACAGCAGGTCTCGATCATGCCAACACTCAATCGACGTAAGTTTCTGTCCCATGGCACCGCTGCCGCCGGTGCTCTGGGTCTTGCTCATACGATGCCCGCCTGGGCGCGCGGCGCCACTGGTGGTACGCTGGCCCGCCGCGGAAGCGATGTGCTTTCCGGCGAACACCTTACGATGACAGTGGCGGATGCCGCATTTCAGACCGGCAGGCGGCACGGGGCGGCGGTCACCGTCAACGGGACGCTTCCGGGGCCTCTGGTGCGGCTCAAGGAAGGCCAGGACCTCGTCGTCGATCTCGTCAACAACAGCTCCGAAGGCACCTCGATCCACTGGCACGGCATGCTGGTGCCCTTCCTGATGGACGGGGTGCCGGGCGTGACCATGGCGGCGGTAAAGCCCGGCGAGACCTTCCGCTATAAATTCCCGATCCGCCAGGCCGGCACCTACTGGTGGCATGCCCATACGTTGCAGGAGCCGATGGGGCATTATGGTCCGATCGTGATCGATCCGCTTGAGCCCGATCCCTTCACCTGGGACCGGGAATATGTGCTGATGCTGTCCGACTGGTCGCCAATGCGACCCATGACGATCATGAAAAAGCTCAGGACCCAGGCCGACTACTTCAATTACCATCAAACCACCGCCACCGACGACTATCCGCTGAGCGGCGCCGACCGGCGGATGTGGGCCAAGATGCGCATGAGCCCGACCGACATCGCCGATGTCACCGGCTCGACCTATACCTACCTGATCAACGGCCATGGGCCACAGGACCGGCTGGAACTGCCGTTCACGCCGGGTGAGCGTATTCGCCTGCGCATCATCAACGGCAGCGCGATGACGTTCTTCAACATCCGAATGCCGGGACTGCCGATGACCGTTGTCCAGGCAGACGGGCAGAATGTGCAGCCGGTCGAGACCGACGAATTCCAGATCGGCGTTGCCGAGACCTATGATGTCTTGATCACGCCGCAGGATGCACAGGCCTTCGCCTTCGTCGCCGAGTCGATCGATCGTTCCGGGATGGGCGTGGCGATGCTGACCTCGCGCCCCGGTGCCCGCGCACCCGTGCCGGCGCTGCGCAAGCCGCCGGTCCTGACCATGGCCGACATGGGCATGACGATGGGAAGCGGCGCCATGGCCGGCATGGACCACGGCGCGATGGAAGGCATGGACAAGGGTAGCGACGAGTCCGGCATGAAAATGTCAGGCATGAAGATGCGCGATACTTCTCTCCTGCCTCCCGATGTGAAGGCCGGCCCCGGCCTCGACATGGTGGCGATGAACCCGGTTGACCGGATGGATTTCCCCGGACTCGGCCTCGACAATGTCGATCACCGGGTCCTGACTTATAAGCAGCTTGTCGCCGCGAAGCCCAATCCCGATCCGCGCAAGCCCACCCGGCTCAAGGAAATCCACCTGACCGCGAACATGGAACGCTACATGTGGTCGTTCGACGGCCAGAAGTTCGATGCGGTAACCGACAAGCCGATCCGCTTCGCCTTCAACGAACGGGTGCGGGTGAGGTTGGTCAACGACACCATGATGGTCCATCCCATCCATCTGCATGGCCACTTCTTCGAGCTTGTGAACGGCCATGATGGCTTTCAGCCGCTAAAGCATACGGTCAATGTGCAGCCGGGAGGCAGTGCGACCTTCGACCTTACGGCAAACGAGCCGGGAGACTGGGCATTCCATTGCCATCTCTTCTACCACATGCACCAGGGCATGTTCCAGATCGTGACGGTGCGCCCGCTTCAGGAAGGAGCCGAGCTGTGAGATATCTCCTCGCTCTCCCGCTGCTCGTCGCCAGTCCGGCCTTCGCGCAGGATCAGACGGATCACGCCGGCCATCACCCGGAAGCATCGACTCAAAAGCCCACCGATCAATCAGGCGGTGCGGCGAGCACTCCGGATCGCACCACGTCAGACGAGACGATGAAAAGCATGGGGTCCATGGATCATTCGATGATGGATGGCTCGATGGATCAAGGGACGATGGACCACATGCAGATGGGGCACGACATGGGCATGAGCCATGGCGATTCCGCCCCGACGTCCTCCGACAGCATCCCCCAGTCACCGCCGCCCCCCGAGGCCTTCGCCGGTCCGGCCTTTGCGGCGGACCAATATGTCGGCGCTGATGTCATGGCGGCATCACGCGCGCATGTGGTGCGCGAAGTGAGCGGGCTGCCGGTCTTCTGGTTCATGGCGGACCGCGCCGAATATCGAGCGCGCCAGGGCAGGGACGGCTATCTCTGGGATGTCCAGGGCGCCTATGGCGGTCATACCGACAAATTCTGGTTCAAGAGCGAGGGCGAAGGCAATTTCGGCGAGAAGCCGGAGTCGGCTGAAATTCAAGCGCTGTGGAGCCACGCCATTGGACCGTGGTTCGATGTGCAGGCCGGTGTCCGCCAGGATCTCGTGGGGCCATCGCGAACGCATGCAGTGTTGGGGATACAGGGGCTGGTACCCTACAAATTCGAAGTGGACGCTGCGGCATTCATTTCAAACAAGGGCGATGTCACCGCGCGCATCGAAGGAGAACTGGATCAGCGGATCACCCAGCGGTTGATTCTTCAACCCAGGGCGGAAATCAGTCTGGCAGCCCAGGATATTCCTGAATTGGGCATCGGTAGCGGCATTGACCGGGTTGAGGCCGGCCTGCGCTTGCGCTATGAATTCGCCCGCGAATTCGCACCATACATCGGCGTCGCGCAGGAATGGAAAGTCGGCCGGAGCGCCGACTATGCCCGCGCTGCCGGAGAAGACCCGAGCGTCACCAACTTCGTCGTTGGCGTGCGGTTCTGGTTCTGACCCGCACGTCGGGGACTGAACTGGTCCTGAAGCATGATGTGCTCCGGGACTGCCACAGTCTATCTTGCGCGGCCTGGTCCGGATCGTATTCCAGATCACGCGCCAGGCCGCGTCATCAGGCGAGATGTTTGTCTCGACAGACACCCTGAGAAGGAGCGAACAATTGCAGGATGCCCATTCCCAGACGCGCGAAAGGGATGGCACATACACTGACAAGAACAGGATCACCCTGAGCGGTGCGGTCGCGATGGGCACCGGCGTCATGATCGGCGCGGGCATTTTCGCATTGACCGGGCAGATCGCACAACTTGCCGGGCCGCTCTTCCCGCTCTCGTTTATCGTGGGCGCCGCCGTAACGGCGCTCGCTGCCTACAGCTACGTCAAGATGTCTAATGCTTGGCCCTCGTCGGGCGGGATCGCCATGATTCTGAACAAGGCATATGGTCCCGGGACTATCGCCGCTTCCGCCTCTCTGCTGATGGCCCTGTCGATGGTGATCAACGAAAGCCTGGTAGCCCGGACCTTCGCGACATATGCGCTGCGCCCATTCGGCCTGGAAGGTAGTGGGCCGCTGCTTTCCCTTCTGGCGCTCGGCCTGATCGTCCTGGCCTACGCCATCAACGCATCGGGCAATCGCTCCGTCAGTGCGTTCTCCCTGGTCATGTCGATCATTAAAATTGGCGGGATCGTCATTTTTGCCGTGGCAGCGATCTGGGCCAGCGGTCTCGATGCCGGCGCCTTTTCAGGTGCGGCGATTTCCGGCAGTCCCATGGATTTCGTGGCATCGGTTGCGTTTTCGATCCTTGCTTTCAAGGGTTTCACCACGATTACCAATAGCGGCGGAGAAATCGTCGATCCCCATCGCAACGTCGGTCGTACGATCATGATCGCGATCGGTATTTGCGTGGTAACCTACCTGCTTGTCGCAATCGCCGTCGGATCGAGCCTGAGCATCGATGCCATCATCGATGCTCGTGACTACTCGCTTGCTGCGGCTGCGGAGCCCGCGCTAGGCCGTATCGGCTTTTATTTTACCATTGCCATCGCCCTGGCCGCGACAACCTCCGGTGTCATCGCCAGCGTCTTTGCCGTGTCGCGGATGCTGACGATGCTGACTGAAATGAAAATGATCCCCCACAGCCACTTCGGTATGAGTGGGGGCCTGCGCAGCCACCTCCTGATCTATACAGTCGTGGTGGCCGGTGCGCTTGCGGTGCTGTTTGATCTCTCACGTATCGCCGCGCTCGGCGCATTCTTTTACCTGGTGATGGACATGTTGGTTCATTGGGGCGTTTTCCGCCACCTGCGGCGAGAGGTCGGTGCAAGGGTGACGATCCTGCTTGCCGCCCTGGTCGCCGATTTCGTCGTGCTGATCGCGTTCACGATTGCCAAGCTGCAGACCGATCCAGCCATCGTTGGATATGCGGTCGCGGGCATTGGGGCGGCATTCGCGGGAGAATTCATGTTTCTTGCACGCCGCAAGCATTCCTCGACCCATGACCATGATTAGGGTTCGGATCGCACATCGCAAAAAGGAATCTGACATATTTTAACGGCGATCATCATAGGCGTGTTCCTGTTCCTTGGGGCCCTCTGGCTGCACATTGGAATGCTGGCTCTTGCGCGCAAAACTTACACCGGCAACTCCATGCGGATGCTTAGGTCCAGTGCCGCCTACCTCATCGTCTTGATGAGTCACTTGCTTATTGCTCTCGAATTCGCGGCTGGCTTCAAGTGGAGCCATAGCCTCGGGCTCGGCGGATTTGTCCACGTACCGGGAGAGGACTGGATGGATCTCTTCTATTTTTCGCTGGTGAACATCACCACGCTTGGGCTTGGCGATATCTATCCGACCGGGCATCTGCGAGCCCTTGCAGGCATTGAATCGCTTACCGGTTTTCTGTTGATCAGTTGCACTGCACAATTCATTTTTGAAACACTTCACAAGCCTTTACGGTTACGCATTGATGGCGCGCCACTGTGAGGCTGGCCATGCGGATGGTCAACGTAGCCAATGTCGTGCCGTCCCCGTGAATCATTGCATCTCACGATAGGCGGCAATGTGGAATTTCCCGGCCGTGGATGCCAGCGGCGAATCGTCACCCTCATTCTTTCAGTTGTCATCTGCGGCCGACATGATGATGGGTGGGCCGTCAACACCCGGCCTTTGCCGATCTTGATACTCTCGCTCGAGGGCTAACGCCGCCTCCGAAATCGAAACCACCGATGAATTTGTGCGCGGATCGTCGTGGCTTTGAACGAAGCTGCTTCGCGATGGTCCGGAAATTCCCGGCGCGATGTAACCTTGCCACGGGTTTGGCGTCCTATCGACAAGGGCAAACATCATAGGAGGACGCCATGGATTCGAGAACACTCGGCCGCACGCGCAGGGTGATTGCATTGGCAGGTCTTGCCGCACTTCTGTTTGCTCCGGCCACCAGCAACGCCGGTGTGGTCAATGGTGTCCAGAAGGCAGACGGGCTCACGATCAATCTCGGCGTGGTCCCCGCGTCTGCGGTGAAGCGGGCACATCCCCAGATGCATGGCGGCACTGCGGACAGGAGCATACACAACATGCATCTGGTCGCTGCGATTTTCGACGCCAGTGGCACGCGTGTGACCAACGCCACTGTCGTCGCTCACATCTACGAACAGGGCGGAAGGGAATGGAATGTGCCGCTTCGACCGATGACAGTGAACGGCGCTCTGACTTACGGCGGTTACACGACGTTCCCGCGCGACAGCGATTACCGTATTGGCATAATTGTACAGCGCGCTGTGCCGAAACGGCGGCATCCGGTGACGGTGCATTTCACATGGGCGCACGACTGAATCCAACTGCACGCTAGCAAAAAGCTGCGTCGTTGCGGCCAACGTCAACGTCGCCATCGCGCAACGCGAACGACATCGCCGGCAAGCTCCATGCGCCGGTCGTCTGGCAGTTGGTACCAGTGGCGCTCGAGGAATCGAAACCTGCAGCCTTAAATGTAACATCGAGCCAGACAGGGCGTCCAATCGATCGGGCCATGAATTGGAGGATGCCATGCGTTCGAAAACATGCCAATTCTCGCGGAAGTTGCTGGCAATGGCTGGCCTTGCCGGAATTCTATTTGTTCCGGGCATGAGCAATGCCGGCGTGGTCGATGGCGTCCAGACGGCAGATGGTCTCACGATCTATCTCGGCGTGGTGCCCGCAGCTGTTGTGCGCGGACATCCCGCAGATCATCCCGAGGCACAGATGCATGGCGGCACAAGGCGCGGCCAACACATCATGCACGTTGTTGCGGCGGCGTTCGACAAGTCTTCCGGAGCACGGATAACAAAGGCCAATGTCGTGGCGCACATAACCGAACCCGGCGGGATACAGCGATCAGTTCGTCTTCAGCCGATGACAGTCGACGGCGCGCTCACATTCGGCGGATACGTTACCTTCGCCCGCGGCATCGATTACCGGATTGGTATCCGCGTAGAGCGTCCTTCTCACATGCAACCATCGCAGCCGATGCAAAAACCGCATCAGATGCATCGAATTGCGCCAGTGACCGTACATTTTACGTACACGCATGACTGATCCCAACCGCCTGGAAACTCGGTAGAGGCGACAATACCGACAGCGAATGGGATCAAAATGGGATGCCTCGAGTACCGCGGCATCGGTTTTGTTCCATCCCGACAAGCCTCTGGCAAGTGTCGCCGACATTCCGGCAGACTGGCGCGTGGAGCAGGTTGCGCGCCGCGGGACGCCGCTGTTCGCGGCAAACGGTAAGGGTAGGGAAGCAATGGAGACAGCCGGTCTTGCCGTTGCAGGTTCACTTGCCGATCTCTTCAGGACGGCTGATGCAATTGTGGATTGCATATCAGGGCGGCGATGAGCCGCGAATGCCGAATTTGATCGACGCTTGGGCGAGCTTTTCGCCGTCCAGGATGCTGAGAGGCATGAGGTTGCCGGCCACGCCCGTGTCGCCGATGCTATCAATGCAGGGGAGCTCGGCCAAGGACGCTTGCGAAAGCGAGTGTGAGCTAAGTTCATTGACTCCTTCCAGGCAAATGACACAATTATGCTTAGCTTCATCCCCCCGAACCTCTCGCGGGGCGGAGGAGGAGATCGGCGCGATCATTTGGGGAACAGCGGCACAGCGCATCTTCGGACGTTCGACGTTCTCGAACGATCGGGCCAAGGCGGCATCGGCTGCACTTGTGATCATGGTTTTACTGCGCGTAGTTCCTCAAACCATCCCAACCGGTGCATGAAACGCTTCTCGCCTTCCAACAACAGCATCATCATCGCGGCAGAAAAAAGGATCAGCGCAAATTCCGATATCGAAAGCGGCCGGCTGGCAAAGATACGGTTCATCAACGGCAGGTATGTGAAGATCAACTGTGCCGAAACCACCGCGCCTACCGCCAACAGGACCGGCTTCGTGCCGAGCGCTCCTTGCAAGGTGGCCGGACCGGCACGGAGATGGCGAACGCTAAAGAGGTAGAATATCCCGGCCCCCACGAGCATATTGACCACCATCGTGCGCGCGGTTTCAACGCTGCGCCCTGTATCCAGCGCCGCGAAAAAGATGCCAAGCGACATGGCCGCAAAGAGAATCGAAACCAGAAGCACTCGCCACAGCATGAAGGCGGACAGAAGAGCCGCTTTCGCGTTTCGCGGCGGTCGCTCCATCACCCCGCGTTCAGACGGCTCGAAGGCCAGCGCGAGGCCTAGCGCGCTGTCGGTGACGAGATTGATCCACAGAATCTGCGTCGCTGTCATCGGCAGGGTGAAGCCCATCAGAATCGCAAGGAGCACTATAACGGCCTCACCGCCGTTGGTCGGCAAAGTCCAGGCGATCACCTTGCGGATATTATCATATACCGTGCGCCCCTCGTGAACCGCAGCGACGATGGAGGCAAAATTGTCATCTAGCAGCACCATTTTCGCGGCTTCCCTGGAAGCTTCGCTGCCCTTTTGGCCCATGGCTGTGCCAACATCAGCCTGCTTGAGCGAAGGGGCATCGTTGACCCCGTCGCCGGTCATGGCGACGATGTGGCCTCGCGCCTGCAATGCCTTGACGATGCGCAGCTTGTGCTCAGGGCTGGCCCTGGCGAATACTGATGTCTCCTCGACAGCGTTGAGCAAATCCTCCTCGTCGAGCTGTTCGATTTCGGTGCCGGTCATCGCTCTGGGTTGATCGGCGAGCCGAATCAGTCTGGCGATCGCCAACGCCGTCACGGCATGGTCGCCGGTGATCATCTTGATCCCTATCCCCGCCCGCCTGCACTGGGCTACCGCGTCGTGGGCTTCCGGGCGAGGCGGGTCGATGAAACCAGCCAGGCCAAGCGGTTCGATGCCGGTCTTCAGTAAATCGGGGTCGAGCGCCTTCACCGAATAGTCCACTCGCTTCGTCGCGAAACCGAGAAGCCGCTCGCCAGCCGCCGCAGCAGAAATAAGCTCTGCCCATTGTTTGCTCACTGCCGGATTGCCGATCATGTGCAGCACGACTTCGGGAGCGCCCTTGATAAACACGACATGCCCTCCCTCTGGTGACCGGTGTAAGGTCGCCATGTATCGGTGCGTCGCATCGAAAGGGATCTCGTCGAGGCGTGGCCATTCGCGGCGCTCGTGCGATGGGTCGAGGCCGGCTTTCATTGCGAAGGCGATAAGCGCACCCTCCATCGGGTCCCCCTCGACTGACCAGCCATTTTCACCTTGTTCGAGCCGTGCATCGCCGCACAACAGACCACACAAGGCAAGCTCGCGGATCGCAATACGGGTTTCATCGGGACCGCCCTGCGCACCGGTGAGATCTCCTTCTGGCGCATAGCCGGAGCCACCGACCAGCACTTGTGCGTTCCCGGCAAAGACGTGGCGGACCATCATCTCGTTGCGGGTGAGTGTGCCTGTTTTGTCGGTGCAAATGACTGATACGGCGCCAAGCGTCTCCACTGCCGGTAGCTTGCGAATGAACGCGTGACGCACTGCCATCCGGCGCACGCCGATAGCAAGGGTGATTGTGATCACCGCCGGCAAGCCTTCCGGAATCAGGCCCACGGCAAGTGCCACAACCATTATGAGTGCCTCGCTCCATTCGAACTGCCGCCCCCATACGAGGAAAGCGAATAGCAGGATCGAGCCAACCAGCATCACTCGGGTGAAACGGGTGGCGAAGCGGTTGATCTGCCGAAGCAAGGGAGTGGAAAGTTCAGTCACCTCCTGAAGCATCCCGCCGATCTTTCCGATCTCAGTCGCCTGACCCGTGGCGGTTACAACCACTGTCGCTTGGCCGGTCTTGACGAGAGTTCCTGAAAAAACCATGCTGGTGCGGTCGCCTAGCGCGGACTTCGCCGCCACCGCTGTCGAACTCTTGTCCGCAGTGAGTGATTCCCCGGTCAGCAGCGCTTCGTCCACGGACATGGCGCGGGAACGCACGATCCGCGCGTCAGCCGGCACCTTCTGCCCTGCCTCCAGCAGTACGATATCGCCGGGCACAAGCTCTGCCACTGGTACACTGGTCCGTTGTCCATCCCGTTTCACTATTGCCTGGTGCGAGATGAGATGTCCGATGGCGCGCAGGGCCTGCTCGGCCTTGCCTTCCTGGACAAAGCCCACGACCGCATTGACCATGACGACCGATGCGATCACTGCCCCATCGATGACGTGCCCGAGCATGAAAGAGGCCAGGGCCGCAGCTCCAAGGAAATAAATGAGGCCGCTATTGAATTGCGCCAGGAAGCGGCGCATTGGGCTGGTCCGCGCGGGCTCGGGAAGGCTGTTGGGTCCCCAATCCTCAAGGCGGCGCTGGGCTTCAGCGCTACTGATCCCGTCGATGCGGCTCTCGGCGCGGGCCAGGCTTTGATCTGGGGAAAGTGCGTGCCAGTCAGTCGCTTCGAGATCCGTTTGTGAATTACCGGCGATGTCCACTTTTGCTCCCATCAATGCCCGTACAGGTAGATCACGTAGGAACTCAGCAGATAGACGGCGAGGAGCAACAGGCTTATCCAACCGAAGAGACCGAAAAACCGGTTACCGGGCCTGTAAAGCAGACCAACGATGCACAATCCCGCCATGATCGATGCAGCAAAGGCCGTCACCGCATGGGTCGGTGAGACGACGGCGAAGAATGAACCCTGCGTGTAGGCGATGTCGTCAAGGGCGATGACCAGTATCGCAAAGAGATTGCTACCGAGCAGATTGCCTATCGCCATATCGGCCGAGCCCATCCGCAACGCGCTGAGGGTAATGATCAGCTCAGGTAGCGATGTGGCCCCAGCCACGAGCAGAGTGCCGACAAAACTGGTTTTCCAGCCCATCACTTGTGCAATCTCGAGCCCGACGAAGGGAAGCCATGCTCCCGCTCCGCCGATGACCGCGGCAGACAAGATGTAACGAACGAGTGCGCGCTTCAGGGAGCTGCCCTCTTTTTCATCATCGTCCAGCACGGATGTGACCCGCTCGGGGCGACGCTCATAAAAAAACGTATGGCCCGCCCCGTCTGCAAGGGTAAAATGGATGACTTAGTGGGTCTGCATCAACGTATCCGGTCTCAGGCTTGTTGTCCTGGCCAAGATGGGTTCCGCGCGGGTGGGGCCTCATAAAGCTATCGGCGTCATGCGCCACATTTTTAATCAGGCTGACCGCTCCGCCGGTTCGACCGTTATGCCATCTTTCTCACCTCCACAGACATGTTGGGCAACCGGTTAGGTCCGGCCGCAATTACTTCAGACCAGGCTTCCTTGCGTCCGATATGCGTCGCCGCGCCGAAGGACGGCCCAGGCGATCCGAGCCAGCTTGGCAGCAAGCGCAACCACCACGACATTGGGATGCGCGCGTGCAAGCAGATTGCGGATCCAGGCCCCAAGCGCCGTTGGTCTTTCGGCGAAGTGCCGCATCGCCGCCCGCGCGCCGTGGATGAGCTGGGTTCGCAGGTAACGATTGCCGCGTTTGCTGATCCCCAGCATTTTGGTTTTGCCGCCGGTAGAGTGTTGGCGCGGTGTCAGACCGAGCCAGGCGGCGAGATCGCGCGCTTTGGCGAAGGCGCTGGCATCACCCACTGCGGCGACCAAGGCCGTTGCATTGATCACGCCGATGCCGGGAACCGTAACCAGACGCCGGGCGAGATCGTCTTCCCGCGTCATTGCAATCAGTTCCTCGTCATAGGCACTAATCCTGCGGTCCAGGTCCGCCCATTCCTCTCGCAAGTCGTTCAGCAGGCGCAGCATTCTGGCGCTGATAGGCGGATTGTTCGCCATGAGTTCGTCGAGCCGTTTGATCAGGGGGCTGCGGCGCTTCGGCAGAATGATACCACGCTCCAGCAACATCGCGCGCAGCTGATTGGTCAGCCGTGTCCGCTCCGCAACCAACCTCGCTCGCGCCCGATGCAAGATTTGCAGATCGAGTTGCGCTTCGCTTTTCGGCGTCACTAGGCGCATTGTCGGACGGGTCGCGGCTTCGGCGATAGCTTCGGCATCCCGGTCGTCGGTCTTCTGCGCCTTGACGTAGGGCTGAACGTATTCCGGCGGCATCAATCGTACGGTGTGTCCATGTGTCACGAAGATGCGGCTCAAAAAGTGCGCGCCGCAGCATGCCTCCATCGCCACAACGCATTGCGGCAACTTCGAGACGAATTTGACCAAGCCTTCGCGCGTCATTCGCCGCCGCATCACGACAGCACCCGCGGCATCAAGGCCTGCGATGCTGCAGCTGTTCTTGCCAAGATCTACGCCCAGAATGCTGATCGCCGGATTCGCCATCGGTCCTCTCCTCTTCTATTCCGGCAGCATAGTAATGCCGGTCGGTGAGGGGCGGGCCATCCCATAAGGCTGCACGCATCGCCACGACGTAGAGCACCACGAGAAGCGGTGAATATACGCTGACGTGGGCAATTCGGAAATTGAGGTCGCTACGGGCTATCAACACCAGCACGCCAACAAAACTGATCAGAATGATCCCGAAGCTGGCGGTTAGGATATGGCCCTGGTCGATACGCCGCCAGACTGGCGTATCGCGTGACAGGGTGTCGAGCACCGCCACCATGACCAGATTGAATATGCAGCTTCCCAAGGCGTCGCCCATGGCAATGTTCGGCGCATCGGCTACAGTGACCGCGCTGATACCGGTGAACAATTCCGGCAGCGATGTTGCTGTCGCCAGCATGATCAGCCCAACCCAGGAGGCCGACATCCCGGTAAGTCGCGCGATTGCTTGACCGCTGCGTGTCAGCACCGGTCCGGCCAATCCGATCGCGACGACGCAGAGACCGAACTGAAGCCATGGGAAAACGAGTTGCATCGGCAGGTTACGATCGGAAGGATGGCGTCTCGTCGTGCTTCGCTACGAGCGCGAATAATCGATCGATATCTTCGGGAAAGGCAAGGTCTGTGCCCGGGGTAAGCACGGCTGCAGAGCCGGCGGCCATGCCATAGCGGAAGGCTTGGATTGGCTCGAAGCCGACAGTTAGCGCGTAAACCATGGCGGCAAGGAAACTGTCGCCAGCGCCAACCGCGCTTTTCGCCTCGATCGGCAACGCGGGCAAGTGCAAGACTCCCTTCTGCCACGCCAGCAAGGCGCCCCTGTGACCCATGGTAACCGCAACAAACTCGGCCTGCCCCTTGTCGACGATGGCCTTGGCCGCCTCACCGATTTCCTCGACGGATTCAAGGTCACGACCGACGAACTGGCGCAATTCACCCAGACTCGGCTTGACGAGTAAAAAACCGCCCCCTGCCAGCCCGTATTTCAATGCATCGCCAGAGGTGTCGAGTATTGTCCGAATTCCCCGCTTTTGCATGATCCTGACCACACGGGCATAGAAATCGGAAGGTACGCCGGGCGGCAGCGACCCGCTTGCCACAAGATGACTGCAATCCGCTTCGGCAAGCCGGTTGAGGCAGTCCTGCCATTCTTCCGCTGCTACCGGTGGTCCCGGCGGCGTGAAACGGTATTCCTTGCCGCTTTCGCGTTCCAGCACTGCAGCGGCGATTCGCGTGTCATGTTCGATCGGAATGCGCGTGCGCACCAGCTGGTGCATATCGACGAGACCGTCGAGTGCCGCGCTGGTCGCGCCGCCTGACAGATAGTAGCAACGTGCGGTGCCGCCCAGACGGCAGAAGACCCGCGCCACGTTGATGCCGCCGCCGCCCGGAGCATAGCGTTCGTTGCGGGTGCGCATCTTGCGCGTGTGAAAAACGCTATCAACCTCGTAGGAGACATCGATGGTCGGGTTCATTGTCAGGGTGGCTATCGTTTTCATGGAAATGTCCGTTCCGTCGTATGTGTGCAAGGTTGAAGGCACGCGGTGATCCTTCGCCAAATCATGCGCAATCGACGTTCCGGAACAGCTTGGCCGAACCTGGCGTCGCTACCCACCCACCGCCCGGCAAATCGCCAAGCGTCCGAACAGTCCGCTACCTCGCCAGCCAATTGGTAATCAACACCCGCGATGCCGGCGGCGAGCTCGCCCCGCACCATCTTCACCTCCAATCGGAATTCCCTGTACCTTGTTGGCGTAATTCTGCGGCGCAGCCTCGAAACGGTCGCGGTTCTCCTTCGACGCGAAATAATAGGCTCTTCCCTGATAGACCGATGTGATCGCGTCAGCTGTGCGGATCGCAGCTCCGCTCACCGGGTCCACCACGGTCTCGGGGGGCTGTTGCGGCCAGGGTACGTCCCTGCGATTCGCATCATTGGAGTGGCGATGGTGATAGTGCCCATGATTGCCTCCGAGATCGAAGCCGCCATGCCCATGTCCGCTCTGCCCAAAGCCGCCGTGTCGGTTAACTCGCCGCAAGAGGAAGAAAGCTGCAACTGCAATGGCGATGAGGATCCAGGTCCAATTCTGCGTCAGCTCTTGCATCTCGAATCCTCTACACTCGCTTTTGGACCGGACGCTCGTGGAACGCCTATCCCGTACCTGTGAGGCGCACCCGACCAGTCACGCGATCCGCTTCCAGCATCGCAATGGCTCGATGGCCTCCAGCGAAGAGACGCTGGAGGGCTTGTCTCGTTACAGTCGTGATGCCGGTCTGGGCGAATTTCGCTCCGCCTGCCAAACAGGCGCGTTACTCGGGTGCTGGCTTCAGGTCCCGAAGCCTTCCTGCGGCGCTGCAACTCATGACTGCAGAGAGGACGAGCAGAGTTGCGGCAAGCACGAACGGTGCGCCTGTCACCAAGTCGGTGTTGTACGTCAGCCCGACGATGGCTGACCCGATCCCTTGGCCGAGACTGGCTGCCGCGACCTGTGACCCAAGATTCGTACCCTGCTGCGGTCCAGCGGCCAAGGACACCCAATAGGTGAAGACGGGAACCAGAACGCCGCCGCTCGCCGCCACCAAGCCGACCACCACCGAGAGCGCAAGTAACCCGTTCGACCAGGGCAAGATGAGCACGCCCACGCCCATGATGGCAAGGCCGGGCGCAATCGTTCGCCAGGTCGCGGTCGCCTTGAACCAAGGCGAGAATACGACTGCCTGCGCAATGAACATGACGAGGCTGCATTCTGCAAACAGCACCGCCAGTTGCGTTGCCCCCATCCCCAACACACCATCGCTGCGCAGCACCAAGCCGACCTCGAAGACGCCGACAGCGACACCCAAGACGAGTGAAAGGGCGAGAAGGAAGAGAACCGCTCTTCGCCTGGCAGCATCCTGAGCAGCGGGGCGCAGTTTCGCGGAAGGCAGGTGGAGGGGAAGCAGCAGGAGGGAGCCAATCGCGGTGATGATTGCAAGTGCCGCCGTTGCGGCAAAGGCCAATTGCGCTCCAGAGCGCGCTGCTGCAGCGGCCCCTGCGGCCGGCCCCAGAAATAAACCGGCCGTCGCTGCCATGCCGAGCCAGGCAAGCCGTCGCGCCCGCCACTCTTCGTTCGGGGCGCTGTCGCCAACCACGGCCGATGCTACAGGACTGATCGCAGCAGCGAACAGTCCTGACAGCAGCCGCTCGCCATAAAGGCCGGCAATACCTCCGAGCGAGGCGACGCCAAGCAGGCTGACGCCATAGCCAAGCAGTCCAGCGGCGATCACCGTCCGTCGGCCGTGCCGATCCGAAAGCCAGCCCCACATCGGTGCAAACAGGAAGAGCGCCAGAGTGTAAAGCGAGGATGCCAAACCTGTGTGTCGGGCTATAGCCTCCGCACTCAGGCTGGCATCTGCCGCCAGGATAAATGAAGGCAGAACGGGAAGCACGACACTGTAGCCGAACCAGACGACAAAGACCGCAAGCAGCAGCGAGGCGAGCGCCAGCGGGCTGAGTGCTCGCGCGGGCATCATCTGGCGGTAAACGGCTCAGGCGTCATTCCGAATCCTCCGGCGATGAACAGCGACTCTGGCGCCGGCATGCCGGTCAGCCGGTCCTCGTAGCGCTTCAAAGCTCGACGACCTTGTCGGGCAGCTCGTTGGGGTTCTCCGCACTAGGCGGAAAATGTGTTGCAAGCAGCGTCCCAACGCGTTCAACGGCTTCGACCAGGCCTGTTGCGATCTCGTTGCGCTTGATGCCGGCGACTATGGTGGCAACTGCATCGGCCCAGGCCTCTGGCGGAACTCTCGTGTAGATTCCCTCATCGGCTATCACCTCGGCCTGCCGGTCGCTGAGCGAGACGAATATGAGCACGCCGGTACGCCTGGCGGTCCGGCGCAAGCCCCTGGCTCGGAATTGCTCGAGCGCCGAGCGATGGACATGCTGGCGCCGGATGCGCCGAGGCGTGAGAAACCGAGAAACCGGCGGGACAAGCGTGACAGCATAAGTCAGAATGAATAACGCGATAGGCAGAACGGTGTATCCGAGCCCGAAACGATGATAGGCGATCGTCGTTGCATCCTCCCAATGACCTGGCTGCCAACCAGGGGGCATCATCATCCCGATATCGATGCCTGTGAGCCACAGAAGATAGGGTACAAGCAGGGCAATAGCGGCAGCCCAGGCGAGCGCTACCTGCGGATAGTAGCTGTCGGCCTCGCTTAAGACGCACAGGATTTCACCGGAGGTGCTGGTTTCCGCGCGGCGAATAGCGTCCGCGACATTCTGGTGCTCGGCATCGCTTAATATCATCTCACCAGCCTCCAGACGCGCCGCCGCCGCCAAATGAGCCGCCGCCCCCGCGGAAACCTCCGCGAGAGCCGCCACGGCCACGCCCTCCCAGGCCTGGTCCCCAAAGAATCGTTGGCAGGCCCGATCCATGCCGGTGCCGGCGGCCATGGCCATGGCCACCGAACGCCATCAGCGCCCAGATGCCGAAAATCAGCAGCGGGAAGAGGGATGCGGGTCCGACCTCAGTGTCGCTCTGCGACTGCTCCGTCGCTTGGTCAGCGGCCTTGGCCTGGGCTCGAGCGTCGCTCTCTGACAGGGTCAGCTGACGGATCAGTGCATCGGTTCCAGCCTCTATGCCCCCGCCGATATCACCTCGCTTGAATCTGGGCACGATCGTCTGGGTGATGATCAGCGAGGACATCCCGTCGGTCAGAATTCCTTCAAGATTGTAGCCGACCTCGATTCGAACCTTGCGCTGGCCCGGGGCGACGATGAGCAGCGCCCCATCGTTGCGCTGTTTGTCACCCAGACCCCAGGCGCGACCGAGTTGATAGCCGTAGTCCGATATCTCATATCCCTGGAGGTCCGAAATGGTGGCCACGACCAGCTGGCGGCCGGACTTCTTTTCCAGCGCTTCGAGCTTTTGCGTCAGCCGCGTCTCGATATCGGGCGGGACGATGTTGGCCGCATCGACTACCCGGCCGGTCAGTGGCGGAAAGTTCGGCGCGGCCAGCGCGGGCATGACGAGGACTGCCAGCACGAGGAGGAGCGCCGCAACAAAGGCAAGGACGGGGTAAATAAGCCTCATGGCCCTGTGCCGCTCTCAGAGCTTGCCTTCGAGGCTTGGCGCGACCTCGGAGCCGGGCGTCACCGCCTGATAAGGCACCATCGGCTTGGCACCCCGAATCGCGCCGCCAATCATCTCGGGGAAGGTGCGGACGCGCGTGTTGTAGTCCTGGACCGCGCCATTGTAGTCTCGGATAGCCACACGGATACGGTTTTCCTGGCCTTCCAACTGGCTCTGCAACATCTGGTAGTTGGTAATGCTCTTGAGTTCGGGGTAGCGCTCGACATTGACGAGCAGCCGACCGAAGCCCGCGAGCGAATTCGACAATTGGTTCTGTGCCGCTTGGAATTGTGCCATCTTGGCGGGATCGGTGAGGTCGTTGGCATTGAGTTGGATACTCGTTGCCTTGGCGCGTGCCTCGATCACGCCGGTGAGGATGCCTTTCTCCTGCTCGGCCGCGCCCTTGGCGACGACGGCGAGATTCGGAACCAGGTTGGTGCGCTCCTGGAATGCAGCCTGGACGTCGGCCCACTTCGCCTTTGCGTTCTCTTGCGCCGTCGGTACAGAATTGATACCGCAGCCGGCAAGCGCGAACGCAGCAATGGTAGCAATTGCCCAGTTACGGGCGGATTTGGGCCAACTGATCATCTCTGCCTCTCTTTCGAGCTGGTTTGAGTTCCCATTCGCACGGTGGTCAGCATTCGACGCAGTCGAGAACGCTTTATTACAGCTCCGGCTGGTCGAGCGGTGGAACGAGACGCGGGAAGGCATCCGGTCAGTCGCCAGTCGCCAGTCGCCACAGCGTCGAGGTCAGATTGAGCGAGTCAGAGCCGATTTCAGCCCCGGGAAAGGTCTGGCCGCAACGCATTCAGTCGGCGATGGATCGGCAGTGCCAAGCCACTTCGATGCTTGCACATATCGAAGGCCACGACCGCAAATTCACCACTGCCGCTTGAACAGGAACCAACCTCCGGCGAACATTGCCGCACTGATTGCGATAAGGGCCGCGGCGTGTGACCAGAGTTCGCCGATTCCGGCGCCTTTCAGGAACAGCCCCGACACGATGTCCACATAATGTAGCAGTGGACTGGCCTGGGAGGCTGCCTGCAGCCACCCAGGCATGGACTCGATCGGCGCGATCGTCCCCGAGAGGAACAGCAGCGGGAACAAACCGAAGAAACTGACCAGCATGGCCTGCTGCAAAGTGTTGGTGATTGTCGCCACAAACACGCCGATCGAGACCGCGCTCATCAGGAAAACGACTGTTAATGCAAGCAAGGTTCCGATGCCCCCTTGCACCGGAATGCCCAGCAACGTCAGGATGAAAAGAACCGGAAAAACCGCGCCCGAGCAGATCACGATGGTCGGCGTGATCTTGGCCAGGAACAATTCGTGAGCGCGAACAGGGGTTACCCGCAGTTGTTCTATGGTGCCGCCCTGCTTTTCGCGTACGATCGCAGCCGCCGGCAGCACCACCCCGAGCATCAGACCTGCCTCGGCCAACATCGTCAACGCCATGAATCGGGTGTTCGTCAGGTCGGGATTATACCAGACTCGCAGAACCGGCTGCACGCCATGTGTGTGTATCTGCACGGCGGTTCGCTCTTGCGCGAAACGCGCGAGGATCTCGATGACATAGGCGCGGGCGCGGGCGGCGATGTTGCCATTCGACCCATCGACGACGACGCCAAGATCGACTCGGCGACCGGCTGCGATCCGTCGGGCGAAACCGGGAGGTATTTCCACGACCGCGTCGAGGGCCCCCCGTTGCAGATGGTCTTCGACCTGACGCATGTCGGCAAACTGGGCAGCCAGCACGAAATTGTCGCCTCCTGTCAGCGCCTGGATCACCGAGCGGCTGGCTTCGGTCCGGTCATGGTCGATCACACCGAGTTTCAGGTTCTGGACGTCAAATCCGAGCGCCAGCGTGCAAATCACCAGTTCGGCGCTATAGAGATATACGATAAGAAAAAGTATGATCGGGTCGCGCAGGACCTGCGTGAATTCCTTGATAGTCAACCCGGCTATACGTCCCCACATCAGCCAATCCTCTTTCGAAAGCGCCAGGCGGCAAGGAGGAACACGACTGCCGTGTAAGCGGCAATGATTGCGACATAGAACCAGATTTCTTTCAGACCCGCCCCACGCAGGACGATGCCTCGCGAAGCCTCCAGGAAGTAGCGCGTCGGGAACGCCGAAGCGTAGGTCTGGAACGCGGCAGGCATGGTGAAGATGGGATAGACGAAGCCCGAGAACAGGAATGCCGGCATCAAAGTAACGATCAGCGCAACCAGCATGGCGGCCAATTGCGTTCTGACAAGCGTGGACACCAGCAGGCCAATCGACACCGTGCACACGACGTAGAGGAGGCCAACCACGATCAGCAGCAGGAGACTGCCGCGAATTGGCACGGAGAACCATAAAAGGCCTCCGCCGACCACGATCAGGAGTTCCAGAAACGCGAGGACGGCATAGGGCAGAAGCTTGCCTGCGATGAACTCTCCTTTGGTCATGGGTGACGCGTAGATCTGCGCGATGGTGCCCAGTTCCTTTTCCCGCGCTACGGCAAGCGCGGTGAGGAGCGGCGGAAATGCCATCAGGATGACCGCGAACAGGCCTGGCACGATGAAGTCGCGGCTTCTTAGCTGCGGATTATACCAGACCCGGACTTCCGGCTGGATCGGCAATCGCAGCTCTCCAGGAAAGGCATAGAGTATCGCCCGTCCGTAGGCCGAAAGGATGGAAGCCGTGGTCGCATAGGTGCCATCGACGATGAGTTGAACCGGCGCTGGCTCGCCACGGCTCAAGCGTCGCGCAAAGCCGTTGGGAATGAATAGCGCGGCGCGCGTTTCTCCCCGCATCAGGGCGTGCTCGGCCACGCGTGCATCCTGGGGCGCGTCCGTGAGCATGAAATAACCCGAGTTCAGAAACCGCGCCTGCAACTCCCGGCTTGCCGCGCTCTTGTCCTGATCGACTACGACCAGCGGCGCGTTCTCGACGTCGAGCGAGATTGCGTAAGCGAACAGAAACAGCATGACGAGCGGCATGAAGATCGCCACCCATAAGGTGAAGGGATCACGCGAAATCTCCAGCACCTCCTTGCGAGAGAACGCGAACATGCGCCGCAGCTTCATGTTACCCTCTCGTTCTCGCGTTCACGAGCAATGAACCCTAGGAACACCTCCTCGACGCTACCTCGGGATAAGCCAAGGTCCGCCTTGAGGGTCGCGAGCGCACCGATGGCGATCAGCCTCCCATCCATCATCAGACCGAGTCGATCGCAGAAGGTGGCTTCTTCCAGATAATGGGTCGTGACAACGATGCTCACGCCGTCGGCGGCGAGGGCGGCGATCAACCGCCAGAACCGGAAGCGCGAGAGCGGGTCCACACCGGAGGTGGGCTCGTCGAGAAACAGCACCTGAGGACGGTGCACAATTGCGCAGGCGAGCGCCAGCCGCTGGCGGATCGCGCCCGACAGACCTCCGACCGGCTTTTCGTCTATCTGCTCAAGCCCCGCACGCGCCACCGCCCACCCGATCCGGCTCGCGAACTCGGTGCGCGGTACGCCGTAGGCTCGAGCGAAAAAGCCGAGGTTTTCGCGCGCCGTGAGGTCCGGGTAGAGCGAGAATTTCTGCGACATATACCCGATGCGCGCCCGCACCGCTTCGCTTTGACGCGCCACATCGAATCCGGCGATCTCGGCTCGACCTTCTGTAGGCGCAAGGAGCCCACAAAGGATGCGGATTAATGTGGTCTTGCCGGCGCCGTTCGGGCCCAGAAGTCCCAGCACTTCGCCCGCCCGGATAGACAGGCTCACTCTGTCGACGGCGGTAAACGCCCCGAATCGGCGCGTAACACGCTCGGCAACAACGACCGACGCTCCCATCTGCTGCGCGGGCGGCGCAGCATGAGGTTCGCTTATCGGCGGCGCTGCATCCGCCGAACTGACGGTAAAGACATCCTCCATTGTCGGCTCGGTCGGTTCAATCAAAGTCACGGCGTTGCCGCTGATCCTGGGTGGCCGCGCCATTCGCAACTGCGTCCGAATCTCGTTGCCCGAACGGCGCTGGAAGCTGATGACTGCCGCATCGGCCGCAAGCTCGCGCTCGATAGAGGCCGGTTCGGCGGTTCCGATCCGGTAAACCCGGCCCTGCGCCCCGGCCCGAAGTTCAGCAGGCGTTCCCATCGCCAGCGGACGGCCGTCACGGAGCAGCAGCACCCGGTCGCTGGCGTCCGCTTCTTCCATGTAGGAGGTCGCAAAGACGATGGATCGCCCGGCAGCCCTGGCCGTATCCAGTATCTTCCACAATTCGCGGCGCGAGAGCGGGTCCACGCCAAGGCTCGGTTCATCGAGAATGAGCAGCGGCGGCTCGTGAATCAGATTTGTGCAGAGGGCCAGCTTCTTGCGCATCCCACCCGAGAGCGCACCCTCGCGCCGGTCCTGGAATCGCTCCAGTCCGGCCATTGCCAGCAACTGGGCCCGCCGTTCACCCAGATCTGTCCTCGGGACGTCACGGATATCAGCGGCAAACGCGATGTTTTCCGCGACCGTCAACCGGTCGTAGAGTGAGAAGCCTTGCGACATGTAGCCAACACGCGCCTGAACAAGGCTCGCTCTGCGGCGGACATCTTCCCCCAGTACGCGGCATCTGCCCTCGCTCGGTGTGAGAATGGCGGCCAGCATCTGCAACAGCGTCGTCTTTCCCGCGCCGTCGGGACCGACAACACCGAACACTTCTCCGGGTCCGACTTGAAAGCTCACATCCTGCAGCACTGCACGTCCGCCATATCGGCGACCGAGCCCTTCGGCCTCGACGATGGAATCCGGCACCATGGCCTATTCCGGCACCGTCAGGCGCGCGGGCCAGCCAGCTCGCTTGTCCCAGAGTATCCAGGCATCGGCAGGCATCCCGGGCTTGAGCAGACCATCGGGATTGTCGGCTTCCAGTGTCACACCGTAAACGGTCCGGCTGCGTTCATCTTCCATGTGAATATCGCGAGGAGTGAACTGGGCTTGCGCATCAATGCGCGCCACCTTCGCCGTGAAGAACCGTTCGGGAAAAGCGTCGACGCGCAAGCGCGCCACGGCACCAAGGCGCACCTTGCCGAGATCACGCTCGCTCACAAACAGCTTGAGCCTCACCCGGGACAGATTCGCCACGACCGCTACCGCCTGGCCGGCGGCCAGCACTTCGCCCGGCTCGACGAGCCGCTCGAGCACGGCTCCTGAAATGGGCGCGAAAATTCGCGTCTTGTTGAGCTGCAACCGAGCCAGAGCCAGGTTTTCTGCAGCAACGTCGGCCTCGGCTTCGGCTCTGGCCTGCTGCTCCTGCAAGATTCGAACTTCGTCGATGGCGGCGCGATTGGCATTCCGCTGGAAGTCCACCTCGCGCGCCGAGACGGCGCCTTCGCCGGACAAGGCCTCGAACCGCCGAAGGTCGGTTCTGGCGGTTCGTGCGTGATGCCGGGCGAGACTGATCTGCGGAACGAGCTGTGCCGCCGCGCGCTGCGCCGCAGCCTGGTGTGCTTCGGCGCGATTGGCTTCAAGCACATAATCATTGGGATCGAGCCGGGCCACAAGCTGGCCTGTCGCAAGATTTTGGCCCTCGACTGCCGCATTTTCCAGCAACCTTCCCGGAAGCTCGACGGCTATCCGGACCTCGTCGGCCTCGATACGGCCGCTGCCATAGATCACCTGAGCGGGTTGAGGCTGCGGTTTCAACATCCAGTAAAGGCCTGCCGACACCACAACTATGGCGAGCAACCCGAAGGCCACCAGTCGGGTCAGATGTTTGGCTTGCAATGCCAAGGCAATCTCCGATCTGTCTTTCAGTTTGCGATCAATCCGCCGTCAGGCATTGCGCGGCGATACCTTAGACGCGGCGGCGCCATCGACATTACGGCGATGGGGCGACAAAAGTCACATGTAATAATCCTGGACGCCGTCGCGTCATGATACTGTGAAGACTGTGATTTCGGTACACGCTGGAGAATTGCCATCCTTTCGGCGCTTGTTCGGATAGAGCCGTGGGAGTCACAGTCCGTTACACATGGAAGCGGATGGAGATGTCGGACGTGAGAGGTGGCAGCCAGACCAACGCGGGAAACCGCCGAGACAGGCTATGTCGGCGGATTGCTCGCATGGCCTGGGTCTCACCGGCGGTATTTGCCACAACTGCCTTGAGCGGCTGTGTCGTCGGACCCGACTTCCAGCGTCCGAAACCCGATGTGCCTGCGGCATGGTCCTCACCCGGGGCCGGGCCGCAAAGCCGCGCAACCACCCAAGGCTTTCAGCAGCCGAAGTGGTGGACGACCTTCAACGATCCGATGCTCACCTCGCTGGTAGAGAGAGCCGCATCCGCAAATGCCGACTTGCGGCTCGCTGCTTTGCGCATCCAGGAAGCGCGGGCCCAACGCGCCGTCGTCGGCGCGGCAGCAAGGCCATCGCTCGACACCGCCGGATCCTGGCAAGGGCAACGCATCAGCGAGAACACGCCCAGCGGCAAGCTTTTTGGGCTGGCGGGCGATATTCCTGGATTGGCGAACTCGCCCGGCGCCTCGATCGCGAACCCCTACGGACAATTTCAATTCGGCTTCGATGCGGTCTGGGAGCTGGATCTCTTCGGGGGAATCCGGCGAAGCATAGAAGCAGCCGACGCGGATGCCGCAACGGCCGTGGAGGACTGGCGCGGCGTCGAGGTGGCGCTGTTCGGTGAAGTAGCGCGTGCCTACATCGACCTGCGCGGCGCCCAGCTCAAGCGCGCGGTCGCCCTGGACAACCTAGCCACCGCGCGCGATCTGCTGCGCATCGCAAGGCGAAGGCGCATTCTGGGACTGTCGAGCGAGATCGACGTCTCGCGCGCGGCAGCGCAGGCCAGCCTGATCGAGGCGCAGCTCCCGTTGCTCGAGCGGCAGATTGTTGCCGACATCAACGAGCTCAGCCGGCTCATAGATCGCGAGCCTGGCGCGCTCAGGAGCCAGCTCGAATCCGCCAAACCGGTCCCAGTGATTCCGCCGCAGGTCGCGGTCGGTCTTCCCGCAGAACTCCTTTGCAGGCGTCCCGACATTCGAAGCGCTGAAAAGCGCTTCCATGCGGCGACCGCGCGCCAGGGCGTTGCTATTGCCGATCGCTTTCCGCGCCTGACCTTGACCGTCGCGGGAGGATATCAGGCGCAGGACCTCACCAACCTGTTTGATTGGGCAAGCCGGTTCGGCTTGGTTGGTCCCCAGCTCGCCGCGCCACTATTTGACGGCGGACGCCGCCGCGCCAAGGTCGCGGCGGCAGGCTATCGCACTGAAGCGGCAGCGGTCGACTATGGGCGCACCGTGCTCAATGCACTGCATGAGGTGGATAGTGCTCTTACCGCCTACGCCGAGGAGCAGAAGCGGCGCGCTTCTGTCGTCGAGGCGGTGAGCCAGAACAGGTCCGCGGTTCGCCTGGCCCGGCTGCGCTATGAGAATGGCCTCGACAGCATTCTCGAAGTGCTCGATGCGGAAAGGACATTGCATGAAAGTGAGGCGCTGCACGCGGACAGCACGACGGCCATCTCAATACGCCTTGTCGCGCTTTATAAGGCTCTTGGCGGCGGATGGGAGGGATCGGCGGACGCAGTCAATTCCTGCGCGGACCAAGCGGACCAATCGCATCGATGACCGATGTTACGGCAATCGAGATGGAAGCATCTCGTCTGGTTTCACCAGTCCGTCCGTTGTGGCGAACCGCGGATCATTAAATCGTCCGCAGCAGCAAGCTAGTTTTCGAACCGAAGCTGGAACCCCACACCCTCAGCCGATGGCTGAGGCATGGCGACCGCGGCGGCCAATGTTGGGAGCCCTATGCGCTCGCCAGCGCAAATGCCGGTGAGCAAGCCGTACCTCCTGAAGTGGGGAGCGAAGCGCCGAACGAAGCCGGCACTGAATCGATCGCGTCGCGAAGTGCACGTCGCGCCCTGTGGGCCCGGACCGTCAGATTGTTCACGGTTATGCCCAGCTCTTGCGCCGCGTCCTCCTTGGGCTGGTTTTGCAGGTCAAGCCGGTAGATGACATCCGCATATTCCTGCCTGATGTTCGACATCAGGCCCAAGATCGTGCCCTCCGGATCTGGCAAGCTGTCCGTCAGGGCCTCGTGCGGACGATCGTGATGCTCTATCTCGAATGTCACCTCGCGTTGGCGGCGGGTTCCCCGGCGTCGGCAGAAATCGATCAACGTGGTTTCGAACAAGCGGCGAAGCCAGCCATGGACAGCTCGCGCGTCACGTAATTGTTCGAATCGCTCCAGCGCCTTGAGCGCGAACGCCTGCACCACGTCATCGGCCGCAACCTCGTCGCGCAACCGGCGAGCGGCCATGGCCCGGTAGCGCTGGTAACAACACGCAAGTTCCTTGCGCACGAGGCGGCGCTTCGTTTCATCTGCCGCGTCCCCACCGAAGGAGTCGCTTTCCTCGGCGTGAGTTTCGTTGTCAGGGCATATGTCGAACATGGCTGTACTCCCTATTTCGACGGCAGTCTCATCCCGGCGCGGCAAGAATGGTGCCGGATCGCAATGGACAGCGCATTAGGCTTCACCGCATGGCTCTTGTGACGAGTGCATCGACGGCTGGATCCCGAGGGAGGACTTAAACCAAACCGGCGAACAGCATTTTGGCAGGTTCCCGACCGGGGGGCTCCAGGCATCCGCACGCCGCCATTCAGCGCCGTCAATGAATTGCGAAAATCATGAAAAACGTTCGGAACGATGCTGTACGTGGCACTGGGAGAATGTTGCATCATATTGAAAATAGACGCGCTATTCTTGTAAGATATTGCGGTGCTTTCTATTCCACATCCAACAGAACCAGACTGCGCCAGCATGGTGCCCTCCACTCATCTGATAGGAACGGGCTATCACGCGTTTCTGCCAGAAGGACTACGGGCGGTTACCTAATGCGACGCGACATCATATCGTTTGCGCTGTAATCGAAGCGCCATGACCGCCGGGAAGTTGCACGAGGTGCGAGCCCGGATGGCCGCGATCATGGCGCTCGGCCGGCAGATATGACAGAAGATGGAAGCCCCGCATCAAGGTTTCCGGCGCGGCAATTCGACGGACGCTTCCGCTCTGGTCAGGACGCAGGTCGGGATCTGTCCGGCAGTGGCGGCCTATCGAGGCACTGCGCGATCAAGCCGACCAATTTCTCGTCGGTCAGGGGTTTTTCAACCAATGCGGAGAACCCTGCTTCCAGCGCGCGTTTCTCCAGATCGTGCTGGTAGCGACCGGTAATAAGAATGGCGGTCCCCGGCCATCCGCTCTGGCGAAGCCGTGCAAGCAGCGTGATCCCGTCCATCGATGGCATCGAATAATCCGTGATCAGGCAATGACAACCACTGCAGGTGTCACTTCCCAGCAATTCGGTGGCCGAACCGAAATCGCAGACGCAGAAGCCGTGCGCGCGAAGGAGCAGGCTGACGGACCGGCGCACCGCCTCGTCGTCGTCGACGAGCTGCACGCAGTGGCTGGCATCGTCCTTCCCGTCAGTCCTGATCACACCGAACATCCC
Organism: Novosphingobium indicum; assembly: GCF_014645195.1. Classification (GTDB taxonomy): domain Bacteria; phylum Pseudomonadota; class Alphaproteobacteria; order Sphingomonadales; family Sphingomonadaceae; genus Novosphingobium; species Novosphingobium indicum. The sequence continues at coordinate 42,280 of NZ_BMLK01000005.1, read as the reverse complement.
ACACTATTTGTCGCGACAACTCAAGGGTTGCCGCTTCTGGCCTACGCTGGCCTCCGGCCGCGCAGTATAGGTGCGTTCCCTTAATAAGTAGGCAGGCTAGAGGTCGGTGCCGAGGCCCGCGATCAGCGCGATGCGCAAGGCCTCGGGCAATGTATGCACACCGAGTTTTTCCATCATGTTGGCCCGGTGGATCTCCACGGTCCGCGGGCTGATGCCGTGGGCGCGTGCGATCATCTTGTTGGTCTGCCCGGCGGCCAGGCCCTCGAGCACATCGCGTTCACGAGGCGTCAGCGTTTCGATGCGCGACATTGCCGCAGCCGCGGTCAACCGTTGTGCATCCGCCTGCTCGGCGATAGCAAAGACTTCCTCCAGAGCTTGAAGTATCGTGTCCTGCTCGAAGGGCTTTTCGATGAAATTGTGAGCACCCTTGCGCATCGCTGTGACCGCAGTGCCGATGTCGCCATGCGCGGTCATCACGACCACCGGCAAATCCGATCCCCCGGCGCGCAACCGTTCAAGCACTGTGACCCCGTCAATTTCGGGCATTCGCACATCAAGCAATACGCAGCCCGGCCTCAGCGTTTGAGCTGCCTCGAGAAACAACACGCCCGAATTGTAACTTTCGACCGCATAGCCCTGGGTGCGGAGGAAAAGGCTGGTCGAACGGCGAATGGCGCCGTCGTCGTCGACGATATAGACGAGCTTCTCAACGGACATCTTGCTGCTCCGCTCGATCCATCCGCGTCAACGTGAAACGAAACACCGTACCTCCTTCTGGTCCTGGCTCGGCCCAGAGGCGTCCCCCGTGAGCCTCGACAATGGTGCGGCATATGGAAAGGCCCACCCCAAGGCCCTGCGCCTTGGTACTGTTGAAGGGTTCGAACAACCGTTCGGCAATCTCGTCCGAAATCCCGACGCCGCTATCGGTGACCGCCAGTTCGACCTCCTCGTCGCTGACGGCCGCTGTCGAAATCAAGAGATCCCGGCGTTCGCAGCCTTCCATCGCCTCGACCGCGTTGCGGATCAGGTTAAGCAGGACCTGTTGGATCTGGACGCGATCGACGAGGACACGCATCACGGCCGGGTCGAGGTTCGTCTCCACACGGACCCCACGCAGACTCGCGCCGGCAAGCGCAAGCGCCGCAGCCTCTTCGATCAATTTCGTCAAACCAACAATTTCCCGCTCGGTTTCACCCCGCGAAACGAAATCCCGAAGGCGACGCACGATCTGACCGGCGCGGACCGCTTCGGCGATGCCATCAGCAAGCGCCTGACGGGCCTCCGCTGCGGCATCTGGTCGATCGGCGTCCAAAAGCGCTTTTGCCGCCATTGCGTAGCTGGCTACTGCCGTCAGCGGCTGATTCAGCTCATGGGCAAGCGTCGATGCCATGCTTCCCACTGCAGACACGCGAGAAATATGGATCAGCTCGTCCTGGAGATCCTGCAAGCGCCGCTCGACGTCCTGCTTGGTCGACAGATCCCGGATGAACCCGGTGAACAACCGGTGACCATCTGCTTTCACGGCCTCACCTATTGCAAGCTCCATCGGGAAAATGCTGCCATCGCGTTTGCGGCCAGACACCACGCGACCGATGCCGATTATGCGCCGTTCCCCTGTCGCGAGATATCGCGCGAGATAACCATCGTGGGCTTCGTGATGGGGGGAGGGGGCCAGCAGGCTGACGTTGCGCCCCACAACTTCATCCTCCCGGTACCCGAAGAGCCTTTCCGCCGTCGCGCTGAATGATTGAATAATTCCTCTTTCGTCGATCACCACCATTGCATCCGGCACGGTATTAAGGATGGATCGCAGATGGTCTTCCTGGGTCTGCAAGGCGGATTGCGCACGCTGCCATTCAGTGATGTCGCGAACAACCTTGCCATAGCCGACGATATTTCCGTCCAAGTCGCGCAGGGTATGAATGGCTACTTGTGCGAGAAACTCGGCCCCATCCTTGCGGACACGAAGCTCCTCTCCGAAATAGTGCCCTTCTGTTCGGGCAATCTCCAAGACATGATCCGGCCTGCCTTGGGCAATCGCCTCCGCCGGATGCAGGATCGACCAGTGCCGGCCCAGCACTTCGTCCGCGCTCCATCCTTTGATTTGCTGAGCACCCTTGCTCCAGAGCGTGATGCATCCTGCCTCATCGAGCATGAGAATTGCTTCATTTTCAAGGCAGTCGATAAAGCGCAGCAGTTGGTCGACGCTTGGCTCGCCAACCCTTCCTGCCATGGGTCTTTGATTTTCGGGTCCTTCCATCGCCTCATCTTCTGCCTTGAAATCCATCGGCTGACGGCAAGGCAAAATCCCCATTGCGCTGATCGCCAAACCTCGCTGTCCGGCTCTGCCGTTGTTTGTCATACGCACCCGCCGCCCGTATCCCTCATGCTAATGAGAAAAATTTTTAGGGTGACCGTAATTACCGGTATCTGGGAACGTCTAAATGTCGGCGTCAGACCTGTTGCCGCGATCGCTCAAAGAGAAGGTGCGCGTGAAGAACATCCTACTGCATGTCCAGGACGATCCTGGGATGGGAGCCCGTTTCCAGACGGCCTTGTCGCTGGCCCGCGATCAAGATGGCCATCTTACCTGCCTCCAGGTGACGCCAACCCCCTATTTTCCGGCCGACGGTCCGGTATCACCCGAAACTTTCAATCTCTTCGTTGACAGCGTCGAGGTGCCCGCGCGCGAGCTGCGCGCTGCTCTGGAAGCGCGGCTGAACAGCGATATGGTGTCCTGGGACTGGCGCACCAGAAACGGGAACAGCGCCATCGAGATACTCAGAGAGGCGCTGCTGGCCGATGTGATCGTGGCCGCTACAGGAGATGAGGCACCGGACATTTCCACGGTTGGAGCGCTTGTCGTACATGGCCACGTGCCGATTCTAGCCGTGCCGGTCACTGCGTCGCAATTCGACCCCGGCGATCCAATCATGATTGCCTGGAACGGTACGGCGGAATCCGCCAATTCGGTCCGCCACAGCCTCGCAATGATGAGAGCGGCCGCAAGCGTGCATATTGTGACGATCGCGGAAGAGCGCCTGGACTTTCCACCGACCGATGTCGCGGCCTACCTTTCACGGCACGGGATTCATGCGGAAATACACGAGCGGCCAGCCGAGCCATCGGTGGCAGAAGCGCTTACTGCCTCGGCGCGCGAATTGGGGGTCTCGTGCATTGTCATGGGCGGCTACGGCCATTCGCGCTATCGTGAAAGGATGTTCGGGGGCGTCACGCGCACGTTGCTTCTTGATTGTCCAATCCCGTTGCTTCTGTCGCATTGACGGTCCCAGAGCTTCAAACGCTCACCGCACGAGCCTGCTCCGAGTCCATCGCCACAAGGTTGATCGGATTGCCTGCGGCAAAGGTACGAATGTTCTCGATCGTCATGTCGATGAGCCGGCGAAGAGCGTCCTCAGTGTTATAGGCAACATGCGGCGTGATGAGGACATTGGAAGCGCTCGCCAAGACATGATGGGCAAGCAGTTCCTTAAGTGCGTCCGCCCCAATCTCGCGTCCACGAAAGACTTCGGCTTCGTCCCGGATAAGCGGCTCCTGCGGAAGAACATCAAGACCCGCTGCCCGTATCCTGCCGCTGGTGATCGCTCGAACGAGAGCCTCGGTCTCAATGATGTTGCCACGGGCCGTGTTGATCAGAACGGCTCCCTCCTTCATCAGTTCGAATTCGGCATCCCCGATCATCCCCTCCGTGCCCGAGGTCGCGGGCAGGTGCAGCGAAACGATATCGGCTTCGCCAAGCAAGGCAGGGAGATCGACATATCGAAAATCAAGAGCCTCGGCGATCTCATTGCGAGGCGAGATGTCATAGGCGACCACGCTCATTCCGAAACCGCGGGCGATCCGGATGACACATTGGCCGATCCGGCCGGTGCCGATCACTCCGATGGTCTTGCCGAACAGATCGAACCCTCGCAAATCGGCCGGGTCGAAATCGCCATGCCGAACCCTTTCGCTATAGGCAGGCAGATGGCGCGCCAAGCCCAGCAGGAGTGCGAACACATGTTCGGCGACAGTCACATCGCCATAGCCCGGCACATTCGCGACAGCGATGCCCGCCTTTGCGCAAAAGTTCAGGTCGATGTGATCATAGCCGGTCGACCGCGTCGCGATAAGCCTGAGATGTGGCATCTGGGCCAGGACCGGTATCGTCAATCTCGAATGGACGAAAACCGTTATGATTTCCGCGTCGTGGTAGGCGGCGACATTGGTTTCGTCGAGCGCGCCCTCGGTGCAGGTGAACTCGATCTCCGGCGGAAGGGCGTGGCACGCCTCGGCCTCCCAAGCTTCGGTTTCGAATGCGATCAGCTTCATGTGGCCCTCTTGCCCGTTTAGGAAACGAAAGACAGCCAAAAGCGAGGCACGGCTACCTTCATTTATTGGGACGCGCGACAAACCCCGTGGTTACAGGCCGGTCGGAATTCGCCGGATCCCGGTTTCGACAGTCGCGCTCAAGCTGGCGTGAGAACATCGGCAACCTCCAGCGCAGCAATCTATCAGCTTCATTCGAGGGATAGGGCTTCATACTGCGTATTGTGTTCAGGGCGCGCGAAAAACAGCGCCTCGCACATGGACGCCCGACCTGTGGGCGCTGTTACGGGAGACAACCAATGGCTGGATTGCGAAATTTCGATTTCCGGCGCCATTTGCCAAGCACGACCTTCGTCGCCCTCACGCTTCTGATATTCGCCGGGCTGGCCGCGATCGCGATCTACCTCGGCGTATATAACATCGCGGCCGATGCCCCCCATTATAGACCTACCTATTGGCTCATCGAAAACCTCCGTGACGAGTCAATCGCAGTCCGCGCGAAATCGATCATCGGCCAAAGAATTTAGCCGACCCAAAGCGCTGAGAACGGCGGTGCAAAATTAGACCACGGTAGCGGCGGCGCAGTGTTGCTGCGGGCGGCGTAAAAGTCGTCCACTTTTTCCCTTTTCGCGAAGCTGGTGGGGAGGGATGAGGGATTTACACCGTGGAACTTTATCTGAGGGTTCGCCTGGCTTGCGCTGAAGGCATGAGCCAGCGGGAGGCAGCGAAGCATTTCAACATATCGCGCGACACGGTTCGCAAGATGCTGTCATATTCCGAGCCGCCCGGCTACCGGCGCACGGCTGCGGTGCGGCGACCGAAGCTGGAAGCGTTCATTCTGGTCATCGATGCGTGGCTGGATGAAGACCGTGATGTGCCGCGCAAGCAGCGCCATACGGCGAAGCGGGTATTCGACCGTCTTCGCGAGGAGCATGGCTTCACCGGCGGCTACACGATCATCAAGGATTACGTCCGGGAGCGGAACCAGCGTCGGCGGGAGATGTTCGTGCCGCTGGCGCACGCTCCCGGCCATGCCCAGGCTGATTTTGGCGAGGCACTGGTCGAGATCGGTGGGGTGGAGCAGAAGGCGCACTTCTTCGTGCTCGATCTGCCGCACAGCGATGCCTGCCATGTGCGCGCTTATCCCGCTGCCGTTGCCGAGGCGTGGATGGACGGCGCATTGCCTCAAGCAGAATGTTACCAGTAAGATTGCTGTCCCGAGGGGGACGGAGGCTGTTCTGTCATCCAGTCTCGGGGATAGCGGATGGGCAGGCGGATCAGCATGGCGACACGGTCGGAATTGGTTGAAGCGATTGTCGAGCGGTATCGGACCTGTTCTCGAGCGGGCAAGCAGCAGATCCTCGATGAGTTTGTTGCGGTCACCGGTTATCATCGCAAACACGCGATCCGGGTGCTTCGGCGCCGCGAGACCAAGCCGCCGCGGGACCGCCGGCAGGCAATCCGTTACGGCGCCGATGTCCGGGAAGCTTTGGTGGTGTTGTGGGAGGCATCGGATCGCCTCTGCTCGAAGCGCCTGGCGCCGATGATCCCGGTTTTGCTACCGGCACTCGAGCGGCATGGCCGGCTCGAAGTCAGCGCCGGACTCCGCGAGAAACTGCTCACGGTCAGCGCGGCGACAATGGACCGTCTTCTATCTGAGGTGCGCCTCGTCGCGCGCGGCGGGCGGCGGCGCCGGACCGGCATGAGCTCGGCGGTACGGCGATCGGTTCCAGTCCGCACCTTCGGAGACTGGAACGATCCTGTGCCCGGTTACGTGGAGGTCGACTTCGTGGCGCATTCCGGCACCTCGTCCTCCGGCAGTTTCGTGCAAACGATGGTGCTGACCGATATCGCCACGGGCTGGACCGAATGCGTGCCGGTCCGAACGCGCGACAGCAGCCTCGTGGTTGCGGCGATCCAGCAGGCGCAGCGCCTCTTTCCGTTCCCGCTCCTGGGCGTCGACTTCGACAACGACAGCGCCTTCATGAACGAACTCGTGGTCTGCTGGTGCCGCAGCCAAGGATTGGAAGTGACGCGCTCGCGCGCCTATCGCAAAAATGATCAGGCATGGGTCGAGCAGAAGAACGGTGCCATCGTCCGGCGCCTGGTGGGCTACGGCAGGTTCGTGGGAGCGGAGGCGACGGCGGCGCTAGGTCGCCTGTACGATGTGGTGCGGCTGCATGGCAATCTGTTCCAACCCTCGTTCAAGCTGCGGGAGAAGACGCGGATCGGCGCGCGCGTCATCAAACGCTATCATCCGCCGGTGCCGCCGGCCGCGCGCGTTCTGGATCATCCCGACGTAGCCGCAGCCGACAAGGCGCGGCTGATCCGGGTGCTGGAAACAGCCGATCCCGTGATGCTGTTCGCGGGCATCCGGGCAGCGCAGGACGATCTGGGAAAGCGGGTCGACCGTCGCGGGCTGAATGCCAAGCCTGAGGAACCAGTCGTCATCGACCTGACGCGCTTTGCCGCGAACCTGGAAACAGCCTGGCAGGCGGGCGAGATTCGACCGACGCATCGCCGCCCGTACCGGCGGACCAAGCCCTATCCCAAAAGGCCGAGCATGCTCGATCCGTTCGAGGCGCAGATCCGCGCGTGGCTTGAGGCCGACATGACGCTCTCGGCAGCCGAAGTATTGCAGCGTCTCATCAGTGCCGAACCGGCGCGCTTCACGAAGAAAAGCGAGCGGACGGTGCAAATCGCCGTGAAGGCATGGCGCGCAGAAATAACCGGACAGATCATCCTCAATGGAGACTGGATGAAGGGCGTCGCCATATCTGCGCCCGCCGCGGCGGGCGCAGATATGGCGCATCTCGCGACTGCTCAACTCGGTAACAATCTTCGGTGAGGCAACAGGGGGGGTCAGTTTGTCAGTTCGTGTGACACTATTATGAAGTAGCTTACACTTCATGCGACATTTGGCGTCTGAAATGTACTGGACCTGTAATCTTCTTACAGACCGGGTCCACCCACGCCTATCGACACGGTTGCGTTCCTGGGAGACAGCAACAGGTTGGTTGCGGCCTCGTAGTCAAGCGGCTGCGAATAGAAGTAACCTTGGCCGAGCCGGCATCCCAGTTGTGCAAGGCAGGCCGCCTGCGCCTCACTCTCGACTCCTTCGGCAACGACCGGAATGTCGAGTTCGCGCGCAGTGTGGAGCAGACCGCCGATCACGGCTGCGCCCGCGCCGTCGGGCGCAAGATGATCGACCAGCACCTGATCGATCTTGATCATGTCGACGGGCATCGTCAGCAACGGCATCAGAAGCCCGTCGCCCGTTCCGAAATCGTCAATCGCCACTCTCAAGCCCTTCTGGCGGAGCGCGCCGATAGCATCGAGGAGTGCCTTGTCCCGCAAAGCCGGGTAGGCACTTTCAGTGACTTCTATCACCAGGTGCTCGAGGGGGAGGTCATGGCCGTCGAGCACCGATGCGATCTGCGTGTCGAGTTGCCCGCCATGGAAATCGGCCAGAGACACATTGATTCCGATATGTTCAAGCGGGATGGAACGCTCCCGCCAGTGCCGCATGTCGCTTGCCACGATTTCGAGCATGCGTTGCGTCAGTTCCGATGCGACATGGATGTCGGCAGTGGCTTCGCAGAATGCCGCGGCGGCAAGAAGGCCGCCGTTGGCCATTCTCAACCGGCACAGCGCTTCCATCGCGACGATTTCTCGCGTGTCGAGCCGGACTATAGGTTGGTAATGCGCCTCGACCCTGTGGTCGCGTAGTGCGGCATCGACGTCCCGGATGGCGGCGATGCGATGGATGATGCGCGTGTCGATACCAGGCCAATATCGCACGAAGCCGCCCCGGCCGGTTTCCTTCGCATGGTAGAGCGCGAAGTCCGCATTCTGCCGTACTGTCTCGGGGCTTCGGTCGCCGGTGTCGAAGATGGCTCCCCCGATGGTGGCCTTGGGCACGACAGAGTGCCCGTTGCAGTCGAGCGGCTGGGTCAGGCATGCAAGAAGGCGCGCAGCAAAGCCGTCGAGATCATGCAGCGCCTCCGGAGTTCGCAAGATTAAGGCAATTTCGTCGCCGCCGATCCTGAAGACGCGGTTCGGGGCGGCGCACTCTTCGGTTCGCCGCGCCGCTGCCTGGATCAGGAGATCGCCGGCATGGTGCCCGAAACCGTCGTTGACGACCTTGAGGTTGTCGAGGTCGAGGATCAGCAAGGCCCATGTTCCGGGCTTGTCGCAAGGCAATAGCGAGAGCGCCGTTCCGAATGCGGATCGATTGCCAAGTCCTGTCAACAGGTCGATGCTCGCCCTTCGCTCGCGTTCCAGCACGCGCTCATGACGTTCGAGCGCTATGGAGCAGAGGTGCGTCGATGCCTCGACTATGGCTTTCTCTTCCTCACTCGGCGTACGCGGTTGGCGGCAATAGAGGGCGAACGTGCCGATAACCCGGTCCAATTCACCGTAAATCGGTGTCGACCAGCACGCGCGAAAACCAAGCAGCAGTGCCGCCTCCCGAAAATCGGCCCAGCGCGGATCACAGGCAATGTCGGTGACGACGACTGGTTTGCGAAGATAGGCTGCGCTGCCGAAGGATCCGACGTTGGGGCCGATCATCAGTCCGTCAAGTGCAGCGGAGAATTCCGCGGGCAAACCGGGCGCCGACAGCGGATGAAGGAAACCATCGCGATCGACTGACAGGACCGAGCAGGTCACCTCCGGCGCAAGTGCCTCGACTTCAAGGCATAAGCGGTCCATGGTCGCCGTGAGGTCGGCTCCCTTTGCGATCATTTCAAGGATGATGTTTCGTAAGCCTAGCAATGACCGACCTGATGATTTGAAAGTTTGATGGGAAAGGGACTGTCGACTACGATACGCGTCCGCATTTAAGTCTCTGCTAACGCGTGCGTTTCGAAGCTCCTTATTTGCACTTTATTTGGCCATTTTGGTCTCAAGTCCCCGCAGTTCATCGCGCCATTTGGGACGCGCGGGCGTCATTGATCGTTCCGACCGCATGAGTGCCGTCTAAGTGCGATTTATGCGAGCCGGGTTAAATGATACTTAAAACCCGTCGCCTTATAACCATCTAAGGTCGATTTATGTGGCGTGAAACGGACGCATCCTGGCACTCTTCGAAATGTCCTGGCGACGAACATCCGTCGGTGTCGCTTGGCAAAAGGCGTGAGCCAGCAGGATTTTGCTCTCGAGATCGAAATGGATCGAACCTATTTTGGTGGCGTCGAACGCGGCGAGCGCAATGTGTCGATCGACAACATCGAGAGGATCGCGAAGGGGCTTGAAGTCAGTCCTTGGCTGCTGTTCAAGGAACCGGACTAACGGGACGGGCGGGCCCGCGAGGGACGGGCGTGCGTATGAACGTTGATTAAGCTGTCCTTGTCGATGGCCGCCATCGGATCAGCACCGCGATCAAAATCTGACCCATTCGACCTTGTCTCATGCCGCCCTGTGCGTTGGCGAGATTTCCTACCGGTCGGGTCAAGGCCCACAATTCGTGGAAGCCGATGTGAACGACAGGGTTCGGTTTGTCTCGGCCGAAATCTTCGCCGATCGTCACTTGCGCATCTGCAGACCTGCAGGGCTCGATGCCGAGGAAATCTAGAAGGTTTGCTCCATTGCCACCAGCCGAGCGGCGGCGATGCATAATTGCATTGGGCAACGGCGAGCCGACCAAGGCGATTCGCTCCGGCCTGATCGCGCAGGCATTCCAGCCTGTTTGTCACCACAGCCTCTTCGTCCCCCCCGGGATTTCGACGTGTCGCCCTATTTTCAGGTGAACAAACCCACCCTCGACGCGGACTTCAGTCCACATGCCTTGCAATGGGCCGAGATGGCGCAGTGAAGATGGTTTCGATTACAGAACACCGAGGACGTCATTCATGCGGCGAGCGCGTCGAGAATCGGGCACTCGGGAACATCTTCGCCCGAACAAAGCGAGGACGTGGTTGCCAACGCTCTTTCGATCCGGCGCAAGTCGGCGATCTTTGCCCGGACACTGGCCAGATGCCGTTCAGTCCGTTCCTTCACCTCGGCGCAGGTTTGTGTGCCGCCATCGACAAGGTCGAGCAGACCGCGGATTTCCTCGATGGTAAAGCCCAGATCGCGCCCGCGCATGATGAAACGAAGGCGCGAAACATGACTTTTGTCATAGATGCGGTAGCCTGCCGCCGTTCGGGGAGGGTCGGGCATCATGCCGACCTTCTCGTAATAGCGGATGGTTTCGAGATTGCAGCCCGTGGCCTTGGCAAGGTCGGCGCGCCGGTAGCCCCGTTCGGAAAGACGACGGTTTTGCATCCAAAAAAATAGCCCTTGAGTCTGTAGTTGCTACAGACCTTACAGTCTGACTGCATGAAGATCGAGAGGCGATTCGCATGAACAATTCGAACATCGAGGCAGGGCTGTCGGAGGCGGTTCGACACGTCGAGAGCAGAAACAAGACATTGTTCGCCGCTGGCGGCGCGATCGGAGCTGTCCTGGCCTCCACCTGCTGCGTTGTGCCGCTGCTTCTGTTGACGCTCGGTGTCTCGGGTGCCTGGATCGGCAATCTCACCTTGCTCGAACCCTACAGGCCGATCTCCGCCGGCATAGCGCTCGTCTTCATCGGTCTGGGATTCCGGCAGGTCTATTTCAAAGCCAAGCCGGCCTGCGAGGAAGGATCCTACTGCGCCCGCCCGGAATCGTCCGTCATCACCAAAACAGTCCTCTGGATTTCGACCGTACTGGTTCTCCTCGCACTGACGATCGACTGGTGGGCGCCCTATTTCTACTAGGAGAAAGCAGCATGAAACGACTTGCAATCATCGCGGGCGGTGCTCTTGCCATCGCCACCGCCGCCATTCCTCCGGCCGCTTCCGTCGCGCAGCCACCCACCTACACGGCAACAGCGAGCCGAACGGCGACTTTCGCTGTCGAGAACATGACCTGCGCCCTGTGCCCGGTCACGGTTAAGAAGGCCATGGAGGGCGTAAGGGGCGTGAAGTCGGTCTGGATCGACTTCGATGCCAAGACCGCCACAGTGGTGTTCGATCCCTCGAAAGCGACCGTCGCGGCGATCGCTGCTGCATCAACCAACGCGGGCTATCCGGCGTCGGTCACGAGCTGATAGCGTGAAGGACGCGACCATCATCAAGACTGGCATCGCAGGTTCGCTTATTGCCGCCATCTGCTGCGCCACGCCGGTACTAGTCATCGCACTTGGCGCAATTGGCCTGTCTGCCTGGGTCGGTTGGCTCGATTACATACTCCTTCCGGCGCTCGCCATCTTCGTGGGCATGACGGCTTATGGGCTGTGGCGACGGAACCGCACAGCAGCCTGCTGCGCGGCTGATGTTCTGACGAACAAGGAAAGAAGCTGACATGGCGGACCATCGCGTTCCCAAAGGAAAAAAAGAAACCGTCTATGACCTCGCCGTGATCGGCGCAGGCTCGGCGGGGTTCTCCGCCGCGATCACGGCGGCCGAGCAGGGCGCCAATGTCGCGCTGATCGGCCACGGCACCATCGGCGGCACCTGCGTCAATGTCGGCTGCGTGCCGTCGAAAACGATGATCCGCGCGGCCGAGGCGCTGCATGGCGCTCGCGCCGTGCGTCGATTTCCCGGCCTTTCCGGCGACGCGCAGGTGGATGACTGGCGCAGCCTGATTGCCGCCAAGGACGACCTTGTCTCGGAATTGCGGCAGAAGAAATATATCAACCTGCTGCCCGAGTATGACGGCATCACCTATCTGGAGGGCGCGGGACGGCTCGACGGCGCGGGCGTGATTGTTCGCGACGCACCTATCACCGCTGGAAAGATCATCATCGCCACCGGCGGCCGTCCATCTGTGCCGCCGATACCGGGCATCGAGAAAGTGAACTACCTGACCAGCACATCGCTGCTGGATCTGATAGACTTGCCGGAAAGCCTGATCGTCGTCGGCGGCGGTTATGTCGGCGCGGAGCTTGCCCAGATGATGGGTCGCATGGGGGTCGATGTCACCGTGATTTGTCGCTCGCGACTTCTGCCTCAGGCGGAGCCGGAAGTGTCCGCCGCGCTGGCGGATGTGTTCCGGTCGGAGGGCATCACTCTCCATTGCGGCATCGCTTACAATGCCTGCCGGGAAGACAACACGGGCGTGACCATATGCGCTGAGGACGGAGGCAAGCTGATCGAACTCACAGCCGAACGGCTGCTGATCGCTACAGGCCGCGCGCCCAACGCCGAGAGGTTAGGGCTGGCGGAAGCTGGCATCACTCAGGACGCGCGCGGCGCCATTATCGTCGATGATCGCATGCGCACGTCAAAGGCCGGCATCTATGCCGCCGGCGACGTCACCAACCGCGACCAGTTCGTCTATATGGCGGCTTATGGCGCCAAGCTCGCGGCGCTCAATGCGCTGAATGGAGACACCTTGTTCTACGACAATGAAGTCATGCCGTGGGTCGCGTTCACCGATCCGCAGGTCGCAGGTGTCGGAATGACCGAGGCCGAAGCCCGGCAGCGGGGTTTTGCCGTCAAGATGTCGGTCGTCTTGCTCGAACAGGTTCCCCGGGCACTCGCTGCTCGCGACACACGCGGTCTCGTCAAATTGGTCGCGGATGCTGACGGCGGACTGCTCCTCGGCGGACAGATTCTTGCGCCCGAAGGCTCGGACAGCATCCAGACCCTGGCGCTCGCGCTCAAGTTCGGAATGACCGCTGATGCCCTTGGCGAGATGGTCTTTCCCTACCTCACCACCGTCGAGGCGCTGAAGCTTGCGGCGCAAGGCATTCGCAAGGACGTTTCGAAGCTCTCATGTTGCGCAGGTTGAGGGGCGGGCGGGAGTCAGCTCCGTGCGCCTTGACGGCACCGGTCGGCGCACTGGCGGCACTGCCGTGCACATTCCTTTACGACGGCCTCGTCATATTTCGCGCATTCGGCCGCACAGGTATCGCAAATCTCGGCGCAGAAGTCGCACCATTTCGCATCGACCATTTCGCATCGGGAGTCGATTCGCCGCAGTCGATGCAGAGCCGGTTGCAATCGCCCATGCCGGGCTTGTCGAGGCCCAAATCGAGGCCTTCGTCGAACACTACAACCACCAGCGTTAACACGAGAGCCCGAACAACGTGACGCCCGCCGCCGCTTACTTCGGCCGGGCGTCGGCCATCATCAAACAGCGCGAAAGGATCAAACGACAAACCATCGAATATCGGCGCTTGCGCCACCGCAAGCTTGCCGCCTAACATCAAATCCAAGACGAGGCCCGCACTTCGCTAATTTACGCCGCGAGTTGTTCCGAATGTCCTGACGACGGACAGTTCCTAGTTGCGTTTGTTCGAAGACATTTATAGATTGACTTGGTCGTGAAACGCTTCCTCCCCCTGCTCTTGCTGATCGGCGCATTGAGTGGTCTGCTCGGTCAGGAGGCGGCGTTTGCCAGTGGCCCGCGCGTGCCGATGATCGGAATGGCGGCTGGCGTGATGTCCACCGATTGCATGGAAATGATGCAACAGGATCGGCAACAGCCTGCCAAGATGCCGTGCGAGGGGCTTACGCTCGACTGTATCGCAGCGATGGGCTGCACAATCCCACTGTTTGCCGTGCCTGAACCTGGTGCGGTCGGTGGATTGCTTTATGCGCCGCAACTTCATTTCCTTCCCCCCGTCCGTCAGCTTGCCGGCCTATCGACCGGACCGGAGCCACCTCCGCCTAACGCCTGAATCGAATGCCATAGCCTACCTGACCGGTTCCTTCTGGGCAGAACGTGACTGCGCTTGTCAGTCGCTCATGTAGGCCATTCCACCACTCGATTCAGGAATACTATCATGCAGAATATTCTAATTGGCGCGGCTGTTGCCGCCCTTTCGCTTGGTCTTGGCGCGGCGCCGGCTTTCGCGCAGCAGACGGAATCCGCGTCCGGCGGGCGCTATGAATGGCGCACCGTCCCGCAAGCCGGTCCGCGCTCCGCTGTGCCCGTCTCACGCAAACGAGTCTGGGTGGCGGACCGGACGCAGGGGACCAATTGCGACTGCGACATGATGAAGATGAGCGCTGATGAGTGCATGAAGAGCATGCATGATCGCAAAGCCGCTCCGTCGGCGGGCTAAGACTGTTGCCTGGCCGATAGCAATAGACATGTGAGCCAGGCGCGTGGCGCCGGCGGAGATCCCTCATCTTCGCCGGCGTCCGTTTGCCGAGCCGCTATTGTTTACACGTCGGTCTGATTGCTGCCGATCAGGAGACTTCAATGCGATTGTTATATTGCGCGCCGCTCCTCGCGGCGATTTCGGGCCCAGCGCTGGCGGGGCCACTCAGTTTCGAGGAAGCGCTGAACCGCGCGGCAAACGACGCCCCGTTGCTTGAGGCGCGGGCGCAACAAGTTCGCGCGCGTCAGTCGGCCGCGATTGCCGCGGGGCAACTGCCCGACCCGAAGCTCGGGATCGGCATCGACAATTTTCCCGTATCCGGCCCGCCAGCTTTTAACTTCACCCGAGAGAACATGACGATGGAACGGTTCGGCATCGAGCAGGAGGTGCCGAACCTTGCCAAGCGGCACGCCCAGCAGGACAGGGCGGAGGCTGATATCGTAGCGGCTCAGGCCAAAAGCAGTTCGGATCTTCGCAGAATCAGAGTTGCCACGGCGCTGGCGTGGATCGACGCTTTCTATGCGCAAAAACGCCTTGAGGCGATGGACATCATATTGGAACGTCTGCGGCGTCTGTCCGGCGCCGCCGTTTCGGCAGTGACGGCAGGCACGGGACGGCCGGCGCAAAGCCTCAACATCCGCCAGTCGATTGCCGAACTGTTCGAAGATCGCCGCAGCATGCTCGTCGCCGAAGCAGGCAAGGCCCGCGCGGAACTGGCGCGCTGGACCGGCGAGGCCGACCCGGTCCCCACAGGGACGATCCCGCATTTCGACATTTCGCGATCCGAGCTCAGCGCCGCGATCGCTCGCCATCCGGATCTCGGGCTGGCCTCTGCAAATGTTGGCCAGGCGCTGGCCGACGTCGAGACCGCACGGGCGGAAAAACGGCCCGACTGGGGGTTCAATGTCGCTTTCCAGCGACGTGATCCGCAATTTGGCAACATGGTGTCGGTAGGTGCCACCATGTCGCTGCCGATCTTTCCCGGCCGCCGGCAGAATCCGCGGATCGCGGCGGCGACATCGGACGCGGCGGCCGCTCGCGCCGAGCAGGAAGACGTGCGCCGGACTTTGCAGGCGCAGCTCGATGCCGGGCTCGCGCAGCACGCCATGCACCACAAACAGTGGATGCGGGCGAAAGACACGCTCCTGCCGCTTGGCCGGCGGGAAGCGGCGCTTGAGACCGCCAGTTACGCCGCTGGACGCGCCGGGCTGCTCGATGTGATCGAGGCGGAAGCTAGCCTTGCCCGGACCGAGCTCGACACGCTGGACCGCGAAGCCGCCGTTGCCCGCCATGAAGCGTGGCTGGCTCTGAACTTTGGAGACGATCGATGAAGCTGCAACTTTCTTCGAAAGCGCGGCTCGGCCTTGCCGCGGCGGCGATTGCACTGGTCGCGAGCGGCCTGGGCTATGGCCTGGCTTCGTTGAGCCATGATGTGTCGGCCCCGGCTAAGACCGAAGAAGGCCGCAAGGTGCTATACTGGTACGATCCGATGGTGCCCCAGGAGCATTACGACAATCCGGAAACTCGTTCCTCGATGGGCATGAAGACCATTCCCAAATATGCCGACGAAGGTGGGGAAGGCGCAGGCGTGCGCATCGATCCAGCATTGGCCCAGAGCCTGGGCATGCGCATCGCCGAGGCGCGCTGGGGGACCATTGGCGGCGGCCTCACCGCGACGGGAACGATCGGTTACAACGAGCGCGAGGTCGCGATCATCCAGCCGCGCGCCAGCGGCTTCGTCCAGCGGAGCTATAACCGCGCACCTGATGACGTAATCGGGGCCGGAGCACCGCTCGTCGATTTGCTCATTCCCGAGTGGGGCGGAGCGCAGGAAGAGTTCGTTGCAGTGCTCCGCACGGGCGACCAGGCTCTCGCCAACGCGGCGAGACAGCGCCTCGTCCTGCTCGGCATGCCGCAATCGACCATCGCCATGGTGGAGCGTAGCGGACGCCCTCGGACGGCCATCACAATCGCTTCGCCTATCGGGGGCGCGATCAAGTCGCTTGCCGTGCGCCCGGGCATGAGCGTCATGGCCGGCCAGACCCTCGCCGAGGTAAACGGGCTCGGCACAGTCTGGCTCGATGCCGCCGTGCCCGAGGCGATGGCGCGTCAAGCACAGCCGGGAGGACCGGTTAACGCAACCCTGACCGCCTTCCCGGGCGAGACGTTTCGGGGACGGGTGCGCACGATCCTTCCGCAGGCAGATTCCCAAAGCCGGACAGTGACCGCGCGCATTGAGCTTGCCAATCGCGGTGGCAGGCTGCGTCCTGGCATGTTTGCGACGGTAAGCTTTGCGGCCGCGCAGCGCAGTGCGCTGCTGGTGCCGTCCGAAGCGCTCATTCGTACTGGCAAGCGCACGCTAGTGATGCTGGCGCTGGCGAAGGGACGCTATCAGCCGGCAGAAGTCAGGACGGGCTTGGAGGCGGATGGCCGGACCGAAATCCTTGCGGGCCTGTCCGAGGGCGAGAAAGTCGTCACCTCGGGCCAATTCCTGATCGATTCCGAGGCGAGCCTGTCGGCAATGGAAGTGCGGCCAATCAGTGGCACCGCGACGCCGCCCGCATCCAAGGCCAAAAACTATACCGCGACAGGACAGATCGAGAAGATCGCGTCCGACAGTGTCACCCTGAAGCATGGCCCGGTGCCGGCCCTCGGCTGGCCGGCCATGACCATGAGCTTCCGGCTGGGCGATCCGGCAACCACCAAAGGGTTCAAGGCAGGCGACAAGGTCCGGTTTACCTTCGACCAGCCGCCGGAAGGGCCGACCGTTCGCTTCATTACACGGGAGAGCGGTCAATGATTGCCCGGCTCATTCACTGGTCGGTCCAGAACCGTCTCTTTGTTGTATTGGGCGCGCTGGCACTGCTCTTCGCCGGGCTTTGGGCGGTGCAGACCACGCCGATCGACGCGCTCCCCGACCTTTCGGATACGCAGGTCATCGTCCGCACCAGCTATCCCGGACAAGCGCCGCAGATTGTGGAGGATCAGGTCACCTATCCGCTCGCCACCACCATGCTTTCAGTGCCCGGTGCCATGACCGTGCGGGGCTACAGCTTTTTCGGTGACAGCTATGTCTATGTAATCTTCGAGGATGGCACCGATCTTTACTGGGCACGCTCGCGCGTGCTCGAATATTTGAACCAGGTACAGGGCAACCTTCCGGAGACAGCGAAGAGCGCAATCGGACCCGATGCAACCGGCGTCGGGTGGATTTACGAATACGCGCTTGTCGATCGCACAGGACGGAACGATCTCTCGCAACTGCGGAGCCTGCAGGACTGGTTCCTGCGCTACGAACTCAAAACCATTCCCGGCATAGCCGAAGTCGCGAGTCTTGGCGGCATGGTCAAACAGTATCAGGTGGTGCTCGATCCGGTGAAGCTTGTCGGCTACGGTGTCACCCACGCTGAGGCGGTGGAAGCGATAAGGCGGGCCAATCAGGAGACCGGCGGTTCGGTGCTCGAAATGGCCGAAGCCGAATATATGGTCCGCGCCTCCGGCTATCTCCGGTCGCTGGACGATTTCCGCGCTATCCCGCTGCGCACCGCAGCCGGCGGCATACCCGTGACGCTGGGCGATGTCGCTACCATTCAGCTCGGTCCCGAAATCCGGCGAGGCATCGCGGAACTCGACGGTGAGGGTGAGGTGGCGGGCGGCGTCATCGTGTTGCGCCAAGGCGCAGATGCCCGCAGCGCCATCGAGTCAGTCGAGACAAAGCTGGAGGAACTCAAGAAGGGCCTGCCCAAGGGGGTTGAGATTGTTCCCACCTATGACCGCTCGCAGCTGATAGATGCTTCGGTCGCGAACCTCACCAGCAAGCTTCTCGAGGAATTCCTGGTCGTCGCCATCGTCTGTGCATTATTCCTCTGGCACGCCCGTTCGGCGCTGGTAGCAATCGTGACACTGCCGCTGGGAGTGCTTGCGGCGTTCATCGTGATGCGTTTCCAAGGGGTCAACGCCAACATCATGTCGCTTGGTGGCATCGCGATCGCGGTCGGCGCGATGGTCGACGCGGCAATCGTGATGATCGAGAACGCGCACAAGAAGATTGAGCGTTGGGAGCGCGATCATCCCGGCGAAGAACTACGGGGTCAGAAACGCTGGACCGTCGTCACCGAGGCAGCGGTGGAGGTTGGACCGGCGCTGTTCTTCTCGCTGCTGATCATCACCCTGTCCTTCGTGCCGGTATTCACGCTGCAGGCGCAGGAAGGGCGGTTGTTCTCACCGCTCGCCTTCACCAAGACCTACGCCATGGCTGCCGCCGCGATCCTGTCGGTAACGCTTGTGCCGGTGCTGATGGGCTGGCTCATCCGGGGGCGCATTCCTTCCGAACAGGCAAATCCGATCAATCGCGGCCTCACCCGCGCCTATCGGCCGGGCATAGACTGGGTGCTTAAGCGGCCCAAGGCAACGCTCGTCATCGCCGGGGTCGTTCTCGCTACCACCGTCTGGCCGCTGTCCCGCCTCGGCGGTGAATTCCTGCCGCCCATGGACGAGGGCGACCTGCTCTACATGCCCTCCGCCCTGCCGGGCCTGTCTGCCGCCAAGGCATCCGAGTTGCTCCAGCAGACCGACCGTATGATCAAGAGCGTGCCGGAGGTCGAGCGGGTGTTCGGCAAGGCCGGGCGCGCGGAAACCGCCACCGACCCCGCACCGCTCGTCATGTTCGAGACCACCATCCGCTTCAAGCCGCGCGACCAGTGGCGAGCCGGCATGACTTCCGAAAAACTGGTCGAGGAACTGGATCGCGTGGTGCAGGTGCCGGGGCTCGCCAATATCTGGGTGCCGCCAATCCGTAACCGCATCGACATGCTCGCGACCGGCATCAAGAGCCCAATCGGGGTCAAGGTGTCGGGGCCCGATCTCGCCGAACTCGATCGCATTGCCCATGATGTTGAAGCGGTGGCGAAACAGGTGCCGGGCGTGAGTTCCGCGCTGGCTGAACGGCTCACAGGCGGGCGCTACATCGATGTCGACATCGACCGCGCGGCCGCCGCGCGCTTCGGGCTCAATATTGCTGACGTGCAGGAGATCGTGGCGGGCGCGATTGGCGGCGAGAATATCGGGCAGACGGTCGAAGGCCTCGCGCGCTATCCCATCAGCGTACGCTATCCGCGCGAAATCCGCGACAGCCTCGATGAATTGCGGGCCCTGCCCATTCTTACGCCGGCCGGGCAACAGATCACGCTGGGAACCATAGCGCGGCTCCAGGTGAACGACGGGCCACCGATGCTCAAGACCGAGAACGGCCGGCTGTCGACCTGGGTCTATATCGACGTGCGGGGCCGCGATCTCACTTCGGTGGTGGACGACCTGCAAACGACGGTGTCCAAGGAGGTCAAACTTGCGCCCGGCGTTTCCATCGCCTGGTCGGGCCAGTTCGAATATCTCCAGCGAGCCCTCGACAGACTCAAGATCGTTGTTCCGGCAACGTTGGCCATCATTTTCGTTCTGTTGTTCATGATCTTCGGCAGGCTCGACGAGGCGGCGCTGATCATGGCGACGCTTCCCTTCGCGCTGACGGGTGGCTTCTGGATGCTTTACCTGTTGGGCTATCATCAGTCGGTTGCGACCGGCGTCGGCTTCATCGCACTGGCCGGTGTCGCTGCCGAGTTCGGCGTGGTGATGCTCATATATCTCAAGAGCGCACTAAAGGACCAAGGCGAAGACCTTTCTACCGAACAGGTATCCGAGGCCGTGCGCGAAGGCGCGCTGCTGCGCGTCCGACCCAAAGCGATGACCGTGGCGGTGATCGTTGCCGGTCTGCTCCCGATATTGGTCGGCACGGGCGCGGGATCGGAAATCATGAGCCGGATCGCAGCACCAATGGTCGGCGGCATGCTCACCGCGCCGCTGCTCTCGATGTTCGTGATCCCTGCCGCCTATCTGCTGATACGCCGGCGGCGAGCGAAAACCGGCGCTCGACCCGCTCAATACTGAAGGAGAAAAAAATGAAACCTCTCATGCTCATGACCATACTTGGCGTTTCGGCCCTGCTCGCCGCATGCGGCCAGAAGGCGGAAACTAACGATACCACAGCAGCGAATACAGCTACCGAAGCTGCGTCCGACAAGGGCGAGATGGCCGGGAGCATGTCCGGCGACATGGGCAATATGGCGATGCCCGCCGATGGCGGTGCCAAGATGGCGAAGGGCAAGGGTACGGTGACGGCGATCGACAAGTCGGCCGGTTCGATCACACTCGACCATGGACCGATTCCCGAGGCGGACTGGCCGTCCATGACCATGGCGTTCAAGGCGAAGCCCGAACTCCTCGACAGCGTGAAGGTCGGTGATAGGGTAGTCTTCGATCTGACACTGAAGGACGGCAGCGGCGAGGTGACGGCCCTTCAGAAACAGTAGTTGGTTACCCAGGCTCCGGGAGGAGCCAGAAAGCACCTCCCGAAGAGCTTTGAAGTTTGGACCAGGCGAAGATCGTCGATTCATGGCTGCGGCGAGAACGCGTTTTCGCCTTGCCGTCGCATCACGCCAACTGCGGTCATCGCTCCCATCGATGCCAAACGCGGACAGGCGCCTGCAAAGGTGCACGTGGGCGGGAGAAGCGTTTTACGCTGCCCAACTCCCGGAGCGCTTCGCCCCGCGAATGTTCAGCCCGAGGTTTTCGGAGGATGGAGTTCAGGTGCTACAAATAGGCCCTCCATTGACGGCATTAAAGGCCACACCGAAGAGTCTACGCCCAGGACCGCTTCTGTAACCGACTGCCCAGCGTTGAGCGTCAACGGCATGGTCGTCCTGATGCTTTACCGTTACCGCCCAGGCGATGGCGGCATGCGCGCGGTCCTGCTCTGCTCGCGCAATGATACCATCGGTGATGTCGCCGCAGTTCTTCCCGCAGGCGAGTTCGGGACGGGATCCGCATGGCCAGCTCTCATCGTTGCGAGCAAAATGGTAGCGCATGGAATAAGCAGCCGCCCTGAATTGTTCGGCAAACACAACGTTAGCCTAGTGTCGTCTGGTCAATCGATCGGTGGTCAACAACAGATGAACGTATGGTGCTAGCTGGATGTGGGTTGGAACGACGCGCAATCCTGTCCAGATTGCATTGACGTTTCTGATGCCGAATGAATTTTCGTCTGCAGTAGTAGATAGACCTTCGTAGGATGAGATGGCATATCATATAGAGCAGGCTTAGGAAACGCAGGGTCACTTTCAGCACGTGCGGTCGTTTTTACTATTCCCACTCGACAACAAAGTTGCTAGGGGCCGCGCAATGAAAAGCCTGCTCCAACTCCTTGCAAGCCTTTTCCTCGTCCTCGGCGTGGTGACGGGATCGATGGCGCATGCGGCGGAAATCAGGGCAGAAAAGAGCGCGGCTAGCGGCGCCGAATTTTTCAAGAGCACCAAGGATACGGTCGAGCAAGGCAAGGATTCCTCATCGGACAGCGGAACGTTGTTGGTGAAGTGCTATGGCTGTCATTGTCACCATATTGCTGTCCCAGTGGAAGCTGGATCTGGCGAGGTACTGGGGGAAAAGCTAGAAATCCTGCCCGCAGGACCAGGGAGCGCCATTGCTCCACCAACACTCTTCGACGTGTATCGACCTCCAATGGCCTGACAACCAACTTGCCGTAGCCTGATCGCAGGCCGGCGCACCTGTTTGGTTTGTCAGGAGTCGTTTCTTCATGCATCGCATATCTGCCGCCGCCTCGGTTGCGGCGCTCGTGGCGGCATTCAGCGCCACGCCCGCTGCCGCGCAGCCGACGGCGTCTCAAATAGCGGGACCGCCGGCCCCGGAGGCCGCTGTTGCGGTCCGGACCGGACCGCTACCGTCAAGGCTGACCCTTGCCGAAGCCCTAGAAGAAGCCGAGGCGCGGTCTCCGGCGCTCGCGGCTGCGCGTGCCGAAGTCGAAGCCGCACGCGGACGGCTGCGCCAGGCGAAGCTCCGGTTCAATCCGGTCCTGAGCGTTGACGTCGAAAATTTCGCCGGCACGGGCCCCTATTCGGGCTTCAACGGCACCGAAACGACGGTCTCGGTCAATCAGAGGCTCGACATCGGCGGCAGGCGAAGGGCGCGGATGACGCTTGCCGAGGCCGAACTTGCCGCACAGGAATATCGCTTCGCGATTGCACGTGCCGAACTTGGCCAACAGGTCCGCAATCTCTTCGCATTTGGTGTAGCCGCGCGCGACAATCTGGCGCTTGCGCGCGAAAATGAAATGAGAGCGCGCGAGTTATCGCGGATCGCGCGCGAACTTGTCGAGGCGGGAAAGGAGCCGCCGCTGCGGGGCCTGCGCGCCGATGCGGCCCTCGCACAGGCGACGGCGGCGCTCCGTGCGGCCGAAGCCGATGAAGCCGCCGCGCGACGCTCACTTGCGGCGCTCTTTGGCGTCGATATTCCGCCGGCCGAGCTTAGCGGCAGCGATATGCTGGCACCGCCCAGAAACGTGGATGCTGTGGCGACGCTTGACGTGCGCCTTGCAGAAGCCGAGCGAGTCATCGCTGATGCGCAACTGCGACAAGCCCGCGCAGACGGCCGGCTCGATCCGTCGATTGGTGTGGGGGTGCGCCAGCTCCGCCAAACCGGCGATCGAGCGCTGATAGCCAGCCTTTCGGTGCCGCTGCCGGTGTTCGATCGCAACCAAGGCAACATCGCAGCCGCGCGGTCGGGAACTCAATCGGCCGAGGCGCGGCGCAACAGTGTTCTTGCCAACACCCAGGCGGAAATCGCCAACGCACGTGCAGCACTGGCAGCCGCCGAGGCCCGCGTCACAGCACTTGAGGCCAGCGGCATCGGCCAGGCGCGCGAGGCGTTGCGGCTGGCCCAGCTATCGTACCGGGCCGGCAAATCCTCGCTGCTCGAGCTGCTTGATGCTCAGCAGGCCTATGCCTCAACCCAGGCCGAACTGATCGCAGCGCGCCGCGCACGGGCGGAAGCTCAAGCCACGCTAGCGCGCCAGGCAGCGGCGGCGAGCGAAGTGGACATGGGGCTATGAACCAGCTTGTCGCAAACGACGGCCACCGCCCAATGCTTGGACCGGCTGTTTTTCATGCACGTTTGCGGGCTGAGGACGCTTACGTCGAAACTGACGGGAAACGCACCATGCCCGCAGTGCCGGATGCGACAGTCGGCACCATCCCGCTTTCCTTAACCTCTGCCTCACGGCTCGCCGGGACGCGCGCCCTCCCGCAGCCAGCTCACACGATATCCGGAGATGTTGAATGATCACACAAGATAAACGCCTCCTCGGCGGGGTGGCTGGCGCCGTTCTGCTCGCAGCAGTTGGTGGCTTCTCAGTCGCGCGCTGCACCGCGGAGCCTACTGCGGAAGCGCCAAGTGCCGGAAAGGCCGAAGAGACGGCGGAAGCCCCCACCGCTAGCCTTGCGATGACCAACGAGGCGATCCGCAAGGCTGCCATCGGCGTAGAACCGGCGCAAGCGGGCGGCCTTGGCTCCGAAATCCTCGCGCAGGGCACGGTTACCGCGACGCCGGCGGGTGAAGCGATCGTCACAGCCCGTGCTGGCGGCGCCGTCACGCGAGTGCTCAAACGGCTGGGCGATCCTGTACGCGCAGGAGAAACGCTGGCCATAGTGCAGAGTCGAGATGCCGCCCAGATCGCCGCCGACCGGACGGCGGCCGACGCGCGCTCGGTTCTGGCCCAGCGCACGCTCGCTCGGGAGCGCCATCTCTATGAGCAGAAGGTAACCGCCCGCGCCGACTATGAGCAGGCGCAGGCAGAGGCCGCGGTCGCTGCGGCCGAAGCCCGAAGAGCCCAGGTTGCCGCCGGTGCTGCGAACGTCACGCGCGATGGCAGCGGCGCGATAGTGGCCAGCCCGATCTCCGGGCGGGTGACGGCGGAAAACGTCAGTCTTGGCGCCTTCGTGCAACCGGAGACCGAGTTGTTCCGCATCGCCGACCCGTCAAAGGTGCAAATCGAGGCTACGGTCGGGCCAATTGACGCCCAGAGGCTTGCTCCCGGCGACCGGGCCATCATCGAGCTGCCCGGCGGCCGAACGATAGACGCTCGTGTGCGCGCCGTTACGCCTGGTCTTGGCGGTGAGACGCGTTCCGCCACGGCTGTACTTGATGTGGCGGGAAGTCTGCAGCCTGGGCTTGCCGTGCGCGTCCGCCTCCTGCCGAGCCGCGGTGAAGTGTCAGATGCAATCGTCATATCGGAGGACGCGCTTCAATCCCTTGAAGGACGAGATGTTGTCTTCGTGCGAACCAATCAGGGCTTCCGCACGCAAAACGTGACGATCGGACAACGCAGTGCCGGCCGCGTTGAGATCGTCTCAGGCCTGAAGCCAGGCCAGATGATCGCAACCCAAAATGCATTCCTGCTCAAGGCCGAGCTCGGCAAGGGCGCGGGCGAGGAGGAATAAACCGTGATTGCAAGTCTCATTGCGCTCGCCGTCCGCACACGCTGGGCGGTCCTGTTCATCTTCCTCGCGGTCGCTGGCCTCGGCATTTGGCAGCTGACCAAGCTACCGATCGATGCGGTGCCCGACATCACCAGCAACCAGGTGCAGATCAACACCGTCGATCCGCGCTTGTCGCCGGTAGAAATCGAGAAGCTCGTCACTTATCCGGTTGAAATTTCCCTCGCCGGCATTCCGGGGCTTGAAACGACGCGCTCCATCTCACGCAATGGGTTCAGCCAGGTCACCGCCATATTCTCGGAATCCACCGATCTTTATTTTGCGCGCCAGCAGGTTGGCGAACGGCTGAGGCAAGCGACCGAGAACCTGCCGGACGGCGTCCAACCGCAGATCGGGCCGGTGACAACCGGTCTCGGCGAGATCGTCATGTATACGGTCGGCTATACCAATCCGGATGGCAAGGGCGCGAAGAAGATTGCCGGACAGCCCGGTTGGCAGCCCGATGGAAGCTATCTCACTTCAGAGGGGGACCGGTTAACTGACGAGGCCCAGAAGGCCGGCTATCTGCGAACCGTGCAGGACTGGATCATCGGCCCGCAATTGAAGGCGGTGCCGGGCGTGGCGGGTGTCGACTCGATCGGTGGCTACGCGAAAACCTTCGTCGTCGAACCCGATCCGACCAAGCTGACCAATTTCGGCATTTCCTACAGCGAGCTCGGCGAGGCGCTGGAAAAAGCCAACCTCGCCGTCGGCGCCAACTTTTACAACCGCGGCGGCGAAGCCTATCTTGTCCGCGTCGATGCACGGGCGCGTTCGGTCGATGAGATCCGGAACGCGGTTGCGGCAACGCGCGGCGGCGTTCCGATCACTGTCGGCCAGATCGCCAATGTCAAGATAGGCGGCGATCTGCGTACGGGCGCGGGCAGCATGAATGGCGAGGAGGCGGTGATCGGCACCGTTCTCATGCTCATCGACGAGAACAGCCGTATCGTGGCGCAGGATGTTTCCGCCAAGCTCGATCAGGTTTCGAAAACGCTGCCGCCAGGCATCGAAGTCAAGATCGTGCTCGACCGCGCCAAGCTGGTCAATGCAACGGTGGGGACGGTCGAACGCAACCTCACCGAGGGTGCGCTGCTGGTCGCAGCTTCGCTGTTTCTGCTGCTCGGCAACTGGCGCGCGGCCATCATCGCGACCCTCGTCATCCCATTTTCGTTCCTCATGATGGCGATGGGGATGAATGCGTTTCGCGTGCCGGGCAATCTGATGAGCCTTGGCGCATTGGACTTCGGCCTGATCGTCGATGGCGCCGTGATCATCATCGAGAACTGTCTAGCGCGACTGGCGCATCGTCAGGAACACGAAGGACGGCTGCTGACGCTTCGGGAGCGGCTCGAAGAAACGATGCATGCTTCGCAGGAGATGATCAAACCGACCGTGTTCGGCCAGGTGATCATCCTCCTCTCCTTCGCGCCGCTTCTGATGTTCACCGGTGTCGAGGGCAAGACTTTCTCGCCCATGGCGATCACCATCATGCTGGCGCTTGTCTCCGCCTTCATCCTCTCGATCACGCTGGTGCCCGCACTGGTAGCAATCCTCATTCGCGGGCGTGTTGCCGAGAAAGAAGTGTGGCTGATCCGCAAGAGCAAGGATCGTTATCGACCGCTGCTCGACAAAGCACTCGCTCGGCCGTGGCCGTTCATCCTGGGCGGTCTCGCCTTCTTCTTGGCGGCTGTACCGGCGTTTGGCCTTCTCGGCTCGGAGTTCATTCCCCAGCTCGATGAGAAGAACCTGGCGCTCGCCTCGACGCGCGTGCCCTCGGTGAGTCTCGAACAATCCCTGGCGATGCAGCGCAAGGTCGAGGAGGCGGTCAAGAAGCTTCCCGAGGTGGAGCTGATGTTCTCCAAGACGGGTACCGCCGAGGTCGCCACCGACCCGATGCCGCCGAACATTTCCGATGGCTTCGTTATCCTGAAGCCGCAGGACCAATGGCCGGCAGGCGTCGAGACAAAGGCCGATGTGGTTGAACGCATCGAGAAGGCTTCGGGCGGTCTACTCGGACAGCTTTACGAAGTCAGCCAGCCCATTGAGCTGCGCTTCAACGAACTGATCTCCGGCGTACGCGGCGACGTTGCAATCAAGCTCTATGGCGACGATCTCGACAAGATGTCGCAGAGCGCCAACGAGATGGTGCGGGTGCTGCAGGCGATTCCCGGAGCGAGCAGCGTGAAGGCGGACCAGGTCGGCGGTGCGCCCGTGCTGGACGTGAAACTCGATCGCGCGATGATCGCGCGCTACGGGCTGACCGTACAGGAAGTCGCCGATACGGTCGCTGCGGCACTCGGCGGGCGGGAATCGGGCCTGCTCTACGAAGGCGATCGGCGCTTCGACATCACGGTACGCGTGCCCGATACAACCCGGGTCAACCTTGACGACATCCGCTCGCTGCCAGTGCTCCTGCCCGAGGAGCCCGGCGAAGTGCGCCGACAGGTCCCGCTCGCGCAAGTGGCCCAGATCCGCTTCACCGAAGGACTCAATGAGATAAGACGCGAGAACGGCAAGCGCCGTGTCGTTGTCCAGTTGAACCTGGAAGGTCGCGATGCAGGCTCGTTCGTCCAGGAAGCGCAGGCGAAGATCGCGCAGGTGAAGCTGCCGGCTGGCTACTATCTCGAATGGGGCGGACAGTTCGAGAATTTGCAAGCGGCCACCGCACGACTGTCAATTGTGGTGCCGCTGGCTTTTGTCGCCATCTTCGTCCTGCTTTTCATGGCCCTTGGATCGGCAGGCCGCGCAACTGCGGTCTTCCTGACCGTGCCGCTGGGATTGGCCGGGGGAATCTTCACCCTCGTCTTAACCGGGATCAACTTCTCCGTCTCGGCAGCGGTTGGGCTTATCGTGCTGGCCGGTGTTTCAGTTCTGAACGGCCTGGTTGTGATGACGGCCATTCGTGAACGCCAGGAACATGGGCTACCTCTGATTGAGGCAATCCGGGAAGGCATGGCAGAAAAAATGCGCGCGGTCATCATGACCGGCTTTGTCCCGGCAATCGGCTTCATACCAATGGCGATCGCCACGGGGACCGGCGCTGAAGTTCAGAAGCCGCTGGCGACCACGGTGATCGGCGGCCTGATCGCCGCGACGGTCCTCACCCTCCTTGTTTTGCCGGCGATCTCAAAGGTTGTGCTCGGTGCAATCGAAGGAAGGCGCCGCAAGCGCGAAGAGCCAGTCGAGCCGACCGCACCCGAGCCGGCGTAAAGGAGAAGATCATGACTGAAGCAATCAAGCTGTTGCGGATATACACCGATGAGGGCGCCTATCTTGGTGATCGCAGGGTGTTCGAAGTCATTGCATCCCGGGCAAGGGATGCCGGCCTGGCTGGCGTCACGGTTCTAGAGGCGCGGTTGGGGTTCGGCCGCTCGGCACACATGCACCGGCGCCATGTCTTCGAAAACGACCGGGCACTCCTCATCGAGATTGTCGACGATGAACCAAAGTTGAGAAGCTTTGCCGTCGCACTCGACGATATTCCGGACATCGGAATGATGACACTGGAACCTGTGGAAATTCTTGGCGGAAAGGCCAAGCAGGGACTGCCAGGAAAAAATCCGTGACCCGCATCGGATCCCCACGTGAATCACGCGAACCTGCAAGCATCGCGCATGGAAGGCAGCACTACCTTCGCGTGTCTGATGTGGCCCCCGGTGCAACCCGGGTGGCTTCCGGCTGTCGTGGGATGACCCGCTATGTTTACGGTAGAAAATTCGATATCATTGTCTGCACCTTTGGCACGGGTATGGCGGGTGCTGGTCGACGTCGACCGCTATCGCGACTGGCATCCGCATACGGGGCTCGAAAGCGACCCGGCCGATCCGAGGAAGCTATTTTATGCCTATTGGCAACCGGGCTGGGCAGATCCGGTGATTTCGGCGGAGGCGAGGGTTGTTCGCCTCAAACGACCATCCGACTTCGCCTGGCGCGTGGGGATCACAGGGCTGCTCCAGATCGAGGAAGGGTTTCGTCTGGAGAAGTTGCCGGAAGGCACCCAGATCACGCACCGGCTGTCCTGTTCGGGTATCGGCTCGGGGCTTGGATACTTTGTCATGAGACCACTCTTGCGGCGTCAGCTTGTCAAGACCGGCTCTTCGTTGGCGTGCCATCTTCGGCGGGGGATCGTGATATCGCGCTATGCGCACCAAGGCGCCCGCCGTCCTTGAGCGGAGGACCGTACTCCCGAGCGTGGGCCGACCAGACCAGCGGTTCGCTTGGCTCTGGCAGGTTCGAATCTTTTGGTTTCCGCCAGAGTCAACGTCATGAGGTGCGGGCGTTCGACGCGCCCGCACCTCACCATCAGCGAGAACCAACAGCTTCGGTGCTGCGCTTTCCCACGCGCGCGCCGAGCGGAAGAGGAGAGCGGCCATGACGGATCAAGTGCGTCTCGACATTCCGCTTCTGCTCCCGGAAGTCAAAGATGAGGCTGATCGCTGCATAGACAGGCTGACAATTGAACTGCGAGGCCGCACTGGTATCCAGGAAGCGCACGTCGTGGCGAGCCACGACGATACGCCGGCACAACTCTGCATTCACTATGATCCGGCCATCCTGTCGCTCGAGCGGGTGCGCGAAATCGCCAAAGGCGCCGGCGCTGCGCTCACCGAAAAATATCAGCATATCCACTGGTCGGTCGATGGACTGACCCACGCCCGCAAGGCCCGCACGGTCGCCGGTCGGCTTCGCAAAATGCCGGGGATCGTCGAAGCCGAGGCGAGCGCGGCGGGCGCCATCAGCATCGAATTCAGCCGATCCCGACTGCCGGAGGCGGAAATTCGCAAGGCGCTGGCCCAGATGGGTGTCCGCGCACGGCCGGAAATCGGCGCAGCTTCAGCGACAGCCCCGACGAAAGGTCACAATCATGCCGAGCACGATCACGCCGAAGGGGAACATGAGCATACCCATGGCGGAGTCTTCGGTGCCAATACCGAGTTGATCTTCGCGCTGATTTGCGGCGGCGCGCTCGCGACCGGATTTGCGATCGAGAAGCTGACGGCGGTACCTGCCTGGATTCCGATCGTCTGCTATCTCGCTGCCTATGTTTTCGGCGGGTGGTTCACCCTTCGCGAAGCAATCGAGAATCTGCGCCTGAAACGTTTCGAGATCGACACGCTGATGCTCGTGGCGGCAGCGGGCGCCGCTGCCTTGGGCGCCTGGGCCGAAGGCGCTCTTCTCCTGTTCCTGTTCAGCCTCGGGCATGCGCTCGAACATTACGCCATGGGCCGGGCCAAACGCGCGATCGAGGCGTTGGCCGAGCTCGCCCCGCGCACGGCCATGGTTCGGCGCGGCGATGGCGGTCTGAGCGAAGTTCCCGTCGAGGAACTCGTCATTGGCGACACCGTAGTCGTAAAGCCCAATGAACGGCTGGCAGCAGACGGGTTCGTGGTGGTCGGGCGATCGAGCGTCAACCAGGCCCCGGTCACGGGCGAAAGCGTCCCCGTCGATAAGGAGCCGGTGCCGGACCGCGCCCAGGCGGCAGCCCAGCCCGACAAGGTTCCCGCCCAGCACCGCGTATTCGCGGGCACCATCAACGGTCCGGGAGCAATTGAAATCGCCGTTACTCGCCTTGCCGCCGACACGACATTGGCCAAGGTGGTCAAAATGGTGAGCGAGGCCGAAACGCAAAAATCGCCAACCCAGCGATTCACCGACCGTTTCGAGCGTGCTTTCGTGCCCTCCGTCCTCGCTCTCGTGGTCGTTCTGCTGTTCGCCTGGGTCGTCATCGACGAACCGTTCCGCGATAGCTTCTATCGGGCGATGGCCGTGCTCGTTGCGGCTAGCCCCTGCGCGCTCGCCATTGCCACGCCGAGCGCCGTTTTGTCGGGCGTAGCGCGCGCGGCGCGCGGGGGCGTACTGATAAAAGGCGGCGGACCGCTTGAAACTCTGGGCTCGCTGAATGCGTTGGCGTTCGACAAGACGGGCACGCTCACCGAGGGGAGGCCGCGCATCACCGATGTTGTTCCGGCGAATGGCGTAAAGGACGAGCAGCTCATGGCGATCGCTGTGGCGGTGGAAAGCCTCAGCGATCATCCCCTGGCCACCGCCATCGCGCGCGACGGCCATCAATTTCTTAACGGCAAACCGGTTACGGTCGCGACCGACCTCAAGAGCCTTACCGGCCGCGGCGTAGAGGCAAAGGTCGATGGTGAAGCCGTCCTCATCGGCAAGGCCGAAATGTTCG
The DNA here is from genome assembly GCF_014645195.1 of Novosphingobium indicum. Taxonomy (GTDB): domain Bacteria; phylum Pseudomonadota; class Alphaproteobacteria; order Sphingomonadales; family Sphingomonadaceae; genus Novosphingobium; species Novosphingobium indicum. The sequence goes on along the minus strand of NZ_BMLK01000005.1, from coordinate 11,310 downwards.
GAAGCAACGGCGTTGCCACGCTTTCGGACGAAATGACGCAAGCCATCGAACGCCTGCGCCTGCTGGGGCGGACCACCATGGTGGTCCGCATGGGCGAGCGCGACCTGGGCGCCATCGGTCTGATGGACACGCCTCGCAGTGCCGCCAAGGTTACGATCGAGCGGCTCAAAGCCCTGGGCATCCGCCGGATGATCATGATCTCTGGCGACAATCAGCGCGTCGCCACTGCGATCGCCGCCGAGGTCGGCATCGGCGAAGCCTGGGGCGACCTGATGCCGGAGGACAAGGTCGAGGCGATCAAGCGGCTTCGCGATGAAATGCCCGTGGCGATGGTGGGCGATGGCGTCAACGACGCGCCTGCCCTGGCAAGCGCGACGGTCGGCGTCGCAATGGGTGCGGCCGGGTCCGATGTCGCGCTTGAGACTGCCGATGTCGCCCTGATGGCTGACAACCTCGCGCATCTGCCCTTTGCCGTAGGTCTCAGCCGTTCGACGCGCAGCATCATCCGGCAAAATCTGGTCGTCAGCCTCGGGGTCGTGGCACTGCTCATCCCCGCGACCATTCTCGGGCTCGGGATCGGGCCGGCGGTTGCGGCTCACGAAGGGTCGACTTTGATTGTCGTCTTCAACGCGCTTCGTCTCCTAGTCTACCGCGACAACGGGGAGATCGCGTGATGGCCGGGAAAGCAGCTCTGAAATTTGCGTTCGCGTCGCTTCCTCTTCTGTGCGCGACAACCGTGCGCGCGGATACCCTTCGCGAGGCGCTCATTGCAGCTTATCGAACCAACCCCAGCCTCACCGGCGCACGCGCCGGCCTTCGCGCGATCGATGAGGGCGTGCCAATCGCCAAGGCGGCGGCGCGACCCAACCTTAGCGCAACCGCCGATTATCAGGAGTTCGTTGTCCGGTCTTCGAACAGCTTCTCTGCTCCGTTACGGGCAGCGAGCGCCAATGCCAGATTGTCCTTGCCGCTCTACCAGGGCGGTCAGGTCAAGAATTCAATCCGTGCCGCCGATGCGCGCGTTGAAGCGGGAAGGGCCAACCTGCGCGCGACCGAAGCTGATGTTTTCACCGCCATCGTCTCGGTCTACATGGATGTCTTGCGCGACAGCGCTGTCGTCGAATTCAACGTCCGCAACGTGGCGGTGCTCGAAACCAATCTCCAGGCCTCACGCGACCGCTTCGAGATCGGTGACCTGACCAGAACCGATGTCGCCCAGTCCGAGGCGCGGCTGTCCGTCGCCATCGGGCAGTTGGACCAAGCCACAGCCCAACTGGACACTAGTCTTGAAAATTATCTGCGCTTCGTCGGTCTGCCGGCGCGCGCCCTTGAGCCGCCGCCTGCATTGCCCGGCCTTCCCGCAACCTCCGAAGAGGCCGTCAACATTGCCGTCGAGAGCAACCCTCAGCTTTTGGCGGCCAAAGCGGATGCCAGTGGGGCACGCTACGACGTAAGGGTCGCGGCAGCATCTCGGCTGCCCCGGCTATCGGCGGTCGCCAGTAGCGGCTATAATAACTATCTTGGCTCGCTGACCAGTTCGCTTCCAGGCTTGACCTTTCGGCAGGCGCAGACGACGGCGACGGTCGGCCTGTCCGCCACCATCCCGCTGTATCAGGGCGGTCTGCCTGCGGCGGAGGTGCGGCGCGCGAATGCGCTGTCAGGCCAGGCGCTCGAGCAGATCATTTTCGTCGAGCGCCGTGTCGTTGCGGAAACTCGTGCGGCCTTTTCGCGCTATCGGGCAACTCTTGCGGTCATTGAAGCCTCGAAATCCGCGGTTTCCGCCAACGAGCTCGCGCTCGAGGGGGTGCGCGCCGAAAATACAGTTGGAGCGCGCAATGTGCTCGACGTGCTGAACGCCGAGCAGGAGCTTCTCAACAGTCGCGTCCAGTTCGTTACCGCTGAACGTGACGCCTATGTCGCCGGCTTCACTCTGCTCGCCGCAATGGGACGCGCCGAGGCGCGCGATCTCAATCTCTTCGGCGGAACGCTGTTCGAGCCCGGCTTCAGCAAACTGGCGCCTCAGAGTCCACAGGCCCCTTCTGTCAATCCGCCTTATGGTGCCGGGAGAATTACACTGCGCCCGTCGGGCCCAGTGCTCGAAACTCACGTCCCCGGCCGAGGCGAAGGAACGAGGGCCAAGGGGGCAGAAGGGGACATGAAATGAGACGGCCAGCTCAATCGCGACCGCGTTCGCGGAGCTGTTCGGCAGCGCTCATGCAATTGTTCAAACCTGGGCCGAGGCGTGCTCGACGAGCGAGCCGATCCACCCTTCAATATTGGTGAAACGAATCAGAGCGGAGAACGACAATGAATTCCCAACCTTCTTTGCAGCAAGGAATGCTCTGCCCCGTTTGCCGCCTACCCCTTTCGATGTCCGAGCGACAAGGCGTCGAGATCGACTTCTGCCCGCAATGCCGCGGCGTTTGGCTCGATCGCGGCGAACTCGACAAGATCATTGCGCGATCGGAATGGATAACGGCTCCACGTACTGGTCGCGCCGCTTGGCCGCAGGCTGAAACCTCGGAACGTGAATCCCGTGCGCATCACCGGTCCGACCATCACGGACACAGGCGCCGGCGCGGCTTTCTCGCCGATTTGTTCGATTGAGCCGGTTTGTGGAGGCGCGCATGATCGAAGAGATCAACGAGACGATCTTGCATGCGTCACCGGCAAAAGTCTGGCCGGTCCTGTCCAGGTTTGAGGACTATAAATTCTGGCATCCTTATACCCGGCCCACTGGGCTGCCGGTTCCGAAGAGTGTCGTTCAATATTCCTTCAGGATCGATCCGCGCAAGGACCGATTCTGGACCATGGATTCGGTAGTGGCCGAATGCGACGAAGGCACTCGGCTCGCATTCCAGCTTCGTCTTGGCTGGCTGATGACGCTCGAGGAGCGCTTCTCGATAGGCCATGATCCGGTCGGCTCGAAACTGGTCCATAGCTATCGATGCACTGGGCTCCTATCTCTTCTGCCGCTCAGGGGGCTGCGGCGAAACTTCCAGGGAATGCTGAAAGCAACGGATCGTCTCTTGCAAAGACGGCTGACGCGTGTGCTGTCGAAGCCAAAATCCAACAAGCCTCGGGCTCGCAAGGGCTTTCGCCCTGATCGATAGGAAAGATATGAACATAGGTCAATCTGCACTGGTCGAATGGGATAGACACCGAGAAATCGGCAAATCCACGCCGCAACCTATTCCTTTGGTCCTCGGAAAGAAGTGAAAGGGCTCCGCAAGACGAGCACACTCCGCCCGCGCAGGACCACGCCGTGGGCACGCCTCCCGCCCCCGCGTGCCCACGGCGGCACCATTGTTGCATATTTTGCAAGAATATTGTCGAGAGAGTGAGTTGCACTATGACCCAGGCAATTAAAGCGCGTAAATGTGACGCGTATCGCGCCGGAGTGCGGATCGTCCTTCCTATTCTGGTCGCCGGCTTGGTGGCCGCGTGCTCCGGCGCAGGAACCGATGATCAGCGCGGCTCGGACAATGCCTCGACACCGCCCATCGGAGAAAGCCATTCCTATCGCTGTGAGGGCGGGCAGGTGCTATACATCGACATCCTTCAAGACGGCTTGTCGATGATGGTGCGCCGATCTCCGGATGGTCCAGCACTGCGTCTGTCAGCTGCGGCACAAGGTCGGATTTTTCTTGGAGAGCGGATGAACATCATGCTCTCGGGAAAGGATCTGACGCTTGAAGAAACCGACCGCGAGCCGATCCTGTGCAAGCGCGGCTGAAAACCTCCACGCCGTTGGAAGCACACGGGTGCGACGCAGTTTCCCGGAGACGCCTTCACATGCGCGGAAGGTTTAAAACCATGAGCAAGATTCGTTTGCCGGGAAACCGCGCGCGCTCTTTGGCCTGTGTTCTATTTCTCTCCGCCTGCAGCTACGGTCCGCGATTGGAAACCTCCGTCATTACACTTCCCGGCAGGCAACTGGCCATTTACGGCGTCAGGAGCTACGCACATGAAAAAGGCCTACTTGTTACCGGTAGGGTCAGGCGGCAGGCACCACTCTCTCGTCCCATCTGGGGCCATCTTCATGTCCAGGGCTTGTTTGAGGATCGCCGCCCGCCGGTAACCGTCGATACACGATGGGGGACGCTTTCACCGCGCGGCAGCCCGTCGGTGACCTTTACCGCGTTCCTCCGCACATCAACGCCGCTCGAGATCGGGTCAGTCAGGGTTGAGTATCGTGCCGCGCCAGACCGGCAAAAACCTGACCGGCTCGATTGAGATGTGTGCGGGGTGTAAGATTGCGAGGTCTCAGATGGCGAGGATCTGAGTGCCAGCCTGTTATTTCATTTCGCTAGAGCGTTTTAGAACGCGGAATTATTCGAATCAAAACGCCTTTCGTATGGAGATGGTCCGTGAGTTATCGGGATATAGTTATAGATGCGTGCCCCAAGAATAACATTGAGCAGACGCTTAAACTAGCGCGTGCGTTTGCCGTCGCGTTTGACGCAAAGTTGCTCGTCGCCGCCTATGCTTGGCCAAAGGCGCGTTTCACGGATGCCCTTTCAGGGAATAGTTTATCTGTTCAGATCAAAGCGCAGGAGATGCAGGAATCCCTGGATTCTTCGAGAACAGCGTTCAAGAAAGTTTTCCCGGACGCATCGATTGACGTGGAATGGTGTGAGGGGATCCGTGACCCGGCCAGCGCCCTGCAAGAGCACCTTCTGGCCGCCGATCTTCTGATTACCAGCGAATCCGAAGACAATGGCTGTGTTATGGCTGAACCAGCCGCGCTTGCGCTGAATTCGGGGACCCCCGTGCTACGGACAGGCGGGGCCATAGCGTCATGTCATTTTTCCAATGTTCTTGTGTTGTGGAAAGATTGCCCGCAGGCGCGGCGCGCCTTGCACGATGCATTGCCGATCCTGGAGCGCGCGGACAAGGTGACCGTCGTCGGTGTGGGAGACGAAATAAACGGCCCGCGCCTTGAATCGGTTGCCGCGCATCTAAGTCGACATAACGTTTCAGCTGGCCATCTCCACCTTTCGCGTTCCGAATATGGTGTGGGCGCGGATCTGATTTGCCACGCACATCGGGAGACAGCAGATCTGATCGTCGCAGGTGCCTACAGTCGCGGACCGATCGCCGAGCGCGTTTGGGGTGGTGTCACCAGAGAGTTGCTCAGGACTGGAGGCCTGTCCTGGTTTATGGCTCATTAGATGCCGTATCTGCCTGCTCCAGCGAATGCCGAGGATCAAATACATGATATGTCAGAAGCTCTTGAACCACTTGCAAACTTGCCGTGGTTGGCATTCTTTCGCAGGTCCGACTTACAGAACCTATCGCAGGTGTCCGACTGGGACGGAAGGCATGCCCGCCTTTCGGAAAGTCGGCCCGCATTGCGTGGCGCCGAATGCTCTGCCACCTGAAGGTCTCACCTGAACTCCGCTTTCAGCGAACCTGTAAGATTTCATCCGCTGGCGCGTCTTAGTCCGCTGAATGGACAACGATCAGTATTTCTGCAGGGCACAACGCTAGACGCATGCCATTGCACCAACATTAGGGGGATATCATGGGAACATTCGGGTGGGGCCTCGCGGCGATAATGATCGTAGTGGTATCCTGGATATTCTACCGATATTTTGCTCCGCAGGCTTGGCGGGAATGGGCGGGTGCGGGTCTGGTCCAGGCCTTTATCATCGCACTTTATGCAGAAATGTATGGTTTCCCGTTGACAATCTACTTGCTGGTGCGTTCGTTTGGCCTCGACAGGGAATATGTCAGCGCAAGCCTTTGGTCGACACTTGCCAGTGTCGGCGAAACGGGCATGTTGATTTCGATGATTCTGGGCTACGGCCTCGCATTTATCGGCATAGGTATCTTCATCCAGGGCTGGCGAGAGGTCCATCGCGCTCGTCAAGAGGACCAACTCGTGACGGACGGGCTGTACAGGTTCGTCAGGCATCCGCAGTATTTGGGCTTGTTCCTGGCGCTCTTTGGCGAAGGGGTCGTTCACTGGCCGACGCTCTTCTCGGTTGGCCTGTTCCCTTTGATTGTGATCGCCTATTTTCTTCTTGCGCGCAGCGAGGAACGTCGCATGGTAACCCTGTTCGGAAACGCCTACCGAACCTACCAGTCCCGGGTACCGATGTTCATTCCCCGTTGGGGAAAGTGGAGAAACCTGGTGGATGAGGCACAGGGATCCGAGAAAAAACAATAAGTGTCTGATCCCAAGACTCTTACATTTCGTGTTTCTCCGCCCCAAGTTTGGATAAATGGCCTGCTGCTGGACAGCGCGCGCGCCTTCGGCAGCTGGAATATCGCCGCTCTCCGACCCATTGCCATAGATGTCGCAGATCGGTGTTCCGCCTTTGGATGCTCCGACCGGTCTCGCCCTGGCTACCGGTCCATAGTCTGAAGTAAAGGTCGCTTTGAAAGTGAACGTCAGACACTGGGGTACGAAAGTGCCCCTTGAACGCCATCCAGTCGCAGACAACCCCCCAGATCGGTACGAAGTCCTTTCCGCAGGGGCGTGAACTCAATGCGCTCGGCAAAGTCAAGCGGAAACGCGAACAGGCATGCAAGGGACAATAGTTTCAGGGTTGCTGAAGTCCACACGACGAGAGCGTAGCGCCTTTCAGAGCCATCACCTTCTGATTATTGAGGACTTCACTCGATAGGCATTTCTGCGCCAGCGATCGCTTCGATCACCTGGCAATCTCCAACGCAGCCCCCCTCACAGGAAACGACGATCTTCGCCAGCACATCGCGCAATGTTTCGAGGCGCGCAATTCGCGCTTCAATGTCGAGAAGATGCTTTTCTGCAATAACTGTAGCTTCGGCACAATCGCGCTCAGGCTCATCGGCAAGAGCAAGCAGGGAGCGTATCTCATCGATAGAGAAGCCAAGCCCGCGTCCGTGCCGGATGAACGCGAGACGACGAACGTCAGCCGTGACATAGGTCCGCCGCCCCGATGCAGTGCGGTTGGGAAGCGGGAGGAGGCCAATTTCCTCGTAGAACCGAATGGTATTTACCTTGGTGCCAGTCTGCCGCGCCAGGTCGCCAATCGCCAGCCGCTTCGTCATAAGACTTGATCCTCCAGTCGCCGGAGAACTTACGGACTTTCATGCTTTAATCCAACCGTGTTGCGCCGGAGATGACCGAGTTGATGTGCCGGAAAAAACGCATATCGCGAACGATTCGCAAAAATGCTTGCTTCTACAGTAGCTGGAGCTTGTAGAAGGCGGCCATGGTGGATTCGAATCAATCAGGCGGCTGCGGCTGCACCGGAGACAGCAATCGCGCTGAACACGATCCAGCGTATCGGCGAGCGTTGTGGATCGTCGTGCTGCTCAATCTGGGCTTCGGCGCATGCGAGATCGTCGGCGGGTTCATTGCCGACAGTCAGGCGCTCAAGGCCGATGCGCTCGACTTCCTCGGGGACGGGACAATCACGTTTGTCGGACTGATTGCACTCGGCTGGGCTGCGGCGGTGCGCGCGCGCATCGCGCTCGTGCAGGGAATATTCCTTATGACCCTCGGTCTTGGCGTGATCGGGGTCGCATTCTGGCGCGCACTGACCGCCGTTGCTCCCGATGCCGATCTGATGGGGGGCATCGGTATTATCGCGCTTGTCATCAATGGCGCATCGGCATTCGTCCTTTCACGCTTCCGTGAAGGTGATGCGAATGTCCGTGCGGTCTGGCTGTTCAGCCGTAACGACGCCCTCGCCAATGTTGCCGTGATCGCGGCTGCCGGCCTGGTCGCCTTGACCAACAGCGCCTGGCCCGACCTGACGGTCGCCGCCGTGATCGCGGCGCTCTTCCTTCATTCCGCCTTCGAGATTCTCCGCAGTGCGCGTGCCGAGCTGCATCAACTGGCTCTGGCGTCCTGACCTTCGGAGTTTCACGCGTGCCTGTCCCATTCCGCCTTCGCTTTCTTGTCAGCCTTATGACCGTATTTGCCGGTCTCATGCTCAATCCCGCTGGCGCGCGGGCGGAAGCCGGTGAGGCTCAGACCGTTTGGAGACTGCTCGATTATGTGGCAGTCGATTACGGTGGCGCAGTGTCGAACGGTCGCGTCACCAGCTCGGCTGAATATGCCGAGATGACCGAGTTCTCCGCGACGATCCGGAGCGGCATCGCGGCGCTTCCCGCGAAGGCCGAGCGCGCGCGGCTCATTGTCGAAGCGGAAGGGCTCCAGACCGCAATAGCGTCCAAGGCAGCCCCTGATATTGTCGCGCAAAAGGCACGCTCTCTGGCGAGCGACCTGCTCGCTGCTTATCCGGTGCCACTCGCGCCAGCAAAGGCTCCTGATCCGGCTCGTGGCGCGGCGCTCTACGCAGAGCATTGTGCAAGTTGCCACGGCGCAAACGGTGATGGCCACGGTCCGCAGGCCGCAGGGCTCGACCCGCCGCCGATCGCCTTCACTGATACTGAGCGCGCGCGCAAGCGCAGCCTGTTCGCGCTTTACCAGGTGATCGATCAGGGACTCGACGGCACTGCCATGCAGAGCTTCGCGGACATGCCCTCCCAAGATAGGTGGGCGCTGGCAACCTATGTAGGAAGCCTGGCTTTCAAGGATGCGGCTGCCGGTGAGCGCTTCTGGAAAAGCGACCTGGCCCTGCGCCAGCGCATCCCCGACCTCCAGACCTTGGCCACCATGACGCCCGAGAACCTTGGCCGCACCATCGACCAGGACAAGGCCGACGCCGCTATGGGCTATCTGCGTGCGAACCCGCAGGCACTCAACGTGGCGACGCCAGCTTCGCTCACTGTCGCGCGCGAAAAGCTCAGGCAGAGCCTCGCTGCCTATCGCGAGGGCGACAGGCAAGCAGCCAAGCGGTTGGCTCTCTCCGCCTATCTCGACGGGTTCGAGCCGGTGGAGCCAATCCTGGCGGCGCGAGACGCGACGCTCATGGCGCGTATCGAGGGTGCGATGGGCGAATACCGCGCCGCAATCAGACGCGGTGTCACCGCTGAGGAGCTTGCCGGAAAAGAAGCCGTGCTTGAAAGCCTGTTTGCGGATGTTGAGGCTGTTCTTTCACCTGATGCGGCGAGCGACGCTTCGACCTTTATCGGTGCGCTCACCATCCTCTTGCGTGAAGGACTAGAGGCGCTGCTGATCGTCGTTGCGATGATCGCCTTTCTTCGCAAGGCCGACCGACCCGAAGTGGTGCCCTATGTTCATGGCGGTTGGATTGCGGCGCTCGTTGCGGGCGGAGCGACCTGGGCGGTCGCCACTTATGCGATCGGGATCAGCGGCGCGAGCCGGGAACTCACGGAAGGCTTCGGCTCGCTCTTTGCGGCGGTAGTGCTCGTCTCTGTCGGCATCTGGATGCATGGCAAGTCGCAAGCCGAGAGCTGGCAGCGCTACATAGACAAGGTGCTCGGCAAGGCTCTGTCGCGCAGTTCGGCGTGGTTCCTATTCGGTCTCGCTTTCCTTGTCGTCTATCGCGAAGCCTTCGAGACGATCCTCTTCTTCGCGGCGTTGGCGGCGCAGGGACGCGGCAGCGTCATCGCGGCAGGTACTGCCGCTGCGATTGCGTTCCTCGCGGCAATCGCCTGGGCCATGCTGCGCTACAGCCGTTCGCTGCCCATCGGGAAATTCTTCACTTACAGTTCGGCACTCATCGCCGTCCTCGCGGTGGTTCTCGCTGGCAAGGGGACGGCTGCACTTCAAGAAGCAGGCCTGATCGACATCACGCCGGTCGCATATGTGCCCAGACTGTCGATGCTCGGCATTTTTCCAGCATTGCAGCCGCTGCTTCTCCAGCTTCTGACGGTTGTGAGCCTTTGGATCGGGTTCTGGTACAACGGACGCAAAAATGTCGTTCGTAGCGCTGTTGAATAGAGATGCTGCGGCGCGCCGCTCCCCGCGCAACGTCGTGCAAGCAGACGCAACGCCGGGAGAATTCGCCATGATGGTGTTTGCCATTTTGTTGGGCAACCCTTCCGCACTTGAAAGCGCCCATGCTGAAGGCCTTCCACGTCGACGCCGGCGGTCAGAATGATCGGAAATTTCAGCCAGTCCTGACAGGTCATCCCCAAGAAATCACCGACTCTTCAAAGGTTGCTCAACGCCTGTCAGCTGGAATATCCTCTATCTCCGATCAGACATCGTAGTCACCAAGGTATTCTCATGCATCACAACGACTTGAGCGACTTTGCTCATAGCCACAATTTCCTGAGCACCTATCACGACGCCAACGAGCGCCGGACGCGGTATGTCGTAATGCTGACCGCAGCGATGATGGTCGTCGAGATCGTCGCTGGCCTGTTGACCGGATCTATGGCTCTCCTTGCCGATGGCATTCACATGGCGACGCATGCTGGCGCGCTTGGAGTTGCAGCTTTCGCGTACTGGTTTGCCCGGCGACACGCTGACAATCCCAGGTTCACCCTTGGAACCGGTAAAATTGGCGACCTCGCAGGATTTGCCAGTGCGGTGGTATTGGCGATCTTCGCCATCGGGATCGCTGTAGAGTCATTCCAACGCCTCATTAGCCCTCAGGCAATTGCTTACAGCGAGGCCATCTGGATTGCGGTCCTCGGGCTTCTCGTCAATCTACTGAGCGCTTGGCTATTAGGTGCCGCTCATCACCATGTGCACGGACACGATCACGGTCACGACCACACGCATACCGACAACAACCTGCGATCCGCTTATTTTCATGTTCTGGCCGATGCACTGACCTCCGTATTGGCAATCATTGCACTATTTGCCGGTCGATATCTCGGCTGGGCTTGGATGGATGCTGCGATGGGTCTTGTCGGAGCGCTGGTTATCGGGCGATGGTCATGGTCCTTGCTGCGGGATACCGCGGCTGTGCTGGTCGATGCCGATGCCGACAGCGCCCAATTCGCGGAGGTCCGTGAGACCATTGAAGATGGAGACGCGTCGGTCACCGACCTGCACATCTGGCGAGTAGGACCGGGGAAATTTGCTGCGGTTGTTTCGCTCGTTGCCGCCGAACCCTTGGAACCGACGGAGTATGCCGCCCGGCTCTTGATTCACGAGGAGTATGTCCACGTCACCGTCGAAATTCATAAATGCCGGGGCGAGCACCCTGAACTCAAGGCGGCTTAATCAGTTCGGTTCCCCGCGAGTGTAGAGCCTCCAGCCAGCACTCTCGCGGCCTTTTTTGCCTACGCAACTTGCTGGCGAACGAAGGCGTTGATGATGAGCCACGCCGCGCATTCCTCGTCTATCGCTTCGGCCACAATCGCCCGATGTACCAAATTCTTGCTGCGACTTGAAAGCCGCTTGCCGAGGAATTCGTGCATGGGTTAGAGCAACGCACGTTTAATCTGACGCATAGCCTGCTTTTCTGAAGTAGTTCTGGCATTCTTCTG